>NZ_CALSFU010000004.1 GCF_943737005.1 Achromobacter sp. Marseille-Q4962 | reverse complement strand
GCCGCCGAACTTGCTCGACAGCACCGTCGTGATGGCCGCCGTCAACGTCGTTTTGCCGTGGTCAACGTGACCAATCGTACCCACGTTCACGTGCGGCTTGGTACGTTCAAACTTGCCTTTTGCCATGGCTGACTCCTGACCTGGATTGCGCTTCTGACTGAAGAAAAGAAGTGAGAATTAGTGGTGCCCATGACGCGGATCGAACGCGTGACCTCTCCCTTACCAAGGGAGTGCTCTACCACTGAGCCACATGGGCATGTAAACCTTTTGGAGCGGGTGAAGGGAATCGAACCCTCGTCGTAAGCTTGGAAGGCTTCTGCTCTACCATTGAGCTACACCCGCGGCTACCCTTTCACCTTCTCTATACCCAACCCTTAAAAACCAAGGCCAGGGAAACATACGGCCTTCTTGCCGAAGGCGCTGCAGATCCCTAGGCCTGACATTTGAAATCCAGGCCAACTGCGCCTGGATTCGGGTATGGGTCTCTGGTGGAGGAGGTTGGATTCGAACCAACGTAGGCGCAAGGCCAACAGATTTACAGTCTGCCCCCTTTAACCACTCGGGCACCCCTCCAGCGGAGAACTTGAGATTATGAACACTTTCATAATCCGTGTCAAACGCTTTGCGCGAAAACAGCGAATTTCCTGCCGTCGTCGCCGTGGCGGCTCTCCAGAGGGCGCAAAGCTTACCGCATCGGGCGGGCTTGCGCCACCGCGGCGGCATGGCGCGGGCCAGGCCAAAAAGAATCGTCCCTTTTTTTGTCCGCCCGCCTTCCTCGCGGACGCCTGGACTTGCAGACCGCGGCAGGACCGGGCGGGATGCGGCGGCCGGCTTTTGCGGCCCTATTCCGGTTCCAGTTCCGCCGCCCCGACCATGTACCGAAGGTGCGCTCGGGCCGCGCATGCCCCCCCCCCGGCGCCGCGCGGCGCCGGCAAGATCGTCCCAGGACCGCACCAGACCCTCGTGAACACGAGCCAGGACTCAACAAGAAACGAAAAAGTGCTCGCATTAAATGCGATGGGAAGCTCGCATGAATCCGAGCAAATGCTCAATATCTAAATACGAGCAATACATCGAATCTTTCGCGTCCGAAATGCGGGGCTTTGTTCCGGGCGCGCTTCAATAGCGCTCGAAATACCGCTGCACGGCGGCGACATCTCGCGTCCGGGTCAGCGCCAGCATGAGCAGCACGCGGGCCTTTTGCGGGTTGAGATCGCGGGCGGCGGCGAAACCCCAGGCGGCATCGTCGATCTCGACGTCGCGTCCGACCAGGCCGCTGCCGCAACGGCTCGACCGCACCACGACCACGCCCGAAGCCGCGGCGCGGCGCAATGCCTGCATGGCCAGATCGGTGGCGTTGCCGTCGCCCACGCCGGCCAGCACGATGCCGTCAGCGCGCGAGGCCAGAAAATCGATCGTGTCCGGCTGCATGTCCGCATGCGCATACACGATGTCCACCCGCGGCCACGCGGCCTCTTCCGGCGGCGCCGGCGCGAATTCGCTTTGCGTGGTGTGGACGGTGTCGTTGCGCGAATAGAAGACCGGCGCGCCGCCGTGCATGACACCCGCCCTGCCCCGGTTGGGCGACGCGAAAGCCGAAATGCCGGCGCAGGCGATTTTCTGCACGTCGCGCGCGTAATGGATGTCTTCGTTCATGACGACCAGCGGCCCACGGCCGCGCGCCTGGCCGCTCGCGGCCAGGGCCACGGCGTTATACAGGTTGGCCGGCCCTTCTGCGCCCAGGGCGGTGGCCGGGCGCATGGCGCCCACCAGCACGATGGGCTTGTCGCTGGCGATGACCAGGCTCAGGAAGTAGGCGGTTTCTTCCAGGGTATCCGTGCCGTGCGTGATGACGATGCCGTCTACCGACGCGTCGCGGCAATGCGCATCGACGCGCCCGGCCAGGGCGCGCCAGACGCCGTGCGTCATGTTCTGGCTGCCCACGTTGGCGACCTGCTCTGCGCATATGTCGGCGACGTCCGACAACTGCGGCACGGCTTCAAGCAGTTGGTGCACGGAAAACGAGCCCGCGCGGTAGCCCGCGTCGGTGGCGCTGGCCTGTGCGCCGGCAATGGTGCCGCCCGTGGCCAGGACGGCGACGACCGGCCGCCGCCCCTCAGGCATCCACCACCCCGGACAGGCCCTGGCGCTCGAGCAGGGAATTCAGGTGCTCCCATCCGTGGAAGTCGATGACGATCTGGCCTTTTTCCTTGGCGCCGACCTTGAGCGCCACGCGCGTGCCCAGGTGGTCGGACAGCGCCTCTTCCAGGCGGGTGAGGTCGCGCGAAACGCCGTTGGCCTTTTTGCGCGGCGCGCTGCCGGCCTCGACTTCGCGCGCGGTCTTGGCCACCAGCTTCTCCGCCTCGCGCACCGACAGGCGCCGCGCGATGATCTGGTTGGCAAGCTGGATCTGGGTGGCGGCATCGACCGCCAGCAGCGCGCGTGCATGGCCCATGTCGATATCGCCGGCCAGCAGCATGGTCTGCACCGGCGAGGCCAGGTTGAGCAGGCGCAGCAGATTGCTGGTGGCCGAGCGCGAGCGGCCGATGGCCTGGGCGGCCTGCTCGTGCGTGAGCCCGAATTCGTCCAGCAGCCGCCGCACGCCATGCGCCTCTTCCAGCGGATTCAGATCTTCGCGCTGGATGTTTTCGATGAGGGCCATGATGGCCGCGTTCTCGTCGGCCACCTCGCGCACCAGGACCGGGACTTCCTTCAGGCCGGCGAGCTGCGCGGCGCGGAAGCGCCGCTCTCCCGCGATGATTTCATAGTGGCCAGGATCGTCATTGAGCGCGCGCACCAGGATGGGCTGCATGACGCCCTGCGTGCGTATGGATTCGGCCAGCTCGCCCAGGGCGCCTTCGTCCATGCGCGTGCGCGGCTGGTATTTGCCGGCGCGCATTTTCGAGACGGGCAAGGTGGACGGCGGACCCTCGGGCTTGGCGGCAGCCTTGCCGATATTGTCAATGGCGGGCGCGTCGGCACCCAGCAAAGCGTCCAGTCCGCGACCCAAACCCTTGGGTTTCTTGGTGGCCATAATGTAAATCCTCTTTCTTTCTGCTTTTGTATCCTGAGCCCGGCTCAGGCGACCGGATGCTCGGCGGGCACCCGATACCAATACGCATAACAGTCTTTGAATCCGTGACGGTCGTACAGCGCACGCGCCGCGGTGTTTTCCGGCTCCACCTGCAAATAGGCATGGCGGGCGCCGCCGGCGGCGCCGCAAGCCAGGAGATGCCGCAACAGCGCATCGGCATGGCCTTTGCGCCGCTCGTCGGGATGGGTAACGATGTCGAACAGGCCCAGCACGTCCCCATCGAGAACGCCCAGGCCGGCGGCGACGCAGCGCCCCGCGGCGTCCGTGGCAAGCACCGGCTGGACATCGAGAGCCAGGCCCTGCAGCCGTTGCCTGTGCTCGCGCACATGCGCGGGCGAATGCGCGCGCATCTCGCCGGCGACGGCGGCAAAGCGCGCGGCATCGACGGTTTCAAAGCGCAGTCCGCGAGGAGAGTCTCCATCCGCGGAGGCGAGCGGCATGCACATGACTCGGGTCTCGCCGGTATGAATGAACTGCCGGGCCTGCAGCTCGGCATCGAGGCCGAAATCCGGGCCCAGGCTGGTCAGGCGCAGCACCAGGGGCAGGCCATGGCGCGCGTACAACGATGAACAATACGCCAGCCGCTCATCGAGCGGACGTGTGGATAACCCCAGCACATTGACGCTGCGCGCCCGCTTGGCCGCGGAAGGCGCGAAACGCACCAGCCAGCCATCATAGAGCAACTGCGCCTGCACGGCCGTGGCATTAAGCGCGGCTTCCTCAAGACGCACGCGCAATGCATCGCGCAAGCCTGCTTGCGGCACATGCGTGACCGACGGTGACGAGGAGGCGCAAACCATTGCATCGGCGGACATGGCGGACCTCAGGACAACTGCTTGACGCGCTCGATCATTTCGGCGCCGAACGAGATGTAGGCCTGCGCCCCGCGCGACGACTTGTCATAGATGACGCCCGGCACGCCGTAACTGGGTGCTTCCGCCAGGCGCACGTTGCGCGGAACGACGGTCTTGAACACCTTGTCGCCGAAGTGCGCTTCGAGCTGCGCGGACACCTGCTGCTGCAGCGTCATGCGGGGGTCGAACATGACGCGCAGCAGGCCGATGACCCGCAGATCGTCATTGATGTTGCGATGCACCCGCTTGATGGTGTTGACCAGGTCGGACAGGCCTTCGAGCGCGAAGTATTCGCACTGCATCGGAATGATGACGCCATGTGCCGCCGCTAGCCCGTTGAGGGTGAGCAGCGACAGCGTGGGCGGGCAATCGATCAGGACGAAGTCGTACTGGTCCCGCACCGCGTCGATGGCGGCCTTGAGCTGGCGCTCGCGCTGTTCCATCTGCACGAGGTCGATCTCGGCGCCGGACAGCTCACGGTTGGCGGGCAGCACGTCGTAGCCGCCCGACTCCGAGCGCACGCGCGCCTCGTCGATAGTGGCGTCGCCGATCAGCACCTGGTACAGGTTGGATTGCAGCGTGTTCTTGTCGATGCCGCTGCCCATGGTCGCATTGCCCTGGGGATCCAGATCCACCAGCAAGACACGCTGTCGATGCGTGGCCAGGCCCGCCGCCAGGTTGATGGCTGTCGTCGTCTTGCCCACGCCGCCTTTCTGGTTGGCGATGCAGAAGACACGGGCGGTTTTGCTGGGGGGTATGCTGTTCATAGGGTTCCTTGACTGCGGCACATCCAGATCAGGCAACGTTCAGCCTGCAATTCGGGTACTTGGAGCGGCTGTATACGGTCTACTTTCCACTGTCCGCCCGCTTCGAGCACCTCGATCTCATCCTCGGGCAGCTTGCCCTTCATGGCGACGAGGGTACCACTGTCGCGCACGTGCTTGCCCGCGAGCCGGGCAAAGTCGTCGAGCGACGCGAAAGCGCGCGAAGTGACGATATCGCAGCCGGCGGGCTCCAGGGTTTCGACGCGGGCATGCAGCGCACGCAGATTCGGCAACGACAGCGCGCCGCTCATCTGCCGCACGAAAGCGGTTTTCTTTTCCACGGCGTCGATGCACGTTACCGACCATTGCGGCCGCATGATGGCCAGCACCACGCCGGGCAGCCCGCCGCCCGATCCGACATCGTACAGGCGGGCGGAAGCGCCCTCTTCCAATGCCTCGCTGAAAGGGCCCACGACAGCCAGGCTGTCGAAAAGATGCTGTACCAGCATCTGGCCCGGGTCGCGGATGGCGGTGAGGTTGTAGGTGCGATTCCAGCGCTGCATCTGCGCCAGATAGTCGAGCAGGCGCGCGCGCGCCTCGTCGCTCGCGGCCAGGCCGAGCTGGGCGCAAGCGCGCTCCAGGCGGCCGGCGAGATCGGCGTCGCCATGAGCGCCTGCGGGCGGCCGGGCGCCGCTCACCGTGGAGCCTTCGCCCTTGCGGGCTCCGGCATGAGCGCCTACGGGCGGCCGGGCGCCGCTCATGCCGCGTACTTGCGCGTGCCGTAGTGCAGGCGCTTGAGGTGGATGAGCAGCAGAGAGATTGCCGCAGGGGTGACGCCCGAGATGCGGGCAGCCTGTCCTATGGTTTCAGGGCGGTGCGTCTTGAGCTTCTGGCGCACTTCGAACGACAGGCTGGTAACGGCGTCGTAGTCGATGTCGGCCGGAATGGGCTGTTGCTCGTGGCTGAGATGCTTTTGCACCTCGTCCTGCTGGCGGGCGATGTAGCCGGCGTACTTGACCTGGATTTCGACCTGCTCGGCGAGTACGTCCTGGTCCACCACGCCAGGACCGGCCAGCAGGGAGCCATCCGCGTTGCGGGCGTGCATGAGCGCCTCGTAGGAAACGTTCGGCCGTTTCAGCAGGTCTGCTAGTGAGTACTCACGCTCAATAGCCTTGCCCAGCAGCGGTTCCGCCACTTCGGCAGGCAGAATGCGAGGGTTCACCCACGTGGAACGCAGGCGTTCCACTTCCGCCGCGACGGCATCGCGTTTGCGATTGAACGCGGTCCAGCGCGCATCGTCGACGATGCCGAGCCTGCGGCCGATTTCCGTGAGACGCAAATCGGCATTGTCTTCGCGCAGACTGAGCCGATACTCGGCGCGCGACGTGAACATGCGATACGGCTCGGTAACGCCTCTCGTGACGAGGTCGTCGACCAGCACGCCGAGATAGGCTTCGTCGCGGCGAGGCGTCCACTGTTCTTTTCCGAGCACGCGCAGAGCGGCATTGACGCCGGCGAGCAGGCCCTGCGCGGCGGCCTCTTCATAGCCCGTAGTGCCGTTGATCTGGCCCGCGAAGTACAACCCCGAGATCGCCTTGGTTTCCAGCGTGCTCTTCAATCCACGTGGATCGAAGTAGTCGTATTCGATGGCGTAGCCGGGTCGCAGAATGTGGGCATGTTCCAGTCCGGGCAGCGAGTGAATGAGTTCGAGCTGCACGTCGAACGGCAGGCTGGTGGAGACGCCATTCGGGTAGACCTCGTGGGTATCCAGCCCTTCGGGTTCGAGAAAGACCTGGTGCGATGACTTGTCGGCAAAGCGATGGATCTTGTCTTCGATCGACGGGCAATAGCGCGGCCCCACGCCTTCGATCACGCCGCTGTACATGGGCGAGCGGTCGAGCCCGCCACGAATGATGTCGTGGGTGCGGGCATTGGTATGCGTAATCCAGCACGGAAGCTGGCGGGGATGCATCTCTGCGTTCCCCATGAAAGAGAACACCGGGATCGGATCCAGGTCGCCCGGCTGCTCCTCGAGTACGCTGTAATCGATAGTGCGGCCGTCGATGCGCGGCGGGGTTCCAGTCTTGAGCCGGCCCTGGGGCAGCTTGAGTTCCTTCAGCCGTTGCCCCAGAGAAATCGCGGGCGGATCCCCTGCCCGACCGCCCGAGTAGTTTTGCAGCCCCACGTGGATCAGCCCATTGAGGAACGTGCCCGCGGTGAGCACGACGGTGCGTGCGCGGAACTTCAGCCCGAGCTGGGTCACGGCGCCTACAACCCGATCGCCTTCGACCATCAGATCGTCCACGGCCTGCTGGAACAGCCAAAGGTTCTGCTGATTTTCCAGGCGGCTCCGTATTGCCTTGCGGTACAGCACGCGGTCTGCCTGGGCACGTGTCGCACGGACCGCAGGTCCCTTGGACCCGTTGAGGATGCGAAACTGGATGCCCGCCTCGTCCGTGGCCAGCGCCATGGCGCCACCCAGTGCGTCCACCTCTTTGACGAGATGACCCTTGCCGATCCCCCCGATAGAGGGATTGCACGACATTTGGCCTAGGGTTTCGATGTTATGCGTGAGCAGCAAGGTCTGGGCGCCAGCGCGCGCAGACGCAAGTGCCGCTTCGGTGCCGGCGTGACCGCCGCCGACGACGATCACATCGAATTCGCGGGGATAATCCATGATGCGGGGAGGAAAAAGAGAGCGTTCGGTGCTCATTATAGAGGCAGGGGTGGGATGTTTCACGTGAAACATCAAAGACAACGCCGAAGCAAGCTTTATCTGTTGTTTATGTCGCTTTCGAGCATTTTTCTCTACGATGCCAATGTTTCACGTGAAACATCAGGCGGAACGATTGGGGCATGACTCGGCCGTCCGTTCGTGCAAGATGGTTTCAAGCCAGAAAAGGAAGCCGCAATATTTCAGACGCTCTCGATGAGATCGTGATGTTTCACGTGAAACATCATCGCCGGCCTCGTCTGTATTTCACCGCGAACTGTTTCACGTGGAACATCGCCGGTTGCGACTTGTGTATACCAACGTGCCTTTGTGGTGGAGTGCGGTTATCTATTCCCCGATCCACGGGTTCGGGTCTGGCAATACCAATTTGCAAGAACGCGATGTATCTGTGCCCGCTTTTCCGCCTTCCACTCCCCTCCAACGAGTGCGGGAGGCCGCAAGCTGCATCATCGACTGACCCCGAATCGATAGCGATTCATCGTTCGCTATCCGTCGCCAATTCTTTGACGGTTTCACGTGAAACATGAGCCCGACCCCACTCGCCTCATGAAATAAATTGGTGTCACTATGAAGCGGTGCGAGCCGCTGCTGGGCGGGAAGGCGAACACGCTACGTGTCTCGCTATCGTCATAATCGACCGGAACTATCGGCAGGATAGCGAGTCGAATGACGAATCCTCATTCCCTCCGCTATACGCGTTCCAAAACCGTTCAATATGGTGCGCCCGCCAACCTGGCCGCGCCATCATCCATATGGCTGAGCCGCCGCATGACTTTTCCACCAGTCATTGTGGATAAGCCGACTTCCCGGTTTCACCCTGCCTTTCCGGCGCACGCCAGCGAGCGACGCAAATTCGTCCCTGCGGATCTCATTAAGCCGCAGGCTGTATCGCTGCATTTCATGGGGAACCCCCATCCACGCCCGAGACACCCCAGGCAAGGCTAGACGTATCCCCATTTCTATCCACAGGCTGAACCATCCTGTTCGAGCCATCCAGGGCTTAATTCTGTGCAGAAAACGCTTGGGGATATCTTTGTGAACAATACCCCCGTCAAGACCCCTACGCGCCGCTCACGGCGCTCCTGCGCCCGGCCGTTGCCGGTCCTTCAGGATGCCTGTGCCGAAGCCTGAAAAAGCCGATTTTCCCTATGAAAACTCGGCTCTGGCGGGCCGATTCGGGCGATCTGGCCGCAACGCGCAACAAGCCCGCCGGCGGCTCTGCGCTGCCGTAACGTCGCTCGCCAAAATTGTGCAAAACTCCCCTCCCGCAGCCACCGGCCCCGCCCGGAATCTCGTCCTCTCCCCTGGGGCGAAGCAAAGTTCAGCGAAAATTATCCACAAAGTTATCCAGAGGTTGGGCCGGTTTTTGCCGCTGCACAGGATCGGCGTTAGTGCGTGCTTACGCTCGGCCAGGTGAGCCTGTTGAAGCCTGGTTACCGGCCTTGAAAAAACCGCCAGGAAATGGTGCGCCTGATGCACCCCATGCCCCACGCGCTGCAGCCTCCTATGCCGCGCATGGACAGGTCGGGCGCGGCCACCGGACAGTGATAAAGAGGCCGGAATGAAACAACGCCCCAGACCGTTGCCGATCTTGGGGCGTTGTGGCCAGGACCAGGCCTGGCTGACGGGAAATTGGGATTTCCCGATTTAGAGCGGGCGAATGTCGGCCGCTTGAGGTCCTTTCGGACCATCCTTGACTTCGAATTCGACTTCCTGACCCTCGTTCAGGCTGCGGTAGCCGCGGCCCTGGATAGCGGAAAAGTGTGCGAAAACATCGGTTCCGCCCGCATCCGGCGTAATGAAGCCGTAGCCCTTGTCAGCGTTGAACCACTTAACTTTGCCCTTCTGAGCCATTTTCTCTAGCGTCCTGTAAATAACACGAAATGCAATGAATCAAGGACGCCGGGAGAACTGAACGACGGGTAGGGTTACCTGCGTTGCTACTGCGTCCTGGCAGAACCGCTCGGCAGCAGAGCCAGTCCGCGCGCTGCTTGAATCAACTGCGCGACCAGCATACTCACGCCGCATTACCGAGTCATATAGTTGTTTTCCCCAATGTCGTTTTTTTTCACTCGCGGGCCGCAATCCTGCGCTTCTGCAGCAGGGCGTAGACCGGCCCCGTCACCAGCACCACGAACACCATGCGCGTCACGTGAAAAGCCGTCACGATGGGCACGCCAAGCTGCAGCACTTTAGCCGTGATGGCCATTTCGGCGATGCCGCCGGGCGTGGTGCCCAGGATCAGCGTGGGCGCGGGAGCCGCGGACCAGAGCGACAGCAATGCGCCCAGCCCGAAAGCCAGCGCCAGGGCGAGCACGGTGTAGGCCGCCACCACAGCAATAAAACGGGGAGCGGCGCGAAAGAAATCGGGACGGTACCTATCTCCCAAAGACCAGCCGATGAGAAGCTGGCCGGCCTTGGGCACATACTCGGGCAAGGCGGACAATGCCACGTCGTTGGCCGTCAGGGCCATGGCCGCGAACATGGGCCCGAGCACCCAGGGATTGGGAAGATTCCATCGCATGAACAGCATGCCGGCAACGCTGGTAAGCGCCACCAGCAAAGACAGGCCCGCTGCGTCGACGGCGCGTGGTCCGGGAATGGTGGGATCGATGCCTGTCACGCCCCACCACTGGAAAACGAACGGCACCGCCACCACCACCAGCAGCACGCGCACGCTGTGCGCGGTGGCGACCCGGTCAATGCGCGCGCCATGCCGCTCCGCCAGATTGGCCATCTCGCTTGCGCCGCCGATGGCCGAGGCGAACCATGCCGTCTTGAAGTCCGCGTCGGTGAAGCGCAGCAGCAGCGCCGTCCCCAGGAAAGCCAACCCCAGCGCGAACAGCATGCCCACCGCGATGGAGCCGGCATTGACGCCGATGTGGCCCACGACCTGCGGCGTGAAGTAAAGCCCGAGCGAGGTGCCGATGACCCATTGCCCCGCGTTGCGCGCCACCCGCGGACACGCCGTGCCCACGCCGGAGATCCGGGTGGCCGCCGTGGCCAGCAGCGCGCCCAGCATCCAGGGCAAAGGCATGTGGATCCACACCGCCGCCAGCGCGCCCGCAAGCGCAATCAGGAACCCGCCCCCTACTCTCTCGTACATCCGCCGTTGCGCCACGTTGACTTCCACGCGAGCCGATAAGCTCATGAAAAAACGAATTATGAGTTAGTGGGATACTTACGGAAACTTCAGCTGCATCCCGCGTTTCCATAAGCGCCGACCATGATCCGATCCAAACTTCCCGACGTAGGCACCACTATCTTCACCGTCATGAGCCGCCTGGCCATCGAGCACAAGGCCATCAACCTGGGCCAGGGCTTTCCCGATTTCGATCCCGATCCGGCGTTGTGCGCCCTGGTGACCCAGGCCATGGCCCAGGGCCACAACCAGTATCCCTACATGCCCGGCGTCGCGCCGCTGCGCGAAGCCATTGCCGCCAAGGTGCGCAATCTGTACGGCCATGCCTACGATCCCGAAACGGAAATCACCGTGACCAGCGGCGCTACCGAGGCCCTGATGGCCACCGTGCTGGCCGCGGTGAACAGCGGCGATGAAGTCGTCGTCATCGAGCCCTGCTACGACTCCTACCTGCCCGCCATCCGCCTGGCGGGCGGCACCGCCGTGCCGGTGCCGCTGCGCGCGCCCACGCGCGACGATCCCTATTACCGCATCGACTGGCAGCGCGTGCGCGACGCCATCACCTCGCGCACCCGCCTGCTGATGCTGAACTTCCCCCACAATCCCACCGGCGCCGTGCTCGACGAATCCGACCTGGACGCGCTGGAAACCATCGTGCGCGACACCGGCGTGCTGCTGGTGTCCGACGAGGTCTACGAGCACATCGTGTTCGACGGCAAGCCGCACGCCAGCGTCTCCCGCCGCCCGCTGCTGGCCGAGCATGCCTTCGTCATCTCGTCCTTCGGCAAGACGTATCACACCACGGGCTGGAAAATCGGCTATTGCTGCGCTGCGCGCCAGCTCAGCGCGGAGCTGCGTAAAGTGCACCAGTTCATGGTGTTCACCGTGCCCTCTCCCATGCAGCATGCGCTCGCGCAATACATGGAAGATCCGCAGCCGTACCTCGACCTGCCCGCCTTCTACCAGGCCAAGCGCGACCGTCTCGCCCAGGGCCTGGCGCGCACGCGTTTTCGCCCGCTGCCCAGCCCGGGCACCTTCTTTCTGCTGGCCGATTACAGCGATATTTCGCGCCAGAACGAAGCCGACTTCGCGCGCGACCTCACCATCAACCATGGCGTGACGGTGATTCCGGTGTCCGCGTTCTACCGGCAGCCCGATGCGGCGGAATCCAACCACGGCCTGGTGCGATTCTGCTTCGCCAAGAAAGACGAAACGCTGGACGCCGCGCTGGAGAATCTGGCTCGGGTTTGACGCCTGTCCAGGCCCGGCCAAGCCGCATCCACATGGCCATACGACAGTCGCCGCCTGGCTAGATATGAGCCAATACTCATATGAGTATTGGCTCATATTTTTAGCCCGACACTTACTCCCGTTGCGCGTGCTGGAGGATGTTGACCAGATTTCCAGCCGGGTCGCGGACGTAGAAGCGCCGCACGCCCCAGGGTTCCGAGACGGGACCGTATTCGACCGCAATGCCCGCCTTGCGCGCCCGGTCCAGCGCCGCCTGCAAGTCGTCGACTTCGATGGAAAGGTCCGGAACCGGCGTGCCGGAACCGCCTTCGCTGGCGAAACTCAACTGCACCCGCATGGATGCGGCTGCCGCATAGGTACGTAGCCATCCGTGGTCCATGACGACATCCAGTCCCAGGAGTTTTCCGTAGAACGCTTCGACCGAAGCCGGGTCCGCGACGGGAAGGTTAGCGACGATGCGCAGGATCTGCATGAAGACCTCGCACGACTCGGAGAAAAAGCCCAGTGTAGCGGCGCGCCATCGGCCGGCAAAGAAAAAGGGGCGCGGCCCGAGCCTGCGCCCCTTGCGTTTTGCGCACGCCGCGGTCAGGCGGCGGCAACCACCTTCTGCCGGCGCAGGCGCCGCATCAGTTGCGGCACCAGCACGACCAGCGCGGCGGCGATCCACAGGCCCACGGCCACCGGACTGCCGAACAGCACGGAAACATTGCCGTCCGTCATGGACAACGCCCGGCGCAGGTTCTGCTCCATCATGTCGCCCAGCACCACGCCGAGCACCATGGGCGCCATGGGCACGCCCAACTTGCGCAGGAAGTACCCCAGTGTGCCGATGCCCGCCACCAGCAGCAGGTCGAACGAGCCGGCATTGATGGCGTACACCCCGATGTAGCTGATGCACAGAATGCCCGGCACCATGAGCCAGCCCGGCACCGACAGCACCTTGGCGAATACGCGCACCATGGGCACGTTCATGATGAAGAGCAGCACGTTGGCCACGAAGAGCGATGCGATGAGGCCCCACACCAGCTCGGGCTTGGCGTCGAACAGGACCGGCCCGGGAGTGATGTTGTAGAGCGTCAGCGCCCCCATCATCACCGCGGTGGTGCCGGAGCCCGGCACGCCCAGCGTCAGCATGGGCACGAAGGAACCGATGGCCGAAGCGGTAGCCGCGGCTTCCGGCGCGACCAGGCCGCGCATGTCGCCCTTGCCGAACTTGGCTTCCGGATCCTTGGCCTCGATGATGCGCTTTTCCTGCGAATACGCCACCGCGGCGGCCACGCTGGCCCCCGCCCCCGGCAGCACGCCGACGCCAAAGCCTACGAAGGCGCTGCGCACCACGCTCCACCAGGTGAGCGCCAATTCCTTCAGGTTGAAGATCTTGCGGCCGCTGGGCTTGACCTCGACGCTGTGGCCGGCCATGACCTTCTCCAGCATTTCCAGCATTTCGGCCACCGCGAACAGGCCGATGACCACCACCACGAAGTCGATGCCGTCGGCCAGGTGCACGGAGTCGAAGGTGTAGCGGTACACACCGGAGTTGGCGTCCACGCCCACCACCGAAATGCCCAGTCCGATCATGGCGGCCAGCACGCCCTTGACGGGCTGCTTGCCGAGCAGGCTGGTCAGGCAGCAGAAGGCGAAGACCATCAGCACGAAGTACTCGGCCGGGCCGAACGCCAGCGCCCAGCGCGCCAGCAGCGGAGCCAGCACAATGATGCCCACTACCGACACGATGGCGCCGAAGAATGCCGACCAGGCCGACAGCGACAGCGCCACGCTGGCCAGCCCCTGGCGCGCCAGCGGATAGCCATCCAGCGTGGTCATGATGGCGCTGGCTTCGCCCGGCACGTTGAGCAGGATCGACGTGATGCGGCCGCCGTATTCGGCCCCGACATACACCGCCGCCAGCAGGATGAGCGCCGTCTCAGGCGGCAGGTTCATGGCGAACGCGATGGGAATCAGCATGGCCACGCCATTGATCGGCCCCAGGCCCGGCAGCACGCCGACCATGGTGCCGAAGAACGACCCGACGGCGGCCACCAGCAGGTTGGTCCAGGTGAACGCGACCCCGAACCCAACAGACAGATGATCGAAAATGCCGCTCATATCAGGTTCTCCAGAAGACCGCCCGGCAGGACCACGTCCAGCACTTTGTCGAACAGCAGGAAAAAGAACACGCTCATGATGGCGCCGCCCACGGCGCACTTGATCCAGCCGCCGCCGAACAGGCGGCCCACGAAGATCGTCATCACCAGCGTCGCAATAACGAAGCCCAGCCACTGGAACAGGAACGCATAGGCCACCGCGTACAGCACCATCATGGCGATGCGGCTGTTCGCCCCGGCCGGATTGGGCTCGACCGCATTGCCGCCCTTGTAGGCGAGCCGCAGGCCGCACAGGCCGATAATCAATGCGATGAGCAGCGGAAAGGCGCGCGGCCCCACGGGTTCGTAGGCAAAGGGCGCCTCGATGTCCCAGCCGGCCCAGGTCATGAAGGCAGCCAGCGCGAGCGCGGCGATGCCCAGTATCCGATCGTTCATGGTCTTTCTTCCGTGATTGCAGGACCGCGACCTGGCCGCCGCCCTCCGCCGGCGCTGGGCCGGCGGGCGGGGCGTCCTCCCGGGACGCGATCGTTGCGGTAGATACGCCCGCAGGCGCTTACTTGCGGACCAGCCCGAAGGATTCGGCCAGCTCGGTGTACTGCTTGACCTGGTCTTTCACGTAGGCGTCGAGCTCGGGGCCGGTCTTGTCAAAGGGGAACAGGCCCTGCTGTTCGCGCAGCTTGGCGAATTCGGGCGACGCCAGGGCCTTGTTGAACGCATCGACCCAGAACTTGTAGTCGGCATCGGACACCTGCGGCCCCACGTAGAAGCCGCGGATGATAGGCCAGACGATGTCGTAGCCCTGTTCCTTGGCCGTGGGCACCGAGGCCAGCTTGCCCGGCAGGCGCTCGTTGTTGAACACCGCCAGCACGCGGATCGGCGCGCCGCCTTCGAGCATGGTGAAAGCCTCGGCCGCATCGCCCATGTAAGCCTGGATGTGTCCGCCGCGCAGCGCGGTGACGGCCTCGCCGCCGCCCTCGAAGGCAACAAAACGCATTTTCTTGAAATCCACCCCGGCCGCCTTGGCGGTCAGCGCGGCCTTCATCCAGTCCTGGCTGCCCACGGTGCCGCCGGCGCCCAGCACGATCTTGGTGGGATCCTGCTTGAAGGCTTCCATGAGGCTCTTCAGGTCGGTATAGGGCGAATCGTTGCGCACCACGGCCACGCCGTAGTCGCTGCCGATGCCCGCCAGCCAGCGCACGTCATTGACGTTGTACTTGCCGAATTTGCCCTGAGCGAGGTTCAGCAGCGAGCCGCCCGAGAACGCCACGATGGTGCCCGGCTCGTTGGGGTGCTGGGCCACGATGTTGTTGTAGGCCACCGCCCCGATGCCGCCAGGCATGTAGACGATGCGCATGGCGCTCTTGAGGGCGCCGCTATGCTTGAGGCCCTCCGTGGCCAGGCGGCAGGTGAGGTCGAAGCCGCCGCCCGGCTGCGCCGGGGCGATACATTCGGGACGGCGGGGCTCGTCCGCGGCCCTGGCGGCTCCCACGGACAGGGAGAGGGCGCCCAGCGCCGCGATGGCGGCAAGGCGAAACTTCAGGCTGGTCTGCATTCCTGCGGTCTCCAATTATCGGTTTTCTGAACGGGAGGCGCATTGCGCGCCCATGCCCGGCGGACGCAACCGTACCGAATCGAAGCTTTCCAAACCCTTTCAAGCCATGCCGATTTTCTGATGCGTTGCAATATCCGGTTCCGATCCTAGGGTAAACACCAGGGCCGCGCGCAGCCCGGGACCGGGCTGGCGGTTTTCCAGCATCAGTTCGGCACCGAGTATCTGGCATATCGTTCCCACGATGGCCAGGCCCAGGCCGGCGCCGGACTTGTTCTTGCCCGAGGCGCCCCGGCGGAAGCGGACGCAGGCCTGGGCGATATCCTGGGCCGACATGCCCGGCCCGGCGTCTTCGACCACCAGCGCCGCCCGGCCCGGCCCGGACTCGACCCGCACCGTCACCTCGCCGCCTTCCGGGGTATAGCGGATGGCGTTGTCCACCAGATTGCTGACCGCTTCCCGCAACAGCCATTCCGCCCCGCTCACGATCACGGGGCTGTCCGCGCCTTCCAGCCCCAGATCCACCTGCCTGGCCCGGATGGATGGCAAATGGGTACGGATCACCGCGTCCGCCAGCTCGGACAGGTCCACCGGTTCGGGGGTAAAGCCGCCTTCGGTCATGGAAGCGTCCTTGGCGCGCGCCAGGGCCAGCATCTGGTTGGTGGTGCGCACGGCCCTGTCCAGGCCCTCCTGCATCGCCAGGAGGGCCGTACGGACCTCCTGGGGGTCGGTTTCGCGCAGGGCGTAGGCGGTCTGGGTCCGCAAAACCGATAAAGGCGTGCGCAATTGGTGCGAGGCGTCGTCCAGGAACTGCCGCTGGACCCTCGCCTGGGCCGCAAAACGGTCCATGTGGCGATTGATGGCCGAGATGAGGGGCAGGACCTCACCCGGCATGTCAAACGCGCTGACAGGGCTTAAATCGTCCGAGGAGCGCCCTTCCACCTCCTCGCGCAGCCGCTCCAGGGGGCGCAAGGCCATGAAGACGCCCAAAATCACCGCGAGCACGCTGATGACGATCATGGCTACGTCGCGCTCCACCGAGCGCCACAACGCCCGGTTGATGAACGCGTCCCGGGTTTCCAGCCCCTCCGCCACCTGCACTATTACCCGGCCCCCTTTATTGGCGTAGAGCGGCGGATCCATCGGCCGCGCCAACGCCGCCACCCGCACCGGCGTGCCCAGGTAAGTGGAATCGAAGAACTGGGGTTCGCCCGACACCAGCGGGCGGCTGGGCAGCGGCAGGCCCGGGCTGCCGATCTCGGCCAGCCCGTCCTCGGTCGCTACCCGGTAATACACGTTGCCGTTGGCCGTGAGCTCGAAAAATTCCAGCATCAGGTAGGGCTGCTCCATGGCCAGGCCGCCGCTGGCTGTGGATATGTTGTGGTCGATGGCGCGCAGCGCTCCGGCAAGTGAGCGGTCGTAGGCCATGTCGACCTGGTTGCGCAGTTGCTGGTTCGACAGCCAGAGCGCCGCGGCCATGAGCAGCACCAGGGTGGGAATCAGCCACCACAGAAGCTGGGTCTTGAGGGTGCGCGCGCGCTTTTTTTCCGGACTACGGGTTTTCAACAGCGTTCTCCAGGCTGTAACCCATGCCTCGCATCGTCACGATTTGTACCCCGGTATCGGCCAGCTTCTTGCGCAGACGGTGGACTGCCACTTCGATGGCCTCCAGGTTGATGTCGGCGTCGTCCGTCACGATGCGGTCGAGAATCTGCTGTTTATTGATGGGTTCGCCGCTCTTCTGGATGAGCACGCGCAGTACCGAATGCTCGCGTGGCGACAACTGCAAGGGCACGCCGCGCACCGTGAATTTTTGCCCGGCCGTATCGAAAACGAGGTTGCCCAGGGTGAGCCGCGGGTGCTCCCTGCCGCGGCTGCGCCGGATAAGGGCGATCAGCCGCGCCTCCAATTCTTCCAGGACAAAAGGTTTGGGCAGGAAGTCGTCCGCGCCTTCATGAAGGGTTCCGATCCGTTCGGCCAGCGAATCGCGCGCGGTCAGGACCAGCACCGGCGTACGGTCGTCCCGCGCGCGAATCTTCGCCAGCAAAGAATGGCCATCCATGCCGGGCAGTCCCAGATCCAGGATGACGGCATCGAATTCTTCCATGGCCAATCTTCTTTCGGCCAGCAGCCCGTCATCTGCCCATTCCACAACGAAGCCCGCGTGCCGGGCCAGGCTGCGCGAAAGCCAGCGGGCAAGTTCGGCTTCGTCTTCGATCAGCAGGATACGCATGGGCGGGGTTCCCCGGGGTATGGATGGCTGGGATGGGAGAGCATGTTTGTCTTTTCCCTTTATTTCTCTGTATATAAAGACTAATGATTAATAAGGGCTGTGGATAACTACCTTAACCCTGAAAACCCGTTTTTTTTCATAAGCTTGCGGCCGAAATTCGCTGTGCAAGAACTCTGTGTGGGGAAAAGGCCGAAGTTGAACAAGATTTTGGACCCGGGTCAAAATGCCTGCTTGTTCAACTTGCCTCCACAAGCTGTGCACAACTGGCCGCCCTAGTAGTTATCCACAGGGCGCGCCATGGGTTTAGCCGCTTTCCGGCGCCATGTTGCGGCTTGCCGGCGCGGGCGGCGGGGGTTGCCGCCCGGGTGAAAACCGGCGCATGCGCGGCAGGGTCTGGCCTTAGAATTCCGGCCATGCCTACACAAATCCGAATCCGAAAACCGCTCTGGGTGCTGTGGCTGCGCACCCGCCTCCTGGCCGACAACCTGCCGGTCACGCTGTGCGCCGCCGCCGTGATGGGCTTGTTGGGCGCCCTGGCCACCGTGGTATTCCGCGAAATGCTGGCCTGGGGGCAGATCCTGCTGGGCGGCAGCGGAGAGGCGCATGGCATGGTGCAGCTGGCCCGCAACTTCGGGCCCTGGGAGCGCCTGCTGCTGCCCGCCATCGGGGGCGTGATCGCGGGCCTGATCCTGCAATCCGCCGCCCGGTGGCTGCCGCGGCGCGGCGCGGCCGACTATATGGAAGCCATTTCCGTGGGCCGCGGCGTCATCGGGTTCCGGCAGACCGTGGCGCGCAGCCTCTCCTCGCTCTTCTCGATCGGGTCGGGCGCATCCATCGGCCGCGAAGGCCCCATGGTGCAGCTGGCCGCCATGTTTTCCTCGCTCTGCGGCAGGTTCCTCATCCTGCCGCCCCGCCACCTGCGCCTGCTGGTCGCCTGCGGCGCCACCGCCGGCATCACCTCCGCCTACAACGCGCCCATCGCCGGCGCGATCTTCATCTCGGAAATCGTCTATGGCGCGATCTCGTCCGTGACCTTGGTCCCGTTGATCGTTTCTTCCGTGGTCGCCAACATCGTCACACGCCAGATCCTGCACTACGACGCCGTCTTCCACATGCCGCCCTTCGATTTCGTCTCGGGCTGGGAAGTGGTGAACTACCTGGGCCTGGGCCTCATCGCCGGCCTGGTCGCCCCGCAATTCCTGCGGTTCCTGGACTTCGCCCGCGCCCTCTTCCACAGATTGCCCTTTCCGTTGTGGGCGCGCATGGCGCTGGGCGGCCTGATCGTGGGAGCCATCTCGGTCTACAACCCCGAGGTCTGGGGCAATGGCTACAGCGTGGTCAACAGCATGCTGCACACCGACTGGGCCTGGCAGGCCGTGGCCGCCATCCTGGTGCTGAAAATCATCGCCACCGGCGCCAGCGCCGGCTCCGGCGCGGTCGGCGGCGTGTTCACCCCCACCCTGTTCGTAGGCGCGGCGCTGGGCGCGTTGTACGCCATGGGCCTGCACGCCCTGCTTCCCACCGGCGACCTGTCGGCCGTGTCCAGCTACGCCGTGGTTGGCATGGGGGCGCTGCTCGCCGCCACCACCTATGCGCCTCTCATGTCCATACTCATGATCTTCGAAATGACGCTGAGCTACGAAGTCATGCTGCCGCTGATGCTGGCCTGCATCACCGGCTACGTCATCGCGCGCCAGATCCGCCCCGCATCGGTATATGAGAAATCCCTGGCCAGCAACCGCCGCGCGCGGGAAAAGTTCGGCGCGCGGCAGTTCTCGCGGGGGGCGTGGTAAGCCGAAAAGCCGGTTCTACGCGCGGAGCCGCAGGGCTGATAAATTGCGAGCAAACGCTTGGTATGAGTAAATAATCGCTTTTTATTCTGCGCGTCTGTGTATCAAACGCAGTCCGGAGATCGTGCCCGGTTCCATTTCCAGCACATGAGCCTGCCCGGCTTTCACCCGCGCTGCATAGTCGTCGTGCAGGGGCCCCGGTTCCACGCCGAGGCTGGCGACGCAGGGGCCATAGGCTTCGGCCACGAGCCCCTCGATGGCGGGAACGTCGGCGGCGGGGCGGATGCGGGCGGGCATGGGTTGGGCATCACTTCCCGATGCAGAAGTGGCGTTTTCGCCGCATGTCGTTGATTTTCAAAGTACTCATGGCGGTCCCGCAACGCGCTTGGACCTATTCTTGGACCCAAATACCAAGCGTGTCCCTTTGTAGCGGCGAATGGCCTGTCTTGGACGCTCCTCGCTCTGCTTGTTCCCGGTGCAACGTGTCAGCGGACAACCTGATCTGAGGCAGCGAACCCGGCCATCGACGTTCAGCAACGTCCAATGCGCTGCAGCGTGCTCATTTTCCCACCTCCTGATCCGGAGCACCAAGGATGTTGCACCCTGCTTCAGCCCGAAAAAACGGGAGGCGCGCAGTTCGGATTGATGGCTGCGGCAGCGGTGATGTCGGGGTGAGATGGCGGCTCCTTTGGCCAGTTGGCCGATACCGACAGGAGCCTCACCATGCCACACCAAACTTCAGACATCATCACCCCGAAAGCTCTGTTGCTCGATGAGCGGCTGACGCCGCTGGAGCGCAACGCCTGGCTGACTTTCCGTGCGCTGGCCAGCAGCGACGGCACCGTGGTCCTCAGCTACGACGCGCTACGCAAATACCTGCCCAGCGCACCGGGCTGCAAGCGGGCGGCCCTTGAAACCGTGTCCAAGGCTGTGCTGTGCCTGCGGCTGTCCACGTGGATTGCGCTGGTCGAATACCGCCGCAATCCGATGACCGGCTTCTCGATGGCCAGCCGCTACGCGGTACGGAATCAGCCCCTCGCGTTCGACGAGGCCTGCCTGGAGGACGAGGATTACCTGCCCCTGCTGGAACGGGCGCTCGGCCATGCCAGTGCGACGATTCGCCAGTTGGCGCAGTCCATTCTCGATGAGGCCATGCGCCATCCGGACAGGTTGGAAAAGCTGCCTGCAACGATGCAAGAGCGGATCAGGCGCCTGCAGCAGCATGACGATGACCATGATCCGGGCAATCCTGGTGGCTCAACTGCGCGCGATGCCCTCGTTCCCGAAGCCAGCAGCGGCATTCCGAAACCCGTTCCGGCATCTGCAGCAACAGTACGTACTGTAGAAAAAGAAGTATTAAAAGAAGTACGTACGTACCGCTCACCACCCGAAGTGCAGGGATCTGGGCCGTATGTGCCGGCCCGCTTCCGGCAACTGCCACAGGATCAGCAACGGGTTCTCACCGCGCGTCTCAGGGGCTTGCCTCCGGAGCAACGCCTGGCGGTACTGGCCGAGTGGGACGTGCGCTGCGAATCAGGTGGTGTGCACAACGCCATCGCCTACCTCTACGGGTTGATCAAGAAGGCCGTGGAAGGCGTCTTCAAGCTCTGGGCGGCGCGCAAATCCGCCCCGCAGCAGACACCCGTGCAGGCCGTCAGCAACAGCCAGCATGGCTCGCCGCCTGCCCCTTCTCCATCGTCCAGCAACCAAGCTGCAAAACCTGCGTCGCGCGAGGTGGCGCAACGGCATCTGGATCAGATCCGGCGCATGCTGAAGACGCCATCGCTGCCCATCGGGCAGATCATCGGGTGCATGGCTGGCAGCGAAATGCTGCCAACAGCCCTGGGAAACACGCCTGCTGCTGCACGGCTGGGGTCCCTGGGCTCGGCATGAGACAGATAGGGCCGTCACTGCCCGCCGCAGTGACGGCCCGGCGAACTGCAGCAACAATGCGGGTTGGCGCGGCATCGCATTGATGGCGGCGCACATGACGATGCCCCGGGACACTGGCCCAGCAACAACCTGCCGGTGGGTATGAACACCGGAACCCTGGCGCAGGTTCCTGCAAGCGCCGACCCGGCTCGCCGGACGGAACCATCCCTGGCACACCCCGGCTCGCTCTGTGTGCCGCCCTACCGATGGGCAGAGCCTTCCTCATCCTCGGCGTGGTTCGTCCCGCCATCGTCGCAATACACATCCGGCGCTCCAGCCACTCGTCGCGGGTCGCCCGACCTCGCGCGGTCTGTCAGCTCGTTTCCACCACTCCACAGGAGGTACCTATCCCAGCACATCGCGTTGTCGTCCCTTGCAACTCTTCCGCCCGGCCTTCCCACAGGAAGCAAGGCGGACGCCTCATTCGAGGCCACAGGTGAACTGAGCACCTGGCCCTTGCCCTTCGGGGATCTCGCCTTGGCGAGTTGGCAAAAACACTGACCGTTCGCTTCTCAGCCCCGACAACCGACGAAACAACATCGCAATGGACGACCTGACCTACACCCTGCGCCAGCTTTGCCAGCGCAACCGCGACGGCAGCCACGCCACCCAGGCCGACCGGCAGCGCTCACTGAGCCTGGCCGCACGCCAACTGCGCGAAGCAGGCTTCCGCCAGATGCGGGCGACCTCGCTCAAGGGCAAGCACGTCGAAGCCCTGTTGCAGCGCTGGCAAGCCGAAGGCCTGTCGGCCGGCACACTGAAGAACCGCATGGCTCACCTGCGCTGGTGGGCCGAGAAGGTCGGCAAGGCAGGCATCCTGCCAGCGGACAACACCAAGCTGGGCATTCCCGAGCGGCGCTATGTGACCGGCGAAAGCAAGGCCAAGGAACTGGGCGACGGACTGGACAGGATCACCGATCCACACGTTCGCATGAGCCTGCGTCTGCAAGCGGCCTTCGGTCTGCGGCGAGAGGAATCCATCAAGTTCCAGCCCCGCTATGCCGACCGTGGCGATCACATCGCCATCAAAGGCTCATGGGCCAAGGGCGGGCGCGACCGGACGGTACCGATCACGACACCGGAGCAGCGGACGGTGCTGGACGAAGCACACCGGCTGACAGGGTTGGGCTCGCTGATCCCTGCGAACAAGACCTACATCCAGCAGCGGCACGTCTACGACGGGCAATGCAAGGCGGCAGGGTTGAGCAACATGCACGGACTGCGGCATCGGTACGCGCAGATGCGGTATGAGGTGCTGACGGGATGGAAGGCACCGGCGGCGGGTGGGCCTTCAGTCAGGGCATTAAGCCCAACACAACGTATGGAAGACAGCCGTGCTCGCCAAACCATCAGCCGTGAGGTGGGACACGAGCGCGTTCAAATCACTGCCATCTACCTCGGTAGCTAGGTCAGGCAGTATGAGCCCCCTGGCCTATATACACAGCCGTCCACCGGCTCAATCTGCAGGCCCAACAAACGTATTCAGCGCCGTTGCAATCCTCTTGCGTCGCTCAAGCAAGAAAGCCTTGTAGCTTTCCACTTCCAGCAGCGATGCCTCGACCGGGATGCACTGTGCTGCGAACGCTGGCTCGCCAAGCTGGTCCACCAGCGGGGGCAGGTAAACCGCCGGGGCCTTGTCGCTGATCGCGCGATTCGTCTTGCCGCCGATGAAGGCCAGATTGGCGATGTCATCCGCCTCGCGGGCAGTGAAGCTGGTCTTCAATACGGCTTTGGGAAAGATGTGATGGAACTGCAAGCGATGCTGGGCGCCCGAATGATCCAGAGCAATGGCCAGATGGCTGCGCCAATCTTTCGCACCGGCAGCGCGGAAAGCCAGGAACATGGTCTTGAACAGCGCGCTGCGCTGGTTGCGGCCTTCTAGCTCCTCCGCGGTAATGTCCAGGCGGCCGAACTGCAGGCGCAGCCGGTCAATCAGCTCGCTCACCGCTCCGCCCTGACGAATACTTGCCAAATCCTGATCCAGAATGGTTTCGCTGGAGCCTCGGGAGAAGCGGCCTTTGGCATTGGCCATCAGCGCCCAATAGCGCAGTTGGCGGGCCTCATTGTTGCTCAGCGCATAGTTGCGGTTGTGTCCGAAATACGCCAGCACCACCAGCAGGAAGGGCGACGACAGCAGCGCCGGGCTATCGATGCCCAGATTGCTACGCAGGAAGTTGAGCGCGAATTCCATGCCCTCGCAGGCTTCTTTCCACGCCTTCTGCAGCTTCTCCACACTCAGGCTACCCACGATCTGGAAACGCGATTGACCGGTGGCAAACGCCATCAGGTTCTTCAGGTGCAAACCGAGATCGAGGTCAAAGCCCGTCTTGGCACAGGCCTTCTGAAAATCCTGGAACGTCTGCAGCGAGTGCCGCCACTTGGCGGTGATCTGCGCCAGAGCCAAGTCGGAACTGCGCAGCTTGGCTCCCAGTGAATTGACCCGGACGAAGATTTCCGTGACCTCATCGTAGGAAAGCGTCCGTTCCAGTACATCCATCCGATAAACGTACTTGCGGATGCCACGTAGCCGGGCCAGGCGCTGGCTGTACTTCTCATAACGAGGATCGTCAAAACCACTGATGCCCGCACGTTTGAGGAACGGCGCATCGTTGTCGGTCTTGAACACTTCCGACACTTTCACCCAATGCGGCAACTGCTCCAGCTTCCTCGTGGCCACCACGAAAGTCATCTTGTTGAAGCGCTTGAGCAGTTCGTCCTCGGTCGAGTCCGTCTCATCGCCAATCAGTTCGCTATCGTCGTCAACATCGTCCTCGTCGTCGCCGTTCTCTTCCACTTCGGTCACGACCGCCAACTGGTCGGGATGTTCCAAGTTGAACAGCAAGTCGATCGGCCGACGACGGCCGCGTACCGATACTGGCTCGCCGCGAATGACGGCAGAGAGCGATGTCAGACGCTGCTGACCATCCAGCAGAAGCCGCGTGCTCTGGTAAGGATTCGTGCTCTGGCTGACCGCGAAATCCTGCAGCGGCACAGCTTCATCCGTTTCCCAAAGCAGGATTGCGCCCGATGGGTAGCCGCGGTACAGCGAATCCAGCAGATCGCGCACTCGCGTGGAGCGCCACACATACTGGCGCTGCATCTCTGGCAAGCGCAGTTCGCCCCGCTCGATCATTGATACCAGCTCTTCGACGCTTGCTTCGGCCTTGGCCATGTTTTTCCTTCGATCAGGCACCGAGCAGGAAGCGCTCGCGGTGCCACTGTAAATAATGCCGGTGCTCCCTGGTCAGCCAGCGCAACGTCATTCCCGAATGAATGCCAAGCCCAGGCAGATCGCTTTGGGACAGGCGGGCGCTGGTCAGCAAATGTCCGGTATCGTCGAAGCTGATCAGAAAGCGGTCGAACAGCGCATCGAGATTGGCCACCAGCAGAAAGCCGTTGAAGGCATCCAGCCGCTCGGCGTCGTCGGCGCATTCGGCCCAGGGTTTGGCATGGCTAGCGCGCAGTGCCTCGGTCACGGTGACGCCGGTCACCGCGCAGGCACCCCCCCAGTAGGTCAGCAAGGCATCGCGGTAACGCGCCTGCCCCACGCGCTGGCGCACCAGGCGTTCGACTTCCGTGCCCCGGTTCTCGACAGGCAGTGCCTCCACAGCCTGCGCGACGGCCGTGTGGTAGTCGCGCACGGCCTGATTCGGCAAGGCCTGCGACAAACTGGCCGTGCGACGCAGGAGAGCCGCCAAATCGGGCAGGGTCGGCACACAAAACACGTCATCAGCTCCGGCCCGCGGTTGGAAACTACGCAACAGTTCCGGCAGCAGCGCGGGCGTAGCCGGTTGAAGGCGCAAGCCGAAGCCATCGGCCGATGCCGTCACTACCGCCTGGCTGCGATGACGGGCCGAAGCCAGTGTCACCGCATCGCCTGCCGGAGATAGCACGTGCTCGAAGCCATTGTCGTGGCCGGCTTTTTCGATGAGGGTGCGTTGCAGTGGGTTCATGCCATCGTTGCCTGTTCGGCACCCAAGCGCTTACGGAAAAGAAGTCCGTCCACGCTCTCTGTTGAGAGCCTGTGCCGCTCATAAATCTGGAGTGATTCAGGTGGTTCAGTTGAAGTGGTAACGATGTATTGCAACGAGTCTCCACCTTTTTTTGCGACATGTTCGAGCAGGGCCCAGAGTATGTCTTCGCTCATCTCCGCTTCGCGGGGAGAATCGTGCAATAGAAACCCGGGATGGAAGCTTTGCTCCTGAGTGCTATCGAGCAAGCAGGCCACATCACCTGCGAGAATCTCCAGAACTTTGTAGGTGGTCGAGTGTCTCGGCCCCATTCGAAAGGGGTGATTGCGGTGTTCTTCTTGATCGTTGAAAACGCCCCACGTGAAGGAAGGCAGTGATCTGGCAACAGCCATCATGGCGTCGCTGATTGCCTGGCGGCGCCCCGCTACCATCTGGCGCTGTTGTTCGAGCTGTAGCTTCAACTGATTGCAACGACGCCGATGTTCATCCAGCTTGCGTTGTAACGCATCCATTTCGGTTGATTGTGACTTTCCAGAGGCAAGGCTTTCATAATATTCGTAGCTCTCGATAGCCTCCGTGAGCAGCTGATCAGCCACCATTGCTTGGGCGTACCTCTGGTCCATATCAGCACTTCTTCCATCAATAGCGGCAAGTGCTTTATCCAGCGGTGCCATCTCGTCAATCAGCCCATTCCGGCGGCGGCGCAGCGCAACCAGACTGCGCTCAAGGGATTCTTTGTTTTGCTGATAACTCAAGGTGCGCTGCTTTCGGTCAATCTGAACCAGTTCGATGCGCTGAGTAACATAGTGACACTCCTTGAGCAGGCGATTTCCTGCGTCGCAATGCTTGGAGAGATTCTTTTGCAGTGATGCTGCTTCGTTTTGCAACGCCTCTAACCGCTCGATATCGCCAGCAATCAACGCTTCTACCTGGGCTATTTCATTGGCAATGACGTCTAGATTGCCTTTCAGCGGGGCACGCTTTTCCAGCAAGGACTGGCGTTCGTGTACAAGTGCCTTTCGCTCTTCCTCGATTGATCGCAGTTCCTGCTGATAGGCTTCGTGGCGTTGCCTGGCGATACCAATCAAGTTGGGATGCTCGATCAATCCTTCCTGCCGGAAGGGTGTATTGATTGGCGCTTCAAGGCGGTTGGCCAATTGCCGGCGCACATGGTTCAGCAAACGCGTAGGTTCCTCTCGCAGTTGCTCCAGTCTCGCCTTATGGGTTTCTACCGCTTTTGCTGCGCTATCCAGATCACGCAGCGTCGTGGCGTCGTGCAGCATACCTAATACGATCTGTATGAGAGCCAATGGCGACTTCGCCGGCAAACTGAACCGGACACCTTCCGCACGCCATTGGAAGTAATGCTGGTATCGGGCGTTCTGGTCACGGGAGCACCAGGCCAGAATGTGGTGCCATTCAATAGGCTGCCCGGAGCCAGGCAACTCCTGAACCGGCAAGGTTTCGACAAAATGCTGTCGCAGTGCATTCTGGTAAGCGTGGTATTCGTTCTCAGCGTTACCTGCGGCCAGCTGCCGCCAATCCGCATGACGGGAAGCGCGGTACATCTTCTGGTGTCGCCACGGCTTCAAGACTGTCCATACTTCCCCGCCAATATGCACACGGGCGGCAACAGCCCCCTCCTTCAAATCCTCGCTTTGCAGCAGTTCATCGCGCAAGGCTGACCCCTCGGACCAGAGGGGGTCATCCAGTGCGAACCGCAGCAATTGGCAAAAAGCGGTTTTTCCCACGCCATGCCCAGAGCTGCCTTTTCCTGGTGGCGATACGATCAGGTTGAGGCCGCGGTGCAGCGGTATTTCGCGCAAGGGTTCATCCGCTGTCAGTGACTCCAGCAGCCACAACGTCTCTACCCATAGGCGAGGCTTTGTAGAAAATGGTTCTGGCATACCGACAGCGTTCATCCCTTATCCCCTTTTTTGCAGACCTTCCGTTTGCATGGGCGTTTCTGGTGCGGCCAATGCCTGCTCCAAAGCCAACTCCTGTTGTTTCCTTGCCTCAATCAAGGCGCTGGCAAGCGATGCCGTACGACTGTCGCCCAGCACCTGTGCCAGACCTTTCGCATCACGGATAGACAGAGGTTCTGTGGTCGGCACCCCCAACAGGCTGCGCAGCCAGGCACAGATATGTGACCACCGCTCGTTCTTGATCGGCTTCAGCCACTCACTCAGAAGCTCCCTGTGCGGAATATGCTCCGGCAAGTCTGTCAGCAGAATCTGGCGCAGGCGAACATCATCGCAAGTACCTGTCTGAAGGAGAATGTCGCAGACTAAACCCGCGAGCCAGTCTTCAGCTTCGGTAGCGGGTGTGTAGCCCGCTGCATAGGTACGGAATGGCGTGCTCGGGCGAGCAGGTTGGGCTTGCGGAATGATGGCCGGGGGTGCTTGTTCCAAGCGCTCCCAAGCCTCCAGCACCAGCCGTCGCGTGCGGTATTCGCCATACTCACGAATTTCTTTTTCCTTGAGAACGCGGAAGGTTTCACTGGGGTAGTCTTCGCCCATGACGTCGGTGGGATCGAGGATATAGCGTAGTTCCTCCTCGGTGAGGCCGTAGAGTTTGGCGTAGTACTGATCTAATTGACCACGGAGATAGGCGCGACGGTCTGGATCACAGGGGAATGGGACCAGCGGCGAGCGACGGATGGCGTCGGGAGTACCAAGCTTCCAATCGCCATTTTCCGTTTTCCATCCACCTATCAACTCCTCGGCCCAGGGTTGCAGATCCCAGGCTGTGTAGGTCAGCTCCAGCACACGCGGGACGATGAAGTCGAGGTCAGCCTCGGTGTAGTGTTCGGGTGGCAGGATAGGAAACTGCTTCAAGTAGCCATACGTCAGGTGTGTACCGCCCACCTTCACGCGAGCGCAGTAATCAAGCACCAGTGAGCACAGATTGCCCAGCAGGCAGGCCGCCAATTGAGCATTTGCGGTCGTGGTGAACAACGGCATGGTATGGCCCACCCCCACCAACGGCACCGCCGACGCAATCACCGTCCGCTCATTGGTCGCATTGGTGATATCTCGCCAACCCATCAGCCACTGTGGGCAGGCGGCCTGCAACCAGCGTTCGGCGAGGGCGAGCACGGCCTGCTCGTCTGCCAATGGCTCATCCGGTGCGGGTAGATGGCAGTAATCAGCAGCCAATCTCAGCATGGCTTCTTCAATCTGCGGATCAATGGCAATCCAGCCGGTGGCGTTGCGTGCCCCTTCTGTGTAGCGCACCACTTCCGGTTCGGGCGCACCGGGCAAGTAGTCGTCATTGAGTGGTTGCAGCACGGTGGGGTTATTGCCACATAGCCCCAAGGACCACGGCGAGACCTGTTGCGCATACGGATGCTGTTTGACGAAACCTTGCCAGGCCGGGTAAAGGCGCAGGCCGGGATGGGTCTGGCGTTGTTCGGCCAGGTAGCGCCCGAACAGCAACTGGGTGACACACAGCACGGTGGCCTGGGGGTTGCCGTCCTTGAGGGCCTTCATCAAGCCTTCGGGCAGGCGGGCGACGCGCAGCCAGACTTCGCGGGCTTGCACCCAGTAGCGCGGGGTGACGGTGAAAGCCGGGTCGGCCTTTTCCGCCGGCGTGACATCACGGCTGTTGCCGTCCGGTGTGTAGGTGGCCCAGCGGTGGTCGAACTGGTGGATCAGTTTGGCCTCGTACAGCGGCAGGCGATCGGCAGCTGGCTCGTCCTTGAACAGGTGGCTTGCGCTGGTCATGTTGAATAGACCTTGCGAGAACGTAATGCCCCACGGGTTTTGCGCGGGTTCCACCACCTTGGCCTGCTTGCCCTCGCCTGCGATCACGGCATCGCGCATCAGCACCGGGGCGGCGCGGTAGAGCTTCTTGGTCAGTTCCGCGTCGCGCTCGCTGCGGAACACCGGGCAGGTGAGCGTGTTGGGGTTGATGAGACGGAATTCGTCGGGCGTGAGGGTGAAGCGACGGCGCGGGTCGGCCAGTTGGCTGACCTGGGTGGCGAAGCAGACGAATTCGGCCTGGTCCGCTGCGCCCAGGGTGAGCAGGCAGAACTTCATGCGGCTATCGACGGCGGGGAACAGCTTTTCGCGGTTCTCGATGTCGTACAGGCTGACCAGCCGCCGGTTCTGGGTGATGTGCCCGAAGTAGGCTTTGGTGCTGTCGTCGGTGGCGATGCCGGTGGGCACGACGAAGCCGGCGCGGCCACTGTCGGCATGGATTTGCAGGATGGTTTCGGCAAACAAGGGATAGGTGTTGAGCTTGCCAACAGCCGTCAGCGGAAAGCGTCCCGATTCCCGATAGAAGTTGTTGGCGGCCGCAATCCGTTGGCTTTCTTTGACAAACTCATCCCACAAACGCGGATCGGTTTCAGGCAGTGCAGCAATGGCTTGTTTGCGCGCATCGCCCGCCAGTTCTGCAATGTGCTGTGCTCGCGTGGCGAAGAATTCCTCCTCGCCCATCTGCGACACCTCCCACGGCGGATTGCCCAGCACACAGTCGAAGCCGCCCTGCGCAAACACCTGCGGGAAGGCCAGCGGCCAGTGGAACACGCGCGCCTGTTCGCAGGCCGCGCGTGCGGCGGCGATGGGCGCGGCGTGCTCGGTCTGGGCGCGTTGCGGGTCGGTCAGCAGCGCATGCAGGGTGATGCTGGTGGGCACGGTTTCTGCCGTGTCCTCCGTCTTGGGCAGCAGGTAGGCGCCCACCAGCGCATCGGCGGCGTGGGCGAGCGGGCTGTGGGCGGAGTCTTCCAGAAAGCGGCGCCAGGCCTGTTCCTTGGCGGCCACCTGCTCCGGGGTGTCGGCGGGCAGGGTTTCGATGGCGCGCAGGGCATCGAGGCCGCTGCAGTTGTCCACGCTCAGCAGCATCTGCTTGCCTTGCAGGTCCCTGGCAATCTGCTTGAGACCGGCGGCGTTGGCCTTGGCCAGTACCTTGCAGGCGTCCTTGTCGTCGCCGCTCAAGGGCTTGAAGGCATCCTTGGCGATACCTTGCTCGAGCACGTTCAGGTCGGTCAGACCCAGCAGGGCGTCGCCCACTTGCAGGTGGTGGTCGAGAAAGCCCAGCGGGCGGCCTTCCTCGTAGCCTTCCAGCCACAGCGCCATGCGCGCCAGTTCGATGGCCATGGGGTTGCGGTCCACCCCGTAGATGCAGCGGGCCACCACTTCGCGCAGGGCATGGCGGTAGTCCTGCGGCTGGATGGCGCCTTCCTGGCCACCTTCCAGGCTGCGCAACTGGGCCAGTTTTTCCGCCAGCCGGCGAGCGGCGGCGAGCAGGAAGTGGCCACTGCCACAGGCCGGGTCGATGACGCGGATGGCCAGTAGCGCCTCGGTGGGGTTGGCCGGGTTGGCTGCCAGACGCTGTTCGATGACGGGGTCGAGCGCGCTCCTGATCAGCTCCTGCACCAGGCTGTCGGGGGTGTAGTAGCTGCCGGTGAGCTTGCGGGCGTTGCCGGCGGTGCTGCCTTCCTCGGTGCGGCCGACGAAGCCGAAGGTGCGGGCGGGCAGGTCGATGGCGGGCACCAGTTCCAGCAGGCTTTCGTAGACACTGCCCAGCTCTTCCGGGCCCATGTTGCGGTAGTCCACCGGCACCAGGCTTTGCGCGCCGGTCGGCTTGGCCCAGCGCAGGTGCTGCAGGGCGGCCAGCAGGTGGGCGTTGTCCAGGCTGGCGGCATCCAGATCTGGGCATTGCGCGGGAGCGAACAGGCCGCCCAGGGCGGGCAAGGCCAGACGCGGCTCGCCTTGTGCCAGGCCACGGAAGACGATGCGGATGGCCTGCCACTGGTCGTCGTGCCGGGTGCGGGCACGGCGTTTGAGGCACAGCTCGCGCAGGCGGGCCAGGGCATAGCCTTCGGCATAGGCGCGGCGGGCGGTTTGTGCTTCGGCGCTATCGTCCTGCGGATGCAGCAGGCCGCGCTCTTCCACGGTGAAGACGAAGATGAGCCGGTAGACCAGGCGCAGCAGTTGTTGGAAAAAGGCGTCCTTGCTGAGTGTGCCGTCATGCAGGGCGGTGCGCAGGGCGTGGTTGTCGGGGTGTTGCAGGAAGCCCTGACCGAAGGTCAGCAGCGCCTGCTCGACGCCATCGCGCAGGCCATCGCGTACGCGGGTGCCTTCCTGCTGGCCTTCGCTGCGCCATTGTTCCCAGATGCACGCCATAGCGCCCTGGCCGAGGCGGAATGCGCGACTGGCATGCAGTAGACGCCAAACGTTGGCGAATTCGGCATAACGCTGGCCACCCAGAAGGTCGGCCAGATCGACTTCGAGAAAGCTGGGGCGGGTAAGGCTGGCCGCGTCGCGCAGCAGGCGCAGTTGCTTGCCGTTGCTGACGATGCCCCATTGCAGCGGTTCGCTGGCGTTGAGCAGTTCCTGCATGGCCTGGAACGGGGCTTTCCTGCGGTTGCCGCCGCCCTGCACGGCAAATCGTGCGTCGGCCTCGTCCAGGCCCAGGGTGTGTGGTGCCACCAGGACAGGCAAGCTGCCTGCCATCAGGCTGACCGGGTAGCTCAGTTCGCCCACTGGCTGTGCTGCCGTGGCTTGCAAGGTGGTGTAGCCAAAGGCGTCGCGCAACAGTTCGTGGACGAAAGCGGTGGTGAGCTGCGCGGCATCGACGTCGGCGCGTTCCATCTGCGCGGCAAAGTGCTGCCATTGGGCGCAGGCGATCTGGAAAGCGCGGCTGTATTCGTCCTTGAGCTTGACGCCTTTGGGGGTGCCGTAGTCGGCCTCGCTCTGGGCACTGGCGCGGCCCTGAGCGGCTTTTTCCAGTTGGTCGGGCAGGAACAGGCCACCTTCGAGCTTGAGGGTGGGCAGGTTGAGCGTGGCCTGGGTTTTGCGGATGCGTTTCATGATTTGGTCTCCCCCAGAATTTCCCAATGGCCAGCCTTGGTCGGGCCAACGTGGCGCAGCCTGCCCTGTTTCTTCAGTTGCTCCAGGTGATAGCGAACGCCCTTTTCCGTGATGCCGATTTTTTGGGCAAGGTCTTTGGCGGTGCTGGCCGGTGTCAATTGCAGGTGGTGCAGGATTTTTTGCGCTGTTGAAAGCCCTGCCAGTGCATCGGAAGGGGCAGTTTCTGTACTGGTTTCTCTACCAGTCTTGGCGTTTTCTCTGCTAGTTTTCAGAGTTTCTGTACTGGTTTCTCTACTAGTATCAACGGTTTCTGTACTGGTTTCTGCACCAACCTCCAGCGCCGATGGCCGCTTGAAGCGGGTAATGAACAGCCCGCCGATTTCGATGAAGCTGGCATCCGGGGCGTTTTCCAGAATCAACGGCACCCCTCGGCCCCAGGCTTCCACCAGATGAATGCGGCGCAGCAGCTCTGCGATTTTCGGGTTGCGGCGGCGGGAGACGTTGCCCTGGCGTATCTCGTCAAAGGTCAGGTTGCCGTAGAGGCTGCCGGGGCTGCGGATTTCCAGGCGATCCTTGAACACGGCAACCTGCACAAAGTCGGGGTCGCGCCAGTCGCGGTGGCAAAAGGCGTTGACCAGCGCTTCGCGGATGGCCTTGAGGGGGATTTCTGGCACGTCCACGCGGCGCAAGCCTTCCAGCCGCATGCCGATGTGGATGTTTTTGAGGGCGTATTTTTCGGCTTCTTCGATCAGTTCGAGGATATCGCCGTCGAAATCATGACGGTCGATGATGGTGGAGCTGGTGGTGGTGGCAAATACCGCGCAGCGCAACTGGATGGGCTGGTGGGCAAAAAACAGTTTGGCGGCGTTGATGGGCGCACCCTGGCGCAACAGGTCGAGCTTTTCCAGGGCGTTGGCGACGCTGTCTGGCGGCAGGCCGGCGCGTGCAAGGAAGCGGCTGATTTTTTCGGGGTTCAATTGTTCCAGCGCCAGGCCGCTGGGTTCGTTTTCCCAGCGCAGCGCATCCTGGTTGCTTTGCAGGATGAGGTTTTTCAGTTCGCTGGCACTGAGTTTTTTATCTTCATCGGCCACCCGCATGTAGGCACGGCCATAGGCCAGATAAGGCTGCTGCCAGCCCTCGGCCTTGATTTGCAGGCAATGCTTACCCTCAATGAGCTGCTGGGTGATTTGTGGATAGATAGCGGGTTCGATATGCGCGGCAATGGCCTGGGAGACATCACGCAGGGTTTTTTCGTTGATCTCCAGCCCCACGGCTTTACCGTTTGGCGCAATGCCGAACCACAGTTCGCCCTGGCCGTGCTTGTTGAGCATGGCGGTCAGCGAAACCAGCCCCTGTTTCAGTTCGGCCAGAGACTTTTTGAGCTCGGTGGTTTCGGTCTCTGTCATGGGCGGCTCGTGCATCATCAGAGAGCGTCCGGCAGCAATACGTACACACCCATCACATCCACGGGCAGGCAGGGGCTGACGCTGTACTGGCCAATGTCCCGGGCGGCTTCGCGCACGCGCTGATGGTCGGCCAGCAGCGCTGCGGCGCGTTGCTCGGCCAGTGCCTGCAACTGCTGTGGATGAGCAGCCAGATAATCCAGCGCGGCGCGCACTTCACGCTGCACGGCCTCGGGCGGCAAGTTGCCGCTGGGGGTGCATTCGAGCAGACGGCTGGCACTGTCATCGGCCAGCCATTGCGGCGTGTTGCGGCCTTGCACGGCCAGGGCCACGGTTTCCTCGGCCATCATCTGGAACGGCTCGCGGCGGCGCACGTAGCTGAGCTGGTGGCGCAGGCGCAGCAGGTAGAGGGTGGTGACGACTTCCACGTCATTGGTCAGCGTGGCGGCGCAACGGGCGGCCAGTGGACGTTCGCCGCCGAGTGCGTCTTCCAGCAGGTGTTGGGCCAGCAAGCCGACCAGCGGATGGCTGCGGTGCAGTTCGCTGAAGTCGATCACCTGGGGTCTGTCTATGCCTTCGTCGGCCAAGCGTTGGCGCAGGGCTTCGGGCAGGTGTTGCGGCAGGAAACGGGCGGTTTGCTTGCGGCCGATTTCCAGTGGCGACCCCAAGCGCACGCTGGCGCTTTGCAGGAAGCGCTGCACGTCAGTCTGGGTGCCCAGGGCCTGCTGCTGCTTGTGCCATTCGGGCAGCACTTCGTCGGGCTTGATGCGGCGCTGGGCAAAGACGGTGCGGTTGGCCTTGGCCTTTTCCAGGGCGTCTTGCCATTGCGCTTGCAGCGGGGCCAGCAACTGTTCGGGTTCGCCAAAGTCGAACGCCGCCTGGGGCGATGCGGCGCGGCTGTCACTGCGTTTCATCAGCGCGGCTTTGACCAGCGCCTGGTTGATGCGGGCTTCGTCCTCGGGCAGAGGCACCAGCACGCCGAGTTCCTTCTGGATGGCCTCGCCTTTGCGCAGGATGACGTTGAGCACGAAGCCATCCACCGGGTTGTCCTGCCCGTAGAGCATGGTGCAGCGCACTTCATCGGCTTGCTGACCGAAACGATCGACGCGGCCTTCGCGCTGTTCGTGGCGAGTGGGGTTCCAGGCCAGATCGTAGTGAACAACAGCGGTGAACAGATGTTGCAGGTTGATGCCTTCGGAGAGGCAGTCGGTGGCGACCAGGATGCGTTGCTCGGCATCCTCCATGTCGTCCACGCGCTCGCGGCGTTCTTCGGGGGTGAGTTCGCCGGTGACGGCATCGACGGTGGCCTTCGGAAAAGCGGCCTTGATGTGTTCGGCCACGTAATGGGCGGTGGCGATGTAGCGGCAGAACACCACCGGGTGGTAGCCATCCTTCACAAGAAGGTCAATATGCCGGATGAGCGCGGCCAGCTTGGGATCACCGGCCTTGCCGGAAAGACGTTGCGCGTCGGCGATCAGGGCTTGCAGGCGCGGCGCGGCATCCTGCACCTGGGCGGGCGGCTCCAGATCACTGCCGGAAAGATCATCGGCCTCGCCATCGTGCAAGCGTTCATCACTGAGAAGGGCGTCGTCAGGCAGGGTTCCTTCCAGCCTCGTGGTCAGGGCCTTGACGGCGGCCGCGGGCGACGATGCCACGCAGCGCAACAATGCCAGGGTGGCGTACCAGATGAGGCGCGCGCCGCCTTGCTGTTCTTGCTGCTCAATGGTTTCAGCCAGTTCGCGGCAGTAATCCTGCACGGCGTCGAAGAACGCGCCCCATTCGCCGCTGAGCTGGTAGGTCAGCTCGGTTTTCATGCGGCGGGGAAAACCTCGTCCGTCATGGGTCTCGGCCTGCCATTCAACGATGTCCTTGCGACGGCGCTGGACGAAGTGGCGCGCCAGTTCCTGACGCAGCGGGTCGGAGGCTGTCATGCGGCCTTGCAAGGCGGCAAAGCGTGGATCGAGCAGCGACAGCAAGTTGTAGAAGGCGGTTTCGTCACCGGAGTGAGGGGTGGCGGTCAGCAGAATCAGGTGTCGCTGCGCGTCACGGGCAAGGCGTTGCAGCAACTCGAAGCGCAATTGCTTGCCCGCGCCGCTGCTGGCGCAGGTGTGGGCCTCGTCAACGATGATGCACTCGGGGGCGGTGGCGAGAAACTGTTCGCGGTGGCGTTCGCTCTTGATGTAGTCCAGGCTGACGACCACCACGGGATGATGGTCGAACAGGCGCGCACCATGCGGAAGGTCGCGTTCGATGCGCGATGCGGATGCCGAGGTCAACGCGATGGCATGCAGGTTGAAACGGGCCTCCAGCTCACGTTGCCATTGTTCGACCAGGTGTGGCGGGCAGAGGATGGCCAGGCGGGCGATTTCGCCACGGTCCATCAGTTCGCGGGCGATCAGACCGGCTTCGATGGTCTTGCCGATGCCCACGTCATCGGCGATCAGCAGGCGCACCGTGGACAGGCGCAAGGCCATCAGCAGCGGCACAAGCTGGTAGCCGCGCGGCTCGACAGCGATGTTGCCGAAGGAGCGGAACGGCCCAGCGCCGGCGCGCAGGGTGAGGCGCAAGGCATCGCGTAGCAACAGCGCGGCGGCGTGGTTGCCGGCGCGTGCGGGATCGGGCCAGTCGAAGGTGGCAGGTTCGACGGGATGCAGTTCCAACTCGGGGATCAGGGCGATGCTTTCGTCATCGGCGCCGCTCAATGGACGCAGGCGCAACCAGTCGCGGCGGGAGTCGCTCTGCACCACCCATTCGCGGCCTCGGGCGCGCACCAGGTTGCCGGGTAGAAAGTCGTGTTCGAGGATCGTCATGCGCCTTTATTCCTTGGAACCGAACACATCGGCGTGCGCGGCGAATTGTTGTGGCCAGCGTGAAGCGTCCGAGAAATCGAGCACCTGCCAGCCTTTGTCCTGCAATACGCTGGCGGTCTGCTCATCCACCGCGGACAGAAACACCAGAGCACGGGATGCCTTGTACTGGGCTGCGGCGATGGCCGCGCCATTGTTGACGGGTACATTGACCGCATCAGGTTGTCTAGCCCCGGCCTGGCGGAGTTCGGACAGCCAGATGTCGAGCAGCTCGTCTTCTGAAGTCGTTGCGGCAACGGTGGCCGGGCTATTCGTTACGGGCTGCACCTGAGCATTGGCCAGCGCGACCAACAGTTTCAGCGCATCCGCATTGCGGCGGTTGATGTGTTCGTGATCCGGCTGGTTGAAGTAGGAGAGCAGGCATTGGTAACAGCCGGCCTCGCATTGATGATTGCCCAGTTCATCGGTCTGCTCCAGCGACGGCAGATCGTCCAGCGTCCAAATGCCACTCTGCGGTTTGCGATGGTGAATCAGTTGCAGGGCATTGCTGGCGACGAGTGCAAGGTCGTCGCGATGGTTTGCCAGGCGTGTGAGCACACCCGCACCGCCTTCCGCCGCTTCGTAGAACAGCAAGGCGCGGCGCTCGTCAGACTTCGGCAGTGGCTCGACCACCAGTTCGGATTCCTCGATCTGGAAGGTCATTTCGATACCGCGCTTGAGCGCGGCCTGCAAAGTGGCCATGGCCTCCAGAGGCAAGGCATGTACGGGAGCGAAGATCAGCAGATTGCGATGATCTTCCACAAAGGGAACGATGCGTTGGTTGGGCACCTTTTCCAGCAAGGCATCGTCGCCGCCCTGGTCGTCTTCCGCATCCGGTGCATCCTGCTTGCTCCAGGTGCCCGTGATGGGGTTGATGTAGAAGCCCAGTTGCTCCTTGTCCTTGCGCCTGCGCCAGCCGCGGTTGATGCGCCAGATTTGCGCAGCGGGCGCGTAGGTGAGCTCGCCCAGCACGTCCTCGCCTTGTTGGATCGTGGCCTTCTGCTGCTGGATACGGCCATCGGGGCCGGGCAGGAAGCGGTAAGTGGTTTGCAGCTCGAAGCCTTGACGCTGGCGCTCCTCGTCGTTGATGGAGATGCGCTCGGTGGCCACGGTCTCCACGGTTTCGATGCGGTAGAGCTCGCGCACCCAATCGTGCTCGGTGAGCAAGGCGTCGCAGTTCTCGCAGCGATTGACCAGCGGCTGTTCGCCGCCCGGCTCGCCGAGATGGCCGTAGCCGCACTGGCTGCACACCAACGAGGCAATGGTGGCCAACTGGCTGTTGCCGGAAATGTGGTCTGTATTGCCTACATTGAGTTTGGCTCGCACCACGCGGTACATGCGGCCCTGGTGATAAATGAGGCTGCGGGGGCCGAATTCGGACAGGGCCAGGAAGCGCGGCCGGCTGACCATGCTGCCTTCGTCATCCTTGCCGTTGACCGTCTGACCTCCACGGGCAGGAATCCAGGCCATCAGCGGCAGGCGCGGGAAGTTGTAGCCGGGCAGGAAGCCCTGGCTGGCCAAGTAGCGATAGGTGTAGAAGTCGTTGTTCTGGCCGTTGCCGGACTTGAGCAACACGGCGTACTGGCGCGCGGCGTCGCCGTAACGGCGCTGGGCATTCTGGCGTTCAGTGTGCGAGGCGGTATGGCTCTTGACGATGCGATCAGCCATATCCATCTGTTGGCGGGTGGCATCGAACAGCACGCGCCAGCGCTCCAGCGCCCCAGAGAACGCTTGCGCCGCGTTGTCGATGACCTGGCGCACATAGTCAGGCGTGAACCAGGCGCTGCCTTCAAGCTCGCCCTCAAGCTGGTTGATGACCCGGTCGGCACTGGCCAAGGCCCGCTGCTGGACAGCCTGCGCCCGCAATGCTTCGTGCAAGGGCTGTTTCAGTGGTTTTCCAGGTTGGTCGAGATCCAGCATGGGCGCAATGCTGTCGTCCAGCGGCACCTGGGTGCTGGCCAGCCAGACCGCTTGCAGATGGCTGTCGATGAGATCGCGGTTGCTCAGGTCGAGGGTTGGCGCGCGCACGACGCCATGCACCATTTGCTCTGCATTGTGGAAGAACCACTGGTCATGCGGACTGAGCGCCGCGCAATAGGTGATGACCAGCGCCTGCTGACCCGAGCGACCCGCACGGCCGCTGCGCTGGGCGTAGTTGGCGGGGGTCGGCGGCACATTGCGCAGGTACACGGTGTTGAGCGCGGAGATATCCACGCCAAGCTCCATCGTGGGGGAGCAGAACATCACCGGCAGACGTTCCAACGGCGCTTCGTGGGCCGGGTTCTGCGCCCAGTCCTGCCTGTCTTTTTCGGTGTAGCGAAAACGCTGCTCCAGCAGTTGCCGGCGTGGCGCATCCACCTGGGCGGTGTGTTCCTGGGCCTCGAAGTCGAACAGCGGATGCGAAGGCTGACGCAGCAGGTCGGCAATGCCGAGATACAAGGTGCGGAAATACTGGTTGATCCGATTGCTATCAGTTTGCGGCTGATCGGCAATCAGGCACCAGTCCAGGGCAGCCGCGTTCAGGCGCCAGCCTGCGAGCTGCGAATCAATGGCATGTTTTTGCACGTAACCATAGTTGCCGGCTGCCTTGAGCATGTATTCGATCAGCTCGACCCACTCAGCATCTTTCCACTGAATGACCTCGCTGGCGCAAGCGCTGTCTCGCCAAAGTTTGTCTGTCTTGATTTGCCGCAGCAGTCGGGAACGTGGACCACCTGTCACCAGGTCGGTGCGCGGCTTGCCCTTGTATTCCGGGCGCTTGCCGAGGATGAGATGGCGGCCGGTATCGAGTTTCTCGTCGGGCGCGAAGGCCCAACGTTCATTCAGGTAGGTGTGGGCGCTGGTGCGTGCCTTGTCCTGCTCGACCGGGTCGAGGTAACGACTTTCCAGGCACAGATGGCGGCGCAAGGTGTCGAACAGTAATTCGAACAGAACTGTCCGTTGCACTGCCGTCAATTTGGTCAAGGTGCTGTTTGCAGCAAAGATGCTGGCGTCGGCGCAAAAGGCATCCAGGTCTCGATAGCGAATCCGCAACAGGCCGAGTTGATCCAGATTCGGATTATTGAAGCGCCAGCCACGCCGCAGATCACGCAGTAGCCGGTAGGCGATGATGAAGCGCAATGTGCGTTGCGCTTCTTGTCGGGCCAGTCCCATGAGTTTGGGGGTGCGCAGATATTCCACCAAGGTGGCTTCATCGACCCCTTGAAAGCCGAGGGCCTTGAATACGCTTTCGGCCAAGTGTTCTTCATCGAGCTGGCCGCCGCTGCCCTGTAGTGCGCCGATCAAGCCGGCGCGCAGCGTGAGCAGGAAAATGAAGTCGTTGAAATGCCCCGCCTGCAGGGCGGCATCCTGGCGGTTGTCGGTAAACCCAAGCAACTTGCGTGGGTCAGGCTGCCCTGGCGCAGGTTCGGAAAGTGCGAACAATTGCTGCAAGGCCGCCAGGGCAATCATGGTCGTGGCCGAGGAGCGGCCTTCGCCGGACAGGCTGGAGAGGCGATTGGCATCCTTGCCGTGGGCTTCGTGTGTCGTGCCGCAGTTCAGGCAGAAGCGGAACTTTCCCGGAATGAACCAGAACTCCGTCCCCGAGCCCGATTGCCCTTTGGCATCGACCGTGACCATATAGGGAACGGCATTCTTGTAGGCTGACTTGACTTTGGGCTCGCTACGGCTGAGGTCGATCCAGGTTTCCGGCAGGTCTTCGAGCAGGCCGCCGTATTGCTGGCCGGGCACCAAAGGGCACAGAAAGCCATAGCTGGCGTCGTCTTCTGCCGCGATGTCGTCGATTTCACGCGGGCTGAAGCTGACCGGTTGCTGCGTGTGCCAGACAGGCAGGTACTCCTGGCCGCAATCGCGGCAGAAGTGCGTGGGGTAAAGCAGCACATTCTCTTGTTGCCGCCCAGGTGCGAAACGCTGGGCATCGAGCGTGACATGGCGCTTACCCCGCTCTTCCAACGTGGTGAGCACCTTGCCCGGTCCACTGATGAACTGGTGCAGCTTGAACGCGAAAGGCGGCCTGCCCTGGGGCGTGCGCACATCATGGGCAGCCACCAGAAAGCGCTGCAGGGCGGTGCGAGCGGCTTCAGGCTGGCAGCCCGCGTCTTCGGCGAGACGGCGGCTTGCCTCTTCCAGCGTCATGGGTCTCGCGCGCCTTGGCGGCTCGTCGGCAGGCAGTTCGATACCCAGGTTCAATTCCACCCAGATGGATAACGGATCATTGCGAAAGGCATCGAAGTCAGCCCAGATATCCTGCTTTCGCGTAACGGCCGCCAGTAGTTCTGTGCGGATGGCGTTGACGTCCTTGAGCGGGTTGGTGACGCGCTCCAAGGTCTCGCCGATGACGTCATGCTCGCTGATCTGGGTGCCAAAAAGTTTGCTGGCCACATCGGCCACCACGCGGTTGCGGTCGGCTTGGCTACCTGTGCTGGACATGGTGGCCGACGTGCCGATGCAGACCAGTTGCTCGGCTTTCAAGCGCTCTCGCAGGCGCCGCACCAGCAAGGCAACGTCCGCCCCTTGACGGCCACGATAGGTATGCAACTCATCCAGCACCAGGAACTCAAGTCCCTCGCAGTGTTCCACCACACGCCGATCCACTTCGTCGAAGCGGGTCAGGATGTACTCCAGCATCATGAAGTTGGTGAGCAGGATATCGGGCGGGTCATCCGCGATGGCGCTGCGTTCCGCCTTGCTTTCCTGGCCGGTGTAGCGCTTGACGGTGAAGGGACGACGCTCTGGCGCATAGCCATGCAGAAACTTGTCGAGTTCTTCCAGCTGACTGTTGGCCAGGGCATTCATCGGGTAGATGACAATGGCCCTGGTACGTGCTTTGCCATCGGATTGCTTGGCCTTGAGAATGCGGTCGATGATCGGGATGAAAAAGGACAGGGACTTCCCCGACCCCGTTCCGGTCGTGACCACATAGCTTTGGCGTTCCTGGCCTTTGGCCAAGGCTTCCATCTGGTGCTTGTAAAGATGCAGGGGTTCTGGCGAACCTTCAGACTTCCCGACCTGGAAGATCTCTGCGCAGGCAGCATGCAAGACCCCCTGTGCCGCCAGGTTCTGCACCGTGCCCTTGCGTTGGTAATTCGGGTTGATCTGTACCAGCGGCTCAGGCCAGTAGCGGCCTTGCGCATATTGATGCTCGACCTCGGCCTGGATATCAGGCGCAGCGATGCGAACAAAACTGCGGGAAAAGCTGCCGTATCGTTCGATGAGCTGATCGCGGAACTGGAAAACGTTATCCATGGAGAGTCCTCACTGATCCATCTTGTGGCCAATCGCCAGAACCGCTGTACTACCGGAGGTGCCTGCTGTGATGCGCTTCCATTTCGCCCCCCGCCCCTTGCCGGTCGATTCGATCAACCCCTCTGATTTCATCGCTCGCAGCACCAGCCGCACCATGTCCCGGCTCACACCCGGGCAGGCTTCTTCAATCTCGGAAATCGAAAACGGCAGGGTGCGCCCCAGAACTTCCGTCCTCACCCGGTCGCCTTTGCTGCCGCGGCCACGCTCGATGGTGCCGACACGCTCCTCGAACTCACGGTAGGCCCGTAGCAAGGCACCCCAGAAGTAGTCGAGCCAGGGTTTGACGTCATGCTGCCCTTGGTGCCAGCCCTGAGAGCTGGCTTCCAGCGTCTCGTAATAACCTTCCTTGGTGTCCTCGAAGATGCGTTCGAGACTGATATAGCGCCCCACGGCATAGTCGAAGTGGTAGAGCAGCAGCAAGGTCAGCAAGCGGGACATGCGGCCGTTGCCGTCAGGGAAGGGATGGATGCACAGGAAGTCGAGCATCGCCAGCGGCACCAGTACCAGAGGGTCGGCCAGGTGCTGGTCCAGGGCGGTGGCGTAGCGGCCAGTCAGATCGGCCATGGCCATGGGTGTCAGGTGCGCAGCCACTGGTGGGAAGCGCAGACACGACGTGCCGTCAGGGTGGCGTTCGATGATGTCGTTATTGGTAGCCTTCCAGCGCCCGCCCGCCTGCGGCATATAGCGGTACAGCAGGGTGTGCAGTTGCAGCACTACGCCCTCGCTGAAGGGCATGTGCGCGGCCGATTCGTGGATCAGCGCCAGGGCATCACGGTAGCCGGCGATCTCCTGCTCCGACCGGTTCTTTGGTGTTGCGTTGCGGATGACCAGGGACTTCAACCGCGAGGGTGCGACGACAACGCCTTCCAGCCGGTTGGACGATTCGTTGGACTCCACCACCGCGATCTGGCGTAGCCCTTTGAGGGCTTCGGGCGACTGCGCTACGTAGAGCTGCTGCTTGCCCTGGTACTCGCCCAGTGTGCGCAACGTGGCGGCCTGGGTGCCATCGAAGCGAAGCGCGTCAAGGTACTCGGGTGTGAGCGAGTGCATGGAAAGGCAAGTCCAGGCTGTGTAAATGGGGTAATTGTACCCTTTAAATAGGGCATTGAATATGGAAAATACCCTATTCTATCGTTTGATTACCTCCATTTCCTGAGCGCAAAACAGGCCATGAGAGTCTTGCGCAGCAAGCATGGCTAACCGGAGCTCCCAAGGCAGTTGTCAACCAATGGTTGATAACTGCCCCGACAGCAAGGATCAGAACGCAAAGGGAAGGCAAGGGAATGGCGCCCAAGGGACAACGGCCCTACCCGGAAAAGGCCCCCTTAAGCCGAAGCGGCACCGATCACCAAATTCCCCGACGGCGCCAGCCCGTCGATGTAGTCCGACCACGCCTGCAACATCTCTCGCCTTTGCTCGGCGTACTCCGCCCGATTGTAGACGCCGCGCACGCCGCCGATGGTGTGGTTCAGCGCCTTTTCCACCACATCCGAAGGCCAGCCCTGCTCATGCAACAAGGTCGAAGCAGTGCGCCGAAGGTCATGGATGGTGAAGGCGGGAATCTCCTGCCCCTGCAATGACACCTTCAGTGCCTGGTTCAGCGCGTTGCTGGCGAAGGGCTTGGCCAGGGTGCCACGCCCTGGCAGCACCCAGACGCTGCTGCTGGCCAGCGGCTTGAGTTCCTTGAACAGTGTCTGCGCCTGGATGGACAGGTAGACGATGTGCGGTTTGCCGGTCTTGGAGTTCTCAACCGGGATGTGCCATTCGCCTTCGTCCAGATGCACGTCCTTCCACTGCGCCAGCATCAGCTCGGACTTGCGCACCAGCGTCATCAGGATCAACTGGAAGGCGATCTTGAACTGGCGGCGGATGTTGGAGGTCTGCATGGCGCGCAGGAACAGCTTGATTTCTTCCGGTGTCAGTGCCCGATCACGAGCGACTGAACGGTAGACGTGCCGCATCGGCAAGGCCATCACCGGGTTGGACTGTACCAGCCCGCAGGTCAGCGCGTAGTCGAACATGCGCTTGAGCAGGCCACGCACCTGACCAGCAGCGGCGTCGAAGCCTTGTTCTTTCTTGCGCCAGATGACGCCGCGCACGTCCTCGGCGGTAATGTCCCGGACCGGCTTGCTGCCGATGTGGGGCAGGATGTCCTTTTCTAGGTAGCGGCGCGGCATGGTCACGTCCTTGCGGTCGCGTGACTGGATATCCTTGAAGAAGCGTTCGGCGAAGTTGGCCACGGTGGCGTCTTCTGCACCAGCCACCTTGGCTTGCTGTTTCTTCTTTGCTGGCGATTCGCCCATTGCTACTTGCTGGGCCGCCTCATCCCGTTTCAGGCGAGCATTCTTCAGAGTCAGCGCGGGGTATTTGCCCAGCGTCAGCTTCTCGTACTTGCCATTCAGGCGGTAGCGGTAACGCCAGACGATGCCCCCGGTCGGGAAGACTTCCACATGAAGCCCCCGATCGTCGGTGACCGTGTAGGTCTTGTCTCTGGGCTTGAGCGCCTTGAGTGCGTTGTCGGTCAGTGCCATCTCATCCTCCGTATGTCCAAGTAGAGGGAAGAAAGCAATAAACCCGCTACTTGGAACTAAACTTGGACATAAAAGTGAGTGGCTTTGACTGTATCACCGAATCACTCAGTAGACAAAAATCCCTTTATTTATGCGGATTACAGGCGTATCAGCAGACATCAATGGACGTCCATGGACCCCACCTCACTTCCCGATGCAGAAACTCGAAAAAATCTCCCCCAGCAAATCATCGCTGGTGAATTTCCCCGTGATCGCCGACAGGCTTTCATGGGCGAGCCGAAGCTCTTCGGCGAAGAGGTCGAGCACGCGGTCGTCCTGACTGGCGTGTTCGGCGGCGATGTCCAGGTGCTCGGCGGCCTGGCGCAGGGCGAGGAGGTGGCGTTCGCGGGCGAGCCAGGGGGATTCGGCGCCGGGGTTCCAGCCGGCGATTTTGAGGAGTTCGGCGCGCAGGGCGTCCAGGCCCTGGCCGCTCTTGGCGGAGATGCCGAGCTCGCCCGGCCCTGGGGAAAAGGGTGTGGATAATGATGTGGATAAGAGGTCGATCTTGTTATAGACCTTGAGCACGGGGGTGTGAGCCGGCAGGCGGGCGGTGATCTGGGCGTCGAGCTCGCCGCCGGGCTGGGTGGCGTCCTGCAGGTGCAGGATGAGGTCGGCGCGTTCGATTTCCTGCCAGGTGCGGGCGATGCCGATGCTTTCGACGGTGTCGTCGGTGTCGCGCAGGCCGGCGGTGTCGACGATGTGCAGCGGCACGCCGTCGATGTGGATTTCCTGGACGACCTTGTCGCGGGTGGTGCCGGCGATGGGGGTGACGATGGCGATGTCGTCGCCGGCCAGCGCGTTGAGCAGGCTGGATTTGCCGACGTTGGGCTGCCCGGCCAGGACGACGTGCAGGCCCTCGCGCAGGATGACGCCCTGGCGGGCCTGGGCGATGAGGTGGCCGAGGTCGGCGGCGAGCGCGTCCAGCGTGGGGCGGGCCTGGTATTTTTCGAGGAAGTCGATTTCTTCCTCGGGGAAGTCCAGGGTGGCCTCGACCAGCATGCGCAGGTGGATGATGCGCTCGGAAAGCGCATTGACGCGGCGGGAGAATTCGCCGGAGAGCGAGGCCACGGCGCCGCGGGCCGCGGCGGCGGAGGAGGCGTCGATGAGGTCGGCGACGGCCTCGGCCTGGGCGAGGTCCATGCGGTCGTTGAGGAATGCCCGGCGGGTGAATTCGCCGGGCTCGGCGAGCCGGATGCCGAGGTCGCGGCCGGCGGCCAGGCAGTGTTCAAGCACGCGGCGCAACACGGCGGGGCCGCCGTGGCCCTGGAGTTCGAGCACGTCTTCGCCCGTGTAGGAATGCGGGGCGCGGAAATAGAGCGCGATGCCTTCGTCCAGCAGTTCTCCCGCGTCGTTCCTGAACGGCAGGTAGTAGGCGTGGCGCGGGGCGAGGTCGCGCTGGAAGAGGCGCCGAACCAGCCCGGTGAGGTCCGCCCCGGAGACGCGCACGACGCCGATTCCTCCCCGGCCTGGTGCAGTGGCGATGGCGGCGATGGGGGCTTGGGCGGACATAGGGGGCGGATCAGAATCAGGGGTGATAACAATAAGGGAATATAACGGGTTGCGCCGTGCCTTGTTTGGTGGTTAATGTGGGCCCAGCTTCACAATTCGAAACCATCCAGGGAGATCACAATGGCATCTCGGTTTTCGCGTGTGGTGGCCTGTGGCGCAGCCGCAGTGGCTATGGCCTGGGGCGCGGCGGGTCCGGCCGCGGCCCGCGATCTGGTGATCGGATTGAAGACGGAGCCGTCTTCGATGGATCCGCAGTATCACGCCCTCACGCCGAACACGCAGATCTCCCAGACGATTTTCGATACGCTGGTGGCCACGGATTCCCAGCTCAAGCCCGTGCCGGCGCTGGCGGAGTCCTGGACGGTGGACGGCAAGGTCTGGACGTTCAAGCTGCGGCCCAATGTGAAGTTCTCCGACGGCACGCCGTTTACCGCGGAAGACGTGGTGTTCACGTACGACCGCGTGCCGAAGGTGCCCAACAGCCCCTCGCCTTTCACGCTGTATCTCGCGGACGTGGCCAAGACCGAGGCGGTGGACCCGACGACGGTGCGCATTACCACCAAGCAGCTCGCGCCCAATCTGCTGGTGAACCTGGCGCAGCTTCCGATCCTGTCGAAGAAGGCGGCCTCGGGGCCCGCGCCGGAAGGCAAGACGACCACCGAGCTCAACAGCGGCGACGGCCTGGTCGGCACCGGGCCGTACAAGTTCGTGTCGTGGAAGCGCGGCGCGGAGTTCGTGCTGGCGCGCAATGACAATTACTGGGGCAAGAAGCCGGTGTGGGACAAGGTGATCTATCGTCCCATTACCAATGCGGCGGCGCGCGTGGCGGCGCTGCTGGCGGGCGATGTGGACCTGATCGAGGATCCGCCCACCGACGACCTGCCCAAGCTGAAGGCCGACAAGAAGCTGCACGTGGAGGAAACGCCTTCGGTGCGCGTGGTGTATGTGGCGCTGGACCAATATGCCGAGCCGTCGCCGGGCATCCAGGGTACGGAAAAGAACCCGCTGAAGGACAAGCGCGTGCGCGAGGCGCTGTCGATGGCGATCAACCGCCAGGCGCTGGTGGACCGTGTGATGGGCGGCGTGGCGCTGCCGGCCGGCAATCTGCTGCCCTATCCCATGTTCGGCACGTCCAAGGAACATTCCAAGGCGCCCAAGCCCGACGTGGAAAAGGCCAAGGCGCTGCTCAAGGAGGCCGGCTATCCGAATGGCTTCTCGATTACGCTGGGGGCGCCGTCGGGACGCTACGTGAACGATTCCAAGGTGGCGCAGGCGATCGCCTCCATGTGGACGCGGGTCGGGGTGAAGACCACGGTGGACGCGATGGCGCCTCCGGTCTTTTTCAAGAACCGCGACAGCTACCAGTTCTCTGCCTACCTGGCCGGCTGGTCGGCGACCAGCGGCGAAATGTCGAATCCGCTGCGTTCGCTGCTCATGACGCGCAACCCCGACGCGGGAGAAGGCACGACCAACCGCAGCCGCTATTCGAATCCGAAGATGGACGATCTGGTGCGCGAAGCCTCGGCCACCATGGACGACGCCAAGCGCGCGCAGATGCTGGCCACGGCCAGCAATATGGCGATGGACGATTACGCCATGCTGCCCATCCACTTCGAGCTGTCGGTCTGGGCAATGAAGAACGACATCCGCTACGAGGGCCGTCCCGACCAGGTCACGCTGGCGGCCAATGCCACGCTGAAGAAATAGGCGGGACGGACGTTTATTCGTGCTTGCGACGATCGTAAGAAGGCTGCTGCAGACCATCGTCGTCATGCTCGTCATGTCGGCGCTGGTCTTCGTCGGCATCTACATGGTGGGCGATCCGGTGTCGATGCTGGCCAGCCCGGAAGCCACGGAAGCGCAGCGCGCCGCCATCCGCGCCTCGCTGGGCCTGGACCTGCCGCTCTGGCGGCAGTACCTGATTTTCATGAGCCAGGCGGTGCGCGGCGATTTCGGCAATAGTTTCCTCACGGGCGAGCCGGCCATGCGGCTCATCCTGGAGCGCATGCCGGCCACGGTGGAACTGGCCACGGTGGCCATGCTGCTGTCGGTGCTGATCGGGGTGCCGCTGGGCATACGGGCAGGGCTCAAGCCCAAGGCGCCGGCGTCGCGTCTCATCATGACCGGCTCGGTGCTGGGGTTTTCCCTGCCCAATTTCTGGGTCGGCCTCATGGTCATCATGATTTTCGCGGTGATGCTGGGCTGGGTGCCGGCCGGCGGCCGGGGCGATACGGTGGACATCGGCGGACTGCAGCTCAGTGTGCTGACGCTGGACGGCTGGAAGAGCCTGGCGCTGCCCGCGGCCACGCTTGCGTTCGCCAAGAGCGCGGTCATCATCCGCGTGACGCGCGCCGCCACGCGGGAGTCGCTGCCCATGGATTACATCAAGTTCGCGCGCGCCAAGGGCCTGTCCGAAGGCCGGGTGCTGGGCGTGCACCTGCTGAAGAACATCCTGATTCCGGTGGTGACCGTGGCCGGGCTGGAATTCGGTCAGGTGATGGCCTTCGCGGTGGTGACGGAAACGGTGTTCCGCTGGCCCGGCATGGGCAAGCTGCTCATCGATTCCATCATCACGCTGGACCGTCCGGTGGTGGTGGCGTATCTGCTGCTGATCGTGTTTTTCCTGGTCATGCTGAATCTCGTGGTGGACATCATCTACACGGTGCTGGATCCCCGCGTTCGCCTGGATAGCCGACGATGAACCAACCCGCCGTTCCCGCCGCCGAAGCGCCGGCCGCGCCCGAGGTTCCGCCGTGGCGCCGCGTTGCCGGCGATTTCTTCGCCAGCAAGCTTGCGGTGCTGGGGCTGGCGATGCTGGTCGTCGTCGTGGGCGCCGCGCTGCTGGCGCCCTGGATCGCGCCGCAGAATCCCTACGACCTCGCCTCGCTGGACATCCTGGACTCCAAGCTGCCGCCGGGCAGCGAGAGCGGCGACGGCGCCATGCGCTACTGGCTGGGCACCGACGGCCTGGCGCGCGATCTGTTCTCGGCGATTCTCTACGGCATGCGCACCAGCCTGCTGGTGGCCAGCGTGTCGGTGCTGGCCGCCTTCGGCATCGGCGCGACGGTGGGTCTGATCGCGGCTTATTTCGGCGGCCGCATCGACGCGCTGCTGATGCGCATTGTGGATATCCAGCTTTCCTTTCCGGCCATCCTGGTGGCGCTGATGCTGCTGGCCATCCTGGGCAAGGGTGTGGACAAGGTGATCATCGCGCTCATTGTCGTGCAATGGGCGTATTTCGCGCGGGCGGCCCGCGGCGCCGCGCTGGTGGAGCGGGGCAAGGAATACGTGGAGGCGGCGCGCTGCATGTCCCTGTCCTGGGGGCGGGTGCTGTTCAGGCACGTGCTGCCCAATTGCATGCCGCCGCTCATCGTCATCGCCACTATCGACCTGGCGCATGCCATCGCGCTGGAAGCCACCCTCTCCTTTCTGGGCGTGGGGGTGCCGGTGACGGAGCCCTCGCTGGGCATGCTGATCTACAACGGCTTCGAGTACCTGCTTTCCGGACAGTACTGGATTTCCTTCTTCCCGGGCATCGCGCTGGCGCTGGCCATTATCGCCATCAACCTGGTGGGCGATCACCTGCGCGACGTGCTCAATCCGCGCAATGTGAACTGAGGGGGAGGAAGATGAACGCGCATGCCGTGGAAAACCCGTCTGGCGCCGCGCCCATTCTCGAAGTGCGCGGGCTGAGGACGCATTTCTTCACCCGTGCGGGCGTGGTCAAGGCGGTGGATGGCGTGGATCTCACGCTCGCGCCCGGCGAGATCCTGGGGTTGGTGGGCGAGTCGGGCTCCGGCAAGAGCATCACGGGGTTTTCGCTGATCGGGCTGCTCGACGAGCCGGGCCGCGTGGTGGACGGCGAGATCCGCTTCAACGGCGAGGATCTGCGCCATGCGTCGGCCGAGCAATGGCGCGCCTTGCGCGGACGCGACATCGCGATGATCTTCCAGGATCCGATGATGACGCTCAATCCGGTGCTGCGCGTGGACACGCAGATGATCGAGGCCGTGCGCGCCCATGCCCGCGTCTCGCGCGAACAGGCGCGCCAGCGGGCGTTGCAGACGCTTTCCATGGTGGGCATTCCGGCGCCCGAGGAACGCCTGCGCGCCTACCCGCACCAGCTCTCGGGCGGCATGCGCCAGCGCGTGGCGATCGCCATCGCTCTGCTGAATTCGCCGCGCCTGATCATCGCTGACGAGCCGACGACGGCGCTGGACGTGACCATCCAGGGCCAGATTCTGTTCGAGGTGCAGAAACTCTGCCGCGAGACGGGCACCGCGCTCATCTGGATCACCCACGACCTGGCGGTGGTGGCCGGCCTGGCCGACCGCGTGGCCGTGATGTATGCCGGCCGCGTGGTCGAGACGGGCAGTACCGCGGACGTCATCGGGCATCCCATGCACCCTTATACGCATGGACTCATCGCCTCTATTCCCACCCCGGAATCGCGGGGCCGGCCGCTCATGCAGATACCCGGCATGACGCCTTCCCTGCTGAATCTACCCCGGGGCTGTGCATTCCGCGGGCGATGTCCGCGGGCGACCGACGCCTGTCTGGCCGAGCCGCAGCCCGAACAGGTGCGGCCCGGGCAATGGGTGCGCTGCTGGCATGCCGGAGGACCGCGGAATCCATGAGCGCCGAACGCACATCCGACATGCCCATCCTGGCGCTTTCCGGCATCGAGCTGCGCTTCGTGCAGCCGCTGGACCTCGCGGCGCGCATCGCCAATCTGCTGGGGGCAGGGCTGCGCACGCAGGTGGTGCATGCCGTGGCCGGCGTGGACCTGGAAGTCCGGCCCGGCGAAGTGCTGGGCATCGTGGGCGAGTCCGGCTGCGGCAAGTCCACCCTGGGCCGTGTGGTGTCGGGCATTCTGCCGCCTACGGCCGGCGAACTGCGCTATCGCGGCGTATCCGTCGCGGAAATGCACGGACCCGAGCGGCGGGCCTACGAACTGGGCGTGCAGATGATCTTCCAGGATCCCCAGGCCTCGCTCAATCCGCGCATGCGCGTGCGCGACATCGTCGGCGAAGCGCCCGTGGCGCACAGGCTGGTGTCCCGGCGCGAGCAGGCCGATTACGTGGCCGCGCTGATGCGGCAGGTGGGGCTGGACCCCGCTTTCGCGCAGCGCTATCCGCACCAGTTCTCGGGCGGCCAGCGCCAGCGCATCGGCATCGCACGGGCGCTGGCGCTCAAGCCCTCCGTCATCGTGTGCGACGAGGCCGTGGCGGCATTGGACGTATCCATCCAGGCGCAGGTGCTGAACCTGTTCGCCCGGCTGCGCGAAGAACTGAACCTGACGTACCTGTTCATCAGCCACAACCTGGGCGTGGTGAGCCACGTGTCCGACCGGGTGGCCATCATGTACCTCGGCCGCATCGTGGAGCTGGCGACCACGGACGACGTATTCCTGCGCGCCAACCACCCCTATACCCAGGCCCTGCTCAAGGAATTGCCCACGCTCGCGACGGGCCGCCGCGCCTATCAGCCCATCCAGGGCGAACTGCCCTCGCCCCTGGATCCGCCCTCCGGCTGCGCCTTCCATCCGCGATGCCCGCATGCCATGCCGCGCTGCAAGGCGGAGCGGCCGCTGCTGAGGCAGATCGCGCCGGGGCATATGAGTGCATGTCATTTGAATGATATGGGGGCATAGCGGCGAGCGGACGGGCTTGAGGCGTCAGGAGGGTATCGGCGTTTTTTCCGGAACCGGCTGCGCGGCCAGGCTGCGGCCTGTTGCGGCCAGTTCGCGCAGCAAGGGATGCGGCACCAGCGACTCTCGCCCTGTCTTGCGCGCCATGCGATCCAGTGCGTCGCAGACCGCGACCAGCCCTGCCTCGTCCGCGTAGCGCATGGGCCCCACGCTGGCCGCGGGCCAGCCGTACCCGTACCGCCATACCACATCGATGTCGCTGGCGCGGCGGATGACGCCTTCGGAGAGGATGCGCACGCCTTCGTTGATCATGGGGTACAGCAGCCGTTCCCGTATCTCGGTATCGGAAAAAGACTCCCGCTCGATGCCCGCGGTCTGCGCGATGCCCTCGATGAGAGCCTGCACTTGCGGATCGGGAATGGGCGCGCGGCTTCCTGGCGCGTAGCGGTAGTAGCCTTTGCCGGTCTTCTGGCCCAGGCGTCCCGCTTCGCAGATCGCGTCGGCGATGGCAAGCGGCAGTCCGCGCGCCTTGCGGGTGCGCCAGTTCACATCGACGCCCGCCATGTCGGTCATGGCGAACGGCCCCATTGGAAAGCCGAACCGCGTCAGGACGCCATCGACCTCATGAGGCAGAGCGCCGTGCAGCAGCAGGCTTTCCGCCTCGATCGTGCGCCGCGAGAGCATGCGGTTGCCGACGAATCCATCGCAGGCGCGCATGGCGACCGGCTTCTTGCCCAGTTTCAAGGCCAGGGCGAGCGCGTCGGCCAGGGTTTGCGGCGCCGTGTCGCGGCCTTGCACCACCTCCACCAGCGGCATGATGTTGGCCGGACTGAAGAAATGCATGCCCACGGTTCGCTCCGCGTGGCTGGCGGCGCTGCCGATGGCATTCAGATCCAGGAAAGACGTATTGGTGGCCAGCAGGCAATCCGCGTCGATGATGGCGCAAACCTCGGCATACAGCCGTTGCTTGAGCGCCAGATCCTCGAAAACGGCTTCGATCACGGCGTCGGCATCCGCCAGGGCCGATAGCGAATCCGTGAGCGCAATGCGGCCGCGCGCGGTCCGGGCCTGCTCCGGGCTCATTCTTGCTTTGGCCGCAGCGCCCGCATATGCGTCGTCCATGGCCTGGGCGGCGCGCTGGCGCGCCTCGGCATCGGGATCGACAAGCTGCACCGCAATACCGGCGTTGGCGAAGGCCATGGCAATGCCTCGGCCCATGGTTCCCGCGCCGATCACGCCGGCACGGCGGACATCCCGCCGGGGCGCCGGCAACCCGGGCGGCGCGGACGCCAGGATTTCCGCCTCGGCAAGATAACGCGCGGCATCTTCCGTATCGATGAGAGCATGCGTATGAGTCATGAAGCTTCCTATAGCGTCTGGACGGTGCCCAGCAGAGCGGTCACCTGGCTGGAGAGTTGTCCGCCGTTGCCGTGCGCGAGCGCGATGGAGGGTTCGGCGACCTGCCGGTCTCCGGCATCGCCCCGGAGTTGCGTTACCGCTTCGATGAGCGCAAAGATGCCGTACATGCCGGGATGGCAGCACGACAGCCCGCCGCCGTTCGTGTTGACGGGCAGCGCTCCGCCGGGCGCGATGCGGCCTCCCGAAACAAAGGGTCCGCCTTCCCCCTTGGCGCAAAAGCCGAGATCTTCCAGAAACAGGATGGGGTTGATGGTGAAGGCGTCGTAGAGCTGCAACAGGTCCACATCTTCCGGACGCAGGCCCGACATGGAGAAAGCGCGCGCGCCGGACGCCGCCGCGGCGGTGCGGGTCAGGTCCGGCATGCTGGAGATCTGCCTGTGGGTGGTGGCGCTGGCAGCGCCCAGCACGTAGACGGCAGGCTTGCGGCTGTCGCGCGCGCGATCGGCCCGCACGAGAATGAGCGCGCCGCCGCCGTCGGTCACCAGGCAGCAGTCCAGCAACGAAAGAGGATCGGACACCATGCGCGACGCAAGCACGTCCTCGATGTACAGCGCGTCGCGCACGTAAGCCTGGGGATTGAGCCGCGCCCAGGCCCGCGCCGCCACGGCGACTTCGGCGAGCTGTTCGCGCGTGGTGCCGAATTCGTGCATGTGGCGAGCCGTGGCCAACGCATAGCCGGAGATCGGGCTGCGGGGTTCGAAGTCCGCTTCCCAGTTCATGCGCTCGGAGAGCGACTTGAGCCGGGCGCCTTGTGACCGCTGATCCGATCCATAGCAGATGCAGGCCACCTTGCACAGGCCGGCATCCAGCGCCATGAGCGCGGGCAGCAGATGTCCGACAAAAGAAGAACCTCCTATGTTGGTGCCGTCCATGTAGGCCGGACGCAAGCCCAGATATTCGGCGACCGAAAGCTTGGGAAAGAATTCCGAGAGCGTGGCGGCGAAAAGCCCGTCGATGTCGCTGACGGCGATTCCGGCGTCGTCGCACGCGGCCGACACTGCCACGGCGAGCTGGTCCAGCGAATTCATGCCCGGGTTTTCCCAGCCCGGCGTCGTGCCAATGCCGATGATCGCGGCCCGGCCTCTCAATTCATGCGCCATGGATTTCCCCCTGCGGATCGAAGACCACATTGAGGCGTCCGCCCACGGTGGCGATGCGCGCGCGCACGGCCATGCCGATGCGCACGCGTTCCGGCGCGATGCCCTCCACACGGCTCAGCATGCGCGGGCCTTCTTCGAGCTGGATCAGCGCCACGTTGTAGTCTCCGCCCTTCTCCTGGCGGCGCCTTACGACGGTTGTGGAATAGACTTCGCCGCGCCCGCTGACATCCTGCCATTGCAAGGTGGAGCGGCCGCTCCAGGGCGAGATGACGCGCGGGTAGAACACGAAATTTCCGGAGGCTGTGCAGCGCTGCAGGCAAAACCGTCCTTCCGCGAGAAAGCGCCGGTACTGCGCATCCGGGGGCGGAGAATCGGACTCAGGCATAGGTTGCGACATCGTCTTCCTCGCTGACGGGCTGCCCTTCGGAAACCAGTATTTCGCCGATGGTGCCCGCCTCTTCGGCTTCTACGGGAATTTCCATTTTCATGGACTCGACGGTGACGATGACGTCGCCCGGCTGGACGTTCTGGCCGGGTCCGACGTGAATCTTGATGACGGATCCGGAGACGATGGATTTGATGGTGTTCATGATGTTTTGCTCGTAATTGACTCAGGCAGGAACGGTTTCGGGAGCGGCCAGCACGCGTTCGGTAATGCGGATATCCAATGTCCCGTCCAGGTACTCCGGGTGCGCCAGCGCGTGCAGCAGGAAAGGAACATTGGTCTTGATGCCCTCGATCCGGCAGGCCGACAGCGCCTGGCCCAGACGCTGGATGGCCTGCCGCCTGTCCGCGCCGTGCGCAATCACCTTGGCGACCAGAGGGTCGTAGTGGCGAGGCACGTCGCAGCCTTCCGCATAACCCGTTTCGATGCGGATGCCTGCCCCGCCCGGCAATGAAAACGCCGACAGGCGGCCCGGGGATGGGAAGAAGCGCTTGGGATCTTCCGCGTAAATGCGTGCCTGGATCGCGTGCCCCGCGGGGGGGGCAGGCGCGCCCAGCACGGCATCCAGCGGTTCGCCGGCCGCCAGCCGGATCTGTGCGGACACGATGTCCACGCCGGTGATCTCTTCGGTTACCGCATGCTCGACCTGCAGGCGGGTATTGACCTCCAGGAAGCTGAAACCTTCTTGTGGCGTGTAGAGCATCTCCACCGTGCCGATAACGTCATAGCCCACTTTGGCCAGCAGTGTTTCGAGCTGGGCGGACATGGCCTCGACCTCGCGGATATCCAGGCCGGGGGCGCGCGCTTCTTCGATGACTTTCTGGTGACGGCGCTGTACGCTGCAATCGCGTTCATGCAGCGCCCGCACGCTTCCGTAGCGGTCGGCCAGGAACTGGAACTCGATATGGCGCGGCCGTTCGAGCAGTTTTTCCAGATAGAGGGCGGGCTCGCCGAAACTGCGCGCGGCCATGGCGCGCGCGCTGGCCCAGGCCGGCGCCAGATCAGCTTCGCCATGCACCGGCACCATGCCGATTCCCCCGCCTCCGCCGGCCGGTTTGATCAGCACCGGATAGCCGATCGCGGCGGCGGCGGCAGCCACCCGCCCGGCATCGTCGGGAAGCACCGGAGAGCTTGCCGTTTGCGCGATGCCGCGCTCGCCCATGTAGCGTCGCGCGCCGGTCTTTTCGCCCAGGCGCTCGATCCAGTCCGGAGACGGGCCGATGAAGCACAGGCCCGCCTGTTGCACCTTGCGCGCGAAATCCGCGTTCTCCGACAGGAATCCGTAGCCTGGATGGACGGCATCGGCGCCGCTGCGCCGCGCGATGTCCAGGATCGCCTCCTGGTTCAAATAGCTGGCCGCGGGGGCGTCGTCGGGCAGCGCGTAAGCCTGCGTCGCGCGGGCCACGTAGGGCAGCCCGGTATCGATGGGCGAGTGAATGACGACGGACTCCAGGCCCAGCGTCTCCAGCGCCCGCAGCACGCGCGCGGCCACCGCGCCGCGATTGGCGATGAGCACCCGTCGCAACGGCCGGGAGGAGGAAGCAGGATGGGCGCGGCTCATGTGTTTTCTCCCTGGATGACGACGGCATCGACCACCATCGGCGCAGCGCCTCGCCGCACCATGACGGGGTTGGCGTCCACCGATAGGTACTTCCCCTGCCCTGCCGCGAACCACGCGCCAAGCCGCACGAGCAACGCCGCCAGTTCGCGCGTGTCCACGGCAGCCAGGTTGCGGGTGGCGACGAATCCGCGCGCGACGTCCAGGCGTTCGATGGCGGCCTGCGCCTGCGCGGCGTCAAACGGCCAGACCAGGAATTGCGTGTCCCGCAGCGCCTCCACGAGTACGCCGCCCTGCCCCACCATGACCACGGGCCCGAACACCGGATCCCAATGCGCGCCGACCGCCAGTTCGAAGTCGCCGCGGCACTGCTCGGCCAGCAGCAGGCCGTCGAAGGGCGCCTTCAGGCCGCGCACGATTTCCGCATAATCGTCCCATGCCCGAAGGGCCTGGTCGACGCCGGCAATGCCCAGCCGCACCAGGCCATGATCCGACTTGTGGGTGATGGCCGCGCAAACGCCTTTTGCGGCCAGGGGCGCGGGCAGCGAGGCGAAGGCCCGCGCAACCTCGTCCCGCTGGCGGCACCACTGGCGGCGCGCGACAGGCAGGCCCGCTTCGGCGACCAGCGCAAGGCTGTCCGGCTCGTTGAGGGCGCGGCCCTGAGGCGATGCGGGAACGGCGGGAAGGCGTTCGGCGCTTTGGGACGCCAGCGTCCGGTTCTGCGTATACGCCCTGAGCATGGCCAGTCCGCGTATGGCGCGGAACTCGCTTTCGAAGACCGGAACGCCGCGTTCGCGGAACTCGCGCGCCACCCAGTCCTGCACGGCGCACACCGTGACCGGCAGGCCGGTCTGCGCCACGAAGTCCGAGGTCTGCCGGGCGAAATACGCCATGTCGTAGCCTTCGCCGCCGATGGGAAACCCGACGAAGAAGCTGTCCGCGGCGCCGCTTTGCGCGACGGCCTGCAGCGCGCGTCCGTAGATGTCCGGCTGCCCCAGCAGCGCCGTCGTCATGTCGATGGGGTTGCGTGGCGCGACGAACGGAGGAAGCACCCCGCGCAGCGTCTCGGTTTCCGCCGGGGAGAAGCGTCCCAGCGCCATGCCGTTCTGCTCGGCGGCGTCGGCCGCCAGCACGCAGGTCGCTCCCGAGTTGCTGATGGCGACGATGCGATTGCCGCGCGGCCGGGCGCGCCGCTCGAAAAGCGGCGCGTATTCGATCAGCTCCTGAAAATCGCGCAGGCGGACGATGTTGTTCTGCCGCAGGAATGCGTCGGCCAGGGCATCCTCGCTGGCAAGCGCTCCCGTATGCGAGCTGGCGGTCTGCTGGCCAGCCTGCGTGCGGCCGGCCTTGACGGCCAGGATGGGGACATCCCGTTGCGCGGCCAGCCTCGCGGCCCGGACAAGCGTGCCGGGGTCGCGCAGCGATTCCGCGTACATCAGCACCAGCCGCAGGTCCGGGTCCTCGAGCACGCCGAGCACCGTCTCACCGGTGTCGAGATCGGCTTCGTTCCCGGTGGCGACCAGGTAGCGCACGCCCAGGCCCTGGCGCCGCAGGCCGCCGTAGACGATGGCGGCGCCGGCGCCGCTCTGGCTCACGATGGCGATGCCGCCGTCCTGGGGCGGGCACTCGTTGATCATCGTGGAAAAACTCAGGATGGCGTTGGAGCGGAAATTGGCGATGCCCTGCGTATTGGGGCCGAACAGCCGCAGCCCGGCTTGCCGGGCGCGCGCCACCAGGCGTTGCTGGGCGCGCTCTCCTTCCGGGCCCAGCTCGGCAAAGCCGGAAGAATAGATCACCGCGCCCCTGGCGCCCACGCTCACGCACTGCTCCACGGCGGCTTCCACATCCTTGCCGGCCACGCTGATCACGACGAGGTCGGGTGATTGAGGAAGGTCGGCCAGCGTTTTGTAGCTGTGCAACCCCTGGACCTCGGCACGATTGGGGTTGATGGGGTAGACCTCTCCGGCAAAGCCATGTCTTTGCATGTAGGCGATCGGACGCCCGCCCGCCTTGATCGGGTTCTCGGACGCGCCCAGTACGGCAACCCGGCGCGGATTCAACAGATCCAGCATGGCGCTGGCGCAGGACGGCTTATTCAATTTTCACTCCCGCTCGCGCGACGACGTTCTTCCACTTGTCGAGCTCGCTGTTGACGAACCCGGCGAACCGGGCGAGATCCATGTCTCCCGGTTCCGTGCCGTTCTCCGCGAACCAGGGCCTGGCCTGGCTGCTGTTCATGCTGGCGCGGGCGAGCTCATTGAGCCGTGCGGCGATGGCCGGAGCAAGGCCGGCCGGCCCGTAGAAGCCGATCCAGGTGATGGCCTCGTAACCCGGAACGCCCTGCTCCGCGATAGTGGGCACCTGGGGCAAGGCCGCGCTGCGCCTGGACGAGGTAACGCCCAGCGCCTTGACCCGGCCGTCGCGCACATAGGGCGCCATGGTCATCACGTCATGGAACAGCGCGGGGATCTGGCCGCCCAGCAGGTCGGTAAGCGCGGGCGAGGCCCCCTTGTACGGCACGTGCGTCATCGGCGCGCCGGTTTCGAGCTTGAACAGTTCGCCGGACAGATGGGTGGCTCCGCCGATGCTGGAAGAGCCGAACATTACGCCGCCTGGACGCTGTTTGGCGTACGCAACGAAACCCTGCACGTCATTGACGGGGACGTTGTTGTTGACGACGAGCAGGTTCGGCGTGGTGGCCAGCAAGGCCAGGGGGGTGAAGTCCTTGCGCGCGTCATAGGGAAGATTGGCGCGCACGGCGGGGTTGATGACGTGATGCGTGGCCGAGACCAGCAGGGTGTAGCCGTCGGGCTCGGCGCGCGCGACGAATTGCGTGCCGATCTGGCCGCTCGCGCCGGCGCGGTTTTCCACGACCACCGATTGATGCAGCGCGTCGCTCATGTCTTTGGCCATGCGGCGGGCCAGCACGTCGGTCATGCCGCCCGCGGGAAACGGCACGATGATGGTGATGGGCTTGGAAGGCCACTTGGCGTCGGCCGCGCCGGCCGCAGGCGGCAAGACGCCTGTCATGGCAGCGAGCAGGGCGAGGCCCAGCGACCTGACGCAGTGTCTGCGAGAAAACATGTGAAGTCTCCATATGCCGGGCGAAACGGCCCGTTGTCGTGGTGTGCGGCGTCTGGCCTTCAAGGACGGATGCCGAAGCTGACCTGGCCGGGCTCGCGCAGGCGGGCGGTCAGGTTGACGAAATCCACCAGTTTGTTTCGGGTCTGGCGGGGATCGATGATGTCTTCGATTACGAACGCTTCCGCGCTGCGGAACGGCGAAGTCAGGCTGCGCACGCGCTGCTCGATTTCGGCGCGCTTGCGTTCGGGATCGTCGGCGCCTTCGATTTCGGCCTTGTAGGCCACTTCCAGGCCGCCCTCGATGGGAAGAGAGCCCCAGTTCGCCGATGGCCAGGCATAGCGGAAGTTGTGGCGGCCCATGTGCTGGTGGGCCGCGGCGGCCACGCCATAGGCGCGCCGGATGATGATGGAGCACCAGGGAACCGTGGCCTGGTACACGGCGGCCAGCGCGCGCACGCCGTAGCGCATCACGCCCGATTTTTCGGCGTCCACGCCGATCTGGAATCCGGCAATGTCCACCAGATTCACCACGGGCAGGTGAAACGCCTGCGCAAGATCGACGAAGCGCGTCAGTTTCTCGGCCGTCGCGCGGTCCCAGCCGCCGCCATAGTGATAAGGGTCGCTGGCAAGCACGGCGACGGGCCATCCGTCTATACGGGCCAATCCCGTAACCAGGGCCTTGCCCCATTTGCGGCCCATCTCCATGAAGCTGCCGGGGTCGGCCAGCGCTTCGACGATGGGGCGGATCTTGTAGACCGAGCGGGAGTCGCGCGGGATGGCCGAAAGCAGCCATTCCTGGTTGGCCGCCTCGGCGGGCGCGGGCCCGCGCGGAGGCAGTTCGAAAACCGAGGACGGCAGATACGAGAGAAAGCGCCGCGCGCGCTCGAAGGCCTCCTCCTCGCTGTCGGCCTCGTCGTCCACCACGCCATTGCGCGTATGGATCTGGCTGCCGCCCAGCTCGTTCTTGGAGACGATCTGGCCCGTGCGCGCCACGACGGGCGGGCCGGCGTTGAAGAGCTGGGACGTGTCCTTGACCATGACCGAGTAGTGGCTGGCCGCGACGCGCGCCGCGCCCATGCCCGCCACCGAGCCCAGCGCCAGGGACACCACCGGCACCCGCGTCATGTTTTCCACCACGTGCCGCCAGACTTTCATGGTGGGGATGAGCGTGTGGCCCTTGGTCTCGATATTGCGCACCGAACCGCCGCCGCCCGTGCCGTCCACCAGGCGGATGATGGGAAGCCGCAGGTCTGCGGCCATGCGTTCCGCATAGATGAGCTTCTCGCCGACCGCGCCATCGTTGGCGCCGCCCCGCACCGTGAAGTCGTCTCCCATGAGCACGACGGGCCTGCCCTGGATCCGGGCATGGCCGATGACGAGATTCGACGGCGTGAAGTCCAGCAACTTGCCCGAGGCGTCGTACTGGCCGCTGCCCGCCAGCACGCCTATTTCGTTGAAGCTGTCCGCATCGGCCACCGCCTCCACGCGTTCGCGCACGGTCAGCTTGCCTGCGTCCTTGTGGCGTTGGACCTTGTCCGGCCCGCCCATCTTCATAGCCAGTTTCTTGCGGTATTGCAGTTCGTCGACTTCCGGTTGCCAGGACATGGCAGACTCCTAGATGTGTATTTATTGCGTACACTCCTGAAGCAATGAACGTGCCAACCCGGTTTTCCCTTGGAGGTTCCCGGCGTATGACATTAGACTGTTCTCAATAAAGACAGGTGTGGACAGAAAGGAGACACTGTTGTCCTCATTGAGTACACGGGCGGAGCTGAGCATCGTCGTGTTCGACGGCGATTGGCGCGTGGTCTGGAGCCGGGGCGCCGCGGACCAGGCGGCCGTGCGGGATGCCTGCGCCGGGGCTGCGCGGAACGCGGTCGGCAGGGACGGCGCCGAACGCCTTTTCGAGGTGGACGCGGGCCAGCAGGGCCGGTTCCTGGCGCTGGGCTGTCCGCAGGGCGACGGTTGCGCCGTGCTGCTGCGCCGCGCGGAGCGCGCGGGCCCTCTATTCGATTTCATCGCGGCGGTGCCTTTCGCCACCGAGATATTCGGCTTCATGATCAGCAACCCCTATCAAGCGGTGACCGTGGCGGATGTCCAGGGACGCATGTGCTACATCAGCGAAGTCCACGAGCGCTTCCTGGGACTGAAACGCGGCGAGGCGATTGGGCAGCCCGCCGCGAAGGTGATCCCGAACTCGCGCCTGCCGGAGGTGGCGCGGTCCGGCAAGGCGGAGATCGCGCAACTGCAGCACATGCTGGGGGTGACGCGGGTGGTGAACCGGCTGCCCATCCGTCGCGGGGACGAAGTCGTGGGGGCCATCGGCCAGGTTCTGTTCAAAGAGCCCGAGGCCGTGTTCCGCATGCAGCGCACGGTGATCCAACGCCGCGCCGAGCAGGAAAGCGACACGCCAGACCATGGCGCGGCGGGCCTGCTGATCGGGCGCAGCGCGCCCATGCAGCGCCTGCGGCGCGAGATAGAGACGGTGGCGCACCTGGACGTGCCGGTGCTGGTCCTGGGCGAAAGCGGAACCGGCAAGGAACTCGTGGCGCAGGCCATTCACCGCACGGCCCACGGCGATGGCGGGGCGCCGCTGGTGAGCCTGAACCTGGCCGCGCTGCCGGCGACGCTCATCGAGGCGGAGCTGTTCGGATACGAAGCCGGGGCCTTCACGGGAGGCAACCGGCGCGGCCAGCGCGGACGCATCGAACAGGCCGGCGGCGGCACGCTGTTTTTGGACGAGGTGGGCGATATTCCCCTGGAGATGCAGGTCAAGCTGCTGCGTGTTCTGGAAGACCGCCGCATCGAGCCGCTGGGCGGCGGCGAATCGCGGCAGGTGAACTTCCGCCTCATCACCGCAACCAACCGCCACATGCAAGGGCTGATCGACGCCGAGCGATTCCGACTGGATCTGTATTACCGCCTGAGCGGCGTCGTGCTGCGCATCCCTGCCCTGCGCCATCGGCGCGAGGACATTCCCGAGCTCCTGCAGCACTTCGTGCACGGTTTCTGCCGCCGCAATGGCATGCCGGTGCCGCGCATCAGCGGCGACGTCATCCGCTACCTGGCCAACCGCGATTGGCCCGGCAACGTCCGCCAGCTCCGCCAGCGCGTGGAGGAAGCGCTGGTGTTCTGCGACATGGAAGAACTGCGCGTGCAGGACTTCGAGCGCAATGCCGCGGGAGAAGCGGAAATTCCACCGGCGCCGGTCCGGACGGGCCGGCTCGACGAGCTCGCCTACCACGCGGTGTTGCGCGCCGTCGCGGAAACGGGAGGCAACAAGAAAAAGGCGGCCGAGAAACTGGGTATCGCGCGCTCGCATCTGTACAAGATACTGGCCCGGGGCGGCTGAACAGGACGATGTTCAGCCGCCGGCACGCGTGCTAAAACGAACCATCTCGCACCCAACTTATCCACAGCCATGAAGACTATTGCCGAAATCGAGCGCGCGCACGGCGAGCTCACCGAATTGCGCCGCGACATCCATGCCCATCCCGAGCTGGCGTTCAACGAAACCCGCACTTCCGCGCTGGTGGCCGAGCGGCTGCGCAAATGGGGGCTGGAAGTCCACACGGGCCTGGGGAAAACCGGGGTGGTGGGCGTTCTGCGCGCGGGCAGCGGCAAGAAGACGATAGGCTTGCGCGCGGACATGGATGCGCTGCCGATGCCGGAGCACAACCGGTTCGCGCACAAGTCCACCGTCAGCGGCCGCATGCACGGCTGTGGACATGACGGGCACACCACCATGCTGCTGGGCGCGGCGCAGTATCTGGCCACGCATCGCAATTTCGACGGCACGGCGGTGTTCATCTTCCAGCCGGCCGAGGAAGGCGGCAACGCGGGCGCGCGCGCCATGATGGAGGACGGCCTGTTCGAGCGCTTTCCGTGCGATGCGGTGTTCGGCATCCACAATATGCCGGGCATGCCGGTGAACCAGTTCGGCTTTCGGGCGGGGCCGACCATGGCCTCGAGCAACCGCTGGGACATCGTGATCCGCGGCGTGGGCGGGCACGCGGCGCAGCCGCATGCGTCGGTGGATCCGATCATCGTGGCGGCCGATATGGTGCATGCGTTGCAGACGGTGATTTCCCGCAGCAAGAATCCGCTGGAGCAGGCCGTGCTGTCCATCACGCAGATCCACGCAGGCGATGCGTACAACGTGATTCCGGGCGAGGCGGTGCTGCGCGGCACGGTGCGCACGTATACCGTGGAAACGCTGGACAAGATCGAGGCCGACATGCGCCGCATCGCCACGACGCTGCCGCAGGTATACGGCGGCACGGGCGAGCTGGATTTCGTGCGCGCGTATCCGCCGCTGGTGAACTGGGAAAAAGAAACCGAGTTCGCGGCCAGGGTGGCCGAGCAGACGTTCGGCGCGCAGCACGTGCTGCGCGACATGCCGCCCTTCATGGGCGCGGAAGACTTCTCCTTTTATCTCGAAAAGGTGCCGGGGGCGTATCTGTTCCTGGGCAATGGCGACGGCGATCACCGGCTCGAAACCTATCACGGCATGGGACCGTGCCAGCTACACAATCCGAACTACGATTTCAACGACGCGCTGCTGCCGGTGGGCGCGACCTACTGGGTGAAGCTGGTGGAAGCCTACCTGCCGGCGGTCTGATCCGGGAAACCGCCGTTTGCGAGTCTTTGCTTATATGCAGGGCGAATAAGGCCGCGGCAAGGCGCCGCGGCCTTATTCTTTCTTATATGACACGAAGCTTGGTCGACAAGCCGATAACTTCGTTTGAGATTGGGGGTGGCGCTTTTCATAATCGGTTCTTTCCCGACATTCGCACGCGCATGCCGCGAGCGCAAAAGGAGCGACCGATGCCCCAAAGCAATGTACTGCGCCGAGACGAGGAACCCCTCGCGGCGCCCGCGCAGTCGTTCGAGATCCGCGCCCTGCCTGGACCGCTGGGCGCGGAGATCATAGGCCTGGACCTGGGCCGCGAGCTGAGCCCGGAAGATTTCGCGCGGGTGCGCAAGGCGCACCTGGATCATCATCTGCTGGTCTTTCGCGACCAGCGCATTACTCCGCAGCAGCACATCGATTTCAGCCGCCGGTTCGGCAGGCTGATGATCCACGTGCTGCACCAGTTTCACCTGCCGGGCCATCCGGAGATCCTGGTGGTGTCGAACATCGTCGAGGATGGAAAACCCATCGGGCTGGGCGACGCGGGAAAGTACTGGCATTCCGACATCTCGTACAAGCCGCTGCCCAGCCTGGGTTCGCTGCTGCACGCGCAGGAGCTGCCGGCCGAAGGCGGCGATACGCTGTTCGCCAACATGCACCTGGCCTATGACACGCTGCCGCCCGCATTGCGCAGCGCGATCGAAGGCCGCACGGCCGTGCATTCCTATCTGGCGAAGTACGGTCAGCTCCAGAAGCAGGGGAATTGGCGCCCGAACCTGAGCGCACGGCAGTTGGCGCAGGTGCAGGAGGTGTCGCACCCGGTGGTGCGTACGCATCCGGAGAACGGCAAACGGGCCCTGTTTGTGAGCGAAGGCTTTACGACGCGCATAGAGGGCCTGCCGGAAGACGAGAGCCGCCAGATCCTGGAGGCGCTGTTCGCGCACAGCGTGCGGCCGGAGCACATCTACCGCCACCGCTGGCAGCCGCACGACCTGGTGTTTTGGGACAACCGCTCGCTGATCCACCTGGCGGCGGGCACGCCGGATCATCTGCGCCGCAAGCTGTACCGCACCACCATCGAAGGCGACAAGCCTTTCTGAGCGCGTTTTTTTGCGCCGCGCCGATCCGCTGACTTTCAAGGAAACCCATGCGTATTCATTTCTCCCTTCGTAATCGCGCCGTGCGCGCGGCGCTGGCCCTGCTGGCGCTGGCATTGGCGGCGCCCTCGCCTGCCCTGGCCGAAGGCCGCATCCGCATTGCCGAACAGTACGGCATCGTGTATCTGCTGCTCAATGTGGCGCGCGACCAGAAGCTGATCGAGAAGCACGGCAAGGCCGAGGGTGTGGATATCTCGGTGGAGTGGGCCAAGCTGTCGGGAGGCGCCGCCGTCAACGAGGCGCTGCTCTCCGGCGCAGTGGATATCGCGGGCGCGGGCGTGGGTCCGCTGCTGACGATCTGGGACCGCACGCGCGGCAAGCAGAACGTGAAGGGCGTGGCCTCGCTGGGCAATTTTCCGTACTACCTGGTGAGCAACAATCCCAAGGTCAAGACGATCGCGGACTTTACCGACAAGGACCGCATCGCCGTGCCGGCGGTGGGCGTGTCGGTGCAGTCGCGCGTACTGCAGTTGGCGTCGGCCAGGCTCTGGGGCAACGAGCACTACAACAAGCTGGACCGGATATCGGTGGCGCTGCCGCATCCGGACGCAGCGGCCGCCATTATTTCGGGCGGCACCGAGATAACGGGCCATTTCGGCAATCCGCCGTTCCAGGAACAGGAGCTGGCCGCCAACCCCCAGGCGCACATCGTACTGAGTTCCTATGACGTGCTGGGCGGCCCCAGCAGCTCTACGGTGCTTTTCGCCACCGAGAAGTTCCGCAGCGAGAATCCCAAGACATACCGGGCTTTCCAGTCGGCGCTCAAGGAAGCGGCCGAGTTCGCCTCGTCGCATCCCGAGCAGGCGGCCGATATCTATCTGCGGGTGACGGGTGCCAAGCTCGAGCGGGATTTCCTGGTCAAGGTCATCCGCAATCCGGACGTGCAGTTCAAGCTGGAGCCGCAGAACACTTTTCTGCTGGCCGAGTTCATGCACAAGGTGGGCGCGATCCGCAATGCGCCGTCGAGCTGGCGCGACTATTTCTTCGATGATGCGTTGACGGCGCAAGGAAGCTGATATGCGCGAAGCGAACGCCCGGGCTGTGGATAACGGTGGAAATCCCGCGCCGCTGCTGCGTGTGGATAAGGTGTCGATCGATTACAAGACGCCGCAGCGGCGCGTGCGCGCCACGCACGAGGTGAGTTTCGACGTGCTGGACGCGGAACGCTACATACTCCTGGGGCCTTCGGGCTGCGGAAAGTCGACGCTGCTCAAGGCCGTCGCGGGCTTCATCAAGCCGGCGCTGGGTGCCATCGAGCTGGACGGCAAGGCGGTGCGCGGCCCGGGGCCCGACCGCATCGTGGTGTTCCAGGAGTTCGACCAGCTGCCGCCATGGAAGACCGTGCTGGAGAACGTTGCGTTTCCGCTGGTGGCGTCGCGCAGGTTGGGCCGGCGCGAGGCCCGGGAACGCGCCACGCACTATCTGGAAAAAGTGGGCTTGTCGGCTTTTGCACAGGCTTATCCCCATACGCTGTCGGGCGGAATGAAGCAGCGCGTGGCGATCGCGCGGGCGCTGGCCATGCAGCCGCGCATTCTGCTCATGGACGAGCCGTTCGCGGCCCTGGACGCGCTGACGCGCCGGCGCATGCAGGAAGAGCTGCTGGCGCTTTGGGACGAAGTGAAATTCACGCTGCTGTTCGTCACGCATTCGATCGAAGAAGCGCTGGTGGTGGGCAGCCGCGTGCTGCTCTTGTCGCCGCATCCCGGGCGCGTGCGCGCGGAACTCAACGCCCATGCCTACGGCATGCACAGCCAGGGATCGGCCGCGTTCCAGTCCGCGGTCCGGCGCGTGCATGATCTGTTGTTCGAGCCGGCTGCCGCACCCCTGGCGCGGCGCGCCGCCTGAGGAGGCGTCCATGTCGTCACTGGCTCAACCGGCGTCGGGACGTCCGGACATCGAATATGAATTGCCGGAGCTGCCCGAGCTGGCCGCGCCGGCCCCCCTGCCCTGGCATGAACGGCTGTGGGGCCACGCGGGCCTGCGCCGGCTGCTCATTCTGCTCGCGCTTGCGCTGGCCTGGGAAATCGCGGCCCGCGTGGCGGACAACGATCTCCTGCTGCCGGGCGCCTGGCAGACGGCGCGGGCCTTCGCGCAAGGGCTGGCCAGCGGCGAGCTCGCGGCGCGGGCCGGCCAGTCGCTGCGCGTGCTGGCGCAAGGCTATCTGTCAGGCGTGGCGCTGGCCTTCGCGCTCACGACGCTGGCCGTGTCCACGCGCCTGGGGCGCGACCTGCTGGCCACGCTGACCGCCATGTTCAATCCGCTGCCCGCGATTGCCCTGCTGCCCCTGGCCCTGCTGTGGTTCGGCCTGGGCCAGGGCAGCCTGGCCTTCGTGCTGGTGCATTCGGTGCTGTGGCCCCTGGCGCTCAATACCTATGCGGGCTTTCTGGGCGTGTCGGACACCCTGCGCATGGCGGGGCGCAATTACGGGCTGACGGGCCTGCGCTACGTTATCCACATCCTGGTGCCCGCCGCCCTGCCCGCCATCCTGGCCGGACTGAAGATCGGCTGGGCATTCGCCTGGCGCACGCTGATCGCCGCCGAGCTGGTGTTCGGCGCGTCCAGCGGCCAGGGCGGGCTGGGCTGGTACATCTTCCAGAACCGCAACGAGCTGTACACAGACCGGGTTTTCGCCGGCCTGGCCGCGGTGGTTATCATCGGCCTGCTGGTGGAGGGGCTGGGCTTCAATACGCTGGAACGCCTGACCGTCCGGCGCTGGGGGATGCAGCGCTAGGGCGCGCCAACCCTGAAAGAAGCTTCGCACAGGCGGATAACCGGGCGCCGGGCTGGGCGCGGCCTTATGACGTGAAGCTCTGATCTAACTTCCACAACTTCGTTGGCGCGGGCGGCTGCCGTTCCCATAATGAAGCCTCGCCGCCAACTCCGGGACATACCATGCGCTTGCCTCCAGCCCTGCATGACCGCCTGCTCAAGGCCGCTGCCGCCGTCGGCGTGGCCCTGCTGCTGGCGATGCTGGCGCTGGCTTCGCCCACGCCCGCCATCGCCTCGCCCCCCGCGGGAGCCGCCGCGGCGCACCGTTAGGCATCCGGCGCGGTTCCGCGCCTGCCCTTTTCCCCTTTACGGGACGCGCAGGCTTGCGCGATGTGATCGCGCAGCCACTGGTGCGCCGGATCCCGGTGCACGCGCTCGGGCCAGAGCATGAGCATTTGAAAGCCGGGCACCTCCACCGGCGCGTCCACCACGCATAGCGCGGGATTGCCGCGCACCAGCCGTTCCGGCGCCATGGCGACCAGATCGGTGTGCGCCAGCACGGCCGCGAGAAACAGAAAGTGCGGCACCGACAGGGCGACGCGGGCGCTGCAGGTCCAGCCGGGCGAGCGCCGCGTCCGTGGGGCCCTGGAAGCCGCCGCCCTCGGGCGACACCACAACGTGATCCAGCTTGCAGAACTGCGCGCGGGTCGGCCTGCGTTTCAGGCGCGGATGGCCGGCGCGGCCGGCAAGCACGTAGCGCTCTTCGAACAGCAGTTTCTGGCGCAGGCCCGGCGGCGCGCTCTGACGGATGTGAAACGCCAGGTCGACGATGCCCTCTTCCGCCTGGCGCGCGAGCCGGGCGGGCGCGAGCTCCACGATGGCCAGCCGCGCATGCGGCGCGGCCCGGCGCAGGGCTTCGAGGGCGGGAAGCAGGATAGTGGACTCGGCGTAGTCGGACGCGGCGGCGCGCCAGGTGTGGCGGGCGGTGGCGGGGTCGAATGCCCGGGCGGGCGAGACGGCGTGCGCGAGCGATTCGAGCGCCAGCCTGAGGGGTTCGCGCAGCGCGTCGGCGCGTGCGGTGGGGCGCATGCCGCGCGGCCCGGGCAGCAGCAGGGGGTCGGAGAACACATCGCGCAGCCGCGCGAGCTGCAGGCTGACGGTGGGCTGCGCCAGATGCAGTTTCTGCGCGGCGCGCGTCACGTTGTGTTCGGCCAGAAGGGCGTCCAGGGTGACCAGCAGATTGAGGTCGAGCCGCCTCAATATATTGTCCATGGCAATATCAAGCATTGTGGATATCTATTTCAACTATACCTGTGGAAAACCTATCGTGTGTCTCTCGATCTTCTCTGGAGCACATCATGAAAGTCCTGCTGGTCTATGCCCACCCCGAGCCGCGTTCTCTCAACGGCGCGCTGAGGGACTTTGCCGTGTCCCGCCTGCGCGGCAACGGGCATGAGGTGGAGGTTTCCGACCTGTACGCCATGGGCTGGAAGGCCGTGCTGGATGCGGGCGACAGCCTGGCCCCGCGCGCTTCGGCGCGCTTTGACCCGTCGGAGGATGCGCGCCGCGCCTACGAAACCGGCATGCAGCGCGCGGACATCGCGCGCGAGCAGGAGAAGCTGCTTTGGGCGGACGCCCTGATCCTGCAGTTTCCGCTGTGGTGGTTCTCGATGCCGGCCATCATGAAGGGCTGGGTCGAGCGCGTCTACGCTTGCGGCTTTGCCTACGGCGTGGGCGAGCATTCGGACACCCACTGGGGCGACCGCTACGGGGAGGGCACGCTTGCGGGCAAGCGCGCCATGCTGGTGGTGACGGCCGGGGGCTGGGAATCGCACTATGCGCCGCGCGGCATCAACGGCCCCATCGGCGACCTGCTGTTTCCGATCCAGCACGGCACGCTGTTCTATCCGGGCTTCCAGGTGCTGCCGCCCTTCGCGGTCTATCGCGCCGGCCGCATGGACGGGGCGCGCTTTGCCCGAGTCCGCGCCGAGCTGGGGCAGCGGCTGGATTCGATGTGGACGACGGCTCCCATTCCTTTCCGCAGGCAGAACGGCGGCGCCTACGAGATTCCGTCGCTGGCCTTGCGGGCGGACCTGGCGCCGGGGCGGTCCGGCCTGGGCATCCACGTCGGCGAGCAAGCGGCGGCATCCTGACTGGCGGCAGAACGCGCTTGCCAAATACATAAGTATTGACTAATGTATTGGCATGACGGAAAACGCAATATTCAAGGCGCTTGCCGACCCTACCCGCCGCGCCATCTTCGACAAGCTCGCGGCGGGCAGCATGAATGCCACGGCGCTGCGCGCGGGCATGCAGATCAGCCAGCCGGCCATGTCGCAGCACCTGTCGGTGCTGCGGGAGGCGGGGCTCGTGCGCGAGGAACGCCAGGGCCGCTTCGTGAACTACGAAGTGGATCCGCAGGGCATGGCGCTGCTGATCCGCTGGCTGGACCGGTACCGCAGCTACTGGCCGGCGCGCGTGGATGCCCTCAGGACGCTACTCAAGGAAATGGACCAATGAGCGACATCGATATCGAAAGCGGCGGGCTGTCCGTCGAGCTGGTGCAGGAATACGAGCTGGATGCGCCGCCGGAAAAGGTGTGGCGCGCCATCAGCATTGCCGAGTTCCGCGAGCAATGGCTGCCTTCGAAGGCCCTGGCTCAGGCCGAATCGGTGTCGGCGGTGCCCGGCGAAGAGGTGCGCTACCGCCTGCGCGACGAATTGCCGCCCCATCTGGAAAGCGAGGTCACGCTGCGCATCCGCGGCAACGAGGCGGGCGGCACGGCGCTGACGATCATTCACCAGGCGCGGGCCGCGGAAGGGGCAGGGCGGCCGGAAGCGGCCAACGACGGCGCCTACGCATTCATGCGCGCCGCCTAGGGCTTGCGCGCTCCAGACTTCTTTCCCGAACGAGGCATGGCATGAGCGGCCTGTTGCAGTACATACCCATGGTGGTCGAGCAATCGAGCCGCGGGGATCGTTCCTACGATATCTATTCGCGCCTCCTGAGGGAGCGCATCATTTTCCTGACCGGCGAAGTCAACGATGTGGTGGCCGCCAGCGTGTGCGCGCAACTGCTGTTCCTGGAGGCCGAGAATCCGGACAAGCCCATTCACCTGTACATCAATTCGCCGGGCGGGGTCATCACCAGCGGCTTGGCCATGTACGACACCATGCAGTACATCAAGCCGCCGGTGCACACCTTGTGCATGGGCACGGCGCGGTCCATGGGGTCGTTCCTGCTGATGGCGGGCGCGCCCGGCGAGCGCGTGGCGCTGCCCAACGCCAGCCTCCACGTGCACCAGCCGCTGGGCGGCGTGCAGGGGCAGGCTTCGGACATCCTCATCCACGCCGAGGAAATCCTGCAGACCAAGCAGCGCATCACACGCCTGTACGCGGAACACTGCGGGCGCACCTACGAGGAGGTGGAGCGCGCGCTCGACCGCGACCGCTTCATGACGCCGCAAGAGGCGAAAGAATGGGGCTTGATCGACCGCGTGCTCTCGGAGCGCGCCGGCTGCCCTTGAACCGGGCCGCCTACGGCTTCAGGCCCAGGGCACGGGCCACGCCTTCCGCATAGGCCGGATCGGCTTTGCGGAAGTGTTCGAGCTGGCGGCGCTGGATCTCCTCGGGCACGCCGGCCATGTGGCGGCCGATGTTGCCGAACAGCCGCTCCTGCTGCTCGGGCGTCATCAGGCGGAAGAGGGCGCCGGGCTGGGAATAGTAGTCGTCGTCTTCCCGGTGGTTCCAGCGGTCGGCGGCCTGGCCGTCCAGCGCCAGCGGCGGCTCGGCCGCCGAGGGCGTTTCGCGCCATTCGCCGAAGCTGTTGGGTTCGTAGTTGAGCGTGCCGCCGCCGTTGCCGTCCACGCGGCCGGCGCCGTCGCGGTGATAGCTGTGGAACGGACACCGCGGGGCGTTGACCGGAATCTGGTGGTGGTTGATGCCCAGGCGGTAGCGGTGCGTGTCGCCATAGGAGAAAAGGCGGCCCTGCAGCATCTTGTCCGGCGAAAATCCGATGCCCGGCACCACGTTCGCCGGCGTGAAGGCGGCCTGTTCCACTTCGGCGAAATAGTTCTCGGGATTCCGGTTGAGCTCGAGCACGCCCACCTCGATGAGCGGGTAGTCGGCATGCGGCCAGACCTTGGTGAGGTCGAAGGGATTGATGCGGTAGGTGGCCGCCTGCGCCTCGGGCATGATCTGCACTTTCAGCGTCCAGCGCGGGAAATTGCCGCGCTCGATGTTCTCGTACAGGTCGCGCTGCGAGCTCTCGCGGTCGTGCGCCACCACCTGGGCGGCTTCTTCGTCAGTCAGACAGGCGATGCCTTGCTGTGACTTGAAGTGGAATTTGACATAGAAGCGCTCGTTGTCCTTGTTGACGAAGCTGAACGTGTGCGAGCCGAAACCGTGTTGCTGGCGCAGGTTGGCCGGAATGCCGCGGTCGCTCATCAGGATGGTGACCTGATGCAGCGATTCGGGGCTGAGCGACCAGAAATCCCAGGCGGCGGTGGCGCTGCGCAGGTTGGTGCGCGGATCGCGCTTCTGGGTGTGGATAAAGTCGGGGAATTTCATCGGGTCGCGGATGAAGAACACCGGGGTGTTGTTGCCGACCAGATCCCAGTTGCCTTCGTCGGTGTAGAACTTGATGGCGAAGCCGCGCACGTCGCGCTCGGCGTCGGCCGCGCCGCGTTCGCCCGCCACGGTGGAAAAGCGCAGGAAGAGCGGGGTCTGCTTGCCGACCTTGGAAAAGATACTGGCGCGGGTGTAGCGCGTAATGTCGTTGGTGACGGTGAAGGTGCCGTAGGCGCCGGAACCCTTGGCGTGGACCACCCGCTCCGGGATGCGTTCACGGTCGAAGTGGGCCAGCTTCTCGATCAGCCAGAAGTCCTGGAGCAGGGCGGGCCCGCGCGGACCGGCGGTGAGCGTGTTGTTGTTGTCGGCCACGGGGGCGCCGGAAGCGGTGGTCAGGGGTTTCTTGTCGGTCATCGCGATTTCCTTCTCGGTTGCGGTAGAGATCTCGCCGGGGGCTGGAGACGGCATATGCGCGTCCGGCGCGGCGGGCGCGGAAAAGAGCACGGACCCATAGTAGAAGTGCGATGTTGCGTTGTGAAGTTGATTGATTCCCTAGGTTTGATAAATATTAACTATTGATATCGCGCCACGGCGCCGCGCAAAGGACGCAAAAAAGCCGGCACCGGGCCGGCTTCTTGCTTGCGGGAAAGTGGGTCAGCGGTTGGCCGCGGCTTCCGTCTTGCGCTGGATGGACCGGGTAATGGACCACTGCTGCAGAATGGACAGCGTGTTGTTCACGCACCAGTAGAGCACCAGGCCCGCCGGGAAGAAGAACATCATTCCCCCGAAAACCAGCGGCATGATCATCATGACCTTGGCCTGCACGGGATCGGGCGGCGTGGGGTTCAGCTTGATCTGCAGGAACATGGTGGCCATCATGACGGCCGGCAGAATGAAGTACGGGTCGCGCACGGACAGGTCGTGCACCCACAGGATCCAGGGCGCGCCGCGCATTTCGACGCTGGCCAGCAGCACCCAGTACAGCGAGATGAACACCGGAATCTGCACCAGCATGGGCAGGCAGCCGCCCAGCGGATTGATCTTCTCGGTGCGGTACATCTCCATCATGGCGGCGTTGAGCTTCTGCTTGTCGTCGCCGTACTTTTCCTTCAGGGCCTGCAGGCGCGGAGCCACCTGCTTCATGCGGGCCATGGAGCGGTAGCTGGCCGAGGCCAGCGGATAGAACAGCGCCTTGATGAGCACCGTGAGGGCCACGATGGTCCAGCCCCAGTTGCCCAGCAGGGAATGCAGCCAGGTCATGAGCGCGAACAGCGGCTTGGCGATGATGGTGAGCCAGCCGTAGTCCACCACCAGTTCGAGGCCGGGCGCGAGCGCGGCCATGGCCTTCTGGTCTTGCGGGCCGACCCAGAGGTGGGCGTCGACGCTGGCCGAGGCGCCGGGAGCGATCTCGCCCACGGCCTCCACCGTGCGGGCTGCGTACAGGTTCTTCTGCACCTGCAGCACTTCGTTGTTGCGCTGCTTGCCTTCCGGCGGCACCCAGGCGGTGGCGAAGTAGTGCTGCACCACGGCAATCCAGCCGTTGTCGGCCTGCTTGATGTAGTGCGCCTTGTTCTTTTCGATATCGGCGAAGGTCATCTTCTGGAACTTGTCCTGTTCCGAATAGACGGCCACGCCGGTGAAGGTGTGATAGAAGCTGGAGGTATCGGCCGGATCGTTGCCGTCGCGTTCGAGCTGCAGGTACACCGCGGGAGTGACGGGGGCGGCGCCCAGGTTGGCCAGGTCGTGGCGCACGTCGATATCGTAGCGGCCGCGGTGCAGGGTGAAGGTCTTGGTGACCTTGACGCCACCCGATTCGGCCTCGAACGCCACGGCCAGGCTGTCGCCCTTGAGTTCGCGCTCGGTGGACACGACGCGGAAGGGCGTCATGTGAGTGGGGAAGCTCTGGCCGTTGGGGGCGCCCACCACGCCCGTCTGGGCCACGTAGGTCAGGCCGCCGGAGCGGTCCAGCAACACGGTGGGCTGGTCGGCATGGCCGGTGGCCGGGTACTTCAGCAGCTCGGCGCGCACCAGCTGGGCGCCCTGGGTGTCGAAGGTCAGGCGCAGCACGTCGGTCGTGACGACCACCTGCTCGGACTGCGCGGACGCTGCCGTCGCGGCGCCGGGCACCGTCGAGGCCGGGGCGGAGGGCGTGCCGGAAGCCGGCGCGCTGGGCACCGAAGGCGTGGCGCTGCCGCCGTTGTTCTGGTCGGCGGCGGTGTCGGCTTTGGTGCTGGCCGCCGGCGTCGGGCCGAACAGCGACGGCTTGCCGTTATGGATCTGCCAGTTGTTCCAGAGGAGCAACAGCGAGAAGGAAAAGATCATCCAGAGGACGGTTCGTCGGATATCCATGGTGCCTACTGAAGTAAGTACGGGCCAGCAAAGCCCGCCAGTTTAGCGTCATTCATGCCGGGTGCGGTGGCGGTGGGAACAGCACTGCGGCTCGTTGGTTCCCGGCGCGGGCGGAACCGGGTCCAGCCCGCCGGGCGACCAGGGGTGGCAGCGTCCGATGCGCCGGACGGCCAGCCACAGCCCCTTCAGCGCGCCGTGCCGTTCGATGGCTTCGATCGCGTACGCCGAGCAGGTCGGGGTGTAGCGGCACTGCCGGCCGACCCAGGGACTGAGGAAGAACCGGTAGAACCGGATCGGCGCGATGAGCAAAGCCCTGATCATCGCGCGATCCGTTCAAAGTGAGCGTCCACTTCGGCGCGTGCCGCCTGTTTCAGGGCGGTGAGCGAGCCGGGGGCGACTTTGCCATGCAGGCGCACCACGTAATCCCGCGCCGGCAGGCGGGCCCGCTGGTGGCGGAACGCCTCGCGCACGACCCGCTTGAGGGCGTTGCGCGTGGTGGCGCGGGCGGCATAGCGCTTGGCGATCACCATGCCCAGCCGGGCGTGGGGCGCTTCGCCCTCTGCCGGCGCCGGGGGCGCGGCGGTTACGACGAACAAAGCCCCTCGGGCCAGCCGCCGGCCTTTCAGCGCGGAAGCGAACTCGGAGGGGCGATGCAGCCGCGCCTGCGGCGGTAGCGTGGGGCGCGACATGGGCTGCAAGACGGCTGCGGCCGGTGCGCGGGGCGCCGGCGCGGCGCCTGGACGGGATTGCGAGTGCTCGGGCAAGCCTGCCGGTCCGCGCGCAAGCCGGGTTTCCGGAAACCGGAAAGCCGGGCTCAGACGGCCAGGCGCTTGCGGCCCTTGGCGCGGCGGGCGCTCAGGATGGCGCGGCCAGCGCGGGTTTTCATGCGCACGCGAAAGCCGTGGGTGCGCTTGCGGCGGGTGACGGAAGGCTGGTAGGTACGTTTCATGGACGATCCACAAAAAGAACAAAAGTCAGAAGGACCTGCCCGGAGGGTTCCAGGCCGCGTCGAAAGCGGGTATCTGGAAGCGGGCGCGCCCGGCAAACGGGGCAAGGGCGCGAAACATCCAGACGGGGCTTTCTGCCGGGAAAATCCCGGGCGGCCATATCAGCAAAGCCTCGCAACCACCGTTTTCGCCAAGCCGGCCTGGCGGGCGGCACCCAGCCAGAAACCGTGGAAAATGCACCCGGGCAAATGAGCTGCAGGCATGGCAGCCGGCAGGCATTTTGGCATGACATCCTGGCGCATGTGCACCAGGCGCGCGCCGCGCCGGGCGAAAGTGGATCCGGGCTTTCTGTGAACCTTCTGACAGACAGAATTCGGAAAAGCCCACCATTTCAGCAAGTTTTCCCTGTCTTGTCAAACAGTTATGCCCCTGGATCCGGGGCGTCCATGTCGCTCCCTGTGGATAACCCCTGCCCGGGCAAGGTAGAATCGAGGTTTGAACAAGAGCGACATGAAAGAATTCTGGCAGACCTGCGTCAGTCGTCTTGAGCAGGAACTCCCCCCCCAACAAATCAGCGCGTGGATAAGACCGCTGGTCCCGCTTGCGTATGACGAAACGCAGGCGGTGCTGCGCGTGGCCGCGCCCAACCGCTTCAAGCTGGACTGGGTGCGCAAGAACTTCTCCCACCAGATCGAGGCCCTGGCCGCCGAGTGGTACGAGCGTCCGGTGCAGGTGCAGTTCGAGTTGCCCTCGCACGGCGCCGCGCCGCGCATGCCGGTGGCGCCCGTGCGCCCGGCCGCCGCGCCGGCCGAGCCGCCGCCGGCAACCGCACCCTCCGCGCACGCGGCTGCGCCGGCGCCCGCCCCGCAGCCTGCCGCCCCGGCCCCAGCCATGTCGGCCGCCGCCGCGGTGACGGCCGACGCGGCCAATATCGTGTACGAGCGCTCGCGCCTGAACACCGATCTCACCTTCGAGAACTTCGTTACCGGCAAGGCCAACCAGCTCGCGCGCGCGGCCGCCCTGCAGGTGGCGGAAAACCCCGGCACGTCCTACAACCCGCTGTTCCTGTACGGCGGCGTGGGCCTGGGCAAGACCCACCTCATCCACGCCATCGGCAACGCCATGGTGGCGGCGGGCACGGGCGTGCGCGTGCGCTACGTGCACGCCGACCAGTACGTGTCCGACGTGGTGAAGGCCTACCAGCGCAAGGCGTTCGACGACTTCAAGCGCTATTACCACTCGCTCGACCTGCTGCTCATCGACGATATCCAGTTCTTCTCGGGCAAGAACCGCACGCAGGAAGAGTTCTTCTACGCCTTCGAGGCGATGGTGGCGCAGCGCAAGCAGATCATCATCACCAGCGACACCTATCCCAAGGAGCTGTCCGGTATCGACAGCCGGCTCATTTCGCGCTTCGATTCCGGGCTCACCGTGGCGATCGAGCCGCCCGAACTCGAAATGCGGGTGGCGATCCTGTTGCGCAAGGCCGAATCCGAGGGCGTGCCCATGCCCGAGGAGGTGGCGTTCTTCATCGCCAAGCACCTGCGCAGCAACGTGCGCGAGCTGGAAGGCGCGCTGCGCAAGGTGCTCGCCTACGCGCGCTTCCACGGCCGCGACGTGCTGACGGTGGACGTCTGCAAGGAGGCCCTGAAAGACCTGCTGTCCGTGTCCAACGGCCAGATCACGGTAGAGAACATCCAGAAGACGGTCGCCGACTTCTACAAGATCAAGGTGGCCGACATGTACTCGAAACGCCGGCCCGCCAATATCGCATTGCCGCGCCAGGTCGCCATGTACCTGGCGAAGGAGCTGACCCAGAAAAGCCTGCCTGAAATCGGCGATCTCTTCGGCGGACGGGACCACACCACGGTGCTGCACGCCGTGCGCAAGATTTCCGATGCCCGCGCCAAGCAAGCGGAACTGAACCATACCCTGCACGTGTTGGAACAAACTCTAAAAGGATGAACATGCAACTCGTACAAACCACACGCGATGCATTGCTGAAACCGCTGTCGACTGTGGCGGGCATCGTCGAAAGACGCCATACCCTGCCCATCCTGGCGAACATCCTGATGCGCAAGGAAGGCAACAAGGTCGCGTTCATCGCAACCGACCTCGAGGTGCAGATCACCACGCATGCAGATTTCGGCGTGGGCGCGGAGAACGAGTCCACCACCGTGTCGGCGCGCAAGCTGCTCGACATCCTGAAGGCGCTGCCCGACACCGGCGACGTGAAGCTGGCGCTGGCCAGCAACAAGCTGTCCGTGCAGTCGGCCAAGAGCCGCTTCGCGCTGCAGACGCTGGCCGCCAGCGAGTTTCCCACCGTGGCCCAGCCCGAGCAATGGGACGTCTCGCTGACCATGCCGCAGCGCACCCTGCGCCACCTGTTCAACATGGTGCACTTCGCCATGGCCCAGCAGGACATCCGCTACTACCTGAACGGCATGCTGCTGGTGTTCGAACCCGGCCGCGTGCGCGCCGTGGCCACTGACGGCCATCGCCTGGCGCATTGCTCCACGGCGGCCGACGGCATCAGCGAACGCCACGAAGTCATCGTGCCGCGCAAGACGGTGCTCGAGATGCAGCGCCTGCTGGAGGACTCCGACGAGCCGGTTTCGATCGACGTGGCCCCGGGCCAGATCCGCTTCCGCTTCGGCGACGTGGAGCTCGTGTCCAAGCTGGTCGAGGGCAAGTTCCCCGATTTCACGCGCGTGATTCCCACCACGTACACCCGCCATTTCCTGGTGGGCCGCGAGGCCCTGCAGGGCAGCCTGCAGCGCGCCGCCATCCTGACCACCGACAAGTTCAAGGGCGTGCGCCTGCAGCTGGCGCAGAACCAGATGAAGATCTCCTCCTCCAACGCCGAGCAGGAAGAGGCCCAGGAAGAGATCGACATCGACTACGGCCACGAGCCGCTGGACGTGGGTTTCAACGTCGGCTACCTGCTCGACGTGCTGGCCAACGTCAAGGTGGACAACGTGAAGTGGTCGGTCATGCCCGATGCGAACGCGTCCGCGCTCATCACCCTGCCCGAAGACGACGAATTCAAATACGTCGTGATGCCCATGCGCATCTGATCCGCCGCAACGCGGATTTGCGCCGCTCGCGGGCCTTTGCCGGCCGCGAGCGGTCCGGCCGCCAGGCCGCTCTTTAAAGCCTTATCGATATCCACATGTCAGATCAGCAGAACACCACTCCCGAGAACAACGGCTACGGCGCCGATTCGATCAAGATGCTCAAGGGGCTGGAGGCAGTACGCAAGCGCCCCGGCATGTACATCGGCGACACCTCCGACGGCACGGGTCTGCACCACATGGTGTTCGAGGTGGTGGACAACGCCATCGACGAGGCGCTGGCCGGCTACTGCGACGACATCGTCGTCACCATCCACACCGACAACTCCATTTCGGTGAGCGACAACGGCCGGGGCATTCCGACCGACATCCACAAGGATGACGAATTCCACCGCAGCGCCGCCGAAATCGTCATGACGGAGCTGCACGCGGGCGGCAAGTTCGACCAGAACTCGTACAAGGTGTCCGGCGGCCTGCACGGCGTGGGCGTGTCCTGCGTGAACGCGCTGTCGGAATGGCTGCGCCTGACCATCCGCCGCGACGGCAAGGTGCACCAGATGGAGTTCCGCCAGGGCGAGCGCGTGGCGCCCCTGACGGTCACGGGCACGACCGACAAGCGCGGCACCGAGGTGCGCTTCCTGGCCGACCCCATCATCTTCACCAATATCGAGTACCACTACGAGATATTGTCCAAGCGCCTGCGGGAACTGTCGTTCCTGAACAATGGCGTGAAGATCCGCCTGATCGACCAGCGCCAGGGCAAGGAAGAGAACTTCGCCTTCTCCGGCGGCGTGAAGGGCTTCGTGGAGTACATCAACCGCAGCAAGACCGTGCTGCACCCCAACGTGTTCGCGGTATCCACCGAATCGTCGGCCGGCGGCGTGCCGGTGGGCGTGGAAGTGGCCATGCAGTGGAACGACAGCTACAGCGAAAGCGTGCTGTGTTTCACCAACAACATTCCGCAGCGCGACGGCGGCACGCACCTGACGGGCCTGCGCGCGGCCATGACGCGCATCATCAACAAGTACATCGTCGACAACGAGCTGGCCAAGAAGGCCAAGGTCGAAACGTCCGGCGACGACATGCGCGAGGGCCTGGCCTGCGTGCTGTCGGTGAAGGTGCCCGAGCCCAAGTTCAGCAGCCAGACCAAGGACAAGCTGGTGTCCAGCGAAGTGCGTCCCGCGGTGGAAGAGGCCGTGGCCCGCACGCTGGAAACCTGGCTGCTCGAGCACCCGAACGACGCCAAGGCGCTGTGCGGCAAGATTATCGAAGCCGCCCGCGCGCGCGAAGCGGCGCGCAAGGCGCGCGAAATGACCCGCCGCAAGAGCGTGCTGGAGGGCGCCGGCCTGCCCGGCAAGCTGGCCGATTGCCAGGAAAAAGACCCCGCGCTGTGCGAGCTGTACATCGTGGAGGGCGACTCGGCGGGCGGCTCGGCCAAGCAGGGCCGCGACCGCAAGTTCCAGGCCGTGCTGCCGCTGCGCGGCAAGGTGCTCAACGTGGAGAAGGCGCGCTTCGACCGCCTCATCGCCAGCGAGCAGATCGCCACGCTGATCACGGCCCTGGGCACCAGCATCGGCCCGGACTTCAACATCGACAAGCTGCGCTATCACCGCCTCATCATCATGACCGACGCGGACGTGGACGGCGCGCACATCCGCACCCTGCTGCTCACGCTGCTGTACCGCCAGATGCCCGAGCTGGTGCAGCGCGGCTACGTCTATATCGCCCAGCCGCCGCTGTACAAGGTGAAGGTCGGCCGCGAGGAGCGCTACCTGAAGGACGACGCGGAAGAAGCGCAGTTCATGCTGCAGCTCTCGCTGAAGGAGGCCGAGATCATCTCGGGCGGCAACATCATCCGCGGCGAGGAGCTGGCCGAGCTGGCGCGCCAGTACGTGGCCGCCGACGGCGTCATCGGCCGCCTGTCGCGCGTGTTCGACGTGGCGGCCCTGTCGGCCATGGCCGAGGGCGTGGAGATCAACCTGGATTCCGAACAGGCCACGGCCGAATCCGCCGAACGCCTGAAGGCCGCCATGCGCGACCCGGTCTCGGGCAACGGCGTGGAAGTGGTGCCCGAGTTCGACCCCGTTACCGAAAGGCACCGCCTCTCGGTGCGGCGCATGCACCACGGCAACGTGCGCGTCAGCATCATCGACGCGGACTTCATCGGCGGCTCCGACTACGCCGTGCTGTCCAAGGCGGCCCAGAGCTTCTCGGGCAAGGTGTTGCCCGGCTCCATCGTCGCGCGCGGCGAGGGCGACAAGCGCAAGGAACAGACCGTGGCCGACTTCCGCGAAGCCATGGCCTGGCTGCGCAGCGAAGCCGAGCGCGGCATTTCCAAGCAGCGCTACAAGGGCCTGGGCGAAATGAACCCTGAGCAGCTCTGGGAAACCACCATGGATCCCAAGGTGCGCCGCCTGCTGCGCGTGCAGATCGAGGACGCCATCGCGGCCGACGAAGTCTTCACCACGCTCATGGGCGACGACGTCGAGCCGCGCCGCAACTTCATCGAGACGCACGCGCTGTCGGCGGGCAATATCGACGTGTAGGCCGCGGACCCTCCCATACCCGGTACGCGCGCTTCTCCGCCGCACGGGAGAAGGCTGCCTTCGGGCAGCCTTTTTGCCGCCTGGCGCGATGCGCCAGCCTGTGCCGGCAAGCCGGCCTTGCGCAGGCCGGGGTCGAGGCGGAGCAGGGCGTCCATGGCGCGGCGCGCGTCGGCGGCGCGGCAGGCTTTTTCTACCCAGGACGAGGCCGCGTCGAAGTCGCGCGGGAAGAGGTGGGCGGCGGACATGCCGGCCTGCATCCGGTACAGCTCGGGGTCGAGGGGGCTGAAGCGCATGGCGCGCGCGAAATGCTCGATGGCGGCCTCGGTGTCGCCGTGCCACAGCCGCAGGAAGGCGCCGAGGAACCATGCGGCCGCGAGATCGGGTTGAGCACCAGCGCTTTTCCAGCAGGGCGATGCCGCCCGGGAGGTCGCCCGCCAGATGGGCCAGCGCGTGGCCGGCGCGGGTGAGGGCGACGGCGTTGCCGCGGCCGGGCTCCACGGCGCGCCGGGCAAGCCTCGCGCCCTCGATCGTCTCGCCCGTCGGGTCGGCCATCCAGCACTTCCGCGCCAAGGTCGCGCAGGAAAACCTCATCAAGGCGTCGAAGATTCCCTATGCCATCCTGCGCGCGACGCAGTTCTTCGAGTTCATCGGCAGCATCGTCGAGTCGGGCGCGGAGGATGGCGGAGTGCGCCTGTCGCCGGCGCTGATCCAGCCGGTCGCCGCCGACGATGTGTCGGCGGCGCTGGCCGATCTGGCCGTGGGCGCGCCCGTGAACGGCACGATGGAAATCGGCGGGCCGGACCGCTTTCCGCTGGACGAGCTGGCGCGGCGCTATCTCGCGGAACGGGACGACGCCCGAGAGGTGATCGTCGACATTCACGCCCGCTATTTCGGCACAGAGCTGAATGATCACTCGCTTATCGCCGGAGACGGCGCGCGTCGGGGTCCGAGGCGCTTTTTCAGTTGGCTCGGCCGCGCAACGAGGGCCTGAACGGCGTGGCCCGCAGGACCGAGGAGCACGGCATGCGAATTCTCAAGTATCCGGCGCTGGCCGTAGCCCTCGCGGCGGCGGGGGCACGGGTCCGGCATCGCCGGCCTGTTCCGTTTGCGGCGCCCGCGCCTGCAGGGGAAACACCTCGGCGCCGGACGGCATGGTTTCGACATACAGCGAGCGGCTGGGAAACGCGAAGCCCGAGCCCGCGCCCTCGACGATGTTCTTGATGGCGTAGGCAAAGGTTTCCTTGATCTGCAGCCACTCGCCCCAGTTCGTGGTGCGGGTGAAGCAATAGACCATGAGGTCGATGGACGAATCGCCGAAGCTGTCGATGCGCACGAAGGTGGGGGCGGCGGGCGCGCTGACAAAGGCGTCGCTGCCCTTGATGTAGGCCTCGATGTCGTCGCGGATCCGCCGGAGCTGGTCCACGGAGGTGCGGTATTCGAGGCCGATGGTCCACGAGATGCGCCGGTAGGTCATCTTGGAGAAGTTGATGAGCGCATTGTCGGCGAGCTTGGAGTTGGGCACCATGACCGGCGCCAGATCGAAGCGGCGCACGGTGGTGGCGCGCAGGCCGATGATTTCCACCGTGCCTTCGACCACGCCGTCCACGCGGATCCAGTCGCCGCTTTCGAAGCGCTGTTCGCCGATGATGAAGACGCCGGCGATGAGGTTCTTGAAAAGGTCCTGCGCACCCAGGGCCACCGCCGCGCCGACCAGCCCGAGGCCGGCGAGCACCGGGCCGACGTGGATATTCCAGATTTCCAGGATGATGCCCGCGCCCAGCAGGAAAGTCACGATGCGGGCGACCCGCACGATCCATCCCGTCATGCCGTCGCCCAGGCTGGTGCTGCGCGCCTCCAGTCCCGCGAAGATGCTGGGGATGGCGCCCAGCAGCGCCCAGAAAAGCGTGAAGACGACCAGCGCCCGGTTGAAATCGAACACGAAGCCGCGCGCCGCCGGCGTCAGCGACAGAATGCCCGAGATGGCGAAGGCCGCCGCGACGAAGGGCACGAACCGCACGGCCGGCGCGACGTCTTTCACCAGCGCCTGCGCGGCCGGCGTGCGGGCGCGCAGGAGCCAGAGCCCGATGCGGTGGATGCGGGTCCGGGTGAATATCCAGCGCAGCGCGAACGCCGCGATCAGGATGGCCGCCGAAAGAATGACCTGGTCGAGCGTCAGGCCGTCGAAGATCCGGCCGCCGAGTTCCTGCAAGGCGTGCTTCAGGCGGGCGCCTATGCCTGTGAAGTGATTCCAGTCCATTGATTCCTCAGGGCTCCGGGGCCGCGTTGCGCGCCGCCCGCGAGGAGATCATACCCAGGCCGGGCCTGGCCTGCGCGGGCGCCGCCGCGCGCGACGGGGCCGGAGCGCTAGGGAAAGTCCCCATATCCCCGCTTTGCCGCCATGCAGCAGAATTCCTGAAAATTGTTCAACAATCCTGGCGCGGAAACATCTCCCGAAACCGGAGAAATACCGTTGCACCGCGGTTTCCAGGACATTGTGTGGGGGTTGCCATGCTCAGTACCATCCCGGCGCTACGCCGCTTCGCCATAGGGGTCGCCGCGGCTTGCGCGATGGGAGCCGCAGGCGCCGCCCCGGCTGCGCCGACCATCAGGCCGGACAGCCTGACCGTGGGCTCGGATCTCACCTACCCGCCCTACGCATACCTGGACAACGGCGCGCCGGCGGGCTTCGATGCCGATTTCTCGCGGCTGCTGGCCGCGAAGCTCTCCCTCAAGCCGGTGTTCGTCGATACGCGCTTCCCGGATCTCATCCTGGGCATGCGCGCGCATCGCTTCGATGCCGTGGCTTCCGCTCTCTACGTCACGCCGGAGCGCTCGCGCCTGGTGGATTTCATTCCGTACCTGAAGACGGGCGCATCGCTGGTGGTGACGGCCTCCAGCGCCTACGTCCCGGCGGTTCCGCAAGACTTGTGCGGCAAGCGTGTGGCTTCCATCAAGGGCGCGTCCTGGACGCCCAAGCTGCAGAAGGTGTCTCGCGAATCTTGTCAGCCCGCGGGGCGCGGCGAGATCAAGGTGCTGGAGTTTCCGACCTCGCCCGAGGCCCTGATGGCGCTGCGCTCGCAGGCCGCCGACGCCATGATCGAGGACGCGGCCGTGGCGCACGGCATGGCGGTCTAGTCGCGGGGGGCGATCCGGATCACGTCCACGTCGCTGCTCTATCCCATCGTCATCGGGCTGGGGCTGAACAAGAATGCCGCAGCGCTGCGCGGCAGCCTCCAGGCGGCGCTCGACGCCGCGCGCGCCAGCGGCGAGTACCAGGCCCTGCTGGCGCGCTACGGCCTGGAAGCGCCCAGCGCGGCCGAAATCGAGGAAGCCCTTGGCGGCCAGTCCCGCTGACGTTCGCCGGGAACGAGCACCCATGCATTTCGACTGGAACTATGCCGCAAGCCTGCTTTGGGATACCGATTTCTGGAAAGCCTGCCTGGTGGTGGTGAAGCTCAGCACCGCGACCTGGGTCGTGGGCGTGGCGGCGGGGTTCGTGCTGGCGCTCGCCAAACAGGCGAAAAACCCCGTGCTGAATCGGCTGGCCGGGCTGTACATCTGGTTCTTCCGCAGCCTGCCGCTGCTGGTGCTGCTCGTGTTCGTGTACAACCTGCCGCAGGTTTTCCCGGCCTCGGGCGCGCTGCTTTCCGATCCCTTCTATGCCGGCCTGACCGCGCTGGTGGTGAGCGAAACCGCGTTCATCGCGGAAATCCACCGCGGCGGCATCCTGGGCGTGCCGCGCGGGCAGGTCGAGGCGGGGCGCGCGCTGGGCATCCGCTACGCCGGCATCCAGCGCATGATCGTGGTGCCGCAGGCGCTGCGCATCGCGCTGCCCGCGCTCAGCAACGAGTTCATCACCATCGCCAAGCTGACTTCGCTGGTGTCGGTGATCTCGCTGGCGGAGATCTTGCTGGTGGGCCAGCGCCTGTATACGCAGAACTTCATGGTGTTCGAAACCATGCTGGCGGTGGCGTTCTACTACGTGCTGATCGTCACGGTGTTCGACAAGCTGCTGGGCTGGCTGGAACGGCACATGAACATCCTGCGTCGCGCGCCGAGGCCGCTGGCGCTGGACGAGGCGGCGCGGCGGCGGCTGGCGCAGCCGTCGGCGCAAGGCGGACGCGGCGCGGCACAGGCGCGCGCCGCCTTGCAGGTGCAGGGCGCGCGCAAGCGCTATGGCGAGCACGAGGTGCTCAAGGGCATCGACCTGAACGTACGCGCCGGCGAGGTCATCAGCATCATCGGCCCGTCCGGATCGGGCAAGACCTCGCTCATCCGCACGCTCAACGGGCTGGAAACGCTGGATGGCGGCCGCGTGCTGCTGCACGGCCAGCCCTTCCTGGGCGCCGCCGGCACGGGCGCGCCCGCGGCTCCGGGCGCGCGCATCCTGGACATCGGCATGGTGTTCCAGAGCTTCAACCTGTTTCCCCACATGACGGTGCTGGAGAACGTCATGCTGGCGCCGAAATACCACCGGCGGGGCGATGCCCGGGCGCTGCGGGACGAGGCGCTGTCGATGCTGGACAAGGTAGGCATGCTGGACCACGCGCACAAGTACCCGCACCAGTTGTCCGGCGGGCAGCAGCAGCGCGTGGCGATTGCGCGCGCTCTGGCCATGCAGCCCTCCATCATGCTGTTCGACGAGCCCACTTCGGCGCTCGATCCCGAGCTGGTGGCCGAAGTGCTCAAGGTGGTGGAAAGGCTGGCGTGCGAGGGCATGACCATGCTCATCGTGACGCACGAGATGGGCTTCGCCTTCAAGGTTTCGGACCGCATCGTGTTCATGGAGGGCGGCCGCGTGCTGCTGGACGCGCCGCCGGCCGAGGTGCGCGCCAGCGCCGATCCGCGCATCAGGGACTTCTTCAGCCATGTCCACGTTTCCTGAGGCCGCGGGGCCGCACGCCGGCGCGGTGCGCCGCTGCCTGGACCGCATCGCGGCCTGCCCGGACATGGCGGGCGTCGCGCTGCTGGCGCGGCGCGACAAGGACGCCATGGCCGAGGCGCTGCTGCGCGACGCCCTGGCCGCGCTGACCGGCGCACAAGGGCCGCTGGCGGGCCGCGTGCTGTGCGTGAAGGCATGCTTCGACGTGCGCGGCTGGGTCACGCACGCGGGCTCGCGGGTGCTGGCCGACGCGCCGCCCGCGCGCGAGGATGGCGGGGCCGTGGCCGCGCTGCGGGCGGCCGGCGCGGTGCTGCTGGCGCAAACCAACATGACGGAGTTCGCCTATGGCGCGCTGGGCCTGAATCCCTGGTACGGCACGCCGCTCACGCCGCTGGATCCCGGCGCCCGGCGCGTGGCGGGCGGCTCCAGCAGCGGCGGCGCGGTCGCCGTGGCCGGCGCCATGGCCGATTTGGCGCTGGTGTCGGATACGAGCGGGTCGGCGCGCATTCCGGCGGCGTTCTGCGGCGTGGCGGGTTTCAAGCCGTCGCAGGGCCGCTATGACGGCCGTGGCATGATGCGGCTTGCGCCGAGCTTTGACGTGCCCGGCGTCATCGCGCCAGACGCGCAGGGGTGCCTGCTGGCGGACCTGGCGCTGGCGCCTCATGAGGCCGCGGACCGCGCCGCGCATGGCGGCGTGCGGGGCCGGCGCTACGTGGTGCCGCGGCACGTGGAGGCGCTGCTGGACGCGGCGGTGGGCGAGGCTTTCGAGCAGTGGCTGCGCCGGCTGCGCGAGGCGGGCGCGCAGGTGCGCCGCGCTGCGCTGCCCAGCGTGCGGCTGGCCGGGGAAATCGCCCGCGACGGCGGCATGATCGCCGCCGAGGCCTATGCGTTGCACGCCGGGCGGCTGGCGGCCGGAGCGGCCGGCTACGACCCGCGCGTGGGCCCGCGCATCTTGCTGGGGGCGCAGGCGTCCGCGCACCGGTACGCGGCGGCCCGGCTGCGCCTGCGGGAGCTGCGCGCGCAGTTCGACCGGGAGCTGGACGACGCCGAGGCGGTGCTCACGCCCACGGTGCCCATGCTGCCGCCCAGGCTCGCCGACCTGGACGACGACGCCGCCTATCTGCGCGAGAACGCCCGCGCGTTCAGCCTCACCGAGTTCGCCAACCGGCTCGACCTGCCCAGCATTTCGCTGCCCGGCGCCGGCGGCGCGCGCCTGCCCGCAGGTCTGCTGGTGACGGGCCGCCGCCTGCGCGACCGCGCGCTGCTGCATGGCGCGCTGGCGGTGCAGGCGGCGCTGGGCGATGCGGTTTCCTGATTTTCCAGTCCTTGAGGATGTCGTTTCATGCTAGTTGTCCACGCCCAAGACCTTACCGATACCGAACGCCATGCCCGCGGCCCCGGCTGGGAGAGCCGGCGCATGATCGTCAAGCGCGACGGCATCGGCTATTCGGTACACGAAACCCGCGTGTTCGAAGGCGCCGAGCTGCGCCTGCATTACAAGCACCATTTCGAGGCCAATTACTGCATGGAGGGCGAAGGCGAAGTGCTGGACGTGGCGACCGGCCAGGTCCATCGCATCGTGCCGGGCACGCTGTATGCGCTGGACCGTCATGACGAGCACATCCTGCGCGCCACGCGGGGCGATCTGCGGCTGGTATGCGTCTTCAATCCGCCGCTCAGCGGACGCGAAACGCACCGCGAGGACGGCAGCTACGCGGAGCCGGCGGACGAGGACCAGGGCTGACGCGCCCTAGCGCGCCTGCCCCTGCTGGGCCTTCAGCCGCGTGAGCACCTCGGTAAGCGTGCGTTCCGAGTGTTCGAGGTAATCGGACAGCGCCTGGGCGGCGTCGCCGCGCCGGTCCTGCACCAGCAGGCCATGGATATGGCGCTCGCGTTCGATCCAGTCGGCGGTCTGGATGCGGCTTTCGTCGGGTTCGGAGGCGAATACGAGGCGCAGCTGCGCGCACAGCGTGAGGAAGAACTCGTCCAGCAGGCGGCTGCCGAGCTGGGCCACGATGTGCTGGTGGACCTGCAGGCTGAGCGTGCCGACGCTGCGCCAGTTCTTCCTGGCTAGGGCGCGCTCGGCCGCGTCGATGGCGGCCAGCATCTTGTCGAGCAGGGCCGGTTTCAGGGGCTGGTCGCCGCTGACGGCCTGCATTTCCAGGGCGCGCCGCGCCGCGTAGATATCGCGCAGGTCTTTGCGTTCCATGCGGCGCACCACCACGCCCTTGTGGCGGATGAACGTGGCCAGGCCTTCGCGGCCGAGCTGGTGCAGCACTTCGCGGATGGTGTTGCGCGACGCGCCGTAGCCGGCGGCGAGGTCCACTTCCACGAGCTGCGTGCCCGGCGGCAGCTTCCCGCCCATGATGTCGTCGCGCAGCCGGTGGCTGATGCGTTCGGCGATCGAAAGGCCGCTGTCGCGTTCGGCAGGCATGGGGGGGCGAGCTCCTGATGGGGGCGCGGCGGCCGGCCCGCGGCGCCCGTGGTTCTTATTTCCAGGCGACCTGTTCCGGATGCAGGCCGTGGACGCCCTTATACGGTGAAACTTCCGGCGGTGTCCAGCCTTGCAGCAAGGCCGGGTCCAGCGCATAGACCTCCACGCCCAGCGGGCGGCAGACATCGACGGGATCGCGCGCGTCGGGCCCCCACATGGGCACGGAGAGATCGCCGCCCGGGCAGGTGGAAAGCGCGCACAGCAGGTCGATCTCGGCGAAGAACTCCAGGTAGTCGCCGGGCTGGGCCGGGCAGGCCTTCATGAAGTATTTGTCGTCGTCGTTCAGGCCGGTGACCTGGAACACGTTGAGCACGTCGTGCACGTCGAATTCCGTGAGGCCGTAGGGCGCCACTGCGCGGGTCAGGTTGGAATGGCAATGGAAGTGGAAGTCTTCGCCGGACAACAGCTTGTTGACGTAGGGGTCGCAGCGCGTGCCCAGCAGGTCGTGCACGCGGCCGCCGTCGCCGTCCTTGCCGTAGCCGGCCAGCGTGTCGTCGGTGATGGTGGCCATGGGGCGCAGGTAGGGCAGGGTGGACCAGAGGCGGTCGTAGGTGCTGACGTGCGCGCGCTGGAGCTGGCGGGTGCGCGAGGCCCACATGCGTTCGCGCGGATTGTGCAGGTTCCACATGTTGAAGTCCGCCACCTGCGGGCCTTCGAGCGTCACGATGCGAAAGACGTGCCCGGCCGGCACCTTACAGGCGAACCCGCTGCGTATCGGAACCACGTGGGACTCGACCAGCCGGCGCCGGGCCGGATCGGCGGTGAGGGAGCGGTAGAAATCGCGGTCCACGTTCAGGACCGACCCTTTGCCTGCCTGGTATGCCGCAGGGTAATTCGACATGGCCTGCCTCCTTGATTGCAATGGCCTGGAGAACCGGAAAATTGTTGAACAATCTAGGCGAGTATACAGGAGCGGCATTGCCCGGAAAGCCTTTTTTCGGCGGGCCGCGAGGGGTGTTTTCCCGGGCCGGCCGGGCATGGGGCGGGGCTGTGCGGCACGGACGCGCGGAGGCGGGGACGGATGCGATAATGCCGCATGACGACGACCGCCCATCCGCTTACCCGCAAAGACTATCTGTGTGCCTTGACGGTGGTGGTGACCTGGGGGCTGAACTTCGTCGTCATGAAGCTCGGGCTGCAGGGGCTGTCGCCCATGATGCTGGGCGCGCTGCGGTTCCTGCTGGCCGCCTTTCCCCTCGTGCTCTTCGTGCGCCGGCCGCGCGTGCCCTGGCAGTGGGTCGTCCTGTACGGGCTGACGCAGGGCCTGGGCCAGTTCGGCCTGCTGTTCACGGCCATCAAGTTCGGCATGCCGGCCGGGATGGCTTCGCTGGTGATCCAGACGCAGGCGTTTTTTACGCTGCTGTTGGCCGCGCCGCTGCTGGGCGAGCGCGCGCGGCGGCATCACTGGGCCGGCCTCGCGGTGGCGGCGGCCGGGCTGGCGGTCATCGCCGCGGGCCGGGGGGCAGGACCGGGCAGCATGCCGATGGCCGGCTTCCTGCTGACGCTGGGCGCGGCGTTCATGTGGGCGTTGTCGAACCTGGTGGTGCGCCACGCCAGCCGCAAGGCGCCCGGCTATGATCCCTTCGCCTTCATCGCCTGGAGCAGCCTGGCGCCCGTGCTGCCTTTCCTGGGGCTGGCCCTGGCGCTCGACGGGCCGGGGCCCGTGGCCGGCATGGTGCTGGGTTTCGGCTGGCGCGAAGCGCTGGCGGTGCTGTACCTCGCGGTGCTGGCGACGCTGCTGGCCTATACGCTCTGGACGCGCTTGCTGACGCGCCATCCGGCGGCGAAGATCGCGCCGTTCTCGCTGCTGGTGCCGGTGGTGGGCCTGTGGGCCGCGTGGATGGCCTTCGGCGAGCGCCTGGAGCCGCTGCAGTGGCTGGGCGCGGCCCTGGTGCTCTGCGGGCTGGTGGTGAACCAGATCGGCGGGCGGTGGTTCCGCAACGCCTGAGCCTCGGCCATACGCCCTAGGACAATCGGCCGAGGCGCGTCTTCAGAGCTGTTCGAAGCGCTTGTAGCGCTTGTCCGTGTACTCGCGGCGCGTGACGACCTCGGTCACGATGGCGCCCGGCGGGCCGCGGCGCAGCCATTCGAGCATGTGGTCGACCTGGTCGGGCGTGCCCTGCACCAGCGCCTCGACGGTGCCGTCTTCCATGTTCTGCACCCATCCGCGCACGCCCAGCATGTGGGCGCGCCGCACCGTGGCGTGCCGGTAGCCTACGCCCTGGACGACGCCGCTGATGGTGGCGTGGATGGTTTCGAGATGAGCGGGGTTGTGCGGGTCCTGCATGTTGCGTGTCCTATGGATGAGGCGGGGTCTTAGCGCCCGGGCGCTAGGCAGTCTCGCCTACGGCGGATGCTGTATGGGCCGGGAGGTTTCAAGGCGATACGTTTAGGTCCATGTCGAAAACCGTGCGGTCCATGCCAGAACATGTCAACAGCGACCCGCCATCAAAAGCTTGGAGAGGCCATTATGGAAGAGACCACTGTGTTGTCGGAAGAAGAGACAGCCCTTTACCGGGAGCAGGGATACCTCGCGCTGAAGAACCTTTGCCCCGAGGACGAGGTGGGGTATATCCGCCGCACGCTGCTCGAACTGTTCGCCAACAAGACGGGCTACAACGAAGGCGCGCAATACGATTTCATCAGCCGCGACGATCCTTCCAAGCCGGCCAAGTTTCCGAGCCTGCATGATCCGCGCCATTATGCACCGGGTCTGCTCAAGACCGAATACCACGCCCGCACGCTGGAGCTCGCCAAGCAGCTCCTGGGCGAGGACGCGGCGCTGTACGGCGAGCACGCCCTGCTCAAGCCCGCGCTCACCGGCCCGGAGACTCCCTGGCACCAGGACGAGGCGTTCCGTTCGCCGGACTTCGTCTACAACGAGCTGAGCATCTGGCTGGCGCTGCAGCCGGCCACCAAGGAAAACGGGTGCATGCAGTTCATCCCGGGCTCGCACCGCTGGGAAGTGCTCCGCCACGATTCGCCCGGCGGCGACAAGTCGCTGCACCCGCTGGAGTGCGTGGCCGACTTCCCGCGCGAGCAGGCCGTGGCCGAGCCGCTGGACCCGGGCGGCTGCACGGTGCACGACGCCCGCACGCTGCACTTCACGGGCGCCAACACCTCGCCGACTCCGCGGCTGGCGTACATCCTCATCTACAACACCCCGCCGGTGTACAAGCCGGGCCGGCGCGAGTTCCCATGGCTGGAAGGCCGCTGGACCGACAGCCAGACCCGCAAGAAGGAATGGCACCGGCGCGGCGGGCTGGCGGTGGAGGTGATGCGGCGGCTGCCGCGCGCGCGCCTGACCAGCCCCCGCTGGGTGGCATGGGCAACGATACGGGCGGTGAGCAAGGTCTGGCCCAAATGAGGCCGACCGGAAAGGGGCCATAGAGCCCGGCTCTTCGGGGGAGCGAACGGGGCCGGCAGGCGACGCTTGCCGGCCCCGGCGCGTATACTGGGCGGCGCCGCGGGATCCTGGGGTCCGCGGCGCCGCTTCCGCATGGCGGCGGCGGCAAACCCAAGAAAGGACGGCGCGCGCCGTCGAGAATAGACAGACCACTCCCATGACCGCTAATCTCTCTACGATCACCTGCATCGAAGACCTGCGCGCCATCGCGCGCAAGCGCGTGCCGCGCATGTTCTACGACTATGCGGACTCCGGCGCCTGGACCGAGGGCACCTACCGCGCCAACGAGAGCGATTTCCAGAAGATCAAGCTGCGCCAGCGCGTGGCGGTCAACATGGAGGGCCGGTCGCTCGCCACCACCCTGGTGGGCGAGGACGTGGTCATGCCCGTGGCCCTGGCCCCCACCGGGCTGACCGGCATGCAGCACGCGGACGGCGAGATCCTGGCGGCGCGCGCGGCCGCTGATTTCGGCGTGCCGTTCACCTTGTCCACGATGAGCATCTGCTCGCTGGAAGACGTGGCGGCGGCCACCCGCAAGCCGTTCTGGTTCCAGCTCTACGTGATGCGCGACCGCGAGTTCTGCGGCGACCTCATCGACCGCGCCAAGGCGGCGGGCTGCTCGGCGCTGGTGCTGACGCTGGACCTGCAGATCCTGGGCCAGCGGCACAAGGACATCAAGAACGGCCTGTCGACCCCGCCCAAGCCCACGCTGCGCAACCTCATCAACCTGGCCACCAAGCCACGCTGGTGCCTGGGCATGCTGGGCACCAAGCGCCGCACCTTCGGCAACATCGTGGGGCACGCCAAGGGCGTGAGCGACCTGTCCTCGCTGTCGTCCTGGACGGCGGAGCAGTTCGACCCGCGCCTGAGCTGGGACGACGTGGCCTGGATCAAGCAGCGCTGGGGCGGCAAGCTCATTCTCAAGGGCATCCTCGACGTGGAAGACGCGCAGCTCGCCGCCAACAGCGGGGCCGACGCGCTCATCGTGAGCAACCACGGCGGCCGCCAGCTCGACGGCGCGATGTCCTCGATTGCGGCCCTGCCGGCCATTGCGGACGCGGTGGGCTCGAAGATCGAGGTCCTGATGGACGGCGGCGTGCGCTCGGGGCAGGACGTGCTCAAGGCCGTGGCGCTGGGCGCGCGCGGCGTGATGATCGGCCGCGCTTTCCTGTACGGCCTGGGCGCCTACGGGCAGGCCGGCGTCACCCGCGTGCTGGAGATCCTTTACAAGGAAATGGACGTGACCATGGCGCTGTGCGGCCGCCGCAGCATCCTGCCCGGCGACCGCAGCATCCTGCTGCCCGGCACCTATCCCGAATAGGCCGGGCCGGCCGCCGGCCCGGTTCCCGGGCAGTTCCGTGAGCAGACGCGGGAGTCTCCATGACGCAACACAGGCAGCGCGGCGCCAAGGGCCGCGGCAGGCGGAAGTGGGTGGTCGCGGCAGCGCTGCTGGCGCTGCCGGCTGCGGTCTTGGCGCAGCATAAAACGCTCTACGTCGGCATGAACGGCGGCGAAATGGCCCGCGCCTTCACCCAGTATGTGTTTCCGCCTTTCGAGCGGACCCACGGCGTGAGGATCGTGGTGGTGCCGGGCACGTCCATCGAGGTGCTGGCCCGGGCCCAGGCCAGCCGCGACGCGCCGAAGATGCACGTGATGTTCCTGGACGACGGCATCATGGCGCGCGCCATTTCCATGGGGCTGTGCCAGCCGCTGGACGACGACCCCGTGCTCAGGGAGCTGTACCCCACGGCGGTCATGAAAGACCGCATGGCGGCCGGCATCGACGTCGGGATGACGGGCCTGGGCTACAACACCCGCCTGTTCGCGGAAAACGGCTGGGCGCCGCCTTCGTCCTGGATGGACCTGGCCGACCCCCGGTACAAGGGCAAGGTGGTGTTCCAGTCGGCCTCGGGCAGCACATTCGGGCTGCATGCCTTCCTGATGTTCAACCGCATCCAGGGCGGCGACGAGGCGAACGTCGAGCCCGGCCTGCGCAAATGGCAGTCCACCGTCGGCCCGAACGTGCGCGAGTACATTCCCGATTCGGCCGGGCTGGCCGACATGATTCTTTCGGGCGAGGCGGCGATTTTCCCGCTCTCGCCCACGGCCATCGCGCGGCTGAAAAGGCGTGGCATGCCGGTGGAGTACGCGCAGCCCAGGGAGGGTTCGGCGATTCTCATGGTGGGCGAATGCGTGGTGGCGGGCAACACCGAGCCCGAGCTGTCGCAGAAGCTGGCGCTGTACCTGCTTTCGGCGTCCGCGCAGGCCAGGGCGCTGGAAATGGGCGGGCACTATCCCTCTAACAAGAACGTGCGGGCGCCGGCCGGCAGCGAAGACATGCTCAAGCGGTTCCGGGGCCATATGTCCAATGCCAAAATTCTGGACTGGGACCAGATAAACGCCAACCGGCCGGCCTTCAACGCGCGCTGGAACAGCACCGTGGCGCGCTGAGGGCATGTGGCGGGTCGGTCGACAGGAAGCACAGACATGCGGCTCATCATCAAGTCCGGCGGCGCCGGCGCAATCGAGGACTGGCGCCGGCATTTCCGCGCGCTGGCGCCGGAGCTGGAAGTGGTGGGCTGGCACGAACCCCACGATCCGGCGGGCATCGACTACGCGCTGGTCTGGGAGCCGGAGCCGGGCGCGCTGGCGCGGTTTCCGAACCTGAAGCTCATCATCAGCGCGGGCGCGGGAGTGGACCACATCCTGGCCGATCCGCGGCGGCCGCGCCACGTCCCCATCGCGCGCATGGTCACCGACCGCACGCGCACCGAGATGGCGGAATACGTGCTCATGGCGGCGCTCATGCTGACGCGCGACATGAAGCGCGCCATCGATGCCCAGGCCCGGCGCCATTGGGAAACGGTGGACACGATGCGCGTGGCGGCCGACGTGCGCGTCGGCGTCATGGGCCTGGGGCACCTGGGCGCGGCATGTGCGCAACTGCTGGCGCGCGTGGGGTTTCCGGTTCATGGGTGGTCGCGCGGGGCGAGCCGGCTGCCCGGCATGCAGAGCTATGCCGGTCCGCAAGGGCTGGACGCGTTCCTGGCGCGTACCGACCTGCTGGTCTGCCTGCTGCCGGCCACCGAGGCCACGCGCGGCATCCTGGGCGCTTCCGTCTTCGACCGGCTGCCGCGCGGCGCCATGCTCGTCAATGCCGGACGCGGCTCGCACCTGGTGCCGCAGGACCTGCTGCGCGCGCTGGACAGCGGCCGGCTGAGCCAGGCCGTGCTGGACGTGTTCGAGCCCGAGCCCCTGCCGCCGGACTCGCCGCTATGGTCGCATCCGGGCGTCATCGTGACGCCGCACTGCGCGGCCATTCCCGACCGCCGCGAGCGCGCGCGCCATACGGCCTGGCTCATCGCCGCGCAGGCGCGCGGCGAGCCGCTGCCGAACGTCTACGACCCGGCCCGCGGCTACTGAGCGCGGCGTTATCCGATCACGCTTGCCAGATACTGCCGCAGCCAGGCGTGCGCCGGGTCGTCCTGGTAGCGTTCGTGCCAGTACAGCGAGACGGCGATGGGCGGCAGGGTCATCGGCACCTTGAGCGACACGATGCGCGCGCTGCCCTTCATGGCGCGGGCGATGCTTTCGGGCATGGTGGCGATGAGGTCCGAATCCTGCACGATGAAAGGGCAGACTAGGTAGCTCGACAGCGTGGCCGCGATCCTGCGGCTGCGGTTCTGCCCCATGAGAATGCGGTCGATGGCGGTGCTGAAGTACCGCGTGTGGGCGGCCAGGTCCAGGTGGCCGTAACGCAGGTAGGCGTCCAGGTCCCAGCGCTTGCGCAGGCAGGGGTGTCCTTCGCGCACGATGCACACGGCCGGCTCCTGGTACAGGAACCGGGTGCGCAAATCGGGCGTGGGGTCGGGAAAGTACCCCGCGATGAGGTCCACGTGGTTGGTGTCCAGCATGCTCAGGCCGTGCTGGGGCCGCGCCGGCACGATGCGCAGCTGGAAGTGCGGCGCGTCGACCGCCAGCCGGGGGATGAGGCGCGGCAGCAGCGTGTATTGCACGTAGTCGGTGGCGTACAGCGAAAGCGTGTGCGCCGAGTGGGCCGGGTCGAAGGCGTCGCGGGCGCGCGTGGCGCGGCGCCAGCCCTCGAGCAGCGGCCGGAAGTGCTGGTGCAGCTCGTGCGCGCGCGGCGTGGGCTGCCAGGCGCCGCCCTCGCGCACCAGCAGCGGGTCGCCGAACAGTTGGCGCAGGCGATGCATGGCCGCGCTCATGGCGGGCTGCGTAATGCCCAGGTGCTCGGCCGCGCGCGAGACGTTGCGGCATGTCATCAGGGCGTCGAAGTGCTGCAGCAGGTTCAGGTCCGGGTTCTTCACGGCCGGCATCCATAAATGACGTCTATACCACTATAAACGAGCAGGACTGCTGGCGGCGCATCCGCCGCCCTAGCATGACCCCGTTGTTGCAGTGAACCGGGACGGGCCCCCGAGGGCCCGCCATGACGAAGTTCTATCAACAAGGGGAAAAGCAGCCATGAAAGCTGTGATACGCAAGACCTGTGGCGCATTGTCGTGCGCCGTCCTGCTGGCGGTCGCGCCGCTGGCCCATGCCGAGTGGCCGGACAAGGTAATCCGCATCGTCGTGCCGTTCGCGGCGGGCGGCTCCACCGACCTGGTCGCGCGCAAGCTCGCCGAGGGGCTGGGCGAACGCCTGCATGCCAACGTCATCGTGGAAAACCGGCCCGGCGCCGGCGGCACCGTGGGCACCGAGTACGTGGCGCGCCAGCCCGCCGACGGCTACACCATGCTGATGGGGTCGGTCAGCACCCACGGCAGCGCGCCGTGCATCTATTCCAGGCTGCCCTACGACCCGGTGAAGGACTTCACCCCGCTGACCGTCATCGCCACCATTCCCAACGTGATGTCGGTGAACCGGTCGGTGCCGGCGGCGAACCTGAAGGAATTCGTGGCGCTGCTGAAGAAAGAGCCGGAGAAGTACTCGTTCGCGTCCAACGGGCAGGGCACGTCCAACCACCTGGCCGCGGAGCTGTTCAAGAGCACGGCGGGCGTGTCCATGGTGCACGTGCCGTACCGCGGCTCGGGCCCGGCGCTCATCGACCTGGTGGGCGGGCAGGTCAACATGATGATGGACGTGGTGATGACCTCGTACCCCTACATCAAGGACGGCAAGATCCGGGCGCTGGCCGTCACCTCGCCGCAGCGTTCTCCCATGCTGCCCGACGTGCCCACCGTGGCCGAATCCGGTTATCCGGGCTACGAGGCCATGGTGTGGTTCGGCATGTTCGCGCCGGCCAACATGCCCGAAGCGCTGCGCGCCAGGCTCACCGAGGGCCTGGTCCAGACCCTGCACGCCGCGCCCATGAAGACTTACCTGGAGCAGCAGGGGGCGCAGGTGTCCGACGTGGCGGGGCCGGCGTTCTCGGCCATGGTCAAGGACGAAATCGCCAAATGGTGCCAGGTGGCCAAGAAAGCCAACATCCACCTGGACTGAACTCCCGCCCGCGCGCGCCGGCCCAGGGCGCAGACCCGCCTCGCGCGGCGGGACGGGGGCACTTTTCCTGAGGAAACAGCACATGTATCGCATAGGGATAGACGTCGGAGGCACGTTTACCGACTTCACGATGATCGACGAGGAGGCCGGCGCGGTGCGCTTTCACAAAGTGCCGTCCACCCCGCACGACCCTTCGGAGGCCATCGCCGCGGGCATCGGCCAGATGTTGGCCGAGCACGGCGTGCCGCCGTCGGCCGTGTCGCACGTGGGCCACGGCACTACGGTAGCCACCAATCTCATCATCGAGCGCAAGGGCGCGCGCGTCGGCCTCATTACCACGCGGGGCTTTCGCGATGTGCTGGAGATCGGCCGCCAGACCCGGCCGCACCTGTACGACTACAGCGTCGGCAAGCCGCCGGTGGCGGTGCCGCGCGAGTTCCGCCTGGAGGTGGACGAGCGCGTCGATGCCCAGGGCGAGGTGCAGACCGCGTTGGACGAGGCGCAGGTGCGCGAGGCGGCGCGCCGTTTCGCGGCCGCCGGCATCGAGGCGGTGACCATCTGCTTTCTGCATGCCTACCGCAACCCGGAGCACGAACGCCGCGCCGCCCGCATCGTGGCCGAGGAAATGCCGGACGCCTACATCAGCCTTTCCTCGGACGTGCTGCCCGAATTCCGCGAGTACGAGCGCCTGTCCACCACGGTGCTCAATGCCGCCGTGGGGCCGAAGATGGCGCGCTATCTGGAACGCTTTTTGCAGCGCGTGCGCGAACTGGACATCGCGCACGAACCGCACACCATCCATTCCAACGGCGGGCTGATGTCCATTGCCACGGTGCGCCAGTACCCGGTGCGCACGTGCCTGTCCGGGCCGGCCGCCGGCGTGGTGGGGGCGGCGGCGGTGGGCCGCGCCATCGGCCGTCCCAACCTCGTGACCTTCGACGTGGGCGGCACCAGCACCGACGTTTCGCTGGTGTGCGAGGGCCGCCCGCTTTTCACCTCGCACCGCCAGGTGGCGGGTTATCCGGTGAAGACGCCCATGGTGGACATCCACGTGATCGGCGCGGGCGGCGGCAGCATCGCCTGGCGCGACGACGCGGGCGCGCTGAAGGTGGGGCCGCACAGCGCGGGCGCGGTGCCCGGGCCGGTGGGCTACGGGCGGGGAGGGGAAGAACCCACCATCACCGATGCCGAGATCGCTTTGCAGCGGCTCAATCCGGTGGCGCTGCTCAAGGGCCGCATGCCGGTGCACGCCGATGCCGCGCGGCGCGTCATCGAGGAGCGCGTGGCCCGGCCGCTGGGGCTGGACCTGGAGTCGGCGGCCGAAGGCATTCTGCGCATCGCCGCGGCCAACATGAGCCGGGCGATACGCGCGGTGTCCACCGAGCGCGGCTACGACCTGTCGCAGTTCGCGCTGTACGCCTACGGCGGCGCCGGGCCGCTGCACGCGGTGGAGGTCGCCGAGGAATGCGGCATTCCCACCGTGATCGTGCCGCAGGAGCCGGGCACGATGTGCGCCCGCGGCATTCTGCTGTCCGACATCTCGTTCGATTTCGTGCGCAGCGAGATCTCGCTGGCCAGCGCCCAGACCTGGCCGGCGGTGTCGGCCATTTTCGAGGCGTTGCGCGCGCAGGCGCAGCAGTGGCTGGAGGACGAGCGGGTCGATCCGGCGCTGCGGGAATGCCACAGCGCCGTGGACGCGCGCTACGAGGGGCAGAACTTCGAAGTGCAGGTCGCGCTGGACGACACCGGGCCGGGCGGCTGGGCCGAGTTCGCGCGCCGCTTCGCCGAGGCGCACGAACGCGAGTACGGCTATGTGGTGGACGACCGCAAGGTGCAGATCATCAATTGCCGCATGCAGGCGGTGGGCCAGGTGGTGAAGGCGCCGCTGGCGCCGCGCCGCATCGGCGGCACGCTGGAAGCGGCGCGCATCGGCGAACGGCGCGTCTATTTCGGCGCCGCCCACGGCTGGCTGGACACGCCCGTCTACGACCGCGACCGCGTGCCCACGGGCGCGCGGCTGGCCGGGCCGGCGCTGCTGGAAGAAATGAGCTCCACCACCGTGGTGGGCGCGGGCCACGCCGCGTCCGTGGACGACTACGGCAACCTGATCATCGAATTGCAAGGAGGCTCCGATGCGTGAGTCCAAACCCGCCGCCGGCGCGGCGCTGGCCGACCCGATCGGCATGGAAGTGTTCTGCAACCGCCTGCTGTCCATTACCGAGGACATGAACAACACGCTGGTGCGCGCATCGTTTTCCACCAACATCAAGGAGCGCAAGGACTGCTCGGTGGCGCTGTTCGACGCGGCGGGTCGCCTGGTGGCGCAAGGTACGCAGATCCCGCTGCACCTGGGGTCGCTGGACGGCGCCATGGGCGCCATTCTGCGCGCCTTTCCGGCCGCCGAAATCCGCGACGGGGACGTTTTCATCTGCAACGATCCCTATCTGGCCGACGGCAGCCACCTGCCCGACATCAACATCGTCACGCCGGTGTTCTGGGAAGGCGGGCTGCGTTTTTTCGCGGCGAACATCGCTCACCACTCCGACGTGGGAGGCGCGGTGCCGGGCTCCATCGCCGGCGGCCTGAAGTCCATTTTCGAGGAAGGCATCCGCATTCCGGCGTGCCGCATCGCGCGCGCGGGCGAAGTGGACGAAGACATGCTGCGCCTGATCTGCGCCAACACGCGCGATCCAGAGGAGCGCATCCTGGATCTGCGCGTGCAGATGGCCACCAACCGGCGCGGCGCGGCCGCGGTGCAGGGCCTGATCCGCCAGATGGGCCTGGAGGCGGTGCTGCGCTCGGTGGAGGATGTGATCGCGTACACGCGGCGCCGCCTGCTCAACCGCATCGGCGAGCTGAAACAGGGCCGCTACACCTTCCGCAGCGACCTGGACGACGATGGCATGGGCGGGGACCCGGTGCCGATCCAGGTAACGCTCACCGTTTCCGGCGACGGGCTGCATTTCGATTTCGAGGGGTCGGGCAGGCAGGCGCGCGGCGCCATGAACCTGCCCTACAACGCGCTGCGCGCCAGTGTGTATTACGCCGTCAAGGCGTTGCTGGACCCCGATCTGGCGCCCAATGCCGGCCTGTTCGACCCCATCCGCATTTCGGCGCCGGTGGGCACCATTACCAACCCCGAGCATCCCGCGGCGGTGGGCGCGCGCTCGATCACGGCGCAGAAGGTGGCGGGCGCGATCTTCGGCGCGTTCCGCGGCCTGCTGCCGCCGGAGAAGATCATGGCGTCCAGCAACGACTGCTGCCCGGCCATCGTGTTCTCGGGCCGCTGGCGCGAGCGGCCGGGGCAGTTCGTCTACCTGGAGACGCTGGGCGGCGGGGCGGGCGCGCGCCACGACGCCGATGGCATGGACGCGGTGCACGTGCACATGACCAACACGTCCAACCTGCCGGTGGAGGCGCTGGAAAACGAGTATCCGCTCATCATGGACGAGTATGCGCTGATTCCCGATTCGGGCGGCGCCGGGCGCACGCGGGGCGGCCTCGCCATCGCCAAGCAGATCCGGGCGGCCGGCCCCGGCATCGTGTTCTCGGCCCGTTCCGACAGCCACACCGTGGGCGTGGCCTCCGGCGTGGCCGGCGGCGGCGACGGCCGGCGGGCGCGGCTGATCCGCAACCATGGGGGTCCGCAAGAGGAGGTGCTGTTTTCCAAGACAGCGAACATCGCGCTGGCGCCCGGCGAGAGCGTGCGCATCGAGACGCCCGGCGGAGGCGGATACGGCCCGGCCCCGGAGCGGCCCCGCGCCCTGGTGGAGCGGGATCTGGCCGACGGCAAGATCAGCGCCGCCGCCGCGCGGGAGCTGTATGGCTACGGAGCCTGAGCGTTCAGCTCACGTTGAGCGACATGGAGTACTTCATCTTGTCATGAGGAAACGTGGTGATGGTGGCCAGCAGCAGCACGCCGCCGGCGCCGTAGTAGCGGCGCGTGATGACGAAACCGGGCGTCCTGGGCGCCACGTGCAGTTGCCGCGCCAGCGGCGCGGCGATGGGCGTGGCGGAGAACTCCTGGTTGACCTCGCTGATGCGGTCGCCGAAGTTTTCCTCGATGAGCCGCAGCAGCGACAGCCGGGGCTGGATGTGGGCGCGCAAGTCGGAATGCGCGGGGTCGGCGTAGATCAGGGTGCAGGCCACCGGGGTGTCGCGGTCGTCCAGCGTCTTGATGGAGTTGATGTGCAGCCAGGTCTGGCCGGGCTCGCCGCCCAGCGTCTCGGCCAGGCGGCGCGACAGCTTGATGTTGCGCACTTCGCGCACCAGCAGCGCCGCGTTGCGCGCGTATTGCAGCAGGTCGGGAAACTGCGAGATGCGCTGCGTGAACCGGGTGCTGGCCTTGGCGGTCTCGACGCGCGTGCCCACGCCCGGGCGGCGCGAAACCATGCCGGCCACGGTCAGCATGCGGATGGCCTCGCGGATGGTGTGGCGGCTGGCGTCGAACTGCTCGCAGAGCTCGTGCTCGGTGGGCAGCAGCGTCATCACCGGGTAGCGGCCCGAGCCGATGTCGCGGGCGAGCGCCTGGTAGATGCTCTTGTAGCGCGGACCGGCGGCGTCCGCGCCGTGCGAGCGCGCCGCGCCGCGCGCCTCCCGCGCGCCGGCCTGGGGGTCGGCCCGTTCGAAAGTCCGGGTCATGGGTGGCTCCTTTATGGGAATCTTGGGGTTTGTACGGACCTTAACCGATTGACAAGGCCGTCTCCCCGCGATCATCATTTGTACGGACATTCATGTACGGACAATTGTACGACCGACATGAGGTTGCGGGGGATGCGGATCCGGCGTTTTTTTCACCCACGCCCGGCCGCGCTACCCGACCCACGCAGCAACGGGCAGTTCTTGCAGTTCTCTTCCTGAAATAAATGGGGGTTTTCATGGGCAAGGTACTCGCAGTGCTCGCGGCCGCCGCGCTGGCCGCCGGATTCGGCGGCGGCGCGCAGGCGCAGCAGAAACTGGTGGTCGCAGGCTACGGCGGCTCTTTCGAAGACATCATGCGCAAGGACATCTTCCCGCCCTTCGGCAAGCAGCATGGAGTCGAGCTGGACTACGTGGCGGGCAATTCCACCAACACCGTGGCGCGCCTGCAGGCGCAGAAGAGCAATCAGCAGATCGACGTCGCCATCATCGACGACGGCCCCATGTACCAGGCCATCGCCCTGGGATTCTGCGAGCCCATCAAGGGCCTGCCGGCCGACGACATCTATCCCACCGCGCGCTACAAGGCCGACAAGGCCGTGGCCATCGGCCTGGTGGCGACCGGCATCATGTACAACAAAAAGGTCTTCGACGAAAAGAAATGGGCGCCGCCCACGTCCTGGAAAGACCTGAAAGACCCCAAGTACAAGAAACTCCTGGTGATTCCGCCGCTGAACAATACCTATGGCCTGCACGCGCTGGTGGAATACGCGCGCGAAGGCGGCGGCGGCGAGAAGAACATCGATCCCGGCTTCAAGACCTTCAAGGACGAAGTGGGCCCCAACGTGCTGGTGTACGAGCCCTCGCCCGGCAAGATGACCGAACTCTTTTCCAGCGGGCAGGCCGTCGTTTCCGTCTGGGGCAGCGGCCGCGCCAAGGCGTTTGCCGATACGGGCTTTCCCGTGGGCTTCGTGTATCCGAAGGAAGGCGCCTATGCGCTGCTTTCGTCGGTATGCCCTGTCGCCAAGCAGAAGACCAATCCGCTGGCGCAGGCCTTCGTGAATTATCTGGTCACGCCCGAGGTCCAGGAAAAGCTGGCCACGGCCTATGGCTACGGCCCGGTCAACAAGAAGGCCAACGTCAAGGACGACGAGCGCGTGCCGCTGCCCATCGGCCAGCGGGCGTCGGATCTCATCGTGATCGACTGGGACACGGTGAACCAGAACCGCGATGACTGGAACCGGCGCTGGACGCGGGAAATCGAGCGCTGAGCACAGGGCGGCGCGCGCGCCGCCACCAGGAGCCTTCATGAGTTATCTAGTGTTGAACCGCCTGAGCAAGCGCTATGGCGACCTGACCGCCGTGCAGGATCTCAGCCTGTCGGTGGAGCGGGGCGAATTCATATCGCTGCTCGGGCCGTCCGGCTGCGGCAAGACCACCATGCTGCAGATGATCGCGGGGTTCATCGAGCCCAGCGGCGGCAGCATCGTGCTCGACGGCAAGGACGTCAGCAAGGTGCCTGCCAACAAGCGGGGGCTGGGCATGGTGTTCCAGAACTATGCGCTGTTTCCGCACATGACCGCCGCCGAGAATGTGGCGTTCGGGCTGGAGATGCAGCGCGTGGGCAAGGCCGAGCGCCAGCAGCGCGTAGCCGAGGCGCTCAAGCTGGTGGGCCTGTCGCACCTGGCCGACCGCCATCCGGCGCGCATGTCGGGCGGCCAGCAGCAGCGCGTGGCGCTGGCGCGGGCGCTGGTCATCCGTCCCAGCGTCCTGCTGCTGGACGAGCCTCTGTCCAATCTCGACGCCAAGCTGCGCGAGGAAATGCAGCTCGAATTGCGCAGCATCCAGCGCACCGTTGGCACCACGACCATCCTGGTCACCCATGACCAGTCCGAGGCGCTGGCGCTGTCGGACCGCGTCGTGGTCATGAACCAGGGGCGGGTGGAGCAGGTGGCCGAGCCCTTCCAGGCCTACGAAGACCCGGCCAGCCAGTTCGTTGGCGGATTCCTGGGCAAGGCCAACCTTTTCACGCCCACCGCGGAATCCTACGAGGGCGAGATGCGCGCGCGCGTCGGCGAGGCGCACATCCCCATGGGCGGCCGTCCCGTGCCCACCGGCACGGTGATCGTGCGGCCGGAGAAAGTGCTGTTCTCCGAACCCGCCGCCTGTGCGTTGCCGGGCCGCATGAAGGCCCGCGTGTTCCAGGGCAACCACTGGCTGTGCCAGGTGGAGACATCGGTGGGCGAGGTGCTGGTCATACGCCAGAACGACGGCGCCACCGTGCCGCAGGAAGGGCAGCCGGTGCACCTGCGCTGGCGCGCGGAGGATATGTGCCCGGTGGGCGCGGGGCAGGTCCGGCCATGAGCGCGCGCGCCAATCCCTGGGTGCTCAGCGCGCCCGCGCTGGCGCTCTACGCCACCTTTCTCGTGGTGCCCATGGTGCTGGTGTTTCTCATCAGCTTCTTCGATTTCCAGTTCTACGGGGGCGTGCAGGCCACTTTCACGCTGAAGAACTATGTGGATATCTTCAGCGACGGTTATTACTACGAAATCTACGCGCGCACCTTCGGCGTTGCGGCGGCGGTAACGCTGGCCTGCCTGGTGCTGGGAACGGCGGAGGCCTATGTGCTGTCGCGCATGGCCAATCCCTGGAAGGGGCTGTTCCTGATGGTGGTGCTGGGGCCGCTGCTGATTTCGGTGGTCGTGCGCACGCTGGGCTGGGCGCTGCTCTTCGGCTCCACGGGCCTCATCAGCAAGGCGCTGATGGCGCTGGGGCTGACCGATACGCCGGTGGACCTGATGTACAGCAACCTGGGCGTGGGCATCGCGCTTACGCACGTGCTGGTGCCCTTCATGGTGATCGCGGTGTGGGCTTCGCTGCAGCGGATCAATCCCTCGACCGAGGCGGCGGCGCTTTCGCTGGGCGCAAGCCAGTTCACCGTGATCCGGCGGGTGATCGTGCCCCAGGTCATGCCGGGCATATTGTCGGGCTCCATCATGGTGTTCGCGTTGGCCGCCAGCGCCTTCGCCACACCGGCCATCATCGGCGGGCGCCGCCTCAAGAACGTGGCCACGGCCGCCTACGACGAGTTCCTCAACACCCTGAACTGGCCGCTGGGCGCCGCGCTGGCGGTGGTGCTGCTGCTGGCCACGGTAATCGTGCTGCTGTCGGCCAACCGGCTCATCGAGCGCCGCCACGGCGCGGTGTTCAACGCGGGCAACTAGGAGCGCGGGCATGAGCTTTCGCAATGGTCCCCTCGGGCTGCTGTTCCACACCCTTTTCATTCTGTTCATCCTGGCGCCCATCGTGATGGTGTGCGCGGTGGCGTTCACCTCGGAAGGCTTTATTTCGCTGCCCAGCGGCGGGCTGTCGCTGCGCTGGTTCCGCGCCATACTCGACAACCCGCGCTTCATCGACGCGTTCTGGTTCAGCCTGGGGCTGGGCGCGCTGTCGGCCTCGCTGGCGATCGTACTGGCCGTGCCGGGCGCGCTGGCCATCGCGCGCAACCGTTTTCGCGGCCGCGAGGCGCTGGTGGCGTTCTTCCTGTCGCCGCTGATGATTCCGCACGTGGTGCTGGGCCTGGCCTTCCTGAAGTTCTTCACCACCGTGGACCTGGCGGGCACGTACGTGGGCCTGGTCATCGCGCACGTGATCCTCATCATGCCGTACGCCCTGAGGCTGGTGCTGGCCTCGGCCACCGGCATCGACCCTTCGCTGGAGCGCGCGGCGCAATCGCTGGGCGCCTCCAACTGGACGGCCTTCCGGCGCGTGGTGCTGCCGCTGCTGCTGCCCGGGGTGGTGAGCGGCTGGGTCATTGCCTTCATTACCAGTTTCGACGAGCTGACGATGTCGATTTTCATCGCCTCGCCGTCCACCACCACGCTGCCGGTGCGCATCTTCCTGCACATCGAGGACACGATCGATCCCCTGGTCACCGCGGTTTCCGCCGTGCTCATCTACGTGACCATCATCGCCATATTCATCCTGGACCGCCTGGTGGGCCTGGAAAAGCTGTTTGTCGGAAAAGGAACCCAATGACGGACGAAGAGAAACTGGCGCCGCGCGCGCCGTCGCAGCGCGGCATCTACGATGTCGCGGTGATCGGCGGCGGCCTGGTGGGCTCGGCCATCGCCTATGGGCTGCGGCGCGAGCTGGAGCGCGTGGCCGTGCTGGACGAGGGCGATGTGGCGTACCGCGCCTCGCGCGGAAATTTCGGGCTGGTGTGGGTGCAGAGCAAGGGCATGGGCCTGCCGCGCTATGGCGTGTGGACCATGGCCTCGGCCCGCGCCTGGCCGCAGTTGGCGGCCGAGCTGCTGGAACGCACCGGCGTGGACGTGCACCTGGAGCAGCGCGGCGGCCTGCACGTGCTGTTGAGCGAAGAAGAGCGCGAGGCGCGCGTCAAGTTCATGACCGGCCTGCTCGCCCAGCCCGGCATGAGCCGCTACGAGTGGAAGCTGCTGGACCGCGCCGAGCTGGCCAGCCTGGTGCCGGGCATCGGGCCGGACGTGGTGGGCGCCACCTGGACGCCGGTGGACGGCATCGCCAATCCGCTCAAGCTGCTGCGCGCGCTGCACATGACTTTTGCACAGACGGGTGTGGATTACCTGCCGCGCCGTCCCGCGCAGACGATCCGGCGCCGCGACGGCGTGTTCGAGATCGGCACCGGCCAGGGCGCGGTGCGCGCGCACAAGGTGGTGCTCGCGTCCGGCCTGGGCAACAAGGCGCTGGGCGAACAAGTGGGGCTGGCGGTGCCGGTGCGGCCCCAGCGCGGCCAGATCGTGGTGCTGGAGCGCACGCGCCGCCTGCTGGAGACGCCCATGTCCACCTTGCGCCAGACGGACGAGGGCACCTGGCTCATCGGCGATTCGCAGGAAGAGGCCGGCTACGCCGACAACCAGGTCGGCCTGCCCATCCTGGGCACGCTGGCCGACCGCGCGGTGCGCACCCTGCCGGCCCTGCGCGAGGTGCGCGTGGTGCGCAGCTGGGCTGCGTTGCGCGTCATGTCGCAGGACGGCTTTCCCGTCTATGAGCAATCCGAAGCATGCCCCGGCGCTTTCGTCGCCACCTGTCACAGCGGCGTGACGCTGGCGGCCGCGCATGCACACCATCTGGCGCCCATGATCGCCGCCGGCCGGCTGGCCGACGACATGGCGCCGTTCTCGACCCGGAGGTTTCATGTTCAAGAGGCTTGAGGAGGCGCGGCGCCAGGCGCAGGCCGCCCCCGTGCGCGTGATCATCAACGGCGCGGCGCAGGAATGCCGCCAGGGCGACACCGTGGCCGCCGCGCTGTTCGCGGCGGGCGTGTCCGCCTGCCGCGACACGGCCGTGCGCGAGGTGCCGCGCGGGCCCTATTGCATGATGGGCGTGTGCTACGACTGCCTGGTCACGATCGACGGCCAGGCCAATCAGCAGGGTTGCATGACGCTGGTGCGGGAAGGCATGAACATCGAGCGCCAGGCGGGCGCGCGCAAGGTGCAGGCATGAACGAAATAACGCATTGCGACTTGCTGGTGGTGGGCGCCGGCCCGGCGGGACTGGCGGCTGCCGCGACGGCGGCGGCGCTGGGCGTGGATACCCTGCTGCTCGACGAGCAGCCCGCGCCGGGCGGCCAGATCTACCGCGCCGTCACGACCACCCCCGTCACCGATCGCCGCATCCTCGGCGAAGACTACTGGCATGGCGCCTCGCTGGTGCCGCCCTTTCTGCAGTCCGGCGCGCGCTACCAGCCCGGCGCCACCGTCTGGGCCGTGGCCGAGAAAACGGCCGGCGACGCGGCCGCGGGTTTCGAGGTGGCCTATTCGGTGGACGGCGAGGCGCGCATGGCGCAGGCGCGCCGCCTGCTGCTGGCCACGGGCGCCCAGGAGCGGCCGTTTCCGATTCCGGGCTGGACGCTGCCGGGCGTGATTACCGCCGGCGCCGCCCAGATCCTGCTCAAGTCGGCAGGCGTGGTGCCTTCGGACCGCACGGTGCTGGCAGGCTGCGGGCCGCTGCTCTACCTGGTGGCCTGGCAGTACCTGAATGCGGGCGTGAAGGTGGACGCCATTCTGGAAACCGTGCCGGCGGGCCGCATGGCCGAGGCGCTGCCCAAGGTATGGGGCTTTCTGCGCTCGCCCTACCTGGCCAAGGGGCTGAAGCTCGTGCGCGCGGTCAGGGCCGCCATTCCCATCGTGAAGAACGTCACGGCGCTGGAAGCGCAGGGCGAAGGCCGGCTGGAGCGCGTGCGCTATACGGCGGGCGGCGACACGCGCAGCATCGAGGCCGAGCAGCTCATGCTGCACCAGGGCGTGGTGCCGAACGTGAACCTGTCGCGCGCCGTGGGCGTGGAGCACCGCTGGAACGAGGCGCTGGACTGTTGGGAGCCCGCGGTGGACGAATGGGGCAGCACCTCGGTGCAGGGCGTGGGCATGGCGGGCGACGGCGCGGGCATCGCGGGTGCGCTGGCCGCCGAGCACCGGGGCAGGCTGGCCGCCTTGCAGGCCGCGCACCTGCTGGGCCGCATCGACGCGGCCCGCCGCGACGGCGAGGCCGCCGGTCCGCGCGCCGCCCTGGCGAAGGCCGTGCGCGGGCGCGAGTTCTTCGATGCGCTGTACAAGGCGCCGGCGGCGTTCCGCCGCCCCACGGGCGACACGATCGTCTGCCGCTGCGAGGAAGTGACCGCGGCGCAGGTGCGCGAAACCGTCAAGCTCGGGTGCAGCGGACCCAACCAGATGAAGGCTTTCCTGCGCTGCGGCATGGGGCCATGCCAGGGCCGCTTCTGCGGGCTGACGGTGTCGGAGATCATCGCCGAGGAACGCGGCGTGCCCACGCCGGAAGTCGGGTACTACCGGCTGCGCTTCCCGACCAAGCCGCTCACGTTGGGCGAGCTGGCCTCGCTGCCGCAGACGGACGAATCGCGGCAGGCGGTGGTGCGCCTGAAGAAATAGGCCCAACCAGAATAAATAGGCCCGCCCCTGCCCGCTTACGCGGGCCCCCTCAAGGGGCGGCACGGGAGGACCGGCAAAGCCGGATCCCCGGCGCCCCCGCTTGGGGGCCGAGGAAAGGGGGCGGTGTGCCAGGAGCGGACAGGGTTGGGCGCAGGGTGAGGCCGGTGCAGCGGAAACGGATGCGATGAGGACGGTATGGACGGGAGTCGGGCGGCGGAGGTCATCATCATCGGCGGAGGGCTGCACGGGAGCTCGGCGGCGCTGCATCTTGCGCGGGCCGGGGTGCGGGCGCTGGTGATCGAAAAGAATTACGTGGGCCGGCATGCGTCGGGCGTGAATGCGGGCGGGGTGCGCACGCTGTCGCGGCACCTGGCGGAGGTGCCGCTGGCCCTGGCGTCGCGCGAGCTCTGGTATCGCATCGGCGAGCTGGTGGACGACGATTGCGGGTTCGAGCAGCATGGGCAGGTGCGGGTGGCCGAGAACGAGGCCGACGCGCAGACGCTGCGCGAGCGGCTGCAGATCATGACGGCGCACGGTTATACCCACGAGCAGTGGATAAGCCCGGAGGATCTGCGGGCGCTGATTCCCGCGATCGCGCCCACGGTGCGCGGCGGGCTGATTGCGCGCGAGGACGCGGCGGCCGATCCCTACCGGACCACGCTGGCGTTCCGCCGCAAGGCGGCCAGCCTGGGCGCGCGCTTCCTGGAAGGCGTGCGGGTGGGCAGCGCGCTGCCGCAGGCAGGGCAATGGCGGGTGGAGACGGATGCGGGTGTCTATACCGCGCCGCGCATTCTCAACTGCGCGGGCGCGTGGGCCGACCGTATCGCCGCGCAGTGGGGCGAGCCGGTGCCGCTGCAGCCCATCAGCCCCATGATGCTGGTAACGCTGCGCATGGACCACTTCCTGGATCCGGTCGTGCTGGGCACGGGCAGGCCGCTGTCGTTCAAGCAGCGCGCCAATGGCACGGTGCTGATCGGCGGCGGCCGGCGCGCGTGGGTGGACCGCGACACCGAATGGACCGAACTGGATTTCCGCTCGCTGGCAGAGGGCGCGCGCACGGTATGCGACCTTTTTCCCCATATGCGCCACGCCGTGGTCAACCGGGGCTGGGCCGGCATCGAGGCCGCCATGCCGGACGAGATTCCCGTCATCGGCCGCAGCAGCCGCCACGAGACGGCTTTCCACGCGTTCGGCTTTTCCGCCCATGGTTTCGAGCTGGGGCCCATCGTGGGCCGCATCATGGCCGACCTGATCACCACCGGCAAGACGGAGCTGCCCATCGCGCCGTTTCGCATCGAACGTTTTTCCGGCGCCTGACGGGCGCCCCGTTTCCAAGGAGCATCTCCATGAGTGACATCGCGCGCAAGGAAAGCAATGAGCGGCTCAGCCGCGTGGTCATACACGGCGATACCGTGTACGTGGCCGGCGTGACCTCGTCGGCGCCCGGCGGCATCGCCGAGCAGACGCGCGACGTGCTGGCCAAGATCGAGCGCTATCTCGAAAAGGCGCAGACCGACAAGACGCGCCTGCTGTCGGCGCAAATCTGGCTCAAGGACATCGAGCGCGATTTCGAGGGCATGAATGCGGTGTGGGCGGAATGGCTGCCGCCGCGCCTCATGCCCACGCGCGCCACCTGCGAGGCCAAGCTGGCCTCGCCGGAACTGCTGGTGGAAATCATCGTGACCGCGGCGGCGCGGCCGGTGCTCATCGGCGTGGGGGCTGAAAGCTGATCTCGGCGGGACGGCCAGGCAGGTTCAGGGTGGCGGTGGCGGGCGGCGTGGTCGCCACCACCTGCCCGCCGCGCAGCACCATCAGCCGCGTGGCGCGCAGTCGCAGCGCCTCGACGGGGTCGCGCGCCTGCAGCAGCACCAGGTCGGCGCGCTTGCCGACTTCCAGCCCGTAGCCCTCCAGGCCCAGGATCGCGGCGGGCGCGGCCGTCACGGCCTGGAAACAGGCCCGCATGGCGTCCTGGCCCGTCATCTGCGCCACGTGCAGCCCCATGTGGGCGACTTCCAGCATGTCGCCCGAACCCAGGCTGTACCAGGGGTCCATGACGCAGTCGTGGCCGAAGGCCACGGGCACGCCGGCGGCCATCAGCTCGGGCACCCGCGTCATGCCGCGCCGTTTGGGATAGGTGTCGTGGCGGCCCTGCAGCGTGATGTTGATGAGGGGGTTGGCGATGGCCGCCACGCCGGCCTCGCGCATCAGCGGGATGAGCTTGGAGACGTAATAGTTGTCCATGGAATGCATGGACGTGAGGTGCGAGCCGGCCACCCGGCCCTGCAGCCCCAGCCGGTGCGCGTGGCTGGCCAGCGTCTCGATGTGGCGCGAATGCGGATCGTCGCTTTCGTCGCAGTGCATGTCCACGCGCAGGCCGCGCTCGGCGGCCAGCTCGCACAGGATGCGCACGGATTCGGCGCCGTCCTGCATGGTGCGCTCGAAATGCGGAATGCCGCCCACCACGTCCACACCCATGTCCAGCGCCCGCTTCAGGTTGTCGAGCGCGCCGGGCGCGCGCAGCACGCCGTCCTGCGGGAAAGCCACCAGCTGCAGGTCGAGGTAGGGCTTGACGCGCTCGCGCACGTGCAGCAGCGCCTCCACGGCCAGCAGGCGCGGGTCGCACACGTCCACGTGTGAACGGATGGCGAGCAGGCCGCGCGCCACTGCCCAGTCGCAATAGGCCAGGGCGCGCTCCACCAGCGCTTCCTGCGTGAGCAGCGGTTTCAGTTCGCCCCAGAGCGCGATGCCTTCGAGCAGCGTGCCCGACTGGTTCACGCGCGGCAGGCCATAGGACAGCGTGGAGTCCATGTGGAAGTGGGCGTCCACGAAGGGCGGCGACACGAGCTGGCCGGCCGCGTCGATGGTCTGGCCGGCCTCGGCCTTCAGCGCCGGTTCCAGCGCCGCGATGCGGCCGCCGGCGATGCCGATATCGATGTCCTGGCGGCCGTCGGGCAGCGAGCAGTGTCTAAGGATCAGATCGAACATGCGGGTTCCTTGCGGAAGGTTTCAGTGGTTCATGGTAATGCGTGTCACCCCGGTTGCATGAAAACGGCGCCCACACGCGGGGTCGCACGCAGCCGGCCCTGCCGGTCCGTAGCGACGCTTCCTTGAGGGGAAAGCGCGCGGCGCTTGGGGGGCGTCTTCCCTACCGCTCGCCCTTGCGGTAGGGCTTCATCAGCGCCTGGGGATAGGCGGCGCGGCGAGCCATGACCACCAGCGCCAGGATGGACAGAACGTATGGCAGCATCAGGTATACCTGATAGGGCAATTCGGGCAGGCCCGGCAGCGCCGCGCCGCCCTGCTGCAGCCGGAGCTGGAGCGCGTCGAAAAAGGCGAAGATCAGGGCGCCCGCGAGCGCCTTGCCGGGCCGCCACGAGGCAAAGACCACCAGCGCCACGCAGACCCAGCCGCGGCCGTTGACCATGTTGAAGAAGAACGCGTTGAAGGCCGCCAGCGTCAGGAAGCTGCCCGCCACGCCCATCAGGGCGGAGCCTGCCACGATGGCGCCCATGCGCAACCGCGTGACCGACAGGCCCTGGCCTTCGGCGGCGGCGGGGTTCTCGCCCACCATGCGGATCGCCAGGCCGACCGGCGTGCGGTTCAGCACCCAGGCCAGGACGGGCACGGCGGCCAGCGCCAGCAGCGTCATGGGTGTCTGCCCGGCCAGCACGGGCCCGACCAGCGGGATGCCGGCCAGGAACTTCATTTCGGCGAAGGGCGTGATGGTGGGCGGGGTGTTCACGCTGGGGAAGGTGACACGGTAGGCGAAGTAGCTCAGGCTGGTGGCCAGCATGGTGACGCCCAGGCCCGAGACGTGCTGCGACAGGCCGAGGGGCACCGTCAGCACCGCATGCAGCAGGCCGAATGCGGCGCCGGCCAGCGCGGCCGCCAGCACGCCCGCGTACAGCGGCGCTCCCAGGTACACCACCAGCCAGCCGGTGAAGGCGCCCGCGGCCATGATGCCCTCGATGCCCAGGTTGAGCACGCCGGCGCGCTCGCACAGCAGCACGCCCAGCGTGCCCAGGATCAGGGGCGTGGCCAGGCGCAGCACGGCAATCCAGAAAGCCGCCGAACTCAGCAGATCCATCCATTCCATTGCGGTTTCCTCAGGCGGGGTTGCGGCGCAGGCGGTATTGCGCGAACAGCGTGGCCACCAGCATGGCCAGCAGCGACGTCGCCACAATGACGTCGGCGATGTAATTGGGCACCGCGATGGCGCGGCTCATGCTGTCCGCGCCCACCAGCATGCCGGCCACGAAGACGCTGGCGAGCACCACGCCCAGCGGATGCAGGCCCGCCAGCATGGCCACCACCACGCCGGTGTAGCCATAGCCGGGCGACATGTCCAGCGTGACGTAGCCGGTGCGCCCGGCCACCTCGATGGCGCCGGCCAGGCCGGCCAGCGCGCCCGACAGCACGGCGGTGCCCAGCATGACGCGGTTGACCGGCAGGCCCAGGAAGCGCGCGGCGTGGGCATTGGCGCCCACCGCCCGCATCTGGAAGCCGAACACGGTGTAGCGGTTGAGCAGCCACAGGCCCGCCGCCAGGCCGGCGGCCCAGAGCAGGCCGGTGTGGGCGCGCGTGCGCGCGATCAGCTTGCCCAGTTCCAGATCGCCGTTGAGCGCCACCGATTGCGGCCAGCCCATGGCCATGGGGTCTTTCATGGGGCCGTCCAGCATCATCGAAACGAAGAGCAGCACGATGAAGTTGCCCAGCAGCGTGGTCACCACCTCGTCCACGCCCAGCCGGGTCTTGAGCAGCGCGGGAACCAGCAGCAGCAGCGCGCCCGCCAGCGCGGCGGCCAGCATCATGCCGGCAAAAAGCACGGGCACGGGCAGGTCGAAGCCCGTGCCGCCGTGCAGGCCGCCCACGGCCACGGCCGCCAGCGCGCCCAGGTAGAGCTGGCCTTCGGCGCCGATGTTGTAGAAGCGGGCGCGGAACGCCACCGCACAGGCCAGGCCCGTGAGCATCAGCGGCGTGGCGCGCGTCAGCGTTTCCGACAGCGCGAAGCGCGAACCGAACGCGCCTTCGAAGAGCAGGGCGTAGGTTTTGCCCACGGGGGCGCCGGCCCACGCCACCAGCAGCGTGCAGATGGCCAGGGTGCAGAGAATGGCCGCCACCGGGGCCAGCGCCAGCGCGAGGCGGCTGGGCTCGGCGCGGCGTTCCAGGATGAATTTCATGCGGGGTCGTTCCAGGTGTTTGGGGCGCGCGCGCTTCAGGCGGCGGTGCCCGTCATGGCCAGGCCCACGGTGGCGGGCGTCCATTCGGCCACGGGTTTCACGGCCACCAGCCTGCCGCCGCACAGCACGGCGATGCGGTCGGCCAGGGCGAAGATTTCTTCCAGGTCTTCCGAGATCAGCAACACGCCGGCGCCGCGCCGGCGCGCCGCGAGCAGTTGCTCGCGCACGTAGGCCACCGCGCCGATGTCCAGGCCCCAGGTGGGCTGGTCGGCCACGATGAAGCGCGGTTCGCGCGCCAGCGTGCGGCCCAGGATCAGCTTCTGCATGTTGCCGCCGGACAGGCTGCGCGTGCGCACGTCCAGCGAGGCGGCGCGCACGTCGAACCGGGTGGCCAGGGCTTGCGCATGGGCGCGGCCGGCCCGCGCGCGGATCAGGCCCCAGCGCGCGAAGCGCCGGTCGCGCAGGTCTTCGACGATGGCGTTTTCCCACAGGGGACTGTCGCCGATCACGCCTTCGCCGTGGCGGTCCTCGGGAATGCGGCCCACCCGGGCCGCGGTCCAGCCGGCGGGCGTGCGCGGCGCGGGCGCCTGCGCCGCGCCCAGGCGGATGCTGCCCGCGGACGGCTGGCGCAGGCCGGTCAGCACCGACACCAGCGCCTGCTGGCCGTTGCCCGCCACGCCGGCGATGGCCACGATCTCGTGCTCGTGCACGGCGAGATCCAGCGCGTCCAGGCGCACCGCCCCGTCGCGGCCGTCGCGCACCGTGACCTGCGACAGCGCGACGACGGGCGCGGGCGGCGCGGCCTGTCGGCCGGCGGCGGTTTCGGCGTGCGGCATCACCACTTTGCGGCCCACCATGAGCTCGGCCAGCTCGGCCGGATGGGTGGCCGCGGTGTCGCGCTCGGCCACCAGGCGGCCCTGGCGCAGCACGGCCACGCGCCGCGACACCGCCATCACTTCTTCCAGCTTATGCGAGATGAAGATGACGGCCAGCCCTTCGTCGACGAAGCCGCGCAGGGTGGCGAAGAGGTCTTGCGCTTCCTGGGGCGTCAGCACCGCGGTGGGCTCGTCCAGGATGAGGATGCGCGCGCCGCGGTAGAGCGCCTTGAGGATCTCGACCCGCTGCTTCTCGCCGACCGACAGCGCGCCGACGCGCGCGTCGGGGTCCACGCCCAGGCCGAAGCGCCGGCCCAGCTCCAGCAGCCGGCGCCGGGCCTTGCCGCGTCCGGAGGACAGCTTCCAGAGCGGTTCGGTGCCGACCATGACGTTGTCCAGCACCGTGAGGTTGTCGGCAAGGGTGAAATGCTGGTGCACCATGCCGATGCCGGCCGCCAGGGCGGCGTCAGGGCGGCCGGGGGGCAGCGGCGCGCCGAATACCTCGATGCCGCCGGCGTCGGCCAGGTAGTGGCCGAACAGAATGGAAACCAGCGTGGACTTGCCCGCGCCGTTCTCGCCCAGCAGCGCCAGCACCTCGCCCTGGGCCAGCGTGAGCGATATGCCGTCGTTGGCGGTGAGGCTGCCGAAACGCTTGGTGATGCCCGTCAGGCGCAGGGCGAGGGGCGGCTGGCTCATCGCGCGGTGGACTTCGGTTCTTTGTCGATGACCTTGACCTGGAAGCTGCCGTCCAGGATGGCCTTTTCCCTGGCCTGCACGCGCGCCATCAGCTCGGCGGGCACTTTTTGCGCGAAGGTGCCCAGCGGAGCCAGCGACGAGCCCTTGTGCTTCATCAGCGAATACTGGCCATAGTCCTCGGCCTTGAACGTGCCGGCCTTGACCCGCCCGAGCGCCGCCGCGATGGTGGGCTCCATGTGCCAGAGGGCCGAGGCCACCACGGTTTCGGGGTACTGGGGCTGGGTGTCGATCACGTTGCCGATGGCGAGCTTGCCGCGTTCCTTGGCGGCGTCGGATACGCCGAAACGCTCGGCATACAGCACGTCGGCGCCCTTGTCGATCATGGCGAAGGCGGCTTCCTTGGCCTTGGGCGGGTCGAACCACGAGCCGATGAAGGTCACGGTGAATTCGGTATTGGGATTGACTTCCCGGGCGCCTTCCATGAACGCCTGCATCAGCCGGTTGACTTCGGGAATGGGATAGCCGCCCACCAGGCCGATCTTGCCGGTCTTGCTCATGCCGCCGGCGATCATGCCGGTGAGGTAGGCCGGCTCCTGGATATAGTTGTCGAACACCGAGAAATTGGGCTGCTGCGGCTTGCCCGAGGAGCCCATCAGGAAGGCGGTCTCGGGATAGTCCTTGGCCACCTTGCGGGCGGCCGCCTCCACCGCGAACGCCTCGCCCACGACCAGCTTGTTGCCTTGCTCGGCATACTGGCGCATCACGCGCTCGTAGTCGGCGTTGGTGACGTTCTCCGAGAAGGAGTATTCGATCTCGCCGCGGTCGCGGGCGGCGGTCAGCGCCTTGTGGATGCGCGACACCCACTGCTGTTCCACCGGCACGGTGTAGATGGCGGCCACCTTGATCTTTTCCGGCGCCTGGGCGTGCGCGGCTGCGCCGAGCACGAGGGCGGCGGCCGCCGCCGCGAGCTTGAGCAGGCCGCGGCGCGCGAGGCCGGCGGACGGGGGGAGGGACAAAGGCATGGATCGGGCTCCTACGCGGATTGAATGGGTTACGGGCGTGCCGGGCGGCCATGCCGGCCGGGTCCAGACGCGCGTATCCGGGCGCGCGCGGGCGCCACAGGCGGGCCGTGTCGCGGAGCGTGTTCTGGAATCGGTCGGGGAGACAGGCGGCGGGCGGCGCACGGCTGTGTGCGCCGCCCGTCCTGGCGAAGCAAGTTGCATGCCATGGGGTTCGAGGCCGCCAGCCGCACAAACCCCAGGGCCGGGCGCGATTATAGGCACCTTGAGGAAGATTGTCGGCACCAGCCTGGTGCGCCGCGCTCACGGCATGGACGCCCGCCGCGGCGCGGCTGCCGGCCGGGCGCATAATGCCGGTGTCGGGTCCGCCAGTGTGGGGCGGACCGTGGAAAGGAGACAGGCAATGCGGTTGTTGTTCTTGGGCGCCGGGGGCACCGGCGGGTATTTCGGCGGGCGCGCGGCCCAGGCCGGGGCGGACGTGACCTTCCTGGTGCGCGAGCCGCGCGCGGCCCGGCTGCGCGAGCAGGGACTGCGCATCCGCAGCCCGCTGGGCGACGCCACGCTGCGCCCCGGCATCGTCACCCGCGATACGCTGTCGGGCAGCTACGACGTCGTGGTGCTGAGCTGCAAGGCCTACGACCTCGCCAGCGCCATCGAGGCCATCCGCCCGGCCGTGGGCCCGGAGACCGTGGTGCTGCCCATCATGAACGGCGTGCTGCAGTACGACGTGCTGGACCGCGAGTTCGAGCCCCACCGCGTGCTGGGCGGGCTCTGCCAGATCAACGCCACACTGGGCGCCGACGGCGAGGTGCTGCACCTGGGCAAGCACGCCAACATCGTATTCGGCGAGCGCGCCGGGCCGGCGCGCAGCCCGCGCTGCGTGGCGCTGGAGCAGGCCCTGGCCGGCGGCGAATACACCAGCCGGCTCAGCGAGAACATCTACCAGGACATCTGGGAAAAATACGTGTTCCTCACCACGCTGGCGGCGGGCACCTGCCTGATGCGCGGCACGGTGGGGCAGATCGCTTCCACCCAGGACGGCGTGGCGGTGCTGCGCGCGATGCTGCAGGAATGCCAGTCGGTGGCGGCGGCCAGCGGCCATGCCGTGCGCCCGGAAGCCGACGCTTCGGCGCTGCGCATCTTCACCGACCGCAGCCAGCCCATGACGGCCTCCATGTTCCGCGACCTGGGCCAGGGCCTGCCGGTGGAGGCCGACCACATCGTGGGCGACATGGTGCGCCGGGCCGGCACGCTGGGCGTGGACGCGACCTACCTGCGCGTGGCCTACGCGCACCTGCAGGTGTACCAGGCGCAGCGGGCCGCCGGCTGAACCGCGGCATTGATGCATTTCATGCAAAAAACTAATCAGGCTTCCGGGGTTTTTCGATCGGTTTCCGGCGAATAGTATGGGTGGGGAACGGTTCGCGCCGGGCGGCGCGGACCCGGTCATTCCAGGATCATTCCTTTTGGGAGCAACACCATGAAAATCGCTTTGATCGGCATTACCGGGCGCGTCGGCTCGCGCGTGGCGGACGAACTGCTGCGGCGCGGCCACGCCGTGACCGGCATCGCGCGCAACCGCGGCGAGGTGCCGCCGCAGCCCGGGCTGACCGTGCAGCTCGGCGACGCCACCGATCCCCAGGGGCTGACGCCCCTGCTCAAGGGCCACGACGCGGTCGTCAGCGCGACGCGCTTCGTGTCCACCGATGCCAAGCCCCTGCTGGCCGCCGTCAAGGACGCGGGCGTGCCGCGTTTGCTGGTGGTGGGCGGGGCCGGCAGCCTGCTGGTGGGGCCGGACCGGATGCTCATCGACACGCCCGACTTTCCCGACGCCTATAAGCCCGAGGCGCGCGCCGGCGTCGTGTTCCTGGATACGCTGCGCAAGGAAGACGTGCTGGACTGGACCTTTCTCTCGCCCTCCGCGCTGTTCGAGCCGGGCGAGCGCACGGGCAAGTTCCGCCTGGGCGGCGACGAGCTGCTGGTCGACGAGCACGGCAAGAGCTGGATCTCCATGGAAGACTACGCCATCGCGCTGGCCGACGAGATCGAGACGCCGCGCCATTCGCGGGCGCGATTCACCGTGGGCTACTAGGATCGGCAGGCATCGGGGACCCGCGGGGCCGGAAGGCCGGGTTTGTTTGTAAACTGGCAGGCCCCCGTCCGGCGTCCCCGGCGGCCCTTTCTTCCGAGTCCCCGTATGTCTATGAAGCTGAAATCACTGGCTTTCTGCGCGCTGCTGGCCCTCTGCGGCATGGCGGCCCTGCCTGCCCATGCGGACGAGCCGTCCCCGTCCTCGAACAAGGACATCGTGCTGGCGTTTTTTCGCATGATGTTCCAGGACCGCGACATCGAAGAAGCGGTGCGCCGCTACGTGGGCCCGCGCTACGTGCAGCACAACCCCTATATGGGCGACGGCACCGAGCCGCTGGTGGATTTCTTTCCGCGCTATTTCGAGCAGCACCCGCAGGCCAGCGTGGAGATCAAGCGGGTCGTCGCCGAGGGCGACCTGGTAGTTATCCACAACCTGTGGAAAGATTCGCCCGAAGACCGCGGCCAGGCGATCGTCGACATCTTTCGTGTGGAAAACGGCAAGATCGCCGAACACTGGGACGTAAGCCAGGAAATCCCCGAAAATCCCGCCAACAAGAACACCATGTTCTGACAGGGGCCTCGGCCGGGGGGCGCCACGCTCCCGCCCGCCAAGGCGCTTCGCACGCGGAAACACCGACATGACGACAGCCTCTTCCGCCCAGCCCGTCGCGCTCGAGCGCGCTTACCTGCTGCTCAACCACGGTCCCACGGTGCTGGTCAGCACCGCGCACGGCGAAGAGCGCAACGTCATGGCCGCCGCCTGGGCCATGCCGCTGGATTTCAGCCCGCCCAAGATGCTGGTGGTGGTGGACAAGAGCACCTACACGCGCGAACTCATCGAGCGTTCGGGCGAATTCGCGCTGTGCATACCCACCCGCGACCAGGCGCGGGCCACCTACGTGGCGGGCTCGGAAACCGGGCGCGGGACGGACAAGTTCGCGGCCTGCGGCTTCGCCACCTTCGCCGCCAGCCGCATCGGCGCCCCGCTTATCGAGGGCTGCCTGGGCTGGCTCGAATGCAAGGTGGTGCCCGAGCCGCACAACCAGCAGGTCTATGACCTGTTCATCGGCGAGGTCGTGGCCGCCTGGGCCGCCCCCGACGCCTTCTCCGGCAACCGCTGGCACTTTCCGCAAGCCGGTCGCCGTTCCATCCATTACCTGGCCGGCGGTTCGTTCTTCGCCACCGGCGAGGGCTTTTCCGTGGCCGAGCCGCAGTAGCCATGCGCACGGTCTACCTGGCGGGTTTCGACGTGTTCCGGGCCGACGCCGTGGCCCACGGCGAGCGGCTGCGCGCGCTGGCGGCGCGCCATGGCTTCGAGGGCCTGTATCCGCTGGACAATACCGCGCCCGCGGGCCTGTCCGGCCCCGAGCTGGCCCGATGGATCTACCGCGCCAATGTGGCGCTCATCGAGCGCGCCGACCTTGTCATGGCCAACCTCAACCCGTTCCGCGGAGCGGAGCCCGACTCCGGCACGGCGTTCGAGGTGGGCTACGCCGTCGCCCTGGGCAAGCCCGTGTGGGGCTATACCCGGCAGGCGGGCACGCTCATCGAGCAGACGCGCGCCGTCCCCGCTCCGGTAGATCCGGCGGCCGGCGATCCGGCGGCCGGCGATCCGGCGGCCGGTTCGCCGGCGCGCCACGTGGACGCGCAGGGCTACACGGTGGAGGATTTCGGGCTGAACCTGAACCTGATGCTGGCGTGCTCCGCCCGCATCGTGGTGGGCGGCCCGGACGACTGCCTGGCCCGCATGGCCGAGGCGGGCTGAGGCCGGCCGGGGGGCCGTTCAGCCGCGCGCGCGGCGCTTGCGCGCGGGCTGCGCGGGCGCGGCCGTCTCGGGCTGGCCCAGATAGCCCATGACCGCGTCCACGGCGGCGGCCTGCAGCCGCGCGGGCGCGAAACAGGCGGGCGTTTCCTGCGCCGCCGCGTTCACCAGCGATTCCATGATGCGCAGCGCCACATAGGTGGCGAGGTCGCGGTCGGCGCGCGCGATCTCGTCGCGGTGCAGTTCGAACAGGTGGCGCATGCGCCGGTGGAGATCCTGGGCCGCCGCGCTGTGTTCCAGGGGGTGCTCGAACAGGGGGAATTCCTGTTCGAGCACCCGGTGCAGCGCCGGCTCCAGCAGATGGGCCTGCAGCATGGCGGCCGCGATCGCGGCCACCCGCTCGCGCAGCGTGGCGGCGGGGCTGCCCGCCAGGACCCGGTCGATGATGTCCAGCCGCTGCTGGTCGTGGCGCTCGTGCAGGGCGGCGATCAGCGCGTTCTTGTTGGGGAAGTACTGGTAGAGCGACCCGACGCTCACGCCCGCCGTCTCGGCGATCAGGTTGGTGTTGGTGGCGGCGTAGCCGCGCTCGACGAGCACGCGGGCGGTGGCCCGCAGGATGGTGTCCACGGTTTGCTGGGAACGAAGCTGGCGCGGCGATTTGCGGGGCTGCGGAATGGAAGTCATGGAAAACGGGAAAGGCGAATCTCGAATATGAGCCCAGGCTCGTGTTGCTGCGCCCGCACGGCGCCAGGGCCGCGCGGGCATCGCGGGATTATGCCATTGCCCGTTACCGTCACGTCCTAGAGGGTGGCGGTCATTTCCACGACTTCGTCCTCGATCCGGGCGCCGCCGCCGTCGCGCAGCGCGCGCAGGTGGTCGGCCAGCTCGGCGATGGCCAGCGCCACCAGGCCGTGGCGGGCGGCATAGCGCTCGAGCGCCGCGCCGCGCATCATGGTGCCGTCGGCGTTCATGAGTTCGCACAGTACACCGGCCGGGCGCAGTCCGGCCAGCACCGCCAGATCGACCGAGCCTTCGGTGTGGCCGCGCCGGGCCAGCACGCCGCCCGGCTGCGCCCGCAACGGGAACACGTGGCCCGGGCTGACGATGTCGTCGCTTTGCGCGGCCGGGGAAATGGCGGCGCGGATGGTGGTGACGCGGTCTGCCGCCGAGACGCCGGTGCTCACGCCTTCGCGGGCCTCGATGGACACGGTGAACGCCGTGGCGTGGCGGCTCCGGTTGTGCGCCACCATCGGCGGCAGGCCGAGGCGGTCCAGGGTTTCGCCCGGCAGGCACAGGCAGACGATGCCGCTGCCGTCGCGGATGAGCTGGGCCATGACGGGCACGGTGAGCCGGTCGGCGGCCACGATGAGGTCGGCCTCGTTCTCGCGGTCGGCGTCGTCCGTGAGGATGACGGGACGGCCCAGGCGCAGGTGATGCAAGGCGCGCTGCAGGCGCGCGGCGAAGGGCTGGGCCCACAGGCCGGGCGCGGCTGGCGGGGAAAACGGGAGATGCTGGGTATGGGACATTGAAACGCTCTCGCAAATGAAGTGGGCGAAAAACGTTTCAGGGCCGAGGGCCTGCGGACAGGCCCTGAGACAGCCGGACGCAATACCGCCGGCCAGGCGCGCGCGCCCGCTGGCGGGATGTGCCGGCACATCTTCTCTCATCCGGACTGTGACCGTCGGCCCTGGCTTCTCACCAGGTCTGCTGACCCCGGCGTCGTGGACGCCGGGCGCTCGCGGGCTCGCCATTTGCATGGCATACCGCCGGTGGGGAATTCCGCCCCGCCCTGAAGACGTACTGCTGCGCCGCATGAATGCGGCAGACGGCATTGTACGCCTGCTTTGCGGCGGCGCCGCAACCCCCGGCGCCCGCGCCGCGGCCATTGTGGCTCAGGCGGGAGCGGCGGCCTTTTCGTCTTTTTGCTTCTTGCCGTCTTTCTTGCCGCGCTTTTTGCCGGATTGCTTCTCGGGCAGGGCCAGCATGGTGCCCCGACAGCCGGGCGAGCCGCACAGGCAGCGATAGCCTTGCTTGAGCGCGCGGGTGATGCGGCCGTCGATGACCAGGCCATAGTCGTAGACCAGCTCCTCGCCGCGGGGGATGTCGCGCAGCGCCACGATGTACACGCGCTTGCCGTGCCGGCCTTCCTGGGCCTCGCAGTTGGGCGCGCACGAATGGTTGATCCAGCGCGCGTCGTTGCCGTGGTCGCCGCCGTCGATCACCTTGCCGGAGCTGAGCGAAAAGAAAAACGTATGGAACGGGTCGTCCGGATTGGCGGGATGGCGCCGGTCGGCCTCCCTGGCGCTGATGCGCTTGCCGCCGTATTCCAGGATGCGGGTGCCGGCCGGGATCTTGCGGGCGGCGAACACGCCGGTGCCGTGCAGTTTGGAGCGGCGCACGACATGCCAGGGCTTCTCGGGAGTTTCTGCGGTGCTCATGAATGGCCGGGAGATGAGGAAAAAACGATTATATTGGCGCGCTTTGCCGCTCGCGACTGGCGTATAGTGAGCAGCGCATTCTTCTCGCCCGTCTCTTCATGATCGTCCGTCCCCGTCCCTCCACGCTGGGCCTGTTTTTCGTCCTGCGCGGCTCCATCATTCCCCACATCCTCGGCCGCATCCTCGTCATTACCGCGATTTCCTTCGTCGTGGTCGGGATGTACCACCAGGGCTGGTTTTCGCCCGCGCACCTGTCGGCGGTGCCCTTCTCGCTCTTCGGGCTGGCGCTGTCGGTCTTCATGGGTTTCCGCAACAACGTCTGCTACGACCGCTGGTGGGAGGCCCGCAAGCTGTGGGGCGAGCTGATCGTCCAGTCGCGCAACCTGGCGCGCGAGAGCGCGGCCGTGCTCGGCGCCGGCCACGAGGCGCGGGTGCGCATCGCGCGGCGCAGCGTGGGCTTCGCCTACGCGCTGGCCGCCCGGCTGCGCGACCACGACATGGCGGCCGCGGCCGGCCCGTGGCTGCCGCCCGAAGAGGCGCGCGCGCTCGTCGATTACCGCAACGTGCCCGACGGCATCCTCACGGCCATCAACCGCGAACTGGCCGGCTGCCTGGCGCGCGGTGAAATCGGCGAGATCGTCTACCAGGGCCTCACCCAGCGCGTCGCCGCCTGCGCGGGCGTGCAGGCGGCCTGTGAGCGTATCCGCCTCACGCCCACGCCCTATGCGTATTCGCTGCTGCTGCACCGCACGGCCTGGCTGTTCTGCCTCTTGCTGCCTTTCGGGCTGGTGGGCACCCTCGAATACCTGACGCCCATCGCCGTTACCTTCGTCGCCTACACCTTCTTCGGCCTGGACGCGCTGGGCGACGAGCTCGAAGACCCGTTCGGCGAAGAGGAAAACGACCTGCCGCTGGCGGCGCTGGCCCGCACCATCGAGATCGACCTGCTGGAAGGCATGGGCGTGCAGCCGCTGCCCGAGCCCGCGCGGCCCAGGGATTACGTGCTGCGTTGAGCGGGCGAGCCGTTGAGCGGCAGCCGGGTTTCCTTCAGGCGGCGCAGCACGAAGCACGACTTGCTGTGCCGGATGCCGGGTATGCGGTAGAGCTGCTCGCGCAGCAGCCGTTCGTAGTCGCGCGTGTCGCGCACGGCAATGCGTATGTAATAGTCGTAATCGCCCGACACCAGGAAGGCTTCCAGCACTTCCGGAATCTGCGCCAGCGCCCGGCCGAACTCGTACAGCGTTTCCTCGCTGTGGCTTTCCAGCGTGACATGGACGATGACGGTGTCCATGAAACCCAGGCTGGCCGGGTCGATGTCCACCGTGTACCCGCGGATCACGCCCGCGCCTTCCATGCGCTTGATGCGGTTCCAGCACGGCGTGGACGACAGTCCTACCGCCGCGCCGATGTCGTTGAGGCTGGCGCGCGCATTCTCCTGCAGCACGCGCAGAATGGCCAGGTCGAACTTGTCCAGGTTCATTTTCCAAAATTCCTTTAGAACGCAGATGAATTTACTGCGTTTCCCGGGATTGTGTGGAAAAGAAGATAAATATTCTGCGGACCTGCGCCTAAGATAGACAACATGAACGACCGCCTCCACTCCGCCGCCCTCGCCGCCCTTCCCGCCACAGACCGTCCCGCCGGCAACGGGGCGAAAATCCTGCTGGATACCCTGATCGCGCACGGCGTGGACACGGTGTTCGGCTATCCGGGGGGCGCGGTTCTGCCCCTCTATGATGCCCTGTATGCGGAACCGCGCCTGCGGCACGTGCTGGTGCGCCATGAACAGGCGGCGGTGCATGCCGCCGAAGGCTATGCCCGCAGCACCGGCCGCACCGGCGTGGTGTTCGTGACCTCCGGCCCGGGCATGGCCAACACCACCTCCGGCCTGCTGGACGCCATGTGCGATTCGATTCCCGTGCTCTGCATCAGCGGCCAGGTCGCCACCAGCGCCATCGGCACCGACGCTTTCCAGGAGTGCGACGCCATCGGCATTTCCCGGTCCGTTACCAAATGGAATGCGCAGGTGCGCAGCGTGGACGACGTGGCCGAGGTGGTGGGCCGGGCGTTCACGCTGACGCGCCAGGGCCGGCCCGGCCCCGTGCTGGTGGACATGCCCAAGGACGTGCAGCTCGACGTGCCGCGCGACACCGACGCGCACGAGGCGCCGGCGCCGGCCCGGGCCAGGCTCGCCGCCCTGCGCGCGCGCCGCCAGGCCGGCAAGCTGGCGCCCAAGCTGCCGCAGTCCGCGCTGCGCCGCGCCGCGGCGCTCATCGCGCAGGCGCGCCGGCCCATCTTCTACGGCGGCGGCGGCCTGGTGAATGCCGGCGCGCAGGCTTGCGAGGCTTTCGGCGAGCTGGTGCGCCACACCGGCGCGCCCTGCACGCTCACGCTCATGGGCCTGGGCGCGTTCCCGGCATCCAGCCCGCAGTTCGTGGGCATGCTGGGCATGCATGGCACGGTGGAGGCCAACCTGGCCATGCACAACGCCGACCTGGTGGTGTGCATCGGGGCGCGCTTCGACGACCGCATCACGGGCAAGCTCTCCGAATTCTGTCCCCATGCGCGCAAGATCCACATCGATATCGACCCGGCGTCCATCAACAAGGTGGTGCGGGTGGACGTGGCCCTGGTGGGCGATTGCCTGCCGCTGGTGCGCGCGCTGCGCGCCGAGCTGGGCGATGCGGCGCCGGACCCGGCGCGGCTGGCGCCCTGGTGGCGGCGCATCGAGGCCTGGCGCGCCCGCGACTGCCTGGCTTATGCGCCCGCCGCCGACGCCATCCTGCCCCAGCACCTGATGTCGCGCCTGAATGCGGCGCTGGCCGGCCGCGATGCGGTGGTGTCCACCGACGTTGGCCAGCACCAGATGTGGGCCGCGCAATACCTGCGCTTCGACCGCCCGGGGCGCTGGCTCACGTCCGGCGGCGCGGGCACCATGGGATACGGCGTGCCCGCCGCCATCGGCGCCCAGGTGGCGCATCCGGACAAGACCGTGGTGTGCGTGAGCGGCGACGCCTCGGTGCTGATGAACATCCAGGAGCTGTCCACCGCCATGCAGCACCGCACGCCGGTCAAGGTCGTGCTGTGCAACAACGGCTACATGGGCATGGTGCGCCAGTGGCAGGAACTGATCCATGGCGGGCGCTACAGCCACAGCTACAACGCGTCGCTGCCGGATTTCGTGGCGCTGGCGCGCGCCTTCGGCTGGGGAGCGGCGCGCGTGGAAGATCCCGCCGAACTGGACGCCGCGCTGGCGGCCTGCCTGGCGCACGACGGCCCCTACTTCCTGGATGTGGCCGTGGCCGCCCAGGAAAACTGCTTTCCCATGATGCCGGCCGGCGAAGGCCATCACCGCATGATGCTGGCCGAAGGCGTCTGGTATCAGGACGAAACGACCTGACCCGGCCCCCTCGGCGCAGCCCGCGCGCAGCGCGGCATGGGGGCCCTTTCTTTCAGAACTGGATCGACAGCCCGCCGTCCACCACCAGCACGTGCCCGTTGACGTAGGACGCCGCGCGCGAGGCCAGGAACACGGCCGCGCCGGCGATTTCCTCCGGCTCGCCCCAGCGGCCCATGGGATTGCGCGCGGCGATGCGCGGGCCGACCGCGGGGTCGGCCACCATGCCGGCATTGGTTTCGGTGGCGAACGTGCCCGGCGCGATGGCGTTGCTGGTAATGCCGCGGCCGCCGAACTCGGCCGCCAGCGCGCGCACCATGCCGGTCAGGCCCTGCTTGGCGGCCGGATACACCGCGTCGCCCGCGCGCGCCAGTTCGCCGACCACGGATGTGATCGCGATCAGCCGTCCGCCGCCCTGGCGCACCATGCGCTCGGCCGCGAACTTGGACAGCAGCAGCCCGGCCACCAGGTCCGTGTCGATCAGTTCGCGGATTTCGGCGGGCGACGTGTCCGCCAGCGTCTTGCGATTGCGCGCGCCCACGTTGTTGACCAGGATGTCCAGCCGCCCGTGCTCGGCATCGATGCGGCCAAAGGCCCGGGCCATCGCCGCATCGTCGCTGACATCGAAGGCCAGCGCATGCGCGTCCAGCCCCTCGCCCTTCAGCGCATCCGCCGCCGCGTGGGCCGCCTGCGCATTGCGGCCATTGATCAGCACGCGCGCGCCACAGCCCGCCAGCGCCCGCGCAATGCACAATCCGAGCCCGCGCGCCGACCCCGTCACCAGCGCGACCTGCCCGCCCAGCTCGAAATTGCGCAGATAAGGCAGCACACTCATCTCAACTCTCCATCACAGCGCATCATACGCAACGCATCATAAGTCCTCGTTCCATCGGACACCCCACAGCCATCATCGCGGATCCGGCTCTGCCGGTCCGCAGCGGCGCCCCCTTGAGGGAGCAGCGCGGAGGGCGCTTCGGGGGAGGGGGGCACATTCATTCGCGGAACTCCGGCGCCCAATGCAGCAGGCGCCGTTCCAGCCAGGTAACGCAATAGACCAGGGCGATGCCCACCACCGACAGCAGCGTCACGGCGGCGAACATGTCGGTGGCGTTCAGCGTGGCCAGCGCGGTAATCATGAGATAGCCCATGCCCGTGGTGGAGCCCACGAACTCCGCCAGCACCACGCCGATGAGGGCGAAGCTGATGGCGTTGGGCAGGGCGGCGAAAGTCCATGCGGCGGCCGTGGGCACGCGCACGCGCCACAGAATCTGGCGCGGCGAACCGCCCAGCGTGCGGCAGAAGTCCACCAGCTCGCGTTCCACGCTGCGCCCGCCCTTGTAGGTATTGAAGAACACCAGAAAGAACACCACGAACCACGAGGTCACCACTTTCGAGGCCAGGCCCAATCCGAAGAACATGGTGATGAGCGGCACGAAGGCGATGCGCGGCATGGAGTTGAAGGCCACGATGAAGGGGTTGAAGACGTCGGCCAGGAAGCGGCTGCGCGACAGCGTCATGCCGACCAGGAAGCCGCTGGCCACGCCCACCGCCAGGCCCGCCAGCGTGGCCTGCAGCGTCAGCCACAGGTGCGGCCAGACCGAGCGGGGCCCGGGCTGCAGCCATTCCCAGAGCCGCACGGCCACGCGCGACGGCTGGCTGATGAAGAACGGGTCGAACAGCGTGTTCTGCACGAACCACGGGATGCGGGTGAGGATTTCCCAGGCGCCCAGGATGAGGGCCAGGATGAGCGCCTGCCACAGCGTGATGCGCAGCCGCCGGGCCGCGCCGGCGCGGCGGTCCTGGCGCAGCCGGTCCTGCAGGGAGTCGGAGGAAGCGAAATCGGACATGGATGGAGGAATCAGGCGGCGGCGCGGAACTGTTGTCCGAGCACGCTCCAGAGGCTTTGCACGTGGGCCGTGAACTGCGGGGTTTCGCGCAGCGTGAAGACGTCGCGCGGATGCGGGATGGCGATGCGCTCGTCGAGCAGCACGCGGCTGGGCGGTCCGGACAGCACCACCACGCGGTCCGAGAGGGTGATGGCCTCGTCCAGGTCGTGCGTGACCATGACGATGGTCTGCCCCAGTTTGCGCCAGATGTCGATCAGCTCGCGGTGCAGGTGGGTCTTGGTGTGCGTGTCCAGCGCGCCGAAGGGTTCGTCCAGCAGCAGGATGCGCGGCTCCACGGCCAGGCTCATCAGCAGCGCCACGCGCCGGCGCATGCCGCCGGAAAGCTGGTGCGGGTAGGCGTCGGCGAAAGCGGAAAGATGGCCCAGCTCCAGCAGCTCCGCCACGCGGTGCGCGATGCGGTCGGCCGGCACGCCCCGGAACTTCAGGCCCAGCGCCACGTTCTTCCTGACGCTGAACCACGGCAGCAGCGTGTCCTTCTGGAAGATGTAGCCCAGCGCGGGCGGCACCTGGCCGTCCACCACCCGGCCGTCCACGCGGATCTGGCCGGCGGTGGGCCGCAGGAAGCCGGCGATCATGTTGAGCAGCGTGCTCTTGCCGCAGCCCGAAGGGCCGACGATGGAAACGAACTCGCCCGCCGCGATGTCCAGGCTCACGTCGCCCACCGCATGCGTGGTGGCCTGGCGCGTCTGGTAGGCCTTGCCCACGTGGTCCAGCGAGATCATCACAGGCCCCGCGCGCGCCGCACGAAGCTCATGTCCACGCATTTCGCGTAGGGCGCGTTCTTGAGTTCCTCGTTGGAGAACTGGCGGCCGTCGCCCATGATGCCGGCCATGCGCTGGTAGGCGTCTTCGGTGATGAGGTTGTCCTTGAGGAACACGGTTTCCTTGTAGACGCCCAGCGTTTTCTCGATGGCGGCGCGCGGAAAGGCATTGAGGTAGTCGTCGTAGATGGCGTCGGTGACGGCCGCCGCGCTGTTGGCGGAAATGAAATCCTGCGCCTTGACGAGCCCGCCCACGAATGCCTGCACGACTTCGGGGCGCTTCTGGATGGTGTCGGCCAGCGTCAGCGCCGCGATGCCGGGCACGTCGCCGCCCATGAATTCCTGCCAGGAGCTTTCGGTGGTGGCGTCGAAGATGGGCACGCCCCAGCCTTCCTCGCGCGCCTGTTCCATCATGGACATGGTGGCCATGGTGGCCGATACCGAGCCGGTCTTGAGCGCGCCCAGCATGGTGGCCAGGTCGCCCAGGGGGCGGATGTCGACCTTGTCGGCCACGCCGGCCTTCTGCATGAGGTAGAGCGCCATCAGCCAGGTGCTGGACTGCGGCTGGGTGGCGCCCACGCGCTTGCCCGCCAGGTCTTTCAGCGTCTTGATCTTGCCGCTTTCGTAGTCTTCGCGGCGCACGATGATGTTGGCGTAGGTGAGCTTGCGGTCGAAGCCGAAGACCAGCGCGGCCGGCTTGCCGGCCAGCGTGAGCGCGGGCGCCGCGGTGGCCGCGGTGGCGCCGAATACGATCTGCCCGGCCGCCAGCAGCTGGTTGGTGCGCGGCCCGCTTTGCGAGTTCAGGTATTCGACGTCCAGCCCGCCTTCGGCGAAGTAGCCCTTTTTCAGCGCCACGTAGCCCGCCGCGAAGAAGGGGTCGATGCTGCCCTGCCCGTAGGCCGCGCGGCCGAGCTTGGGCTGCGCCCAGGCGGCGCGGCCGCCGCCCAGCAGGCTCGCGCCGGCCAATGCGCCGGCGGCGGCCAGCACGCGGCGGCGGGTGGAGAAATCAGGGCTCAAGCTCATGTCGTCCTCGGTCGTCGTTTGGGGATGCGGCGGTTTGCGGTAAACGATAACGCAGCGGCCGCATGCCGCCAACGAAAAACGCCCGGCGGACCGGGCGTCGGGGCAGTCTGCCCGCGGCGCGGACGCTTGCGGAAACGCGTCCGCGCCGCGGGCTACGAAGCCGCCTTTTTCGCGGCCTTCCTGGCGGGCGCTTTCTTGGCGGCGGTTTTTTTCGCGGGCGCCGCCTTCTTGGCCGCAGTCTTGGCGGCCGTTTTGGCCGGCGTCTTGGCTGCGGTCTTGGCGGCGGTTTTCGACGCCGCCTTCTTGGCGGGCGCGCGGCCCGCCTTCTCGCCGCGCGGCTCGAACTCGAAGCCGATCTTGCCGTCGGGCTGGCGCACCAGGAACGCCTTGAACTTGCGGTTGGTGCGGCTGGAGACGAAGCCGTCGAGCAGGTCGGTGCGGCCTTCGGCCAGCAGCTTCTCCATTTGCGCGCGCGAGATCTCTTGCTGCAGGATGACCTTGCCCGAGCGGAAATCGCAGGTCTTGTTGGGGCCCACCGACTTCTCGCAGACGTAGCTCATGCCGTGCTCGAACACGCGGGCGTGGCACTTGGGGCAGGCGCCCACCGGCGTGTGGCCGGAGAAGTCCACTTCCTCGTTGTCTTCTTCGTCGTTCTGGCCGAAGTCGAACTCGAGCTTGTAGTCGTCGCTGATGCGCAGGATGGCGGCGAAGGGCCGGCCCATTTTGCTGATGAAGCCCTGCAGCGGGCCGATCTCGCGCTTGGCCAGCAGTTCTTCGACCTCGGGCAGCTCGAAGGTGCGGCCGCCCGGATGCTTGCCGATGGAGAAGTCGCAGTTCGTGCAGGCGTAGCGGCGGTAGTTCTCTTTCACGACCCCGCCGCACTTGGGGCAGGGCGTCTGCAGCGTGGCGTAGTCGCCGGGCACCGTGTCGCGCTCGTATTCCTTGGCGCGCTTGACGATGACCTGCGTCATCTGCGCGATTTCGCGCATGAAGGCCGCGCGGTCCAGCCCGCCCTGCTCGATCTGCTTGAGCTTGTGCTCCCATTCGCCCGTGAGCTCGGGCGAGGTGAGTTCGGCCACGTCCAGGCCCGACAGCAGCGTCATGAGCTGGCGCGCCTTGGCGGTGGGCACCAGTTCGCGCCCCTCGCGGCGCAGGTAGCCTTCGTTGAGCAGCCCTTCGATGATGGCCGCGCGCGTGGCCGGCGTGCCCAGCCCGCGCTCGGACATGGCCTCGCGCAGTTCCTCGTCGTCCACCAGCTTGCCCGCGCCTTCCATGGCCGACAGCAGCGTGGCTTCGGTGTAGCGCGCCGGCGGCTTGGTGGTCAGGCCGACGGCTTCCACTTCCTCGGTGCGCACGACCTCGCCATCCGCCACGGGCACCAGGTTGGCGTCCTCGCCCTGGGCTTCCTTGCCGTACACGGCCAGCCAGCCCGGCGCCACCAGCACCTTGCCGTCGGTGCGGAAGCGGTGGCCCTGCACTTCGGTGATGCGGGTGGTGACGCGATACTCGGCCGCGGGGAAGAAGACCGCCAGGAAGCGCTTGAGCACCAGGTCGTACAGCTTGCCCTCGGCTTCGCTCAGGTCGTGCGGGATCTGCAGCGTGGGAATGATGGCGAAGTGGTCCGACACCTTCTTGTTGTCGAAGATGCGGCGGTTGGGCTTGACCCAGTTCTCGCTCACCACCTTGCCCGCATGGCGGGCCAGCTCGCCCACCGCGTTCGAGCCGCCCGAGGCCAGCGCGCGCATAGTCTCCTTGACGGTGTTGAGGTAGTCCTCGGGCAGGTAGCGCGAATCGGTACGCGGATACGTCAGGGCCTTGTGGCGCTCGTAAAGGGTCTGCGCCAGCGCCAGCGTGGTCTTGGCGGAGAAGCCGAAGCGGCCGTTGGCCTCGCGCTGCAGCGAGGTCAGGTCGTACAGGGCCGGCGAGATCTGCGTGGAAGGCTTGGATTCCTCGGTGACGTGGCCGGGCTGGTCGCGGCAGGCGGCCACCACGCTTTGCGCGGCCGCCAGCGACCACAGGCGCGATTCGCGCTTTTCGGGGTCGCGCTCGTCTCTCTTGAAGTCGGGATCGATCCAGCGGCCTTCGTACAGGCCGGCGGCGGCCACGAAGCTGGCGCGCACTTCCCAGTAGTCGCGCGGCACGAAGCTGCGGATGCGCTCCTCGCGCTCGGCCACGATGGCCAGCGTGGGCGTCTGCACGCGGCCCACCGGCGTCTTGAAGAAGCCGCCGTCTTTGCTGTTGAAGGCCGTCATGGCGCGCGTGCCGTTGATGCCCACCAGCCAGTCGGCCTCGGCGCGCGAGCGGGCGGCGGCTTCCAGCGGCTTGAGCTGGGCGTCGTCGCGCAGATTGGCGAACGCCTCGCGGATCGCGGCCTGGGTCATGGATTGCAGCCACAGGCGCTGGATGGGCTTTTTGACGCCCGCATACTGAATAATGTAGCGGAAGATCAGCTCGCCCTCGCGCCCCGCGTCACAGGCGTTGATGATGGAATCCACGTCCTTGCGCTTGGCCAGCCGCACCAGCAGCTTCAGGCGCTCCGCCGATTTCTTGTCCGTGGGGCCCAGCTCGAATTGGGGAGGAATCACGGGCAGGTGCGTGAAGCTCCATTTCCCCTTGACCGGGTCGTTGGGCGCCACCAGGCTCAGCAAATGGCCTATGCTGGACGCGAGGACGTAACGTTCGCTTTCAAAATAGTCGCCCTCCCGCGCGAAGCCTCCCAAGGCGCGTGATATATCAAGGGCCACCGAGGGCTTCTCGGCAATAATCAGCGTTTTATTCATGAGTATCCAGTGGCGGCAGACCCGCCTTAGTAGCGCGGATAATAAGATCGGAGTTTCACGACATGCAAGTCGGCACTGAACGGCAAGCGGGATCCGAACTGCACGCATGGCGCCAATTCATGGCCCGCAGCACGCTCTGGCTCGGCGTTTTGCTGCTGGGCAGCGCCGCCGTGTGCTGGGTGGCGGCCAACTGGCAGGACATGGGCAAGGCCATGCGTTTTGCGCTGGCGCAGGGGCTGGTGGCGGCCTGCGCGCTGGCGGCGGCGTGGGCCGGCCTGCGGCTGCGCGCCGCGCGGGGCGCGCGCCGCGCCGTGCCCGGTGCCCTGCTCGCGCTGGCGGGCATGCTGCTGGGCGCGCTGCTGGCGCTGCTGGGCCAGACATATCAGACCGGCGCCGATACCTGGGAACTGTTCGGCTGGTGGGCGCTGTTGCTGCTGCCCTGGGCGCTGGCGGCCGCCAGCGAGGCCGTGTGGCTGCTCTGGGCGCTGGTGCTCAACGTCGCGGCCATGCTGTGGCTGGGCGAGCGCATGTTCACGTGGTGGCTCATCTTCGTGGGGCCGGGCCTGCCGAGCCTGGTCATGGCGGCGCTCAATCTCGCGCTGCTGCTGGGCTGGGAGCTGGCCGCGCGCCATTGGCGCGCCAGCACGCTGGTCGGGCCGCGCGTGCTGGCCGGGCTGGCCATCGGCGTGCTGGTGCTGGCCCTGGTTTTCGGCGATTACATCGTCCGCGGGCTGGGCACGGTTTCGGGCATCGCATGGGTGGCGGCCACTCTGGGCCTGGGGTTCTATTACCAGCGGGTGCGGCGCGATCTGGTCATACTGGCCATGCTGGCCGCGGGCGTGATCTGCGTGTCGCTGCGCGTGGTGGGCGAATGGCTGCTGCGGCTGGAGCCGGGCATCTGGGCCACGCTGCCGCTGGCGGCGCTGCTGATGGCCGAGGCGGTCTGGGCGGCGCGCTGGCTGCGGGGCCTGGGCGCGCAGCCGCGCGCGGCCGTAGCCGTGGCCGACGCCGAGCCGGCCGGGGCTTCGGCCGGCAATGCCGTCGAGGCGCCCGCGCCCGGCCAGGCCGTGGCCCAGGTCGCGCCGGCCGCCGCGCCGCGCGAAGCGCCGTGGTACGAACAGGCGCTGCTCGGCCTGAGCGCCTGGCTCGCCACGCTGCTGCTGCTGTTGTTCATGTTCTTCTCCGATCTGCTCGATTCCGAGCAGGACGCGCTGGTGGCCGGCCTGGTGCTGTGCGCGGCGGGCGTGGCGGTGCTGCGCAGCAAGGCCGGGCCCTTCTGGCGCCAGTGCGGCACGGCCATGGCTTTCACGGGCGAGCTGCTGGTGGCTTTCGGCCTGTCGAGTTCCACGTCGTTTTCCAATGCCTGCCTGTTCCTGCTGTGCCTGGGCGGTGCGGTCTATATATTGGGCCCGGACGTCATCCTGCGTTTCCTGAGCGGGCTGCTGATCGCGGCCGCCTCGGCGGGGCTGATCTGGGTGGGCCTGTCGCCCGGTGCGGAAGACGAAGACCTCATCACCGCCTGGCTCACCTTCGACGCCATGCGCGCCACCTTCGTCTGGCTGCCCATCGCGGTGGCGGGCGCCTGGGCCACGGCGGTGCTTTTCTCGCTGGGGCCCCGCCTCGGCCCGCGCCGCGGCCATGCGCTGCTGCCGCTGGCCTGGGCCTTCCTGTTGTCGGTGCAGGGCATGGTGTGGCTGGCCGGGGGCGTTTCGGCGCTCCAGCTGCCCGCCATGTGGCGTCTGGACGCGCACACGACCCTGCTGGTCGTCCTGGGCGCCGTGCTGCCCGCGTCGGCGGCGCTGGCCGTGCTGTGGCCGCGCCGGCGGCTGCTGACGGCCGGGCTGGTGTGGGGCGTGCCGCTGGGCCTGCTGATCCTGTCCGTGTTCTGGCTGCCCAGCCCCGGGGTGGGATTCGCGCTGGCCTGGCTGTTGCTGGGCTTCGGCCTGAACCTGCGCGCCCTACTGATGTTCGGCGTGGCCAGCCTGCTGGCCTACCTGGCCATCTATTACTACCAGCTCGAGGTGCCGCTGCTGCAGAAGGCGCTGTGGCTGGCCGGCGGCGCGCTGCTGCTTTTCGTCATGCGCGCGCTGGTCTGGCTGGTGCCGCAGCTGATGCGCACGCGCGCGCCCGAGCTGGCGATACCGCTGCCGCGGGCAAGCGCCGCGCTGCGCTGGCGCACGGCCGCCATCCTGGGCGGGCTGGTCCTGGCGCTGGCGTTCGCCAACGGCGGCATCTGGCAGCGCGAGCGATTGCTGGCCTCGGGCAAGGTGGTGATTCTGGAGCTGGCGCCGGTCGATCCGCGTTCGCTCATGCAGGGCGACTACATGGCGCTCGATTTCGCCGCCAGCCGCGAGGTCACGCGCATGCGCATGAGCGCGCCGCGCCCGGAAACCGCTTCGCCGCTGGATTACGAGCCCGACGGCTATGTCGTGCTCGCGCCGGACGAGCGCGGCGTGGCGCAGCCCCTGCGCATCCAGTCCGAAGCGCTGCCGGTCGGCGCCGACGAGATCTCCTTGCGCTATCGCGTGCGCAACCACGGCGTGCGCATCGTCACCAACGCCTATTTCTTCCCCGAAGGCCAGGCCCAGCGCTACGAGCGCGCGCGCTATGGCGAGCTGCGCGTCGGCCACGACGGCGAGGCGCTGCTGGTGCGCATGCTGGGTGAAGACCTGCGGCCGCTTTGACGGGCCGCGGGTTCAGGGCAGGGGGAAACGCCGCGCCCAGGTCTCGGTGGCCCGCGCCAGAAAGTCCGGAACGTCGTGCGCCTCTTGCGGCGCGAAGCCCAGGGCGCGCCATGCGCTTTCCAGCGCCGCCAGCGGTGCGGCCGTGTCGATGGGCGGCGCGCCGTTCTGCTTGGACAGCTTCAGCCCGCTGACGGGGTCCATGACCAGCGGCACGTGCAGATAGCGCAGCGGCGGCAGGCCCAGCAGCCGACCCAGCACGCGCTGGCGCGCGGTGGAGCCCAGCAGGTCGGCGCCGCGCACCACGTCGGTGACGCCCTGCGCGGCGTCATCGACCACCACGGCGAGCTGGTAGGCCCAGAGCCCGTCCGCGCGCCGGATGGCGATATCGCCCACGGCCTGCGCCACGTCCTGTTCCTGCGGCCCCAGCCAGCGGTCCGTATAGCGTTCCACGCCTTCGGGCATGCGCACTCGCCACGCGCGCGCCTGCCGGCCCGGCGGCAGGCCGTGCCGGCACGTGCCGGGATAGGGGCGCTCGCCGTCGGCGCCCGGCGCGGCGGGGCCGCGCAGGGCGGAATCGGCGATCTCGCGGCGCGTGCAGCCGCAGCCGTACACCCGCCCCTGGGCCGCCAGCGCATCGAAAGCCTGCTGGTAGGCGGCGCCGCGCCGCGATTGCCACACGACCTCGCCGTCCCAGTGCAGGCCCAGCTCGCGCAGTTGCATCATGATGCGCTCGGCCGCGCCGGGAACGGTGCGCGGAGTGTCCACGTCCTCGATGCGCAGCAGCCAGCGGCCGCGCTGCGCGCGCGCATCCAGCCAGCTTGCGAGCGCCGCCGCCAGCGAGCCCGCATGCAGCGGCCCGCTGGGGCTGGGAGCGAATCGGCCTACGTAGTCAGTCAAGCGGGGTGAAGTATGAACAGACGCCCGCGGCGCGGCCGCGGGTCGAAACGGAAAACCGGGCGGAACCTGCGGCGTTCAGTGCAGGCGCCGCGCGCCCTCGTCGTCCAGCAGCTCTTCCAGGACCAGATTGTCGATCTCGGCTTCCTGGCTCCAGAGAACCATGAGAGCGATGATCTTGATCTTGGAGAGCGGCACCGGGGTTTCGGGCGAGGCGAGGCCGCGGTCGATCACGATTTCGCGCAGGGGCGCGGGCAGCACGCCGGCCGATTCCAGGAAGGCGATGAAGCCGATGGATTCGGTGCCGAGCTGCTGGTATTCGAGGTCGGTGTAGATGCGCGTGCCCGTGGCGGGAGCCTGGGCAAGATCGACGCAGCGCTCCGTGGTTTCGGCCAGCCCGTAAAGCCAGCCCAGGGCGTCGTCGATGTCTTCGTGCTCGAAGCCGGCCGCGGCGAGACGCTTCGCCAGCACGTCCGCTGCCGGACAGGCTTGCGGCGTGTAGTAATTCTCGAACAGATAAACCAGGATATCGAACATATGGCGCAGTGTTGTGCCTGTTTGCACAGTCGGCCCGCATATCGGCAAACCAGCAAACATGAATTTTACTGTACGCCGATTTATTTGGCCGGGCAACCGCCGGAAGGCCCTGGTGTTGCATGCGCCCATCTTCGGTTTTTCGAGGGAAAAAAACCGTCACAATGCCTGGTTTGCTGCGCCGTCGCCCGCATCGCCATGAAAAAAGGGGCGGACCCTCGCGGCCCGCCCCTGCGCACCGATGGCGCTTCCGCCGTCAGGCCGCGCGGGCCGGGCGGCTCTCCAGCTTGAATTGCGCGATCTGGCGCACGAACACCGGAATGCAGATGGCCAGCCCGACCAGCCCGCTGGCGATGCCGGGCATGATGGTCAGCAGCGCGCCGATGGTGCACAGCCAGCGCTCCCAGCGCTTCATGGGAGCCAGGAAGTAGCGCGAGAATGCCGCCGACAGCAGTACCAGGCCCACCATGCAGCCCCCCAGCGTCACGAAGAAGTCGTACCACGTGAATCCCTGTACCGAGATGAGCAGCGAGGGCGAGAACACGAAGACGAAAGGCACGATGAGCTTGGTGATGCCGAGCCGGAAGGCCGTAATGCTGGTCTTGAACGGATCGCTGCCCGCCATGCCGGCCGCCGCGTAGGCCGCCAGCGCCACCGGCGGCGTGATGTCGGCCAGGATGCCGAAATAGAACACGAAGAAATGGGCGGCGATCGGCTGCACGCCCAGTTGCACCAGCGTGGGCGCCGCCACCGCCACCATGATGAGATAGTTGGCCGTGGTGGGTACGCCGCAGCCCATCAGCACGCACACGATTCCGGTCATGAGCAGCGCGGCGACCAGCGTGAGCGTCTGGATGTTGGCGATGGCGTCCGGCATGATCGTGGCGACGTGGCCGGCCAGGGCCTGCGAAGCGGAGATGACGATGTACGAAATCTTGAAGCCCACGCCCGTCAGCGTCACCACGCCGATCACGATGCCCACGGTGCCCGCGGCCGCGCCCACCGCCAGCGCATATTTGGCGCCCGTTTCGAACGCCTCGTAGAGATCGCGCAGCTTCAGGCGCTGGAACGGGTTGAGCAGCCCCACCACGATGCAGCCCGTGATGCCCGCGAAGGCCGCCAGGTAAGGCGTGCGGCCGCTGGCCAGCACGCCGATCAGCAGCACGAGCGGTATCAGCGTGGGCCAGCGCTTCTTGAACGATTGCCCGAGCTTGGGCATTTCATCGGACGTGAGGCCGCGCAGCCCTTCGCGCTTGGCTTCGAAGTGCACCTGCATGAACATGCCGAAGAAATACAGGAAGGCCGGGAAAATGCCCGCGATGGCGATCTGCTGGTACGGAATGTTCAGGAACTCGATCATCAGGAAGGCGGCCGCGCCCATGATGGGCGGGGTGATCTGGCCGCCGGTGCTGCTGGCCGCTTCCACGCCCGCCGCGAAATGCCGCGGATAGCCGATGCGGATCATGGCCGGAATGGTGAGCGAGCCCACCGTCACGGCGTTGGCCACCGAGGAGCCCGACAGCATGCCGAACATGGCCGAGCCGAACACCGAAACCTTGGCCGGGCCGCCGGCGTAGCGGCCCGCCACGGTGGAAGCCACGTCGAGGAAAAGCTGGCCCAGCCCGATGCGGGTGGCCAGCACGCCGAACAGCACGAAGTGGAACACGTAGGTCGCCACCACGCCCACCGCCACGCCGTACACGCCCTGGCTGGTGAGATACATGTGGTTCACGACCTGCGGCCAGGTGTTGCCCGCGTGTTTGAGCAGGCCCGGGAAGTACGGGCCGAGCATGGCGTAGGCGATGAACACCAGCGCGATGATGGGCAGCGGCCAGCCCATGGCGCGGCGCGTGGCTTCCAGCAGCCCCACCAGCAGGACCGTGCCCATGAACACGTCCATGGGCAGCGGATTGCCCACGCGGAAGGCCAGGTCGTCGAAGATATAGGGGATGTACAGAACGGACAGGGCCAGCGTGATGGCCATGATCCAGTCGTACAGCGGCACCCCGCCCGGCGCGTACCAGGTGGATTTGGGTTCGCGCTGGTAGTGGGCCTTGGAAAAGCCGAACACCAGGAAGATCAGGCTCAGCACGAAAGCCAGGTGCACGCCGCGGTGCGTGGCCTCGCGCAGCAGGCCGAAGCCCGCGGTGTAGTAGTGGAAGAGGGAGAGCGCCACCAGCAGCGCGGAAACGATGATCGTGGCGGTCTTGTCCAGCGGGCGGAAGCGGATTTCCGAGTCGTACTTTTCCGCGAGCTGCTGGGTCTTGTCGTGGTCTATTTCCATAGCCGTCAATCTCAGGGTAATACCGCGAACAGGGCCGCGCTCGGCGGCCCTGTGTCAGATGGGGGCGCGCCGGCGGCGCGCCGCATGCTCCGCGAGGAGCTCGAAGCCGGCTTACTTCAGCAGGCCCGCTTCCTTGTAGAACTTCTCGGCACCCGGGTGGAACGGGATGCCGGCGCCCTTGACGGCGTTTTCCTTGGTGATCAGCTTGCCCTTGGCGTGGCCGTTGTCCAGCGTCTTGCGGGTGCTGTCGCTGTAGAGCGCCTTGACGATGTCGTAGACGGTCTGCTCGGACTGCTTGGCCGAGGTCACGAGCTGCGCGTTGACCGAGATGGTCTTGGTTTCGCCCACGTTCTGGTAGGTGTTGGCCGCGATGACGTCGGGCGTGAAGAACTGCTGTTCCTTGCGCAGCTTGTCGATCTCGGGGCCGACCAGCGGCACGAGTTCGATGCCGGCGCCGCTGGAGGCCAGTTCGGCGATGGCGCCCGCGGGCGCGCCGCCCACGAAGAAGAAGGCGTCCAGGCCGCCGTCCTTGAGTTTGTCGCCCGCCTGGTTGGGCTTGAGGTATTCGGCCTTGATGTCCTTGTCGGTCATGCCGTAGGCGCCGAGGATCATGCGCACGTCGACCAGCGTGCCCGAGCCGGGTTCGTCCATGGAGACGCGCTTGCCCTTCAGGTCGGCCACGCTCTTGATGCCGGCGCCCTTGCGCGCCACCAGGTGGATGCTTTCGGGGTACAGCGTGGCGATCAGGCGCAGGTCCTGGGCCTTGGGCTTGCCGTCGAAGATGCCCGTGCCGGAATAGGCCCAGTAGGCCACGTCGGATTGCGTGAAGCCCGCCTCGAACGAGCCGCCCAGGATGCCGTTGATATTGGCGACCGAGCCATTGGACGCCACCGCGGTGGCGATGAGCTTGCCCGGCTGCGAAATGGCGTTGGCGATGATGCCGCCCACCGGATAGTACGTGCCCGCCGTGCCGCCGGTGCCGATGCGGAAGAATTGCTGCGCCTGCGCCGCGCCGGACAGGCCGATGGCGGCGGCGGCCAGCGTCAGGGTGGTGATCCAGTTCTTGAGTTTCATGCGAGCTTCTCCGGATTGGGATGGAGTAACGTTTTGTTGTAGCGAAATTCTTGCATGCGGCCTGCGTGAAGCCAATGGCCCGGCGCTTATCGTTTACCTGGGGGTAAACCCGCGGTTTGGTTATGGGAAGCCCAACTTTGGTTATGGTTTCGGGCGCGACACACGATGGAGTCCCTCATGTCCCAGGAAGTCATACGCGGCATCGCCCTGCCGCCGCCCGCGCAGCCGGGCGACGCGCTGGATCGCGTCGATACGCCCAGCCTGGTGCTGGATCTGACGGCTTTCGAGGCCAATCTGCGCGCCATGCAGGCCTGGGCCGACCGCCACCAGGTGGCGCTGCGCCCGCACGCCAAGGCGCACAAATGCCCGGAGATCGCGCGCCGCCAACTGGCGCTGGGCGCGCGCGGCATCTGCTGCCAGAAGGTCAGCGAGGCGCTGCCTTTCGTGGCGGCGGGCATCGCCGACATCCACATCAGCAACGAAGTGGTGGGCGAATCCAAATTGAGGCTGCTGGCGCAGCTGGCGCGCGCCGCGCGCGTGAGCGTCTGCGTGGACAACGCGGACGCGCTGGCCGCGCTGTCGCAGGCCATGGCGCAGGCGGGCGTGGCAGTCGACGTGCTGGTGGAAGTCGACGTGGGCCAGGGCCGCTGCGGCGTGGCCGACGAGCAGGCCGTGCTGGCGCTGGCGCACCAGGCGCGCGCGCTGCCGGGCGTCGATTTCGCCGGGCTGCAGGCCTACCACGGCTCGGTGCAGCACCTGCGCAGCCGCGCCGAGCGCGCCAGCGTCTGCCGCCAGGCCGCGCGCGCCGCGGCTTCGTACCAGCAACTGCTGCGGGAAAGCGGCATCGCCTGCGACACCGTCACCGGCGGCGGCACGGGCAGCGCGGAGTTCGATGCGGCCAGCGGCGTCTACACCGAATTGCAGGCCGGCTCCTATGCCTTCATGGACGTCGATTACGGCGCCAACGAGTGGGGCGGGCCGCTGGCGTTCCGGAACAGCCTGTTCCTGCTGGCCACCGTGATGAGCACGCCGGCGCCGGACCGCGTGATCCTGGACGCGGGGCTGAAGTCCGCCAGCGCCGAATGCGGCCCGCCCGCCGTGTTCGGCGCGCCGGGCCTGACGTGCGTGGCCGTCAACGACGAGCACAGCGTCGTGCGCGTCGAACCGGGCGCCGCCGCGCCCGCGCTGGGCAGCGTGCTGAAGCTGGTGCCGTCGCACGTCGACCCCACCTTCAACCTGCACGACGGCCTGGTGGTGGTGAAGGACGGCGTGGTGGCGGACGTGTGGGAGATCGCCGCGCGCGGCTTCAGCCGCTGATGCCCAGGAACTGCCGGAGCTCTTCCGTTTGCGGCGCGGAGAACAGCTCGCCGGGCGGCCCCATTTCGTGCACGCGGCCCAGGTGCATGAAGACGACGCGGTCGCACACCTCGCGCGCGAAGCGCATTTCATGCGTGACCATGAGCAGCGTCATGCCGTCGGCGGCGAGTTCGCGCACCACGGCCAGCACTTCGTTGACCAGCTCCGGGTCAAGCGCGGAAGTGATCTCGTCGCACAGCAGCGCCAGCGGCTGCATGGCCAGCGCGCGGGCGATGGCCACGCGCTGCTGCTGGCCGCCCGAGAGCTGGTCGGGCCAGGCGTCGAACTTGTGCGCCAGTCCCACGCGCTCCAGCATGGCGCGCGCCAGGGCTTCGGCCTCGGCCTGCGGCATGCGCTTGGCCACCATGGGCGAGAGCATCACGTTGCGCCCCACCGTGAGATGCGGGAACAGGTTGAACTGCTGGAAGATCATGCCCACTTTCAGCCGCAGCGCCCGCAGGCGCAGCTCGTCGTCGCCGAGCTGCGCGTCGGCCACCATGATGGCGCCGCCGTCGATCTGCTCCAGGCCGTTGATACAGCGCAGCAGCGTGCTCTTGCCCGACCCGCTCTTGCCGATGATGGCGATGACTTCGCCGCGCTCCACGCGCAGGGTCACACCCTTGAGCACTTCGTTGTCGCCGTAGCGTTTGCGGACGTCTTCAAGAGCGATGAGGGGCATGCAACTTCCTTTCCAGCCGCAGGCTGAGGCGTGAGAGGGGCCAGCACAGCGCGAAATAGATCAGCGCGGCGCAGGCATAGACGGTAAACGGGCGGAACGTGGCGTTGGTGACGATGGTGCTGGCCTTGGACAACTCGGTAAAGCCGATGATCGAGGCCAGCGCGGTGCTCTTGACGATCTGCACCGCAAAGCCCACCGTCGGCGCCACGGCGATGCGCAGCGCCTGCGGCAGCACCACGTAGCGCATTTGCTGCAGGTATCCCAGGGCCAGGCTGGCCGAGGCTTCCCATTGCCCCCTGGGCACGGCCTCCACGCAGCCGCGCCAGATCTCGGCCAGGTACGCGCCCGACCACAGCGTGAGCGCCGCGCTGGCGGCAAGCCACGGCGGCACCTCCACGCCCGCCAGCGACAGCCCGAAAAACGCCAGGAACAACTGCATGAGCAGCGGCGTGCCCTGGAACAGTTCGATATAGCACCATGCCAGCCGCGCCAGCGGCCGCGCGCGCGAGGTGCGCAGCATCAGCACCAGCAGCCCCGCGACCGCGCCGCCGGCGAACGCCACCAGCGACAGCGCCACCGTCCAGCGCGCCGCCAGCAGCAGATTGCGCACGATGTCCCACAGCGAGAACTCGATCATGGCGCCGGCCTGCCGAAAAGCCGCCGGCCCGCCAGGCGCAGCGCCATGCGCAGCAGCACCGCCAGCGCCAGGTAAATGCCCGTGGCGGCGAAATACACCTCGAAGGCGCGGAAACTGCGCGACTGGATGAAGTTGGCCGCGAAAGTCAGGTCCTCGGCGGCGATCTGCGAGCACACCGCCGAGCCCAGCATGACGATCACGATCTGCGAAGACAGCGCGGGCCAGATCCGCATCAGCGCCGGCTTGAGCACGATGTGGCGGAACACCTGCCCGGGTGACAGCGCCAGGCTCGCGCCCGCCTCGTACTGGCCGCGCGGCGTGGCCTCGATGCCCGCGCGGATAATTTCCGCGCTGTAGGCGCCCAGGTTGAGCGCCATGGCCAGGCAGGCCGCCTGCATCTCGCCGAGCTGCACGCCCAGCGCCGGCAGGCCGAAGAAAATGAAGAAAAGCTGGATCAGGAACGGCGTGTTGCGGAACAGCTCCACATAGGCCGCCACGGTCGGGCGCAGCCAGCGCGGCCCCTGCGTGCGGGCCCAGGCGCAGCCGATGCCCAGGGCCGCCCCCGCCGCCGCGCCAAAGGCGATCAGCTCCAGCGTGACGGCCGCGCCCCTGGCCAGCACGGGCGCATAGGCCCATATCGGAGAAAAGTCGAACTGGTAAGCCATGACGCGGCCGTCCGCGCCTACAGATCGGCGGGCAGGCCGGCGCCCAGCCACTTCTGCGAGATCGCGGCCAGCGCGCCGTCGCGCTTGGCCGCGGCAAGAATCTCGTTCACCTTGGCGCGCAGCCCGGGCTCGTTCTTGTTCAGCCCGATGTAGCAGGGCGAATTCTTGATCAGAAACTTGGTTTCCGGCTTCTTGGGCGGGTTGCGCGCCAGGATGGCGGCGGCCACCACGTTGCCGGTGGCGATCAGCGGCACCTGTCCCGACAGGAACGCGGTAATGGTGCCGTTGTTGTCTTCATAGCGCTTGATGGTGGCGCTGGCCGGCGCGATCTTGGAAAGCTCGATGTCTTCCACCGCGCCGCGCGTGACGCCGATGGTCTTGCCCGCCAGGTCGGCGGCCGCGCTCACCTTGATGTCCGCCGGACCGAACACGCCATTGAAGAATGGCGCATACGCGTCGGAGAAGTCGATGGCCCGCTCGCGTTCGGGGTTCTTGCCCAGGCTGGAAATCACCAGGTCCACCTTGCGCGTCTGCAGGTACGGGACGCGGTTCGCGCTGGTGACGGGCACCAGCTCCAGCTTCACCCCCATCTGTCCGGCGATCAGGCGGGCCGTGTCGATGTCGTAGCCCAGCGGCTTCATGTCGGCCCCGACCGAGCCGAAGGGCGGGAAGTCCTGCGGCACGGCAATCCTGATGACGCCGGCCTTCTTTATATCGTCCAGCGTGTCGGCATGGCCGGGGGAGGCGGCCAGCAGCGTGGCGGCGGCGCAAAGGGACAGCAACAGGGATCTGCGATTCATGGAAACTCTCCAGGCGGAACGATCCGGCCCGCCAGCAAGCGGCTGGCGGGGCAATTTGCACACCATATCGGTATACAAAATGGATCGACGCAAGTTCCATGCCATCGTGCCGCCGCAGGGTGGGCGGGGCGCGCCGCGGCGCCCGCCGCCCCGCAATGGTGCGTCATGCCCCGTGCCGGCGCGCGCCCCGCACCGCGACGGGGGCGCGCCGGCACGGGCGGCCGGTCAGTCGACGCTGGCGCCCGATTGGCGCACTGCCTGTCCCCATTTCTGCACTTCGCCGGCGATGAACTTGCCCGTGGCTTCGGGCGTCATCGGCATGGGGTCGGCGCCGCGGTCGCGGAAGAACTTCTGCATCTCGGGCGAGTTCAGCACCTCGCCGATCCGTTGCGACAGGGCCGCGGTGACCGGCGCGGGCGTGCCGCGCGGCGCCAGCACGGCGGCCCAGCCTATGGCTTCGAAGCCCGGATAGCCGCTTTCGGCCACGGTGGGCACGTCCGGCAGCTGCGGCAGGCGCTTGGCCGTCGTGACGGCCAGCGCCACGGCCTTCTTGCTCTGCACGTGCGGCAGGCCCGCCGTCACCGAGTCCACCATCAGCGGCACCTGGTGGCCCAGGAAATCCGCCTGGGCCGGGCCGCTGCCCTTGTACGGGATGTGGCGGATGTCGAGCTGGGCGGCCGCCTTGAACATCTCCGCCGACAGGTGCTGCGTGCCGCCGATGCCGGCGCTGGCGTAGGCGAGTTCGCCCGGATGCGCCTTGGCCTCGTCCACCAGCTGCTTGAGCGAGGTGATGCCCGACGCCGGCGTGGCCAGGAACATCAGCGGCACCGAGAACACTCCCGACACCGGCGCGAAATCCCGGGTCAGGCTGTAATTGATGGTCTTGTACAGCGTCTGATTGACGGCCGCCGCGCTGCCCGCGATCACCAGGGTATAGCCGTCCGGCGTCGCGCGGGCGGCCTGCTCCATACCGATGTTGCTGCCCGCGCCGGCGCGGTTTTCCACCACCACGGGCTGCTTGACCGCCGCGCCCAGCTTCTCGGCCAGGGCGCGCGCGAAGATGTCCGTTGCCTGCCCGGGCGGGAAGGGCACGATCAGGCGGATGGGGCGGTCGGGAAACCCGGCGTGCGCCCCGGCGCTGGCCGCCGCCAGCAGGATTCCGGCCGTCAGGCCGGGAAGAAAACGTTTCATGATGTCTCAGCGAAAAAGCGTGGAAAAAGCCGCGCGCGGGGGTAGCGCCTGGGCGTCCGGATGGCGCCCGGCGCCTTTTTGGGGCGCGGGCCGCCGTCCAGGGACGGATGCGTCACGATAGCACTGCCCGCGGGGTGCTAAATTTGCTTCTTTGCGTTCCCCCTCAACCCCCTGTTTCTTTCTTACGCAGGAACCGCCATGGAATTCAGCCAGTTCAACGTCAATGCCCTCATGGAGATCACCTCCCGCCCGGACCTCGTGTTCGTGCGAGGCCAGGGTTCCTGGCTGGAGGACCACGCGGGCAAGCGATACCTGGACTTCGTCCAGGGCTGGGCGGTGAACACCCTGGGCCACTGCGCGCCCGAAATGCAGCGCGCGCTGGCGGAGCAGTCCAAGCTGCTGATGAACCCCTCGCCGGCGTTCTACAACCTGCCGTCCATCGAACTGGCCACGCGCCTCACCCAGGCTTCCTGCTTCGACCGCGTGTTCTTCGCCAACAGCGGCGGCGAAGCCAACGAAGGCGCCATCAAGCTCGCGCGCAAATGGGGCCAGGTCCACAAGCAGGGCGCCTACAAGATCATCACCATGGACCACGGCTTCCATGGCCGCACCCTGGCCACCATGTCGGCTTCCGGCAAGCCGGGCTGGGACAAGATGTTCGCCCCGCAGGTCGAAGGCTTCCCCAAGGCCGAGCTGAACAACCTCGACTCGGTGCGCGCCCTCATCGACGACCAGACCGTCGCCATCATGCTCGAGCCCGTGCAGGGAGAGGGCGGCGTCATTCCCGCCACCCGCGAATTCATGCAGGGCCTGCGCAAGCTGGCCGACGCGCACAAGCTGCTGCTCATCGTCGACGAAGTGCAGACCGGCATGGGCCGCACCGGCACCCTGTTCGCCTACCAGCAGTTCGAAGTCACGCCCGACATCATGACGCTGGCCAAGGGCATCGGCGGCGGCGTGCCGCTGGCCGCGCTGCTCGCGCGCCAGGAAGTCTGCGTTTTCGCCCACGGCGACCAGGGCGGCACCTACAACGGCAACCCCCTCATGGCCGCCGTCGGCGTCGCCGTGTTCGACGCCCTCGTCGCCCCGGGTTTCATGGAAGCCGTCAACGCCCGCGCCCGGCAGCTCTCCGATGGCCTCAACGCCCTCTCGGCCAAGTACGGCATGAAGGGCGAGCGCGGCATGGGCCTGCTGCGCGCCCTGGTCATGGACCGCGACGACGGCCCCGCCATCGTCGAGGCCGCCCGCAACCTCGCCCCCAACGGCCTGCTCCTCAACGCCCCGCGTCCCCACCTGCTGCGCTTCATGCCGGCGCTGAACGTGACGGCGCAGGAAATGGATACGATGTTGACGCAGCTCGACGGGTTGATCGAAACCGTGCGCAAGGCCTGATCGCGCCTGGTTCGATCGAGGCCGCGCCGCGGGCCCTGCAGGCCCGGGCGCGGCCTTATTGTTTGCCGGGCTCGTCCCGCAGCGCCGAAGCCTGCTCGCGCAGCACGAATTTCTGTATCTTGCCGGTGGCCGTCTTCGGCAGCGGGCCGAATACGACGGTGCGCGGGATCTTGAAGCGCGCCAGGTGCCGGCGGCAGTGCGCGAGAATGTCGTCGGCGCTGGCCTGCGCGCCGTCTTTCAGCGCAACGAAGGCGCACGGCGTCTCGCCCCAGGTCGCGTCGGGCCTGGCCACGACCGCGGCTTCGAGCACGTCCGGGTGCCGGTACAGCACGCTTTCGATCTCGACGGTGGAGATGTTCTCGCCGCCCGAGATGATGATGTCCTTGGCGCGGTCTTTGATTTCGACGTAGCCGTCGGGGTGGACCACGCCCAGGTCGCCCGAATGGAACCAGCCGCCGGCGAAGGCCCCGGCCGTGGCGCCGGGGTCGCGCAGATAGCCTTTCATGATCGTGTTGCCCCGCAGCACGATTTCCCCCAGGGTGGCGCCGTCGGCGGGCACGGGCTGGAGCCGGTCGTCCACGACTTGCACGGCTTCCACGTTCAGTTTGCGCACGCCGATGCGGGCTTTGCGCGCGGCGCGCTGCGCCAGCGGCAGCGTGTCCCATTCTTCGTGCCAGGCGCAACTGACGGAGGGGCCGTAGGTTTCGGTGAGCCCGTACAGGTGCGTGACGCCGATGCCCAGCCCGTCCATGGCCTCGATGATGGCGGCGGGCGGCGCCGCGCCGCCCGTCATGGCTTGTACGGGATGCCCGGCCCGCTTGCGTGCGGCGGCGGGGGCGTTGACGAGCATATTGAGCACTACCGGCGCGGCGCAGAAGAAGCCGACCCGATGCTGCGCGATGGCGTCGAAGATGGCCGCGGGCTCCACCCGGCGCAGGCATACGCTGGTGCCGGCGAGCGCGGCCAGCGTCCACGGGAAACACCAGCCGTTGCAGTGGAACATCGGCAGCGTCCACAAGTAGACGGAATGCGGCGGCATGCCGCAGGAAAGCACATTGCCGACCGCGTTGAGATACGCGCCGCGATGGTGATACAGCACGCCTTTGGGATTGCCGGTGGTGCCGGAGGTGTAGTTCAGGCAGATGCTCTGCCATTCGTCTTCGGGCCAGGTCCAGTCGGCGGCGGCGGGTTGGGCGGCGAGCCAGGCTTCGTATTCGGCATCGCCGAGGACGCCGTGCTCGCCCGCGAATTCGCCGTCTTCGATACGCACGGTGCGGGGCGGCCGGTCCAGGCGCGCGAGCACGTCGCGCACCAGGTCGGCGTATTCGCTGTCGAAGAGCAGGACGGACGCGCCGCCGTGCGAAAGAATGAATGCGAGCGTGGCGGCGTCCAGCCGCGTGTTGAGGGCATTGAGTACCGCGCCGGCCATGGGCACGCCGAAGTGCGCCTCGTACAGCGCAGGGATGTTGGGCGCCAGCACGGCGACGACGTCGCCGCGCCCTACGTCCCAGGACCGCAAGGCGGAGGCCATGCGCTGGCATCGGTCCTGCGTGGCGGCCCAGGTCTGCCGGTAATGCCGGCCATGCACCAGGGCGATGCGATCGGGGAACACGCTGGCGGCCCATTGCAGAAAGCCCAGCGGCGTCAGGGCCACGTGATTGGCCGCGTTGCGCGGCAGTTCGTCGGCGTCGGCAATCATTGCGGTTTCTCCCGGCTCGCGGGTTGACGGCGCTGCTCGCGCTGGGCGGCCTCCCAGCCGAGCGCGGCCAGGGGCGCGACGCGTGCGCCCATTTCCTGCGCGTCGGCGCCCGCCGCATTGCCCGCGAGCGCGCGGGCATATACGCCCTGCAGAATGGCGGCGATGCGGAAAAAGCTGTAGGCGAGGTAGAAGTCCCAATTCGGCGGCGGAGCCATGCCGCGCTCGCGGCAATAGGCCGCGACGAATGCGTTCTCATCGGGGATGCCCAGGGCCCGCAGGTCCAGCCCGGCAATGCCGCGCCAGAGCGCGGGCGGAATGCGCCAGCACATGCAGTGGTAGGCGAGGTCCGCCAGCGGATCGCCCAGCGTGGACAGTTCCCAGTCCAGCAGCGCGATGGCGCGCGGCTCGGCGGGGTGGAACACCAGGTTGTCGATGCGGTAGTCGCCGTGCACCAGCCGGGTCTGGCCGTCCCGCGGCAGATGGCGGGGCAGCCAGTCGATGAGGGCGTCCATGGCGGCGATGCGGGCGGTTTCCGTGTCGCGGTACTGGCGCGTCCAGCGCGCCACCTGGCGCGCGAAGTAATCCCCCGGGCGGCCGTAGCCGGCCAGTCCCACGGCGGCTGGATCGACGGCGTGCAGCGCGGCCAGCACGCGGCCGGCCTCGGCATAGACGGCGGCGCGCTCGGCGGGCGCCAGCCCGGGCAGCGCGGGGTCCATGAAGACGCGCCCTTCGGCGTAGCTCATGAGGTAGAAGGGCGTGCCGACGACGTTGCGGTCTTCGCAATAATGCAGCATGCGCGGCACGGGCACGTCGGTGTCCGCCAGGGCGGACATGACGCGGTACTCGCGGTCCACGGCGTGGGCCGAGGGCAGCAGTTCGCCGGGCGGCTGCTTGCGCAGCACGCGGCGGCCCGTGGCGTCCTCCAGCAGATAGGTGGGGTTGGACTGCCCGCCGGACAGGGGGCGCAGCGACAGCGTGGCCGGGTCGGCCAGGCCGCGGGCGGAAAGATAGGCCGCGAGCGCGGGCAGCCACTGCGGCGCGGCGGCGCGGGCGGCGTTCGTGGCGGGCGCGTTCATACGACCAGCGCCTTGCGCGGCGCGTCCGCGTCGTCCCAGCGCCAGTAGGCGTCGCCCTCGTCCATCAGGTGGCGCGCCAGCACCATCTTGTGCACCTCGGAAGCGCCGTCCACCAGGCGCGCCTGCCGGGCGTAGCGGTAGATCCACTCCAGCGGCGTGTCCTTGGAATAGCCGCGTGCGCCGTTGAGCTGCAGCGCGGTGTCCACGACCTTCTGCAGGGTTTCGGAAACCACGATCTTCGCCATGGAGATTTCCTTGCGGGCGTAGTCGCCCTGGTCCAGCCGCGCGGCCGCGCGCATGGTCAGCAGCCGGCCGATCTCGATCTGCATCGCGGCTTCGCCCAGCAGCCACTGCACGCCCTCGCGCTCGGCCAGCTTCTGCCCAAAGCTGCTGCGCTGGCCCACATAGTCCACCGCCACGGCCATGGCGCGGCGCGCCAGCCCCAGCCAGCGCATGCAGTGCGTCAGGCGCGCCGGGCCCAGCCGGATCTGCGTGAGCTTGAGCCCGTCGCCCACTTCCATGAGGCGGTTCTGGTCGGGAATCTCCAATCCCTCGAAGACGAGTTCGCAGTGCCCGCCATGTTCTTCCGGCCCCATGATGGGGATGCGGCGCTCGATGCGCCAGCCCGGCTGCGCGGCGTCGAAAAGGAAGGCGCTCAGCCCCTTGCGCGCGTCGTCCGAGGTGCGGGCGATGAGGATGAAATGCTGCGCCACGCCGGCGCCGGTGATGAACCATTTGCGCCCGTTGACGACCCACTTGCCGTTCTTGAGCGTGGCGGTGGTGCGCATCATGGAGGGATCGGAGCCGCTGCCGGGGTGGGGTTCGGTCATGGCGAAAGAGGACCGCACCTCGCCGTCCACAATGGGCCGCAGCCAGCGCTCCTGCTGGTCCGGGCGGGCCACCTGCGCCAGCACGCGCATGTTGCCGTCGTCGGGGGCGGCCGCGTTGAACGCCACCGGGCCGAAGATGGAGCGGTTCATCTCCTCGTAGCAGGCGGCCAGTCCCACCATGGGCAGTCCCTGGCCGCCGAGGCGGCGCGGCATCTGCAGCGCCCACAGGCCGGCGTCGCGCACGCGCGCCCGGACACGGGCCAGCGTCGCGTCGGCGATGTTTTCGTGCGCGTCATAGTTGGCGCGGTCGGCTTCGAGCGGAATCAGCTCGCGGTCGACGAATTCGCGCACGCGCCGTCGGTAGTCCTCGAGATCGGGGGACAGAGAGAAATCCATCGTGAGTCTCCTTGTTGGGCGCGGGCCGGCGCCGCGCCGGCCGCGCATGCGGATTCAAAGCGAACTCGCCAGATGCCCGCCGTCCACGTCGATGACCGATCCGGTCATGAAGGCGGAGGCGTCCGAGGCCAGCAGCAGCAGCGGGCCGTCCAGGTCGCCCGGCTGGCCCAGCCGGCGCTGCGGCACGCGCTTGATCAGCGCCTCGCCCGCCGGCGAGGCGAAGAAGTCGCGGTTCAGGTCCGTGGCGATGTAGCCGGGCGCGATGGCGTTGACCCGTATGCCGTGACGCGCCCATTCCAGCGCCAGCGCACGGGTGAGATGCAGCAGGCCCGCCTTGGCGGCGGCATACGGCGCGACGTGCGAGGCCACGCGCTGCCCCAGGATGGACGCGATGTTGACGATGGAGCCGGGCCGGCCGTGCGCGATGAAATGGCGCGCCGCCGCCTGGGCCACGCGCCATGCGCCATTCAGGTTGACGTCGATGACGCCGGTCCAGTCCGCCTCGGAAACGTCCAGCGCCGGCTGCGTCAGGGCGATGCCGGCATTGTTGATGACGATGCCGACCGGCCCGAGCGCTTTGGCCGCCTGGTCGAAGGCCGCCTGCACGCCGGCGGGCTGCGTCACGTCCATGCCGATCACGCGGGCCTGGCCGCCCGACGCGCGGATCTGCGCCGCCACTTCCTCGCCGAGCGCCTTGCGCCGCCCGCACAGGGCCACGCGCGCGCCCGCGCCCGCGAGCACCAAGGCGAAATGCCGGCCCAGCCCGCTGTACGCGCCGGTGACGAGGACGGTCTTGGATTTCAGGTCTTCGAACATCCGCTACTCTCCCTGCTTGATGTGGGGGCCTCGCAGCAGAGGCGCCAGGTCGTCGGGCACCTCGAGTTCCAACCGTAGCACAGCGCTGGCCAGCGCCTTGCCGTAATTATCGATGGCCAGGCTGCGCGACACGCCGCCGCCCAGCGCGCCTTCGAGCACGAAGTTCAGCACGCCCAGGGCGTCGACCTCGTAGCGCGTGATGGGGCCGCGCACAGCCTGGCCGCCGTAGATCGTCCGCATGGCCTCTACCGTGACGGCACGCTTGATGCACGGATAGAACCGGGGCTCGTAGGCGATGACCGCGATGTTCGAGGTATTGCCCTTGTCGCCGCAGCGCGTATGCGCCACGCGTCGCAATGCAACTCGCATCGTATGCTCCCTAGATGAATTCGACACGGCACGCCACGCTTTCGCGCGGCACGAGGGCGGACCACAGGCCGATCACTTCGCGCACCCGGTCCTGGTGCGGAACGCGCTTGCCGGTGGACGCCAGCCCGCAGACCGCCATGCCGTCCACTTCCCGGCCGATCTTCTCGGCCTGGGCGCGGCTGGCGCAGCGGGCGGCGATGCGCACCGCGATCTCGGCCGGCTCTTCCCGCAGCGGCGCCGATGCCGCGCCCAGCACGGCGTTGGCGCCGATGAAGTCGATGCGCAGTTCGTCGGCCTGCAGGCCGGCCATGCGTAGCCGCTCGCGCAGGATCTTTTCCGCCAGCCTGGCTTTTTCCAGGCAGCCCGGCCCGGCGAAAAAGAACATGTCCTCGCCGATATAGCCCTCGGTGCAGCCGATGGAAACCTTCAGCGTGGAGGTGCGGGGGCGGCCGGCGATGCCGCCGACGCGCACCCGGTTTTCGCCCACCTGCTCCAGGCGGGCGGTGGTGAAATCCACCACCACGTCCGGGGTGATGTAGCGCGCCGGGTCGTGCACTTCGTAGAACATCTGCTCCTTCACGGTGCGCAGGTCGATGCAACCGCCGGTGCCGTCCACCTTGCCGATTTCCGCCGTGCCGTCGGCGTCCACGTCGGCATACGGGAAAGCCAGATTCCACGGCTCGGGCACGTCCTTGTAGCCGGGGTCGCCGAAATAGCCGCCGGTGACCTGCGCGCCGCATTCGAGCAGGTGGCCGATGCCGCTGCCCTGGCCGAGCCGGGCCCAGTCGTCTTCGCGCCAGCCGTAGTGGTGCATCATGGGCGCGAGGAACAACGAGGGGTCCGCCACGCGCCCGGTGATGACGATGTCGGCGCCCTGGTCCAGCGCCTGCACGATGGCCGAGGCGCCGGCATAGGGTTCGGCCGAGATCAGCGTGTCGCGCAACGAGGAAACCGGGGCGCCGGTTTCCATGATGTCTAGCCCGCTGTCCGCGATGCCGGCGCTCAGGTCGGTGGCCGTCACGGCCGCGACGCGGGCCTCGGGCCAGCCCGCCTCGGCGCACAGTTCGGCCACGCGCCGCGCCGTCCCGCGCGGATTGATCCAGCCCTGGTTGGACACGATGCGCGTGCCGTGCGCCTTGCAGTGCGGCAGCACCGCGCGCATGCGGTCGTCCAGCCAGGTGTCGTAGCCCGCGAAGCCCGGGTCGCGGCGCTTGCGGACCTGGGCCGCCGAAACCGTGGCCTCGGCCATGGTTTCGAAGCAGAGGAAGTCCAGCGCGCCGCGCTCGGCGTTCCAGCGCGCCGGGTCGATGCGGTCGCCCCACCAGCCGGCGCCGGATCCGATGCGCAGCCTGCCTGTCTTGCGGTTCATGTCTGTCTCCTTGTTGCGATTCCCGCACGCCGCGGCCTTATTGCGGCCGGATGCCGGCGTCCCGGATGACCTGGCGCCACTTGTCGGTGTCGGCGCGGATGGTGGCGGCATACTCTTCCGGCGTGCCGGCGGCCGGGATGGCGCCCAGCTCCTCGACCTGGCGGCGCGTGCCGGGCTCGGCCAGCGCCGCGGCCACCGCGTCGCGCACCTTGCCGATAATTGCGGGCGGCGTGCCGGCCGGGGCGAGCAGGCCGAACCAGGAATTCACTTCGTACCCCGGCAGGCCCGCCTCGGCCACCGTGGGCACGTCCGGCAGCATGGGCACGCGGCGCGCGGTCGTGACGGCCAGCGGCTGGACCGCGCCGGCCTTGATCTGGCCCATGGCCGAAGGCAGGTTGTCGTACATAAGCTGCACCTGCCCGCCCAGCAGGTCGGTCATGGCGGGCGCGGAGCCCTTGTATGGCACGTGGCGGATGTCCACCTTGGCCAGGTGGTTGAACAGTTCGCCCGACAGGTGCGGCGAGCCGCCCAGGCTGGTGGAGGCGAAGTTCAGCGAGCCCGGCGCGCGCCGCGCCTGCGCGATGAGCTGCGCCACGGAAGCGATGCCCAGCTTGGGGTTGACCAGCAGCACGTTGGGCGAGTTGGCCACCAGCGTCACGGGCGCGAAATCCCGCGCCGCGTCGTATGGCACCTGCGCGTAGATGAGCGGGTTCGTGGCCTGCGTGCCCAGGGTTCCCATGAGCAGCGTGTAGCCGTCGGGCCGGGCGCGCGCCACCGCGGCCGCGCCGATGCCCCCGCCCGCGCCGGGCCGGTTTTCCACCACCACGGTCTGGCCCAGCCGCGCGCCGGCTTCGCGCGCGACCAGCCTGGCCAGCAGGTCCGTCGTGCCGCCGGGCGGAAAGGGCACCACCAGCGTGATGGGGCGCGCGGGCCAGGCAGGCGCGGCCTGCGCCGCGGCGGACAGGGCCAGCGCTACGCCCAGCATGAGGATCCGGTACATGAGGTTGCTCCTTTGAGATTGCTTTCCGGCGCGGCCATTCAGGCGGCGCGGCGCGCCGCCGCATCCGCGGCGTCGGACAGCTCCACCAGCGCGTCCAGCGCCACCGCGCCCTCGCCCCGCGCGCCCGCCAGCAGGGGGTTGATGTCGATCGAGGCCACGTGCCCGGCCGCCGACAGCGCGTAGCGGCCCAGGCGCACGGCCTGTTCCGCCACGGCCGCCATGTCGGCCGGAGGTTCGCCGCGCACGCCGGCCAGCAGCCGGCCGATGCGCAGGCCGCGCAGCGCTTCCAGCGCCGCTTCGGCGGTAAAGGGCGGCACCAGCAGCGCCACGTCGCCCAGCGCCTCCACATACCTGCCGCCCGCCCCGATCATGACCACCGGCCCGAATACCGGGTCGTTGCGCACGCCCAGCGCCAGCTCGTGCAGGCCGCGCCGCATGCGCGCCACGATCCATTCCGCGTCGTCCACGCCCAGATGCGCCAGGGTTTCCGCCTGGCGCGCCATGGCCTCGCGCAGCGCGCCTTCGTCGTCCAGGCCCAATGCGACCAGCCCGTGTTCCGATTTGTGCGGCAGGCGCGTGGAGCAGGCCTTCAGCGCCACCGGCGCGCCGATGCGCCGCCAGGCCGCGACGGCCGCGTCGGCATCGGCGCACACCGCATGGTCTGCGACCGCCAGGCCGTGCCGGGCGAGCAGCGCCAGGCTGGCGGCTTCGGAGAGCAAACCGGCGTGCGCGCCGGCGGGCGCGGCCGCCGGCGACGTTTTCCACGCGGCGGGGGCACGGCCGAGCAGGGTGTCCAGCCGCCGCAGGGCCGCCATGGCGTCGGCGGCTTGCCGCTCATCGCCGTACACCGCCACGCCGCGCGCCCGGAAGGCCGCGGCGACGTTGTCCTGCCACGCCACCACGGCCACCGGCTTGCCCGCGGCGGCGGCAAAGCGCGCGGTGTCTTCGGCAAAGCGTCCGACGTCATAGCCGCGCCCCGCCACCGGAATGTCGATGAGAAACATATCGGCCGCCGGGTCGTCCGCGATGGCGGGCAGCACCTCGCCGAAAAGACCGTTGTTCGAGAGCAGCGCCGCCGTGATGTCCACCGGGTTGCCGGTGGTGGCGAAGCCGGGCAGGCGCCGGCCCAGTTCCTCCTGCGTATGCCTGCCCAGGGGCGCGATCTGCAGGCCGCGCTCGGCCGCGGCGTCGGCGGCCAGCACGCAGCTCGCGCCCGAATTGCTCACCACCACCATGCGCGGGCCGCGCGGCAGCGGGCCGCGCAGCGCCAGCTCGGCATAGCGCACCAGCTCCTGCGGGTCGCGCGCCCGCAGAATGGCGTGATGCTCGAAGAAGGCATCGACGGTGCGGTCTTCGCTGGCCAGCGCGCCGGTGTGCGAGGCCGCCGCGCGCGCGCCCGCTTCGGAGCGGCCCGCCTTCACCGCGATCAGCGGCACATTGCGCGCGCGGGCCAGCGCCGCGGCCTCGGCCAGCGCGCCGGCGTCGCGCAGCGACTCCAGGTACAGCAGCACGATGCGCACCCCGGGGTCGCCCAGCACGGCGCAGGCCAGCTCGGCCACGGTGATGTCCGCCTCGTTGCCCGTGGCATGCACGTGCCGCACGCCCACGCCGCGCTGGCGCAGCAGCCCGTACACCATGGCGCTCATGCCGCCGCTCTGGCTGATGACCGCGACGGGTCCGTCCATGGGCTCGATTTCCAGGAACATGGTGGAAAAGCTGGCGATGGCGCCGTTGCCGAAATTGGCCAGCCCCTGCGAATTGGGGCCCACGATGCGCATGCCGGCGGCCCTGGCGCGGGCCGTCATGGTGTCCTGCCGCGCGCGCCCGGCCTCGCCGGTTTCCGAGAACCCGGCCGAGATCACGATGGCGGCCGGCACGCCCAGCCCGGCGCAGCGGTCCACTGCCCGCACGGCCTGCTCGCCCGCCACCGCGACGATGGCAAGATCGGGCGCTTCCGGCAGCGCCTCCAGGTCCGGCCAGGCGCGTTCGCCCTGCACCTGGCCGCGCTGCGGATTGATGGGATACAGCTTGCCGCCGTAGCCATGGCGCCGCATGTAGTGGATGGGGCGCCCGCCGATCTTGTCGGGGTTGTCGGAGGCGCCCACGATGGCAATCGATGCCGGTGCCAGCAGCCGGCCCAGCGCCTGCGCGTTGCGGTTGTCGGAAACCATGAATGCTCCTCTTGTGTCCGGCGGGCCCCGGTGGCCCGCGTCCTCAGTTGACGGTGGCTCCGGAGGCGCGCACCACCTCGGCCCATTTCCGCACCTCGTCGGCCACGAAGCGGCGCGCGTCGTCCGGCGTCGTCCAGTCGGCGGCAAAGCCCTGCGCGGCGAACTTCTGCTGCACGTCCGGGCGGGTGAGCACCTGGCGCAAGGCCGCGTTCAGTTGCTGCACTACCGCCGGCGGCGTGCCCGCGGGCGCCAGCAGGCCGTTCCATGCCGTGGCTTCGTAGTTCCGCAGGCCGGACTCGGCCACCGTGGGCAGGTCCGGCGCGGCCGGCGAACGCTGCTTGCCCGTTACCGCCAGCGCCTGCAGCTTGCCCGCCTTCACATACGGCATGGAAGACAGCATGGTGTCGAACATGACGTCGGCCTGCCCGCCCATGACGTCGGTGAGCGCGGGCGCGCTGCCGCGATAGGGCACGTGCACCATGCGCGTGCCGGCCATGGCGTTGAACAGCTCCGCCGAAAGGTGGGTTGACTGCCCGTTGCCGGACGACGCGAAGGTGAGTTCCCCGGCGCGCTTCTTCGCCAGGGCGATGAGTTCGCTCACGCTGTGGGCGGGGAGATCGGGCCGCGTCACGATGACCAGCGGCCCCTTGGTCAGCAGTGACACCGGCGCGAAGCTCCGTTGCGTGTCGTAGCCCAGGTTCCTGAACAGCGACATATTGATCGCGTGCGCCGTGGTCGCCATCAGCAGCGTGTAGCCGTCCGGCGCGCTCTTGGCCACCATGTCGGCGCCGATATTGCCGCCCGCGCCCGAACGGTTGTCCACGATTACCGTCTGGCCGAGCGCATCGCCCAGGCCCTGCGCCACCACACGCGCCACGATGTCCGTGGGCCCGCCGGGCGGATAGGGAACCACCAGGGTAAGGGGTTTCTCCGGCCAGGCCGGGCCCGCCGAAGCGGCGCCGGCCGCCAGCGTGAACGCGGCCAGCGCCGCGCGCCATGCGGAAATTGCAGGCATGAGTGTCTCCTCCGTCCTCGCCGGGCCGTTTCGATGGGATAGGGGGATAGGAAAAAGGGGCTGCGCTTGCCGGCGGCGCGTCAGGGCGGCCGGCGCGCCTCGAAACAAAGCAGGGTGCGGCCGCCGTGCGTGAACTCGCGGGCCTGCACGTCGTGGCCGATGGCCACGCCGGGCGCGGCATGGCCCATCAGCACCGCGCCTTCGCGCAGCCGCACCAGCACCAGTTCATACGGCGCCCGGGCGCGCCAGTCGGCATCGGGCGCGCGGTGCACCGTGCTGTGCGCAATCACTTCGCCCTCGCCGCCCGCGCGGGCCCATTGCAGATTCGTTCCGCCGCAGGCTGCGCAGGCATACGGACGCAAGGCCCACCATGCGCCGCAATCCTCGCAGCGCCGCAAATCCAGGGGATGCCGCTCATTCATCGCGCTGTCCTCCCCGCCGCGCTCATGCCTTGTCCTCCGCCTGCAGCACCAGGCTTACATGCGCCGACAGCACGCCGCCATCCGCATGCACCAGCGCGCGCTTGCGCGGCGCAATCTGGCGCTCGCCCGCCAGTCCCGCGAGCTGGGCCCAGGCCTCCGCCACGTGCGCCAGCCCGCCCGCCGCGCCCGAGTGCCCGAATGACAACAGCCCGCCATGCGTATTCAGCGGCAGCGGCGCGGCGGCGTCGAAATCCCCGCGCCGCACGCGGTCCGCCGCCGCGCCGCGCGGCGCAAAGCCCAGCTCTTCCAGCAGCATCGCAAGCGTGATCGTGAAGGAATCGTAGATCGCCAGATAATCGATCTGCCCCGTGTCCACACCGGCCTGCGCCAGCGCCCGGCCGGCCGCGCGCGCCGCGCCCGTGTCCATCACGTCGCGCAGGGCGGACAGATGCTGATGGCGGTGCGCCTGGCCCGCCCCGGCGATGCGCACCGGCCCCTCCTGCGCGCCCACCACCAGCGCCACCGCACCGTCGGAGATGGGGCAGCAGTCCAGCAAGTGCAGCGGCGTGGCGATGGGCTTGGAAGCCAGCACCTGTTCCACCGTAATGGGATCGCGCAGGTGCGCCTGCGGATGTCCGCCGGCATGGCGGCGCATCAGCACCGCCAGCTCCGCCAGGTCTTCCCGCCGCGTGCCGGTGCGGTGCAGGTACGCCGAGGCCAGCAGCGCGTAATAGGCCGGCACTGACGCGCCGTTGGGCACTTCGGCATCCGCCTCGCCCACCTGGGCCAGCGTCTGGATCGAAGCGTCCACCGCTTGCCCGGTGAGCCGGTTTTCTCCGGCCACCGCCAGCACGCGGCGGCAAGTGCCGGTGCGCACCAGTTCGCGCGCCAGCATCACCATGCCCGCGCCCGTCGCGCCGCCCATCTGCATGCCGTGCGCATAGTGCGGGTCCAGCCCCAGCTTTTCGCTCAGCAGGGTGGCGAGCATGAGGTGGGGATACGTGGTGGCGTAGCCGCACAGCACTCCGTCGATACTGGCGCGCGCCAGCCCGGTCCGTTCCAGCGCGGCCTCGGCCGCTTCGGCCATCAGGTCCAGCGCGCTCCGGCCTTCATGGCGGCCGAAGCGCGTCGCCGCCGCGCCGAGGAGGTAAGCGTGGGTGCGCGCGCGGTCAGGCATGGGGCATCCACGCATGTTCGATGACGCGCGCCTCTTCGGCCAGCGCCTGCGCCAGCTCCTGCTCGCGGGACTCGATGCGCTCGTTGAGCGCGGCCACGCTCAGCGCGGCAATCGCGCGCCCGCTCGGCCCGCGCACCGCCACGCCCAGCCCGCCCATCTTCTCCACCACCACGTCCAGCAGCATGGCGTGGCCCAGCGCCCGGGCGCGCCGTGCCGCCGCGTCCAGCGCGCCCGCCGGAAAACGCGGATAGCGGGCCGCCAGCCGCTCGCGCACCAGCGGCAGCAGCGCCTCGGCCTCTTCCTCTTCCAGCGCCGAAAGCAGCGCCAGGCTGCCCGCGCCCACGCCCAGCGGGCGGCGGCTGCCCACCTCCAGATAGTTCGCACGGATGGGATAGTCGCCGAAGCACAGATCCACGCACACCGACTCCCAGCCGATGGGCACGGACAGGATCACCGTATCCCCGAAGCGCCGCGCCAACCGTATCAGCGCCGGCCGGGCCAGCCCGCGCAGATCGAGGCCGTTCACCATGGCATGATGCATCGCATACACCTGCGGCCCGAGCATATAGTGCTTGCTCACCGGGTCTCGCTCCACGAAACCCTCTACCTCCATGTCCTTCAGAATCCGCAGCGCCGTCGATATGTCCAGGCCGGCATGCTGCGCAATGTCCGTCAGTCTGTGGATGCGCCGGTCCGACAGGCTCGCCAGTACGCGGCAAGCCTTCTTCGTAGCGGAAATGGCGGGTGAGTCCTGCAACGACATGGCGAGGGGTTGCCTGGAAAGCCGAACACGGGAACAAGATAGAAAGCCCCGCCAGGCGGGTAAAGTTGCGCCGCAGCAAAATTTTGCCTGGCGAAAGTCGGGCGCCGGCGAGGCGGCGGGGTTCAGGCGGCCCGCCGGAAGCGCAATGGCATCTGGCCGCCCATCGCGTTCATGCGTACACTCGCGGCATGCTACGCATCGACAATCTCGGCAAACGCTACGGCGACCATCTCGTCTTCCAGGGACTGACGCATACCTTCCAGCCCGGATGCATGGCGCTGTGCGAAGAAGACAGCACCGGCAAATCCAGCCTGCTCGCCATCATCGCGGGCGCGCTCGCCCCGGACAGCGGAGACGTCTGGATCGACGGACATTCCCTCATCCACGCGCCGCAGCAGGCCAAGGCCCGCCTGGCCTACGTGCCCGACAATTGCCTCGCCTTCCCCTCCCAGACCGGGCGCGGGCTGTTGGAACAGGTCGCCGCGGAAAAGCACGCCGCCCTGGACGACGCCGTGCTGGACCTGGCCCGCGCTCTGGGCCTGGAACCGCACCTGGACAAGCGCTTCGAGCAGATGTCCACCGGCACGCGCCGCAAGGTCTACCTGACCGCCGCGGCCCTGGGCAGCCCGGCCGTGGTCGTCGCGGACGGACCCAGCAACGGATTCGACGCGCAAAGCCGCGCCGTGCTGGCCGGACTGTTCAAGACCTGGGCGCAGGACCGCGTCGTGTTATTCGCCAGCCACGATGCGGAGCTGGTGCGGGCCTGCGGCGCGCGGCAGGTCCGCGTCGGCACGCTGCGCTAGCCGTCGGCCACGGGCGCATGTCGCCCATGGCCGGCCACTGCAACGCTTCAGCCCGCCGCGTGCGGCGTCTCCGCCGCAATGCCTTGGGCGGGCGGGACGCTCAAGCAACCAGACGCAGATGCCGCTTGCCCACCGGCGCCGTGGGCCGCTTGACCAGGCTGATCGGCACGAACTCCAGCGGCTTGCGGCCAGCCGCCGCGTCGCTCAGCCCCGCCGTCAGCAACGCGGCCCTCGACGCGCCGGACCCGCGCGCGTCCTGGAACCCGCGGGCAAGTTCCATCGCCTGCTGTTCCGCCATCTCCCGCGATGGCCAGATCGTGCGGCAGAAATGCGTTCTGCACACGGTCGTTTGCTGAGTGTGGTCGATAACGTCCACATAACCACGAAATGCGCCGTACTCGACCTCCATGACATTGGGGCGAACCGACTTGAGGGCAAGCGGTTTTTGCGAGATGGGAGCCATGATCGTATTCCTTGAAAGGACACGCATTCATCCTAGCGCGGAACGGCCGCGGGGATGTGGCGCTTTGCAGTTTTTTGGATTGGTATCGGGAGGTGGCGGGGTGAAAGGGGACGTTGCAGAGCCGAATAATGGGCGTTTTTGGCATTGAGCCGTTCTGGCTGGCAGCCAATCCGCATATGAAACTGAGCTGGCAACGCATTGTGCGCTGCGAGTCTGCCGTCTGGCTGGCAGTGGCATCAATCCAATGCGGCTATCCCTTGCGCACCGGATGCGGTCTGCTCGCGATTTCCGCCGCGCCTTCTTACCCAAGCAACTCCAACGCCTCCTCCAACGACACCACCACCGTCCGGGACTCGAACGCCGTCGAGAACAGACGCTCATGCACGACCGGATCCGGGTCATAGCAGCAATCCTTGACCGTGAACAGCCGGTAATCCGCGTCGCTCGCATACGCCACCGACGACAGCACGACGCCGGTGGAGGCGATGCCGGCCATGAGCAGGGTGTCGATGCCTTGGGCGGAGAGGCGCAGCTCCAGGCCGGTGCCGAAGAAGACGCTGGCGCGGTGGGCGAGGATGAGGGGTTCGCCGGGGCGCCGGCCGAGTTCGGGGGAGAGCTGGTCGTGGACGAAAAGCCCCATTCGCTTGATGCCCAGCCCGTTGCGGTTGAGCGGGCTGACTTCGGGGTACCCGGGGCTGAAGTGGATTTTGACGAAGTAAACGCCGACGCCTTTGCGCCGCGCGGCGTCGCACAGCTTGCGCGTGTTGGCGAGCAGGGTGGGCGCCGCCGACGGGAACAGGGCCATGATGTCGGTCTGGTAATGCATGACCAGCAGGGCGGTGCGCGCCGGGTCGATGGCCGGGGGGTGTGCCGGCTGCGCGGCGGGGGCGTCCGGGCCGGGCTGCGGGCTTTCCGGGCGGGGCGATCCGGTTTCGATGCGTGTCGACATGATGGAGACGCGATGAGCGGGACGTTCGACTCTATCACGGGCGTCCTGCGGCGATCGGGGCGCCCGAGGGGCGGAATCCCGGCCCGATTTCATCCGCGCTAATGCTCACTATTAGATTTGCTTAAACATCCAGGATTTTTTGACGATAAATCCCGGCATTCTTAGCATTTCTCATAGGAGACAGCATGGGTGCGCTGAAGAACGATTCGGACCTGGATATCCGCATGCTGCGCATTTTCGCGGCGGTGGCGTCGGCCGACAGCCTGTCGGCGGCGGCGCAGGCGCTGGGGATTACGCAGTCGGCGGTGTCGCAGACGATGTCGCAGATCGAGGCCACGCTGGGCATGAAGGTGCTGGACCGCTCGCGGCGGCCGTACCGGCTGACGCCGGCGGGAGTGACGCTGCAGCGGCAGTCGCGGCAGATCGTGGACGATGTGGACCGGCTGATCGCACAGGTGCGCGAGGCGGACCTGATGAACCGGCCGGCGATCCGGATCGGGATGATCGATTCGTTCGCGGCGACGACGGGGCCGGCGATCGTGAAGCGGCTGACGCAGAGCGCGAGCCAGGTGCTGGTGTGGTCGGGGCTGGCGTACGGGCAGGCGCAGGCGCTGCTGAACCGGCAGGTGGACATCATTGTGACCACGGACGCGCTGGAGGATGTGGACGGGCTGGAGCGCCGCGCAATCCTGACGGAGCCGTTCGTGCTGGCGGTGCCCACGGCGCGCGTGGACGAGTTCGCGCGCATGGATCTGCGCCAGCTGGCGCAGGCGGCGCCGTTCATCCGCTTCAGCCGGCGGTCGCATTTCGGGGCGATGATCGAGCGCCATCTGCGCCGCGCGAGCGTGACCGCGCCGCCGTTCCTGGAGATCGATACCAGCGACGTGGTGATGGCGATGATCGCGGCGAATCTGGGCTGGGCGCTGACGACGCCGCTGTGCCTGCTGCAGGGGCGCTCGTGGCTGGACCAGGTGGCGGTGCTGCCGCTGCCGGGGCCCGGCCTGGCGCGCACGCTGCACCAGGTGTCGCGGCAGGGCGAGTTCCAGGAGATGGCGGAGATGTTCTGGCAGTTCAGCCGCCAGGCGCTGGCGATGGAGATTTTTCCGCAGATGAGTGCGCACCTGCCGTGGCTGGGGCGGCAGATGCGCTTGTGTTGAAGAGCCATTCCCAGGAGCCGCGTCCTTGTCGGGGCGGCCAGACGGCAAAAAAGGAGAGAGACGTGCGGGAGACGAGACGAGGTTTCATCAAGGGCGCGGCGCTGGGCGCTGCCGCGCTGGCGCTGCCGCTGGCCGGCCGCGTGTGGGCCGCGGGCGCGCAATCGGTGCGCTACGGCGGGTCGGCGTGGCTGGGGCATTATCCGGCGTGGCTGGCGATGCAGGCGGGCTATTTCAAGGGCGAGGGCCTGGAGGTGGGCTGGGAATCGTTCGGCACGACGTCGGCGCGGGTGAGCGCGCTGCTGTCGGGCAATATCGACATGGCGGTCACGGCCGCGCCGGCGGCGCTGGCGGTGATGGCGCGCGGTTCGCGGCATTTCGCCATCGTCGGGGTGCCGGAGAATTTCGGGCGCGTGGAAGGGCTGATCGTGCGCGAAGGAGCCAACAGCCTGCAGGACCTGAAGGGCAAGAAGGTCGGCGTGACCTTCGCGTCCAGCGCGCACCTGCTGGTGCTGAACCTGCTGGAGCAGTCGGGGCTGAAGGCGGACAAGGACGTGACGGTGCTGAATGTGCCGGCGCCGGAGATTCCGGCCGCGTTCCAGTCGGGCCAGATCGACGCGGCGGCGGCATGGACGCCGCAGTTCAACGCGGTGCGCGGCATGCCGGGCGCGCGGGTGCTGGCCGATGATACGCAGTTCTCGCTCTACAAGGAGTACGGCGTGACGCCGGGGCCGGATGTGCTGGTGGCGCGCCGGGCGTTCCTGGACAAGCATCCCGAGGCGGTCAAGGGTTTTCTGAAGGCGTATTTTCGCGCCAACGAGCAGTTGCGCTCGCAGCCCGACAGCGCGGTGACGCCGCTGGTGGCGCTGACCAAGCTGGCGCCGGCGGACCAGCTGGAGATGGTGAAGGGCGCGGACTGGTACGGCGCGGCGGAGCAGCGTTCGCTGTTGGACCCGGGCGGCAAGTACATCGACGGCCTGCAGAAGTTGGCCGAGATGATGGTGCGCTACGGGCAGATCGACAAGGCGCCGCCGGTGCGCGAGTGGGTCGATCCGGCCTATCTGTAGCCTGCAGCCGCCGCTTCCACCGCGTTTTTCCGCTTTCCCCGTTTACGAAATGCCGCCGGCCCTGCCGGCACGGCGGCGGACGCCGCGCGTCCGCCCCGCTTACGCCTGGATCGATTGAATGATGAATGCGCCGACTCGCCAGCGCCGCCCGGACCTGATGCTGATCAGCAGCGTGTCCGTGATCGCGCTGCTGCTATTCTGGGAGGCCGCGTGCCGCCTGCAATGGGTGGATCCGCTGTTTCTGCCTCCGCCCTCTTCCGTGTTCGCCCGCATGACGGGCATGTGGGAGCAGGGCTCGTTGATGGATCACATCCTGGCGTCCGCGCGCCGGGTCATGGTGGGTTTCGCCGCCGCCACGGCGCTGGCGATTCCGCTGGGGATTTTCCTGGGGACGTCGCCGCGCGCCCGCGCGGCCTTCGACCCCATTTTGTCGTTCCTGCGTCCGCTGCCGTCGATGAGCTGGATTCCGCTGTCGCTGCTGTGGTTCGGCATTACCGAGACGCAGAAGTACAGCATCGTGTTCATGGGCACCTTCGCGCCGGCGCTGCTGTATGTGATCGAGGCCACGCGCAACATCGACCCGCTGCTGATCCGCGCGGCGCGCAACCTGGGCGCGAGCGGCGCGCAGGTGATGCGCATGGTCATCCTGCCGGCCAGCCTGCCGCAGATCTTCAGCGGCTTCAAGGTGATCCTGGGGCTGTCGTGGACCTGCGTGATCTCCGCGGAACTCGTGGCCGCCAAGGAGGGCCTGGGCTTTCTCATCATGAACGGCAAGGAGTTCTTCCAGACCGACACGGTGGTGCTGGGCATGGCGCTGATCAGCATCACGGTGCTGATAACCGACGTGGTGTTCCGAATCATTGAAAACAGGGTGCTGGCATGGTCGCGGTAAACGGTGCGGGCAGCAAGGCTGCAAACGACACGATGATCTCCATCGAAGGCATTTCCAAGTCCTTCGGGTCTTTCCATGCCTTGCAGGGCGTGGACCTGCAAGTGAAGCGCGGCGAGTTCCTGGTGGTGTTGGGCGCGTCGGGCTGCGGCAAGTCCACGCTGCTGAACCTGATCACGGGATTCGAGCGTCCCAGCGCGGGCCGCATCGTGGTCAACGGCCGCGAGGTGCGCGACGTGGACCCGCATTGCGGCATGGTGTTTCAGCAATACGCGCTGTTTCCCTGGCTGACGGTGGCCGAGAACGTGGCCTTCGGGCTGAAGCTCAAGGGCGTTTCTGCCGCCGAGCGGCGCGCGACGGCGCAGAAGTTCATCGAGATGGTGGGCCTGAAGGGCTTCGAGGACGCCTATCCCAAGGCGCTGTCCGGCGGCATGCGCCAGCGCGTGTCCATTGCGCGTGTGCTGGCCAACGATCCGGACGTCATCCTGCTCGACGAGCCGTTCGCGGCGCTGGACGCCATGACGCGGCAGGTGCTGCAGGAAGAGCTGACGCGCATCTACGAGCGCGCGGGCAAGACCATTGTCTTCATCACGCACTCCATCGACGAGGCGCTGCTGCTGTCCAACCGCATGGTCATCATGAGCGCGCGGCCGGGCCGCGTGGCTTGCGACATTCCCAACGACCTGCCGTTTCCGCGCAATGCCGACGTGCAGCTTTCGCCGCGCTACATCGAGCTCAAGTCGCAGATCTGGAGCATCGTGCAGAACGAAGTCATGCGCAGCCTGCAGGCGCGCGCGGACCAATGATTCGCCAACCGCAACACTGAACCATCATCATGTCTCACCCTCCAGGGCAATCGCGGACTTATCCTCTCTATCAAAGCGGCTCCGGCTGGAACGCCATGCTGCCCGCGCGCGCGCCGCGCACCGCGCCGCCGCCGCACACGCGCTTCAGGCACGTGGTGATCGGCGCCGGCTACACCGGCCTGGCGGCCGCGCGCAGGCTGGCGGAGCTGCAGCCGCGGGAGCCCATCCTGGTGCTGGACGCCGCCTCCGCGGGCGAGGGCTCCGCCGGCCGCAACTCCGGTTTTCTCATCAACCTGCCGCACAATACCCGCATGGGCGGGCATCACAGCCCGCTGCAGATCGCGCGCAAGCAGATCGCCATGTACCAGGCCGGGCTGGACTGGCTGGCCGAGCTGGCCGAACGGGGCGGGTTCGATTGCGGCTGGGATGTGGCGGGCAAGTACCATGCCGCCGCCACCGAGCCGGGCTGCCGCAACCTGCGCGCGTCGCTGGCGCAGTACCGGGAGTGGGGCGTGGCTTACACGGAGCTCGACCGCGAGGCCATGCACGAGCGGTTGGGCACGCGCTATTACCAATTCGGCTATCACTCCATGAACAATGTGTTCGTGCAGCCCGCGGCCCTCATCCGCGGACTGGCCGACACGCTGCCGCAGAACGTGTGGCTGATGGAGAACAACCCGGTGCTGGCCGTCGGCGGCTCGGGCCCCTACACCGTGCGCAGCGCCAGCGGCGAGTTCACCGCCGACAACCTGATCCTGGCCAATAACGCATTCGCGCGCAAGCTGGGCTTTCTGCGCAGCCGACTCGTCACCATCTACACCTATGCCGGCGTCACGCCGGTGCTGGACGCGGCGCAACAGGCCCTGCTCGGGCAGCGCGACCAGTGGGGCGTGATCCCCGCCAACCGCCTGGGCACCACGCTGCGGCGCATCCGCGGCGGCCGCTTCATGGTGCGCAGCGCCTATTCCTACGAGGCCGAGCAGCCGCTGGAGCGCATGGCGCAGCTGCTGCGCGATTCCTTCCGGCGCCGCTATCCGGAACTGGCCGCGCACGATTTCGAGTATGTGTGGAGCGGTTCCACGGCGCTCACCGGCAACGGCGCGTCTTTCGTCGGCCGCGTCCGGCCCGGGCTCTATGCCGCCGTGGGTTGCAACGGCGCGGGCGTCATCAAGGGCACGATCCACGGCAAGCTGCTGGCCGAGCAGATCGCGGGCCGGCGCAGTCCCATGCTGGACGACCTGGAGGCGTTCGAGAAGCCCAACTGGCTGCCGCCCGATCCGCTGCGCCGCATCGGCGTCATGATCGCCATCGCCAGCCAGGCGAAGAAGGCGGGGCTGGAACGCTGACGCGCCCGGCGGGTCTACCCCTGCAGGCTGCGCAGCTTGCGCAGCTCCGGAAACCACCACATCCACAGCCCCGCCACGGCAAGAGTGCCCAGCCCGCCGATGACCACGGCGGGCACGGCGCCGAAGAGCGCGGCGGTGAGGCCGGACTCGAATTCGCCCAGCTGGTTCGAGGCGCCGATGAACAGGGTGTTGACGGCGCTTACCCGGCCCAGCATGTGGTCCGGGGTGTTGAGCTGCACCAGCGAGGAGCGCACCACCACGCTGATGGCGTCGGCCGCGCCCAGCACGGCCAGCGCGGCGACGGACAGGGGAATGGAGCGCGACAGGCCGAAGACGATGGTGGCCATGCCGAAGACGGCGAGGGCGCCGAACAGCAGGCGGCCGACCTGCATGCCCAGGCTGAGCCGGGCCAGGGTGAGGGACATAAGGGCCGCGCCGCAGGCGGGCGCGGCGCGCAGCGCGCCCAGGGCCCAGGGGCCGGCGTGCAGGATGTCCTTGGCGAAGATGGGCAGCAGCGCGGTGGCGCCGCCCAGCAGCACGGCGAAGAGGTCCAGCGACAGCGTGCCCAGCAGCAGCCGGCGCTGGAAGATGAAGGTAATGCCGGCCAGCAGGGTGCGCGCGGTGGTGGGTTCCTTGCGCGGCGGGGCGCGTTCGATGCGCAGCGAGGCGATGCAGACGCAGGACGCCAGGTACAGCAGCGAAGCCAGGCCGTACACCCACACAGGCCCGAGGCCATAGCCCAGGCCGCCGAGAGCGGGGCCGGCGATCTGGGCGATCTGGCCGCCCGAGGAAGACAGCGCCGTGGCCCGCGGCAGCCAGGCGCGCGGCACGACGGCGGGAATCAGCGTGGACAGGGTGGGCGATTCGAACGCGCGGGCCGAGCTCATGGCGATGAGGGTGGCGTAGATCAGCGGCTTGCCGCCGAAGCCTTCGAAGGCCGCCAGCGCCAGCAGCAGGGTGGCCAGGGTTTCGACGGCCATGCAGAGGGCAACGATGCGGCGGCGGTCGTAGCGGTCGGCCACGTGGCCGACGATAAGGGTGAGCGCCGCCATGGGCAGGAACTGCGCCAGGCCGATCAGGCCGAGGTCCAGCGCCTCGCCGGACAGCGCATAGACCTGCCAGCCCACGGCCACGGACACGATCTGGAACGCCAGGGACGCGCCCACCCGGGCGGTCAGGAAGTGCAGGAACGCGGGGCGGGCGAGCGGGTTGGTCGAATCGGGGCTGGGCATGGTCGCGCGGGCCGGAGGGCGAACCCGGATTCTAGGCGAGGGGGCTGACGCCCAGCTAAAGCGGCGTCGGCGGCCCTTTTCCTGGGCCGCCGGTGCGCCGCGCGGCGCTATTCGATGGCCACCAGTTCCGCGCCTTCGGCCACCTGGTCGCCCACGGCGTAGAAGATCTCGGCGACCTTGCCGTCGGCGGGGGCGGAGATGGTGTGCTCCATCTTCATGGCTTCCATCACCAGCAGCGGCTGGCCTTTCTCCACGGCGTCGCCCGCCTTGACGGAGATGGAGATGATCTTGCCCGGCATGGGCGCGGTCAGGCCGCCGCCGTGGTCGGCCTGGGCGTCTTCGGAATGCTGCAGCGGGTCGTAGAGCTCGAGCGTGTGGGCGCCGTCTGCGCCGAAGACGTAGGCGCGGCCGGCGTGCAGCGCGACGTTGCCGCCGGCTTCGCGTCCGTCCAGCGTGATGCGCAGCGCGCCGTCGTGCGCCTGCCAGTGGAAGGCCCGCGGCCCGTCGCCGGCGTCGATCGTCCATTGCGCGCCGTCGCGGGCGATTTGCACGTCGCGGCTGGCGCCGTTGTCCACCCATTGCAGGCGGCGCGTGTAGCGCCCGACCAGGCGCCAGCCGTCGCGCGCGTCCCAGGGGTCGCCGGCGTGCCGCGTCTGCGGCTGCGGCAGGCCTTCGGCGGCCAGCACCGCGGCCGAGGCCAGCGCCAGTTCCAGGGCGCCGGCCGGCCGGGGCTCGGGCAGCAGCGTGGCGCGCCGCCGCTCGATGAGGCCGGTGTCCAGGTCGGCCGTGGCGAAGGCTTCGTCGCGCATGAGGCGGGAAAGAAAGGCCACGTTGGTCTGCACGCCCACGACCTGCGTGTCGGCCAGCGCCTGCACCATGCGGGCGCGGGCCTGGCCGCGGTCCGCGCCCCACACGATGAGCTTGGCGATCATGGGGTCGTAGTACGGCGTGATGGTGTCGCCCGCGCGCACGCCGCCGTCCACCCGGATGTCGCCGTTGGTGAAGGCGGTGTGCGGGGGCAGGCGCAGGTGCGCCAGCGTGCCGATGGAAGGCAGGAAACCCTTTTCGGGGTTCTCGGCGTAGAGGCGGGCCTCGATGGCGTGGCCATGGATGCGCAGATCCTGCTGGCGCGCCGGCAGGGGCTCGCCGGCGGCCACGCGCAACTGCCATTCCACCAGGTCCAGCCCGGTGATCATTTCCGTTACCGGGTGCTCCACCTGCAGCCGCGTGTTCATTTCCATGAAGTAGAAGCGGCCGTCGGGCTCGGCGATGAACTCCACCGTGCCCGCGCCCACATAGCCGACCGCGCGCGCGGCGGCCACGGCGGCTTCGCCCATGGCGCGGCGGCGTTCTTCGGTCATGCCGGGGGCGGGCGCTTCCTCGATGACCTTCTGGTGGCGGCGCTGTACGGAGCAGTCGCGCTCGAACAGGTACACGCAGTTGCCGTGCGTGTCCGCGAACACCTGGATTTCGATGTGGCGCGGCTTCTGCAGGTAGCGCTCGATGAGCACGCGGTCGTCGCCGAAGCTGGAGGCGGCCTCGCGCTGGCAGGAGGCGAGCGCGTCGAGGAAAGCGGCGGGGGTTTCCACCACGCGCATGCCCTTGCCGCCGCCGCCCGCGCTGGCCTTGATGAGTACGGGGTAGCCGATGGCGTCGGCCTGCGACTTGAGGAATTGCGGGTCCTGGTTGTCGCCGTGGTAGCCGGGCACCAGCGGCACGCCGGCTTTTTCCATGAGGGCCTTGGCGGCCGATTTGCTGCCCATGGCGGCAATGGCCGAGGCCGGCGGGCCCACGAAGACGATGCCGGCTTCGGCGGCGGCCTGGGCGAAGGCCTCGTTTTCCGACAGGAAGCCGTAGCCGGGGTGGATGGCTTGCGCGCCGGTGTCGCGCGCGGCTTGCAGGATGGCGTCGGCGCGCAGGTAGCTCGCGCGCGGCTCGGCGCCGCCGATGTGCACGGCTTCGTCGCAGGCGGCGACGTGCCGGGCGTCGGCGTCGGCGTCGGAATACACGGCGACGGTGCGGATGCCGAGGCGGCGGGCGGTAGCGGCGACGCGGCAGGCGATTTCGCCGCGGTTGGCAATCAGCAGGGTATCGAACATGGCGTCATCCAGGCAGAAACTCGTTCCAAACACTCTTCCAAACAGCCCCATCGCCCCTCTTGCGCCGGTCCATCCGGGACGCCGCGGACCCGGCTTTGCCGGTCCGCCGGCGTCGCCCGCTTGAGGGGGGCGCGCAGCGCACAGGGAGTGGGTCTTCCTCTACATGCGGAATACCCCGAACCGCGTGTCCTCGATCGGAGCATTGAGCGCCGCCGACAGCGCCAGGCCGAGCACGCGGCGCGTGTCGGCGGGGGCGATGATGCCGTCGTCCCAGAGGCGGGCGGTGGCGTAGTAGGGGTGGCCTTCGCGCTCGTACTGCGCGCGGATGGGGGCCTTGAACGCTTCCTCTTCTTCGGCCGGCCACTGGCCGCCGCGGGCTTCGATGCCATCGCGCTTGACGGTGGCCAGCACGCTGGCGGCCTGTTCGCCGCCCATGACCGAGATGCGGGCATTGGGCCACATGAACAGCATGCGCGGCGAATAGGCGCGGCCGCACATGCCGTAATTGCCCGCGCCGAAGGAGCCGCCGATGAGGACGGTGAACTTGGGCACGGCGGCGGTGGCCACGGCGGTGACCATCTTCGCGCCGTGGCGCGCGATGCCTTCGTTTTCGTATTTGCGCCCCACCATGAACCCGGTGATGTTCTGCAGGAACACCAGCGGGATCTTGCGCTGGGCGCACAGTTCGATGAAGTGCGCGCCTTTCTGCGCGGACTCGGAGAACAGAATGCCGTTGTTGGCCACGATGCCCACGGGCATGCCGTGGATGTGCGCGAATCCGGTGACCAGGGTGGGCCCGAATCGCGCCTTGAATTCGTCGAACTCGGAGCCGTCGACGATGCGCGCGATGACTTCGCGCACGTCGTAGGGCTTGCGGGTGTCGGCGGGAATGATGCCGTCGAGTTCGGCCGGATCGTAGCGCGGCTCGCGCGCCGGCTTGAGCGCGAGGGGCTGGGGCTTCTTGAGGTTGAGCCGCGCCACCGCGTTGCGCGCCAGTTGCAGCGCGTGCATGTCGTTGGCGGCCAGGTGGTCGGCCACGCCGGACAGGCGGGTGTGCACGTCGCCGCCGCCCAGGTCTTCGGCGCTGACTTCCTCGCCCGTGGCGGCTTTCACCAGGGGCGGACCGCCCAGGAAGATGGTGCCCTGGTTGCGCACGATGATGGACTCGTCGCTCATCGCGGGCACGTAGGCGCCGCCGGCGGTGCAGGAGCCCATGACCACCGCGATCTGCGCGATGCCTTGCGACGACATCTGCGCCTGGTTGTAGAAGATGCGGCCGAAATGGTCGCGGTCGGGAAACACCTCGTCCTGGCGGGGCAGGTTGGCGCCGCCCGAATCCACCAGGTACACGCAGGGCAGGCGGTTCTGCGCCGCGATCTCCTGCGCACGCAGGTGCTTCTTGACGGTCATGGGGTAGTAGGTGCCGCCCTTGACCGTGGCATCGTTGCACACGATGACGCATTCCGTGCCGGCGATGCGGCCGATGCCGGTGATGATGCCCGCTCCGGGCGCTTCGTCGTTGTACATGCCGTGCGCGGCCAGGGGCGACAGCTCCAGGAACGGGCTGCCCGGATCGATCAGCCGCTCCACGCGCTCGCGCGGCAGCAGCTTGCCTCGCGCCACGTGCTTGGCGCGCGCGGATTCGCTGCCGCCCTGCGCGGCCTGCGCCAGTTGCCGGCTCAGATCGTCGAGTTGCGCCTGCATGGCGCGCGCGTTATCGGAAAAATCCTGCGACCGCGGATTGATGCGGGAATCGATGATGGGCATGGGGTTCCACCCGTCCTGCTGTTTTTGAATAATGGGAGCGGTCCGGGCGCGGCGCGCCCGGGCTGCGGTGGGAGGGGAAAACGGCGCGCGGCGACTGTCTCCTTGCAGCCGCGCGCCGCGGGGCTTACAGCATTTCGATGGCCATGGCCACGGCTTCGCCGCCGCCGATGCACAGCGTGGCCACGCCACGCTTGCCGCCGGTCTTGCGCAGCGCGCCGACCAGGGTGGCCATGAGGCGCGCGCCCGAAGCGCCGATGGGATGGCCCAGCGCGGTGGCGCCGCCGTGGATGTTGACCTTCTCGTGCGGCAGGTTGAAGTCTTTCATGGCGGCCATGGTCACCACGGCGAAGGCCTCGTTGATTTCATAGAGGTCCACGTCCCCGGCTTTCCAGCCGGTCTTGGCGAACAGGTTCTTGAGCGCGCCCACCGGAGCGGTGGTGAACCACGCCGGTTCCTGCGAGTGCTGGCTGTGGGCCACGATGCGGGCCAGCGGCTTGACGCCGAGCTTCTCGGCGGTGGAGGCGCGCATCAGCACCATGGCGGCCGCGCCGTCGGAAATGGAAGACGAGTTGGCGGCGGTGACCGTGCCGTCTTTCTTGAACGCCGGCTTCAGGGTGGGGATCTTCTCCGGCATGGCCTTGGCGGGGGCCTCGTCGGTGTCGACCACGGTGTCGCCCTTGCGGCCGGCCACGGTGACGGGGGCGATTTCCCATTTGAAGCTGCCGTCTTCGGTGGCGGCGCGGGCGCGGCGCAGCGATTCGAGCGAGAAGGCGTCCTGCTGCTCGCGGGTGAAGGCATACTTGCTCGCGCAGTCTTCGGCGAACACGCCCATGGCCTTGCCGCGGTCGTAGGCGTCTTCCAGGCCGTCGAGGGCCATGTGGTCGTACACGGTGCTGTGGCCGTAGCGGTAGCCCTGGCGGCCCTTGAGCAGCAGGTACGGCGCGTTGCTCATGCTTTCCTGGCCGCCGGCCACCACCACGCTGGCGCTGCCCGCGGCCAGCAGGTCGTGGCCGAACATGGCGGCTTTCAGGCCCGAGCCGCACACCTTGTGGATGGTGGTGCAAGACACGCCCAGGGGCAGTCCCGCGCCCAGCGCGGCCTGGCGGGCGGGCGCCTGGCCCTGTCCGGCCTGCAGCACGTTGCCCATGATGACTTCTTCGACCTGCTCGGGCTTGATGCCCGCGCGCTCGACCGCGGCCTTGATGGCCACCGAGCCCAGCTCGTGCGCGGCCAGGCCGGAAAGGCTGCCCAGCATGCCGCCCATGGGCGTGCGGGCGACGGAAACGATAACGATGGGATCTGACATGACTCTTGCTCCTGTGAGGATCGGGACAGCGCCGGTTAAGAAGAAGCCGCGCCCGCGAGAGGCTCGGGGCGCAGGCGCCTGTCTGTATCGTAAGGGAAAAATTCCTCGATCCGCCCTTGCGCCACGCGCTCGCGGCAGGCTTGCCACCATTCGGGTTCCAGCAGATCGGCATGGTGACGCATGAAGGCGTCGCGCACCCGCGCGTCGCCCAGCAGGAAGCGCCCGAACTCCTCGGGAAACACATCGTTCGGGCCGATGGCGTACCAGGGTTCGGAGGCCAGCTCCGCTTCTTCGTTGGGCGCGGGCGGAATGCGCCGGAAGTTCATTTCGGTCATGCGCTGTATTTCGTCGTAGTCATAAAACACGACGCGTCCCAGGCGCGTGACCCCGAAATTCTTGTACAGCATGTCGCCGGGGAAGATGTTGGCCGCCGCCAGCTGGCGGATGGCGTCCCCGTATTCGCGCACGGCCGGCTCCAGCAGCGCGTCCGGGGCCTGCCGCAGATAGAGGTTGAGCGGCGTCATCCGACGTTCGATGTAGACGTGGCGCAGGACCACGGTGTCGGCCGTCTCCTCGATCAGGCTGGGCACCAGCCGCCGCAGCTCGTCGAGCAGTCCGGGCGCGAAGCGGGCGCGCGGCAGCGCCACTTGGGAATACTCCCAGGTGTCGGCCATGCGGCCCACGCGGTCGTGCAGCTTCACCATCTGGTACTTGCGGCGCACCGTGGCGTGGTCCATGCCGTCTTTGTCGATGCGGTCCTTGATGAGCTTGAACACGTAGGGATAGGACGGCAGCGTGAACACGCACATCACCATGCCCTTGATCCCCGGCGCGACGTCGAAGGCGTCGCGCGAATGCGCCAGGTGGTGCAGGAAATCTCGGTAGAAGAGCGTCTTGCCCTGTTTCTGCAGGCCGATCATGGTGTAGAGCTCGGCCTTGGGCTTGCGCGGCAGCAGGCTGGACAGGAAATTCACCACCGCGGCGGGGGTTTCCATGTCCACCAGGAAATAGGCGCGCGTGAAGCTGAACAGCGTGCTCAGGTCGTCCGCGCCCAGCAGCAGGGCGTCCAGGCGCACCTGGCCGGCCGGATTGCGCGTGAGGGCCACGGCAAAGGGGTACACCGTACCCTGGTTGATGAGCCGCCCCACGATATAGGCGCCCTTGTTGCGGAAGAACAGCGAGCCCAGCGCGTGGACCTGGCAGTCGCTGGCGATGCGGCGCCCGACGTGGCGCGGAAGCTGCGCGCGCAACTGGCGCACGGCGGCGCGCGCGAGCAGCCGCGCGTCGCGCGGCAGGTCCTCGAACGGCAGCGCCAGCCCGAAGTCCGCCACCATGCGGACCAGGCTTTTCTGCAAGCCCTCCGTCACGGGGTAGTACACGCGGTACGAGGGGATGCGGCTGTCCAGGTAGTCGGTGGCCACGGCCGGCCGCACGAAGAGAAAATCGTTGTGGAAGTAGTCCCGGTGCAGGATGCGGCACGACACCGAATTGAAGAACGTTTCCGCGCACTCCGGCTGGCGGTGCTCGGCCAGCAGGCCCACGTATTCCTGCTTCACGTCCTGCCAGAAGGCGGTCTGGGCCGGCGACAGGGCGTCGGAGCCGTTGGCCGAGCGGCTTTCCGGACCGCGGCGCAGAAAGCCTTCGAGCTGCCCCGCGCACTCGCGCACGCGCATGTCGTAGTACTCGATGCGCTCGCGCGAGAGATGCTGGATGCCGTGCCAGTCGCCCGATTCGAAGAGCGCCTTGGCGCGCTGCGCGCTGTAGCGGAACAGCGCGTAGTGGCGGTCGAAGCCCGCCAGGATGAGGCGCGCGACCTCCAGCGGCGAGGGGCCCGGCACGGGCGCCTGCTCGATGTGCTGGATGTCGGACGTGCGGATCATGGCGAAGGCGTCAGGCGGTTTCGTTGAACAGCTCGCGGCCGATCAGCATGCGGCGGATCTCGCTGGTGCCCGCGCCGATCTCGTACAGCTTGGCGTCGCGCCACAGGCGGCCCACGGGATATTCGTTGATGTAGCCGTTGCCGCCCAGGATCTGCACGCCTTCGCCGGCCATCCACGTGGCTTTCTCGGCGGTGTACAGAATGAGGGCGGCGCAGTCCTTGCGCACCTGGCGCACGTGCCCGCTGCCCAGGCGGTCCAGGTTCTTGCCCACCTGGTAGCAGAAGGCGCGGCTGGCCTGCAGCGTGGTGTAAAGGTCGGCCACCTTGCCCTGGATGAGCTGGAATTCGCCGATGGGCTGGCCGAACTGCTTGCGGTCGTGGATGTAGGGCACCACCACGTCCATCACGGCCTGCATGATGCCCACCGGGCCGCCCGACAGCACGGCGCGCTCATAGTCCAGCCCGCTCATCAGCACCTTCACGCCGCCGTTGACCTGGCCCAGGACGTTTTCTTCCGGCACCTCGCAGTCCTCGAACACCAGTTCGCCGGTGTGGCTGCCGCGCATGCCGAGCTTGTCCAGCTTCTGAGCCACCGAGAATCCCTTGAAGCCCTTTTCCACCAGGAAGGCCGTGATGCCGCGCTGGTGCGCCTCGGGATCGGTCTTGGCATAGACCACCAGGGTATCGGCATCCGGCCCGTTGGTGATCCACATCTTGGTGCCGTTCAGCACGTAGCGGTCGCCCTTCTTCTCGGCGCGCAGCCGCATGCTGACCACGTCCGAGCCGGCGCCCGGCTCGCTCATGGCCAGCGCGCCCACGTGCTCGCCCGAGATCAGCTTGGGCAGGTATCTGGCTTTCTGGGCGGGCGTGCCGTTGCGGTGGATCTGGTTCACGCAGAGATTGGAGTGCGCGCCGTAGGACAGGCCGATGGAGGCGCTGGCGCGGGAAATCTCTTCCATGACGATCATGTGCGCCAGGTAGCCCATGTCGGTGCCGCCGTATTCCTCGCTGGCCGTCATGCCCAGCACGCCCAGCTCGCCGAATTTGCGCCAGAGGTCCATGGGGAACTGGTCGCTGCGGTCGACTTCGGCCGCCCGGGGGGCGATTTCGGCGAGGGCGAAATTGCGCACCGCCTCGCGCAGCATGTCCAGGTCTTCGCCCAGGTCGAAATTGAGGCCGGGAAGGTTCATCGCTGTCTCCGTGATAGTGGGTACTTACCTCTGTATGGCCGCAGGCAAGCGCGCTGCGATGGCCTCTGCGGGCCCATGATGCGCCGTCCGGCGGGCGCCGCGCAATGATGCACCGCAAATATTACGTTTACGTAAACGTAAATTTGATCCGGGTTTTCCCTAGCCAGCGGGCGGGATCGCCGGGCCGCCGCATGGGTAATATGCCTGCCGGCCGCTGGACAACGAAACACTGCAAGGGAGCAAGCCGTGCCCGGACTATCGGACCTGGAAGACATCATGGCGCTGAGGCGCGATCTGCACGCCCATCCGGAACTCTGTTACGAGGAGCACCGCACCGCCAAGGTGGTGGCCGACGCGCTGCGCGGCTGGGGCATCGAGACGCATACCGGCATCGCCAAGACCGGGGTGGTCGGCGTCGTCCGCCACGGGTCGTCGGATCGCGCCATCATGCTGCGGGCCGACATGGACGCCCTGCCCATGCAGGAAGAGAACCAGTTCGAGCACCGCTCGCGCCACGACGGCAAGATGCACGGTTGCGGCCACGACGGCCACACCGCCATGCTGCTGGCCGCGGCGCGCCACCTGCAGCGGCACGGCGGTTTCGACGGCACGGTGTATCTGTGCTTCCAGCCCGCCGAGGAAGGCGGGGCCGGCGGCCGCGCGATGATCCAGGATGGCCTGTTCGAGCGTTTTCCCTGCGAGGCCGTGTTCGGCATGCACAACTGGCCGGGCCTGCCCGCCGGCTCCTTCGGCGTGTGCGCCGGCCCCATGATGGCGGCGGCCAACGGCTTTCGCATCACCGTGCGCGGCAAGGGCGGCCATGCCGCCGCGCCGCAGGATTGCAACGACCCCGTGCCCGCGCTGTTCGCCATCGGCCAGTCGCTGCAGACCATTCTCACGCGCAGCAAGCGCCCGCTGGACGCGGCCGTGCTGTCGATTACCCAGGTCCAGGCCGGCGGCAGCGTGATCAACGTGATTCCCGACAGCGCCTGGATGGGCGGCTCGGTGCGCGCTTACAGCGACGAGGTGGTCGGCCTGATCGAGCGCCGCATGCGCGAGATCGCCGGCAGCATCGCCGCGGCCCACGGCTGCGAGGCCGAGGTGTTCTTCGAGCGCCGCTACCCGGCGCTGGTCAATACCGAGGCCGAAACCGCGTTCTGCCTGGACGTGGCGCGCGAAGTGGCCGGCGAGGGCCGCGCGCGGGTGATCGAGCCCGCCATGGCGTCGGAAGATTTCGCATTCCTGCTGCAGGCCCGGCCCGGCTGCTACATCTTCCTGGGCAACGGCCATGGCGAGCACCGCATGGCCGGCCACGGGCTGGGCCCCTGCATGCTGCACAACGCCAGCTACGACTTCAACGACGCGCTCATCGCGCCCGGCGCCACGTACTGGGTGCGGCTGGCCCAGCGCTACCTCGCGCCCTGAGCGGGCCGGGCCCTCAGCCGGCCCGGGATCCGGACATGATCACCAGCATGCCGGCCAGGCTCAGGGCCACGCCGATCCAGTCGCTGACCAGGGGCCGCACGCCGTCCACGGCCCACAGCCACATCAGCGCCATGCCGATGTAGACGCCGCCATAGGCGGCGTAGACGCGGCCCGACGCCGTGGGATGCAGCGTCAGCAGCCAGGCGAAGAGCGCCAGGCTGGCCGCAGCCGGCGCCAGCACCCAGGCGGAATATCCCTTGCGCAGCCACAGGTACGGCAGGTAGCAGCCGACGATTTCGGCCAGCGCCGTCAGGACGAAAAGAAACAGGGTCTGGAGCGCCGCCATGCCGTCAGGGCTTGCTTGCCAGCAGTTCGCGGCATTGCCGCTCCTGCTCGGCGATCTCGCGCAGGGTATCGTCGATGTCGCGGCGCTGCTGTTCCAGGGTGAGCCGGTGCTGCTCCAGCACGGCCAGGTACTGGCGCAGCTGCACCTCGGTATCTCCGGGCCCGTCGTACATGTCGATGAGCGTGCGGATTTCCGACAGCTGCAGCCCCAGCCGCTTGCCGCGCAGGGCGAGCTTGAGCCGCGTGCGGTCGCGCGGACCGAAAATGCGGTTGCGGCCCTCGCGTGACGGGCTCACGATGCCCTGGTCTTCGTAGAAGCGGATCGTGCGGGGCGTGACGCCGAATTCGCGCGCGAGCTCGGAGATGGTCCAGGTTGACGGGGGCATGCGGCGTGTGGCAGTTTACGTAAACGTAAATTATGATGACTTGACGCGATCGTCAAGCGTGAAACGAGAGAGACATGAATCCCAACGAGCACCAGCTTCAGTACCCTTTCGCGGACACCCAGCCCGGGCCCGGCCGCGCCCTCGAGGTGGCGGAGGGCGTCAAATGGATCCGCATGCCGCTTCCGTTCGCGCTGGATCATATCAACCTCTGGCTGCTCAGGGACGAGATCGACGGCCGCCAGGGCTGGACCATCGTCGACTGCGGCATTTCGCGCGACGAGGTGAAAACGCTGTGGGAGCAGGTGTTCGAGCGCGAGCTCGGCGGCCTGCCGGTGCTGCGCGTCATCGTCACGCACATGCACCCCGACCACGTGGGCCTGGCTCACTGGCTGTGCCAGCGCTGGAACGCGCCGCTCTGGATGACCATGACCGATTTCATGGTGGCGTCGCTCTGGTCGTCGCGCACGGACGGCGGCGGCCCGGGCGGGCAGTCGGCAGTGGATCATTTCGCGCGCCACGGGCTGGTGGACCCCGCCGCGCAGGCGCAGATCCGCGAGCGCGCCAACTACTATCCCAACCTGGTGCCCGCCATGCCCGGGCACTACGCCCGCATCATGCACGGCGACCAGCTGCGCATCGGCGGGCGGCCCTGGCGCGTCATCGTGGGCTACGGCCATGCGCCCGAACATGCGTCGTTCCATTCGCCCGACCTGGGCGTGCTGATTTCCGGCGACATGGTGCTGCCGCGCATTTCCACCAACGTCAGCGTGTTCGACTACGAACCCGACGCCAATCCCCTGCCTCTCTATCTTCGTTCGCTCGAGCGCTATGCCGACCTGCCCGGCGACACGCTGGTGCTGCCTTCGCACGGGCGTCCGTTCAAGGGCCTGCACGAACGCATCGCGCAGCAGCAGGCGCACCACCGCGACCGCCTGCAGGACGTGCTGGATGCCTGTCGCGCGCAGCCGCAATCCACGTCGGACATCGTGCCGGTGCTGTTCAAGCGCAAGCTGGACCTGCACCAGCTCACCTTCGCCATGGGCGAGGCGCTGGCGCACCTGCATGCGCTTTATTTCGAGGGCAGGCTCACGCGCCGCCTGGGCGACGACGGCATCATGCGTTTCGCTGCGGCCTGAGGCCGCGCAGCCGGGGGCGCTTCAGCGCGCCGCCGTGGCCAGGCGCACCGCCAGGCCCACGAATACCAGGGCCGCCACGCGGTTGAGCCAGCGCTTGGCCGTGACCGAGCGCTGCAGCAGTTCGCCGAACGCGCCCGAGAAAAACGCGATGGCGCCGAACACCAGCAGCGTGGCCAGCATGAACACCGCGCCGAGCTGCACGGTCTGCCAGCCCACGGCGCCGCGCGCGGGCGAGGTGAACTGCGGCAGGAACGCGAAGAAAAACAGCAGCACCTTGGGATTGGTGAGGTTCATGATGATGCCGCGGCGGTACAGCGCGCCCGTGGCCAGCGGCGCGGGCCGCTCGCCGTCGTCGGCCCGCACCGGCGCGCGCAGGATCTGCCAGGCCAGATAGGCCAGGTAGGCCGCGCCCAGCAGCTTGAGCGCCGTGAAAGCCATTGGCGAGGCCGCGAACACGGCCGCCAGCCCCAGCGCCACCGCGGCCGTGTGGCCCAAGAGCCCGGTGCACAGCCCGAGCACCACGAACATGCCGGCCTTGCGGCCCCACACGGCCGACTGCATCAGGACGAAGAGATTGTCCGGCCCCGGCGCGAGCGCCAGCAGCGCGGCGATGCCGAAAAACGCGATGAGGGTGTCGATGGGTAGCATGGATGTCGCCTGGAATGGAATGTCGCCGCCCGCGCATGCCGGGCCGAGATGGCATGATACGGTGAAATTTCCCCGGCCTTGCGCCGCCGACCCGGAGAGACGGACCATGCAGGATTCTCAATCGCGCCCCGACGCCCAGCTGGAAACCTGGCTGCGCGAGCGTCACAGCTGCCGCGCCTTTCTGCCGCGGCCCGTGCCGCGCGCGGTCATCGAACGCATTCTGGAGCTGGCGCAGCGCACCGCGTCGTGGTGCAACTGCCAGCCCTGGCAGGTCGTCGTCACCGAGGGCGAGGGCACCGGCCGGCTGCGCGAGGCGCTGCTGCGCCGCGCCGCGATGCCGGGCTTCACGCCCGACATCCCGTTTCCGCGCGAGTACCGCGGCGCCAGCCTGGCGCGGCGGCGCGAATCCGGGTTCCAGCTCTATGACGCCGTGGGCGTGGCACGCGGCGACCGCGCGGCATACCGGCGCCAGGAGCTGCGCAATTTCGCGCTCTTCGACGCGCCGCACACGGCCATCGTCACCAGCGACGAGGCGCTGGGCGAATACGGCGCCATCGACTGCGGCGGCTACGTCGCCAACTTCATGCTGGCGGCCCAGGCCAACGGCGTGGCCACCGTGGCGCAGGCCTCGCTGGCCATGTACCCGGAAACGCTGCGCGAGGTGCTGGGCATCGGCGCGGACCGCCGCGTCGTGTGCGGCATTTCGTTCGGCTATGCCGACGCCGCGCATCCCGCCAACCGCTACCGCACCCGCCGCGCGGGCCTGGACGAAGCGGTGAGATGGTTCGCCGGTCAGGGGGAACATGTCCTGGAGCGCGCGGGCCCGGGCGCGGTATAGTCTCCCGACGATTTCCCGACGCCTGGCGGCGGCGCATGCCGCGCGGCAGGGCGTGCGCGGCGCCGGAACATTCACCCGAGAGCACTTCCTGACGATGCACAACAAGCATATCGATACGGTTCTTCAGCATGCGGGCACGGCCCCGTTCGACCCCGAAAACGGCGCCGCGCCCGTGCCTCTGCCCTCCATGCGCGCGAGCACCGTGCGGTTCCGCGACCTGGCCTCGCTCGAGGCCGCGCAGCGCCGCAAGGCCGCCGGCGAGCGCGCCATCACCTACGGCCGCATGGGCATGGACACGCATGCCGCGCTCGAAGACGTGTTCAAGCAGCTCGAGGGCGGCACCCACTGCTATCTGGCGCCCTCCGGCCTGTCGGCCATGACGATGGTAATGCTGGCCCTGTGCTCGGCCGGCGACCACGCGCTGATCTCCGACTGCGTCTACGGCCCCATGCGCGAGCTCGACGACGCGGTGCTCAAGCGCATGAACATCGAGATCAGCTACTTTTCCGCGGACGACGACCTGGAGGCGCTGGTGCGCCCCGACACGCGCCTGCTCTATGTGGAATCGCCCGGTTCGCTGCTCTTCGAGATGCTGGACATGGGCGCCATGGCCGCTTTCGCGCAAAGCCACGGGCTGGCGCTGGCCACCGACAACACCTGGGGTTCGGGCTACATCTACCGGCCGCTGTCGCTGGGCGCGCAGGTGTCCGTCATTGCCGGCACCAAATACGTGGGCGGGCATTCCGACCTGATGCTGGGCGCGGTGGTCACCAACGACGCGGCCATCGCCAGGAAACTCAACCGCACGCAGTACGCCATGGGTTACGCCATCAGCGCCGACGATGCCTGGCTGGCGCTGCGCGGCGTGCGCACCATGCCCATCCGCATGGCGCAGCACGCGCGTCATGCGCTCGAGGTCTGCAAGTTCCTGCAATCGCGGCCGGAAACCGTGCGCATCTTCCATCCGGCCTGGCCCGCGGATCCCGGCCACGCGCTGTGGCAGCGCGACTGCCTGGGGTCCAACGGCATGCTGTCGGTGGAATTGCGGCTGAGCCCGGAGCAGGCGCGCCGCTTCGTCGACGGCCTCACCCTGTTCGGCATCGGCTTTTCCTGGGGCGGCTACGAAAGCCTGGTGCAGCTCGTCTCGCCCAAGGACCTGGCCAAGCACCGCTACTGGGGCGAGGGCGACAATGCGCTGGTGCGGCTGCACATCGGCCTGGAGTCGCCCGACGACCTCATCGAGGATCTGGGCCGCGCGCTGGACGAAGCGCAGCGCTGACCGGCGGCGCGGGCTTCAGGCGGCCCGCGCCCGCATGATCCATCCGCCCACCCGGGCGGCCAGTTCCTCGCTGTTGTCGTCCATCATCAGCATGTGCGAGTTGCCGGCGATGCCCATGTCGGCGAGTTTCCACATCTCGACCCGCGCGCCTTGCGCCGCCAGGGCGGCGGCATAGGCTTCGCCGGAAGCGGCCAGGCGCGTCCATAGCGGCGTGGCGTCCAGGTAGTCTCCGTACACGAACAGGAAGGGCTTGTCCGTTACGGCGGCCGCCTGCACGGCTTCGGAAAAGCCCGAGGGCTCGATGCCGATCAGGCCGCGCACCAGCGCCGGCCTTTCGTGCAGGGCGCGGAACGCCACTTCGCCGCCGTGGCTGTGCGCCAGCACCAGGCAGGGTCCGATGCGGTCCAGCGCCGCGCAGAACCCGCGCAGCGCCGCGTCGTTGTTGCCCAGCCAGCGCGGCACCGCCTGCGGCAGGAAGGCATCGAACGCCGCCACCGGAAAGCGCTGGCCGTCGAAGGCGCGGCGGCTGGCGAAGTCTTCGGCGCGGCCGAAGCGGAACAGCGACCAGCTTTCCTCGGCGGTGCGCATGATGGGCGCGTCCGGCCATACCTGCGTGAACGGCGCCCAGCCGGCACGGCCGCGCTCCACGTTGTCCACCACGTACACGGCATGGCCCTGGCGCAGGAAATGCCGCAGCCAGCCGGGGCGGCCGTCCGGCGTGTGCTCCCACATCGCGCCCGTCATGCCGCCGTCGTGCAGCAGCACCAGCGGCAGCGGCTGGGCCAGGCGGGCCGGAACGAAATATTGCACGTAGGCCTGCTCGAAGCGGTACAGGCCGTTGGGGTCGTAGGACAGCGAGGCGGCGCGCGTGAAGGCGATCTCGCGCACGGGCTCGCCTTCGATGCGCACCGCCCGGCCACCCGCATAGAAGCTGCCTACGTCGGCCAGGGCGATGGGCTCGTCCGTCGGGGCAGACCCGCTCACGGCCTGCCTCCCTGCCTGACCAGCGGGCATTCGCTCTGCGACAGCGGCCAGGCGAGGTCGTCGCCGGGAATGGTGCGCACGACCTGGTAATAATCCCAAGGCTGCGTGGACTGCGCGGGCGTCTTCACCTGGGCGAGCAGCATGTCGCGCACCACCAGGCCGTCCGCGCGGATGTGCGCATGCAGGCTGAACGGGTCGTTGATGGGCAGGGACTTCATTTTCGCCATGACCGCGTCGGCGTCCGTGGTGCCGGCGGCCTGCACGGCGCGCAGGTAGTGCCGCACCGAGCCGTACACCCCGGCCTGCAGGAAAGTGGGCGGATGCCCCACGCGCTGCTGGAACTTGCGGGTGAAGGCGCGCGTGCCGTCGTTCATGTCCCAGTACGACGGCACGGTCAGGTAGGTGTGCTGGGCGACGGCCAGGCCCAGGCTGTGCACGTCGGTCAGCAGGAGCAGCATGGCGGCGAGCTTCTGGCCGCCGGCCGCGATGCCGAACTCCGCTGCCTGCTTGATGGCCGAGATCGTGTCGCCGCCCGCGTTCGCGATGGCGATGATCTGCGCCTTGGAAGCCTGCGCCTGCAATAGGAAGGACGCGAAATCGGAGGCATTGAGCGGGTGGTACACCGTGCCCGCCACTTCGCCGCCGTGCGCCTGCACCACCGCCTGCGTATCGGCGGCGAGCTGCTTGCCGAAGGCGTAGTCGGACGCGAGGATGAACCAGCGCTTGCCGCCCTCGTTGACCACGGCCGTCGCGGTGCCGCGGGACAGCGCATACGTGGTGTACGTCCACTGGATGCCGTAGGGCGAGCACTGGGCCTGCGAGAGCGCGGTGGTGCCCGCGCTGGATACCAGCAGCAGCTTCTTCTTTTCGCGGGCCACGCCCTGCACGGCCAGTGCGACCGCGGAGTTGGGCACGTCCACGATCACGTCCACCCCGTCGGCGTCGTACCATTTGCGTGCCATGCCGCTGCCGATGTCGGGGCGGTGCTGGTGGTCGCCCGAGATCAGGGTGATGGGCTTGCCCAGCGCCGAGCCGCCCATTTCCTCGATGGCGAGCCGGGCGGCCTCCACCGAGCCCTTGCCCGTGGCGTCGGCCGTGACGCCCGCCATGTCGGTCAGCACGCCGATCTTGACGCCGTCGGCGTCGTTGGCGGACGCGGAAAATGCGGCCAGCGCCAGGCACAGGCCCAGCGCCGCGCGGCTGCGCAGCATGTGTGTCTTCATGGTCTCCACCCTCTGTGCGCCGCCGGAAGACGGCGGGTCTTGTTGTGCAGGCAGTGTAGCGCCGGCCCAAAGAATCTATGGTCAGCCCGATTTTTGCAAGCAAGTTCGTGTTGGCGTAAATTGGGCTTGCTCAAATCTATTCGGAGTCGGTTGGGGACAGGTCCCCCGCTCCATGATGAGAGTCGCGCCCGGCAAACCTCAAAAAAGCCCTCAGCATCTAGGTGCTGGATTCTTTGCCAGGTTTTTTGCCAGGCCGTTGAGCCGTTTATGTCTTCACGTACTCGCGTCGCAAAACCAGGAAGTGACAGCGTAAAACGGTGATGAAGCTCAGGCTGCTGCTACAGCCTGCTGACTTCGGTAGTTCGTTCCGTTGGCGAGGATGGCCCAGGCTATCCTCGCCAATTTATTGGCCAGCGCACAGGCCACCACGTTCGAGTGGCGCCTTGCCAGCAGCTCGCGCACCCAGATGCCCAGCCGGTCCGTGCGCTGCTCGACGCGTTGCATGATCGCTCGTGCACCCTGCACCAGCAGCCGCCTGAGGTTTTTGTCGCCGCGTTTGCTAATGCCCAGCAGCGTGGGCTTGCCGCCCGTGCTGTACTGCCGTGGCACCAGGCCTGCCGAGGCGGCGAACTGGCGTGCCGAACCGAATTGCTGCGCATCGCCTAGTTCTGTCATCAGCACGCTCGCCGTGATCGGCCCGATGCCGGGGATCTCCAGCAGCCGCTGGCTGCGTTCATCCTCGCGCAGTTGCTGGCACAACTCGCGCTCGATCTGGGCGATTTGCTCGTCCAGATACTTGAAATGGGTTTGCAGCCGTTCAAGCAGTGCCACCAACCGGGGCGGCAGCTCATGCTCGGCCAGCACCGCCGGCAGGCGCCGGATGATTGCCTGGCCACGGGGTAGGCTGATGCCGAACTCCAGCAAAAAGGCGTGAAGCTGGTTGATCACGCCCATGCGCTCGCGTACCAGCGACTCCCGTACACGGTGCAGCGCCGAGACGGTCTGCTGGGCCTCGTTGCGAACGCTCACGAACCGCATGCTTGGACGCGAGGCGGCTTCGCAGATCGCCTGCGCATCGGCGAAGTCGTTCTTGTTGCCCTGCACAAAGGGGCGCACAAACTGGGGCGAGATCAGCTTGGCCTGGTGACCCTCATCCTGCCCGTGCAGATGGAAGCTATGCTTGCCCAGATCGATACCAATCAGCGTGACGGTGTTCATGAGAGGTCTCCCAGAAAGAACAATCCCCACTCAGCGTACCGCTTCGTGGGGATCGGGCTGACCATCTCATTAAGCCCCTTGCGGGGCTTTCGCGGCGGCGGCCGGCGCTTGCTGTCGGCCTTGCTACTGGCGGGCCATGGGGATGAGGCGGTTCACTTCCTTCAGGGCGCCTTCGTAGCTGTTGCCGGCCATCACGGGCGAGGTCATGAACTTGCCGCCGACGGCGAACGACGGCGTGCCCTCGATGCGGTAGGCGTTGGCGAGCTGGTTGGCGCGCTCGACCTGGGTCTGCACGCTGAACGAATCGAACACGGAATCGAACTTGGCGCGATCCACGCCCTGCGTGGCGATCCACTCGCCCATGGCCTTCTTGTCGAACAGGCGCTTGTGTTCGCCGTGGATGGCGGTGAAAACCTTGGCGTGCAGGTCGGGGCGCTCCAGGGCCTGCAGCGTGTAGTAGAGCTGCTGCAGCGGCTTCATGCCGGCATTGAAGGCGATGGGCACGCGCTTGAGCACCACGTCCTGGGGCGCCGTCTTTTCCCAGTCTTCGACCAGCGGCTCCATCGCGGCGCAGTGCGGGCAGGTGTAGGCGAAGAATTCCAGCACCTCGATCTTGCCCGGGGTGTCGGAGGGCAGCGGCGGATTGATGGCGACATATTGTTGCGCGCCCTGCGCATGGCTGGCGGCGCTGAAGAACGCCGTGGCGGTCAGGGCGGCGGCGGCAAGGAGGCGAAGAAGCTTGGTCGACAGCATGTTGCGGGTTTCCTGGATGAAAGCGTTACAGACCACGGACGGGCCGGTTTGGTTCACTGCCCGCCGGCGCACTGCGTCATTGGCGCACCACGGCGGTTTCGATCTTGTTTTCGCCCAGCCTGCCGCGTGCCCGGTTCATGTCGTCCAGGCGGGCGAAGGGGCCGACGCGCACGCGGTTCAGCGGCTTGCCGTCCACGGTGGCGCGCTGCACGGCCACCGGCAGCCCCAGCAGGATGATGCGGGCCTTGAGCGATTCCGCCTCTTCCTGGCCGCGGAAAGCGCCGGCCTGCAGGTAATACGTGCCCGTGGCCGCCGGGGCCGCGGCGGCGGGCTTGGCGGGGACGGCGGGCGCCGGCGCCGCCTTGGAAATGGGCGTGGGCGGCACGTTGGCGGCCGGCGCCCCGGCGGCCGCGCCAGCGCTGGGCAGCGTGGCGATCAGGGCGCCGAGATCGTCGGTCTTGCCGGCCGGCGCGTCGCCGCCGTTGGCCGCAGGCCCGGTTCCGGGCAGCGGGGCCGGCGCCGTGGCCGTGGGGCCGCTGGGCGGCGGGCCCGCCGCGCCGTCGCGGCCGTACAGTCCGGCGTTGGGGTCGGGCGCCTGGCGCGGGTCGGGCAGCTTGCCGCCCGAATCCTGGCGGCTGGCGCGGTCCACGAAGGGAACGGGGGCCTTGGTGACATAGAACGCCACCACCGCCGCCACGATGAGCCCGAGCAGCAGGCCGGCGAGCGCTCCGTACAGGGTGCTGCCGCTCTCGCCGGAGCGTCGGCCGCCGGAGCGCCGGGAGGTTTTTTGCTTGGTTGCCATGTCCCGATGTTACATCCGCTCGGGCGCGGACACGCCCAGCAGCTGCAGCCCGTTGGCCAGGACCTGGCGCGTGGTGGCGGCCAGGCGCAGGCGCGCCAGTTTCAGCGCCGGATCGTCGACCAGCACGCGCTCGGCGTTGTACCAGGCATGGAAATCCGAGGCGCAGTCGCGCAGCCAGAAGGCGACGTGGTGCGGCGAGAGCTCCTGGGCGGCCAGGGCCACCATGCCGGGGAATTCCGCCAGGCGCTGCATGAGGGCGAATTCGGTGGGCGCGGTCAGCAGGGAGGGGTCGGCGGCGGCGATGCCGGCCGCCGGCACGCCGGCATTGTTCACCACCGAGCAGATGCGGGCGTGGGCGTACTGGATGTAGTAGACGGGGTTTTCGTCGCTCTTGGACAGGGCCAGGTCCACGTCGAACACGAATTCGGTGTCGGCGCGGCGCTGGATCAGGAAGTAGCGCACCGCGTCGCGGCCCACCCAGTCGATCAGGTCGCGCATGGTGACGTAGCTGCCGGCGCGCTTGGAGATCTTCACCTCTTCGCCGCCGCGCATCACCTTGACCATTTTGTGCAGCACGTAGGCCGGGTAGTCCTTGGGTATGCCTTCGTTCAGGGCCTGCAGGCCGGCGCGCACGCGCGCCACGGTGCCGTGGTGGTCGCTGCCCTGGATGTTCACGGCCTTGTGGAAGCCGCGTTCCCATTTGGCCTTGTGGTAGGCCACGTCCGGCACGAAATAGGTGTAGCCGCCCTCGCTTTTGCGCATGACGCGGTCTTTGTCGTCGCCCGTGCCCAGCTCGGTGGTGCGCAGCCAGAGCGCGCCGCCCTCTTCATAGGTGTGGCCGCCGGCGATCAGGGCCTGCACCGTGGCTTCCACCCGGCCCGAAGTGTAGAGCGAGCTTTCCAGATAGTAATTGTCGAAAGCCAGCCCGAACGCCTGGAGGTCGAGATCCTGCTCGCGGCGCAGGTAGGCCACCGCGAAGCGGCGGATGTCGTCCAGGTTGTCGATGTCGCCGGAGGCCGTCACGGGCTCGCCGTCGCTGGCCTGGATGGTCTTGCCGGCCTGGAAGTCGCGTGCGATGTCGACGATGTAGTCGCCCTTGTAGCCGTCGGCCGGCCATTCGGGGGAATCGGTGGACAGGCCCCGGGCGCGCGCCTGCACGCTGATGGCCAGGTTGTTGATCTGGTTGCCGGCGTCGTTGTAGTAGAACTCGCGCGTCACGTCCCAGCCGCTGGCGTCGTACAGGCGGCAGATCGCGTCGCCCAGGGCGGCCTGGCGGGCATGGCCCACGTGCAGCGGGCCGGTGGGGTTGGCCGACACGAATTCCACCAGGATCTTCTCGCCGTTGCGGGGCGCGCGGCCGAAAGCCTCGCCCTGTCCGGCGACGGCGGCGATCACGGCCTGGCGGGCGGCCGCGGTCAGGCGCAGGTTGATGAATCCGGGGCCGGCGACCTCGGCGCTTTCGACCAGCGCGCGCGCCTGGGCGTCGGCCATCAGGGCGTCCACGATGGACTGGGCCAGCTCGCGCGGGTTGCGGCGGGCAGGCTTGGCGAGCTGCATGGCCACGTTGGTGGCGGCGTCGCCGTGGGCGGCGACCTTGGGGCGCTCGAGCTGCACCTCGGCCCGGGCGTCGGGGACGGCCTGGGCCACGGCGGACTGGATCAGGGAAATAAGTTGTTTCTGTTGCTCGGGGAGCATGGGCGTCTGGAGAAGTTCTGAAGAAGCGGCGGGGCTGCGGAGCGCGGGACAAGGCGCCGGGGCGCGGGCGGGCCGCCCGCCGCGTGAGCGCCCGCCGCAGGGCCGTCCGCCGCGGGAATCTCCCGAATCATAGCTTGAATCGGCCGGGAACCCCCCCGTAACGGGTCCGGTTGGCATCCCCTGGGCGTTGCGGTAGTGTATTGAAATACTCATCCTTTGCAGCAGGAGACGCGAATATGCTGATTACCTTTCACTCCAAGGTCGTGGCGGAAGTCCTCATGATCACCGACCATGCCGTCGCCCTGTTGCAGGCGGCAGGCAAGTCCTTCGGAGACAAGATCCCCGAGCGCGGTGTCTTCACCGTGGAGCAACTGGGGCCGGCCATTCGCGGAATAGAGCGCGCGATCGAGGCCTACCAGCATGCCCACGAGGATGAGCACGAGGAAGACGACGACAAGGCGCCGGTTCCGCCCATGGCGCGCGTCGTGGGCCTGAAAGAGCGCGCTTTTCCGTTGCTCGACATGATGCGCCAGTCGCAGGAGGCGGGCGTGGAGGTCACCTGGGAGGTTTCGCGGGGCTGGTAGCGCAATGTCGCCGGACGGACATTCCGTTCGGCCGTTTTTGCCTACGCTTTCCGCCTCGACGCGCTTCCAAGGAGCCCAACGCATGCGCAGCGACATCACCATTGTTTTCGACGCCCGGCGATCGGTAGATCTGGTCGCTTACGTGGAACCCTCCCCCCAGCGCCAGAGCGACGCGCGCGACTGGTTCGACAGCGCCTGGGAAACCCTGGGCTGCGAGCCGCTGCGTCCCAGCGGCAAGGTGCTGCTGCTCGACAAGGTGCTGGGCGTGGCCGACGCGCTGGGCTATGACACGCTTTTGTCGGACGAAAAAGAAAGCCGGGAATTCGCCGAGCACCTGGCCCTGGCGCTGGAGCGCCCGCGCATCACGGTGGACCTGCCCGGCCTGACGGTAGGCTACTGACGGCCGGCCGCGGGCAGGGAGACGGCGGCGCAGGAGCCGGGCAGGCCGGTCCCGCGCCGCGCATGCCGGCGCGAGGCGGCTCCGTCAGCGGATGCCCGCGCGCATGAACGACTGCACGAACTGGCGCTGGAACAGCAGGAACGCGATCAGCAGCGGCGCGGCCGACATCAGCGTCGCCGCCGTGATGACCGACCAGTCTATGCCCTGGTCGGTCGAGGAGAACACCTGCAGGCCGACGGTCAGCGGGCGCGATTCCACCGAGTTGGTGATGATGAGCGGCCACAGGAAGTTGTTCCAGTGGTGACTCACCGACACCAGCCCATACGCCACGTAAATGGGCTTGGCCAGCGGCACGTACACCTTCATCAGCACCTGCAGCGCATTGGCGCCTTCCATGCGGGCGGCCTCCTCGAGCTCGCGCGGCACGGTCTTGAAGGTCTGGCGCAGCAGGAAGATGCCGAAGGCCGACGCGAAATACGGCAGCCCGATGGCGAACACCGTGTCGCGTATGCCCAGTTGGCTCATGGAGCGGTAGTTTTCCACCAGCAGCACGTCGGGCATGATCATCAGCTGCAGCAGCACCAGCATGAAGACGAAATCGCGGCCGCGGAACTCGAAGCGCGCGAAGGCGTAGCCCGCCAGCGTGGAAAGCACCAGCTGCGCCGTCAGCACCATCGTCACCAGGAAGAAGGTGTTGAGGAAATAGCGCGGGAACGGCGCCGCGTGCCAGGCCTGCCGGAAGTTGTCCAGCGTGAGCGGGGCGAACGGTTCGAAGCGCGTGGCGTACGCGGGCGGGTGGAAGGCTGCCCAGACCGCATAGGCCAGCGGCAGTATCCACAGCAGGCCCAGCGCCCAGGCGCCCAGGGTATCGAGCTTGTCTCTCATTGGTAGTGCGTCCTGCGGTCCAGCCAGCGGAACTTGACGAGCGCCGTCAGCGCCAGCACCACCAGCAGCACCACGGTCAGCGTGGCCGCATAGGCGGTGTCCCAGAAACTGAAGCCGACCTGGTAGATGTAATACAGCAACAGCGTGCTGGCGTTGTCGGGCCCGCCGCGCGTCATGACCACCACGTGGTCCACCAGCCGGAAGGCGTTGATGAGCGCGTTGATGAGCACGAACAGCGTAGTCGGCATGAGCAGCGGCCACAGCACCCGCCGGAAGTACTGCCAGCGCGAGGCGCCTTCCAGCATGGCCGCTTCGCGCAGCGACGGCGACACCGTCTGCAGCGCGGCCAGGTAGAAGATCATGAAGAAGCCCGATTCCTTCCAGATGGTCACCACCATGAGCGCCGGCAGCGCCGTGTCGCGGCTGCCCAGCCAGTTCTGGCCGTGCATGCCGAACATCTGCATCACCTGCGCGATCAGGCCGTACTGCGGCGTGTAGAAGAACAGCCAGATGTTGGCCACCGCCACCATGGGCAGCACGGTGGGCGTGAAGTAGGCCATGCGCAGGAAACCGCGCCCGCGCAGGTTGCGGTTGACCCAGAGCGCCATGATGAGGGCAATGCCGATCGAGGTCGGGATGGTGCCCAGGGCGAACCAGAGGTTGTTCCACAGCGACTGCCAGAACACGGGGTCGTCGCGCATGACCGCGTAGTTCTCCAGCCCGACGAAGCGCGCGGGGCGCGCGCCCTTGGGCGTGGAGAAAAAGCTGTGCCACAGCGTCGCCAGCGCCGGATAGTGCGTGAACGCGGCGAGCAGCACGATGGCCGGCAGCAGGAGCAGCCAGCCATAAAGCGCATTCAAAGAGCGGCTCATCGTGCTTGGGGTCTACTTGTAGGAACGCAGGATGCGGTCGGACTCGCGCTGCGCGTCGGTCAGCGCCTGCTTGGGCGTCTTGGAGCCGGTCAGCGCGGCCTGCAGGGCGTCGTTCAGCACTTTGGTCACGCGCTGGTTCTCATGCGTGGAGAACTCGGCCACGCTGACGTCGAGCTGGTCGCGCGCCACCGTGGCGGCCGGCACTTCCTGTGCGTATTTCTTCATCTTGTCGGTTTCCCAGGCGGCCGGCGTCACGGCCACGTAGCCGGTGGCGATGCTCCAGTCGGCCGCGCGTTGCGGGCTGGTGGCCCATTTGGCGAACTTCAGCGCGGCCTGCTGCTGCTCGGCCGTGCCGCTCTTGAAGATATAGAAATTGCCGCCGCCGGTGGGGCTGCCGCCGCGCTTCTTCTTGGGCATCATCGCCACGCCGAACGGAAAATCGGCGTTCTTGCGCACGTTGGTCAGGTTGCCCGTGGTGGTCCACATGATGGCGGTTTTCTTCTCGAGGAAGTCCTTGGGCGTGGTGCCCCAGTCGATCGTGCCCGGGGGCATGATCTTGTGCTTGGCCGAGAGGTCGTGCCAGAACTCGGCGGCTTCGATGACTTCGGGCTTGTCCAGGAAGGTCTTGTTGCCTTCCTCGTTCATCAGGATCGCGCCGTTGGGCGTCGTGAGCGCCTGGAACAGCCAGTACGCGAACGCGCCGCCCGACGGGATCTCGATGCCCCACTGCGTGGTGTTGCCCGAGGCGTCGCGCTTGGTGAGCTTCTTGCCGTACTCCACCAGTTCGTCCCAGGTCGCGGGGGCGCGCTCGGGGTCCAGTCCGGCGGCCTTGAACAGGTCCTTGTTGTAGTACATGACGATGGTCGAGCGCTGGAACGGCACGCCCCAGGTGTGCCCGCCCGTGCGGCTGTTCTGCATGAAGGCGTCGTAGAAGCCGCCCAGCCATTTCTTGTCTTCCTCGCTCTTGGCCAGGCTGTCGATGGGAACGATGGCGTCCTCGTCGATCAGCGTGAACATGTCGGTCGACAACAGCACCGCGAGCTGCGGCGGCGTGCCGCCCTTGAGCGCCGTCAGCGCCTTGGCGATCGAGTCCTGGTACGAGCCGGCATAGATGGGCTTGATCTTGATGCCGGGGTTTTCTTTCTCGAAATCCGCCACCATGTCGTCGACGATCTTGGTGATCGGGCCGCCCACGGCAACGGGGTAGTAGAACTCCACCTCGACCGGCTTGTTCTGCGCCTGGACGGGCAGCGACAGGCAGGCGGCGGCCAGGCTGGCGGCCAGGGTCTTCAGTACGGTGCGTCGCATGTCGTGTTTCCTTTCCTGTGGATGAGGCGTCTTCAGCGCCCGTTGGTGTCGATGACCGCCGAATCGGCGGCAAAGAAATGCTGCTGCCCGGCCGGCCATGCCAGCCGCAGGTTCTCGCCCGGCTGGGCGCGCAGGTGGCCGCCCACGCGCACGGCCACGCCGGCCGAATCGCCCACGCGGCACACCACGATGGAATCCGCGCCGAAATACTCCACGCTCTCCACCGTGGCGGCGATGCCGGAACCGTCGATGCGGATGTGCTCCGGCCGCACGCCCAGCTTGGACGCCTGCGCCGGCGCGCCGTCGATCACGGCGCCGGGCGCCCCGGCCACCGCCATCGCGCCGTCCTTGGGCGCGAGGCTGATGAGGTTCATGGGCGGCGTGCCGATGAAGCGCGCCGCGAATTCGCTGGCCGGACGCGCATACAGGCCGTCGGGCGTGTCGAGCTGTTCGATGCGCCCGCCGCGCAGGAGCACGACCTGGTCGGCCATGCTCATGGCCTCGGTCTGGTCGTGCGTGACATACACCATGGTGATGCCCAGGCTCTGCTGCAGGGCGCGGATCTCGCGCCGCATCTCGTGGCGAAGCTGGGCGTCCAGGTTGGAGAGCGGCTCGTCCATCAGGCATACCGGCGCCTCGGAAATCACGGCCCGGCCCAGCGCCACGCGCTGCTGCTGGCCGCCCGAAAGCTGCGCGGGCTTGCGGTCCAGCAGGTGCGTCAGGCCCAGCAGCGTCGCCACGCGCTGCAGGCGGCGGTCGTAGTCGCGCGCCGGCTCCTTGCGCACTTTCAGGCCGAACAGGATGTTCTCGCGCACCGACAGGTGCGGGAACAGCGCGTACGACTGGAACACCATGGAAATGCGCCGCTGCGCCGGAGGCAGGTTGGTCACGTCGCGGTCGCCGATGCGTATCGTGCCCGAAGTGGGCGTGTCGAGCCCGGCGATCATGCGCAGCGTGGTGGATTTTCCGCAGCCGGAAGGGCCGAGAAGCACCGTGAAGCTGCCGGCGGGCACCGTGAAACTCACATCCTGAATGGCGGCGGCGCCGGCGTATTGCTTGGTGAGCTTGTCCAGAACAATGGATGACATGCTGTCTCGTAGATCTCGTTATCAGATCCGTGGCCTGCGTGCGATGAAAACCTTTTCATTGTGCAGCGCAAACATGACGGATATGTGGCAAAGGGCCAATAGCGCGTAGTCTAAAGCCCCGCGTCATTCGAAAGGATACGGGCCGGGGTAATCCCCAATGACAGCATGGTGGGTGACGAGGCGGCCGTCGCTCCACCAGTGCAGCTGATAGCCGGGCGGCTCCATGATGTAGCGCAGCGCGGGGCGCGGACCCAGTTCCAGCGCGAGCTGGTGCGCCGTGCCCGGGCACGTGGACGCGATGGTGCCGCCGAAGCGCTGGAAGATCGTGCGGTGCAGATGGCCGCACAGCACGCGTTCCACGTTGGGGTAGCGCGATACGATGGCCTCCAGCTCCCGCGCGCCTTCGAGCAGGCCGATGTCGTCCATGTGCTCGATACCCGTCTGGAAGGGCGGATGGTGCATCAGCACCAGCGTGGGCCGGCCGGGCTGTTCGGCCAGGCGGTCGTCCAGCCATTGCAGCCGCTCGCGGCAGAGCTCGCCGTGGCTCTTGCCGGGCACCACGGTGTCCAGCGCCAGCATGCGCAGCGGGTAACAGTCCACGGCGTACTGCACGAAGGCGCCCGTGCCCTGCAGGTAGCCATGATCGGGAAACGCGGCGCGCAGTTCCTCCCGGTCGTCATGGTTGCCAGGCAGCAGGAAATAGGGAATCTCCAGCGCTTGCAGCGCCTGGCGCAGCGCGGCGTATTGTTCGGGCCGGCCGAGGTCGGCCAGGTCGCCCGTAATGAGCGCGCAGTCGGGGCGCGGCGCGAGCGCATTGAGGGTGCGCACCGCCTGGTCGAGGAAGGCGGCCGGGTCGATGACGCCGTAGGCCTTGTCTCCGGGCGAGCGCATGTGCAGGTCGGTGATTTGTGCGATGAGCATGGCGCTTCTGTGGATAACTGCTGTGTATCGTGTTGGAGGGTTATTTGCGCGCGGGAGCGGCGGTGCCGCCCACGACGATGCAGTGGGGCAGCCGGCTGGACTGCGGTTTCTGGCCCTGGATCTGCGCCAGCAGGTTGGCGCAGGCGGCCTCGCCGATGCCGTCGCTGGGCTGGGCCACCGTGGTCAGCGGCGGCGTGAGCAGCGCGCCGAACCGCATGCCGTCGAAGCCGCAGACCGAGATGTCCGCGGGCACCGACAGGCCCAGGGCCACCAGGTCGGCAATTACGGCGGTGGCCAGCAGGTCGTTGGAGCAGAACAGGGCCGTGGGCGCGCGCTTGCCCCGCAGGGCCCGCTTGAGCGCCTCGGCGTCGCTGCCCGTGTGGGACTTCATGGCGATATGCTCCACGGTTTCCAGCCCCAGCCGCTTGGCGCAGGCGCGCGCGCCCATGAGGCGGCGCCGCGCGCGGTCGGAAGCGGTGAGCGGACCCGTGACCAGTGCGATGCGCCGGTGCCCCAGCGCGGCCAGGTGGGCCACCATGTCGCTGGCCGCTGCGCGATTGTCGACCGAGGAGTACGGATGGGAGGTCGACTCGTTGTAGACCAGCACATAGGGAACGCCCGCCAGCCGCAGATCGTCCAGCGTGGCGCTGCGCGCCGCGTCGGCCACGGTGAGGATCAGGCCGTCCACCTGGTGATCCATCAGCCCCTGCGCGGCCGCGGATTCCACCGCCGGGTCGTAGCCGGTGGCCGTCAGCATGACGCTGTAGCCCGACTGCCGGGCGCGCCGTTCGGCGCCTTCGAAGCATTCCGCGAATACGGGGTTGGACAGCGTGGGCAGGATCAGCCCTATGGTGCGCGTGCTGCCCGAGCGCAGGCTGCGGCCCACGCGGTTGGGGCGGAAACCCGCGCGCTTGGCCACGCTGCGGATGTGGGCCAGGGTGTCGGGATGGACGATTTCGGGCTGGTTGAACGCGCGCGACACCGTGGCCGGCGATACGCCGGCCTTGCGCGCCACTTCGATAATGGAAAAACGGGGCGAGGTACGCGTAGCCATGCCCGGAATGAGCCCGTTAGATGAAAACGATTTCATCATATAGGGCAAATATGAACTTTGTGTTGCGCGCGTTTGCGCTATGCTGGTGCGCACGCAACAAAACAAGGCTTGGGCGCGCAGTTTCTCCAGGGGAAATCGCATGATTCGGTATTTTTCCCAATTGACTCGGCGCGCGCGGGGCAGGGCAAGACGCGGAGCAGCCAATCCGCGCGGCCTGCGGTCGAGGGGACCGGATAGCGTGTGGCACTGGCCGCGCATGGCGCGCGGCTCCGGCAAAGAGGAATAGGACTAAATGGCCATTGCCTTGAACAGACTTGGCGCGCTCGAAGCCGCGCACAAGCTGCAGCGGCGCGAACTGACCGCGGAGCAGCTCGTGCGCGCATGCTTCGCGCGCATCGAACAGCGCGAGGGCACCATCCACGCCTGGACGGCGCTGCAAAAAGACGCGGCGCTGGAACGGGCCCAGGAGCTGGACCGCGGGGCGGTGAGCGGCCTGCTGCACGGCCTGCCCATCGGCGTCAAGGACCTGTTCGACACCGTCGACCTGCCCACCTGCTACGGTTCGCCCATCTACGAGCGCCACCGCAGCGCGGCCGATGCGGCCTCGGTGGCCATCTGCCGCGCCGAAGGCGCCATTGTGCTGGGCAAGACCGTCACCACGGAATTCGCGTCCTACGTGCCGGGCCCCACGCGCAACCCGCGCAACGAGGCCTACACGCCCGGCGGATCTTCCAGCGGGTCGGCCGCGGCGGTGGCCGACAGCATGGTGCCTTTCGCGCTGGGCACGCAGACCGCCGGCTCCATCATCCGGCCCGCCGCCTATTGCGGCATCGTGGGCTTCAAGCCCACGTTCGGCGCCATCACGCGCGCGGGGGTCAAGCCGCTGGCCGAGTCGCTGGACACGGTCGGCGGCTTCGCGCGCTCGGTGCCCGACGTGGCGCTCTTCGCCTCGGTGCTGATGCGCGATGCGCGCATGCGCGACCTGGCCTACGACGCCAAGCCCCGCATCGGCATGTACCGCAGCCTGCAATGGCGCCACGCGCAGTCCGAAACCAAGGAGGCGTACGCGCAGGCCGCGGCCACGCTGTCGCGCATGGGCGCCCGCGTCGAAGAGGTGGCGCTGCCGTCCGAGCATGCCGCGCTGGTGCAGCTGCACGCCGACGTCATGGCCTACGAGGCCTCGCAGGCGCTGGCCTACGAACGCCTGGCCCACGGCGGCCAGATCAGTCCCAAGCTGCTGGCCATGCTGGAGGCCGGTGCGCGCATCACGGCGGAAGAACACATCCGCAACCTGGAGCGGGCGGCGCAGGCGCGGGCCCGCGTGGACAACTGGTTCGAAAGCCACGACGTGCTGCTCGCTCCCAGCGCCAGCGGCGAAGCGCCTTTCGCCGACCTGGGCACGGGCGACCCGCAGTTCTGCCGGGCCTGGACGCTGTTCGGCCTGCCCTGCCTGCACCTGCCCTTCGCCACGGGGCCGCAGGGGCTGCCCGTGGGCCTGCAGATGGTCGGCCGGCGCCACGACGACCATCGCCTGCTCGCCATCGGCGCCTGGGCGCACCAGAAGCTGCTGGAGGCGGCGGGCGGGCCCGATATCGGCGGCTCGCACGTGTGGCCCCGCGGCTGAACGCCGCGCAGCAAAGAAAAGGCCCGCCGAGGCGGGCCTTGTTCTTGGGGCCGCCGCGCGGGCGGCGGGCCGGCGCGGGACGCCCGGGCGTCAGGCGGCTTCCGCGGCCTGCGTTTCGCCGATGTCCACGCCCGTATTCAGGTGGCGGTTGACGGCGCTCAGCACGGCCTGGAACGACGCGGTGACGATGTCGCGGTCGATGCCCACGCCGAAGCCGGTGCCCGAATCGCCCACGCGCAGTTCGACGTAGGAGGCGGCGCGCGTGCCGGTGCCGGTGCCGATGGCGTGCTCGTGGTAGTCCATGATGCGCACGGGCACGTCCAGCGCCGCCACGAAGGCGGAAATGGCGCCGTCGCCCTTGCCGCGCACCACGCGGCGCTCGCCGTTGAATTCCAGCTCGGCCTCGATGCTGAAAAGCTGGCCTTCGCCGCCGGCCGGATTGCCGTCGATGCGATGGCGGATGAGTTTCCAGGGCGCCTTCTGTTCGAGGTATTCGCGGCTGAAGATCGTGTGCACGTCGTCGGCCGTGACTTCGCGGCCGGTTTCGTCGGTGACGCGCTGGATGGCGCGGCTGAATTCGATCTGCAGGCGGCGCGGCAGCACCAGGCCGTGTTCCTGTTCGAGCAGGTACGACACCCCGCCCTTGCCCGACTGGCTGTTCACGCGGATCACGGCGTCGTAGCTGCGGCCCAGGTCGGCGGGGTCGATGGGCAGGTAAGGCACTTCCCAGACGCCGTCGGGTTTCTGCTGCGCGAAACCCTTCTTGATGGCGTCCTGGTGCGAACCCGAGAAGGCCGTGAAGACCAGATCGCCGGCGTAGGGGTGGCGCGGGTGCACGGGCAACTGGTTGCAGTACTCGGCGCAGCGGCGCACTTCGTCGATGTCGGAGAAGTCCAGGCCCGGGTGCACGCCCTGCGTGTAGAGGTTGAGCGCCAGCGTGACCAGGTCCACGTTGCCGGTGCGCTCGCCGCTGCCGAACAGGCAGCCCTCGATGCGGTCGGCGCCGGCCATCACGGCGAACTCGGCCGCCGCCACGGCGGTGCCGCGGTCATTGTGGGGATGCACGCTCAGCACGATGCTGTCGCGGCGCGCCAGGTTCTTGTGCATCCACTCGATCTGGTCGGCGTAGAGGTTGGGCGTGGTGGCTTCGATGGTGGCCGGCAGGTTCAGCACCATCTTGCAGTCCGGCGTGGGCTGCCATTCGTCGGCCACGGCGTTGGAAACCTCCAGCGCGAATTCCGGCTCGGTGGTGCTGAACACTTCCGGGGAGTACTGGTAGCGCCATTGCGTCTCGGGATGCTTGGCCATGTGCTGCTTGACCAGGCGCGTGCCGGTGACGGCGATGTTCTTGATTTCGTCCTTGCTCATGTTGAACACGATCTTGCGGAACGCCGGGGCGCAGGCGTTGTACAAGTGGACGATGGCCTGCTTGGCGCCGGCGGCGGATTCGACCGTGCGGGCGATCAGGTCTTCGCGCGACTGCGTCAGCACGATGATGGTGACGTCGTCGGGGATGCGCTTTTCGTCGACGAGCTTGCGGACGAAGTCGTAATCGGTCTGGGAGGCGGAGGGAAAGCCCACCTCGATTTCCTTGAAGCCGATCTTCACGAGCTGCTCGAAGAAGCGGAGCTTGCGCTCGACGCTCATGGGCTCGATCAGGGCCTGGTTGCCGTCGCGCAGGTCGGTGCTCATCCAGATCGGCGCCTTGGTGATGCGGCGGCTCGGCCAGGTGCGCTCGGAGAAATCACGGGCGAACGGCGCGAAGGGAACGTATTTGGTGGCGGGGTTGGCAAGCATCATCACTACACCTCGGTCGGTATCTTTTGAATCCCGGCGCGGCAGGCGGCCCGATGGCGGCCGCAGGCCATGTTTTTTGCCTGGGTCTGGTCAAAGACCGGCAGGATTCAGGAAAAAAGGGAGAAAACGCGTGTGGCGAGCGTGCGGCTGCCGAGCTACCACGGGGCGCTAGGCCCGGCAACCGATCGGTAGGTATAGCGATAGCGCGAGGGAAGAGGCGGCGCAGAAAGCCGCGCGCAGGCCGGCGACCGGGGCGCTGAAGCGTCCGGAGGCAATCGCGGGGAAGGTGCGTTGGGCGGCCATAGGACGTAAGTCAAACACATTTCCTGCAAACATGCAAATGAAAAGGGCGGGAGAGGGCCGGCCCGACGGCCCTCTCCCGCCGCGCGGCGCGGCGCTCACTGCATGTGCATATTGCCCTTCTTGACGACTTCTCCCAGGCGCTTGCGCTCATTTGCGGCGAACGCCTGGAAACTCGCGCGCGAGCCGCCGCCCGGCTCGATGCTGCTCTTCTTCAGCGCGTCCAGCACTTCCTGGCTTTGCAGGGCCTTCTGCACCGCCTCGTTCATTTTGTCGAGGACGTCGGCCGGCGTGCCGGACGGGGCGTACAGGCCGGCCCAATGGCCGATGCGGATGCCCGGATAGCCTTCCTCGGCTGTCGTGGGGATGTCGGGCGCGCTGGCCATGCGCTTGTCCCAGGTGGTGGCCAGGGCTTTCAGCTTGCCGCTCTGGATGAGGGGCAGCGTCACGATGCTGGCTTCGGAGGTGGCGTCCACCTGGTTGCCGATCACGGCGGTCACGCCTTCGGAGCCGCTTTTGTAGGCGATGGGCTCCACGGGCAGGCCGGTGGCGTCTTTCATCATCACGGCCACGAAGTGCGGCGTGCTGCCGTTGCCGGCGGTCGAGAAGGTGATGCGGTCGGTTTTGGCCTTCTGGGCGCGGGCGACGAAATCCTTCAGGTCCTTGGCGGGGTTGGCGGGGTTGGCGACGATCACCGAGGGCGTGATGGACAGCAGCGCCACGGGCGTCAGCGCCTCGTCTTTGTAGGGCTGGTCCGAGCGGATGAGGCTGTTGGTCACGGTGCCGTTGCTGCCCACCAGATAGGTGTAGCCGTCGGGGGCGCTGTGCGCCACATGGGCGGCGCCCACCACGCCGCCCGCGCCGGGGCGGTTCTCGACGATGACGGACTGGTTCAGGACGCCGCCCACCGCCTTGGCGATGATGCGCGCGACCAGGTCGTTGGCGCCGCCCGCGCTGAAGGGCGCGACGAAGGTAATGGGTTTGTCGGGCCAGGCGGCGCTGGCCGGGGCGGAGGAAAGCGCGGCCGAGCAGGCCAGCAGCAGCCCGGCGGCATACCGGATGGGGGTGCGGAACATATGAAGAGACTCCAGGAGCCGGGCGCGCAGCCGGCCTGTCTCGGGCCGGTGGGGGTTATTGGAATCCTGCGCCGCCCGCGGTTGCGCGAGCCTGGCCCGCCAGTATAGAGCCGCCACGCTGGCGCGTGACTGAAACGAAAACGGCCGCCAGGACGGCGGCCGTACGCGGGCGGGGCGGGAGGTCAGTCCGCCGGGCCGATGCGCGGCTCGATGTAGCGGCCGGCGCGCGGTTCGCGGCGCGGCGCGGCGGCGGGGCCGCCGTCGCGCGGGCCGCGCGCATCGGACGCGCCGTCGAGAATCTGCGACTGTTCCGCCACCATGGCGATCTTGCCGACGCGGCCGTGACGCAGCTCGGTGAGCGCGCGGCGCAGGTCGCCCACGGTGAACGGTTCGTCGCGCTCGCCCCACGACCAGCGCAGCACGCCCAGCGATTCCTCGCCCAACTGCGGCGCGAGGCCGGCCAGCACGTCGGTCGGCACCGGGGTGGCGCGGCCGTTGGCCAGGCTGGCGGCCAGCCAGGCGCGCACGGAGAAGAACACGATGAGGGTCCAGATGCCCGTGGCCACCCACCAGAGATAGGGGTTGATCTTCTGCACCATTTCCATGGTGGGCTCGCCCAGCGTATGGAGGAATTCGTATTTCATGCCGCGGCCGAAATCCAGGATGGCCCGGGCCGCCAGATACCAGACGATGAGGGCGGCGACGATGACGATCGCACGCACGATCAGACGGGGAAGCGCCAGTTTCAGGAGTGTCTGGCCGATCAGGCGGCAATCCTGGCGCACGCTTGCGGGCGAAGTCAGATTCATCATGCAAAATATTGTACCTATGACCCGCCCGATTTTAGAACTTCGACCCGGCCAGCACCTGACGCTGACCCCGCAGCTGCAGCAATCCATCCGGTTGCTGCAGTTGTCCTCGCTCGAGCTGGAGGCCGAGATCTCCCAGGCGCTGGCCGAGAATCCCCTGCTGGAGCGGGAGGAAGACCCCGGGCGCGAGGCCGAGGCCGCCTCGGAACGCGAATCCTCCGTCTCCGACGACGAGCCGGCCGCCGAGCGCGAAACGCCGGTGGATGAAATGCCGGGTTCCGGCGGCGTCTACCCCGACGAAGACGCCGGCCCGCCCGAAACGGCCCGGCCCGACACGCTGCGCGAGCACCTGCTCGAGCAACTGGGCCTGACCCGGGCTTCCGAGCGGGACGCGGCCCTGGCGGCCCTGCTCATCGACGAGCTGGACGAAAACGGCTATCTCGGCTCGCCGCTGGAAGAAATCCTCGGCTGGCTGCCGGCCGAACTGGGGACCGATCTCGACGAACTGCGCGCCGCGCTGTCGCTGCTGCAGTCGTTCGACCCGCCCGGCATCGGCGCGCGCGACATGGCCGAGTGCCTGCTGCTGCAGTTGCGCCAGCCCGATCCCGAGCGCCTGCCCGAAGCGGCCGACCCCGCCGTGCTGGCCTGCGCGCGCCGCATCTGCGCCGGCCACCTGGCGCTGCTCGCCACCGGCAACCTGTCCAGGCTGGGCGCGGCCGCCGGCTGCGACGAAGCCACCGCGCGCGCCGCCCACGCGCTGATCCTGCGGCTGGAGCCGCGGCCCGGGCGCGCCTGGACGGTGCCCGCGGCCGATTACGCCGTGCCCGACGTCATCGTGCGCAAGACCCGCAGCGGCTGGCAGGCCACGCTGAACAGCGCGGCCGTGCCGCGGCTGCAGATCAACGGCCTGTACGCACAGCTGCTGGGCAACCAGAAGGCTTCCGCGCACGCCGGGCTGCAGGCCCAGCTGCAGCAGGCCAAATGGATGATCCGCAACGTGGAGCAGCGCTTCGACACCATCCTGCGCGTGGCGCAGGCCATCGTCGACCGCCAGGCCGCGTTCTTCAGCCAGGGGCCCGCCGCCATGCGGCCGCTCATCCTCAAGGACATTGCCGGCGAGCTCGGCCTGCACGAATCCACGATTTCGCGGGCCACGACACAGAAGTACATGCTCACTCCGTTCGGCACCCTGGAGCTCAAGCGCTTCTTCGGCACGGGCGTGGCCACCGACGGCGGCGACGCCACTTCCGCCACCGCCGTGCAGACCTTCATCCGCCAGATGGTGGCCGAGGAGAACCGGGCCAAGCCGCTGTCCGACAGCCAGATCACCCAGAAGCTGGCCGACCAGGGCATCGTCATCGCGCGCCGCACCGTGGCGAAGTACCGCGAGGCGCTGAGGATCGCGCCCGCCGCCGTGCGCAAGGCCCAGGCTTTGGTCCGCTGAACCGCGCCGGGCAGCCGCCCGGATCGCGGCACCGCGGCAGTGCGGCGCCGCACCATATCCGTGCTCTCTGCACCAGGGCGCGCCGGGTCCGCCGGGCCGCCCGCGCGCCCATCCTCCGGAGAAAACGCCCCCGCCCATGCGCCGCCGCGGGCTGGCACGGCTTTTGCATGAGGAGGAAGCGGCGGCTCAATGGCGATCCGCCGGCAGCAACCGATTTCTGAGCGGCCCGGCAACGGGCTCCCTGGGCAATGGCGTCCTACGCATCCCGTCATCCGGCGGGAGTCGCGGGACGCCATTTTTGTTTGGTGCAAAGAAAATGTCCGACAACGCCAAAGCGATACGCATCGATCTCTTCAGCCTGCGCTCCGCGCCGATGCGCGCCTTCCACCTGACCTGGATGGCCTTCTTCGTCTGTTTCTTCGCCTGGTTCGCCTGCGCGCCGCTGATGCCGGTCATCGCGCGCGAGTTCGGGCTCAGCGCGGGGCAGGTCGCCGACATCAACATCGCATCGGTCGCGGCCACCATCGTCATACGCCTGATCGTCGGGCCCCTGTGCGACCGCTACGGCCCGCGCCGCGTCTACGCGGGGCTGATGGCGCTGGGCGCGATTCCGGTGCTGGCGCTGGCGTTCTCGCACGACTACCTCACGCTGCTGCTGTGCCGGCTGGGCATCGGCGCGGTGGGAGCGAGCTTCGTCATCACGCAATACCACACCTCGGTCATGTTCGCGCCCAACGTAGTGGGCACCGCCAACGCTGCCAGCGCGGGCTGGGGCAACGCGGGCGCCGGCGCGGCGCAGGCCCTGGTGCCGCTGCTGTTCGCGGCCGCCATGGCGCTGGGCCTGGGCGAATCGTCCGCATGGCGCGCCGCGCTGGTCGTGCCGGCCATTGCGATGCTGGCCATGGCCGTCCTGTACTGGCGCTACACCCAGGACTGCCCCCAGGGCGATTTCCTGGACCTGCGCCGGCGGGGCGTCGAGGTGGAGGGCGGCAAGAAGGGCGGCTGGTCGAGCTTTGCCGCCGCCTGCTCCAACTACCGCGTGTGGATGCTGTTCGTCACCTACGGCGCGTGCTTCGGCGTGGAGCTGTTCATTCACAACATCGCGGCGCTGTACTACGTCGACCATTTCAAGCTCTCGCTGCGGGAAGCCGGCATGGCGGCCGGCGTCTTCGGGCTGCTGGCGCTCTTTGCCCGCGCGCTGGGAGGCTGGCTGTCGGATCGCGCGGCAAGCCGCCGGGGGCTCGGCGTGCGGTCCACGCTGCTGTTCGTCCTGATCCTGGGCGAGGGACTGGGCCTGCTGTGGTTCGCGCACGCCGGCACGGCTGCCGTCGCCATCGTGGCGATGGTCGTCTTCGGCCTGTTCACCCACATGGCCTGCGGCGCGACCTATGCGCTGGTGCCCTTCGTCGACCGCAAGGCGCTGGGAGGCGTGGCCGGCATCGTCGGCGCGGGCGGCAACGTGGGCGCGGTGGCGGCCGGCTTTCTCATGAAGGGCATGGGCGACGTGCAGCAGACGGTGACCCTGCTGGGCCTGTTCGTGACCGCATCGGCGCTGTGCGCCATCGCCGTGCGCTTCAGCGCCGAGCACCAGGCCGGCGAGGCCCTGCTGCGCGAGCGCGCGCTGGCCGCGGGCGGGCGCCCATGACGGACGGCAAGGTCAGGACCGCCTGCCCATACTGCGGCGTGGGCTGCGGCATGGTGCTGCACGTCGAGGATGGCAAGGTCGTCAAGGTGTCCGGCGACGCGGAGCACCCCGTGAACGCGGGCCGCCTGTGCACCAAGGGGCTGTCCGCGCACGTGCCGCTGCGCGGTCCGGGCCGGCTGGACCGCGCCTGCGCGCGCCAGGCGCGCGGGCGCGATCCCGTGCCCCTGCCCATGGCCGAGGCCATCGCGCGGACCGCGCGCGGCCTGCGCGCCGTGATGGACGAGCACGGGCCCGAGGCGGTGTCGTTCTACGTGTCCGGCCAGATGTCGCTGGAGGCCCAGTATCTCGCCAACAAGCTCGCGAAAGGCTACATCCGCACGCCCCACATCGAATCCAACTCGCGGCTGTGCATGGCCAGCGCCGGCAGCGGCTACAAGCTGTCCCTGGGGGCGGACGGTCCGCCCGGCTCGTACGAGGATTTCGACCGGGCCGACCTGTTCTTCGTGTCGGGCGCGAACATGGCGGACTGCCATCCGATCCTGTTCCTGCGCATGCTGGACCGGATCAAGGCCGGCGCCCGGCTCATCGTGGTGGATCCGCGCCGCACCGCCACGGCGGAAAAAGCGCATCTTTTCCTGCAGATCCGTCCCGGCACGGATCTCGCGCTGCTCAACGGCCTGCTCTACCTGCTGGGCGAGAACGGCAAGCTGGACGAGGCGTTCATCGCGGCCCACACCGAAGGCTGGGAGCAGATGCCCGCCTTCCTGGCGGACTATGCGCCGCCGCGCGTGGCGCAGATCACGGGGCTGTCCGAGTCGGACATCCGCCTGGCGGCGCGCTGGATCGGCGAGACGCCGAACTGGATGAGCTGCTGGACCATGGGGTTGAACCAGAGCACGCACGGCACGTGGAACACCAATGCCCTGTGCAACCTGCACTTGGCCACGGGCAGCATCTGCCGGCCCGGCAGCGGGCCGTTCTCGCTGACGGGGCAGCCCAATGCCATGGGCGGGCGCGAGATGGGCTACATGGGGCCCGGGCTGCCCGGCCAGCGCAGCGCGCTGTCGGAGGCCGACCGCCGCTTCGTGGAGGCGGTCTGGCGCCTGCCCGAAGGCGCCCTGCGGACCTCGGGCGGGCAAGGCGCCATCGACATGTTCTCGCGCATGGCGGACGGCGAAATCAAGGCCTGCTGGATCATCTGCACCAACCCCGTGGCGACGCTGCCCAACCGCGCGCGGGCGGCGGCCGGGCTGGCCGCGGCCGAGCTGGTGATCGTGCAGGACGCCTTTCTCGACACCGAAACCGCCCGCCATGCCGACATCCTGCTGCCGGGCGCGCTGTGGGCCGAGGCACAGGGCGTAATGATCAACTCCGAGCGCAACCTCACGCTCATAAGGCAGGCCGTCGAACCGCCCGGCGAAGCCATGCCCGACTGGCGCATCATTGCGGAAGTGGCGCGCGAAATGGGCTTCGGCGACGCGTTCGATTATGCCGGCGCGCAGGATGTGTTCGAGGAGATCAGGCGGTTCTGGAATCCGCAGACCGGCTATGACCTGCGCGGCGCCAGCTATCGCGCGCTGGAACAGGCGCCCATGCAGTGGCCCTGTCCGCCCGGCGCCCAGCCGGGCGCGCGCAGCCCGGTCCGCTACGTCGGCGACGCCGCCAGCCGGCCCGGGGCCACCTCTGCCAGGACGGGCCCGGTATTCCCCACGCCCAGCGGACGGGCCGTGTTCCACGCCCGTCCGCATGCGGAGCCCGCCGAGCTGCCGACGTCGGAATATCCCATGGCGCTCAACACGGGACGGCTGCAGCATCAGTGGCACACCATGACCAAGACCGGCAAGGTGCCGACCCTGAACAAGCTGAATCCCGCGCCTTTCGTCGAGATCCATCCCGAGGATGCGGCCGCGCTGGGCATCGCGGCGGGCGACGGCGTCGAGATCCGCTCGCGCCGTGGCCGCGCCGTATTGCCGGCCAGCATTACCGACCGCGTCCGGCCGGGCTGCTGCTTCGCGCCCATGCACTGGAACGACGCCTTCGGCGACGAGCTCTGCATCAACGCCGTCACCAGCGATGCGGTCGACGCCGTATCGCTGCAGCCCGAACTCAAATTCTGCGCCGTCGCGCTGCGCCGCGTCGCCGGCGCGCCGCAAATCCGCGGCAGCCTGCCCGAACCCTCCGCAGCCGGCAAGCCGGCCGAGCAAACCGCCATGCCCCCACTCGACATTCTTGCCAGCCGGTTCGGCGCGGTTGCCGAACCGCAGTTAACCGACGCGGAGCGCGCCTACCTGTCCGGTTTCTTTGGCGGCCTGCGCATGAATCCCCCCGACCCGGGCGGTCACGTGCCCGCCCTGCCCGGCGACGCACCGTTTTCCGGCGCCGCGCGGCTCTGGCTGAACGGCTTGCTCGCCGGCCTGTACAGCCGCGCCGGCGCCCCACGCGAAGCGGGCGAGGGCGCGGCCCCCAGGCCCGCGGCGGCGGAACCGCGCGTGCTGCGGGCCCGTCCCAAAGTGCTGCTGCTGTGGGCGTCGCAGACCGGCAATGTCGAATCGCTGGTGGAGGCCTACGCCACGCAACTGATGCAGTCCGGCTTCGAAATCCGGGTCGCCGGCATGGCCGACTGCCGGCCCGCCGACCTGCCGCAGGCCCAATACGCGCTGTTCATGACGAGCACGTTCGGCGACGGCGACCCGCCCGACAACGGCCGCGACTTCTGGGCGGCGCTGAATGCGGACGAAGCCGCCCGGCTGGAAGGCATGCGCTACGCCGTGCTGGCGTTCGGCGACCGCAGCTACGACCAGTTCTGCGGCCACGGGCGCAGGCTGGATGCCCGGCTGGCCGAACTGGGCGCTGTGCGCCTGGCCGAGCGCGTCGACTGCGACGTCGAGTACCAGCCCGACGCGGACCGCTGGCTGGAACGCATGACCGCGCTCATCAAGCAGGCCGACGCCGCCCGGTACGCCGTGCCGGCCGATGGCACCGCGCCGGCCGGCGCCATCGCCACGCGCGCCCGGCCCGCGCCCGCGCGGCTGCTGCAGAACCGGCGCCTGAATCCGCCGGGCGCCGGTAAGGACACGCGTTTCGTGTCGCTGTCCGCCCAGGCCGCGGGCCTTGAGTACGAGTGCGGCGACGCGCTGGGCGTCTGGCCCAGCAATTGCCCCGAGCTGGTCGGCGAGGTGCTGCGGCTCACCGGGCTCGATGCCGACGCGCCGGTGACGCTGGGCGGACTGGGCGAACTGCGCCTGGCCGATGCCCTGGCGCGGCACCTGGACATCGCGCGGCCGCATGCCGACACCCTCGCCTTCATCGCGTCGCGCGACCGCGGCGGGACGCTTGCGGCGCTCCTGGCCGAGGACCGCAAGGCCGACCTGAAGCGCTGGCTGTGGGGACGCCAACTGGCCGACGTGCTGCACGAATGCCCGGTGCCGCTGTCGGCCCAGGAGCTGGCGGCCATGCTCAAGCGCATGCAGCCGCGCCTATATTCGATCGCTTCCAGCCCGGCCGCGCACGCCGGCGAAGTCCATCTGACCGTCTCGGCGTTGCGCTATCACAACGGTCGGCGCGAGCGCAAAGGCGTGGCCTCGACCTTTCTCGCCGACCGGGCGGACGAGGCGCCCGTGCCGGTGTTCGTGCAGCGTTCCGCCCATTTCCGCCTGCCCGCCGGCGGCGATACCCCGATCATCATGGTCGGCCCGGGTACGGGCGTCGCGCCGTTCCGGGGGTTTTTGCACGAACGGCGGGCGCGGGGCGCGCAAGGCCGGAACTGGCTGTTCTTCGGCGAGCGGCACCGGCATACCGACTTCTACTACCAGGAAGAGCTGTTGGCCATGCGCGCCGACGGCCTGCTTAGCGAGCTGGACCTGGCGTTCTCGCGCGACCAGCCGGACAAGGTCTATGTGCAGCACCGCATGCGCCAACGCGGCGCGCGGCTCTGGGCATGGCTGGAGGAAGGCGCGCATTTCTATGTCTGCGGCGACGCCGGCCGCATGGCCCGGGACGTCGATGCCGCCTTGCGCGCCATCGTGGCGGAGCACGGCGGGATGTCCGCCGGGCAGGCGGACGAGTACGTGGCCCGGCTGGTGAAAGACCGGCGCTACGTCCGCGACGTCTATTGAGCATGGCGCGTGTCGGGGGCGGGGCCTTCGCCGCCTGCTCCGTAAGGCCGATACCGCGGTTGGCGCAGCCTGCGTAACTTGCGGGAGACGCCTGGCGTTTTTCGGCTGCGCCGGGAGCGGCGATTTCACGGATTTTCGCTGGCTTCCGGCGGCACTGGTGCATGCCTGGAACAATGAAACCCGTCCCGTTTTTATTGTCGCGTCCGGTTACCTTGTTCCGGCATTTGCGGCGTTGCGCGGGTCTTGTCAGCGCCAGAATTATTTTCGATAATTGTTCTCATGTACATTTGCGTATGTAATGCCGTCACCGAACGCCAAGTCCGCGCCAGCGTGGACGCGGGCGCGTCGACGCTTTCCGACCTGCAATTCGAGCTGGGCGTAGCCACGTGCTGCGGCTGCTGCGCGGCCACGGCCGCCGAATATCTGCCGGGCGGCCGCTGCTCCAGCGTGTGCGACGTGCGCTCCATTGCCGTTCCGGTCAACACGCCGGCCGCTGTCGCGGATCCGGACGTACCCGCGGCCAACACTTTTCCTGTGCCGCTGGTGGCCGTCGCCTAAGGCTGAAATCCGGCGTACGGCTCTCGAGAGCCCGCTGTCCGAAGCTCGCCGCTTCGCACCGCAGGCCGTTCGGTTTCGCGGTTTCTCCGCGCCGTTCTTCTTGCGTTCTTCTTATTCTCCGAGCCGCTCTTCCTGTTTGGCGTCGTCCCGTCCCGCCGGACGTTCTTCTTGCCGGCCCGTTCACGCCAGGCCGTGACGCGCGGCGCATCGCCTGCGGCGTTCCGCCGATCGGTCGGGCCGTCTCCCGGTCCGGGTCAGCCGGCCTCCAGCGCTTCTTTTCCCACATGTTCTGCCGCGCCGCCTGCCAACGGGCCATCGGCGCGCGTCTTCATTTCGGTGTCGCAGAACTCGCCGATGCAGGCGGCAAGCTGGCGTGCCGGTTCACGCCCGCCCGGGGCCAGGCACAGGGCGAGTTCCGTGGGCGGCACCGGCGGCAGCAGGCCGTCCAGCACCTCGTGCGCCGGCAGCAGGCAGCGGCGCTCCAGCAGGGCCACGCCCAGCCCGCCCGCCAGCGCCGCCTGCAGGCCGATGAGGTTGGGGCTTTCGTAGGCGATGCGCCACCGGCGCCCCGCCCGTTCCAGGGCATGGATGGCGCGGTTGCGGTACACGCAGCCCTGCGGAAACGCCACCAGCGGCACGGGGTCGGCCGGCCCGGGGCGGCCCGTTTTGGCGCCGATCCAGTGCAGGCGCTCCGGCCATGACGCCAGCGCCTGCCCGCCGACCGCCGCGCCCGGTTCGCGCTTGAGCAGCGCCACGTCCAGGTCGCCGCGCTCCAGGCTGCGCGCGAGCGCGGTGCTGAGGTCGCAGCGCACCGACAAGCGCACGCCGGGGTGGCTGCGGGCGTAGCCGGAAACAATGGCGGTCAGGGTTTCGGGCGCGAAATCATCGGGTATGCCCAGGCGGATCACCTCCACGCGTTCGCGTCCCCCGATGGCTTCGCTTGCTTCCGTGGACAGCGCCAGCATGCGGCGCGCATAGCCCAGCAGCCGTTCGCCGTCTTCGGTCAGGCGGATTTGCCGGCCTTCGCGGACGAAGAGCGTGCATTCCAGCGCTTCTTCCAGCTTGCGGATCTGCTGGCTCACCGTGGACTGGCTGCGGTGCACCCGCTCGCCGGCCCGCGTAAAGCCGCCGGCATCCACCACCGAAACAAAGCTGTGCAGAAGGTCGAGATCGAGCATGGCGGTCTATCCATTGGAATTTCAAATACTTTTGATCCGAATAAAGAGTTTGTCAATGGATGGCGGCGCCCGCAGAATGGGCCCATTCATTGCCGCATCAAGGATCCGTCCATGAAACTCGCCTCGACCCTGCAGAGGCCGGCCGTCCCGTCTTCTGCCCCCGCCGCCGTGGCCTGGGCTCCCATCGCCGCCTTCTGCGTGCTCTGGAGCTCGGCCTTCGCCGCCGCGAAGATCGCGGTGCGCGACTGTCCGCCGCTGACGCTGCTGACCATCCGTTTTCTCGTTGCCGGCCTCATCATGCTGGCGCTGGCCGCGGCGCACGGCAAATGGCGGCCGCCGCCCCTGCGCGAAACCGCCGCCCTCGTCCTGCTCGGCGTGCTCAACAACGCGCTCTACCTGGGCCTGAGCTGGTCGGGCATGACCCGCGTTTCGTCGGCCTTCACGGCCGTGCTCATCAGCACCAACCCGCTGCTCATCGGCATGCTGGCCGGGCCCGTGCTGGGCGAACGGCTGGGCTGGCGCAAGCTGGCGGGACTCTGCCTGGGCCTGGCCGGCGTGGCCATGGTGCTGCGCTCGCGCCTGGGTGCCATGCAAGAAGACCTGCATGGCACCCTGCTCGTCGCGGGTGGGCTGGTCGCGCTGGTGGCGGGAACCCTGCTCTACAAACGGCTGAAGCCCGCCGCCGGCCTTTGGACCGCCACCGGCATCCAGTCGCTCGCGGGCGCGGCCGCGCTGCTGCCGTTCGCGCTGGCCTCCGAAAGCCTGGGCGACGCGCGCTTCACCGCCAGCCTGTTCTGGAGCATGGCCTACATGATCGTGGCGGTATCCATGGGCGGGTACTACCTGTGGTTCATGATCCTCGGCCGCGTGAGCGCCACGTCAGCAAGCGCATTGCACTTCCTGATGCCGCCGCTCGGCCTGCTGTTCGGGTGGGCCGTGCTGGGCGAGCCCGTGTCGCTGCTCGACATGCTGGGCATTGTGCCGATCGCGATGGGCATCTGGCTCGCGACCCGCGCCGCGCCGTGATCTTCGGGGTTGTGGATATGCAACGCGCGCATCCGCGCGGAATTTCCGCCAATTCGCCGCGCCGGCGCCCGTAAAAGAGGCCCGGCCGAACGCGTTTGCAGCCGCGTTTCGGGCAGGCGGCATCCGCGCAGGCCGCGACGCGCCGGCGCCGCCCATGCAAGCCATCACGCACGCATACTCATTCTCATTCGTTTGTCGCTTACTTATTGCGCTTGCAAAGACATTTACGAAATGCAGGCCGAGGCTAGTCGCCGGCCGTCGGCTGATGTTAGTCTGCGTTCGTTGCGTACGCGCGGCATCGTGCGCTCCTGCCGCGATGCGGTTCGCGTCGCGCCAGACTGCAAGGAGTTCATCATGAAAGGCGATAAAACCGTCATCCAGTATCTCAACAAACAACTGACCAACGAGTTGACGGCGATCAACCAGTACTTTCTGCATGCGCGCATGCTGAACCACTGGGGCTTCGACAAGCTGGGCAAGCACGAATACGAGGAATCCATCGGCGAAATGAAGCACGCCGACCGCCTCATCCAGCGCATCTTCATGCTGGATGGCCTGCCCAACCTGCAGGATCTGCACAAGCTGCTCATCGGCGAAGACGTGCCCGAACTGCTTGCCTGTGACCTGAAGCTCGAACAGGCCGCGCAAGCCACGGTGAAGGAAGCCATGGCGTACTGTGAATCGGTCCGAGATTACGTCTCGCGCGATCTGTTCCAGGACATCCTTGACGACACCGAAGAGCACATCGACTACCTGGAAACCCAGATCGACCTCATCGACAAGGTCGGCCTGCAGAACTACCTGCAAAGCCAGATGTCCACGTCCGAATAAGCGCGCCCCGCGCGCCGGCCGCAACCCGCCTGACGGCGGGTTTTTTTGTGCCTGGCCAAGGTCTCGGCGCGAACAGAAAGCGTTTGGCAACGAGTCTGCGATATAGAAAAAGCGCCCCGTGGGGCGATTGGGCAACGCGTTGATCGGTTTTCTTACGGCCGCGCCGGACACTCCGGCATGGTGCCCCAGGCCCGGTTGGGGGCACAGTACTTGTTGCGGGCATTCCAGGAGCAGCTCGGGCGTTCAAAGAAGCCCTGGTTGGCGCAGCGGGCCAGTTCCTGGCGCAGGGCGTCCTGCCAGCCGGGCGCGCCGGGCGCGGGCGAGGAGTTGGGGGGCGGCACGGCTTGCACGGCCTGGTTGCCATAGCCGCCGGCCTGCGTTTGCGGCGGCGGCATGGCGCCGCCGTTGACGGCGGCCGAGGTGCCCGGGGCTTGGAGGTCCAGCGTGGAGACGTCGGAAGGGCCCGAGGGCAGCGGCACCTGCGAGCTGGAGGCGATTTCGCGGGCCTGGTCCATGGTGATGCGCTCGCGCGAGATCTGCACGGAAGGGTCGCTCACGGTGTCGAACAGCGAGACGGTGTTGATCGTCCATTCGCGGTCGGCCGGACGGTCGGGCACGCCCAGCGTGCCGTCGACGCGGGGCTGGGGAGGCTGGGCCACGTAGGGCCGGCCGTTGGCGTCGAGCACCGGTTGTTGCGAGGCGGCCGCATCCTGGCCGGGAGCGGGAGCCGCCACGGGCGCGTGCGCCACCAGCCAGTCTCCCAGTTGAATCCCGCCCCAGGCCGACGCGCCGAGCGCGACCAGGAGCGTTGCGAACAATAAACGCCAAGACATTGCTACCCTCTTCTGCCGTGCGGAACCCCTACGGGTCTACGCTTTGTCTCCGAATACCTTGCCGCCATGCTCGCGCATGGCGTGGAACTTCACTTCGGGATACAGTTCCTCGGCTACGCGCAACTGCGCGGGGGAACCGATCAAAAACGCCGCCGCATCCACCACATCATAGGCGATATGGGCGGCATTGGCATCCATGAACTTGCGCAGGGCCTTGGGGTTATCGGAAGTAATCCAACGTGCCATTGTGTAGCGCGAAGGCATCATGCGCGCGTCCACGCCGTACTCGGTTTTCAGCCGGTGCGCCACCACTTCGAACTGGAGCTGGCCGACCGCGCCCAGCAGCAGCGAGCCGCCGGCGGCTTCCGGGCGGAACACCTGGATGGCCCCTTCCTCGCCCAACTGGGTGAGGCCGGTGCGCAGTTGCTTGGTGCGCAACGGATCTTTGACTTCCACGGCCTGGAAGAGTTCGGGCGCGAAGAAGGGCAGGCCCGTGAATTGCAGGTTCTCGCCTTCGGTGAGCACGTCGCCCAGTTGCAGGATGCCGTGGTTGGGAATGCCGATCACGTCGCCGGCATAGGCCTCGTCGAGCAGTTCGCGCCGCTGCGACAGGAACGACACCACGTTGTTGGGCCGGATTTCCTTGTTGGTGCGCGCCACCTTGAGCCGCATGCCGCGCTCGAAGCGGCCGGAGCTGACGCGCACGAAGGCCACGCGGTCGCGGTGGGCGGGGTCCATGTTGGCCTGCACCTTGAACACCACGCCGGTGAATTTCGGCTCTTCGGGCTGCACCACGCGCTGCAGGGCGGTGCGCGGGCCGGGCGGCGGGGCCTGCTCGACCAGCGCGTCCAGGACTTCCTGCACGCCGAAGTTGTTGATGGCCGAGCCGAAGAAGACCGGCGTCTGCCTGCCGGCGAGGAATTGCTCGCGGTCGAAGGCGGGGGCGGCTTCGTTGATGAGCTCGATCTCGCTGCTGGCCTGGTCGAAGGCCGCGCCGAAGCGCCGCCCGATCTCGGGATTGCCCAGCCCTTCGATGAATTCGTCGTTGTCGCTGCGGCGCTCCTGCCCGGGGCGGAACACGCGCATGCGGTCGCGGCGGATGTCGAACACGCCGCCGAAGGCCTTGCCCATGCCCACCGGCCAGGAGAAGGGCACCGCGTCCATGCCGAGGTGGCCCTCGATCTCGGACAGCAGGTCGAGCGGCTCGCGTACTTCGCGGTCCATCTTGTTGATGAACGTGATGATGGGCGTGTTGCGCGCGCGGCAGACCTGCAGCAGGCGGATGGTCTGGGGTTCCACGCCGTTGGCGGCGTCGATCACCATGAGGGCGGCGTCCACCGCCGTCAGGACGCGGTAGGTGTCTTCCGAGAAGTCCTGGTGGCCCGGGGTGTCGAGCAGGTTGATGACGCAGTCGCGATATTCCATCTGCATGACCGAGGAGGCCACGGAAATGCCGCGCTGCTTTTCGATTTCCATCCAGTCGGAGGAGGCGTGGCGCGAGGCCTTGCGGGCTTTCACGCTGCCGGCGATCTGGATGGCGCCCGCGAACAGCAGCAGCTTTTCGGTCAGCGTGGTCTTGCCGGCGTCGGGGTGGGAAATGATGGCGAACGTCCGGCGCCGCGCTACTTCTTGAGGAATATTCATGGTCGAGGATTTTACAGACGCCGGTTTGCGCCCCGGCGCGGCGGCGCCCGGTCAGGCGTGGCGGCGGAAGGTGGCCAGGAAGACGCCGGCCAGGATGAACAGCGAGCCGAAGGTGCGGTTCATCCAGCGGATGTGCCGGGCGCTGCGCAGCAGCCTCAGCACGCGCGCGGCCAGCAGGGTGTAGACGCCCATGGCCACCAGGTCGGTGAAGGCCAGCGTGCCCGCCAGGGCCGCGTATTGCGGCACCAGGGGCAATGAGGTGTCCACGAACTGCGGCACCACCGCCAGCAGGAAGACCGTGCCCTTGGGGTTCATGGTGTTGATGAGAAAGCCGCGCACCACCAGCTCGCGGATGGACGCCTGCCTGGGATCTCCCGCGTCCACCGCCACCGGGGCGGCGTCGGTGCGGATCTGGCGCACGCCCAGGTAGATGAGGTAGGCCACGCCCAGGTACTTCACCACGTTGAAGGCGATTTCCGAGGTGGCCAGCACGGCCCCCAGCCCCACCGCCACCACCAGGAACTGGAACAGGATGCCCATGATGAGGCCCGCCGTGTTCCAGTAGCCTCGCGCGAAACCGTATTTCAGGCCGGAGGACATGGCCGAGATGGCGCCTGCGCCGGGCGAGAACGAAATCGCCCAGGAGGCCACGAAAAAGGTCAACCAGGTGGAGAGAGGCATGGTGGAACTCCGCGTTCGGGATACGGGGAATCTACTTGCTCAGCAATGCCGCGCGCGGGGCTCCCCGGCGTTGGCCGCTTTCGGCGCGGCGGGGAGCCTGGCGCGGCGACTCGGCGCGGGCCGGCCGTTCGCCGGAGGCGGGGCGCTCGCCTTCGCGCACGCCGTGGCGGGCTTCGCCGGCCGGCCGGGCCAGGCCCGGCTTGGGGCCGGCCGCGGCGCGCGCCGGGGGCGCAGCCGGACGGGCGCGGCGTTCGCCGCTCCGGCCATTGCGGTGGCCGCGCGGTTGGCGGTTGTCTTCGTCGCGTTCCTGGCGCTCGAACGCGGCGGCGCTGGTGGCGGGCGGCGTCCAGCCCTCGACCGGCTTGCGTTCGATGGTCTTCTTGATGAGACGCTCGATGTCGCGCAGCAGCTTGATTTCGCTGCTGTCGACCAGCGACACCGCGGCGCCCGTGGCGCCCGCGCGGCCGGTGCGGCCGATGCGGTGCACATAGTCTTCGGGCACGTTGGGCAGTTCGAAGTTCACCACCTGGGGCAGCTGGTCGATGTCCAGGCCGCGCGCGGCGATGTCGGTGGCCACGAGCACGGTGACCGAGCCGTCTTTGAAGCCGGACAGGGCGCGCGTGCGCGCCGACTGGCTCTTGTTGCCGTGGATGGCGGCGGCGGTCAGGCCGTCCTTGACCAGCTTCTCGGCCAGGCGGTTGGCGCCGTGCTTGGTGCGGGTGAACACCAGCACCTGGTGCCAGCCGCTTTCGCGGATGATGTGGCTGATGAGGTCGCGCTTGTGGTGTTGTTCGACCAGGTGCACGGTCTGCGTCACCAGTTCGGTGGCGGTGTTGCGCGGCGTCACCGAGACTTCGCCCGGGTTGTTGAGCACGCCATGCGCCAGGGCACGGATCTCGTCGGAGAAAGTGGCGGAAAACAGCAGGTTCTGGCGCTGCTTGGGTAGCAGCGCCAGAATCTTGCGGATGTCGCGGATGAAGCCCATGTCGAGCATGCGGTCGGCTTCGTCCAGCACCAGGATTTCCACGGCCGACAGGTCCACCGTCTTCTGGCCGCAGTGATCCAGCAGGCGGCCGGGCGTGGCCACCAGGATGTCCACCGGCTTTTTCAGCGCCGCGATCTGCGGATTGATGTTGACCCCGCCGAACATCACCATGGAGCTCAGGCGGGTGTGCTTGCCGTAGGTCTGCACCGATTCGGCCACCTGGGCGGTGAGCTCGCGGGTGGGGGTGAGGATCAGGCAGCGCGGCGCCCCGGGCTTGCGGGCGGCCGGCTTGCGGGCCTGCAGCAGGTGCAGGATGGGCAGGGTGAAGCCCGCGGTCTTGCCGGTGCCGGTCTGGGCGGCGGCAAGCAGGTCGCCGCCCTTGAGCACCAGCGGGATGGCCTGGGCCTGGATGGGGGTGGGAGCGGTGTAGCCGGTTTCGGCAATGGCGCGCAACAGGGAATCAGCCAGCCCGAGGTCGGCGAAAGAAATAGACGTAGTCAAAACAACTCCAGCGGCAGCCCGTCGCTCAAGTTGAGTGACTCCAATCCAGGCATACGAACAAGGAGAAAAGGGAAGCGCCCGTACGGGCGTGGCTAGGCGGCGAAAGGCCTGCGGACGTGTGCAGATTGGCGAAGCACACGGCGGGATTGTAGCTGATGTGGGATGGCGTCATTCAGAAAAATCCGACGGACCGTATAAATATGTAGCAGATTGCTGTATCTCTCAACGAAATCAGAGTTTTCCCGGAGAATCGCTACCTATAATCCCGCGCTCCGGGATCTGAAACATTTCTGTTCTATAGGTGGGTTATGAAAAAGGCGGCAATAGCGGGCGTAATCGTGGTGCTCGGGGCGGTCTGGACCGGCACGGCCTGGTACACCGGCAAGAAGGCCGAGGAATTCGTCCGACAGGCTATCGCCGACGGCAACGTCCAGCTGCAGAAGGCCAGCGAGGGGTGGGGCGTGCAGCCGGTCATCGAGCTGCTTTCGTTCGAGCGCGGCGTGTTTTCCTCCACGGAACGCTACCAGGTGACGTTCTCCCTGCCCGCCGGAGACGGCAAGCCGGCCCGCGAAGAAGCGCTGCAGTTCGTCGAACACCTGGATCACGGCCCCTTCCCGCTCTCCAGCCTGAAGTCGGGCAATCTGGCGCCGGTCTTGGTGGCCAGCCGCTTCCAGCTCGAGGAAACTCCCTTCGTCAAGGCGTGGTTCGCCGCCAGCAAGGGCGACGCGCCCGTGGCGGGCAACTACACCGTGAGCTACGGCCGCCAGGTGGAGGGCGATTTCGCCATCGCCCCGGCGTCGTACTCGAAAGACCAGAACTCGGTGGCGTTCTCCGGCCTGAAGGGCCAGGTGAGCCACACCATGGCCACCAAGCACACCGTGCTCAAGCTGCAGAGCGACAGCCTGTCGATGGCCTCGCCTTCGCCCGAGGACGGCGGCGTGGTCACCATGGACATGAAGGGCCTCACGCTGGACAGCGACGTCACGCCCGGCGCGCAAGACCTGTTCCTGGGCAAGCAGAAGCTGACGCTCCAGGACTGGACCCTGTCGTCCGCCGGCCAGCCGCCGATGCGTTTCAAGGACACGGTGATCGGCGTCGACATGGCCGAGAGCGACAAGGGCCTGGCCGGCGACGTGTCGGTGGATTTCGGCATGATCCGCGTGCAGGACAAGGACGTGGCCGGCATGCGCCTGGCGCTGGCGTCCAGGAACCTCGACCCCAAGGCGCTCAAGTCGCTCAACAGCACCTATGAGCAGGCCTCGCGCCGCGCGCTGGCCCAGGGCGCCGACCTCCACGAAGCGCCGGACTTCACGCCCGAGGAAAGCGCCGCCATGAAGGCCGCGCTGGCGCAGCTGCTGGCCGGCAACCCCACGCTGTCGCTTTCGCCGCTGGAACTGCGCACCGCCAACGGCACGTCCACCTTCGCCGTGGACACCCAGCTCGGCGCGGCCCCGAACCTGGACGATCCGCTGCCGGACGTGCTGATGCAGGTCATCCACAAGCTGGACGCGAAGCTGGTGCTGTCCAAGGCCAATATGGCCGACCTGCTGTCCACGCAGGCCCAGCTGCAGGGCGTGCCGGCCGAGCGCGCGCTCAGCACCGCCAAGGGCCAGGCCGAGATGCTGGGCACCATGGCCGGCGCCATGGGCGTGGCCAAGCTCGAAAACGACAACATCGTATCCACGCTCAGCTACGCCGACGGCCAGGTGGACTTCAACGGCAAGAAAATGCCGGTGGAGCAGTTCCTCATGATGGCGTTGAGCGGCGCCGCGGCCGGCGGCCGCTGAGGAAGGCGGCGGGGGCGGCCCCCATGCCAGGGCGCTCCACGCCGGGCCGGCCCGTTCAGGCCGGCAGCTCGCCGGCGGCCAGTTCGCCGCCGCGCAGCACCGCCACGTGAAAGCGCTTGTCGGCCGCTTTCATGATGTCTTCGGCGGGGTCGCCCTGCACCAGCAGCAGGTCGGCGTGGTTGCCTTCGGCCACCGACCCGTGTCCGTCCAGTCCCATCAGGTCGTGCGCACGCGAGGTTCCCGCGATGAGGGCATCCACCGGCGTCATGCCGAACTCCACCATGTACGCCAGCTCCATGGCGTTCTCGCCGTGCAGGTTGAACGGCGTGCCCGCGTCGGTGCCCAGCGCGATGCGGCCGCCCGCCCGGTAGTACATCTGGAAGGACTCGCGGTGGCGCTGTTCCACCGCGCGCGCCTTTTCCACCGCGTAGGCCGGGATGCCGTTGTCGGCGTTGGCGATGATGTTGCGCACCGCCGCGATGGTGGGCACCAGGTAGGTCTGGCTTTCCAGCATCTCGCGCAGACAGGCGTCGTCCATGAAGATGCCGTGCTCGATGGAATCGATGCCGGCGCGCACCGCGTTGAGGATACCCTCGGTGCCCTGCGCATGGCTGGCCGTGCTCTTGCGAAAGCGCTTGGCTTCGTGCACGCCGGCCTTCATTTCCTCGAAGCTGTAATGGGCGTCCATGGGGTTCACGCCCGGCGTCATGACCCCGCCCGTGGCCATGATCTTCACCAGATCGCAGCCGGCGTGCACCTGTTCGCGCACGGCCTTCACCACGTCGTCGCAGCCGTCGGCCACACGGCCGATGCGGTTGCCGTGGCCGCCCGTCATGCAGATGATGCGGCCGGAGGCGCGGATGGTGGGGCCGGGAAAGACGCCGCGCGCGATGGCGTCGCGCACGCCGAATTCCAGGTAGTCCTTGCCGCCGCAGTCGCGCACCGCGGTAATGCCGCCGCGCAGCGCCGCCTGCGCGTTCTCCAGCGCGGTGAGCGTGATCTGCGCCGGGCCCTGCTTGTTCATCTGCGCGTGCGGGTCGGCCGCGCCGGTGTAGACCAGGTGCACGTGGCAGTCGCCCAGGCTGGGCATGAGCGTCATGCCGGCCGTGTCGACCTTGCGGCCTGCGTAGCCGGAGAATTCCGCGGCCGGCGCCACACGCGCGATGCGCCCGCCGTCCACCAGCACCCCATGGCCCGGCAGGGTGCGGCCCAGTCCGTCGAATACCTTGCCGCCCACGAAGAGAATCCGTTGCTCGCGCTTCATGTTCCGCTCCTTTCAGTGTGTTCCACTTCCAGTCCCTCGCGGGACATGGCCTGCAGCCGCGGCATCAGGCCGAGCAGGTGCCGGCTGTAGGCGTGCTGGGGCCGCTCGAACAGGTCTTCGGTGGCGGCGACCTCCAGCAGCTCGCCATGGCGCATCACGCCCACCCTGTCGCACATCTGCCGTATCACGGGCAGGTCATGGCTGATGAAAAGCATGGTCAGGCCGAGTTGCTCCTGCAGGTCTTTCAGCAGGTTCAGGATCTGCGCCTGGATGGAGACGTCCAGCGCCGAGGTGGGCTCGTCGCAGATGAGGAAGCGCGGCCGCGTGGCCAGCGCGCGCGCAATGCAGATGCGCTGGCGCTGCCCGCCCGAGAATTCGTGCGGATAGCGTTCGGCGGCGCGCCCGCCCAGGCCCACGACGTCCAGCAGGTCGGCGACCACCTGCCGCGTCTCGGCGTCGGTGGCGCACAGCCGGTGGAAACGGATCGGTTCGGCCACGATGTCCAGCACGCGCATGCGCGGATTCAGCGACGAGAACGGATCCTGGAAGATCATCTGGATCTGCCGGCGGAAGGGGTTGAGCTGCTTCTCGCCCTTGAGCGCCGTGAGCTCGGCTGCGCCGAACGACACGCTGCCGCCGGTCGGCGTGTACAGGCCGGAGATCAGGCGGGCCACGGTGGACTTGCCCGAACCGGATTCGCCCACCAGGCCGAACACCTCGCCCTCGCCGATGTCGAAGCTGACGCGCTTGACCGCGTCCAGCGCGCGCTCGTTGCGCTTGAAGAACGCGCTCTTGAGCACGAAGCGCATGCTCAGGTCGCGCACCTGCAGCAGCGGCCCGCCGCTGGAGGCGCCGAAGTCGCGCCGCCGGCCCAGCCAGTGGGTGGAGATGTCCAGCGTGCGTGCGGGCTCGCGGGCGTCCTCGATGTAGGTCACCAGCGGAAACCGCTTGAGCTTGATGTCGGGGCGCGGCACTGCCGAGATCAGGCTGCGGGTGTAGGGATGGTCGGGGTTGCCCAGGATCTTGGCGGTGGGGCCCTGCTCCACCAGCTTGCCGCGGTAGAGCACGGCGACGCGGTCGGTCACGTCGGCGATCACGCCCATGTCGTGCGTGATGATGATCATGCCCACCTGTTCTTCGCGGCACAGGCGGCGCAGCAGGTCGAGGATCTGCGCCTGGATGGAGACGTCCAGCGCCGTGGTGGGCTCGTCGGCGATGATGACCTCGGGCTCGCAGCACAGCGCCAGCGCGATCACGACCCGCTGGCGCATGCCGCCGGAGAACTGGTGCGGATACTGCTTGACGCGCAGCTCCGGGTTGTCGATGCCGACCTGCGTCAGCAATTGCACGGCGCGCTTGCGGGCCTCGGCCGGGGAAAGGCGCAGGTGCGCCTGCATGGTCTCGACGAGCTGGCTTTCCACCGTCTGCAGCGGATCGAGCGAGGTGAGCGGATCCTGGAAGATCATGCCGATGCGGCGTCCGCGCACTTTGCGCTTCTGCGCGTCGTCCAGCGCGTCGATGCGCTCGCCGTCCAGCCTTACCTGGCCGCCCGCCAGCCGGCCGGGAGACTCCAGCAGCCCGATCACGGCATTGCCGATGGTGGACTTGCCGGCGCCGGACTCGCCCACCACACCCAGGATCTCGCCTTTTTCCAGGGCCAGGGACACGCCGTCCACCGCCACCAGCGTGCCGCGCCGGCTGGGGAACTCGATGCGGATGTCGTCTATGTTGAGCAGGGCCATGGCTTCCTCAGCGCAGCTTGGGGTTGAGCGCGTCGCGCAGCCAGTCGCCCAGCAGGTTCACCGACAGCACCAGCGCCACCAGCGCGATGCCGGGAAAGATCGAGATCCACCACATACCCGAGAACAGATAGCTGTTGCCGATGCGGATCAGCGTGCCCAGCGACGGCGCGGTGGGCGGCACGCCCACGCCGAGGAAGGACAGCGTGGCCTCGGTGATGATGGCGACGGCCAGGTGGATGGTGGCGATGACCAGCACCGGCCCCATGACGTTGGGCAAAATGTGGCGGCGCAGGATGGTGAAGGGGCCGATGCCGATGAGCCGGGCCGCCTGCACGTATTCCTTGTTGCGCTCCACCAGCGTGGAGCCGCGCACCGTGCGCGCGTACTGCACCCAGCCGGAAATGCCGATGGCGAAAATGAGCACGTAGAGGGCCAGCTCGTCATGCATGTCGCGCGGCAGGATGCCGCGCGCCACGCCGTCGATCAGCAGGGCCACGAGAATGGCCGGGAACGAAAGCTGCACGTCCGCCACGCGCATGATGAAGCTGTCCAGGCGGCCGCCCGCATAGCCGCTGACGAGGCCCAGCGACACTCCCAGCACCATGGAGAAGAGCACCGACGCGAAGCCCACCAGCAGCGACACGCGCGAGCCATACAGCACCGCGGAAAGAATGTCGCGTCCCTGGTCGTCGGTGCCGAGCAGGAAGTCCGGGCTGCCGCCTTCTTCCCACGAGGGCGGCGTATTGGCGTCCATGATGTTCAGGGAGGCCAGGTCGAAGGGGTTGTGCGGCGCGACCACGGGCGCGAACACCGCGCCCAGGACGATGGCCAGCGTGACGATGGCGGCGATGACGGCGCCGGGCGTGCGCTTGAAGCTGTGCCACAGGTCGCTGTCGGCGGCGCGCGCGAAAAACGGGGCGATGCGGGTGTTCATGGGGAGTCCTTTGCCGTCCGGCCTATTTGCTCTGCACGCGCAGCCGCGGATCGACGGCGAAGTACAGGAGGTCCACGATCAGGTTGATGACCACGAACATGAACGCGATGAGCACCAGGTAGGCCGCCATTACGGGAATGTCCACCATGCTCACCGCCTGGATGAAGAGCAGCCCCATGCCGGGCCACTGGAATACGGTTTCGGTGATGATGGCGAAGGCGATGATGGAGCCGAGCTGCAGCCCCGTGATGGTGATGACCGGCACCATGGTGTTCTTGAGCGCATGGCGGAAATTGATGAGCCGCTCGGGCAGGCCCCGCGCGCGCGCGAACTTGATGAAATCCGCCCGCAGCACTTCCAGCATTTCGGCGCGCACCAGCCGCATGATGAGCGTCATCTGGAAAAGCGCCAGCGTGATGGCCGGCATGATGAGCGCGAGCAGCCCCGACTTGGTGAGCAGCCCGGTGGTCCACCAGCCCAGGCTGACCACGTCGCCGCGCCCGAAGCTGGGCAGCCAGCGCAGCTGCACGCCGAAAAAGAGGATGAGCAGGATGCCGATGAGAAAGGTCGGCAGCGAAATCCCGGCCAGCGACAGCGCCATGAAGGCCTTGGACAGCACGCCGCGCCGCCTGAGCGCGGTGTAGATGCCCATGGGAATGCCCAGCGCCAGCGCCATCACGGCCGAGACGATGGAAAGCTCCAGCGTGGCGGGCAGGCGTTCTTCGATGAGCTCGCTCACGGGACGGCGATGGCGGTACGAAATGCCGAAATCGCCGCGCGCGGCGTTCGCCACGAAATGCGCGTACTGCACCACGAACGGGTCGTTCAAGCCGAGCTGCTCGCGCAATTGTTCGCGCTGCTCGGGCGTGGTGTCCTGGCCCACCATGCTCGCGACGGGGTCGCCCACGTAGCGGAACATGGAAAAGGCAATGAGCGCCACGGTCAGCATGACGAGCAGCGCCTGGAACAGCCGGTTGGCAATGAAGGAAAGCATATGCGGGTGCCCTCTCAAGAAAACACCGGGACGCCCCAAGTTTTCTTGCCTCCCGCGGGAGGCGCGACCGGCGCCGCGTCGGGGGCGCCGTTCCCAGGCCGGACGGGGGCCGGCGGAAAACCGGCGCGGGCGGCGGGCCCGCGCCGGGCGAGGCATGCCGCTAGGGCATGACGACGTTGCGCAGGTCGAGCACGTCGTCGGCGCGCTGGATGACCTGGATGCCTTCCTTCACGCCCCAGGACATGGGCTGCTGGTGCAGCGGCAGGTAGCCGTAGTCCGCGCGCACGATGCCGAAGGCTTCCTTGATCATCTCGTTGCGCTTGGCCTGGTCGGTTTCCACGCCGATCTTGGCGGTGAGCTCGTCGACCTTCTTGTTGCAATAGCCGCCCAGGTTGAACTGCCCGGCCGCGGTCTTGGCGTCGCGGCAGGCGGCGAGGTTCAGGAGCGAGTTGTGCGCGTCGGTGGAGCTCGGCGTCCATCCCAGCATGTACATGCTGGTCTGGTTGCCCGCCTGCAGCAGGATCTTGCCGAAGTACTTGGACTTGGTCTGCGCGAGCAGGTTGATCTTGATGCCCACGCGGGCCAGCATGCCGGCCACGGCCTGGCAGACCTTCTCGTCGTTGACGTAGCGGTCGTTGGGGCAGTCCATGGTGACGGAGAAGCCCTTCGGATAGCCGGCCTCGGCAAGAAGCTTCTTGGCGCGGGCGGGATCGGGCTTGTAGGGCTCGCCGAAGGACGGATCATAGCCGTTGATGGACGTGGCGATCAGCGAGCCCAGCGGCTTGGCCGCGCCGCGCATGATCTTCTCGTTGATGGCCTTGGTGTCCACCGCCAGCACCACCGCCTCGCGCACCTTGGGGTCCTTGAAGGGATTCTTGCCCTTGACGTCCGAGAACAGCAGTTCGTCGCGGCTCTGGTCCATGCCGATGAAGATGGCGCGCGCCTCGGGCGCGGTCAGGGGCTTGACGCCCTTGGCGTCTTCCAGCCGCTTCCAATCCTGCACGGGCACGGGCTGCACCACATCCATTTCGCCGGAGATCAGCGCGGCCACGCGGGTGGCTTCCTGCGTGATGGGCTGGAAGATCACCTCATCGATGTTGGTCTTGATGTTCTTGTCCCAGTAGCCGTCGAAGCGCTTGAGCACCGTCTTTACGTCGGGCTGGCGCTCCACCAGCATGAACGGGCCCGTGCCGTTGGCGTGCAGGTTGGCGTAGTTGCCCTGGTTGTCGCCCTTGACGTTGGTGGCCTCGGTGGTGTTGTGCTTCTCGGACCACGATTTGCTCATGATGTAGAGAAACACCCATTCGCGCGGCAGGATGGGGTTGGGCGTGGGGGTGGTGACCTCGATGGTGTAGTCGTCGATCTTCTTGATGTCCGAGGCCTTGGCGCCGTAGCCCTTCATGTCGGAGCCGGGCGTGAGGCTGCGCTTCCAGGAGAAGATGACGTCGTCCGCGGTGAAGGGGGAGCCGTCGTGGAACTTCACGCCCTTGCGCAGCTTGAAGACCCATTTCGTGGGCTCGGGGTTTTCCCAGCTTTCGGCCAGCAGCGGCACCAGCTTGAGGTTGCCGTCGTAGCCGGCGAGCGTTTCGTAGATGTTGCCCTGGAAACCCAGCGTGAAGGTTTCGTTCAGGGCCATGGGGTCCATGGACGTGGCATCGCCCTGATAGGACCAGTGAAAGGTCTTGGCCGCCGCCGCGCCGCTGAATGCCAGCGAGGCGGCCAGCGTTGCCGCCAGCGCCGCTTGTTTGAAGAATCGGGTAGTACGCATAGCCCTGTGCTCCATGATGCGCGGATGCGCGCGACAGAAGTGGATAGGGCCCGGGCCCCTGTTTGGAGCCGGGGCATGGCATTGCTGCTTACGACGAAAAGCGGACAGGGGCACGGCGCGGCATGCGCGCGGCGATACAAAAAACGGCTTCGCAGGACTTCGACTTCACGATAGACCCAACCCCTTTTGACGAGCATGGCGGGCAATGCCCGCCAGCGCAGAACGAATCTTATAGAGCCATTCGTTTAAGCGTCAATTGGTTTGGATTGGGGTTAGTACGGGGGGAGATGCCGGCCGAAGCGGGTGCGGACGCGGCCCGCGATGCGCATGTGCGCGGATTCAGGCGGCGTGCGGCGCGTCGGCCGCGAGCGCGCGCGCCAGCTCGGCGGCCACCTGCTTGCGCCGCTCGCTGTCTTCGTAATGGCCGCCCAGCGCCGACCATTCCGGCCGGCTGCGCGCCTCCTTGAGTGCATCGGGCAGCGGTCCGGCGCGCCAGGCGTCGTCGTCGGGATGCGCCGGTTCCAGCGGCTCGCGCGCCGCGTGGCCGCGGCGTTCCAGCGCTTCGATGAGATGGCGCTGGCGCAGCGCCAGCAGGCGCAGCACCGGATCGTCCACGCTGATTTCGCGCCAGCCGCGCAGCTTGCCCGCCACGCGCCTGCCCAGTTTTTCCACGCCCTGCCACAGGCCGCCCGCAGCCGCGCCGATCAGCATGCCGGTGCCCAGGCTCAGGCCCGCGCTCAGCAGGTCGACCGCCGCGCCGGCCATGGCGCCGGCGGCCGCGCCCACGCCCACCTGCACGCCCATGTCCTTGAGCGCCTGGGGATGGAACAGGTCCATGCTCCAGCGCTCGCCGGCAAGCGGCAGCGTGTCGGCATGAAAATCGGATGGGCGGAAGTTGTAGAGCGCCAGCAAGGCATCGACGCAGCCCTGTTCGCGCTGCCGCACCTGGTTGCGCAGCGTCTGCGATGCGCGCGCGAGCGCCGCTTCGTCGCTCGGGCTGGAAAGACGCAGGGCCGCTACGTCGATGAGCATGTCCGCCAGCAATTCGTAAGCCGCATCGCGGCGTTCGCGGCGCTGGCGCGCAAGATGGCCGGCCAGCGCCGCCAGCGTGGCCGCGTGCCGGTCCAGCAGCACGGCCAGCCGCGCATAGAGCTGCTGCTCGCCGTCGAGCGGGGGCGCCACGGTATCGAACTCCACCACGGCATGCAGCCCGAGGCGGCCCAGCGCGTCCCGCCACTGCGCGGCGCGATGCGAGGGCGCGTTGACGAAGTTGAGCACGGGCAGCAGGGGGCGGCCGCAGGCGGCGAGAATGGCGAGCTCGTCGCGGTGCTTGCCCAGCACGGGATCGCGCGCGTCCACCACGTACAGGCCCGCGTCGCATTCGAGCATCTTGCGCAGCACGCGCGCTTCCTGTTCGTAGCGGCCATGGGCTTCGGGCGTGTCCAGGAAGCGGGCGATGCGGGCGGGGCCGTCCAGCCGCTCGCCGGGCGCGTCCAGTTTTTCCAGGTATTCCAGCAGCGCGATGCTGTCTTCCATGCCCGGCGTATCGAACCACTCCAGCACGGGGCGGCCTTCCAGGCGCAGGCGCGCGCCTTCCACGTGCCGCGTGGTGCCGGGGCTGTCGGCGACTTCGCCGAAGCGGGTATCGCGCGTGAGCGTGCGCAGCAGCGAGGTCTTGCCGGTGTTGGTGTGCCCCACCACCGCGATGCGGATCAGGTCTTCAGCCATGGCCGCGCTCCAGCCAGCGCAGCGCGGGCGCGCCGGCGCCGAAGACGGCTTCGGGCGCCAGGCCCAGCGCGGCCAGGCGCTCGCGCCATAGCGGCGCCCGGGTGTCCCCGCCGGCGTCCGCATCGTCTCCCGGCAGCAGCCATATGCCGGTCTGGCCCGCGTGCGCGGCCAGGTCGGCGACCAGGGCCAGGGCGCCGCGGTCGGGAGTCTGCCGGGCGTCGCAGGCCAGCAGCAGGCGCGCCGGCGGAGTGGCCGCCAGGGCGTCCAGCAGCGCGTTGCGCTCTTCGCGCGTGTCCAGGCGGCCGGCCAGCGTTACGCCGGCGGGCAGGGCGGCCGGCGGCCAGTCCAGGTCGGGCGGCAGCTCCAGTCCGGCGAGCACCGGCCCGCCCGCCAGGTCCGCGCGCGCGAGCGGCCTCAGACGGGGTTCGTGCAGCGGATCGGCCGGCCGGTCGATGCCGGTGGACTGCACGGCCGGGTCCAGCCGGTCGCGCAGCGTGGAAAAGCCCGGCAGGGCGGGGTCGATTTCCAGGCGGCGCAGGGCGCGCGCGGCGGCGACGGCGCAGCCCAGGAAAGCCAGCAGGCGCGGCGCGATGCCGTATACCGCCAGTGCGCCGATCAGCCAGATGGACCATTGCACCTGGGCTTCGGGCGGCAGCGCCTGCAGGCCGTCGCTGGCGCGCACGACCTCGGCCGACGGAAGGGGAAAGCCCAGCTGGGCGGGCAGCCAGCCGATAGTCCGCGTGATCCGGACGAAGCTGTCGGGCGACAGCAGGGTGGTGGCCCAGATGAAACGGTAGCTGGCGGTGGAGAGCACGACCAGCAGGGTGCACAGCGCCGCCGTCAGGCCGCACAGCCACAGCCCGTGGCTGACCGCGCCCAGCACCCAGCGCAGCGCGCCGGCGCGGGCCAGCAGATTCAGGAAGGCCTGCGGCACCAGTGCGTGGTCGGGGCCGCGCGCCAGCTTGCGGGTCGCCCACAGCCAGAAGCGGCCCAGGCCGGTGGCCGCGGCCGGCCGCAGCAGGAAGCTGGCGATCCAGAGCAGAAAGGTGAGGCCGTGCAGGCCGAGCAGCGCGCCGGCCGCCCACAGCGCGTTGACGGGCCGCGACCCGTTGCCCAGCGCGCCCAGCGCGATGCCGATGCCCGAGAGGACGGCGGCCAGACCCAGCGCGGCCAGGATGGCCAGGGCGCTGCGGCGCCAGCCCTGCACCAGGGCGGCGAGGTTCTCGCGCCGCGCCAGCAGCAGTGCGCGCAGTAGGATCCGTCCGCGCAGGTCGGCCGCTCCCAGGCGCGCCTGGCGCGTGGCCTGGGCGTCTTCGAGCGGCCCCCAATGCGTTTCGCGCAGGCGGACGAGTTCGGCCATCCAGTGCGCCTGCAGCCGGCCCGGCGGATGGCGGGCGGCGGAGTCCGGGGTCGTCGGCGTGATGGAGTCTTGCGGCATCGCGTCGGGAAGGGGCGCATCGGCGTTGAGGGGCCCTGGGGCGCGAAGCGCGGCGCCGCGCGGGGAATGCGCCATTGTAGACGCTGGCGCGCGCGGCTCAGCGGCCGTGGGCGGCCCGGTATTGTCCGCAAGTGGCGCCCGTGGCCTGGCGGAAGGCCCGGGCCAGATGACTGGCATTGCCGAAGCCGCAGGCGTGCGCGATGCGCGCCAGGTCGCCCGCGCCCGAAGCCAGCAGCGCCTTGGCCCGCGCCAGCCGCCGCGCGCGCACCCAGGCATGGGGCGGCTCGCCGAAAGAGGCGTGGAACATGCGGGCGAAGTGATAGGTGGAGAGCGCCGCCACCGCCGCCAGCGTATCCAGCGCGAGCGGCTCGGAGAGATGGGCGTCGACGTAGTCCACCAGCCTGCGGCGCACCGCGGGCGCCAGGCCGCCCCGCGCGGGCGGGGCCGCCTTGCGCGCCACGCCCTGGACGAGCAGGTGGTGCAGCACGGTTTCGGCCGCGCTGCTGGCGGCCAGGCGCTGGGAGGGATCGTCCCAGTCGGTGCCCAGCAGGGTGCGGCACACGTCGGCCAGGGAGTCGTCGTGGATGTAGGTGCGGTCGCGCAGCTCCAGCACGCGCGGCTCGCAGTCCAGGCGCATGACGGCTTCGCGCGCCAGCCGCTGCGGCGCGATGTACAGGTGCAGGAAGTGCACGGGCCCGTTCATGCTCCAGCGCGATTGGTGCTCGGAGGGCAGCACGCAGAACTTGCCCGCGCCGCCGCGCAGCCCGTCGCGCCCGATGCGGAACGACCGCTCGCCGCCGCGCAGGTACAGCGACAGGGTATGGTGGCCGGGCTCGTCGTAGCCCAGGTTCTCGTGGCCGTCGCGGGACCATTGCGAGATGGCCAGGCCCTCGCCCAGCGGCGCGGCGCGCAGCAGGCTGGCCGTCGAGCGCGACAGCGTGCGGAAGACGGAAAAATCGGACAGGGTCGTGACGGTGCTCATCAGGAATCCATGCTACCGCGCCCGCGCGCGCGTGGCATGGGCCCGGCCGAAAAAACCGCAAGAAACGGCAATCGCGCCGGACCGCGGCGGCGCAAACTTCTGCACGCAACGCCGTCCCGGAGGCGGTTTTTCCGGGTTTTCTCCGTCGAGTCCGCCGTGAATCTTGCGCTGTATCTGCTGACCGTGCTCATCTGGGGCACTACCTGGATCGCCATCAAGCTCCAGCTCGGAGTGGTGGCCATTCCTGTGTCGATTTTCTACCGTTTCGCGCTTGCGGGCGTGCTGCTCTACGCGGGGCTGCTTTGCCTGCGCAAGCTGCAGCGGCTGGACCGGCGCGGCCATCTGCTCTGCGCGGGGCAGGGGCTGTGCCTGTTCTGCCTGAATTTCCTGTGCTTCTACACGGCCACGCAATGGATTCCGAGCGGCCTGGTGTCGGTGGTGTTTTCGGCCGCCACGCTATGGAACGCGGTGAATGCGCGGCTGTGGTTCGGCACCCGTATCGCGCCGCGCGTCATGGTGGCGGGCGGGCTGGGCCTGTGCGGCCTGCTGCTGCTGTTCTGGCCCGAGCTGGCCGGCCAGCAGGCCAGCCGCGAGACGTTGCCGGGGCTGGGGTTCGCGCTGCTGGGAACCTTCTGTTTCTCCACGGGCAACATGCTGTCGTCGCTGCAGCAGCGCGCCGGCATCCGTCCGCTCACGGGCAACGCCTACAGCATGCTGTACGGCTCGGCCATCCTGCTGGCGGGCTGCCTGGCCGCGGGCGTGCCCTTCGGCTTCGACCCCGCGCCGGCCTATGTGGGGGCGCTGCTCTATCTGGCGGTGTTCGGCTCCATCGTCGGCTTTACCGCCTATCTCACCCTGGTGGGCCGGATGGGGCCGGCGCGCGCCGCCTATTGCACGGTGCTGTTTCCCGTGGTGGCCCTGAGCGTGTCCGCGTTCGCCGAGGGCTATCGGTGGACGCCCGCGGCGCTGGCGGGGCTGGCGTTGGTAATGGCAGGCAATGTGCTGGTCTTCACGCGCTGGTCGCCGTTCCGCCGCCGGGCGGCGGCCTGATTCAGCGCCGCGCCGCCGCGCGCAGCGCCTGCGCCAGCCGGTCCATTTCGACGGACGTGGTGAGATAGCTCACCGAGGCGCGCGCGATCTGCGACAGGCCGCGCGCCCGCATGTCCAGCGGCGTGTACGGCACGCCGTTGCTGCCGATGTGGATACCCTGCCCGGCCAGCGCCTGCCGCAGCGCCGCGGGCTCCCACCCCCGCAGCGAGAACGAGACCAGGCCGGAGCGCTCGCGGCCCTGGTCCAGGAGCTCGAGCCCCGGAATCCCGGCCAGCGCCGCGCGCAGCGCCTGCGCATTGGCGTCGATGCGCGCGCGGATGGCGTCCAGCCCGATGTCCAGCGCCTCGCGCAGGGCGTTTGCCAGCCCGCAATGCAATGCCACGGCGGCTTCCGACGACTCCAGGCGGGCGGCGTCGCCGCGCAGCCGGGGCGCATCGTCCGCGCCCAGCGGCGCGGACTGCGTGTCCACCGAGGGCGGCGTCAGGCAGGGCAGGAAGTCCTGGCGTACATACAGCAGCCCGGTGCCGCGCGGACCGCGCAGGGCCTTGCGCCCGGCGCCGGCCAGCACGTCGCAGCCGAGCGCGCGCACGTCGATGGGCAATTGGCCCACGGCCTGGGCCGCGTCGATGAAATAAGGAATGCCATGACGGCGCGCCACGTCGCCGATGGCGGCGGCTGGATTGATGAGGCCGCCGTTGGCCGGCAGCCAGGTCAGCGCAACGAGCCGTACGCGTTCGTCCAGCATGGCCTCGAGGGCCTGCGGATCGACACAGCCGCTTTCGTCCGACGGGATCGCTTCCACCGCCGCGCCCTCGCGCGCGGCGCGCAGCTTCATCGCCGCCAGGTTGCCGCCCCATTCGTGGCGGCCGACGAGAATGCGGTCGCCGGTCCGCCACGGCGGCAGGGCGGCCAGCGCCGCGCTCCAGCCTGGCGAATTGCCCGTGGTCAGCGCGATTTCTCCGGGTTGCGCATTCAGCAGGCGGGCGGCCAGCGCGCGCGCTTCTTCGGTCGCCGCGCATGCCGCGCCGGCCTCCATGGGCCCGCCGGCTTCGCGCCGCAAGTGGTCGGCAATCGCCTGCAGCGTGGCGGCGGAGGGCAGGGACGCGCCGGCATGATTGAAATGCACGGTGGCGGCCTGCGCGCCGGGCGTGCGGGCGCGCAGTTCTGTAATGTCGCTATCGGCAAGCGGGCGGGCCATTGGTTTCTCCGGATCTGCGCGGAGCGCTCAGGGCCGCAGAGCGACCACGGCTTCCACTTCCACCGCCACGCCTTGCGGCAGCGAAGCCACGCCCACGGCGGCGCGCGCATGCCGGCCGGCGTCGCCGAACACGTCGACCATCAGGTCCGAAGCGCCGTTGGCCACGCTGCTCTGCCGCGTGAAATCCGGCGTGCAGGCCACGAAAACGCCCAGCCGGACGATGCGCGCCACGCGGTCGAGCCGGTCTCCGGCGGCGGCGGCGATCTGCGACAGCACGCTCAGGCCGGCCAGGCGGGCGGCTTCCACCCCTTCCTGCTCGGTCAGCGTGTCGCCGACCCGGCCCACGAAGGCGGCCTTGCCGCCTTTGCGGGAGATCTGGCCGGCGATCGTCAGCAGCTCGCCTTGCTGGACGTAGGGTACGTAGTTGGCGGCGGGCCCGGCGGCTGGTTCCAGGGCGAGGCCCAGCTCGGCCACGCGGGCGGAAATCGAAGATGTCATGGCGATTCTCTCTGAAGCAGGCGAAAGCCCCATGCTATCGGCCGCGCCGTTTCCTGACCAATCAATTCTGGGCATGTACGCATGAATTCGATTCATGCGTGGAGGGCGGCCGGCCCAGGCGCGGCCGGTTCAGGTGCGGCCGGTTCAGGTGCGGCCAGCGTCGGCGCGGGCCGCCTCCAGCAGCCAGTCGAGCAGGCATTGCGCGGGGCCGGACAGCGGCCCCGGCGGAGCAACGAACCACCAGCCGATGCGGGGATCGTCCAGCGCCGCGCCCGGCAGCGCCTCCACCAGCGCCCCGCTGGCCAGTTGCGGCGCGAGGAGCCGGTGCCGGCCCATGGCCATGCCCTGGCCGGCCAGCGCGGCTTCCACCACGATGTTGTAGTCGTGCAGGTTGACGCTGCGCGCCCCGGAAAGATCGCAGTTCATGGCGCGCGCCCACGCCTCCCATTCGAAAGGGTGGCGGTTGTGCGATTTCAGCAGCGTATAGCGGCGCAGCGCCGCGGGTTCGCGCAGCCGCCGGCCCGCAAGCAGGGCAGGCGCGCAGACGACCGACAGCCGTTCGCGCATGATGAGGCGCGAGCGCACGCCCGTCCATGCGCCGCGTCCGTAGCGGACCGCCACGTCCACTTCGCCGCCCGCCACGTCCGCCAGCGCGATGTCCGGGCGCAGCTGCAGTTCGATGTCCCCATGGCGCGCCGCGAAGTCAGGCAGGCGCGGCGCCAGCCAGCGCATCGCGAAAGACGACAGCAGCCCCACGCGCAGCGCCTTGCGCGGCGAGGCGGCGGCGCGCACTGTCTCGGTGCCTTCGCGCAGCAGCGCGAAGGCCGCGCTCACCCGCGCGTAGTACGCGCGGCCCGCCTGGGTCAGCGCGATCTCCCGCGTGCGCCGCTCGAACAGCGCCGTGCCTAGCGCCGCTTCCAGCCGCTGGATCTGGTGGCTGACCGCGCTCTGGGTGACGAACAGTTCCTGCGCCGCCAGGCTGAAACTCAGCCGGCGCGCGGCCGCCTCGAAGGCGCGCAGCGAAGCGAGGGGCGGCAGGGATTTCGGGTCGGGCATGGCAGCGGGCGGGAGAGGGCCGGATGCGCGTAATCCTACGCCATGCGCGCTGCCCGATGTGCAGCGCCGCCCCGATCCGGACCGGCAAAGCCGCGCCGCCCGGAAATGCGAAAGGCCCGCGCCGAAGCGCGGGCCTTTCAGGATTTCTTGGCTCCCCGAGCTGGGCTCGAACCAGCGACCTGCGGATTAACAGTCCGTCGCTCTACCGACTGAGCTATCGGGGAACAGGTAGAGGGGCCGAATTATGCACAAAAAATCGGGGGAATGCAAAACGGGCGGCCGGCGCCGGGCGGCGCTATTGGGCCTTGCCCATGCCGAACAGGATCGACTCGATGGCCAGCACCCGGTCGCGTCGGCGCCTCACGCTGCGCCCGGGCCTGCCGAACCTGCGCCTGCGCTGCCTGGCTTCGCGGCTGGCCTGGAGGTGTTCGATGAACACCGCATCGCAAGACTCGTTGTTGGTCTTGTCGAAGATCCAGCAATAGGACACCGGCAGCTTTTCCAGCCTGTAGCGCGGGGCGTCGCGGACCGCGTCCTCGGCAATGATGCGCTCGAGCACGAGCTGGTCCCATTCGTCGGGATTGTCGGCGCAGGCGCGGGCCCAGGTCTCCAGCAGTTCGGCGGCGGCGGGCGTGTCGTTGATGAACAGCGTGCCGCTCAGCAAATGCCCTTCCGGCTCGTAATAGGCCGCGATATCGCACTCCAGCGCCATCAGTCCCGGCCAGGGATTGCGATGGAACACCGCGTCCACGTCGACGTACAGCAGCGGGCCGCGATGCTTGTTCCGCATGCCGGCCAGCACCCCCGGCTTCATGGCGGCGTTGCGCACCCACGAGCCCGTGGTATCGACGGCCTGGGCGTCAAGGGGAAGATTCAGCAGCTCGGCCGAGCGCTGCAGCCGGTTTTTCTCGGTCTCGTATATGGAGTCCCGCGTGAAAAAGGCCACGATCGTTCCGGTCGAGCCCGGTTCGACGGCCGGCTGGCGGGCAAGCGCCGCCCGGTTGGGAAAGCTGGCGAGCATGCGTTTGTGCTCGGGAGACCAGGCGGACAGCTTGCGGCGGAACCACTGCAACATGGAATAATTTCACCAGAGCCCGGACGGAAACCTGTGCTGTCCTTGCTCGCGATGAGTGAGAAATCAAGAACGGGAGTTGGTGCCGGTGAAAGGAATCGAACCCTCGACCTTCTCATTACAAGTGAGCTGCTCTACCAACTGAGCTACACCGGCATTGCGCGGCGGGCGTGCGCGCAAGGGACTGCATTGTAATGAAAAACGGCGGCGCTTTCCTTCCGGCGGGCGACGGGAATCCGCCTCCGCATGCGACAACGCCGTCCCGGAAGGACGGCGTTGCGCGGGGCGGGGCGCGCTACCGCTATTTGACGATGGTCAGGCGCGGGCGCTTGGGTTCGTCTCCGCCGCCGTCGCCGCCGGGCGTGGGATCGTCGTCGGGGTTGTCGTCCGCGGAGGCGTCCGGGGCGGAGGGCGAGCCGGTTTCGGGCGGCTCGTAGGGCTGGACTTCAAAGCCCATTCCGGCGCCGGTTTCGCGGGCGTAGATGGCGCTGACCGCGCCGACGGGCACGTACACGTTTTCGGTCACGCCGCTGAAGCGGGCCTGGAATTCGATGAATTCGTTGCCCAGCACCAGGCGGTTGGTGGCCAGCGCGCCGACGTTGAGCGTGATCTGGCCATCGCGCACGTGCGCGGCCGGCACGACGGTGTGCTCGTCGACCTGCACGGTGATGTATGGCGTGTAGCCGTTGTCGGTGCACCACTCGTGCAGGGCGCGGATCAGGTACGGCTTGGTAGAGGTTTCACCCATGACGCTGCAAACCTTAGCGACGCATCACTTTTTCCGAAGGCGTCAGCGCTTCGATGTAGGCCGGGCGCGAGAAGATGCGTTCGGCGTATTTTTGCAGGGGCGCCGCGTTCTTCGGCAGTTCGATGCCATAGTGGTCCAGGCGCCAGAGCAGCGGGGCCACGGCCACGTCCAGCATGGAGAACTCCTCGCCCAGCATGTACTTGTTTTTCAGCAGCATGGGGGCGAGCTGGGCCAGGCGGTCGCGGATGTTCTGGCGGGCGTTGGCGAGCTTCTTCTCGTCGGGCTTGGCGCTGCGGTCTTCGAGCGTGGAGACGTGGACGAAGAGTTCCTTCTCGAAGTTGTAGAGGAACAGGCGGGTGCGCGCGCGCATGACCGGGTCGGCGGGCATGAGCTGCGGATGCGGGAAGCGCTCGTCGATGTACTCGTTGATGATGTTCGACTCGTACAGAACCAGGTCGCGCTCGACCAGAATCGGCACCTGACCGTACGGGTTCATGACCGAGATGTCTTCGGGCTTGTTGTACAGGTCGATGTCGCGGATCTCGAAATCCATGCCCTTTTCAAACAACACGAAACGGCAGCGTTGCGAAAACGGACACGTGGTTCCGGAGTAGAGCACCATCATGGCGGTAAGTCCTTGTATGAAAAACGAAAGGCCAGCGCCTTAATCTAGCAGGCGCTGGCCCCAATTGCCAGGCGGGGGCAGGCATACAGCCCTGTCCGCCATTCCTCCCCGGGTAAAGAATCGGGGGCGGATCAGAGCCTGGCGGGGCTTGCGGTTAGCGCACGTGTTTCCAGTACGCGGCGTTCAGGCGCCACGTGACGAGGAAGAACAAGAGCAGGAACAACATGACGCCGACGCCGAGCCGGACGCGGAAGGTCTGGACGGGTTCGGCCATCCAGGCCATGAACGCGGTCAGGTCCGCGACGTCGTTGTCGTATGTTGCGGTTTGTGCCGGGTTGGCGGCTTTAAATCGGGTTTCGACGGTGGCATGACCATGATAGCCGGCGACGGGTTCGGTCTTGACCGTGGCGAAGCCCTGCGCATCGTACACCGTGGTCACGCGCTCCCAGGAAGCGGGAGCGCCATCCTTGCCCTCGACCTCGTGCATGGCCACCTTGGTGAGCTCGCGCGGGCCCTGGCGTTCCCAGAGGGCGTGCGGCATGCCCACGGAGGGGAAGACCAGGTTGTTCCAGCCGGTGGGGCGGGACGCGTCGCGGTAGAACGTGCGCAGGTAAGTATAGATGTAGTCGGCGCCCGAGGGTCCGGCGTTCTGGGATTTGGCCCGCGCGATCACGGAGAGATCGGGCGGCGTGGTCCCGAACCAGCGCTTGGCGTCTTTGGAAGACATGGCGACGGTCATCATGTCGCCGACCTTTTCGCCAGTGAAGAGCAGGTTCTGCTTGATCTGCTCGTCGGTCAGGCCGATGTCGCGCAGCTTGTTGTAGCGCATCGAGCCGGCGCTGTGGCAGTTCAGACAGTAGTTGACGAACAGCTTGGCCCCGTTTTGCAGGGCGGCCAGGTCGTTGACCCGGTAGGGGGCCTTTTCGAGGGGGAAACCGCCTTCGGCGGCGAAAGTGGCGGCGCACGCGAGCATCAGGGCCGCGGCGCCAATCAGCTTCTTGATCATGGGTAGTCCGTTATCTCTGGTGGGCTCAGTGGGCGCGGAACGTGACGCGGTCGGGCACGGGCTTGAACGTGCCCAGGCGGCTCCAGACCGGCATCAGGAAGAAAAATGCCAGGTAGAGCAGCGTGCCGACTTGCGAGGTGACGTTCAGCGGCGGGCTCGGCGGCTGCGTGCCGATGTAGCCGAGCACCAGGAAGTTCACCATGAAGATGCCGTAGATCCACTTGTGCCAGGTGGGACGGTAGCGGATGGACTTGACCGGCGAGTGGTCCAGCCAGGGCAGGAAGAACAGGATGACCACGGTGCCGCCCATGGCCACCACGCCCCAGAACTTGGCGTCGATCACGCGCAGCAGCACCGCCACGACGATGAGGATGCCGGGCACGGCCACGCGCAGGAAGCCTTTCAACCGGCTCTTGACCAGCAGCGCGATGGCGCCCAGCACCGCGGCGCCCGCCAGCACCCACGTGAACTCGTCGGTGGTGGCGCGCAGCATCGAGTAGAACGGGGTGAAATACCACACCGGCGCGATGTGGGGCGGCGTCTTGAGCGAGTCGGCCGGGATGAAGTTGTTGTACTCCAGGAAGTACCCGCCCATCTCCGGCGCGAAGAACACGATGAAGGCGAACACCAGCAGGAAACCGGCCACGCCCATCAGGTCGTGCACGGAGTAGAAAGGATGGAACGGGATGCCGTCCACCGGCCGTCCGTATTTGTCCTTGGGGCCTTGCTTGATTTCGATGCCATCGGGGTTGTTGGAGCCGACTTCATGCAGCGCCACGATATGCGCCGCGACCAGGCCCACCAGCACCAGCGGGATGGCGATGACGTGAAAGGCGAAGAAGCGGTTGAGGGTGGCGTCGGACACGACGTAGTCGCCGCGGATCCAGATGGACAGCTCCGGCCCGATGAACGGAATGGCCGAGAACAGGTTCACGATGACCTGCGCGCCCCAGTACGACATCTGGCCCCAGGGCAGCAGGTAGCCGAAGAAGGCTTCCGCCATCAGACAGAGGAAGATGGCCACGCCGAAGATCCAGACCAGCTCGCGCGGCTTGCGGTACGAGCCGTAGAGCAGCCCGCGCAGCATGTGCAGGTACACGACCACGAAGAACATGGACGCGCCGGTGGAGTGCATGTAGCGCACCAGCCAGCCCCAGGGCACTTCGCGCATGATGTATTCCACCGACTGGAACGCGCGCTCGGCATCGGGCTTGTAGTGCATGACCAGGAAGATGCCGGTCACGATCTGCAGCACGAGCACCAGCAGCGCCAGCGAGCCGAAGAAATACCAGAAGTTGAAATTCTTGGGCGCGTAGTATTCGGACAGATGGGCTTTCCAGGTGGAGGTCACCGGGAAGCGCCGGTCCAGCCAGCCCAGCAGGCCTGTTGTCTCGACGGTTTTCTCGCCAGCCATGTAACGGCTCCTTCTCTCTAATACGTGGCGTATTTGTTGTACTTACGTAATTCGGGAAAAAAGCAAGCGCGACGCGAGCGTCAGGCCTTGTTCTCTTCGTCGACGCCCACGATGATGCGGGTATCGCTCAGATACTGGTACGGCGGAACTTCGAGATTGTCGGGAGCGGGCTTGTTCTTGTAGACGCGGCCGGCCAGGTCGAACGTGGACCCGTGGCAGGGACAGAGGAAGCCGCCCTGCCAGTTGGGGCCCATGCCGCTGGCGCCGCCGGTTTCGAAGTGCGGGGTGGGCGAACAGCCCAGGTGGGTACAGATGCCCACGCAGACGAAGATGTCGGGCTTGCGCGACCGGCCTTCGTTTTCGGCGTATTTGGGAGTGAAGCCGGGGCGTTGGGATTCGGGATCGGCCAGGTAGGGGTCTTGCGTCTTGAGGCCGGCGATCTGCTCCGGGGAGCGGTGGATGATCCAGACGGGCTTGCCCCGCCATTCCACCGTTTTCATGGCGCCGACGGGAATGTCGGAGATATCGACTTCGACCGGGGCGCCGGCGGCGCGGGCGCGGTCCGAAGGAGAAAACGTGCTTACGAACGGCACTGCCGTTGCTACACCTGCTACGCCGCCCACGGCACAGGCGGTGGTCACCCAGAAACGTCGGGAAGGATCCGGCGGGAGATTTGGATCAACCGCACCGTCATCATCGTGTACCAGCGTATCCTGACTCATCTTCCTATCCTTGTTGATGCGACGGCTCTGCATGTAGCATCAGTGCTGCCGCATCGGTTTAGCGGAAAAATGTAACAACATAGCAACCGCGTATTATAGCGCCAGCCTCCTGAGGGGCCTATCACGATGGGAGTGGTTTTATGAGCAAAGCAAGTGGTTTCATCAAGGAATTCCGCGATTTCGCGGTCAAGGGAAATGCGATCGATCTGGCGGTCGGCGTCATCATCGGCGCGGCGTTCGGCAAGATCGTGGATTCGCTCGTGAAAGACATCGTGATGCCGCTGGTGAACTTCATATTGGGCGGATCGGTCGACTTCTCCAACAAGTTCCTCGTGCTTTCCATGCCCGAAGGCTACAACGGGCCCATGACCTACGCGGATCTCACCAAGGCCGGCGCCAACGTGTTCGCGTGGGGCAACTTCGTCACCATCATCATCAACTTCATCCTGCTGGCGTTCGTGATTTTCTGGATGGTGAAGGCGATCTACAAGGCGCGCTCCAAGCCCGAGGAAGCGGCCGCTCCCGCCGCGCCGCCCGAAGACGTGGCGCTGTTGCGCGAAATCCGCGACCTGCTCAAGAAGCCATGAACCAGAACGCCCTTCGGGGCGTTTTTTTCATGGCCGTTCCCGCCCCGCCGGCTCAGGCGGGGTTGTCGATGTCCACGAATTCCACGCGCACCCCGAAGTGCTCGGCCACGGCATTGCCCAGCGCCTGCACGCCGTAGCGTTCGGTGGCGTGGTGGCCCGCCGCGATGAAGCCCACGCCCGATTCGCGCGCCAGGTGCACGGTGGATTCGGACACCTCGCCGGTGATGTAGGCTTGCGCGCCCGCGTCGGCCGCGTCGGCCAGCATGCCCTGGGCGCCGCCGGTGCACCAGGCCACACGGGCCAGGGGCATGTCCTCGTCGCCCACCACCAGCGGTTCGCGTCCCAGGCGCTCGCGCACGCGGCGCGCCAGCGCGCCCAGGGTGCCGGCCTCGCCCGGGCTTCCCAGCCAGACCAGGTTGTCGGGGCCGCAGGTGGCCGGGGCGCCATCCTGGCCGCGCAGCGGCTCCAGGCCCAGCACGCGCGCGAGCTGCGCGTTGTTGCCCAGGATGGGGTGCGCGTCCAGCGGCAGGTGGTAGGCATAGAGATTGAGATCGTTCTTGAGCGCCAGCGCCATGCGGGCGCGGCGGGTGCCGATGACCCGGCGGTCTTCGTTGCGCCACATCCAGCCATGGTGCACGAGCACCGCGTCCGCGCCACGCTCGACGGCGGTGCGCAGCAGCGCCTCGCTGGCGGTCACTCCGGTGATAATGTGGGCGATTTCGGATCGGCCTTCCACTTGCATGCCGTTGGGACAGTAGTCCTTGAAGCGGGCGGCTTGCAGCAGATCGTCCAGCCAGGCGGCCAGGACGCGGGAGTCCACTTTGTTCATTGCGAGTCCTATCGAAAACATGCGCCGATATTGGCTGATCTTCGCTCAGGCCGTCACGGTCTGCCTGGGTATTCTATTCGCCGTCACCACCCTGCGCCCGGACCTGCTGCGCCTGGCGGGCACCGCCGGCGCGCCGGCCCCGGCGGCCGCGGCGGCGGTCCGCGCGCCGCTGTCCTATGCCGCGGCCGTGGCGCGGGCCGCGCCCGCGGTGGTCAACGTATACACCACCAAGCACGTCAACGTGCCGCTCATTCCGCTGCCCGACGATCCGGTGCTGCGCCAGTTCTTCGGGCAGATGCCGGGCATCAGCCGGCGCGAGGCGTCCACCAGCCTGGGCTCCGGCGTGCTGGTGAGCCAGGACGGCTTCGTGCTGACCAATTATCACGTAGTGCAGGCGGCCGACGCCATCGAGGTGGCGCTGGCCGACGGCCGCAAGGACAACGCCAAGGTGGTGGGGGCGGACCCGGACACCGATCTCGCGGTGCTCAAGCTGGCCAGGCTGCGCGACCTGCCCACCGCCACGCTGGCGGCCGACCGGGGCCTGCGCGTGGGCGACGTGGTGCTGGCCATCGGCAACCCGTTCGGGGTGGGGCAGACCACCACACAGGGCATCGTCTCGGCGCTGGGCCGCAACGGGCTGGGCCTGAACACCTACGAGAACTTCATCCAGACCGATGCGGCGATCAATCCGGGCAATTCCGGCGGCGCGCTCGTGGACGCGCAAGGCAACCTGGTGGGCATCAACACGGCCATCTATTCGGAATCGGGCGGCTCCATGGGTATCGGTTTCGCCACGCCCATCGAGATCGCGCGCAAGGTCATGGACGACATCGTCAAGACCGGCAGCGTCCGCCGCGGCTGGCTGGGCATCGAGCCGCAGGACATCACGCCCGAGCTGGCGCGCGCGTTCCGGCTGGGCCGCGACGCCTCGGGCGTCATCATCGCGGGCGTGCTGCGCGACGGGCCGGCCGCGCGCGCCGGCTTGCGCGTGGGCGACATCGTGCGCACGCTGAACGGCGAAAAAGTGCGCGACACGGTGGGCCTGCTCGCCGGCATCGCGCAACTGGAGCCAGGCGCGCGCGCCACCCTGGAGGTGCTGCGCGCCGGCGCCAGCCGGCAGATCGAGGTGGTGGCGGGCACGCGGCCCGTGCGGCCGCGCTAGGGCGCGTTGCGCCGGAACCCGCTAGGGCCGCGTCATGAGCCGCACCGCGGCGAGGATCTGGCGCTGCGCGGAGTGGGGCTGCCGGCTCACCAGCGCGCAGATCTCGGCGCAGTAGCCGCCGGGCTCCGAGGCGCCGGTCCGTTCGGGCGGAGGCTCGGCGGGGGCGGCGGCCACGCCGTCGGTGAGCCAGGGCGCCGTGGTGCCCAAGGCGCGGGCAAGGCGCAGCAGGGTGCGGCGCGAGGGCCAGTAGCCGTCCTGGCGCGTGAGGATGTGGTGGATGCAGGACTGCGACACGCCCGAAATGCGCGCAAGCTGGCTCTGGCTCTTGATGCCGCGCCATCGCATCTGGGCGCGCAGTCGTTGGGCAAGTGACATGGCTGCAATGTAGGTTTGCAGCCTGCCGCCGACAAGTTGGAATGGGTCTGGTTTTTGGGGGCGCCGGGGCCTCAGCGGCGTTCGGTCAGCGTGCCTGAGCCGGCTTCTTCCGGGTCCGGCTTGGGGGTGACCATGCGGGCGCAGACGAGCCCGAGTTCGTAGAGCAGGCACAGCGGCAGGGCCAGCATGAACTGGCTCACCACGTCGGGCGGGGTGACCACGGCGGCGATGATGAACGCGCCCACCACCACGTAGCCGCGCGCGCTCTTGAGCTTGGAGAGCTCGACCACGCCCATTTTCACCAGCAGCACCACGGCCACCGGCACCTCGAAGGTGATGCCGAAGGCCAGGAACATGGTCATGACGAAGCTGAGGTAAGCCTCGATGTCGGGCGCCGGCGTGATGGATTGCGGCGCGAAGGTCGCGATGAAGTGGAAGACCGTGCGGAACACCACGAAATAGCAGAACGCCATGCCCGCCAGGAAGAGCAGCGTGCTGGAGACGATGAGCGGCAGCGCGAGGCGTTTTTCGTGCTTGTACAGGCCCGGCGCCACGAAGGCCCAGGCCTGGTAGAGCACCACGGGCAGCGCGATGATGAACGCCGCCATCATGGTGACCTTGACCGGCACCATGAACGGCGTGATGACGCCGGTGGCGATCATGCGGGTGCCTTGGGGCAGCGAAGCCAGCATGGGCTGCGCCAGCACGTCGTAGATGGCGGACGCGCCCGGATAGATGAAGAGCGCGACGAATATGATCAGCACCGCCGAGGCGGCGCGCAGCAGGCGGGAGCGCAGCTCGACCAGATGCGAGATGAAGCTCTCTTGCTGGCCGTCGTCTTGGGAGGCGTCGGTCACGTTGGCGTTCCGGAGGAAGTGACGGGTTTGTCGGCGGCGCGGGCGGGCTCGGGCGCGCGCGCCGCGGGTGCGGGCTGGACGGGGCCGGACGGGGCGGGCC
>NZ_CALSFU010000003.1 GCF_943737005.1 Achromobacter sp. Marseille-Q4962 | reverse complement strand
TGGTGGAACACCCGGCGAGCAGGACGGGCAGGGTTGCGAGTTGCAGTATTCGCCGACAGATGAACATAATCTTCCTTATGGAGACTATGTATCTTACCCACCCTGCATGCCGCTTGCATGAAATGGGCAGTTGGCATCCCGAGAGCCCGCAGAGGCTCGATGCCATTTCCGACCAGCTGCTGGCGAGCGGCCTCATGCCGTACCTGGACGACCGCCAGGCGCCCCAGGCTTCGCGGCATGACCTGCTGCGGGTGCACACTGTCCAGTACCTGGACAGCCTGCGCGAGCACTTGCCCGAGCACGGCTACTACCCCATCGACCCGGACACTCTCATGAACCCCCACACCTACGAGGCCGCGCTCTATGCGGCGGGGGCGGGCGTGGCGGCGGTGGACGCGGTCATGGGCGGGGAGGCGCGCACGGCCTTCTGCGCGGTGCGCCCGCCGGGGCACCACGCCTGCCGCTCGCAGGCCATGGGGTTCTGCTTCCTGAACAATGTGGCGGTGGCCGCCCGCCATGCGCTGGAGTTCCACGGCCTGTCGCGCGTGGCCATCGTGGATTTCGACGTCCACCACGGCAACGGCACCGAAGACGTGTTCGCGGGCGACGAGCGCGTGCTGATGTGCAGCTTCTTCCAGCACCCGTTTTTCCCCAACAGCGGCACCGGGCATCCCGCGCCCAACATGGTCAACGTGCCGGTGCCCGCCTATACCGCCGGCGCGGCGGTGCGCGCCATCGTGGGCGACGCCTGGCTGCCGCGCCTGCACGAGCATCGCCCGGAGCTGATCCTGATCTCGGCCGGCTTCGACGCGCATCGCGAGGACGACATGGGCCAGATGGGGCTGGTGGAGGCGGATTACGCCTGGATCACCGACCAGCTTGTGGAAGTCGCCGAACGCCACTGTCAGGGGCGCATCGTGAGCACGCTGGAGGGCGGTTACAACTTGTCCGCACTCGGCCGCAGCGTGGTCGCTCACGTGCGCTCCCTGGCGAAGCTGTAGAATCAGAAAAATTGTGCGTTGCAATGCCGGCGATTGCCGGGTAATTATTTCAATTGATCATTTCCCTTGGAGGCAGCGGGATGAAGGTATTGGTACCTGTCAAGCGCGTCGTTGACTACAACGTCAAGGTGCGCGTCAAGTCTGACCAGACTGGCGTGGATATCGCCAATGTGAAGATGTCGATGAACCCCTTCGACGAGATCGCGGTGGAAGAAGCGACGCGGCTCAAGGAGAAGGGCACGGCCAGCGAAGTGGTGGCGGTGTCTTGCGGCGTTGCGCAATGCCAGGAGACGCTGCGCACGGCCATGGCGATCGGCGCGGACCGCGGGGTGCTGGTGCAGACCGATGTCGAACTGCAGCCGCTGGCGGTGGCCAAGCTGCTCAAGGCGCTGGTGGACAAGGAGCAGCCGCAGCTGGTGATCCTGGGCAAGCAGGCCATCGACGACGACGCCAACCAGACGGGGCAGATGCTGGCCGCGCTGCTGGGCTGGCCGCAGGCGACGTTTGCCAGCAAGGTGGAAGTGGCCGACGGCAAGGCGACGGTCACGCGCGAGGTGGACGGCGGCCTGGAGACGGTGTCGCTGAAGCTGCCGGCCATCGTCACTACCGACCTGCGGCTGAACGAGCCGCGCTACGTGACGCTGCCCAACATCATGAAGGCCAAGAAGAAGCCGCTGGAGACGGTTGCGCCGGCGGACCTGGGCGTGGATCCCGCGCCCCGGCTGAAGACGCTGAAGGTCACCGAGCCGCCGGCGCGCAAGGCCGGCATCAAGGTGGCCGACGTTGCGGCCCTGGTGGACAAACTCAAGAACGAAGCGAAGGTGCTCTGAAGATGACGACGCTGGTTATTGCCGAACACGACAACGCCCACCTGAAGGGCGCGACCCTGAACACCGTGGCCGCGGCCGCCAAGATCGGCGGCGACGTTCACGTGCTGGTGGCGGGCGCCAATGCACGCGCGGTGGCCGAGCAGGCCGCCAAGATCGCCGGCGTGTCCAAGGTGCTGCTGGCCGATGCGCCGCAGCTGGCCGAGGGCCTGGCCGAGAACGTGGCCGAGCAGGTGCTGGCGGTGGCCTCGGGCTACTCGCACATTCTGTTTGCCGCGACGGCCTCGGGCAAGAACGTTGCGCCGCGCGTGGCCGCCAAGCTGGACGTGGCGCAGGTGTCGGACATCATCGGGGTGGACGCGCCCGACACGTTCCAGCGCCCGATCTACGCGGGCAACGCGATCGCCACGGTGCAGTCGGGCGACGCGGTGAAGGTCATCACGGTGCGCACCACCGGGTTCGACGCGGTGGCCGCCGAGGGCGGCTCGGCGGCGGTCGAGGAAGTGGCGGCGGTGGCCGATTCGGGGCTGTCGTCGTTCGTGGGCCGCGAAGTGGCCAAGAGCGACCGTCCGGAGCTGGCCGGCGCGCGCGTGGTGGTGTCGGGCGGCCGCGGCCTGGGCAGCGCGGAGAATTTCAAGATTCTCGATCCGCTGGCCGACAAGCTGGGCGCGGCGCTGGGCGCTTCGCGCGCGGCGGTGGACGCGGGCTACGCGCCCAACGACTGGCAGGTCGGCCAGACCGGCAAGATCGTCGCGCCGCAGCTGTACGTGGCCGTGGGCATTTCCGGGGCCATCCAGCACCTGGCGGGCATGAAGGATTCCAAGGTCATCGTGGCCATCAACAAGGATCCCGAAGCTCCTATCTTCGGCGTGGCCGATTACGGCCTGGTCGGCGACCTGTTCCAGGTCGTGCCGGAACTCACCAACGCCCTGTAAGCCGGGCAGCCTCGCCCCGCCGGCCCGGCCGGCGGGCGGGCGAGAGACGCGGACGCTTGTCGTCCGCGTTTTTTTTCGTCCGAAGCGCGGAGAACGAAGGCCGGGGCGGCCGTGCTTCGCCTGGGCGGCTATAGCAGCGCGCAGGCCTGCCAGTCGCCTCCCTTAACCAGGCGACGGATTTCGTCCTGGCAGAGCGTCATCACCCGCTCCACTTCCGGACGCAGCGCCTGCGTGGCGCTCGCGCACAAGACCAGGTCGCGCCTGAGCGTTTCGTCGAGCGGGTAGGCGGCAATCATGCCTTCGGCGATCTCGGGCGCCGCCGCCGAATGCGGCAGGATGGTTGCCGCCATGGCCGCCCGGACCGCCGGAATCAGGATTGCGGAGGTACTGGCCTCCGCAAACAGATTGCAGGTGAGGCCTGCCGTCAGGAAGGCATGGTCGAGCCGGGCGCGCAGCGTGTTGGGCAGGCTGGGAAGAATGAGCGGCAGCGCGGCGAAATCGGCAATCGTCAGCCTGCGGCGGCGGGGCAGCGCGACGCTGCGATGGGCGAGCAGAAAGAGGTCTTCGCGCAGGAGCGGCGTGCGCAGCAGGCCTTGCATGGCCTGCTGGTCCGGCGACAGCGAGAAGTCGATGCGCCCCTGCAGCACCAGCTTGGTCAGATCGGCGCTGGGAATGTCGACGATCTCCAGCACCACGGCGCCGAGTTCTTCCCGGACACGGCGCATCAGGGGCAGCGACAGCATGCGCGCGGTGCTGGAGGCCAGCCCGATGGAAACCGTGCCTGTGATCTGGTCGGTGGCTTTCGAGAGCAGGGCGCGGGTGCTGTCGACCTGGCGCAGGATGGTCTGCGCGTGGCGATACAGCAGCAGACCTTCGGCGGTGGGCTGCACGCCTTTTGCGCCGCGTATCAGCAGATGCGCACCCAGCGATTCTTCGAGCAGCGACATCTGCTGACTGAGCGCCGGCTGCGCGACATGCAGGCTTTCGGCGGCGCGCGTCATGTTCTGAAGCTCCACCACCCGCACGAAGTACTTCAGTTGCCGCAGATTCATGGGATAAGAATTTCTTATTGGTTTATCGGAAAATCATATTTTCGGCGCCTGGCGGGCTGTGCCTAGAATGGGTCCAGGAGGAGAAGATCATGGATCAGCCGCTTGCCGGATTGAAGGTGCTGGACCTGACCAGGGCGCTGTCCGGCCCTTTCAGCACCATGATTCTCGGAGACCTGGGCGCCGAAGTCGTCAAGGTGGAACCCATGCCGGCCGGAGAGATGGCCCGGCAGTGGGGACCGTTCGATGAAGATATAAGCGTTTATTATCTTAGCGCCAACCGGAACAAGAAAGGGGTGGGCGTCGACTTTCGCCAGCCGGAAGGCCTGGACCTCGTCCGCAGAATGGCGCTTGCCTCGGACATCGTGGTCGAGAACTTCAAGGTCGGCACGATGGAAAACATGGGACTGGGCTACGCGGCGCTGTCCGCCGAAAAGCCCGGACTCATCATGGCCTCCATTTCGGGTTTCGGCAGCCGCGGGCCGGCCCGCGACTGGGCCGGCTTCGACCAGGTGGCCCAGGGCTATTCCGGATTCATGAGCCTGACCGGTACGCCGGAGTCCGGCCCGATGCGGGTCGGAACCGCCATCGGCGACCTCACGGCCGGCATGTGGCTGACCATCGGCATTCTTGCGGCGGTGGCGCAGCGGGCGCGGACCGGGCGGGGGCAGCATGTGGAAACCTCGCTGCTGGCCAGCCTGGCGGCCCTGCTCAGCGTGCAGGGGCAGCGCTTTCTCAGCAAGGGCGAGGTGCCCGAGCCCTGCGGCAATGTGCATCCGGTCATTGCGCCTTATGGTGCGTTCGAAACCCGCGACGGCCTGCTGAACCTGGCGCCGGCCACCCAGGCCATGTGGGTCAGGCTCTGCGGCATCCTGCAGCTCGAGCACCTGGTGTCCGACCCCCGCTTTCTCACCAATGCAGAGCGCATGCAGCACCGCCACGCGCTCAAGGAAGAGCTGGAACGCGGGCTGCGGCGACGGACGCGCAAGGAATGGACCGCGCTGATGATCGAGGCCGGCATCCCGGCCGGGCCCATCAACACGCTGGCCGACGTGTTCGCGGATCCGCAGGTGCAGGCCTGCGGCCTGGTGCGGTCGTTGCAGCATCCGCGGCTGGGCGAACTGCGCCAGGTCGGCCTGCCGCTGGGCCGCCGCGATGCGGACGAGACGGCGCCGGACGCCGGCCTGGCGCCGCCCGTGTTCGGCCAGCACACGCGCGTCGTGCTCGAGTCCTATGGCTTTGCCCCGCGCGAGATCGAGCGCTGGCTGGATCGGGCGGTGGCCCATCAGGCCGGATTGCCGGAGGCCGCATGAACGCCGCCGGCCTGGCCGTTTCCGAGAGCCCGCAGCTGAGCATCCAGGGGCATATCGCCACCATTACCCTGTCCCGGCCGGCCCACGCCAATCGTCTCAATCCGGACGACCTGGAAACGCTGCGGCGCCACATAACAGTGGTGAACGAGGATCGTGAGGTGCGCGTTCTGCGCTTCCTGGCCCTGGGCAAGTACTTCTGCAGTGGCTATGACATCGGATCGCTGGGGTCGGATACGGTGCCCAGCTCCACATTCTTCGGCGAAACCATGGATGAGGTGGAAGCCTTGCGGCCGGTAACCATCGCCGTGGTGCAGGGGGGCGTCTATGGCGGCGGCACCGACCTGTGCCTGGCCTGCGATTTCCGCATCGGCACGCCGCAGGCCGACATGTTCATGCCTGCGACGCGGCTGGGGCTGCACTTCTATGCGGGCGGGCTGTCGCGCTACGTATCCAGGCTCGGGCTGGACCAGGCCAAGCGGCTTTTCCTGACGGCCGAGAGGCTGGATGCGGCGGAAATGCTGCGCATCGGCTTCCTGACCGAGCTGGTATCCCGGCAACAGCTGGCGGATCGCATGCAGGCGCTGTCGGCGCAGCTGGCGGCCATGGCGCCGCTGCCGCTGGAGGGCGTGAAGAAGCATCTCAACCTGATCGCGCGCGGGCGGTTGAATGCCGACGAAATCGCACAAGCCGTGCTGCGTTCGGAGCGCTCGCAGGACTTGGCCGAGGGCGCGCGCGCCTGGAAGGAAAAGCGGCCTGCGCGATTCACCGGCGCCTGAGGCGCCGGCACACACAAGACAGAGAACAAGGCGCACGGCGCCATTCCATCCCAAAGGAGAGACTCATGCAGATTGCTCGAGCTTTGCGCGTCGCCGCGGTGGCGCTGGCCGTGGCGGGCGCCACCGCGGCCGGACAGGCGGCGGCTGGCGACGCCTATCCGGCCAAGCCTATTACGCTGGTGATCGGCTTTCCTCCCGGCGGCGGCGCAGATCAGGTGGGCCGCGTTTATGCCAATGCGTTGTCCAAGCGGCTGGGCCAGCCCGTCATCGTGGAAAACCGCCCCGGCGCCGGCTCTACGATAGGCGCCAGTCACGCGGCGCGCGCGCAGCCCGACGGCTATACGCTGTTCCTGGGCAACTCCAGTGTGATGGGCAGCGACGGCGTGCTGTACAAGGTGGACTACAGCGCCGAAAGCTTCACGCCGGTCGCCCAGCTGACGACCGGGCCCATGGTGCTGATCGCCAATGCGCGGCTGGGCATCAAGAGCGTGCAGGACCTGATCGATCGGGCGCGGCGCAAGGCGGGCGCGATCAACGTGGCTTCGTCGGGTAACGGCGTCATCACCCATCTGGCCGCCGTCGAATTCATGAAGCTCGCCCACGTGCAGTTCATGCACATTCCCTTCAAGGGAGGAGCGGCCGCGGCCCAATCGGTGGCGGCCGGCGACACGGATATTTCGTTTGCGACCGCGCCGTCGGCCAAGGCGGTGATCGATACCGGCAAGGTCGTGGCACTGGCGGTGACGTCGGCCGAGCCGTCGCGCCTGCTTCCCTATCCGCCCATCGCCCGGACCGTGCCCGGCTACGATCTTTCGAACTGGTGGGGAATCTTTGTCCCCAAGGGAACGCCGGACGCCGTGGTGGATGTGCTCTTCAAGGCCAGCAATGAGGTGCTCGCGCAGGAGGACGTGCGCGCGGGCCTGGCGTCGGGCTATGAGGAGGCCACGCCGTCGCAGTCGATCGCGGCGTTCGATGCGTTTGCCCGCAAGGAAGGCGCAAAGGGTTTGAGCCTGGCGCGGGAGAGCACGAAGACGGTCAACTGAGTGCGGTCCCGGATAGCGATATTGCATAAGGTTATATGTCTTGCGTATTTCCCGCGTAGCGGTTTTGATGGAAGAATCATGTCGAATGGCCTTGGCGGCCGCCGGCACGATGCCGGATGATCCGGCGCTTTGGCGCCGGACCCGTTTCCCTACCGAACCCGCATTGCAGGAGACATCATGAGTCATCTACGCCTGGGCGATACCGCCCCCGATTTCGAACAGGAGTCCTCGATCGGTCCCATCCGCTTTCATGAGTACCTGGGTAATAGCTGGGGCGTGCTGTTCTCGCATCCGGCCGATTTCACGCCGGTCTGCACGACGGAGCTGGGTTACACGGCCAAGCTGGCCGACGAATTCGCCAAACGCAACGTGAAGGTGCTGGCGCTGTCGGTGGACGACGTGGATTCGCACACCAAGTGGATCGACGACATCAACGACACGCAGTCGACCCGGGTCAATTTCCCGATCATCGCGGACAAGGACCGCAAGGTGTCCGAGCTCTACGACATGATCCATCCCAACGCCAACGCCACGCTCACGGTGCGTTCGGTGTTCATTGTGGACCCGAACAAGAAAGTGCGGCTCATCATCACGTATCCGGCCAGCACTGGCCGCAACTTCGACGAGATCCTGCGCGTGATCGATTCGCTGCAGCTCACCGACAGCCACAGCGTGGCCACGCCGGTCAACTGGAAGGACGGCGACGACGTGATCATCGTGCCTTCGCTGCAGGACGAGGCCGTCATCAAAGAAAAATTCCCCAAGGGCTACAAGGCAGTGCGCCCCTATCTGCGCATCACGCCGCAGCCGAACAAGTAAGAAGCAGGCAAGTCGGCGCGCATGCGCCGGCGCAGACGGCCGGGCCTTCCTCGCGAAGGTCCGGCTTTTTTGTCGCCGGGCCGCCCCAAGACAAAAAGCGCCCCCTCGGGGGGGCAGCAAGCCCGCGCAGCGGGCGCGGCAGCGGGTTTTCCGGGCGCATATGCCTTGAAGCCATGAGCAATCAAAAAATGATTCGTTCCGTTCATCTGCGAGCGCCCGCAAACTAGCTCCCATCTTCTAAACGAGAAAGGGAGTCCGGGATGTTGTTCAAGCGAGCAGGCTGGCGTGGCGCGCTGGCGGCTGCGGCACTGGCTTTCGCCGCGGCCGGGGCCGCGCAGGCCGGGCAGAAGCAGACGCTGCTGAATGTTTCCTACGATCCGACGCGCGAACTCTACCGCGCCCTCGACGAGGCTTTCGTCAAGCAGTACCGCGATAAGGCGGGCGTGGATCTCACGATACGCCAGTCGCACGGGGGCTCGGGCCGCCAGGCGCGGTCGGTCATCGACGGGCTGGACGCCGACGTGGTGACGCTGGCGCTGGCCTACGACATCGACGCCATCGCCGACCGGGGGCTGCTGCCGCAGAACTGGCAGGCGCGCCTGCCGCACAACAGCTCGCCGTACACCTCCACCATCGTCTTCCTGGTCCGCAAGGGCAATCCCAAGCACATCAAGGACTGGGACGACCTGGTCAAGGACGGCGTGCAGGTCATCACCCCCAATCCCAAGACCTCGGGCGGGGCGCGCTGGAACTACCTGGCGGCCTGGGCGTATGCGCTGGAGAAGAACGGCGGCAGCGAGGACAAGGCGCGCGCCTTCCTGGCCGAGTTGTTCAAGCACGTGCCGGTGCTCGACACGGGCGCCCGCGGCGCCACCACCACTTTCGTGGAGCGCGGCGTGGGCGACGTGCTTCTGGCCTGGGAAAACGAGGCGTTTCTCGCGCTCGAGGAGCTGGGGCCGGACAAGTTCGATATCGTGGTGCCGTCGCTGTCCATCCTGGCCGAGCCGCCGGTGGCCGTGGTGGACAAGGTGGTGGACAAGAAGGGCACGCGCGCGGCCGCCCAGGCCTACCTGGAATTCCTCTACACGCCCGCGGCCCAGGAAATCATCGCCCAGAACTATTACCGTCCGATCGACAAGGGAGTCGCCGCCAAATACGCGCAGAAATTCCCGGAGCTCAAGCTGGTGACGATCGATGACGCGATCTTCGGCGGATGGCGCAAGGCGCAGAAGACCCACTTCAGCGACGGCGGCACGTTCGACCAGATCTACCAGCCGCAGCGGCGTTGAAGACGGCCATGGCGAATGTCTTTTCCCTGCCGGCGGCGACGCGGCGGATCCGGGCGGGCGTGCTGCCCGGATTCGGCCTGTCGCTGGGCTACTCGGTCCTGTACCTGAGCCTGCTGGTGCTGATCCCGCTGGCCGCGCTGCCCATCAAGAGCGCCAGCCTGGGATTGCAAGGGTTCTGGGAGGCGGCGACCGCGCCGCGAGTGCTGGCCTCCTACAAGCTGACGTTCGGCGCGGCCCTGCTGGCGGCGCTGGTCAATCTGGTGTTCGGCAGCGTGGTGGCCTGGGTGCTGGTGCGCTACCGCTTCCCGGGCAAGAAGATCGTGGACGCGCTGGTGGACCTGCCGTTCGCCCTGCCGACCGCGGTGGCCGGCATCGCCCTGGCCGCGCTGTATTCGGAGAAGGGATGGCTGGGCGCGCCGCTGGCGCGCCTCTTCGACCTCAAGGTCGCCTATACCCCGCTGGGCATCGTGGTCGCACTGATCTTCATCGGCGTGCCGTTCGTCGTGCGCACCGTGCAGCCGGTGCTCGAAGACGTGGAGCGCGAGATCGAGGAAGCGGCCGCCAGCCTGGGCGCGGACCGCTGGCAGACCATCCGCCGCGTGCTCCTGCCGGCGGTGGCGCCCGCCATGCTGACCGGCTTCGCCCTGTCCTTCGCCCGCGCGGTGGGCGAGTACGGTTCGGTGGTGTTCATCGCGGGCAACATGCCCATGGTGTCCGAGATCACGCCGCTGCTCATCATCGCCAAGCTGGAGCAGTTCGACTACGCGGGCGCCGCGGCCATCGCCACGGTCATGCTCGCGCTGTCGTTCGCGCTGTTGTTCGTCATCAATCTGCTGCAGGGCTGGCAGGCCCGGCGCGGCCTGGGGAGGCTGGCATGAGCGTCGTCGATCGTCCCGCCCACCTGACCGAGCCGCGCTGGGTGCGCGGCGCGCTGCTGGGCGTGGCCCTGGCGTTCCTGGCGCTGTTCCTGCTCGTGCCGCTGGCCGCCGTGTTCACCGAAGCCCTGCGCAAAGGCTGGGATCTCTATCTGGCCGCCATCGTGGAGCCCGACGCGCTGGCCGCCATACGCCTCACGCTGCTGGTCGCCGCGATCGCCTTGCCCCTGAACCTGGTGTTCGGGGTGGCCGCGGCCTGGGCCATTACGCGCTTCCAGTTCCGGGGCAAGCAGTTTCTCATCACCCTGATCGATCTGCCGTTTTCGGTGTCGCCGGTGGTGGCCGGCCTGGTGTTCGTGCTGCTGTTCGGCACGCAGGGCTGGTTCGGCGGCTGGCTGCAGGCGCACGACCTGAAGATCGTCTATGCGGTGCCCGGCATTGTCATCGCCACGCTGTTTGTCACGTTTCCGTTCGTGGCGCGCGAGCTGATCCCGCTCATGCAGGCGCAGGGCAGCGAAGAAGAGCAGGCCGCGCTGACGCTGGGCGCGAGCGGCTGGCAGATCTTCTGGCGCGTGACGCTGCCCAACATCAAGTGGGGACTGCTGTACGGCGCCATTTTGTGCAATGCCCGCGCCATGGGCGAATTCGGCGCGGTGTCGGTGGTGTCGGGCCAGATACGCGGTCTGACCAACACCATGACCCTGCACGTGGAGATTCTCTACAACGAGTACCAGTACGCGGCCGCGTTCGCGGTGGCGTCGCTGCTGGCCCTGCTGGCGCTGGTGACGCTGGTGGCCAAGAACGTGGTCGAGTGGCGCAATGCCCGGGCGCGCCAGGACGAGCCCGTGCCGCTGGAGCGGCCCGCGCCCGCGCCGACGCGCCCGGCCCTGGCCTGACGACCCTAGGCGGAGATTGAATATGAGCATAGAAGTTCGCAACCTGTCCAAGCGCTTCGGCGCGTTCCGGGCGCTGGACGACGTATCCCTGCACATCGAAACGGGCGAGCTGGTCGCCCTGCTGGGGCCCTCCGGCTGTGGCAAGACGACGCTGCTGCGCATCATCGCCGGCCTGGAATCGGCGGATTCGGGCAGCGTGCTGTTCGCGGGCGAGGACGCCACCGCGGTGGACGTGCGCCAGCGCCAGGTGGGCTTCGTCTTCCAGCATTACGCGCTCTTCAAGCACATGACGGTGTTCGAGAACGTGGCTTTCGGCCTGCGCGTCAAGCACCGGTCGCAGCGTCCTTCCGAAACCGAAATCCGGCGCAAGGTGCACGAGTTGCTGAACCTGGTGCAGCTCGACTGGCTGGCCGACCGCTATCCCGCCCAGCTTTCGGGCGGACAGCGCCAGCGCATCGCGCTGGCGCGCGCGCTGGCCGTGGAGCCCCGGGTGCTGCTGCTGGACGAGCCTTTCGGGGCGCTCGACGCCAAGGTGCGCAAGGAGCTGCGGCGCTGGCTGCGGCGCCTGCACGACGAGCTGCACGTGGCCAGCGTCTTCGTGACGCACGACCAGGAAGAGGCGCTCGAAGTGTCCGACCGCGTCGTGCTCATGAATGCCGGGCGCATCGAGCAGGTCGGCACGCCGCGCGAGGTGTGGGAAGCGCCGGCCACCCCGTTCGTGTATGGATTCCTGGGCGATGTGAACCAGCTCGCGGGCACGGCGCGCGCAGGCGTCTGGGAAGGCGCCGGGCTGTCGCTGCCCGCGCCGGGGCTGGCGCAGGACGAGCCGCTGGGTGCGACCGCCTACGTCAGGCCGCACGACTTCGAAGTGCAGCGCTGGCGCGCGGACGGCGAAGGTATTCCGGTGCGCCTGTCACATGCCTACCTGGCCGGGCCCAGTGCCTTCCTGGAATTGGTGCGGGAAGACGCCGGCGCGCTCATCGAGGCCGAAGTGCCGCAGGCGGTGTACCGCGAGCTCGACCTGCGCCAGGGCGACCCGCTGCTGGCGCGGCCGCGGCACGCGCGCATTTTCGCGGTGCAGCCATGAGCCGGCCGGATCTCTCGGGGCACGCATCTGCGGGCGCTCCCTCGGGCGCGGCCGCCGCCGGGCTTCCCAGCGGCGCGGCGCAGCGCTGGACGCGGCTGCTCGCCAGCCTGCGCGGCATTAGCGAGCGGCATCCCGACGCCGCGCTGGCTTCCTCGCTGGCGGCCGAGGACATGGTGCTCACCCATGCCATTTTCGATGCGGGCCTCGATCTGCAGGTGTTCACGCTGGACACGGGCCGCCTGCATGCGGAAACCCTGGGGGTGCTGGATGCCGTGCGCGCGCGCTACGGGCGGGAAATCACCGTGTACCGGCCGGACGCCGCGGCCGTGCAGGCGCACGTCGCGGCGCACGGCGCCTATGCGTTTTACGAAAGCGTCGAATTGCGCAAAGCCTGTTGCCAGATCCGCAAGGTCGAGCCGCTGCGCCGCGCGCTGGCCGGGCGCGGGGCGTGGATCACCGGGCAGCGGCGCGCCCAGTCCGCCACGCGCGGCGAACTGGCCCTGGAGGAAGACGACCCGGTGTTCGGCCTGCGCAAGTTCAATCCGCTGGCCGAGTGGAGCGAAGACGAAGTCTGGACTGTGATCCGCGGCCTGGGCATTCCCTACAACCCGCTGCATGACCAGGGCTATCCGTCCATCGGCTGCGAACCCTGTACCCGCGCCATCCGCCCGGGCGAGGACGTGCGGGCCGGGCGCTGGTGGTGGGAATCGTCGGATTCCAAGGAATGCGGCCTGCATGCGGGCAACCGGGTCATTTCCATTGCGCCGGCCGCTTGAGCGTCCGCGAAATCCATTCTGTATCGGGAGAGTATCCATTATGTCAGCCGTGCTCCAACGCAGCCATCTCGATTGGCTGGAATCGGAAGCGATCTTCATTCTGCGGGAGGTCGCGGCCGAATGCGCCCGCCCCGTGCTCCTGTTCTCGGGGGGCAAGGATTCGGTCGTGCTGCTGAGGCTGGCCGAGAAGGCATTCCGCCCCGGCCGGTTTCCGTTTCCGCTCATGCACATCGACACCGGCCACAACTTCGACGAGGTCATCGAATTCCGCGACCGGCGCGCGGCCGAACTGGGCGAAACCCTCATCGTGCGCAGCGTCGAAGATTCGATCCGGCGCGGCAGCGTGGTGCTGCGGCGGGAAACCGATTCGCGCAATGCCGCCCAGGCCGTGACGCTGCTGGAGGCCATCGAGGAATTCGGCTTCGACGCGTGTATCGGCGGCGCGCGCCGAGACGAGGAAAAGGCCCGCGCCAAAGAGCGCATCTTTTCCTTCCGCGACGAGTTCGGCCAGTGGGATCCCAAGGCCCAGCGGCCGGAGCTCTGGAATCTCTACAACACGCGCGTGCATCCCGGCGAGAACATGCGGGTGTTCCCGATCTCGAACTGGACCGAGCTGGACGTATGGCAGTACATCCAGCGCGAAGGGCTCTCGCTGCCTTCCATCTATTACAGCCACGAGCGCGAGGTGGTGCGGCGCAAGGGCCTGCTGGTTCCGGTGACCCGGCTGACGCCGCCGCAGGAAGGCGAGCAGGTCGAGCGCCTGCCGGTGCGCTTTCGCACCGTGGGCGATATTTCCTGCACCTGCCCGGTGGCCTCGGAGGCCGCCGACGCGGCGGCCATCATCGCCGAGACGGCGGTCACCGACATCACCGAACGCGGCGCCACGCGCATGGACGACCAGACCTCCGAGGCGTCCATGGAGCGCCGCAAGAAGGAAGGCTATTTCTGATCGAGCATCGCGCCGGCCCGCCGGCAAGGACACACGCACATGAACGCAATCAACGACTCTTTCCTCTCCGGCGCCGACGCCGGCGTGCTGCGCCTGATTACGGCGGGTTCGGTGGACGACGGCAAGTCCACCCTCATCGGCCGGCTGCTCTATGACAGCAAGGGCGTCTTCGCCGACCAGCTGGCCGCGATCTCGCGCGCCAAGCACAAGCGCGTGGCGGGCGACGGCATCGACCTCTCGCTGCTGACCGACGGGCTGGAGGCCGAGCGCGAGCAGGGCATCACCATCGATGTGGCCTACCGCTACTTTTCCACGCCGGCGCGCAAGTTCATCATCGCCGACGCGCCGGGGCACGAGCAGTACACGCGCAACATGGTGACGGGCGCGTCCACCGCCGATGCGGCCATCATTCTCATCGACGCCACGCGCGCGGCCAGCGGCGAGCTGCTGCCGCAGACGAAGCGGCACAGCGCCATCGCCCAGCTGCTCGGCATCCGCCACATCGTGGTGGCGGTCAACAAGATGGACCTGGTGGACTGGGACCGCGAGGTGTTCGCGCGCATCGAAGCGGCCTACGGCAGGCTGGCCGCCAAGCTGGGCATCGCGCATTTTCACGCGCTGCCGCTGTCCGCGCTCAATGGCGACAACGTGGTGACGCCTTCGGCCCGCACACCCTGGTACACGGGGGAGCCGCTGCTGACGCTGCTGGAGTCGCTCGACCTGGCGTCCGACGGGCGTGGGCTGCCGCTGCGCTTTCCGGTGCAGTGGGTAGCGCGCCACGGCGGCGACAGCAAGGACGATTTCCGGGGCTACGCCGGGCGCGTGGCCAGCGGCGTGCTGCGACCGGGCGACGAGATCGTCGTGCAGCCCGCAGGCACCGCCGCGGTGGTGCGCGAGCTGCGCGCCTTCGACCGCGCGCTCGACGAGGCGGTGGCGGGTGATTCGGTGACCCTGGTGCTGGACCGCGACGTGGACGTCTCCCGCGGCGACATCATCTCGCATGCGCAGGCCCCCGCGCGCGTGACGCGCGAGTTCGACGCGGAGTTGTGCTGGCTCGACGCGCAGCCCTTGAATCCTTCGCGCCGCTATCTGCTCAAGCATGGCACGCGGCTCACGTCGGCGCGGGTGCGCGCCGTGCACGCGGTGCGCGACATCCATGAGCTGGAGGAAGTGGCGCGGGCCGACGCGGCGCTCAACATGAACGACATCGGCCGTGTGACATTGGCCACGCGCGAGGCGCTGCCGGCCGACCGCTACGACGACGTTCCGGCCACCGGCGCGTTCATTCTCATCGACGAGGCCACGCACCAGACGGCGGCGGCTGGCATGCTGCGCTGAGCCCGCCGGGGCAGGCGGGAAAACGCGCGCCGAGGGCTGTTGTTTTTCTGCCAAACCGTTATCTGGCGCGGCTTGCAGGGCGATATCGCCTGGTGAAATCGATTTGTCCAGACGGCGTTTGCGTCTTGCGGTAAAGTGGGACTGCCTTACGAAAAGGGTTTAGGCGCTTGCCAAAACTACTGTGTTTTTGTACAGTAGTTTCCATGGCACGCACTGATCATTCTTTTCTCGCCGGTTCTGGGTCCCCGGCTGCCGCCCCCGCCGCCTTGCGCGGTCGGGGTGCGGTTACTAATGTGCGGCATCGCTTCGAGCGCGATGAGCGCGTGCCGGTCGACGACGGCTGGTCAGCCACGGATCTTCCTCCCGACTTCGTTGATTCCGCCCCCGATTTTGTGCCGAACCCACGGGCAGAGCCTGCCCCGGTTCCAGGCGGCGCGCCGGTCATTCCCATCCGGGCCGAGTCCGGGGCCGCGCCGCAAACCACGGTCACGCCCGAGGCGGCGCGCAAGATGCTCTCGCGCAACGATTCGCCCGACATTCCCTTCGAGCTGGCGGTCAATCCCTACCGGGGCTGCGAGCATGGCTGCGTCTACTGCTACGCACGGCCTACCCATGCCTACCTGGGCTATTCGCCCGGGCTCGATTTCGAAACCCGGCTCATCGCCAAAAGCAATGCCGTGCCCGCGCTGCGGGCCGAACTGGCCCGGCCGGGCTACCGCGTGTCGCCCATCAACATCGGATCGGCCACCGATCCCTACCAGCCCATCGAGCGCGAATGGCGGCTCACCCGCGGCCTGCTCGAGCTCATGCTCGAAACCCGGCATCCGCTCAGCATCGTCACCAAGAACGCCCTGGTCGCCCGCGACCTGGATCTGCTCGTTCCCCTGGCGCAGCAGAACCTGGCGGCGGTCTACATGAGCATCACCACCCTCGACGCCGACATGGCCCGCACCCTGGAACCGCGCGCCTCCGCGCCCTGGCGCAGGCTCGAGGCCGTGCGCCGCCTCGCCCAGGCCGGCGTGCCGGTAGGCGTGCTGGTGGCGCCCATCATTCCCTTCATCAACGATGAATCCCTCGAACACATTCTCCAGCAAGCCCAGGCGGCGGGCGCGCACTATGCCAGCTACACCGTGTTGCGGCTGCCCTGGGAAGTGAAAACCCTGTTCGAGGACTGGCTGCTCGCCCATTTCCCCGACCGCGCCCAGCGCGTGCTGCATCGGGTTGAAGACCTGCGCAACGGGCGTCGCAACGACCCCAATTTCGGCTCGCGCATGCGCGGCACCGGCATCTGGGCCGATCTGCTGCGCCAGCGGTTTGCCGTCGCCGCCCGCAAGGCGGGGCTGAACCGCCAGCGCCTCACGCTGGATTGCCATCGTTTCATCCGGCCCGTGCCGGAACGGCCTGCCGTTCCCGTCGGGCGCAAACCGGGAGGCCACGCCGTGCCGGCCGGGCAGCTGTCGCTGTTCGAGCCGCCGCCGCTTTCGGCCCCCCCTTCGCTGTCCGACCCCTTGCGGCCTGTCCGCGCCAAGGAGCCCATCGCATGAGCACCGCCATCAGCACCGACCTCAGCACTGCCGTCAACGGCACTTTCACCAACGAGCCGGGCCGTGTCCTGGGCGCCGCGCTGAGCCCGGCCGGGCTCAGCGTGCGCGCCGCCTGCCGCAAGCTGGCCAGGCTGGCCATTCCGGGCGCGCGCAAATCTTCGCAGCCGGCGGCGCAGGCCCCGGTGTCGCCCAGCCTGGCTGCGGGGCTGCCCGCGCGCTGGCCGTTCCCCCCGGCGCCATCGGCGGACACGCTGCAATCGCCGGCGGCACGGCCGGCTTCGCCCGTGGGCGGGTTGCGGGCGGGCAAGCCGCGGGCCGCCGAAGAGCGCGGCCTGGACGCCGCCGCCGTGCAGCCGGTGTCCCATGGGCTCACCACGCGGCAGATCGTCGCCGACATCGCCATGGTGCTGGCCTGGGGCGCCATGATTCCCGCGCTGATGTGGCTGGGCGCGGCGGCCGGCTTCTAGGACGCGCCGGCCGGCTTCTAGGACGCGCCGGCACGCCCGGGCCTGGCGGCGTCCTCAGGCCGAACCCAGCAGCACCACGCCCAGCAGAATGGAAAAGCAGCCGGCCAGGCGGCCTGCGCCCACTTTTTCGCGCAGCAGGAACATGCCCGCCAGGGTGCCCAGCATCATCGACATTTCGCGGGCCGGCGCCACCAGGCTGAGCGGCGCGCCATGCTGCAGCGCATACAGCACCAGGATATAGCCCAGCGGCGACAGGAATCCGACCGCCGCCGCCAGGCCCCAGTAGCCGCGCATGGCTTCCCAGCTCTGTGCGCGGCGACGCAGCATGTGCGGGGCCATCATGGTGGTGCGTGTCACGCAGGTGAACCAGTCGAAGAGCACGGGGCTGATGAGCAGCACCTTGACGCCGTAGGCGTCGACCACGGTGTAGGCCGCAATGAAAAGCCCGATCACCAGGCCCCAGCGCACGCCCACCCAGGCGTGGGCATTGCGGAAGATGGCCAGCCGTCCCTGCGTGGCAATCAGCAGCACGCCGCCCACCACGCAGAGCATGCCCAGGATGCCGGAGGTGCTGGCCGGCTCGCGCAGCAGCAGATAGGCGCCCATGGACGAGAGCAGCGGGCCGGTGCCCCGGGCAATGGGGTACACCACCGACAGGTCGGCCACCTGGTAGCCCTTTTGCAGGCAGAGGCTGTAGCCCAGGTGCAACAGGCTGGAGGCCAGGATGGCGCCCGCCACCGGCCAGGTCCAGTTCATGCCGTCGTGCAGCAGCACCCAGATCACCCAGGGCGCATAGAGCAGCGAGGCGCAAAGCCCATAGGCGAAGACGAAGGGCGCACCCACCATGGCCGCGCGCTTGGCGAGCAGGTTCCATGTGGCATGGGCCATTGCCGCCAGGACGACCAATATCAGGGACGAATACGACATGAGCGAGGTGGGCGCGGGATGACAGGTTTGTTACAGCCAGGGCGCAAGCGTACCGCAATGCGCGGCCGTGCAAAGGGAAGGATGTTACTCCCATGCCACGGGGTGTTTTTGGTGTAGAATCATTGGTTTGCCAAATCTCATCCTCTGCTTGCGGCATACGAGGATGGCCGGGGCGGCGGCGCAAGCCTGCCGGTTCCGTCCATCTGCACCGATCGCGGATTGGCACGAACAACACCGATCGGTACGAACAATACCGGCAAATCAGGCCGCAACGTCACGATGACCTAGGAGTTCTCATGAACCTCATCGCTATCCTGGAACAGGAAGAAATCGCCCGCCTCACCGGCGGCAAGCCCATGCCCGAATTCGCCCCCGGCGACACCGTCGTCGTGAGCGTGAACGTGGTCGAAGGCACGCGCAAGCGCGTTCAGGCCTACGAAGGCGTGGTCATCGCCAAGCGCAACCGCGGCCTGAACTCCGCGTTCACCGTGCGCAAGATCTCGTCGGGCGAAGCCGTGGAGCGTACGTTCCAGCTTTACTCGCCGCAGATCGCCGGCATCGAAGTGAAGCGCCGCGGCGACGTGCGCCGCGCCAAGCTGTACTACCTGCGCAACCGCTCGGGCAAGTCGGCTCGCATCAAGGAAAAGCTGGTCAGCAAGCAAGCCTCGGCGGCTTGATCGCTCATCGGCGCACGGCCCCGCCCGTGTCGGACGTCCGCGCTGTTCTCATGCGTATTCGTCCGATACGGATTTCCGGGTTAAAAAAGGCACCTGTGAAGGTGCCTTTTTCTTTCTGAATAGCCGCATGTCTGATTCTTCGTCTACTCCCAGGCCGCGCAGGCCGCTGGCCCGGCCGGGATTCGACCCCGCAGCGCAACCCTGGGTGGTTGCCAACGACACCCTGGCCCCGGTGTCGCCTCAGTTGCTCACGCCCGACCGCTTGCGCGGCATGCTGGCGCGACCCGACACTTGGAAGCTCGAGCTCTCGCGCGACAACGACCTGCGCTATCCCGGCCGGGAGGGCGAGCCGGTGCCCGCCGCGGTGCTCATCCCGCTGGTCACGCGCGAAGACGGCATCCGGGTGATGCTCACGCAGCGCAGCGCGCACCTGCACGAGCACGCCGGCCAGGTCAGCTTTCCCGGCGGCCGCATCGAGACAAGCGACCCCACGCCGGTGGCGGCGGCGCTGCGCGAGGCCGAAGAGGAAACCGGCCTGCCTTCCGGACATGTGGAGGTCATGGGCAGCATGCCGCCCTACCTGACCGCCACGGGGTTTTCCATCGTGCCCGTCGTGTCGCTGGTGCGCCCGGGTTTCGCCCTGGCGCCCGATGCCTGCGAGGTGGCCGAAGTATTCGAGGTGCCGCTGGCGTTCCTGATGGACCCGGCCAATCACCGCCTTTACGAGGCCAGGCTGGAAGACGGCCGGGTGCGGCGCTATTACGCCATGTCCTACGGCAAGCATTTCATCTGGGGTGCGACGGCGGGCATGCTGCGCAACCTCTATCATCTGGTGCGCAATGGTCTGGGCTGAGGGCGAGCGGCCCATGGCGCGCCCCGCTCAATAGCGCTGCTGGCCGGCTTCGTTTTCTTCGAGAATGCGCTGGTAGAGCGCATAGCGCGACGGGTCGATGCGGCCTTCGCCCAGCGCGGCCACCACGCCGCAGCCCGGCTCGTGCCGGTGCGTGCAGTTGTAGAATCGGCAGTGTTCGATGGGGCCGGCGAATTCCGGAAAGCCCCGGATGATGTCTTCGCGGCTCAGGTGCTGCAGCCCGAAAGCCTGGAAGCCGGGGGAGTCGATCAGGTCGCCGCCCGGTTCGGGCAGGTGGTACAGCCGCGTGCTGGTGGTGGTGTGCCGGCCCATGTCCAACGCCGTGGAGTGTTCGCGCGTGGCGGCGCCGGCGTCCGGAACCAGGGCATTGAGCAGGGTGGATTTGCCCATGCCGCTCTGCCCCAGCAGCAGGCTGGTGCGCCCGGCCAGCCGGGGCGCGAGCAGGCTGTGGACGCGTCCGGGCTCCAGGGCGCTGAGTTCGATGATGTCCACGCCCAGGGCGGCGATGGGGGCGAGCCGCGCCCGCGCCGCGGGCAGCGCGCCCGCGATGTCCGCCTTGTTCAGGATTACCAGGGGGGAAATGCCCGCGCTCCAGGCGCCGGCCAGCGCGCGTCCGGTGAGATCGTCCGAAAAGGTCGGCTCCACCGCGACCACGATGAGCAACTGGTCCACGTTGGCGGCGAACTGCTTGGACCGCATTTCGTCGGAACGGTAGAGCAGGTTGCGCCGCGGGAGTATGGCGTCGATGGCGCCTTCGTCGCGCCCTTGCGGCGCGATGCGGACCCGGTCGCCCACCGCGGCGCCCGCCTTTTTGCCGCGCGGGAAGCATTTGCGCAGGCTGCCGTCGGGCAGTTCCACCGTGTAGTGGCGGCCGTGGGCGGCGATGATGCGGCCTTCGAGGCCCGCATCGGGACGGGTTGCCTGGCGGGCGCGTGTGGCGGGCCGGGCGCCGCTCATGCCGCGCCCGCCATGAGGTGGCGGATGCGCACCGCCGCGGGCGGATGGCTGTCGTAGAAGGCGGAATGCACGGGATCGGGGGTGAGGGTGGCGGCGTTGTCGTCGTACAGCTTGACCAGGGCGGAAACCAGGCGCTCGGGCGAGCTCTGCTGGGCGGCATAGCGGTCGGCCTCGAACTCGTCGCGGCGGGAATACCAGCTCGCCAGCGGCGTGAACATGAAGGTGAACACGGGGATCGCCAGGAAGAAGAGCAGCAGGGCCATGGCGTCGTTGCGCCCGCCGAGCTGGGGCAGCACGCCCAGGCCGACGTAGAACCAGGGCTGCCGGGAGATCCAGCCTAGCAGGGCGAAAAAGGCCAGCGCGGCGGCGAAACTGATGAGCACGCGCCGGATGATGTGGCGCTTGGCGAAATGGCCCAGCTCATGCGCAAGCACGGCTTCGATCTCGTCGGCGTTCAGCCGGGCCAGCAACGTGTCGAAGAACACGATGCGGCGCGAGCGGCCGAAACCCGTGAAATATGCGTTGCCGTGGGCCGAGCGGCGCGAGCCGTCCATGACGAAAAGGCCGTTGAGCGCGAAGCCGCAGCGCTGCGCCAGCCGCTGGATGCGGCCCGCCAGTTCGGGGTCTTGCAGCGGCGTGAATTTGTTGAAGAGCGGCGCGATGAACATCGGATAGACGATGAGCAGGGACAGGTTGAACACCGTCCAGAGCGCCCAGGCCCAGATCCACCAGTACGGGCCGGCGCTGCCCATGAGCCAGAGCACGGCGGCCGCCAGCGGCAGGCCCAGCACGGCCGCCACCAGCAGACCCTTGACGGCGTCGCTCGCGAACAGGCCGGGCGTCATGCGGTTGAAGCCGAACCGCGCCTCCAGCCGGAACTGCCGCCACAGCGTGAACGGCAGTCCGAGCAGGCCCAGCAGCAGCGCCACCGTGGCCAGCAGCAGCAACTGGCGCAGGAAATCGTTGGAAACCACGCCGGCGACCGCCAGGTCGATGGCCTGCAGGCCGCCCAGCAGCGTCAGACAGACCAGCACGATGGCGTCGTAGGTGCGCTCCAGCAAGCCCAGCTTGACGCGCGCCACCGTGTAGTCGGCCGCGCGCTGGTGGCTGGCCAGGCCGATCCGGTGCGAAAATTCGGCCGGCACCTCGCCGCGGTTGAGCGCCACGTGGCGGATCTGGCGCGAGGCCAGCCAGAATCGGACCGCGATATCGGCCAGCAGGAATGCGACGAACAGCAGGGTAAACATGGATGAGGCGGTGCTCCCGGATGGGGATGTGCGAAAATCGCGTGTTTTATAGGTAAATTATATGGCTGTGAACGAAAACCGACTGGTCTGGCTCGACATGGAAATGACCGGCCTGGATCCCGCGAAAGAGCGCATCATCGAAGTCGCCGTGGTGGTGACCGAGGCCGACCTGACCGTCGTCGCCGAAGGCCCGGTGCTGGTCGTGCACCAGCCGGACAGCCTGCTCGACGCCATGGACAGCTGGAACAAGTCCACGCACGGCAAGAGCGGCCTCATCGACAAGGTGCGCGCGTCCACGATTTCCGAGGAGCAGGCAGAGGATACGCTGCTGGCGTTCCTCGCGCAGCACGTTCCGGCCGGCAAGTCGCCGCTGTGCGGCAATACCATCAGCCAGGACCGCCGTTTCATGTTCGCGTACATGCCGCGCCTGGAGCAGTTCTTCCATTACCGTAACCTCGACGTCAGCACGCTCAAGGAGCTGGCGCGGCGCTGGGCGCCCGCCGTGTACAAGGGCTTCGAGAAAAAGAGCCGGCACGAGGCGCTGGCCGACATCTACGAATCCATCGAAGAGCTGAAGTACTACCGCGAGCACTTCCTGAAGGTGTAGCGGAGCCGGGCCGTCGGGCATGGCGGTCCGCGTTTTTCGTGTGCGCGCGGCCCGCGTGGCGTCGCCGGGCCGGCGCCCATCCGCCGGAGGCTGGCCATGACCTTCCATTCCGTAGCCGATATCCGCAGCGCCGAGCGCCGGGCCCTGGCGCAGGGGCGCTCGCTCATGCCGCTGGCGGGCGCCGCCGCGGCGGCCTTCATTCAGGCCCGTTTTCCCCCCGGCGCGTCGGTGCTGGCGCTGGCCGGCCCCGGCAACAACGGCGGCGATGCGCTGACGGCGGCCACGCTGCTGCGGCGCGCGGGCTACCGGGTGCGCGTGGCGATGCCGGGCGGCGCCGACCGGCTGCCGGCCGACGCGGCCCGTGCTTTGGCCGGCTGGCGCGAGGAGGGCGGCGCCGAGTCGGCGGTCCTGGAAGCGGGTCCCGCGCCGGACGTGGTGCTGGACGGATTATTCGGCATCGGCCTGAACCGTCCCCTGGGCGCCGACTGGCAGGCGGTCATCGACGAGCTCAATGGCTGGAGCGTGCCGGTGCTGGCGCTGGACGTGCCCAGCGGGGTGGACGCCGACACCGGCGCCGCGCTCGGCCGGCCGGTACGCGCGCGCTGGACGCTCAGCTTCATCGGCCAGGCGCGCGGGCTGCAGGGACCCGGGCCGGCCCGCGAAGCGGCGGGCGAATTGCATCTCGACACCCTGGGCGTGGCGCTGTAGCCGCGGGCGAATCGGGGAAGAACCGCGGAAGAACCCTCGGGGAAAAATCAGGGGCGAAGCTGGCGCCGGCTCAGCCAGGCGGCCGGCCGCCGAACCGCAGCGCGGCTTCGGGCGCCAGCGGCGCGTAGCGTTCGTTGTCCTGCCCCGCCATGGCCTGCAGATGGGCCTCGGAGGCGTCGAAAAGCTTCCAGTAGAGGCGGCCGCAAAGCTGGCGCGCCGGGTGGCCGGGCCAGTTCTCAGGCAGCATGGGAGTTGGAAGCTGGGGGTCGTGCAGCACGATCCGCCGCCAGCTGTGCAGCAGCAGCACGCGGGCGGCGAAGGCCTGCTCCGGGGCGGGCGGCTCGTCCAGCAATTTTTCCAGCGGCGCGAAATGGCGCGTGAACTGCCGGTACTGTTCCGCCACGTTTTCCAGATTCCAGCATTGCGGCGCCAGGCTGGCGATGGGCAGCCCGCCCGCGCCGGCCAGGTCGCGCGCCGACAGCACCAGCGCGCGGTCGGGTATGCCCAGCTTTTCCAGGATGTCGTGCGCGGCGCGCGCCTCGGTGTGCGGGTGGGCGAACAGCCCGGGCGCGATCATGCCGAAGCCTTCCCATACCAGTTCGCGGCGCAGTTCGGCGCGCTCGGCCAGCCCGTTGCCGATGCGGGGCAGGGCCACCAGTGTCCATTCCCCGTTCCATTCCTGGGGCGGGCCTTCGTAGATGCGCTGCGAGGCGTGGGCCGTGTTGCGCTGGCCCTGTTCGGACAGCAGGTAGAGGCTGCGCCTGCCGTGCCGCTCGGATTGCAGCCAGTTCTGCGCCACCAGCCGGAAGACGCTGGTGCGCAGCAGCCGTTCGTTGATGCCCAGCGGCGCCAGCAGCGCGATCAGGTCGCCCAGCCAGATGGCCCCGCCGTGCGGCGCCAGCGCGTCGCCCAGCAGGCTCACGCACAAGGATTTGGCTCGGGGCGGGTCCTGCTTCAGCAGACGGGAGAGAAAGCGGTCCAGGGGCGACTGAGGGTTTGCCATAAGGAGGGCCGGAAGCGGCCGGTATGGGGATCGCCAACATGATACATAAATCCAATGTGATACAGATTTGGGTTTGACAATGAATTTTTTGTATTAAATAATCCTGCTGAATAACGGCAATGCCGGCATTGCGCTTTGCGCTACCGCAAGAGCCGTCACCAGGAGACAGACATGTACGCTCAACTCGTCGAAACCGGCGTCAAGCAGGTCAAGACCGCGGACCAGCTCGAAGGCCGCGAACAGACGTTCCAGCGCCGCATTGACGACGGCGTGCGCATCGAGCCCAAGGACTGGATGCCCGATGCCTACCGCAAGACCCTGGTGCGCCAGATCTCGCAGCACGCGCACTCCGAAATCGTGGGCATGCTGCCGGAAGGCAACTGGATCACGCGCGCGCCGTCGCTCAAGCGCAAGGCCATCCTGCTGGCCAAGGTGCAGGACGAGGCCGGCCATGGCCTGTACCTGTACAGCGCCGCCGAGACGCTGGGCGTGTCGCGCGAGGATCTCATCGACGATCTGCACGCCGGGCGCGCCAAGTACTCCAGCATCTTCAATTACCCCACGCTCACCTGGGCCGACATCGGCATGATCGGCTGGCTGGTCGACGGCTCGGCCATCATCAACCAGATCCCGCTCTGCCGCTGCTCCTACGGCCCCTATGCGCGCGCCATGGTGCGCGTCTGTAAGGAAGAGTCGTTCCACCAGCGCCAGGGCTACGACCTGCTCATCCAGATGTGCCTGCACGGCACGCCCGAGCAGAAGGCCATGTGCCAGGACGCGCTGAACCGCTGGTGGTGGCCGGCGCTGATGATGTTCGGTCCCTCCGACGCCGATTCGCCCAACAGCGCCCAGTCCATGGCCTGGAAGATCAAGCTCTTTTCCAACGACGAGCTGCGCCAGAAGATGGTGGACCAGACCGTGCCGCAGGCCGAGTACCTGGGGCTCACCATCCCGGATCCCGATCTCAAGTGGAATCCCGAACGGGGTCACTACGACTTCGGCGAGATCGACTGGGACGAGTTCTACGCGGTCATCAAGGGCAACGGGCCCTGCAACCGTGAGCGCCTGGCCGCGCGCGTGAAGGCGCACGAAGAGGGCGCCTGGGTGCGCGACGCCCTGGTCGCCCATGCCGAGAAGCAGGCGGCGCGCAAGGCCGCCTGAGGCGGCTGACGGCCGCCGTTTTCCAGCGGGTTTTCTTTCTTTTCCATCATTGCAGTCCGGCGCGCGGCTCCGCGCGCCGGCGTCGAGGATATCCATCATGAGCAAGCACTGGCCTCTGTGGGAAGTGTTCATCCGCAGCCAGCACGGCTTGGCGCACAAGCACGTGGGCAGCCTGCACGCGCCCGACGCCGAAATGGCGATCAACCATGCCCGCGACGTCTACACGCGGCGCAACGAAGGACTGAGCATCTGGGTGGTGCGCGCGGCCGACATCGTGGCCAGCAGCCCCGGCGACAAGGACCCGCTCTTCGAGCCGGCCAACAGCAAGGTCTACCGGCATCCCACGTTCTTCCCGATGCCCGAAGAAATCAAGCACATGTAGGCGGCGGGAGGAGACATGGACAAGACGCTGTTCGAATACCTGCTGCGCCTGGGCGACACCGCGCTCATCCTGTCGCAGCGCCTGTCCGCCTGGACCGGCCACGGCCCGGTGCTGGAAGAAGACCTGGCCCTGACCAACACCGCGCTCGACCTGCTGGGCCAGGCCCGCCTGTGGCTGACGCTGGCCGGCGAGGTCGAGGGCGCGGGCCGCGACGAAGACGCGCTGGCCTACCTGCGCGACGCGCACCAGTTCCACAACGCGCTGCTGGTCGAGCGCCCGAACGGCAATTACGCCGACACCATGGCGCGCCAGTTCCTGTTCGACGTGTGGCATTACTTCCTGCTGCAGAAACTCGAGAAATCCGCCGACGAGCGGGTGGCCGCCATCGCGGCCAAGGCGCTCAAGGAAGTCACCTATCACGTGCGCCGCTCCTCCGACCTGGTGGTGCGCCTGGGCGACGGCACGGCGGAGAGCCACGCCAAGATGCAGGCCGCCATCGACGAGGCCTGGCGCTACACGGGCGAGCTGTTCGCCGACGACGCGGTCGACCAGGACATGGCGGCGCGCGGCATCGGCTGCGAGCTGGCGGCCCTGCGCGCGCCCTGGCTGCGCCACGTGCGCGAGGTGCTGGAAGAAGCCACGTTGGCCGTGCCCGACGAGGCGGCGGCCGACCTGCCCGCCCTGCGCGGCGGCCGCCAGGGACGGCACACCGAGGAGCTGGGCTACCTGCTGGCCGAAATGCAGTTCCTGCCGCGCGCCTATCCGGGAGCCAAGTGGTGAACGCCGCCGCGCCCGTTTCCACCGACCAGGTCTACGCCTGGCTGCAGGAGGTTCCCGACCCGGAGATTCCCGTGCTGTCGGTGGTGGACCTGGGCGTGGTGCGCGAAGTGTCGTGGGATGGCGACGCCTGCGTGGTGGTGATTACCCCCACCTATTCGGGCTGCCCGGCCATGCGGGAGATCACGCAGGACATCGAGCGCACGCTGGCGGATCGCGGCATCGCGCGGGTGCGGGTCGAATCCCGCCTGGCGCCGGCCTGGACCACCGACTGGATGACCGAGCGGGGCCGCGCCGCGCTCAAGGGCTACGGCATCGCGGCCCCGGCCGAGCGGGCCATCGATATTTCCGGCATCAGCCGCCGCGCCGCGGGCCCGGTCGTCGAGTGCCCGCATTGCGGCTCGCGCGACACCCGCCTGGTGAGCCACTTCGGCTCCACTTCCTGCAAGGCGCTGTACCGCTGCGTGGCCTGCCGCGAGCCTTTCGACTATTTCAAGACGCACTGAGAGCGCTTTGTCATGAGCCAGAATCAATTCCATTCCCTGAAGGTGGCGTCGGTGGCGCGCAATACGCGCGACGCGGTCGTGGTGACCTTCGACCTGCCGGAGTCGCTGGCCGGCGAGTTCGCCTTCCAGCCGGGCCAGTACCTCACGCTGCGCACCCGCCTCAACGGCGAGGAGCTGCGCCGTTCCTATTCCATCTGTTCGGCGCCCCAGGACCGGACGCTGCGGGTGGCGATCAAGAAAGTGGACGAGGGCGTGTTCTCGAACTGGGCCAACCACGAGCTGCAGCCCGGCCAGACCCTGGAGGTCATGCCGCCGGCGGGCAGCTTCACGGTGGACTTCTCGCCGGCCAACAGCCGGCATTACGTGGCCTTCGCGGTGGGCAGCGGCATCACGCCGATTTTCTCGCTGGTCAAGACCGCGCTGTCCACCGAGCCCGACAGCCGCTTCACGCTGTTCTTCGGCAACCGCGCGTCGTCCGCCGTGCTGTTTCGCGAAGAGATCGAAGACCTCAAGAATCTCTACATGGACCGGTTCTCGCTGGTCTACATCATGAGCCGAGAGACGCAGGACATCGAGCTTTTCAACGGCCGGCTCGACGGCGACAAGGTCGACCAGCTCATGTCGGCCTGGATGAGCCCCGACGACGTCGATTACGTTTTCGTCTGCGGCCCGCAGACCATGACCGAAAGCGTGGTGGATCGGCTGCAGGCCCGCGGCATTCCCAAAGACCACATCAAGTTCGAGCTGTTCGGCGCGCCCAAGGGGCCGCGCGCGCTGCGCACCGGCAAGGAGGCGCGCCAGGCGCCGGGCAAGGGCCAGTGCGAGGTGACGGTGGTGCAGGACGGCCACAGCCGCACCTTCGTCATCGACAAGAACAAGGACAGCGTGCTCGATTCCGCGCTTGCGCAGGGCATCGAACTGCCGTATTCCTGCAAGGGCGGCGTGTGTTCCACCTGCCGCTGCAAGGTCGTCGAGGGCGAGGTCGACATGGACGCCAACTTCGCGCTCGAAGATTACGAGGTGGCGCGAGGCTTCATCCTGAGCTGCCAGAGCTTTCCGGTCAGCGACCGCCTGGTCCTCGATTTCGACCAGGAAACCTGATTTTCCGCGCCCTGTAGCGCCATAACGAATTCCCATCTGGAGAGACACAGTGTCCCAAGCCTTCTTCGAACGCCACCAGCCGCTGCTGGAACAAGGGCTGAAAGCCGCCGCCCAGCGCGGCTACTGGAGCCCGTTCGCGGAGTCGCCCAGCCCGCGCAATTACGGCGAAACCGCCAACGAAGACGGCCGCGCCGCCTTCGAGGCGCTGCGCGGCAAGCCCTTCGCGCTGGATCTGCCGGGAGCCGAAGGCACGGTGGGCGGCGAAGTCTCGCCCTACGGCTTCCCGCTGGATATCGCCTATCCGCGCGTGCCGGCCGGCAAGCTGATCGAAGCCTCGGCCCGCGCCCTGGAGCAATGGCGCCGCGCCGGCCCGCGCGACTGGGTGGGCGTGTCGCTGGAAATCCTGGCCCGCCTGAACAAGCGCAGCTTCGAGATCGCCTATGCCGTGCAGCACACCACCGGCCAGGGCTTCATGATGGCCTTCCAGGCTGGCGGCCCGCATGCGCAGGACCGCGGCTTCGAGGCCGTGACCTACGCCTGGCAGGAAATGTCCCGCATCCCCGGCGTGGCGATCTGGGAAAAGCCGCAGGGCAAGAACGAGCCGCTGCGCATGGAAAAGCGTTTCACCGTGGTGCCGCGCGGCATCGGCCTGGTGATCGGCTGCTCCACCTTCCCCACCTGGAACGGCTATCCGGGCCTGTTCGCCAGCCTGGCCACGGGCAACACCGTCATCGTCAAGCCGCATCCGGCCGCCATCCTGCCGCTGGCCATCACCGTGCAGGTGGCGCGCGAAGTGCTGGCCGAGGCGGGCTTCGACCCCAACGTGGTGCTGCTGGCCGCGCACGAGGCGGGCGACGACACCGCGCAGACGCTGGCGCTGGACCCGGCCGTGAAGATCGTGGACTTCACCGGCAGCACGGCCAACGGCGACTGGCTGGAAAACAATGCGCGCCAGGCGCTGGTCTATACCGAAAAGGCGGGCGTGAACCAGGTCATCATCGACTCCACGTCCGACCTGAAGGGCATGGCGCGCAATCTGGCGTTCTCGCTGGCCCTGTACTCGGGCCAGATGTGCACGGCCCCGCAGAACATCTACGTGCCGCGCGGCGGCATCGACACGCCCGAGGGCCACGCGAGCTTCGACGAGGTGGCGGCGGCGCTGGGCGCGGCCGTCGAGAAACTGGGCGCGGACCCGGCCAAGGCGGTGGAGCTCACGGGGGCCATCCAGAGCGAGGCCATCCTGGAGCGCATCGAGCGCGCGCGGGCGCTGGGCCTGCCCGTCATCGCCGACAGCAAGGCGCTGGCGCACCCGCAGTTCGAGCAGGCGCGGGTGCGCACGCCGCTGCTGCTGCGCGCCGAGGCCGGCAATGAAGCCATCGGCCAGGAATGGTTCGGTCCCATCGCCTTCTTGGTGGCCACCGATTCCACGCAAGAGAGCATCCGCCTGGCGCGCGAAAGCGTGATCCGCAACGGCGCGCTGTCGTTCTCGGCCTACACCACGGACGACAAGGTGGCGGCCGCCGTGCAGGACGCGGCCGAAGTCGCCGGCGTGTCGCTTTCGCTCAACCTCACGGGGGCGGTGTTCGTCAACCAGACGGCGGCGTTCAGCGACTTCCACGGCACCGGCGCCAACCCCGCGGCCAACGCGGCGCTTTCGGACACCGCCTTCGTGTCCAACCGGTTCCGCGTGGTGCAAACCCGCCGTCACGTCTGACCGGGAGCCGCGCCATGAGCTATCAAGACATTCTGTTCGATCTCTCCGGCGGGGTCGCGCGGCTCACGCTGAACCGCCCCGACAAGCTGAACAGCTTTACCGCGCGCATGCACGGCGAGGTGGCCGACGCGCTGGGCCGCGTCGAAGCCGAAGGCGCCCGCGTGCTGGTGCTGACGGGCGCCGGCCGCGGGTTCTGCGCCGGGCAGGACTTGAGCGAGCGCCAGCCCGCGCCCGACGGCACGCCGCCCGACCTGGGCGAAACCGTGGACAAGTTCTACGCGCCGCTGGTGCGCCGGCTGAACGCGCTGCCCATGCCGGTGGTGGTCGGCGTGAACGGCGTGGCCGCCGGCGCGGGCGCCAACCTGGCGTTCGCGGGCGATCTCGTCATCGCCAAGGCGTCGGCCAGCTTCATCCAGTCGTTCTGCAAGCTGGGCCTGATCCCCGATACCGGCGGCACGTATGCGCTGCCCCGGCTGGTGGGGCGCGCGCGAGCCATGGGCCTGGCGCTGCTGGGCGACAAGATCAGCGCGAGCCAGGCCGAGGCGTGGGGCATGATCTGGCGCTGCGTGGCCGACGAGGAATTCGATGCCGAGCTGGAGCGGCTCGCGCGCCACTTCGCGCAGGCGCCCACCAAGGGCCTGGCCTACGCCAAGCGGGCGCTGCAGGCCAGCCTGGGCAATGATCTGGACACCCAGCTCGATCTCGAACGCGACCTGATGCGCGAGCTGGGCCGCAGCGCCGACTACGCGGAAGGCGTGGCCGCCTTCCTGGGCAAGCGCGAACCGCAATTCAAAGGAAAATGATGACGACGCACGTACCTCCCGTCGAGGCGCCCGCCGATCCGCACGAACTGGCGCAGGCCGTGGGCCAGGCCATGTACGCCGAAGACGCCGCCTCCCAGGGCCTGGGCATGAAGGTCGAGGAGATCGCGCCCGGCTATGCGCGGCTGACCATGCGCGTGCGCGCCGACATGCTGAACGGCCACAAGACCTGCCACGGCGGCTTCATTTTTGCGCTGGCCGACAGCGCCTTCGCGTTTTCGTGCAATTCGCGCAACGTCAGCACCGTGGCCTCGGGCTGCACCATCGACTTCCTGGCGCCGGGCTTCGAGGGCGACCTGCTCACGGCCGTGGCGCAGGAACGCTCGCTCGCGGGCCGCACCGGGGTCTACGATGTCACCGTCACCAACCAGGACGGCCGCAGCGTGGCGCTGTTCCGGGGACGGTCTTACCGCATCAAGGGCCAGATCGTCGGAGCCGCCGAAACCGACTGAGCACGGATTTCCGCCATGACGAGACTGCCGCCGGCAAGACGGCGCGCCGCCCGCGCGCCCGTCTTGCCGGCGGCGGTTCCAGAGGATTTCAGGAGAGAGACAACCATGTCCAACACCATGAGCAAGCCGGGGCTGGACCCCATCGAGCACGCCAGCATCGACGAGCTGCGCGCCCTTCAGCTGGAGCGTCTGAAATGGACGCTGAAGCACGCCTACGAGAACGTGCCGCACTACAAGAGGGCCTTTGACGAACGCGGCGTGCATCCCGACGATCTGAAGCAGCTTTCCGACATTTCCAAGTTCCCCTTCACCAGCAAGAAGGAACTGCGCGAGAACTATCCGTTCGGCATGTTCGCCGTGCCGCGCGAGCGCATCGCGCGCATCCACGCATCCAGCGGCACCACGGGCAAGCCCACTGTGGTGGGCTACACCCTGCGCGACATCGACACCTGGGCCAACCTCGTGGCGCGCTCGATCCGCGCGGCGGGCGGCAAGCCGGGCGACACCGTGCACGTGGCCTACGGCTACGGCCTGTTCACGGGCGGCCTGGGGGCGCATTACGGCGCGGAACGGCTGGGTTGCACGGTCGTGCCCATGTCGGGCGGCCAGACCGAAAAGCAGGTGCAGCTCATCAATGATTTCCGTCCGGACATCATCATGGTCACGCCCTCCTATTTCTGCAACATTCTGGAGGAGCAGCGCCGCCAGGGCATTGATCCGCGTCAAAGCTCGCTGCGCATCGGCATCTTCGGCGCCGAGCCCTGGACGGGCCAGATGCGCGCTGACATCGAGGCCGAGGCCGGCATCGACGCCGTGGACATCTACGGCCTGTCGGAGGTCATGGGGCCGGGCGTGGCCAGCGAGTGCGTGGAAACCAAGGACGGTCCGGTGGTGTGGGAAGACCATTTCTACGCCGAGATCGTCAACCCCGACACGGGCGAGCCCGTGGCCGACGGCGAGCCCGGCGAACTGGTGTTCACCTCGCTCACCAAAGAAGCCATGCCCATCGTGCGCTACCGCACGCGCGACCTGACGCGCCTGCTGCCTCCCACCGCCCGCAGCATGCGCCGCATCGGCAAGATCACCGGCCGCAGCGACGACATGCTGATCGTGCGTGGCGTGAACATGTTCCCCACGCAGGTGGAGGAGCTGGTGCTCAAGATCGCCCAGCTCGCGCCGCATTACCAGCTCGTGCTCTCGCGCACGGGCAATCTGGACGAGCTGGAGATTCTTACCGAGGTGAGGGCCGAGTTCTCGAACCTGCCGGAGTCCGAGCGCGCCGCCCTGGGCAAGCAATTGCAGCATGCCGTGAAGACCCACATCGGCGTCAGCGCGCGCGTGCAGGTGTCGGACGCCGGCCACGTGGAGCGCACGCTGACGGGCAAGGCCCGCCGCGTGATCGACAAGCGGCCGAAGTAGACGGGCCAGCGCCCGCACGGAAAAAGGCCGGCGCCCGCGCCGGCCTTTGTTCAGGCCGCCAGCGCCGCGCCGCCGCGGTTGCGCACGATGTGGCGGTACCACAGGTGCAGCAGCAGGGCGGACAGGGCCAGCCCTACCATCGCCATGATCCACATCGTGCCCGCGCCCGGCGGCGAACCGGGCGCCAGCAGGCCGCGCACGGCGTCCATGCCGGCGCGGGCGGCGCCGTCGCGGCCGGGGCCGAAGCCCAGCCACCATCCCCCCACCAGTCCCACGCCGGCCAGCGCCACGGTCTGCAGCAGCAGCGGCACCACCGCGACCTTGTAGGCGCGCAGCAGGTAAGAGTTGATGCACTGCATCGAGTCGAACAGGTGGAAGAGCGGCAGCACGGCCAGCAGGGTGGCGGCCACCGCGGCCACGTCGGCGTTGTCGGTGTAGGCGGCCAGGATGAGCGGGCGGCCGGACAGCACCGCGGCGGCGGTGAGCACCGCGCCCATGAGCCCCAGCGCCAGCCCGGCCATGCCGGTCCGGTGGGCGCGCGGCAGGTCGCCCGCGCCGATGGCCTGCGCGGTCAGCGAGGCCGTGGCCACGCCCAGCGCCATGGGCATCATGTAGCACAGCGCCGCCAGGTTGGACATGATCTGATGGCCGCCCGTGACGAACGTGCCCTCGCGCGCCACCAGCAGCGCCATGAACGTGAAGGCCGACACTTCCACCAGGTAGGAGGCGCCCATGGGCACGCCCAGGCGCAGCAGCTCTTTCAGGGCCTGGGCGTCCGGCCGGCCCACGCGCAGGTGGAAGCGCCGGTAGTAGCGGTCGTGCGTCACCACCCAGATCCCCAGCGCCAGGCTGATCCACGAAACCAAGGCGGTGGAGAGCCCGGCGCCCGTCGCGCCCATGGCGGGCAGGCCCAGCTCGCCGTAGATGAACAGCCAGTTGAAGAACGCCTTGATGCCGATGGCCGCCAGGTTGATCGACATGACCAGCTTGGGGCGCGAGACGGCGGTGCCGAGCGCGTAGATGGTGCGGAAGGCGAGGGCGGCGGGCAGGGCCAGGGTCAGCGCGCGCAGATAGGAGCCGATGCGCTCGCGCACGCCCGGATCGACATCGCCCGACAACGAGAGCCAGACATCGGGAAACAGCATGAAAACCGCGCCCACCGCCGACAGTCCGAGCGACAGCCACACGCCCTGGCCCCAGGCATGGCCCACGTCGTCGTAGCGGCCGGCGCCGAAGTGCTGCGCCAGGATGGGGATGAGGGCATGCACCACTCCCATCAGGCCCACGAACACCGTGATGTAGATCGAGGCGGAGAGCGCCATGGCGGCCAGGTCGCCGGGGCTGGCGTGGCCGGTCATGGCGGTGTCCAGCACGCCGAAGGATATTCCCGCCCACTGGCTGATGAGGACGGGCCAGGCCTGGCGGACGATGCCGCCCAGGGTTGCGCCGAAGCCTGCCGGCGCTGCGGATGTTGCGGTCATCGGGGGGAGGGGATGCGCAGCAGCCGGAACACTTCGTGGCGGTCCGCGCGGCGGCCGCCCTGCCACAGGACCTCGGCGCCGTCGCTATAGGCGGCGGTATTGTCGCGCAGGCTCTGGTTGGAGGTCTGTTGCAGCACCAGCGTGCACTTCGAGTCGAAAGTGAAGGTCAGGTTGTTGAAGATGAGGAACGACGCGCGCTGGCCGCTGCCCAGGCTCAGGCCGCGCACGCATTCCCCGGGCTGCCGGTACTGCGCCAGCGCTTCGGCCAGCTGCCCGGAAACCGTGCGGTACGAGCGGGCGTAGTCCACGGCGGGCTGCCACAACAGCACCAGCAGGATCCAGGTGACGGTCAGGCCGCAGGCCGACAGCACCGTGCCGCGCCACAGCGCCTGCGGCTTCACCTTGAGCCGCCAGACGACCACCGCCACCCAGCCGATGGTGAAGAGCAGCGCCAGCGCGAAGGCGAACCAGGAAATCACCGGCTCGTAGCCCGTGGTCTGGCGCCCGATGTTGCGGGCGATCTGGGCGGGCCAGCGGAAGTGCAGGGCGATCCAGCCCAGCCACGCGGTGGCCGCCGTCAGCGAAAAGCACATGACCGCGAACCAGTCCAGCGTGTTGACCACGCCGCGGCGCAGCGTTGGCAGCGAAAACGCGGCCAGCACGGCGCACGGCACCGCGAGCAGCGCGTACTCGGAATCGGACGCCTCTTCCATCGCGAACAGGATCAACCCGGCGCAGGCCGCCTGCGCCAGCGGCAGCCAGATGTGCGGCGCGAACAGCCAGCCGCGCCAGCGCCAGATGGCCAGCATGGCCAGCGGCCAGGTGGGCCACAGGTACCAGGGCAGGTCGCGCAGGGTGCGGCCCGCGTCGCCCAGGGAAGGAACGGAGAAGGAAGAGAGGTTCCAGATCTTCCAGTTGCGGACCCAGTATTCGCTGGCCTGGGTGGCGGGAATCCACCAGGCCAGGATCAGGAGCGCGGCGATCGCCGCCGCCAGCGGCAGCCAGCGCCTGCACTTCCAGAGCGCGCTGCGCGGGTAGAACGCCAGCGCCGACGCCGCCATGATGGGCAGCGCGCCCACCCAGCCGCGGGTCAGGAAGGCGGCGGCCAGCGCCACGCCCAGCGAGGTCAGGCCGCTGAAGGGACGGTCCAGGCTGCGGGCGAGCGAGTAGAAGGCGAGGGCCTGGCAGGCCATGATGGCCGGGATCACGGTGGTTTCGTGGGTGCGCTGCAGGATGCCCACGGTGGCCAGCAGGAGCAGCAGCGCCGCATCGGCCAGCATGCGCCCGTAGTCGCGGGGCTCCGGCTCGCCGCCAAAGGGCAGGGCCAGCGGCTGGGCCTCGGCCCGGCGGCCCAGCAGATAAGTGCCGTACCACACGCTCATGGTGGTAATGGCGAACCACAGCAGGTTGGGCAGGCGTCCGGCCGTGATGTCGCCGATGTAGGGGCCGAACAGCCAGATGCAGATCGCGCCCACCCAGGTGATGAGCGGCCCTTCCTCGGCGTGCGCCAGATGCCCCACCTGCGGCAGCAGCCACGTGATGCCGCCCTCGCGGATGGTGGTGATCATCGTGGCCAGCCCCACGGCGTCGTCCGTCTTCCACGGGTCGCGCATGAACAGGCCGGCGACGATGTAGGCCAGCGAGAGGCCCAGCAGGATCAGCCGGGGCAGTTTGGCGGTGGCCACGGACGTGAGCCGGGCCGGCGTGGTAAGCGAAAGTGGGGACACGGGCGTTAATGTAACCGAGGACGCGGGAAGTGCCAGCCTTTTTTGAACGCGGTTTCTGCGGTCGCGGACGGACGCGGCCTGCGGTGCGCGCCGGGCGGGCGGCGCGGCCCGGCTACGGCCCGCGCGGGGAAAAAAAAGCAGCCCGAAGGCTGCCTTTTTGCCGAGGCTCCGAGGGAGCGTCGGATCAGGAGGCGGACTTGACCGTGCCAGCCGTGCGGGCGAAGCGGGCGCGGAACTTTTCCACGCGGCCGGTTTCGACGATGCGGGTCTGGGCGCCCGTGTAGAACGGGTGCGATTCGGAGGTCACGTCGCACTTGAAGAGCGGGTACGTCTTGCCGTCCAGCTCGATGGTTTCGCGCGTTTGCACGGTCGAGCGGGTGATGAACTTGCTGCCCGTCTGCAGGTCGGCGAAGACGACTTCGCGGTATTCGGGGTGAATGCCTTCTTTCATGGTGCTTTCCTTGGGCTCGCAAGAGCCGCTTCCAGTGTTGGGGGTCGCCAGCTACAGCGCCTCCGGCTGCGGCGCTCTCCGCCGGAGATCGGCAGAAAATGCCTGCGGGAACCATCGTCGGAACCCGCCGGGGGCCAAAACCCTAGCCACGTATCCAAAAAGTAACTTCGCATTCTAGCATGCCCCGGGCCGGCCCGCCAGGCATATGCGGCCATGCGGCGCCGGGCCGCTGCATCAGAGGTCGGTGCGCAGCTTCCAGATCTCGGGAAACAGCACGACTTCCAGCATCTTGCGCAGGTATGCCACGCCCGATGTGCCGCCCGTTCCGCGCTTGAAGCCGATGACGCGTTCGACCGTGGTGACGTGGCGAAAACGCCACAAGCGAAACGCGTCTTCCAGGTCGGTGAGCTTTTCGCCGAGCTGATACAGGTCCCAGTAGCGGTCGGGGTGGCGATAGACCTCCAGCCAGGCCTGCTCGACTTCGTCGCTGGCCTGGTAGGGCTGGGTCCAGTCGCGCTCCACCGCGGACGCCGGCAGCGGCAGGCCGTTGCGGGCCAGCAGCCGCAGCGATTCGTCGTATAGCGAGGGCGCTTCGAAGGCCCGGCGCACCTGCGCCAGCAGGTCGGGGCGGTGCGCGTGGGGCTGCAGCATGGCTGCGTTCTTGTTGCCCAGCAGGAATTCGATCTGGCGGTACTGGTAGCTCTGGAATCCGCTGGAGCGCGCCAGATACGGGCGCAAGGCCGAGTATTCCGGCGGCGTCATGGTGGCCAGCACGTCCCAGGCGTGAACGAGCTGTTCCATGATCTTGCTTACCCGCGCCAACATCTTGAAGGCGGGCGGCAACTGGCCGGACGCCACGTTGGCGATGGCGGCGCGCAGCTCGTGCAGCATGAGCTTCATCCACAGCTCGCTGGTCTGGTGCTGGATGATGAACAGCATTTCGTTGTGTTCGGGCGACAGCGGGTGCTGTGCACCGAGCAGCTCGTCCAGGTGCAGGTAGTCGCCGTAGGTCATGTCCTGCGCATAGTCGAGCTGGGCCTTTTCGGCGTGGACGATGTCTTCGGGGCGGTGGGTCGAGGTCATGCGCGGCCTCCCGGCGTGGACGGGGTGGCGGGGCGGCCGTGGGAGCGCCGGGCCGTGGGCGCGTAGGGGTGTTTCGTCATGGTCGTGCTCTGTTCGGGCGGGCCGGCACGGCGCCGGCGGATCAGCCCAGCTCGCGCAGGACGGCGCGCACCGGGCTGGCATCGGCCTGGACCAGGGCCAGCGGCAGCGCGATCAATTCGTAATCGCCCTCCGGCACCTCATCGAGCACCAGGTTCTCCAGCACGCGGATATCGTGGCGCAGGATGGCATGGTGGCTGTCCAGGGTCTTGCTCGAGGCGGGGTCGATGCTGGCGGTATCGAGGCCGATCAGCATGACGCCGCGCCCGGCCAGCCATTCGATGGTCTGCGGCGCGTAGGCGGAGAAATCGTCGGTCCACCAGTCCTGGGCGGCATGCTTGGCGGTGCGCACCAGCACGCGGGGCGGCAGCCCCTCGGCGGCGTGCGCCAGGTGCCCGGGCAGGATCAGCGGGCCGCAATCCAGCGCGTGGATGACGCGGCAGGGGCCGAGAAAGGGCTCCAGCGCCAGCGCGCCGACCGCGGCGCCGCCTTGCTGGTAATGCAGCGGCGCGTCGGCGTGCGCGCCCACGTGCGGCGACATGGTGATTTCGCTGACGTTCACCGGACAGCCGGGCGCGAGCGTCCACTTCCATTGCTGGCGGTACGGCGTGTCGCCGGGAAAGACGGGCGAGGCCGTCGATACGGGCGGGGAGATGTCCCACAGGCGTTTCATGCAGGCAGGCGGCGCGGAGTGATTTATGTGAAGCCTAAACCATCTGGGGCCGCTAGTCTAACGGATCGGGGCGACCCCGGGGCCGGTGGATGGCGAGCTGCGCCCGCGGCTCAGAGCCGGCCGCTTTCGGCCAGCGAAACCACCTCGCCGCCCGCCACGATGAGGTGGTCCATGAGCCGGACGTCGACCAGCGCCAGCGCCTGCTTGAGATGCTGGGTGAAAGCCAGGTCGGCCGCGCTGGGGTGGGGCAGGCCGGAGGGATGGTTGTGGGCCACGATAAGCGCCGCCGCGTGGTGGCGCAGCGCCTCGCGCACCACCTCGCGTGGATACACCGAGGCCTGGGCCAGCGTGCCGCGCGCCAGCTCGCCGCTGGCGATAAGGCGCAGCTGGCCGTCCAGGTAGAGGGCGATGCAGTGCTCGACGCGGCGGTGGCCCAGCGCCACCTTGCAATATTGTTTCACCCTGGCGGGGTGGTTCAGGGCCGCCTCGCGGGCCAGTTCCTCTTCAGCGGCGCGGCGCGCCAGCTCCATGACCGCCGCCAGCGAGCAGGCCTTGGCCTGCCCCAGCCCCGGAACCGTCTGCAATTCTTCGGGCGTGGCGCCCAGCAGGCCCCGCAGGCCCTGGAAACGCTCGAGCAGCAGGTTGCCGAGTTCCAGCACATTGCGCCCCGGCACGCCGGTGCGCAGGGCGATGGCGAGCAGCTCGGCGTCGCGCAGGCTGGAGGCGCCGTGGCGCAGGAGCCGTTCCCGGGGACGCTCGTGCCGGGAGAGCTGGGCGGACAATTTCATAAGAGGCTCTAAAATCGGGGTTTATCCAAATCCCTACGGTGGCAGATCGTGAGCGCCGAATCCAAAGAAGTGAATGTTCCGGTCCGTCCGGACTCCTACCTGACCCTGCATTACCGCATCACCCTGGCCTCCGGGCCCGGCAAGGATTCGGTGTTCACGGACACGTTCGACGGCCGGCCGGCCACGCTGCAGATGGGCAGCGGCCAGTGGGCTCCCGGCCTGGAGGCGGCGCTGCTGGGGCACGCCGAAGGCGAGCGCTTCAGCGTCACGCTGGAGCCCGCCCAGGCCTACGGCGACCGCAATCCCGACCTCATCCAGCGCGTCACGCGCGCCATGCTGGCCGAGCACGCGGGCGCCGACGCCACCTTCGAGCCCGGCGATCTGGTCGAATTCGCCGCGCCCAACGGCGGGCGCTATTCGGGCGTGCTGAAGGAAATCGACGACGAATCCGCGCTGTTCGACTTCAACCATCCCCTGGCCGGGGTCAGCCTGCGCCTGGACGTGGCGCTGCTCGGAGTGCTCTGATGACCGTCCGGCCTGTCACTGCCCCCGACGCCGAAGTCGTGCTGGCGCAGCCGCGCGGCTTCTGTGCCGGCGTGGACCGCGCCATCGACATCGTCGAGCGCGCGCTGGAGCTGCATGGCGCGCCCATTTACGTGCGCCACGAAATCGTCCACAACCGCTATGTGGTGGAAGACCTGCGCGCCAAGGGCGCCGTGTTCATCGACGAGCTCGACGACGCGCCCGCCGGCTCCATCGTGGTGTTTTCCGCGCACGGCGTGTCCAAGGCGGTGCGGGCCGAGGCCGAGGCCCGCGGCCTGCGGGTGTTCGACGCCACCTGCCCGCTGGTCACCAAGGTGCACATCGAAGTCGCGCGCATGCGCGCCGCCGGCCGCGAGATCGTCATGATCGGCCACAAGGGCCACCCCGAGGTCGAGGGCACGCTGGGCCAGGCCCGGGGCGGCATGTACCTCGTGGAAACCGTGGAAGACGTCGCCGGGCTGGAGGTTGCCGACCCCGACAACCTCGCCTACGTGACCCAGACCACGCTGTCCGTGGACGATGCGGCGGCCGTGTCGCGCGCGCTCAAGGCGCGCTTTCCGAACATCGTCGAACCCAAGAAAAGCGATATCTGCTACGCCACCCAGAACCGCCAGGACGCGGTCAAGATCCTCGCGCCGGATTGCGACCTGGTGCTGGTGGTGGGCAGCACCAACAGCTCGAATTCCAACCGCCTGCGCGAAGTGGCCGAGCGCAAGGGCGTGGCCTCGCACCTGGTCGACGGCGCGGATTCCATCCAGCCCGCCTGGCTGGAAGGCCGCCGGCGCATCGGCGTGACGGCGGGCGCCTCCGCGCCGGAAGTGCTGGTGCAGCAGGTGATCGCGCGCCTGAAGGAGCTGGGCGCGGTATCGGTGCGCACCATGCCGGGCCTCGAAGAAAACGTGGCGTTCCCGCTGCCCAAGGAACTGTCGCGCAAGCTCGCGCAGACCGAATCGCCCGAATAGACGCGGCGCCGCCCGTCCGGCGGCGCGCCGACCACCACAGGAGACACTTCATGCAGTTGTATAGCTACTTCCGTAGTTCGGCCGCCTATCGCGTGCGGATCGCCCTCAATCTCAAGGGACTGTCCTATGAGTACCTGCCCGTGCACCTGCTCAAGGACGGCGGCCAGCAGACCTCGGCGAGCTATCGCAAACTGAACCCGACCGCGCTGGTGCCCACGCTGGTCGACGGCGAGGCCGTCATCGGGCAATCGCTGGCGATCATCGAATACCTCGAAGAAACGCATCCCGAGCCGGCCCTGCTGCCGTCCGACCCGGTCGGCCGGGCCCGCGTGCGCGACCTTGCGCTGGGCATCGCCTGCGACACGCACCCGCTGAACAACCTGCGCGTGCTCAAGTACCTCAAGCACACGCTGGGCGTGGACGAAGAGGCCAAGACGGCCTGGTACAGGCACTGGGTGCACCAGGGGCTGGCCGCGCTGGAGGCGCAGCTGGCGGGTTCGCCGGCCACGGGCCGCTATTGCCATGGCGACACGCCCACCATGGCCGATCTCTGCCTCGTGCCGCAGGTGGCCAACGCGCGGCGCTTCGACTGCGATCTTTCAGCCATGCCGAACGTCGTGCGCATCGACGCGGCCTGCCGCGAACTGCCGGCTTTCGCCGCGGCCGAGCCGTCCCGGCAGCCCGACGCGGAATAGGGCGGGCGCCTCGCCATTGCCTTGCGGCGGCCGGCGCGCTCGCCCGCAGTCCGCCGTCGCCCGCCGCCTCGCGCGCGTCTTCCGCATCCCGGAGCCGCTCCGCGGAAACGTCGAACAGCCGCCGGCACCGCCCCGGGAAAATGCCGTAGGGGCGGACGGAAATCCCGGCGATCACCAGAATCGGGCCGGCCGCCGCAAGAATCTGCCGCGGCCCGCATCCTGATGGCCTGCTCGACGGCGAGTCCCGCGATGACCCGCTCGACCCCGCTCGCAGGCAAGCATTTTCGCCGCGATGGCGGCTTCCGGTCGAGGCCGGCCGAAATCTCTCCGCCGCGTGCCTGCAGGCGGCGCGGCGCAGAAAAAAACCGCCCGGAACGGGCGGTTCGAGAGGGGCGGGGCCGCGGGCGGCCAGGGTCAGCCGATCTGCACTGGCACGAAGATCTTGTCTTCGCCGCGCTGCACCAGCAGCGCCACCGTCTTGCCGGCCTTGGACAGCTCGGCCTTGACCTGGGCTACGCTGTGCACGGGCACGCCATTGAGCGAGAGCAGCACGTCGCCCGGCTGGATGCCGGCGCGGGCCGCGGGGCCGGCGGTCTGCTGGACGAGCAGGCCCTGCGAGCCCACCGCCTCTTGCTCCTGCGGGCTCAGCGGGCGCAGCGCTAGGCCGAGCTGGCCATGCTTGACGCCCTGGTCGTTCGCCGCGGTCTGCGTCTTGTCGCGGGGAATGCCGCCCAGGGTGGCTTCCAGTTCCTTGGGCGAGCCGTGGCGCCAGATGTCGAGCGTCAGCTTGTCGCCCGGCGAGGCGAGCGTAATCATCGCGGCCAGGTCGCCGGACGAGCGGATCGTCTTGCCGTTGATCTTGCGCACCACGTCGCCCGGCTGCAGGCCGGCCTTGGCGGCCGCGCTGCCCTTCTCCACGCTGGACACCAGCGCGCCGCTGGGCGAGTCCAGCTTGAACGAATTGGCCAGGTCCTGGTTCACTTCTTGCACGGTCACGCCCAGGCGGGCGTGCTGGACCTTGCCGTGCTCGAGGATCTGGTCCTTGATCTTGTACGCCACGTCGATCGGAATGGCGAACGACAGGCCCTGGTAGCCGCCGGTGCGGGAATAGATCTGCGAATTGATGCCGACCACTTCGCCGCGCTCGTTAAAGAGCGGGCCGCCGGAATTGCCCGGGTTGACGGCCACGTCGGTCTGAATGAACGGCACCGAGGTGTCGTCGGGCAGCGAGCGGCCCTTGGCGCTCACGATGCCGGCGGTGGCGGTGTTCTCCAGGCCGTAGGGCGAGCCGATGGCCAGCACCCATTCGCCCACCTGCAGGTCGTTGACGTTGCCGATCTTCACCACCGGCAGGTTCTTGGCGTCGATCTTGATGACCGCGACGTCCGTCTGCGGGTCGGAGCCGAGCACCTTGGCCTGGTACTCGCGCCGGTCGGTCAGCTTGACCGTCACTTCCTTGGCTCCCTGCACGACGTGCGCGTTGGTCAGGATGACGCCGTCGCTGCTGATGATGAAGCCCGACCCTTCGCCCCGCATCGGCACTTCGCGCTGAGGCATGCCAGGGAACTGGCCGAAGAACTGGGCGAACGGATCCGCGTCGTCGTCGTCCAGCGCCGACACCTTGCGGGTGCCGCTGACGCTGATGTTCACCACGGCGGGGCCGTAGTCGCGCGTGATCTGGGCGAAGTTGGGCGGGGAGGCGAAGCCGATCGCCGTCGAGGCGGGAATGGGGGGGGGGGCGGCGGCCACGCCCGGCGCGGCGGTGGCGCCCGCGCCGCCGATGGCGCCGGCCGCGAGCAGCGCCACGGCCAGGCGCGAGGGGGTGAGTTGCGAGGTCTTCATGTCGGCTCCTCTGCGTTCATGTTGAAGGACATGGCGCTATGGTGAAGCCTGACACTTAGGGGAATCTTAATTTGCGCCTGCCGGCGCGGCCCGCGCCACGTCCGCCCGGGGATGGGCCGGAAAATCCACGCGCACCCGCAGGCCGGCGCCCCAGGGCGCGTCGTGCAGCGTGATGCGCGCGCCGTGTCGCTCGGCGATGGAGCGCGCGATCGCCAGTCCCAGGCCGCTGCCGTGCTGGGTATTGCCCTCGGCGCGGTAGAAGCGGTCGAAGACGCGCTCGCGTTCGGCCGGCGCGATGCCCGGGCCGCTGTCGTCGACCAGCATGGCGCAGCCCAGGTCGGAGGGCTCGAGCCGCAGGTGCACCCGTCCGCCGTCCGGCGTGTACTTGACGGCGTTGTCCAGCAGGTTGCGCGCCAGCAGGCGCAGCGCCTCCGGGTCGCCGCGCACCCAGGCGTGGCCGGCGCCGCTCTGCTCCAGGGAGATCGATTTGGCGTTGGCCGCGGGCAGGGTTTCCGAGAGCGTCTGGCGCAGCACCTCGGACAGGTCCACCGCCACGAGCGGCTCCCGCGCCACGCCGCTTTCGTGGCGGGCCATGGAGAGCAGTTGCTCCACCAGGCGCGTGGCGCGGTCGATGCCCGCGGCCAGGCGCTGTTCGGCCTGCTTGCGGGCTTCCGCGTCCGGGGCGCGCTGCAGGGCCTGCAGCTGCAGCCGCAGCGCCGCCAGCGGCGAGCGCAGCTCGTGCGCCGCGTCGCCCACGAACTGCTTCTGCAAGGCAAACGCACTCTGTATGCGCGCCAGCAGCAGGTTCAGCTCCGCGATCAGGGGCCGGATCTCGTCGGGCAGGCCATCTTCGTTCACGGGCGAGAGATCCTCGGGCTGGCGGGCGGCTACCTGCGCGCGGGCGCGTTTGACCGGCCGCAGCGACCAGCTCACCACGCACCAGATCACGAACATGAGCAGCGGCGCCGCCGCCGCGATGGGAGCAATGGTGCGCAGCGCGAGCGCGCGCGCCATGCGGGTGCGCACCGCCATGTCCTGCGCCACCTGGATGACCTGGAACGGCGTGGCGAGGGAATAGACGCGATAGGTGCTGCCTTCGATGCGGGCGTCGGAGAAACCCAGCACGATCTGGTCGGGCAGGGGGCGGCGGGAGCGCGAATTGAAGACGCGCACGCCGTCCGGGCTCCAGATCTGGATGATGAGATCGTCCGCCGCGGGGGAAACCGCGCCGTCGCCGCGCGAGGGGCCGGCGCTCAGCAGTCCGTCGCCCGCGCCCAGCGACAGCGCGGTGCGCTGCAGCAGCGAATCGAAAATGTCGTCCGCCTGGGCGAGCGTGCTGCGGTAGGCGATGGCGCCCTGCACCAGCGCGCCCACCGCAATGGCGGCAAGCAGGAAGAAAAGCAGCCTGGCCCTCAGCGAATAGCTAAGCGGAATGCTCATTTTTGGGTATGACGTAACCGACCCCGCGGACGTTCTGGATCAGATTCTGTCCCAGTTTCTTGCGCAGTCCATGAATATAAACCTCGACCGCGTTGCTGCTGATGCTGTCCTTCCAGCTATAGAGCTTTTCTTCCAGCTGGGCGCGCGAGAAGATCATGCCGGGCCGCGCGATCAGGGGCTCGAGCACGGCCCATTCGCGCGCGGTGAGCGCGACCGGCGCGCCGTCCACCATGGCGCTGTGGGACTGCGGGTCGATGGTGATGCCGCCGTGCTCGAACACGGGTTCAGCCCGTCCCGCGCTGCGGCGGATCAGCGCGCGCATGCGCGCCAGCAGTTCGTCCACGTCGTAGGGCTTGACGATGTAGTCGTCCGCGCCCGCGTCCAGTCCGGCCACGCGGTCGGCGACCGCATCGCGGGCGGTGGCGATGAGCACCGGCGTGCGGTCCTTGCGGGCGCGCAGATCGCGCAGCACCGCCAGTCCGTCGCGTTTGGGCAGGCCCAGGTCCAGCAGCACCAGGTCGTACGGATCGGTGCGCAGCGCCAGTTCGGCGGCAGCGCCGTCTCGAACCCAGTCGACGGCATAGTGTTCGGCGCGCAGGCAGTCCAGCACGCTTTCGCCGATCATGGTGTCGTCTTCAACGAGAAGGATGCGCATGGGTGTGCTCGCAGGGAAGCGCCGGCGAACGCCGGCCTACAACCAGATTGGATGCGGCCCGCGCGACCGGAGTTCCCCGGGATGCGGGCGGGGTCCGAGGTCCGGGTATCGGGCTCCGTGGCGGACACTTGTGGCGCCGGAACGCGAGGGAAGGCGAAATGAAAAAAGAAATGAAAAAGCAGCCCGTAGGGCTGCTTTCTGGATTCTGGTGCCGGCAATAGGAGTCGAACCTACGACCTTCGCATTACGAATGCGCTGCTCTACCAACTGAGCTATGCCGGCCTGACCGTTCCGCATCTGCGTGCGTCCCTTTATCAGGGGCGCGCGGGTCACGAAAGACCGAGATCATATCAGAGATTCTTGGCAAAAGGAAACCGTGCCCGCGTTTTTTCTTCAAAGCCACGATTTGCATTTCCCAAAAAATTCCTCCATAATCTCACTTCTTAGCAGTTCCCCGATAGCTCAGTCGGTAGAGCGACGGACTGTTAATCCGCAGGTCGCTGGTTCGAGCCCAGCTCGGGGAGCCAAGGAATTTGGGGCCAATCACGCAAGTGATTGGCCCTTTTGGCTTTGGGGTGGCATTGAGGCTTTTATTACAGGGCTTTGGGGGCTTTGGGGGCGTTTCGGCGCTCGGCCTTGGTTTTCTCCGGCCTTTCCCGGTTTTCGGCGATCGCCGCTTTCGAGGTAGTGGGCCATGGGGCTGCAGGAGCAGGACGGGCGCATCCGCGTCGAGGTGATCACCGGGTTCCTGGGCAGCGGCAAGACCACGCTGCTCAACCGGCTGCTGCGCGAGCCCGCGTTTGCCGGCTCGGTCGTCATCGTCAACGAATACGGCGATGTCGGGGTGGACCATCATCTGGTCAGGCCGGCGAGCGACCGCGTGGTGCTGGTCGAGGGCGGCTGCCTGTGCTGCGCGGTCAGCGGCGACGTGGCCGATGCGCTGCGCGATCTTTTCATGCAGGCTTTGCGCCGCGCCATTCCGCCTTTCCGGCGGGTTTTCATCGAGACGAGCGGGCTGGCCGACCCCGCGTCCGTGATCTTCACGCTGCGGCACGACCGTTTCCTGGCAGAGCGCTACGTTTATACGGGCTGCGTGGCGGTCGTGGATGCCCGGCAGGGCGCGCGCCGCCTGGCGGAACATCCCGAGGCGGTGCGCCAGCTCGCGCTTGCCGACGCCGTCGTGTTCAGCAAGGCCGATCTGGCCGGTCCGTCCGAACTGGCTGAAGCCGAACGCGCCGCGAGCGCCATTAATCCGGGCGCCCGGCGCGCCGTCCATGTGGCCGGCTCGGCCTTGCCCGGGCTGCTGGCCGAGCCGCTGCCGGCGCGCCGTTCTCCCGCGGAGCTCAGGTCGTGGCTGGGCGCCTATGCCGGAATGGCCGGGTCGCGGCATGCGCCGGCCGGCAGTTGCGTCGTCGCCCTGGACGCGCCGCTGCCCCGGGCGCGATTTCTCTCCGGGGTGGCGCGCGTGCAGGAGCGGTTCGGCGATGCGCTGCTGCGCCTCAAGGGCTGGGTCGCCTTCCAAGGCGAAACCCTGCCCATGGAGGTGCAGGGCGTGCATGGCGAACTCTATCCGCTGGCGCCCCTGCCGGGCTGGCCGGAAGGCGAGGGCGAGTCGCGCCTGGTGGCCATCGTGCGCGGCGAATGCCCGGAAACCGTGCGCGCCGCGCTGCAGGAAGTCCTGTCGGCCCGGGGTTGACGCGCACTGACCCTTGCGGGCGGCCCGGCAAGGAAAACGCCCGGAAGTACGGTATAAACGTTACGTCTGATGCGCGGATCGAGACAATCATGGACCGTCTGAAAGCCATGCAGGTATTTGTCGGGGTCGCCGACCGGGGCAGCCTGTCGGCTGCGGCCATCCATCTGGACATGTCCCGTGCCATGGTGTCGCGCTACCTTGCCGAAATGGAACAGTGGGTGGGGGTGCGGCTGCTGCATCGCACGACGCGCCGCCTCAGTCTCACGCCGGCGGGCGCCGAAACTCTGCCGCGCTGCCGCCAGATGCTCGAAATGGTGGGCGAGCTGCGCAGTGCGGTGGCCTCGCCCGAGGATGCTCCCCGCGGCCTGCTGCGCATGACGGCCAGCGTGTCGTTCGGCGCGCGGCACCTGGCGGCGCTGGTGGCGGAATACGTCGGCCTGCACCCGGGCGCCAGTGTGGATCTGGTGCTGGTGGAGCACGCGGTGAACCTCATCGAGGAGCGGGTGGACCTCGCGGTGCGCATCACCAACGACCTCGACCCCAACGTGATCGCCCGCAAGCTCGCGGTGTGCCGCTCGGTGGTGTGCGCGGCCCCCGCCTATCTCGCGCGCGAGGGCGAGCCGGCGCGCCTGGAAGATCTTTCGCAGCGCAACTGCCTGACGCACACGCATTTCGGCAAGAGCCTGTGGCGCTTCATGCGCGACGGGCAGCCGGTGGACGTTCCGGTCGACGGCAATATCCGGGCCAATGACGTCTCCGCCCTGGCCCGGGCGGCCGTCGAGGGCGCAGGCATCGCCATGCTGCCCACGTACCTGGCGGCCGACGACATCGCGGCAGGGCGCCTGCGCCCCATTCTCGCGTCGTTTCCGCCCGAGGAACTCGGCATCTACGGTGTCTACGCGTCGCGCCGGCAGATGCCCCTGATCCTGCGCTCCATGCTCGATTTCCTGGCGGCCAGGCTGGAGTCGGCTCCCTGGGACGCGCAGGCCCCGCGGCCTGCCCGGGCTTGAGGCGAGGGGATATGGCGCTATAATTTGCCTATTGCATCAACAGGTTGGGGCGGGCGTTGCGCCTGCGCGGGTTTGCCGGCAAATCCGCCATAGCCCCTTGGTCTGTCTGCCTGTGACCTGCCTGTGATCTGTTGGTCAGGAAAAACATCTAAGAATCGCAAGCCCGGCAGGCGCGCTCGGCGCGCTCTTGCAACGGAGGGGGCGGAACGGATGCGGCGCCACTGCCGCGCCGCGGTCCGGCGCCGGGTGCTTGCGGATCAGGGCCTTGTTTACCTTGTTTTGTTAGGGGCCGGGCATGTGTCCGTCGTAGCGGGCGCTGCGCACGGTCCGCCGGCCGATGTGCCGGCTGTTCCGGAAATCAGGCGCGTCCGCCCGCCATGCGGGGCGGTTCGGGGCTTGCCGCCAGGCCAGGGCTGTCTTCGCGCGGCCGAATTCCAGGCTGTCATACAGGATTACGGTGAGAACATCGCACAATCATGCCATTCACGGCCGGGGCGCCATCGATGCCGGGCGAATCCTGCCGGCCGGCTGCGGGCGCGTCGCGCGCGGCAGCCGGGTGGCGGGCCGGAATCGGGAAATCCAGGAAAACCGGGCAGAACGCCACATGCACACGGAACGCCAGATGCAAAAAGCCCGGCGCAACGGCCGGGCCTTTCGAGTTCTGGTTGCGGGGGCAGGATTTGAACCTACGACCTTCGGGTTATGAGCCCGACGAGCTGCCAGACTGCTCCACCCCGCGTCTGGAAGAACGAAATAGTAATCCCATTTTTTGCCGAACGCAAGTCGGCCTTTTAAACGTTGGATGTCGATGAACGATAGCGAGGCGATACTCGTGCTGGAAACCGCGCTGCTGTGCGCGTCGCAGCCGATGCAACTTTCGGATATGCGCAAGCTTTTCGCGGAGGATCCGCAGTTCGACAACGCCAAGCTGCGATCGCTGCTGGAGACGCTGGGCGAGCAGTGGAACGGCCGCGGCATGGAGCTGGCGCAGCTCGCGTCGGGCTGGCGGTTCCAGAGCCGTCCGCAGATGCAGCGCTACCTGGAGCGGCTGAATCCCGAGAAACCGCCCAAGTATTCGCGCGCGGTCATGGAAACGCTGGCCATCGTTGCGTGGCGCCAGCCGGTCACGCGCGGCGATATCGAAGACATACGCGGCGTGACCGTTTCTTCGCAGATCGTCAAGGCCCTGGAGGACCGCGGCTGGATCGAAGTGATCGGCCATCGCGATGCGCCCGGGCGTCCCGCGCTTTTCGGCACCACGAGGCAGTTTCTCGACGACCTGGGGCTGAGGGCGCTCGACGAGCTTCCGCCGCTGGAGTCCGCCCAGGCGGCCGCGGCGCTGGCGGGGCTGGACCTGGGCGAGGCGCAGCCCGCGCAGGGCGAGGCCGAAGCCGCCGCGGAAACTCCCGCCGCCGCCGAGGAAAATGCGGATGTTCCGCGTGCGGAAATGTCTGTTTCGAGCGAAACATCCGCCACGGCGGCTGCCGATGGCGTAGAATCACCGCTTTCACGCATACATGAAGACGAAGGCGTGAATGGCGCGGACGTTGCGGGCATGCCTGCGGACGAGTCGTCTGCAGAGGCATCCCCCGCGGATACGCCGATTTCCCCGGCGCGGGCAGACCAGGCCCGCTCCGCGCGCCAGGATGAGCCCGCCGAGGCCGCGATCGCGGCGCCCGACGGCCAGATGCCCGACGACGCCGCCCAAGAGGCGGAATCCGCATCCCCTGAAAAGCAAGCAAGGCCCGGCGAGCCGGGCGATTCGATCTCGCAGGCGGCCGCTGCCGGCGGCGTTTCCATGGATTCGCCGCAAGCCGTGCCCGGAGCCGAGGCGGCTGGCAGTCCGGCGGCTGCAAACGGGCCGGCGCCCGGCGGCGAGCCGCAGGCGCGGCCGCCCGAGTCCGGCCCGAGGCCGGCATTTCCTGATGATGAAGAGGCGCCCGCCGCAGGCAGGCCCAACCAAGTTTGAAATTCGGAGCTGTCCCCGTGACAACGAATAGCGCTATGCAGGATGACACACCCCGTTCGGACGATGCCGTGAAGCCGGCTTCGCCGGAATCGTCGCCGGCCCGGGAGCCGGCCGCAGAGGCCGAGGGCGGCGCCCGCGGCCGCGGGCGCAAGCTGCGCACGCCTTTCCGCCGCCGCCGCTCGGAAGCCGCCGAAGGCGCGGCCGAGGGCGCGGCTCCCGCGGCGGCCGAGGCGCAGCCGCGCGGCGGCGATCGCGGCACCGAGCAGGAGGCCGAGCAGGCGCTGGCCTACCTGGAAAAGGCCGACCGCATGGAGCAGCGCCTGGGCAAGTACCTCAACAGCGAGGCGGTCATGCCCAAGCTGCACAAGGTGCTGGCGGACGCGGGCATCGGCTCGCGCCGCGAAATGGAAGAGCTGATCATCGCGGGCCGGGTTTCCGTCAACGGCGAGCCGGCCCACATCGGCCAGCGGGTAGGCCCCAACGACCAGGTGCGGGTCAACGGCAAGCCCGTCGCCCGCCCCAACGCCAAGAAGCCGCCGCGCGTGATCCTGTATCACAAGCCGGCCGGGGAAATCGTCAGCCATGACGATCCCGGCGGGCGCGCCAGCGTGTTCGCCCGCCTGCCCAAGCTGCGCACCGGCAAGTGGCTGTCGGTCGGAAGGCTGGACCTGAACACCGAAGGGCTGTTGATTTTCACGACCTCGGGCGACATGGCCAACCGCATCATGCATCCCCGCTACGGCACGGAGCGCGAATACGCCGTCCGCGTGCTGGGCGAGATGGACGATGCCCAGCGCCAATCGCTGGTCGACGGCATCGAACTCGAAGACGGCATGGCCGCCTTCGGCTCGCTCGACTACCTGGGCGGCGACGGCAGCAACCGCTGGTACCGCGTCACGCTGCAAGAGGGCCGCAACCGCGAGGTCCGGCGCATGTTCGAGGCGGTGGGCGTGACCGTCAGCCGCCTGATCCGCACCCGTTTCGGCGACATCGTGCTGCCCCGCACGCTGCGCCGGGGCCGCTGGGAGGAGCTGGACGCCTCGCTGGTCACCGCGCTGATGGTGCAGCTGGGTCTGCTGCGCGACGACGATGAATCCGGCGGCCGCCGCCGCTCCAAACAGCCGCAGTCGCACGACAGCGCGCTGCCGCCCGGATTCGGCACGCTGGACCGCAACGGCATGAACGGCGCGCGTATCGGCCGCCGGGGCAAGCTCCAGGGCGGACGCCAGGGCAGCCCGGGGCAGGTTGCCGCTTGTCCGTCCGATCCTTTCGGCACGGGCCTGATGATCGCCGGCGGCTACGCCAACGGCCATCCGCTGGCCGCCGAGGGCAGCCGCAAGGGCAAGTCCGGCGCTTCGCGCGGCGGCAAGGGCGGCGGCAAACAGGGCGGCAAGGGGCGCGGGCAGGCCGGCGGCTTGCGGGCTGCCGCGGCCGGCGCGTCCGCCGCGCCGGCGGCCGTCAACGCCAATGCCGCTCCCGCGGCCCGCAAGGGGGCGTCCAAGTCCGGCGGCGCGGGCAAGGCGGGCGGCAATGCGCGCGGGCCCGCCCGCCCCGCCAAGCAGGGTGGGCGCGCCGCGAAAGCGGAAGGCCCGCGCGGCGGCAAGCCTGCGGCCAAATCCCGTTCCCCGCGCGGTTCGTCCGCGCGCGGCGACGACTGGCAGCCGCGGGGCGCAAGCGCCCATGAATCCCGCCTCGGCATCCTGGATGGCAGGGGGCGCGGCGGCCGCTGAGGCGCCGGCGGCCGCCAGCCTGCGCCGGATGAGCGTAAACCCGTGAGGAATCAGGCGTTTTTCCAGTTTATCTGGTAAAATCAACGGTTTTCATGGCTTTGCGTCTTGTGGCGCGCGGCGTTTGAGTGCGGCGGGCGGCGAGTTATATAAACGTCTATTACGGACGGTTTTATATATACCTGCGGCGGGCCGCGCCGGTTGCGCGTCCCGGCTTTCCCCGGGAACCGCAGGTTCGGGGCGCTATCGAGACTGCATGCCGCGATCTGGGCGCCGCCCGGCATCGCCTTGTCCCTGGCGGGCAGGGTGGCCGGGCGCTGTGCAATAGGATGGGCTGGGCGTGCAGCCCATTTTTTTTGAGTATATGGCTGATTTATTCGCATTGACCCAAGAGGCTCTGGCCGGCATGGACGTCGAACTCGTCGACGTGGAACGTGCCGCCCTGGGCCTTTTGCGTGTCACGATCGACCGGGTCGGCGGCGTGCGCATCGAAGACTGCGAACAGGTATCCCGCCAGTTGTCGCGGGTGTACGAGGTCGAGAACATCGACTACAAGCGGCTTGAGGTGGGTTCGCCGGGCGTGGACCGCCCTTTGCGCAACGAGGCCGATTTCCGCCGTTTCGCGGGAGAACGCGTGGAGATCAAGCTGCGCGAGGCGCTCGACGGGCGCAAGGTCTACACGGGCACGCTGACTGTGCACGAGGAAGAAACGCCGCAGGCCGAGGCCGGCGCGCGCAAGACCGTGTTCGGTCTCGAATTTGAGGCAAAGAAGAACGACGTCCAGGTACTGAATTTCACGCTCGACGACATCGAGCGTGCAAAACTGGATCCCGTTCTGGATTTCAAGGGCAAAAAGCGATGAGTCGCGAAATTCTTCTGTTGGTCGATGCCTTGGCGCGTGAAAAGAACGTCACGCGTGAAGTCGTATTCGGAGCACTCGAAAGTGCGCTGGCCTCGGCCATGAAAAAGCGCTTCAAGGACGATGCGGACATCCGTGTGGCCATCGACCGGGAAACCGGCAACCACGAGGGATTCCGACGCTGGCTGGTCGTGCCCGACGAGGCCGGTCTGCAGGAGCCCGACAAGCAGGAAATGCTGTCGGATGCGCAGGAGATCGTTCCCGGCATCCAGGTCGGCGAGTACATCGAGGAGCCGCTCGAGCCCATCGAGTTCGGCCGTATCGGCGCGCAGGCGGCCAAGCAGGCCATTCTGCAGAAGATCCGCGACGCCGAGCGCGAGCAGGTGCTGAACGACTTCCTCGACCGCGGCGAAACCATCGTGTCCGGCACCATCAAGCGCATGGACAAGGGCGACGCCATCATCGAAACCGGCAAGATCGAGGCGCGGCTGCCGCGCTCCGAGATGATCCCCAAGGAAAACCTCCGGGTCGGCGACCGCGTGCGCGCCTATGTGTTGCGCGTAGACCACGCGGCCCGCGGCCAGCAGGTGATCCTGTCGCGCACCTCGCCCGAGTTCATCCGCCAGCTCTTCGAGAACGAAGTGCCCGAGATCGAGCAGGGCCTGCTGGAGATCAAGGCCGCGGCGCGCGACCCCGGGGTGCGTGCGAAGATCGCCGTGGTGGCATACGATAAGCGTATCGATCCCATCGGCACGTGCGTGGGCATGCGCGGTTCGCGCGTGACGGCGGTGCGCAACGAGCTGGGCGGCGAGCAGGTCGACATCGTCCTGTGGTCCGAGGATCCGGCCCAGTTCGTCATCGGCGCGCTGGCGCCCGCCAACGTCGAGTCCATCGTCGTCGACGAGGACAAGCACGCCATGGACGTGGTGGTGGACGAGGAAAACCTGCCCAAGGCCATCGGCGCCAAGGGCCAGAACGTGCGCCTGGCCTCGGAGCTGACCGGTTGGCAAATCAACATCATGACGCCGGAAGAAAGCCTCAACCGGCAGGAAGTGGAGCGTTCGGCCCTGCGCGCCACCTTCATGAGCAAGCTGGACGTCGATGAGGAAGTCGCCGACATCCTCATCGACGAGGGTTTCACGGGTATCGAGGAGATCGCCTACGTTCCGCTGCAGGAGCTGCTGGAAATCGAGGCGTTCGACGAAGACACCATCAATGAATTGCGCGCCCGCGCCCGCAATGCGCTCCTGACCGAGGCCATCGCCCAGGAAGAGCGCCTTGAGACCGCGCAGGATCTGCTGGAACTCGAAGGCATGACGCCCGAACTGGCCGCGAAGCTGGCCGAGCGTCAAGTGCATACGCGTGATGACCTGGCCGAACTCGCGACGGACGAACTGGCGGAAATCGCCGGGCTGTCCGAGCAGGAAGCCAGCGAACTCATCATGCGGGCCCGCGCCCACTGGTTCGACGAGGAATAACCAGGGGCCGGGAGCGCGGCGGGCCGGCCCCGCCCGCCGCGAGTTCGCGTTGTTTGTCATAGCTGCATAAAGGGAAGAGAGAGCCTAATGTCGAGTAACACCGTCGCCCAGTTCGCTACCGAGCTGAAAATGCCTGCCAACGTGCTGCTGGAGCAGTTGCGTTCGGCCGGCGTTGACCTCAAATCGGTGGACGATGCCGTCACCGACAGCGACAAGGCGAAATTGCTCGAATCGCTGCGCCGCGCGCATGGAGCGACAGAAGGCAAGAAGATCACCCTGACGCGGCGCCAGACGTCCGAGATCCGCCAGGCCGACGCCACGGGCCGCTCGCGCACCATCCAGGTGGAGGTGCGCAAGAAGCGCGTGTTCGTCAAGCGCGATCCGGCCGAGCTGGCCCAGGAGCAGGCCGCCGCTGCGCGCGCAGCCGAAGAAGAGGCCGCCGCCGCTGTCCAGTCGGAGACGGCCGCCGCATCCGCCAAGGCGGAGCCCGCGCCGGCGCCCGCCATGGAGCAGGCCCCCGCCGCCAAGCAGCCCGAGCCGGCCGAGCAAGCGCCCGCCGCCCCGGCGTCCGCGCCCGAGAATACCGTTGCGGCCGAAGCGCCCGCCCCCGTCGAGGCCGTCGAGGCCAAGGTCCAGGCCCAGCCTGAACCCACACCGGAACCGACGCCGGCGCCTGCTCCTGCCGAGCCCGTGGCCCAAGAGGCCAAGCCCGAAGTCGAGATCGAATCTGCCGAGCCCCAGGCTGAAAAAGCCGAGCCGGAACCCGTTGTGCTAGCGAATAAGTCCGAAACATCCTCCCAGGCCCAAGCGCCTGCCGCCAAGCCCCAGGCCGCGGCGAAGCCCGAATCCGTGAAGTCCGCGCCCGCCGCCAAGCAGGAGCCGGCCGCGTCCGCCCCCAGGGCCGGCCGGTCCGGCGATCTCCGCCGCGCCGCGCCGCCGCCCCTGGCCGCTTCGGCCGGCAGCCCGTCGGCCAGCGCCGCCGCGCGCGACGAGGCGCGCCGCGCCGCCGAGGCCGAGGCCGCGGCCCTGCGCGAAATGCTGAACCGTCCGCGCAAGGTGCTGCGCGCGCCCGAACCCGAGGCGCCCGCCGCGCTGTCCGGCACGCTGCACAAGCCAGCCGGCAAGCAGGCGCCCGCCGCCACCGCCGCCAAGAAGGATGCGAAGCCGGCCGCGCCGGGCTCCAAGAAGACCATCAAGACGGCCGAGGTGTCGTCCACCTGGTCCGAAGACAGCGCCCGCAAGAAGCCCGCGGACAAGCCCTCGGGCCCCGCGAGCCGTGACGGCTGGCGCGCCGGCAAGGGCGGCAAGGGCGGCCGCGGCGGCCGCAACCAGCAGAACGAGCGCCGCGCCGAACCGGCGCCGCAGGAATTCATCGCGCGCGAAGTGCACGTGCCCGAAACCATCAGCGTGGCCGACCTGGCCCACAAGATGTCGGTCAAGGCCGCCGAGGTCATCAAGCAGCTCATGAAGCTGGGCCAGATGGTGACCATCAACCAGGTGCTGGACCAGGAAACCGCCATGATCGTGGTCGAGGAACTCGGCCACACCGCCATCGCCGCCAAGCTGGACGATCCGGAAGCCTTCCTGGACGAAGCCGCCGACGTGAGCGAGGCCGAGGCGCTGCCGCGCGCGCCGGTGGTGACCGTCATGGGCCACGTCGACCACGGCAAGACCTCGCTGCTGGATTACATCCGCCGCGCCAAGGTGGCGGCGGGCGAGGCCGGCGGCATCACGCAGCACATCGGCGCCTATCACGTGGAAACCGAGCGCGGCGTGATCACCTTCCTGGACACCCCGGGCCACGAGGCATTCACGGCCATGCGTGCCCGCGGCGCCAAGGCGACCGACATCGTCATCCTGGTCGTGGCTGCCGATGACGGCGTCATGCCGCAGACGCGCGAGGCCATCCACCATGCCAAGGCCGCGGGCGTGCCCATGGTCGTGGCCATCACCAAGATCGACAAGCCGTCCGCCAACCCCGACCGCGTCAAGCAGGAACTGGTGGCCGAGGAAGTGGTGCCCGAAGAATACGGCGGCGACGTGCCTTTCGTGCCGGTGTCCGCGAAAACCGGCGACGGCATCGACGACCTGCTCGAGAACGTGCTGCTGCAGGCCGAGGTGCTGGAGCTCAAGGCCCCGGTCGACGCGCCCGCCAAGGGCCTGGTCATCGAAGCGCGCCTCGACAAGGGCCGCGGCCCGGTGGCCACGATCCTGGTGCAGAGCGGCACGCTCAAGCGCGGCGACGTGGTGCTGGCCGGCGCGAGCTTCGGCCGCGTGCGCGCCATGCTCGACGAGAACGCCAAGCCGGTGCAGTCGGCCGGTCCGTCCATCCCGGTGGAAATCCAGGGCCTCACGGAAGTGCCCGCCGCCGGCGACGAGCTGATCGCGCTGTCCGACGAGCGCAAGGCGCGCGAAATCGCCCTGTTCCGCCAGGGCAAGTTCCGCGACGTCAAGCTGGCCCGCCAGCAGGCCGCCAAGCTCGAATCCATGTTCGACAACATGGGCGAAGGCACGCAGACCCTCACGCTCATCGTGAAGACCGACGTGCAGGGTTCGCAGGAAGCGCTGGTGCAGTCGCTGACCAAGCTCTCCACGGACGAAGTGCGCGTGCAGGTGGTGCACGCCGCCGTGGGCGGCATCTCCGAAACGGACGTGAACCTCGCCATCGCCTCGCACGCCGTCATCATCGGCTTCAACGTGCGGGCCGAGGCCAGCGCCAAGAAGCTGGCCGAGAGCAACGGCATCGACGTGCGCTACTACAACATCATCTACGACGCCGTGGACGAGGTGAAGGCGGCCATGTCGGGCATGCTGGCGCCCGAGAAGAAGGAAGAGATCATCGGCCTGGTCGAGATCCGCGAGATCTACACCATTTCGCGCATCGGCAACATCGCCGGCTGCATGGTGCTGGACGGCGTGGTGCGCCGCGACGCCCAGGTCCGCCTGCTGCGCAACAACGTGGTGCACTGGACCGGCCATCTCGAATCGCTGCGCCGCTTCAAGGACGACGTCAAGGAAGTCAAGGCGGGTTTCGATTGCGGCCTGACGCTGCGCGGCAACAACGACATCCAGGTGGGCGACCAGCTGGAAGTCTTTGAAATCAAGGAAGTCGCGCGCACCCTGTAAGGTGTCGCGCGGGCATTATTCATTTCATGAGCCGTCACAAGTCCAAAGCCATCCCCGGCCGCAACCAGCGGCTGGCCGACCAGATCCAGAAGGATCTGGCCGGCATCATCCAGCGCGAGATCGACACGGCCCGCGCCGGATTGATCACGCTGTCGGGCGTGGAGCTGTCGGCCGATTACGCGCATGCCAAGGTGTACTTCACGGTGTTGGGCGCCGAGCCCGAGGCCGCGGCCGCCTTGCTGAACGAAAAGGCCGGCTGGCTGCACTCCCAGCTCTACAAGCTGCTGCACATCCACACCGTTCCCACCTTGCGCTTCATCCACGACGCGCAGATCGCCCGCGGCATCGAAATGTCGATCCTGATCGACCGCGCCAACCGGCCCGGCCCGCATTCGGGCGTGCCCGACGAACCTGAAGACCAGTCCTGACCGGGCTGTCGTCACTGCTTTTCTCCGGATTCCGACGATGGCTAAACGACGCGGGCTCGCGCTCGACGGTGTGCTGCTGCTCGACAAACCCGAGGGCTTGTCGAGCAATCATGCGCTGCAGCGCGCAAGGCGCTCCATGGACGCCGCCAAGGCCGGCCACACCGGCACGCTCGATCCTTTCGCGACCGGGCTGCTGGTGTGCTGCATGGGACGCGCCACCAAGATTTCCGGCGCGATGCTTGACGCCGACAAGGCATATCGCGCTACGCTGCAATTTGGCGAAGAAACCGATTCCGGCGACCTGACGGGCAATATCACCGCCCGGGCGGAAGCCGGATTCCATGTGGACGAGGCCGCGCTTGCCCAGGCGCTGTCACGTTTCACGGGCGCCATCTCGCAAGTGCCGCCGATGTATTCGGCGCTCAAGCGCGATGGCAAACCGCTGTATGAATACGCGCGCGCGGGCATCGAACTGGAGCGCCCGCCGCGGCAGGTGACGATCTACCGGATCGATCTGCTGTCGCTCGAGGGCAACCGGGCGGAGATCGACGTGGCATGCAGCAAGGGCACCTACATCCGCACGCTCGCCCAGGACATCGGGCGGGCGCTGGGTTGCTATGCCCACCTGGCGGCGCTGCGGCGCACGCACGTCGGGCCGTTTTCACTGGACCGCGCCGTTACGCTGGAAGCCTTGCAGGCCATGCCAGATCCCAAGCAGGCATTGCTTGCGCTGAACGAATTGCCGGCGGGCCTGCTGCCCGCCACCAGATCTTAAAGGACACGCTATGACTCGCGCCTTGCGCAACGTCGCCATCATCGCCCACGTGGACCACGGGAAGACCACCCTGGTCGACCAACTCCTGCGCCAGTCGGGCACCTTCCGCGAAAACCAGGCGGTGGCCGAACGGGTCATGGACTCGAACGACCTGGAAAAGGAACGCGGCATCACCATCCTGGCCAAGAACTGCGCCGTGGAATACCAGGGCACGCACATCAACATCGTGGACACCCCGGGTCACGCCGATTTCGGCGGCGAGGTCGAGCGCGTGCTGTCCATGGTGGACGGCGTGCTGCTGCTGGTCGACGCGGTCGAAGGCCCCATGCCCCAGACCATCTTCGTGACCCGCAAGGCGCTGGCCCTGGGCCTGAAGCCCATCGTCGTGGTCAACAAGGTCGACCGTCCCGGCGCCCGCACCGACTACGTCATCAACGCCACCTTCGATCTCTTCGACAAGCTGGGCGCGACCGAAGAACAGCTCGACTTCCCCGTCGTGTACGCTTCCGGCCTGGCGGGCTATGCCGGCCTGTCGCCCGACGTGCGCGAGGGCGACATGCGCCCGCTCTTCGAGGCCATCCTCGAGCATGTGCCGGTGCGCGAAGACGATCCCGACGGCCCGCTGCAGATGCAGATCATCTCGCTGGACTACAACAGCTACGTGGGCAAGATCGGCGTGGGCCGCATCAACCGAGGCCGCATGCGTCCGGGCATGGAAGTCGCCTACAAGTTCGGCCCCGACGGCCAGGGCGGCCGCGGCCGCATCAACCAGGTGCTGAAGTTCCGCGGCCTGGAGCGCGTGGTGGTGGACGAGGCCCAGGCCGGCGACATCGTGCTCATCAACGGCATCGAGGAGATCGGCATCGGCTCCACCGTCATGGATCCGGTCGTGCAGGAGCCGCTGCCCATGCTGCGCATCGACGAGCCGACGCTGACCATGAACTTCATGGTGAACACCTCGCCGCTGGCCGGCCGCGAAGGCAAGTTCGTGACCAGCCGCCAGCTGCGCGACCGCCTGGACCGCGAGCTGAAATCCAACGTGGCACTGCGCGTGCGCGACACCGGCGACGACACCGTGTTCGAAGTGTCGGGCCGGGGCGAACTGCACCTGACCATCCTGCTCGAAACCATGCGCCGCGAGGGCTACGAACTGGCGGTGTCCCGTCCCCGCGTGGTGTTCAAGGAAATCGACGGCGTGAAGTGCGAGCCGTTCGAGGCGCTGACCATCGACGTGGAAGACGCGCACCAGGGCGGCGTCATGGAAGAACTGGGCCGCCGCAAGGGCGACCTGCAGGACATGCAGCCGGACGGCCGTGGCCGCACCCGTCTCGAATACCTGATTCCCGCCCGCGGCCTGATCGGCTTCCAGAACGAATTCCTGACGCTGACGCGCGGCACGGGCCTGATGAGCCACATCTTCCACGAGTACGCGCCCGTCAAGGAAGGTTCCATCGGCGAGCGCCGCAATGGCGTGCTGATCAGCCAGGACAACGGCGAGGCCGTGGCCTACGCCCTGTGGAAGCTGCAGGATCGCGGCCGCATGTTCGTGAGCCCGGGCGAGGCGCTGTACGAAGGCATGATCATCGGCATCCACAGCCGCGACAACGACCTGGTCGTGAACCCCATCAAGGGCAAGCAGCTGACCAACATTCGCGCCTCCGGCACGGACGAGGCCGTGCGCCTGGTGCCGCCCATCCAGCTTTCGCTCGAATACGCGGTGGAGTTCATCGACGACGACGAACTGGTGGAGATCACTCCCAAGTCGATCCGCCTGCGTAAGCGCCACCTGCAGGAGCACGAGCGCAAGCGCGCCGCGCGCGAAGCCGCGGCCTGAGGCCGGGGCGGCAGCGCCGCCCGCTGCCCGCGCAGCAAAAACGCCGGACGGTATCCGTCCGGCGTTTTTTTTTCGGCCGGATTCCGGAAGGCGCTCCGCCGCACCCGCCGCTGGCATCCGCGCGCGAATTCACCGAAACTGGCGGGGCGGCCGGCCGTGCGCCGGCCTTCCATCATGCCGATCCGAGGGAGCCATCATGGGAGCGATTGAGACACTCGTGCCGTTCATCGATGCGCGCAGCGGCCGCTACGCCGAGCTGAGCGACCGCATCTGGAATCTTGCCGAATTGCGCTACGACGAGCACAGATCGGCCGAACTGCATATCGCCCAACTGGAGGCGTCGGGTTTCAGGGTGACGCGTGGCGCGGCGGGCATTCCCACGGCATTCGTGGCCGAGGCGGGCGCGGGCGGGCCGGTGATCGGCCTGCTGGGCGAGTACGACGCGCTGTCCGGCCTGAGCCAGGAAAGCGGCGCCTGCGCGTGCAAGCCCTCGGCGGAGACGCCCAACGGCAACGGGCATGGGTGCGGCCATCATCTGCTGGGCGCCGCCGCGCATCTGGCGGCGGCGGCGGTGAAGGAATTCCTGGCCGGCAGCGGCTTGCCGGGCACGATCCGCTTCTACGGCTGTCCGGCCGAAGAGGGCGGCTCGGGCAAGACATTCATGGCGCGGGCCGGCCTGTTCGACGATCTGGACGCCGCCCTGACCTGGCATCCGGCTTCGCACACCGGCATTTTCCACCAGTCGTCGCTGGCCAATATCCAAGCCTATTTCCGTTTTCGCGGCGTGGCCGCGCATGCGGCCAATTCGCCCCATCTGGGACGCAGCGCGCTGGACGCGGTGGAACTGATGAACGTCGGCGTCAATTACCTGCGCGAGCACATGCTGCCGGAGGCGCGGGTGCACTACGCGGTGACCGACAGCGGCGGCATTTCGCCCAATGTGGTGCAGGCGCGCGCCGAAGTGCTGTACCTGGTGCGCGCGCCGCGCAATGCGCAGGCCGCCGAACTGTACGAACGGGTGGGGAACGTGGCGCGCGGCGCTGCCCTCATGACCGGCTGCGAACTGGAGGTCGTCTTCGACAAGGCATGTTCCAACTACATGCCGAACCGCGCCATCAGCCAGGTGATGTACGAGCAGATGCTGGCGCTGCGGGGGCCGGTCTATACCGAGGGCGAGGCGCAGGCCGCCCGGCGCATGTGGGGTGCGATTTCCGGGAGCGATATCGAGAACGCGGGCAAGAACCTGGGCGCCGTGCTGCGCAACCCCGAGCCGCTGTACGCAGGCGTGGCGCCCTACGATCCGGAAAAGCGCGAGATCAGCTACGGTTCGACCGACGTGGGCGACGTGAGCTGGGTCGCGCCGACCGCCCAGTTCTGGGGCGCGTGCTATGCCTACGGCACGCCTTTCCACTCGTGGCAGATGGTGGCCCAGGGCAAGATGCCGATGGCGCACAAGGGCATGGCGCACGCCGCCAAGATCCTGGCCGCCACCGCGGCGGAGCTGTATGCGCGGCCGGACACGCTGGCGCGGGCGCGCCAGGAGCTGCTGGACGCGCGCGACGGCCAGCCCTATGTCTGCCCGATTCCGGCCGACGTCGTGCCGGCGTTCATGCGGGCCTGACCTGGGCCGGTCCGCGCGCAGCGGCGTTCAGGCCGGCAGCGAGGGAGCGTACTGCGCGTCGGAAGTGACTTTTTCGTGGAACTCCACGACCCGGCGCACGACTTTGCGCGGGTCGTCCTCGATGGTGAACAATTCCAGGTCGTGGGCGCTTATCATGCCATTGGACAGCATGCTGTCGCCCAGCCATTGCACCAGGCCGGACCAGTACTCGGTGCCCACCAGCACGATCGGGGCGGGCGGCACCTTGCCGGTCTGGATGAGCGTGAGCGCCTCGAACAGTTCGTCCATGGTGCCGAAGCCGCCCGGCATCGCCACGTAGGCGAAGCTGTGCATGAAGAAAGTCGCCTTGCGCGAATTGAAGTACTCGAACGAAAGACTGATGGTCTGATATTCGTTGTTGTGCGCTTCGTGCGGCAGGCTGATGTTGAGGCCGATGCTGGTGCCGCCGGCTTCGAACGCGCCTTTGTTGGCCGCCTCCATGATGCCCGGCCCGCCGCCGGCGATCACCGCGAAGCCGGCGTCGGCCAGCGCCGAGGAAATGGCGACGGTGGTTTCGTAGTACGGTGAATTGCGGCTGACCCGCGCGCTGCCGAAGATGCTGACCGCCGGCCCGATATCCGCGAGCTTTTCAGCCGCGGTCCGTATCTCTGACATAATCAGCGGAATTTGTTTGCCGGCGGGTGTATCCATATCTGCCTTTGTAACCATGAAAAAAACCTTATTGCTGGTCGACGGTTCGAGCTACCTGTACCGCGCTTTCCACGCTATGCCTGATTTGCGCAATGCGCAAGGCGAACCGACGGGCGCGCTCTATGGCGTGGTGAATATGCTGCGCAAACTGGTATCCGACTATAAGGCAGAATATGCCGCCTGCATTTTCGACGCGCGCGGCAAGACCTTCCGGGACGATTTGTATCCAGATTACAAATCACATCGTCCGCCCATGCCCGAAGACCTGGCGGCCCAGATCGACCCCATTCACCGCGCGGTGCGTGCGCTGGGCTGGCCGGTGCTCGCCATCGAAGGGGTGGAGGCCGACGACATCATCGGTACGCTGGCCCGGCGCGCGGCGGAGCAGGACGTGCGCACCGTGGTTTCCACGGGCGACAAGGACCTCGCCCAGCTGGTGAACGCCGACGTCACGCTGGTGAACACCATGAGCGGCGAGGTGCTGGACGAAGAGGGCGTGCTGAAGAAGTTCGGCGTGACGCCCGACCGCATCGTCGACTATCTCATGCTGGTGGGCGACACCGTGGACAACGTGCCCGGAGTGACCAAGGTGGGCCCCAAGACCGCCGCCAAATGGATAGGCGAGTACGGCTCCATCGACAAGCTGGTGGAGGGCGCGGACCAGGTGAAAGGGGTGGCGGGCGCCAACCTGCGCGCGGCCATTCCGAATTTTCCGCTGACCCGCCAGCTGCTCACGGTGAAGTGCGACTGCGACCTGACCGGCCACGTGGACCGCATCGAAGACCTGGCGCCGCGCGAGCGCGACGTCGCCGCGCTGACCGAAATCTATGAGCGCTACGGCTTTCGCACCTGGCTGCGCGATCTCACGGGCGACCCCGAGCGCATTCCCGCGGGCGACGGGCGTGTGGCGGCCACGGCGCCGGCGGCCCCGGCCGAACTGGACTACCGCATCATCACCGACTGGCAGGCCCTGGACGACTGGATGGCGCTGGTCCGCGACACGCCGCTGGTGGCGCTGGACACCGAAACCACTTCGCTCGACGAGATGCAGGCGCGCCTGGTCGGCCTGTCCATGTCGGTGGCGCCCGGCGTGGCCTGCTACGTGCCCCTGGCGCACCGCGGCCCCGATGCCCCGCAGCAGCTGCCCAAGGCCGAGGCGCTTGAGCGGTTGCGTCCGTGGCTAGAAGACGCCTTCCGGCCCAAGCTGCTGCACCATGCCAAATACGATACCCACGTGCTGGCCAACGAAGGCATCGCCCTGGCTGGCATCGCCGAAGACACCATGCTCCAGGCCTACGTGCTGGAGTCGCACCGGGGCGTGGGCCTGAACGATCTCGCGCTGCGGCACCTGGGCCGCGGCGGCGTGTCGTACGAAGACCTGTGCGGCAAGGGCGCCAAGCAGATCGGCTTTGACGAAGTGGCGGTGGAAAAAGCCGGGCACTATGCGGCCGAGGACGCCGATTTCACGCTCCAGCTGCACCAGGCGCTGCGCCCGCAGGTGGCGGCCGATGCCGGTCTGGACCGCATCTACCGGCTGGAGATGCAGGTTTCCGCGGTGCTGACCACGATGGAGCGCAACGGCGTCAAGGTGGACGCCGAAGAGCTGGCGCGCCAGAGCCACAAGCTGGGCCAGGAAATGCTGCAGCTCGAGCAGAAGGCCTACGAACTCGCCGGGCAGCCCTTCAACCTGAATTCGCCCAAGCAACTGGGCGAGATCCTGTTCGGCCGCATGCAGCTGCCGGTGGTGCGCAAGACCGCCGGCGGTGCGCCGTCCACCGACGAAGAGGTGTTGAGCAAGCTGGCGCAGGACTACCCCCTGCCGCAGGTGCTGCTCGACTACCGCGGGCTGTCCAAGCTCAAGTCCACCTATACCGACAAGCTGCCGCGCATGATCAACCCGGCCACGGGCAGGGTGCACACGCATTATTCGCAGGCGGCCGTCATCACCGGGCGGCTCGCCTCGTCCGACCCGAACCTGCAGAACATTCCCGTGCGCACCGAGGCCGGCAGGCGCGTGCGCGAGGCTTTCATCGCCGAGCGCGGACTGCTGCTGTCGGCCGACTATTCGCAGATCGAGCTGCGCATCATGGCGCATGTTTCCGACGACCAGAACCTGCAGCGGGCCTTCGCGGCCGGCGAAGACATCCACCGCGCCACCGCCTCGGAGGTGTTCGGCATTCCGCTGGCCCAGGTGACCGCCGAGCAGCGCCGCGCCGCCAAGGCCATCAACTTCGGCCTGATCTACGGCATGGGCGTGTTCGGGCTGGCGTCGAACCTGGGCATCACCCGCGATGCGGCGCAGCAGTACATCGACCGCTACTTCGCCCGCTATCCGGGCGTGGCCATGTACATGGAAAATACCCGGCGCCTGGCCCGCGAACAGGGCTACGTGGAAACCGTGTTCGGCCGCCGGCTGCAATTGCCGGAGATCCGCGGCGCTTCCGGCCCCCGCCGCCAGGCAGCCGAGCGCGCCGCCATCAATGCGCCCATGCAGGGAACCGCGGCCGATCTCATCAAGATGGCCATGGTGGCCGTGCAGGACTGGATCGAGGCCGAGCGGCTGCAGACGCGCATGATCATGCAGGTGCACGACGAACTCGTGCTGGAGACGCCCGACGAAGAGCTGACCCTGGTGCGCGAAGCCCTGCCGCGCCTCATGTGCGGCGTGGCCACGCTGCGGGTGCCGCTGGTGGCCGAGGTGGGAGCCGGCAAGAACTGGGAGCAGGCCCACTGAGCGGGCGCCGGGGCCGTTCCTCCGGGGCGGAGGAACGGCCCCGGCGCCCGGCCATTTCCGCTTTTGGGGGCTGCAACAATATAATGTTGCGCTTTCCGCCTCCTGCGCCTTTTTTCCGGGCTTTTCTCCATGCTCCTCATCTGGGTCCTACTTGCCACCGTCGCCGGCGGCCTCATCGCCGTGCTCGTCGCCCACTGGCTGGCCTACAAGGTGTTCGCCAAGTATCTGCACCACATGGTGAGCCTGTCCGTCGGCGTGCTGCTGTCGGTGGCCCTGCTGCACCTGCTGCCCGAGGCTTTCGAGTCCGACGCCGCCGACGCGCACGTCTTCTTCGGACTGATGCTGGCGTCGCTCATCGGCTTTTTCGTGTTGGAGAAGATCGCGCTGCTGCGCCACAGCCATCACCATGAAGGCGACGGGCACCATCACCACAAGGGCCACGACCGCCACGAAGCGGGGCGCGGCGGCGTGCTCATCCTCATCGGCAGTTCGCTGCACAACCTGTGCGACGGCGTGCTGGTCGCGGCGGCTTTCCTGACCGATCCCGTGCTGGGCGTGCTGACGGCGGCGTCCATCATCGTCCACGAAGTGCCGCACAAGCTGGGCGACTTCGTGGTGCTCATCAACGCCGGGCTGGCGCGCCGGCGCGCTTTCTCGCTCATCCTCTTCTCCAGCCTGTGTTCAGCCGTGGGAGGCATAATAGGAGTCTTCGTGCTGCAGCAGGCGCAGGGATGGGTGCCGTACGTGCTGGTGGTTGCCGCCAGCAGCTTCCTGTACATCTCGGTGGCCGACCTGATCCCGCAGATGCACGAACGCATATCCCTCGCGGACGCCATTCCGCAACTGCTGCTCGTGGGCGTGGGCGTGGCGCTGATCTACAGCGTCACCACGCTGATGCACCATGGCCACGCCCACGGCGAGGCCGTGCATGCGGACGAGCCGGCCGGCCACGTGCACATGCACTGAACCGGCGGCGGTTCGGAAAGCGTCCCGGGCGTTTCGCCGCACCGCCCGCGCGGCCGCCAAGGCGGCATGCGCGGGCGGCCGGCGCCAGTGTCATTCCTACAGGAGTACGCCATGAGTTTTTCCGCCGCCGCGGGCCAGGTCGCGCCCACTGCCATACACACGGATGCCGAAGGGCTGGCGCACGGAGACTTCGCGCTCCCCGTCGCCGACGGCGCCATTTCGGCCTACTATGCCGCGCCGCAGGGGCAGAGCGAACTGCCCATCGTGCTGGTGGTGCAGGAAATCTTCGGCGTGCACGAGCACATCAAGGATCTGTGCCGGCGCGTGGCCAAGGCGGGCTACCTGGCCGTGTCGGCCAACCTGTACGAGCGCCAGGGCGATGCCTCGGCCTATACCGACATTCCCAGGCTCATCGCCGAACTGGTCAGCAAGGTGCCGGACGAACAGGTGTTTTCGGATCTCGACGCCTGCGTGGCCTGGGCGGCCGGGCACGGCGGAGACGCGCGGCGCGTGGGCGTCACGGGCTTCTGTTGGGGCGGCCGCATCACCTGGATGTACGCCGCCCACAATCCGGCCGTGAAGGCGGGCGTGGCCTGGTATGGCAAGCTGGCCGTCGGCCACGGGCCGCTCATCAAGCGTTTCGCGCTGGACGTGGTCGACGAGCTGCACGGCCCGGTCCTGGGCCTGTACGGCGGCAAGGACGCGAGCATTCCGCTGGCCGACGTCGAAACCATGAAGCGCAAGCTCGCGCAGGGCAACGAGGCCGCCCGGCAGTCGGAGATCATCGTGTATCCCGAGGCCGACCACGCCTTCCTGGCCGACTACCGCGCCAGCTACCGGCGCGAGGCGGCCGAGGACGGCTGGAGCCGGATGCTGGCCTGGTTCAAGCGCTACCTGTAGCCGGGAGGGCCGGCGCCGCGCCGGCGATCAGTTGTCCGCTTCGCGCAGGCGGCTCGGCAGCAGTTCGCCGTGGCGGGCGAGCAGGGGGTAGGCCGATGCCCCCACGAGGTGCGAATTGATGCCCTTCATGTCGCGCAGGATGTCCAGGTACAGCGCGCCGACCTCGGCCGCGTCCACCTGCCCGGACTTGATCTTTTGCAGGTGCGCTTCGGCCGCCTGGCTCTCGATGGCCCGGAAGCGCGACTTCTCGCCGGCCAGCGCGCGCGCCTGGCGCAGGTCGTCGTTCACGAAGAGGGCGGCGGCCTGGCGCTGGTTGGCGATGAGCTCGCCCAGCGTCTCGTCCAGGCTGGCGCGCTGTTCGGGCGAGAGCACCCAGCCCTGCTTGCGCAGCTTGGCGATATGGCTGAGCAGACCATGGTGCGCGATGTCGCCGGCATGGCCGATGTTGCTCGCAAAGGCCAGGATGTCGTCCAGGCGCTGCTGGTCTTCGCGGGTCATGTTTTCCTGGTCCAGGGTGGCCAGGTAGGTCGTGATGGCGTTTTCCAGCTTGTCCAGCGCCGCGTCGAGCTGGCGGGCCTGCACCATGCGGTGCCGGTTGTCGCGCTTGAAACCGGCGCGCGCATAGAGCAGCAGCGTCTGCAGCATGTCGGCCATGCGCAGGGCCTCGCGCGCGGCGTTGCCCAGCGCCACCGCCGGCACGTCGTGCGCCCATTCGTCCAGGTACTGCGGACGCGACGGGTCGTTGGGATCGGCGCGCTTGGGCAGCCAGCGCGTCAGCAAGGCCGCGTAGGGCGTGAGCAGCGGCAGGAACACCAGTGCGATGAGGGCGTTGAACAGCGTGTGGAAATTGGCCACGGCCCGCGCCGGCTCGCTGGTCAGCTCGCTCATCATGGGCTGCAGCCAGGGCAGCACGAGCAGGCCGGCCAGCACGCCGACGATGCGGGTCAGCAGGTTGCCCAGCGGCAGCCGGCGGGCGGCCGGGTCGTCGCCCGTGACGCCTTCGATCATGGGGTTGATGGCGGTTCCCAGGTTGGCGCCCAGCACCAGCGCGAAGGCCACGTGCGGCGCCACCATGTGGTGCGAGGCCAGCGACATCACCAGCACCACCACGGCCACGCTCGAATGCGCGGCCCAGGTGAACGCCGCCGAGAGCAGCACCGCCGCCACCGGCTGGGTCGCCAGGGCGTCCAGCATCATGGCCAGCATGGGGGCGTTCTGGAACGGTTCGAAGAGGCCCACGAGCTGGTGCAGCGACAGCAGCAGCAGGCCCAGCCCGATGAATACCCGGCCCAGGTCGCGCGTGCGGCCCGGCGGGTAGCGGCGGAACATCCACACGCCCACCAGGATGAGGATGGGCGCCAGGGCCGTCAGATCGAAGGACAGGAGCTGCACGATGAGGGTCGTGCCCACGTTGGCGCCCAGCATGGCGGCCAGGGCGGGCACCAGGCCCACCACGCCGCCCGCGGCGAAGCCGGTGATCATGAGGCCGGTAGCGGTGCTGCTCTGCAGCGCGGCGGTGATGCCGAGGCCGGCGGCGAAGGCCCGCAGGCGCGTGCCCAGGGCGCGGCCCAGCGCGGCGCCCAGGGCGGCGCCGAAGGCCCGCTGTACGCCGGTCTGCACCATATGCACGCCCCAGAGCAGGAGGGCGACGTAGCCGGCGAAATCCAGCAGGGTGATGAGTCCAGACATCCGGTGGCTTTTCCGTTCTTTTTATGACAAGAAATAATTCTGTAATGATCGCATGCTTGAGCGGGGCTGGGAAACCGGTCCCGGCGGACCGCCTCCGGCAAGCATACGCCGGCCCGGGGCGCCCCGTCGCGGCCCGGCCGGCGTTGCGCGTATCATTGCCGCGTCTGCCGTCCGCTGCTCGGACGGGTGTAAATTGGCCTTGTTCCTGGAGCGCCAAGTGGCTGTATCCGTATTCGATCTGTTCAAAATAGGCATCGGTCCGTCCAGTTCCCATACCGTGGGGCCGATGCGGGCGGCCCTGCTGTTCGCCCAGGGCCTGGAGCGCGACGGCCTGATGCCGCGCGTGGCCTCCGTGCGCGCCGAGCTGTACGGCTCGCTGGGCGCCACCGGCAAGGGCCATGGCACCGACAAGGGCGTGCTGCTCGGCCTGATGGGCGAGGCGCCCGACACCGTCGATCCTTCCGCCATCGCCGGCATGCTGGCCTCGGTGCGGGCCAGCCGGCAGTTGCCGCTGCTGGGCCGCCACCCGGTGCTTTTCGTGGAAAAGGAACATCTGCTGTTCTACCGCCGCGAGGCGCTGGCCGAGCATCCCAACGGCATGAAATTCCACGCCTTCGATGCGGACGGCGCGCCGCTGCGCGAATCGCGCTACCTGTCGGTGGGCGGCGGCTTCGTGGTCACGGCGGGCGCGGCCAATGCCCAGGTCATCGCGGCGCACGACCAGTTGCCCTATCCGTTTCGCACGGGCCGCGAGCTGCTCGCCATGTGCCGCGAGAGCGGCCTGTCCGTGGCCCGGCTCATGCTGCGCAACGAACTGACCTGGCGCACCGAAGCGGAGGTGAACGAGGGCCTGGACCGGATCTGGCGGGTCATGCAGGACTGCGTGGCGCGCGGCTGCGGCATCGGCCACCCCGAGGCCGACGGCGAGCTGCCCGGGCCGTTGCGGGTGCGCCGCCGCGCTCCGGAGCTGTACCGCAACCTGACCCAGCGGGCCGAGCGCACGCTGTCGGATCCGCTGTCGGTCATGGACTGGGTGAACCTCTACGCCATCGCCGTCAATGAAGAGAACGCGGCCGGAGGCAGGGTGGTCACGGCGCCCACCAACGGGGCGGCGGGCATCATCCCCGCCGTGCTGCACTACTACGACCGTTTCGTGCCGGGCGCCAGCTTGGCGGGCGTGAGGGAGTTCCTGCTGACGGCCGCGGCCATCGGCCTGCTGTACAAGTACAACGCCTCGATCTCCGGCGCGGAGGTTGGCTGCCAGGGCGAGGTGGGCGTGGCCTGTTCCATGGCCGCCGGCGGGCTGGCGGCCGTGCTCGGCGCCAGCGTGGAGCAGGTCGAGAACGCGGCGGAGATCGGCATGGAGCACAACCTCGGCCTGACCTGCGACCCGGTGGGCGGGCTGGTGCAGATCCCCTGTATCGAGCGCAACGCCATGGCCTCGATCAAGGCGGTGAACGCCGCGCGCATGGCGCTGCGCGGCGACGGCCAGCACTACGTGTCGCTCGATTCCGTCATCAAGACCATGCGCGAAACCGGGGCCGACATGAAAACCAAGTACAAGGAAACCGCCCGCGGCGGGCTGGCGGTGAACATCGTGGAGTGCTGAGGCGGCCGCGGCCGCCTCGACTCCTTCAATGCAGAACGCCCCTTGCGGGGCGTTCTGCATTGCCCGCGGCGCGCCGCGTCAGGCGATGCGGGTGTGCTGCAGCGCGGCGATGCGCGCGGGGATGGGCGGGTGCGAGGCGAACAGCGCGGCGATGCCGCCCCGGCCGGTGATGCCGGAAGCCTCGAAAGACTTGGGCAGGTCGCCCGGCTCCAGGCCCCCCAGGCGGGCCAGCGCGCGCATCATGGGCTCGCGCGCGCCCATCAGGTGGGCCGAGCCGGCGTCGGCGCGGTACTCGCGCTGGCGCGAGAACCACGCCACGATGATGGACGCCAGGATGCCGAAGATGATTTCACAGACCAGCACGGTGACGTAGTAGCCGGGGCCCACGCCGCGCTCGTTCTTGAAGATGGCGCGGTCGATGAAGTAGCCGACCACGCGGGCCAGGAACACCACGAAGGTGTTGACCACGCCCTGGATGAGGGTGAGGGTGACCATGTCGCCATTGGCCACGTGCGCCACTTCGTGCCCCAGCACGGCCGCCACTTCTTCCTCGGTCATGCTTTCGAGCAGCCCGGTGGACACGGCCACCAGCGCATCGTTCTTGAAGGCGCCGGTGGCGAAGGCGTTGGGCGCGCCCTCGTAGATGGCGACCTCGGGGCGGCCGATGCCGGCCCTGTCGGCCAGCTGGTGCACGGTGTCCAGCAGCCAGGCCTCGCGCTGGTTGCGCGGCGCGTTCGGGTCGATGACCTGCGCGCCGGTGCTCCATTTGGCCATGGGCTTGCTGACGAGCAGCGAGATGATGGCGCCGGTGAAGCCCACCACGGCCGAGAACACCAGCAGCGCCTGGAGGTTCAGGCCGTTGGCGGTGAGGTAGCGATCCACCCCCAGGATGCGCAGCGTGGCCGACAGCACCAGCACGACCGCGAGGTTGGTGATGATGAAGAGAAAGATGCGTTTCATGTAGTTGTGTTCCTTTGCGAGCTGATTCGTCCCGGCGGGCCCGGCCCCGCGGAGCCTGCGGCCGGGCCTGATGCTAGAGACCGGAGGGCGGCTGCGCGGTTCCCCTGCCGCCCGCCGGCGCCGCCCTGCGCGAGCAGAGTATAGTATCGCTTTCCCTGATTTCCCTTCCCCCATTTCTCCCTAGCGTAGATCCCATGCAGGCTCTCTGGATGTTGCTGGCGTCCGCCATGTTCGCCATCATGGGCTCGTTCGTGAAGCTGGGCACCGAGCACGGCGCCTCGCTTCCCCAGGTCGTGCTGTTCCGGGGGCTGCCCTCGGTGGTGCTGCTGCTGATCTGGGCGCGGGCGGCGCGCCAGTCCATCGTGCCCACGAGCTGGAGGCTGCACATCTGGCGCAACGTGTCGGGCGTCACGTCCATGTGGCTGGGGTTCTTCGCGCTGTCGCACCTGCCGCTGGCCACCGCCACCAGCCTGAACTACACCGCGCCGCTCTTCATCGCCTGCTGGATGCTCGGCTGGGGCGGCTCGCAGCGCGATCCGGTGCGCATCGCCGCGGTGGCCATGGGGTTCCTGGGGGTGATCGCGGTGCTGCGGCCCAGCATCAACGGCGACCAGTGGCTGGCCGCCCTGCTCGGCCTGGGGGCGGGGGCCATGTCCGCCATCGCCATGATGCAGATCCGCCAGCTCGGCCGTATCGGCGAACCCGAATGGCGCACCGTGCTGTTTTTCTCCGTGGCCGTCTGCGTGTCCAGCGGCGTCGGCCTGGGCTTCGAGGGCTGGGGCACGTCCGACTGGACGGGATACGGTTCGCTGCTGGGCGTGGGCGTGGCCGGCCTCTTCGGCCAGCTCGCCATGACCCGCGCCTTCGGCCTGGGTTCGGCCCTGCTGACGGCCGCGCTGCAGTATTCCACCATTATTTTCGCGGCCCTGATCGGCATGGGCTTCTGGGGCGACCGCCTGGACGGCCTGGCCTGGGCCGGCGTGGCCCTGATCATTTCCGCCGGCCTGCTGTCGGTCTGGCGCACCATGCGCGAGTCCCGCGCCAAGCCGGCCTGAGCCGGGGGGCTGCCGCGATTTCCATCCGCAAAGGAGCACACCGAATGACGATGACGCTGATTACCGCCGCCGACCTGGCCGCCCGCCTTGGCGGCCCCGACGTGCTGGTGTTCGACGTGCGCCACGACCTGGCCGATCACGCGGCGGGCCGCCGGGCCTACGAGGCGGGGCACATCCCCGGCGCGCGCTACCTCGACCACGAAACCGAGCTCGCGGCGCCGCGCACCGGCCGGAACGGCCGCCATCCGCTGCCCGCGCGCGGCGAGTTCGCCGCACTCATGGCCGCCCACGGCGTAACCCCGCGGACCCTGGTGGCCGCCTATGACGCCAGCGGCGGCATGTATGCCGCCCACCTGTGGTGGATGCTGCGCTGGATGGGCCACGAGCGCGTGGCCGTGCTGGACGGCGGCTGGCAGGCCTGGCAGGCCGCGGGCCTGCCCGTCAGCGCCGAGCCGGCCCCGGCCGTCGAGCCGGGCAAGCCGGCGGAGCCCGGCCCGTCGCTGGCGGACACGGTCGATGCCGACGCGGTGCTGGCCAACATTTCCCGCCCATCCTTTACCGTGATCGACGCCCGCGCGGCCAACCGCTACCGCGGCGAGGTCGAGCCCATGGACCCGGTGGCCGGTCACATCCCGGGCGCGCTCAACCGCCCCAATGGCGAGAATCTCCGGCAGGACGGCCGCTTCAAGCCGGCCGAGACCCTGCGTGCCGAGTTCCTGGCGCTGCTGGACGGCCGCGACCCGGCCGCCATCGTGCACCAGTGCGGCTCCGGCATCACCGCCTGCCACAACCTGCTGTCCATGGAAATCGCCGGCCTGGGCGGATCGCGGCTCTACCCCGGATCCTGGAGCGAATGGTGCAGCGATCCGTCGCGTCCGGTGGCCAAGGGAGCCTGACGGGCCGGCGCGCCGCCTACCACACGGCGGCGAGTTTGACGCGCCCCGAGACGCTTTCGGCGATTTCCAGGAAATGATCCAGGGGCGGCGTGGCCAGCCCCGGCACCTTGGCCATGTCGTCCCAGCGCCTCAGCCGTATCGCGTCCGGCGCGCCCGGCATGCTCGCGAAATCCACCGCCTGGCCCGCATCGAAACTGCCCCCCTGCAGCGCCAGGCTGCGCCGCGAATCCGCCGAGAGCGACGCTTCATAGTGGGGCTCCACGTAGCAAAGATAGCGCTTGGCCTCCACGTGCAGGCGGATGGGGTCCAGCACCGCCGGTCCGAACAGCCCGCGCAGGAAGGGCAGCACGAAATACTGGTGCTTGTCGTCGATGCCGCGCAGCGTGGGCGTGCCGGGATGGTCGGCAATGAGATGGCCCAGGTCGTGCAGCAGGCAAGCGGTGATGAGATGGGGCCCGGCGCCGTTCTTTTCCGCCAGCCAGGCCGTCTGCAGCGCGTGGCGGAGGTGGCTCACGGATTCGCCATGATAGGAGCGGTGTCCGCGCTCCAGGAACAGGTTTTCGATGTCGTTCAGGGTCAAGGCCATGGTTGTCTCCTGATTGGCCGCAAGGGGAAGAGGGCGGGCCGTGACCGCGCCGCGGCGGTCAGCCGGCGGCCGGCGCCATCTCCAGGAACCGCGCGATCAGTTGCGCCGGCTGGCGCTCGCGCAGGCAATACAGGTATTCGTGCATCACGATGTCCGCGTCCGCGATGTCCAGCGTGGCCAGCTCGGGGTGGGTGGGGATCTCCCGCGAGGGAATGAGGCTGACGCCCAGCTGGCACAAAATGGCCTGCCGGATGGATTCGCGGCTGCCGATCTCCAGCGTCCGGCGCACCCGCACGCCGGCCGAGGCCAGTGCTTCTTCGGTGAGCTGTCGGGTCATGGAACCCGGCTCGCGCAGTAGCAGGGCGTGGTCCGACAGCTCGGCCAGGGAGGCCCGGCCACGGCGCGCCAGCGGATGGTCGCGGTGTGTCACGATGCGGATCGGGTCGGCCGCGATCGTCTTCCGGTACAGATGCCGGTCGTCCACGAAGAAGGACGAGGTGGCGATCTCGATGCGGTAGTCGTGCAGCGCCTGCAGCATGCCCTGCGAATTTCCGATCGCCACCGTGAGCTCGATGCCCGGATAGCGCTGGTTATAGCGCCGCACGGTGTCCATGATGTAGTAGGGGCCGGTGGCCCCCACCCGCAGGCTGCCCTCGCGCAGCTCGCTCGCGTCGCGCAGCCGGAAATCGATCTCGGTTTCCTGCTGCACCAGCTTTTCCACCATGGGCATCAGCCGCTGCCCCGCGTCCGACAGCCGCATGCCGCGTCCCTGGCGGTGAAAGAGCTCCACGCCGTAGCGCGACTCCAGCTGGCGAAGCTGGCCGGTGACGGTGGGCTGGCTCACGCCGAGCTGGGCGGCCGCCTTGGTGACGGTGCCGCAGCGGGCGACGGCATAGAATGACTTGAGTTCGGCGACGAGCACGGGGTGGCGGCGATGGACGCGGTGGGCAGGACCGCCAGTACACCAAAGAATCTTGATGTTTTTATTACTGCATTTGCGCGTAGTGTCATAAACGCTCAATACGGCGCACACATACTGCACCTGTTCCAAAGCGGGAGGCGAAATGCTCCAACGCGACAACAGGTATTCCGCCCGGCAGGCCGCCGGCGGCGACAAATCCCGGCAGCCCTCGGATGGTTTTCTGTCCGTGCGCAACCTGGTCAAGCGCTACGGCAGCCATACCGCGCTGGCCGACATTTCGCTGGACATCCGGGCGGGCGAACTGGTCTGCCTGCTGGGGCCGTCGGGCTGCGGCAAGACCACGCTGCTGCGCGCTATCGCGGGGCTGGAGCGGCAGGACGCCGGCGCCATCGTGCTGTGCGGGCGCGACATTTCGCATGCGCCGCCCCAGGAGCGCGACTACGGCATCCTGTTCCAGTCCTACGCGCTGTTTCCCAACCTCACGCTGGCGCAGAACGTGGCCTATGGCCTGAGCGGCAAACGCGCGCACCGCCGCCACGTGCAGGCGCGCGTCGAGGAGATGCTGACCCTGGTGGGGCTGGCCGGCTCGGCGGATAAGTATCCGGGCCAGATCTCCGGCGGCCAGCAGCAGCGGGTGGCCCTGGCGCGGGCGCTGGCCCCCTCGCCTTCGCTCCTGCTGCTGGACGAGCCCATGTCGGCGCTGGACGCGCGGGTGCGCGAACACCTGCGCATCGAGCTGCGCGCGCTCCAGAAGCGCCTTTCCATCACCACGCTCATGGTGACGCACGACCAGGAAGAGGCCATGGTCATGGCCGACCGCATCGCCGTCATGAACGGCGGCGTCATCGAGCAATTCGGCACGCCGCGCGAACTCTACCGGCAGCCGGGGTCGGCCTTCATTGCCGATTTCGTGGGCGAGGCCAACTGGCTGCCGTTCGAGCGCATCGACAGCCATCGCGCCCGCGTCGGCCGCCACGAGCTGGCGGTGGACGCCGCGCTGCAGACCGGCACGGGCAAGCTGTTCGTGCGTCCGGAAGCCGTGCGCGTCAGCGCGGCGCCGGCCGGCGACCGGGTCAACGCGATGCTGGCCGACGTGCTGGACGGCGTGTTCCTGGGCCGCGGCTACCGTCTCGCGCTGCGCCTGGAGGGAGTGCCCGGCGCGACCGTGCATTCCATCGTATCCCCCGAAACCGGAGACGCCCTGCTGGGCCCTCACGCCGCCAGCCGCTGCTGGGTGGAGTTGCCGCGCCATGCGATACGCGCCTACGCTTGACGACGCCGCCCTGCGCGAGCGCGAAGCCATGCGCGGCGACGCGGCGCAGGGCGCCGCCAGGCCGGCCCTGGGCCGCCGGGCGCTGCCCGCCTGGGCCGGCCGGCTCGGCCTTGGGCTGGGCCTGGGCGGGCTGGCGCTGGGACTGGCCGTGTTCCTGGGACTGCCGCTGGCGGCCATACTGCTGAAGTCGGTGACGAACGATGCCGGCTGGGCCGGACTGTCGGTGCTGGCGGGCATCGTCGCCGGCGACGGCTTCCTCGCCATGGTGGGGCGCAGTTTCGCCGTGGGCGGGGTGACGACGCTGCTGGTGGTGCCCGCGGCCTATGCCTTCGCGTATGGCCTGACCCGCACCCGCCTGCCCGGCAAATCGGCGCTGCGCACGGCGGCGCTGCTGCCGTTGCTCGCGCCATCGCTGCTGCCCGGTATTGCGCTCGTGTACCTGCTGGGCAACCAGGGCCTGCTGAAAAGCCTGACGGGCGGCGCCACCATCTATGGGTTCTGGGGCATCGTGGCGGGCGAGGCGTTCTACACCTTCCCGCATGCGCTGATGATCCTGCTCACCGGCCTGGCGCTGGCCGACGGACGCCTCTACGACGCGGCGCGCGCCATGGGGGCGGGGCCGCTGCGCACGTTCGCCACGGTGACGCTGCCGGGCACCCGCTACGCCGTGTTCTCCGCGTGCTGCGTGGTGTTCACCCTGACCGTGACGGACTTCGGCGTTCCCAAGGTCGTGGGCGGCGACTACAACGTGCTGGCCATGGAAGCCTACAAGGCAGTCGTGGGACAGCAGGACTTTCCCAAGGGCGCGACCATCGGCATTTTGCTGCTGCTGCCCGCGGTCCTGACCTTCGCGCTCGACCGCCGGCTGCGGGCGCGCCAGGGCGCACAGCTCACCGGCCGCGCCCAGCCCTACGCCGCCGGTCCCAACCGCGGCCGCGACGCCGCCTTTCTCGGCCTGTCCGGCCTGGTGGCCGCCTTCCTCCTGCTCATCATCGGCGTGGCCGTGTGGGCGTCTTTCATCAGGATGTGGCCCTACAACCTGTCCCTGTCGCTGCGCTCGTACGATTTCGACAACATGGACGGCGGCGGATGGCTGGCATGGCGCAACAGCCTGCGGCTCGCGGGCTGGACCGCCGCCCTGGGCACGCTGACCGTTTTCCTGGGCGCATGGATGATGGAGAAAGTGCCGGCGCGCGGCGTGGCGGCGCGCGGGTTGCGCGGGCTGGCCGGCATGCTGGCGCTGATGCCCATGGCGGTGCCGGGCCTGGTGCTGGGGCTGGGTTATATCTTTTTCTTCAACAGCCCGTCCAATCCGCTCAACGCGCTGTACGGCACCATGCCGCTGCTGGTGCTCTGCACGGTGGTGCATTTCTACACCAGCGCCCACCTCACGGCCACGACCGCGCTCAATGCGCTGGATCCGGAGTTCGAGGCGGCCTCGGCCTCGCTCAAGGTGCCGCGGCTCGTCACGTTCTTCCGCGTCACGCTGCCCATGTGCCTGCCCGCGGCGCTGGATGTCGCACGCTATCTGTTCGTTTCCGCCATGACCACCGTGTCGGCCGTGGTGTTCCTGTACAGCCCACCCACCGTGCTGGCGGCCGTGGCGGTGCTCAACATGGACGACGCGGGCTTCATCGGACCCGCGGCCGCCATGTGCACCGTAATCATGGCCAGCTCCGCGGCGGCGGCGCTGCTGCTGCACCTGGCCAGCCGGGCCCTGGTGGCGCGCACGCAGGCGTGGCGCCGTCCGGCCGCCTGAACTCTTTACGCAAGGATGATATCCATGACTGCTACCCCATTGCCCGCCGAGCTGGAGGCGGTGATTTTCGACTGGGCCGGCACCCTGGTCGATTTCGGCTCTTTCGCGCCCACCCGCGTGTTCGTGGACGCTTTCGCCCAGTTCGGCATGGAGGTGAGTCTCGAACAGGCCCGCGGCCCCATGGGCGTGGGCAAGTGGGACCACATCCGCGCCCTGTGCGACGAGCCCGCCATCGCGAACCAGTACGAGGCCCGCTTCGGCCGCCTGCCCACGGACGACGACGTGACCGCCATCTACGAGCGCTTTCTGCCCATGCAGCTCGAGAAAGTGGCCCAGTATTCGGCGGCCATTCCCGGCGCGGCGGAGCTGCTGCGCGCGCTGCGCCGGCAGGGCCTGAAGATAGGCTCGTGCTCCGGCTACCCGTCCAGCGTGATGCGCCGTGTGGTCGAGCGCGCCGCGGCCGAAGGGCTGGAGCCGGACTGCATCGTCGCCAGCGACGACGTGCCGCGCGCCCGTCCGGCCCCGGCCATGGCCTTGAAGAATGTCGTCGAGCTGGGCATCTCGGACGTGGCCGGCTGCGTCAAGGTCGACGACACCGCGCCCGGCATCGAGGAAGGGCGGCGCGCCGGCATGTGGACCGTGGGCCTGCTGCTGTCGGGCAACGCCGCCGGGCTGGCGCTCGACGAGTACCTGAAGCTGGACGAGGCGGGCCGCCAGCAGGCCCGCGAGCGCGCGCGCCGCGAACTGTCTCCGGCGGGGCCGCATTACCTGATCGACACGGTGGCCGATCTGCCGGCTGCCCTTGCCGACGTGCAGGCACGCCTCGCGGCGGGCAAGCGCCCCTGATTTCCGCATCGCCTATCGAAAGATAGCCCTCAACCCGTTTTCGCACGATCTCCTGGAACCCGCGCCGCCGGTTCCGGCGGTTTCCTGCGTCCCGTTTTCCGCTCACCCACGGAGTTTTCATCCATGAAACGCTACAAGCTGCTTGCCCTGGCCGCCGCGCTGGCCGGCCTGACGAACACCGCTGCCGCCGCCACCACGCTGACGGTCTACACCGCCCTGGAGGCGGACCAGATCAAGGCCTACCAGGCCGCGTTCGAGAAGGCCCATCCCGACATCAAGATCCAGTGGGTGCGCGACTCCACCGGCATCATCACCGCCAAGCTGCTGGCGGAAAAGAACAACCCCAAGGCCGACGTGATCTGGGGGCTGGCGGGCACCTCGCTCGGCCTGATGGAAAAGGAGGGCATGCTGCTGCCTTACGCGCCCAAGGGGCTGGAGCAGATTTCGCCCAAGATGCGCGACGCCAAGGCCGAGCCGGCCTGGGTCGGCATGGACGCTTTTGCCGCGGCCATCTGCTTCAACACGGTCGAGGCGGAAAAGCAGAAGCTGCCCAGGCCCGCTTCCTGGGAAGACCTGGCCAAGCCGGTGTACGCGGGCAAGATCGTGATGCCGAATCCGGCATCGTCGGGCACCGGCTTCCTGGACGTCAGCGCCTGGCTGCAGCTGTTCGGCGAGGACAAGGGCTGGGCCTACATGGACGCGCTGCACAAGAACATCGGCGCCTACACGCATTCGGGCTCCAAGCCCTGCAACATGGCGGCGGCCGGGGAGTTCCCGATCGGCGTCTCGTTCGATTACCGCGCCGCCAAACTCAAGGCCGACGGCGCGCCGGTGGAAGCCGTGTTTCCGTCCGAGGGCCTGGGCTGGGAAGTGGAGGCGACCGCCATCGTCAAGGGCACCAGGCATCTCGACGCGGCGCGCAAGCTGGCCGACTTTTCCGCCAGCCGCGCAGCCAACGAGCTCTACAAGACCAACTTCGCGGTGCTGGCGATTCCCTCGGTGGCCACGGCCAACCCGAACCTGCCGGCCGACCTGGAGAAGCGCATGATCGACAACGATTTCGCCTGGGCCGCCGCCAACCGCGACCGCATCATCGCCGAATGGACGCGCCGCTACGACGGCAAGTCCGAGCCGAAGAAGAAGTGATGTCCGCCCCGGCCGCCCCCGGCGGCCGGGATTTTCCGTGCGTATCGATGAAGTGCGAAATGAAGACTTTTGACGTAATCGTGGTGGGCGCAGGCATGCTGGGCATCGCGCACGCCTGGGCGGCGGCGCGCCGTGGCCTTTCGGTTGCCGTGATCGAGCGCAGCCGGCAGGCGCATGGCGCCACGATCCGCAATTTCGGCCAGGTGATCGTGACGGGCCAGGCGCCGGGCCTCATGCTTTCGCATGCGCAGCAGACCCGCGAGCTGTGGCTGGAACTCGCCAAAGACGCGGGGTTCCACGTGCGCGCCAACGGCAGTCTGGTGCTGGCGCGCTGCGCGGAGGAGGCCGACGTGCTGGCGGAGTTCGCCGAAACGCGCCTGCGGCAGGAAGGCTACCGCGCCGAGCTGCTGTCTGCCCGCGAGCTGGGGGGGCTGTATGACGGCCGGCTCGCGCACCATTGCGCGGCCCTGCGCGGCCAGGACGACCTGCAGATCTATTCCCGCGAGGCGCTGCCGGCCATCACGCGCTACCTGGCCGAGTCGCTGGGCGTGCGGTTCGTCACCGGCACGCTGGCGCGCGCGGCGGCGCAGGGCCGGGTGGAAACCAGCGCCGGGGAGTTCCAGGGCTCGCACGTGTTCGTGTGCCCCGGCCACGATTACCTGACCGTGCTGCCCGGGCTTTTCGCGCCGCTGAGCCTGGAAGTGGCCCGGCTGCAGATGCTGCGCGCGGCGTTCGAAACGCGCCCGGTGGCGTTGGACCGGCCGCTGCTCACGGGCCTGTCCTGCGTGCACTACGGCGCGTTTTCCGACCTGTCCTCGGCGCGCGCGCTGCGCGAGGTGATCCAGGCCCGCACGCCCATGCTGCTCGAGAACGGCATCCACCTGCTTATCAGCCCCACGCCCTACGGCGAACTCATCATCGGGGACTCGCACCATTACGGGCAGGACGCGCTGCCGTTCAACGACGAAGCGGTGGACGACGCGCTGCTCGACCTGGCCTCGCAGACCCTGGGCGCCCGTCTGCGCGTGGTGGAGCGCTGGCAGGGCGTGTACGGGGCGCACGGCCCCGCGCCTTTCTCGGTGTTGCGGGCCGACGAGCGCACCACGGTGGCGGTGATGCACAGCGGCGTCGGGATGACGGTCGGCCTGGCCATCGGCGAGCGCGCCGTCGCCGAAGCAGCCGGGCGCTGATCGCGGCCGCCGCGCCGCAAAAAAGAAACCCGCCAGCCTGCGCGAGCAGGGGGCGGGTTTCGCATGGGCCCCGACGGGGGGGCTGTCCGGGGCGCCGGGACGACGGGCGGGCTATACGTCCCCCATGATGCGGCGGTACCACTCGTGAAAGTGCTGCATGCCGTCTTCCATGGGCGACTGGTACGGGCCGGTTTCGTTTACGCCGCGCTGCATCAGGGCCTTGCGGCCGGCATCCATGCGCTCGGCGATCTCGTCGTCCTCGATGGCCGTTTCCATGTAGGCGGCGCGCTGCGCCTCGACGAACTCGCGCTCGAAGGCCACGATTTCCTCGGGGTAGTAGAACTCCACCACGTTCACGGTTTCCTGGGGGCTCTTCGGATACAGCGTGGACAGCACCAGGACGTGCGGATACAGCTCGATCATGTGGGTGGGGAAGTACGTGACCCACACTGCGCCGAAGTCCGGCGTCTCGCCTTCGCGGAAGGCCAGCAGGCGGTCATGCCACTGCTTGTACACGTCCGATCCGGGCTGGGCCAGCGCGTTGTGCACGCCCACGCGCTGCAGGCTGTACCAATCGTTGAACTCCCAGCTCAGGTCGTCGCAGGTGACGAAGCGCCCCAGGCCCGGATGGAAGGGCCCCACATGGTAGTCCTCGAGGTAGACCTCGATGAAGGTCTTCCAGTTGTAGTTGCACTGGTGCACCTCCACGTGATCGAGCACGTAATCGCCGAAATCGAATTCCGGCCGCGAGAACAGCGGCGCCATGTCGGCCGCCGGGTCGCGCGGGCCCTCGAACAGCAGGCCGTGGCAATCGCGCAGGCGGTAGCGCTGCAGGTTCATGCAGGGCGTGCTTTCGAATTGGGGCGCGCCCAGCAGCTCGCCCTGGGCGTTGTACGTCCAGCGGTGCAGCGGGCATACGATGTTGCCGCCGGTGGCCTTCAGCGTGCCGTGCGTGTTGCAGTTGCCGCCCACGTTGCCGGTTTCGCCGCCGAGCATGAGCGCCTGGCGGTGGCGGCAGACATTTGAGATGAGTTCGACGCCTTGCTGGTTGCGAACCAGCACACGCCCTCCGTTTTCCTGGACCAAGGTACGCCAATCCCCGATTTCGGGCACCAGCTTCTGGTGGCCGACGTATAGCGAGGATTGCTTGAAAATGAGTTCTTGCTCGCGGGCAAAGAGGGCTTCGTCAAAATAGGCGCTGACGGGGAGCTGGGTGCGAGCTGGCACGACGTGTGCCATCCGACCAATGTCGGTCATGATTCCCTCCGCTCGGATAAAAAAGCCAGGACGGCTGAGCTGCCGGCATGCTTTCTGCCGGGCGGTTCCGTTCTGGCGCGAAGAAAAATCGGTCTGGCCGATCAAACAAGGCTGGGATTGTACCCCAACCCTGCAACCCGCGCCCGCGGCCTGTCCCGCTCATGCGTCACCGGCCGGACGGCGGATTGCGCTGGCGCAAATGCGCCGGAAAAAACGCGTTGCGCGGCCGTGCTTGCTACACCAGCCGGCGCGTCGCGGGATGCCGGCGCAGCAGCCAGCTAATGAGCGCGGACAGCGCGAACACGGCCGCCGCCACCAGGGGCACGGTCCACGCGCCGCCCGGCTTGCCCTGCATGGCGCCGGCCCGCTTCGCCACGTCGAGAAACAAGGGGTGGATGAGATAGACGCCGAAGGTCAGGGGCGCGAGCGCCGGCAGCCGCGGCAGGCGGGGCGAGGACACGATGCATTGGAATGCCGCCAGCGACATGAACGGCACGGTGACGCTGAAATAATCATAGAAGTACGTATTGAGGCCCCGGGCGCTCGACAGCAGGTGCACGCCCAGCGCGGTGGCCGCCACCGACAGCGCCAGCACCAGCCCGGGGCGCGGAATGCGCATCTCTCCATCGAAAATCAGACGCCCCGCCACGAAGTAGCCCAGATAGGGCAGGAACCAGGTCAGGAAAAATCCCGCCGGCGCGTGCAGGGCCTGCCGGTAGAGGGCGTCCAGGATGGCGAGGCCCAGGATGCCCACCACCCACAGCGCGCGCGCCGGGGGCGCGCTGCGGGCATAGAGCGCCCGCACCAGCGGGGCGAACAGGTACAGCCCCACGATCATGTACAGGTACCAGAGGTGGTAGTACGGTTCGCCCTGCGCCACCTTGCGGGGCCAGAACGAGATGTCGATGACGCCGTCGTCCCACCAGTCCAGCGCCGTGCGCCAGCCCAGATAGAAAAGGGACCAGAAGACCAGCGGGGCGCAGATGCGGGCCACCCGGCGGGCGTAGAAGCGGCGAGGATCCAGCGGCCTGGCCGGATCCAGCAGCAGGGCGCCGCTGACCATCACGAATACCGGCACGCACCAGCGCGCGGCCGAGTCATAGAGATTGGCGGCCAGCCATGCGCCTTGCCCGTAGGCGGCCGGCTCGCTCACGATGAGGGCGGCGCTGTGCAGCAGCACCACGGCCAGGGCCGCCAGCCAGCGGGCGGCGTCGAGTCGGTCGTAGCGGTCAGTGTCCTGCGGCATGGCTCCTCGCGTGTGGCGCAAAACGCCCGTCCTGGGGCGTTCTGCCATGTCTTCACCTTATCAGCGGGGAGCGCGGGGACGCTGTATCGAGGCGTTAATACTGGTTAACCCCGATCACCGGCCGCCGCAGGCCGCCGCGTTCGGCCTGCGGCGGCCTACGTTTTGTCACCAGGGCGGCCGGCCTATTGCAGGACGATATGAGCCTGCCTCACAAGCTGTTCCACCACCGGCTTTTCGTTCCGGATCTGCTGTTCCAGCTCCGCGGCCGTACCGGACTTGGGGGCGATGCCCATGTCGAGCATGCGTTTGGCCACCTCCGGGTCGCGCAGCGTGTCGGCCAGGGCGCCCTGCAACCTGGCCAGCACGGAGGCGGGCGTGCCCTGGGGCGCCACGAAGCTGAACCAGGCCGTCATGTCGAAAGCGGGGTAGCCTTGTTCGGCCAGCGTCGCCACCTTGGGCTCGCTGGGCAGCCGCGTGGGGCTGGTGATGCCGAACACCTTGACCTTGCCCGCGTCGGCCTGGGGCATGCCGGTGGCCACCATGTCGAAGAACAGGTCCACGTCTCCGCTGATAAGGGCGGGCAGGGCCTGCGTGGCGCCCTTGAACGGCACGTGCAGGATGTCGATGCCGGCCTGCTTCTTGAAGAGCTCGCCCGCCAGGTGGGACGAGGTGCCGGGCCCGAAGGTGGCGAACGTCAGCTTGCCCGGATGCTGCCTGGCATACGCCACCAGCTCCTGCGTGCTGTTGAAGGGCCGCTTGGGGCTGGACAGCAGCACCAGCGGGCCGATGCCCACCATGCCGATGGGCGCGAAGCCGTCCGGGTCGTAGGGCAGTTCCTTGTACAGGTAGCGGTTGGTGACCAGGGTGGAGTTGGTGGCCATGAGAATGGTGTAGCCGTCGGGCTTCTCGCGCGACACGAAGGACGCGCCGATGGACGTGCCCGCGCCGGCCTTGTTTTCCACGATCATGGCCTGGCCCAGGCTCTTGGCCATGCGCTCGGCCAGCAGGCGGGTCAGCACGTCGGTGGCGCCCCCGGCGGGAAAGGGCGAAACCACCTTGATGGGGCGCGACGGGTAGGTGTCGGCCTGGGCGCCGAGCGCGGCAGCGCTGAGCATCAGGGTGGCGAGCAGTTTGAGTCCGGTGCGAATCATGTTTTCCCCTTGGAATCGCGTGGAGTGGGTGGGTTTTCCGGGCAGGCTGCCTTTTCCCGGCTTGCCAGCCTGGCCGAGCCTGGTTTAAATTCCGATGTATGGAATTTAATTTTGTTATTCGGAATAAAATATAAAAACGAAGCGAGCCGAAATGCAATCTTTTTCTGCCGGCAAGCCCGGCCGCCTTCCGGCGCTCAAGCCCGACCAGCAGCCCGAGCCCAGCCAGCCCGCGCGCCGCAAGCGCAAGACGGGGCCCGCCACGCAGCCGCCCGCGCAGTCGCCCGATTTCATTACGGCGCTCGCGCGCGGGCTGGACGTGCTGCGCTGCTTCCGGCATGGCGCGGGCGCGCTGGGCAATCTGGACCTGGCCCGTCTTACCGGCCTGCCCAAGCCCACCATCAGCCGCATTACCTACACGCTTACGGAGCTGGGTTATCTGCGCTATCACGGCGACACGGGCAAATATTCGCCGGGCTACGGCGTGCTGGCGCTGGGTTATGGCCTGCTGGCGGGCCTGGAGGTGCGCGAGCTGGCGAAATCGTCCATGAACGAACTGGCCGCGGCCACCGGGGCCGCGGTGGCGCTGGGGGCCTTCGACGGCGACGCCATGACCTACGTGGAAGCGGTCCACGGCTCCTCGGCGCTGTACCTGCGGCTGCCGGTGGGGTATCGCGCCAGCCTGGACAGCGCCATGGGGCTGGCCTATCTCGCCAGCCTGCCCCGGCACGCGTGCGACGCCGTCCTGGCGCGCGCGCCGCAGGGCGCGCCCGCCCCGCAGGCCATGGAGCGCGCCCGCGCCGAGCTGGCCGCCCAGGGCTGCTGCTTCGCCATCGGCCAGTGGCAGCCGGGCATCAATGCGGCAGCCGTCCCGTTCGTGTCCCTGACGGGAGAGGGCGTGTTCGTGATGAGCTGCGGCGGCCCCGAGAGCCTGTTGCCCGAGGCCGAGCTGCGTTCGCGCGTGGCGCGGTCGCTGCGCGAGGCCGTGGCCCGCCTGGATGCCCGCCGCGCATAATGCGCAAGGCGCATCGCGGGCCGGGTTGCCGATCTCGTACAATTCACGGATTGATCCACCCTCTAGCTCCTGGAGATCCGCTTGGCCCAATCCCCGCAAGCCGACACGCAGCACGGCGACCGCCCCTTGCCCCAGGATTTCGAAACGGCGCTGGCCGAGCTCGAAGCGCTGGTGGCGGCCATGGAAGACGGCTCGCTGCCGCTGGAGCAGTCGCTGGCCGCCTACCGGCGCGGCGTGGAGCTGACCCGTATCTGCCAGGAGCGCCTGGCGCAGGCCGAGCAGCAGGTGAAGGTGCTGGAAGGCGATTTGCTGCGCCCGCTCGACCCGTCGGCGCTGGATGACGAATAACAACCGGATGAAGCAAATTCAACTCGCTTTCCCCGAGTGGCTGCACGCGCGCGCCCGGCACGTCGAAGACGTGCTGGACGAGCTCATGCCGGCCGCCGACGCGCCTCCCGTCCGCCTGCACGAGGCCATGCGCTATGCCGTGCTCGGTCCCGGCAAGCGCGTGCGGGCCGCGCTGGTGTACGCCGCGGGGCAGGCCTGCCCCGTCAGCGGCAGCGTGCTGGCCATCGAGGCCTCGCTGGACCGCGCCGCCGCGGCGGTGGAACTGATACACGCCTATTCGCTGGTGCACGACGACTTGCCGTGCATGGACGACGACGTGCTGCGGCGCGGCCGTCCCACGGTGCATGTGCAGTTCGACGAAGCTACCGCCATGCTGGCGGGCGACGCCCTGCAGCCCCTCGCGTTCGAATGGCTGGCGTCCATGCCGATCGCGCCGGCGCTCATCGTCCAGGCCACGCAGGCGCTGGCCCGCGCCTCGGGCAGCCTGGGCATGGCGGGCGGCCAGGCCATCGACCTCTGCAGCGTGGGCCGCAGCCTGTCGCGCGACGAGCTGCAGACCATGCACAGCATGAAGACCGGCGCCATGCTGGCCTGCAGCGTGGCGCTGGGCGGCATCGTGGCGGGCGCGAGCTCGGCGGCGCGCCAGGCGCTGGACGCCTACGCGCAGGCCATCGGGCTGGCGTTCCAGGTGGTGGACGATATTCTCGACGTCACGGCCGACAGCGCCAGCCTGGGCAAGACGCCCGGCAAGGATGCCGCCGGCAACAAGCCCACCTATGTTTCCCTGCTGGGCCTGGACGAGGCGCGCGCCTTCGCCCAGGAGCTGCGTGGCGCGGCGCTGGCCGCGCTGGAGCCGCTGGGCGAGGCCGGCTCGAGGCTCGCGCAGCTTGCCGATTTCATTGTTCTGCGGGACCGCTGAACCGCGACCCGCCCGGCCGCCGCGGCGGCGACGGGCCAACGAAAACCATAGTTAGCATGACGACAGACCTACTGGACCGCATTCAATCCCCGGCCGACCTCAAGGGACTGGACCGTCGCGAGCTGAAGAAACTCGCCGACGAGCTGCGCGGCTTCGTGCTGGAGTCCGTGTCCAGGACCGGCGGGCATCTGTCGTCCAACCTGGGTACGGTGGAGCTCACGCTGGCGCTGCACCACGTTTTCGACACGCCGCACGACCGGCTGGTCTGGGACGTGGGCCACCAGTCCTATCCGCACAAGATCCTCACCGGCCGCCGCGCCGGCATGGCCCGGCTGCGCCAGCAGGGCGGCATCTCGGGCTTTCCCAAGCGCAGCGAGTCCGAGTACGACGCCTTCGGCACGGCGCATTCGTCCACCTCGATCTCGGCGGCGCTGGGCATGGCCGTGGCCTCGCGCAATGCCGGCGTGCAGCGCCAGCACATTGCCGTCATCGGCGACGGCGCCATGTCGGCCGGCATGGCGTTCGAGGCCATGAACAACGCGGGCGTCACGCCGGGCATCAACCTGCTGGTGATCCTGAACGACAACGACATGTCGATCTCGCCGCCGGTGGGCGCGCTCAACCGCTATCTCGCGCGGCTCATGTCCGGGCGCTTTTACGCGGCCGCCAAGAACGTGGGCCGCGCCGTGCTGCAGCACGTGCCGCCCGTGCTGGAGCTGGCCCGCCGCTTCGAGGAGCACGCCAAGGGCATGGTCACGCCGGCCACGCTGTTCGAGGAATTCGGCTTCAACTACGTGGGTCCCATCGACGGCCACGATCTCGACGCGCTGGTGCCCACGCTGCAGAACCTCAAGGCCCTGCAAGGGCTGCAGTTTCTGCACGTGGTGACGCGCAAGGGGCAGGGCTACAAGCTGGCCGAGGCCGACCCCGTGCTCTATCACGGCCCGGGCAAGTTCGATCCCGCCGTGGGCATCCAGCAGGCCAAGGTGCCGGGCAAGCGCACCTTCACGCAGGTCTTCGGCAAGTGGGTGTGCGACATGGCCGAGAAAGACCCGCGCCTGGTGGCCATCACGCCCGCCATGCGCGAGGGCAGCGGCCTGGTCGAGTTCGAGCAGCGGTTTCCGATGCGCTACTTCGACGTGGGCATCGCCGAGCAGCACGCCGTCACCTTCGCCGCCGGGCTGGCCTGCGAGGCGCAGAAGCCGGTGGTGGCCATCTATTCCACCTTCCTGCAGCGCGGCTACGACCAGTTCATTCACGACGTGGCGCTGCAGAACCTCGACGTGACCTTCGCCCTGGACCGCGCCGGCATCGTGGGCGCCGACGGCGCCACGCACGCGGGCAACTACGACATCGCCTTCCTGCGCTGCGTGCCCAACATGGTGGTGGCCACGCCTTCCGACGAGAACGAAACCCGCCTGCTGCTTTCCACCTGTTACGAGCATCCCGGCCCGGCATCGGTGCGCTATCCGCGCGGCGCGGGCCGCGGCGCGCCGGAGTCGGACGGCCTGGAGACGGCGCCGCTGGGCCGGGGAGTGGTGCGCCGCGAAGGCGCGAAAATCGCCGTGCTGGCCTTCGGCACGCTGCTGCAGCCCGCCCTGCAGGCCGCCGAGGCGCTGGGCGCCACGGTGGCCGACATGCGTTTCGTCAAGCCCATCGACCGCGAACTCATCCTGGACCTTGCCGGCCGCCACGACGCCCTGGTCACCCTGGAAGACGCCGCCATCATGGGCGGGGCGGGCAGCGCCGTGCTCGAAGTCCTGAGCGCGGCCGGCGTGCAGGTTCCCGTGCTGCAACTGGGCTATCCGGACGAGTTCATCGACCACGGCGAGCAGTCGGCGCTGCTGGCGGGGCTGGGCCTGGACGCGGCCGGCATCGAGAAGTCCATACGCGCCCGCTACGGCGCGCTGCTGGGCTGATGCCGGCGGGGCCGGGCGGCATTGGCACGCATTGGCAACGTCCGTGAAACGCTCTGTTCTCCCGGGCTGGCCTACGGATGAAAGGGTTTTCCCGGGCGGAAAAAGCAGGATGGGCGATAATGACGCCCTTCCATATTGTGTCAACTGGGCTGGCGCGGGGCGCATCCTCCCGCCGCCGCGCCGAGACAGGTAAGCCGAAATGAATTCTCCGATCGATCCCGCCATCGTGATGCCCGACGTCCAGAGCTCGGCGGACACGCGGCACATCCCGATCCAGCGCGTGGGCATCCGTGGCGTGCGCCACCCCATGCTGGTCGAGGCCGCCGATGGCGCGGCGCAGGCCACGGTGGCCAACTGGACCCTCACCGTGGCGCTGCCCCCCGAAGAAAAGGGCACCCACATGTCGCGTTTCGTGGCGCTGCTCGAAAAATACCGCAGTACGCCCATGACGCCGGCGCTGTTCCGCGCCATGGCCGCCGACATGCTGCCGCTGCTGCACGCCGAGCGCGGCGACATCACCGCCGCCTTCCCGTACTTCATCAACAAGTCCGCGCCGATTTCCGGCGTGCAGAGCCTGATGGACTACGAAGTGCAATGGATCGCCCGCGCCCAGGCCGGGCACGTGGAGTTCGAAATGGTGGTGCAGGTGCCCGTCACCAGCCTCTGCCCGTGTTCCAAGGCCATTTCCGAGTACGGCGCGCACAACCAGCGCTCGCACGTCACGGTGTCGGCGGTGCTGGGCGACGAGGTCGGCATGGACAGCCTCATCCGCCTCATCGAGGACGAGGGCTCCTGCGAGCTCTGGGGCCTGCTCAAGCGGCCCGACGAGAAGTTCGTCACCGAGCGCGCCTACGACAACCCCAAGTTCGTCGAAGACCTGGTGCGCGACGTCGCGGCCCGCCTGAATGCGCATCCCGGCGTGGCGCGCTACCGCGTCGAGGCCGAGAATTTCGAGTCCATCCACAACCACTCGGCCTACGCCGTCGTCGAAGGCTAGGCGGGGCAGGGCGTATCCCCGCGCGGCCTGGCTCCGGGAGCCAGGCGCCACGTCCCCATTTCATCGGGGAGGGCGGCGACTTGCGCCCAAGCGCGCGTTCGGCGATAATCGAGAGCTTTCTTGCTCGATCGCCCGAGAATTGCGCCCATCCATCTACGGAATCGGGCCGCCTTTTTCGAGCGACGGGCTGCCCCTTGCGGCGCATGTCGGGCCCGGATGTCCGGGCGGCGCGTGCGGCCTGCAAGACATCCACAAGGAGTTTTACGCATGCGTCACTACGAAGTAGTGTTTATCGTTCACCCCGACCAGAGCGAGCAAGTGCCCGCCATGGTCGAGCGTTACCAGGCGCTCGTCACCGGCCAGGGCGGCTCGGTGCACCGCCTGGAAGACTGGGGCCGCCGTCAACTGGCCTACCCGATCCAGAAGCTCGTCAAGGCGCACTACGTGTGCATGAACATCGAGTGCGGCCAGGCCACCCTCGATGAGCTCGAGCATTCGTTCCGCTACAACGACGCCGTGCTGCGCCACCTGGTCATCAAGACCAAGAAGGCGCCCACCGCTCCCTCGATCATGATGAAGTCGGTCGAGCGTGAAGAAGCCCGCAAGGCTTCGGCGGAAGCCGCCACGGCCCAGGCCGCCGAGTAAGCGCTCGCAAGAGCCCGTTCCGTCACGTCTCCGCGGCGCCAGGCACGATGAACAAGCTGGAGCTCAGCGCCCGCGTCCTCGAATGCGAGCCTTTGCGCCATACGCCGGCCGGCCTGCCGGCCCTCGAAATGGTGCTGGCGCATGAGTCGGAAATCGTCGAGGCGGGCCTGCCGCGCCGCGTCGAGCTGACCATAGGCGCAGTGGCCCTGGGCGATTTGGCGCGGATGCTGGCCAACACGGCGCTGGGCACCGAGCTGCAGGTCGAAGGCTTTCTGGCTCCCGTCCGCAAGGACTCGGTCAAGCTCAAGCTGCACATGCAGCGGGTGCGCAAGACCGGAGGCAGCGCAGGCGGCGACCCGCTGGTGGCATGAACGGAACAGGCACGGGCGCGAAGGCGCCTTCTGAAAACGGATAGGTTACGGAGTCTGGCCCCTGCAAAGGGTAGAACGGCTCCTCTCAAACAAAGAGGCACATATCATGGCTTTCTTCGGAAAACGCAAGGAAAAACGCAAATTCACGCAGCAGAACCCGCTCTTCAAGCGCCGCAAGTTCTGCCGCTTCACCGCCGCCGGCGTCGAAGAGATCGACTACAAGGATCTGGACACCCTGCGCGACTTCGTGCAAGAAAACGGCAAGATCATCCCGGCTCGCCTGACCGGCACCAAGGCTATCTACCAGCGCCAGCTGGACACCGCCATCAAGCGCGCGCGCTTCCTGGCCCTGTTGCCTTACACCGATAACCACAACTGATCCGGGGCACTGAAATGCAAGTTATTCTGCTCGAAAAAGTCGTCAACCTGGGCAACCTGGGCGAAGTCGTGCGCGTGCGCGATGGCTATGCCCGCAACTTCCTGATTCCTCAGAAAAAGGCCCGTCGCGCGACCGACGCCGCCCTGAAGGAATTCGAAGCCCGCCGCGCCGAACTGGAAAAGATCCAGGCCGAGAAGCTGGCCGCCGCCCAAGCGGTGGGCGAGCGCCTGAACGGCCAGCAGGTCAAGATCGTCCAGAAGGCAGGCGTGGACGGCCGCCTGTTCGGCTCGGTCACCAATGCCGACATCGCCGAAGCCCTGCGCAAGGCCGGTTTCGAAACCGTCGAGAAGGCCCAGGTCCGCCTGCCGGCCGGCCACCTCAAGGCCATCGGCGAGTACCCGGTCCAAGTCGCCCTGCACGCTGACGTCGTTTCCGACATCACCGTCGTGGTCGAAGGCGACCTGGCCTGATCGGCGCTTCACGCTGAAGAAGCCGGCCTTGCGCCGGCTTTTTTTCTTTGCCCGGCGGATCGCCCGGGCGCGCGCTTTGCGTTTTTCGCGGGACGGTAATAGTCTTTGCGGATTTCTTTCAAACGCCGTTACGCACACAGAGGAACTTCTTGACCCCGCCCGCACATCGCAACGCGCCGCCAGGATTGCGAGCCTGGCTCGACCAGCAGGATTCCGCGCGTGAGCCTTCGGTGCGGGATGTGAAGATCGACGGCGTGCGGTGCATCGTCAAACGCCGCCGCCCCAGCCTGGCGCGCGGCGCGGGCTATGTGCTGCGCTACCTGCGCGCGCTGGCGCTGGGCGTGGGCTGCAAGCTCGCGCTGGGCGAATTCCCGCGCCCGGGCGTGCTGCTGCGCAACGGCCTGGCGCACGAGGCCGAGCGGCTGGCCCGGCTGCTGGAGGCCGGCTGCCGCGTCCCGGAAGTGTGGTGGCAGCAGCGCAACCTGCTGGTGCTCGAATTCGTGGGCGACGACCTGGCCGATCTCATCCGCAACGGCGAGGAGGCCGAGCGCGAGGCCCTGGCCCGCGCGGCGGCCGCCGACCTCGCCGCCTTCCACCTGCGCGGGCTGTGGCACGGCGGCGCGCAGATCCGCAACGTCACCCTGCGCGACGGCGAGCTGTGGCGCATCGATTTCGAGGAAAACATCGGATCGGCGCTGTCGCGGCCGCTGGCCCAGGCATACGACCTGTTCCAGCTGCTGGCCTCGCTGGCGTCCCTGCGGGCCCTGCCCGACGACAGCGCGCGCGCCCTGGGTAAACTGGCGCTTGAAGTCTATTTCGAACACAATCCCGATCCGGCGTTGCGCAGCCGTCTCAGACGCATGGCGCGCCTGGTCGCTGTCGCGGCGTCGGCGCTGCGGCCCGTCGTGGGCCGCGTGCGTTCTCGCGATATCCAGGGTTTTTTCCGGCTCGCGGACATCCTGCGGCCCTTATTGACGAAGCCATGACCACTCCTGCCGATCCCCAGCTCGAATACCTGCGCGTTCCTCCTCATTCGATCGAAGCGGAACAGTCGGTCCTCGGTGGACTGCTGCTCGACAACGCCGCCTGGGACCGTATCGCCGACGTGCTGGTCGAAGAAGACTTCTACCGGCACGACCACCGCCTGATCTGGCACCACATCGCCCGCCTGATCGGGCTGGCGCGGCCCGCCGACGTCATTACCGTCAATGAATCGCTGGTCAGCGCCGGCAAGGCCGAAGAGGCCGGCGGCCTGGCCTATCTGAATGCGCTGGCGCACAACACGCCCTCGGCCGCCAACATCCGCCGCTATGGCGAGATCGTGCGCGAGCGCGCCATGCTGCGCAAGCTGGTGTCCATCGCCGACGAGATCTCCGCCGCGGCCATGAATCCGCAGGGCAAGGAAGCCCGCCAGCTGCTGGACGAAGCCGAATCCAAGGTGTTCCAGATCGCCCAGGAGGGCGCGCGCGGCTCGGCCGGCTTCCAGGAGATCCAGCCCCTGCTCACCCAGGTGGTGGAGCGCATCGACGAGCTTTACCACCGCGAAGGCAATTCCGACGTGACCGGCGTGCCCACGGGCTTCACCGACCTCGACAAGATGACCTCGGGCCTGCAGGGCGGCGACCTCATCATCGTGGCGGGCCGTCCCTCCATGGGCAAGACCTCGTTCTCCATGAACATTGGCGAGCACGTGGCCATCGAGCAGGGCCTGCCCGTGGCGGTTTTTTCCATGGAAATGGGGGCGGTGCAACTCGCCATGCGCATGCTGGGTTCGGTCGGCCTGCTCGACCAGCACCGCATGCGCACCGGCAAGCTGATCGCCGAAGACTGGCCGCGCGTGACGCACGCCGTGCAGCTCATGCAGGACGCGCAGGTCTACATCGACGAAACGCCCGCGCTCAGCCCCATGGAAGTGCGCGCCCGCGCCCGGCGCCTGGCGCGCCAGTGCGGCCAGCTCGGGCTCATCATCATCGACTACCTGCAGCTCATGTCGGGCAACGGTTCGGGCGAGAACCGCGCCACCGAAGTGTCGGAGATCAGCCGCTCGCTCAAGGGTCTCGCCAAGGAACTGAACTGCCCCCTGATCGCGCTTTCGCAGCTCAACCGCAGCCTGGAACAGCGCCCCAACAAGCGGCCCGTGATGAGCGACCTGCGCGAATCGGGCGCCATTGAGCAGGATGCCGACGTGATCCTGTTCATCTACCGCGACGAGGTGTACAACCCCGATTCGCCGGACAAGGGCACCGCCGAGATCATCATCGGCAAGCAGCGCAACGGCCCCATCGGCACGGTGCGCCTGACCTTCCAGGGCTCCAGCACCCGCTTCCTGAACTTCACCGCCGCGCCGCAGTACTGAGCCCGCCGGGCGGCCCCGGGCGGGGCCGCGCGCGCCGCGTCAGTGCGCGTGCTCCGGGCGCTGCGCGAAGCGCCCGGCCAGCACGCCGCAGACCATGAGCTGGATCTGGTGGAACAGCATCAGCGGCAGCACGATGGCGCCCACCGCATGGCCCGCGAACAGCACCTGCGCCATGGGTATGCCGCTGGCCAGGCTCTTCTTGGAACCGCAGAAGAGCAGGGTGATGCGGTCTTCCACGTTGAACCCCAGTACCTTGCCCGCCAGCGCCGACAGTCCCAGCGCCAGGGCGAGGATCACGATGCAGCAGGCCACCAGGCCGGCCAGGGCGGGAATCGGCGTGTTGTGCCACAAGCCTTCGTTGATGGCTTCCGAGAATGCCGTGTACACCACCAGCAGGATGGAGCCCTGGTCGACGATCTTGAGCATGGCCTTGCGCCGGTGCACCCAGGCGCCGATCCAGCGGCGCATGAACTGGCCCAGCACGAAGGGCAGCAGCAGCTGCAGCATGATCTTGCCCACCGCGTCGAAGGAAATCGGCGCGCTGCCGGCATTGGCCACCACCGTGCCCACCAGCAGCGGCGTGACGAAAATGCCGAGCAGGCTCGACGCCGAGGCGCTGCACACCGCCGCCGGGACGTTGCCGCGCGCCATCGACGTGAAGGCGATCGCCGATTGCACCGTCGCCGGCAGGCAGCACAGGAACAGGACGCCCAGGTACAGCCCGGGCGTGACCAGCGGTTCGAGCACCGGCTTGAGCGCCAGCCCCAGCGCCGGGAACATGAGAAAGGTGGCCGAGAAAATCGTCAGGTGCAGCCGCCAGTGCGTCAGACCCGCGATAACGGCCTCGCGCGACAGGCGCGCGCCGTGCAGGAAGAACAGCAGCCCCACCGCGACGTTGGTGATCCAGCTGAACACCCGCACGCCCTGTCCGTGGGCAGGCAGGATGCTGGCGATGATGACGGTGCAGACGAGATAGAGCGTGAAGCGGTCGGGCAGGAGGCGGGCGAGGCGTTGCATGGAAAGGAGAAGGGCGAAATGAAAAGGCGCGCCGCGGCACGGCGCGCCGGAAACCGGGGCGTATTGTAGTCGCTGCGGCTCCGGGCCCGCCCCGCCTTGTCCCCCGGCTCTAGGCGGGCGTCATGGCCAGCGCGAGATCGAAGGCGGCGATGAGCGAGGCCGGGTCGGCCACGCCCTTGCCCGCGATGTCGAAGGCGGTGCCGTGGTCCACGCTGGTGCGCACGAAGGGCAGGCCGACGGTGACGTTCACGCCGTGGTCCAGGCCCAGGTACTTGACCGGGATGAGGCCCTGGTCGTGGTACTGCGCAACCACGATGTCGAATTCGCCGCGGCGGGCGCGCATGAACACCGTGTCGCCCGGCCACGGGCCGCTGGCGTCCAGCCCCTCTGCGCGCGCGCGCGCGACGGCCGGGGCGATGATGTCCATGTCTTCGCGGCCGAACTTGCCGCCTTCGCCCGCATGCGGATTCAGGCCCGCCACCGCCACGCGCGGCCGCACGATGCCCATCTGCCGACAGGCGCGGTCGGCCAGGCGCATGGCCGTCAGTTCGGCCTCGGGGGTGATGCGCGCCATGACGTCGGCCAGCGCCACGTGGATGGTCACCAGCAGCACGCGCAGCTCGTCGTTGGCCAGCATCATCGCGAAATCGCGTGTGCCGGTGCGGTCGGCCAGGATTTCGGTGTGCCCGGGGTAGTCGACGCCCGCCTCGTGCATGGATTTCTTGTTGAGCGGCGCGGTCACGATGGCCCGGATCCGTCCCGCGGCGGCGTCGTCGATGGCGGCGCAGACGTAGTCGTAGGCGCCCCGGCCCGCGGCCGCGCTGATTCTTCCCATGGGCAGGTCGGCCGGCAGCGCCGGCCCGCAGGCGATCACCTCGAGGCTGCCGGCCCGGCAGCGGGCCTGGCCCACGTTGGCGATTTCGGCGATTTCCAGCCGTGCGCCCAGGGTTTCGGCGGCGCGGCGCAGCGCGCCCGCGTCTCCATACACTACGCACGGGGCTTGCAGGCCCTGGGCGTAGGCCTTGACGACGATTTCGGGGCCGATGCCGGCGGCATCGCCCATGGTGATGCCCACAGGCAGGGAAGAGGTCACGATACGGGACGGCTACAGAGAGAAAGCCCGCCGCGCCGCGCCGCCGGCCGCCGCCCCGAGGGGAGGGCTGGCGCCCGGGCGCGGCCCGCGGCCGGAAAAACCCGGCGCGCCATCGCGCCGGGCGGACAGGGCTATGCTACACCGCGCGGCGGTCAGGATGCCGGCTGCTTGGGCGGCTGCACCGCTTCGCACTGGAACGTGACGGTGGCGCGCTTGGGCGTGAGGCCGGTGGCGTGATTGGAGGTGATCTCGGGCTTGACCAGCTTGCGGCCGTCTTCCTGGCAGTACTGCTCGGCGCGTTTCAGGGCCTGGTTCTTGAGTTCGACCCAGGTCATCCACTCCGCGCCCGAGCTGTGCGTGACCTGATAACGGTCCTTGTTCACGGCGGTGACGCTGCTCATGCTGGCGCAGCCGGCCAGCGCAAAGACGACGAAAACGGGGGCGAGTCGGGCGATCATGGGAAATCCAGAAACGTTCACGGGCAGAATTACAACACGCTGCCGGCCCGCCGCAAAACGCCGGATCCCAAGCCGCGTCGGCGCCCCCTAAGCGGCGTTCACGGCGCCGCGGCGATCGATCTTGCGGCTCAGCACGATGGAGGTCTGCGTCTGCTTGACGCCGTCGATCAGGCCGATGCGGTCCAGCAGCGCATCCAGCTGTTCGTGCGTTTCGCAGCGCAGGAAGATCAGGTAGTCGTATGGGCCGCTCACCGACGACACTTCTTCCACCTCGGGCATCTTCTCCAGCTCCCGGATGACCGCCGCGGGCATCTTGGGCAGCACGCTGATGAAACAGTACGCGCGGACGGCCGCGTCCTCGAGGCGGCGGCCCAGGCGCACGCCATAGCCCGCCACCACGTGCTCGCGCTCCAGCCGGGCGATGCGCGCCACCACCGTGCTGCGCGCCAGTCCCAGCTTGCGCGCCAGGATGGCCGCCGGCTCGCGGGCATTGGCCTGCAGCAGGCTCAGGAGCTTGCGGTCGATGGCGTCCAGTCTTTCGTTCATGGGCGATATGGGCCTGTCCGTGCCGATGGCCGAAGGTACAGGCCGCGCCCGCCCGCGTCAATGCGCGCCGCCCCTTCGAGGAGGCTCGCGCGGCGGGCAGCGGGCAAGGGGCAGGGCCCCTACCCGTCGGATTCCGGCGGGATGCCGCCCCGGTAGATGCGGCCGTCGAATTCGAAGCGCGTGATGGTCTTGAAGGCCGCGTCGAAGACCCGGTCCCGGCTGGCTTCGTCCAGCCCGGGCGCGTCGGCCAGCACGAAGCGGCAGAGGTCGATGTCGCTGTCGTAGAAGGCGCTGTGCACGTGCCGGTCCACCCCGAATTCGTGCGCCCAGTGGGCGAACTCGCGCAATTGCTCCATTTCGTGGAACGCGCCGTTGCGGCTGACCAGCAGGATGCCGAACTGGCGGTCTTCGTCGGGCGTGGGGGCGGGAGCCGGCGCGTCGGCGGCGGCCTGGCCGGGGTCGTCATAGTCGAAGCGGGCGCCGATGTCGCGCATGGCCTGCAGCACGCGCTGCCATTGGGTTTCGTCGAGCGAAAGCCGCGCGGCCAGATAGAAGAGGCGCTGGCGCCCCAGCGCGCGCGGTTCGGGGCCGCCCGTGTAGCTGGGCCAGGGCGTGGCCTCGTCGAGGCCGGCCAGCTCGCCCATGCGCGCATCGCTGTAGCCCAGGCGCGCCTGCAGGCTTTGCAGCGCGCGGGCGTCGGGCGGAACATAATTGCGGAGGGTTTTCATGGACGCTCTCCGGTGGGTGGCGGCAATCCGGCGGCGCCGTTTCCGCGCACGGCGATTCCATGCTAGCGCGCCCGGCGGACCCTGCCAACCCGGAAATGCGCCATGCTAGGATGCGCGGCGATGAGATTGCCAGGAGGCTCTTATGGATACCCAGGAACAGATTGCCGTTATCGTGCACACCATTTCTCACCAGGGCGGACGCATCGATGCGCTTAACGCGGTCTTGTCGTCCATGCTGCGCGTGGCCCGCAACTCGCCGGGCCTGCGCGAGGCCATCGAGGCCCAGCTCGAGCAGAACTACTCCGACCTGCTTGCCCGTTCGGAAAACCCGCAGTACGTGGCGGGCTTCGAAAGCGTGCGCGATCTCGTGCTGGCCGCGCTCAAATAAGGCGCCGGGCGCGAAGCGCCACGGGGCGCGCGTTGCGCGTTAATATGCGCCCCCTATGCGGAATCAGTATCGATCGGAAAGGGGCGTCGGGCCGGGGCGGCGCGTGTCGGAAGCGGCGAAGCTGGCGTCGTTCGATCCGGGCAAGCTGACGCCGGAGGCGCGCGAAAGCTGGGATCGCCTGGGCCACGGGTTCAAGGCCTGGCACGATTTCGACCAGCGCCATCCGGTCTTGCGCCGGCTGGCTTTTCTGCCCCTGCTGGGGCGCTGGTACCGCAATGCCCGGCGCCGCCACGTGCTGCGGGCCAGCGGCAGGCTGGTGGTCTGACCCGCCGGTTCCTCAGCGGCGGCGCCGCGCAAACAGCCAGTATCCGAGCCAGATCGCCCCGCCCAGCCCGGCGGCCACGGCGAGCTTGGTTTCCACGCCGTGCAGGCGGCCGAGCAGGGTTTCTATGGTCTGTCCGAAGGCGTAGCCCAGCAGGCTGAAGCACACGGCCCAGATCGCGGCGGCCAGCGCATTGAGCGCCAGGTAGCGCCCGGCCGGCACCCGCGAGACTCCCAGCGCGATCGGTCCCACGGTGCGCAGCCCATACAGGAACCGCAGCGACAGGATGAAGCCGTGCGGATAGCGGTCGATCAGCGCGAGCGCGCGTCCGAAAGCCGGTTTTTCGCGGGCGCGCCGCACGTAGCGGTGGTTCCGCCAGCGGCGGCCCAGGTGAAAGAGCGCCTGGTCGGCCAGGAAAGAACCGGCGAACGCACACAGCATCACATAGGGCAGGCGCAGCAGGCCCTGGTGCGCCAGGAAGCCCGAGAAGACCACCACGCTTTCGCCTTCGAGCAGGGTGCCGCCGAAGACGGCCCAGAGACCGTAGGCATCGATGAACCGGTCAAGCGGGGCGTTCATGGCCGGCCTTCCACGATGCGGCCGAGCGTCTTCAGGGCGAGCGCGGCCTCGGGGGTGTGGCGTTCGCCGCAGCTGATGCGCAGGAAGTGGTCGTAGCGCGGGCCGTTGGAGAACATGGCCCCCGGCGCGACCCGGATGCCCTGGCGCAACGCTGCTTCGAACACGTCGGCGCCGTCGCGGCCGTGAGGCAGCTCGACCCACAGCAGCATGCCGCCGCGCGGCAGACTCAGGCGCGTGCCGGCGGGGAAATGCGCCGCGATGGCCTCGGCGGTCTGTTCGCGCTGCGCTTTCAGCGTCCGGCGCAGGCGAGCCAGGTGCCGGTCGTAGGCGCGCGTACCCATGAAGTCGGCCACGGCGATCTGCGCCAGAGGCTCGTTGGGCCGGCTCTGCGCGAACTTCAGCATGGCGATGCGCGCCTTCCAGCGCCCGCCCAGCAGCCAGCCCAGCCGCATGCCGGGCGCCAGCGTCTTGTGCATGGAGGCGCAGTAGATGACGTTGCCCGTGCGGTCCCAGGATTTGGCCGCCGCCAGCGGCACATCGTCGTCGGTCAGCGCGCCGTAGGTGTCGTCCTCGATGAGCGGCACCTGCTGCCGCTCGCACAGCGCCACCAGCCGGGCCTTTTCGGCGTCCGGCATGACGCAACCCAGCGGATTCTGGAAGTTGGGCACCGTGACCACGGCGCGGATGTTGCCGTGCGTCTGGAAAGCCAGGTCCAGCGCCTCGATGGACAGGCCGTGCTGGGGGCTGGTGGGAATTTCCAGGGCGCGCATGCCCAGGCTTTCCAGGATCTGCAGCAGGCCGAAGTAGGTGGGCGACTCGACCGCGATGGTGTCTCCCGGCCGGGCCACGGCGCGCAGCGCCAGGTTCAGCGCCTCGATACAGCCGTGAGTGACGATGACGTCGTCCGGCACCGCGTTGATGCCGTTTTCCAGTGCGCGCCGCGCCAGGACGGCGCGCAGCGCCGGGTGGCCCTGGGCCGGCACGCGGCTCACGAGCACTTCGGGCTCCCGGCGCAGCGCGCGGCTCATGGCCTGCCGCAGCGCCTCGGCCGGATAGGCGTCGGGCGTAGCCGCGGCCAGCGCGAAATTCGCGCTGACCGGATGCGCTTCGCACTTGGCCACGAAATCCGACACGCGGTCATGGATGCCCACGTACTGGGCGGCGCCCAGCGTCTGGCGGATGTCGGGTTCGGGCACCGGCGGCATGCTGCGCTTGCGCGCCGGCAGCACGAAATAACCGGAGCGGGGCCGGGCTTCGATCAGCCCGTCGTCTTCGAGCTGGCGGCAGGCCTGCAGCGCCGTCGACAGGCTGACCCGATGGGTGCGCACCAGCGCCCGCACCGAAGGCATGCGCTGCTGGGGCGCCAGTACGCCGCTCTGGATGGCGCGACGGTAGTGATTGGCCAGGCGTAGGTAGAGCGGTTGCGGGTCCATGTGTCGATCATGCGTTCCTGGGGGAAGAGGGGCCAGACACAGTTCGGCGGAAAGTACACCATAACAGGATATGCGGATAGTGCCTGATACGGTACAGAAACCGGGATTGTGTGGCTGTTGCGCATGACAGCAAGTGCGTAGCCTGGAGTCCTGAACCAAGGAGCAGGCCATGCCGACCATATCCCGGGCCGCCGCTGGGCGGCCTTTCGAAATCCCGCGGGGCGCCAGCCTGCAACTCCTGCTGGGGCCGGGCGCCTGCGTGGTCTGCCTGGAGGGCAGCGTAGACGTCTCGGAGCCCGCGCACGCGCGCGAATCGCCCGCGTATCCCGGATATGCCTGGGCCGTGCGCCTGAACGCCGGCGAATCCCACGTGCTGGCATATGGCGGCCTGGCCGCCGTAACCGCGCTGACGCGGGCCGAACTGGTCTGCGTCGTGCCCGGCGCGCCGCTGGTCCGCCTCGGCGTCCGGCTACGCGATTTCCTGCGCCGCCGTGCGGCGCAGGCATGGCGCGAACGGTTCGGTGCAATGCACAAGATTTCAAAATGATGTATGATTCACACATCAGACGCGGGGTGGAGCAGTCTGGCAGCTCGTCGGGCTCATAACCCGAAGGTCGTAGGTTCAAATCCTGCCCCCGCAACCATCTTCCAGGCGCCGTGTCCACGGCGCCTTCTTCTCTTCCCAAAGCACCACGCCGGTTTGCGCATCGCCGGCGTCGGCCGGATTCTCCCCAATGGCATCCGGCCATCGCCGGCCATTCCCAGCATTGCCTCATAGCCGCTGCGCCTTCGGCGTTCCGGGGGCGCCGCGCCGTGCGATATCGCGCGGCGGGGTTGCCGGCTACTCTATCGCGGACATGGCCAGCGGCCGGCACGGCAAGCGTCCTGCCGGGGCTATGGTGCCTCGTCGCGGGCTGCGACGCCCATCGGGGCAATGTCACCGAATTGCTGAAGAACGTGACCATGGCGGGGGCTTCTTCGCCCTGGCCGCGGCCGGCGCGGGCTCGATCCCGCTGTTCGGCGGCGCCCCGGACGGCCTGTTCTCCTGCCTGCCCCGGATTGGCGCGCCCGGGATCCCGCGACGCCCGCGGGCCCGGCCCCGGCATCTCTTCATGGCCGCTCCGGCGGAGTCTTCCGGCGGGCCGGCGGGGATCGCTGATCCGCTGCGCCTGCGCTACCATGAGGCTCGGCCCGCGGCTCGCGCTGGCCGTCTGAGAGGAGAGTCCATGGGTACCGCGAAATACGATCATCCCGGCTACGTCGCCGATACCGGCGCGCAGGGCCGCTACCACGTGGCGCTCTGGTGCCCCCATGGCTATCCGGCCCATGTCCATATCGGCCGCCCGGCCGAGCACGGCGATCCGCACGCGCTGCTGCGCCTGCGCGTGCCCGACGGCGTGTTCCAGTCCCTGGCCGACGACCCCGAAACGCTGTGCCGGCGCGCGCTGGGCCAGGCGCTGCAGGGCGGGCTGCTGGGCTCCGTCGCCGTGGATGGCGCTTACCAGGAATTGCGCCTGCAGCTCGATGCCGAGCCCTGGCAGGGCCCGATGCAGGCGGCCGACCGGCGTTGACCCGGTTGCCCACAGCAGCTGTGGACAAACCTTGGGACAGCCGTTGCGCATACTCAAAACCCTGTTTTGAAACAATGACTTGTGGGCGCTGCTCAGGGATTGCCCAGGGGGCGCCGCGCGGCCTGTGAGACAATGCGGCCCCGCCGGCCCGTGCCCGCGGACGGCCGCCTTCGTTTCTTATCGAGTCTACGCTCCATGCCTTCTTTCGTCGTCCCGCCGCCGGCGGGCCACCCATGAGCCCGGCCGGCCGCCGCGTGGCGGTCGTGGGGGCGGGCCCCGCCGGCCTGATGGCCGCGCAAACCCTGCTGGAACAGGGCTTGCGGGTCGAGGTCTACGACGCCATGCCGTCGGCGGGGCGCAAATTTCTCCTGGCCGGGCGGGGAGGCCTGAACCTGACGCACAGCGAGCCGGCCGCGCCCTTTCTCTCGCGGTACGGAAACCGCGCGCCCCGGATCGCGCCCTGGCTCGAAGCCTTCGGCGCGGCCGACGTGCGCGCGTGGTCCCACGGCCTGGGCATCGACACTTTCGTGGGTTCGTCCGGCCGCGTGTTTCCGCGCGAAATGAAAGCGGCTCCGCTGCTGCGGGCATGGCTGGCGCGCCTGCGTGCAAGCGGGGCGGTGTTCCACATGAGGCATCGCTGGCTGGGCTGGCGCGCGGCCGCCGGGCCGGCCGGACTGCGCTTCGCCGGCCCGCAGGGCGAGCGCGCCGTGCAGGCCGACGCGGTAGTGCTGGCGCTGGGTGGCGGAAGCTGGGCGCGCCTGGGGTCGGACGGGGCCTGGGTGCCTGAGCTGCGGGACAGGGGCATCGACGTCGCGCCGCTGCGGGCTGCCAATTGCGGCTTCGACGCGGACTGGTCGGCGCATTTCCGCCAGCGGCATGCGGGCCAGCCGGTGAAGACCGTGGCGCTGGCCTGCGGTTCCGGCCCGGCCCGCCAGGGCGAATTCGTCGTGACCGAAGCGGGGGTGGAAGGCAGCCTGGTCTATACGTGCGCCGCGGCGCTGCGCGACGAGATCGAGGCGCGGGGCAGCGCCATCGCATGGCTGGACCTGGCTCCCGATTGGAGCCAGGAAAGGGTGACCGCGGCGTTGACGCATCCGCGCGGCGCGCGCTCCATGTCCAGCCATTTGCAGAGCCGTCTCGGCATCGCGGGGGTGAAGGCGGGACTGTTGCGCGAGTGCGTCCCGGCGGAGGACTTCCGCGATCCGGCGCGGCTGGCGCTGCGCATCAAGGCGCTGCCCTTGCGCCTGCTGCGGCCCCGGCCCATGGACGAGGCCATCAGCACGGCGGGGGGCGTGAGGTTCGAGGCGCTGGACGAGGGGCAGATGCTGCGCCAGGCCCCGGGCGTATTCTGCGCGGGCGAAATGTTGGATTGGGAGGCGCCCACCGGCGGCTATCTGCTTACCGCCTGCCTGGCCAGCGGCCGCGCCGCGGCGCGCGGCGTGCTGGCCTACCTGGGCGGCCGGCCCTGAAGGCCCGGCTTCAGGAGCGCGATTGCAGCAGGGGCGCGGCGGGCCGCGGCGCGCGCGGAGCCAGGTCGTTCACCACGTGCCCGACCACGGGCGCGCCGCCTTCGGGCTGCGTGACGATGCCGATGACGCGGGTGACGGCGCTGGCGGGGACGTCCGTGCCGTGCGCGGGATCTTCCACCAATTGCCAGATGGGCGCTTCGGCCAGCTCGTCGGCGCGCCCCGCGGGCGACAGACAGCTACGAGCGAACAGGGACCAGTCCGAAGCGCTGCATGGCAGGCCGTGCTCCGTCGCCAGACGGGCGAGGGCGGACGGCGCGTCGGGCTGGCTGGCCGCGTGCTGGGCGGCGGCGCCCAGCGTCACATCCAGCGACAGCAGGCGCAGAAACTCCACGACGTTGTCTGTGTTCATACGGCGATTCCTCCTTTGGTGGCCGCCCGATTCGGATCCTGGCGCGCGCGCCGGATCAGTTGCTTTTGGGGCCCAGCATGGACATCAGCGATTTTTTCAACCGGGGCGAAAAAATGGGCACGGTGTGCGACGCGCCGCTGCGGTCCACGGCTTCCCGGAGTTCGATGGACGCTCCCTGGAAGGCTTCCGGCGCCGCGCCGATGCCGTTGTAGCGCGCCAGCAGTTCGTCCACCTGGCGCTGCGCCTGGTCCAGCGAGCCGGCGTTGGCCAGGCGGCCGGCGGCGTGCGATTCCAGGATGCGGTGCAGGTCGTCGACGAACAGCGCGAGCGCGTTGCGGCCGCGGCACTGCGGCTGTTCCCAGCCCCAGGGCGCGGGCGCGGCGGCGCCGGCTGTCATAGCGGGTTTCTTGGTCATTTGCGCATGCTAAAGCATTGCCGCCAAATACGCGACAGCCGGAAAGACGGAGGCGCCGCGGCGGTGTTACGCGGGCGCCTACTTTGCGCTATGCTGGCCCTGGTTTCCCAGCCCTGAAAGGAGATGGTCATGAAGAACAAAGTCTTTCTCGTCATGCTGCTTTCGATTGCCGCGCTTTCGGCGGGGTGCAACACGGTGGCCGGCGCCGGCAAGGACATCCAGCGGGGCGGTGAAAAGATCGAGGGCGCCGCGACCAAATAGCGTCGCGCTTTGGCTCAGGCGTCTTTGCAAGGCCATGCGCGGAATGCGGCCGCATTCCGCGCATGGCCTTTTTGTTCCGGGCCGCCGCGGGCCGGGATCGCTTTCCTTCCTCCGCTGCTCTGGCTGGCATAATGCCGGGGTTTCGAATGTTCGATGCGGGTAAATGATGCGCAAGTCTGTATGGGCGGGCATGGCGGCGGCGGTGCTGCTGGCCGGCTGCGCCAGCACCGGGGTCTACGAATCCGATTCGGTGTTGAAACAATCCTTCAATGTGGCCACCAACTACGAGGCCGCGTTCCGCCGGGCGGGCGAGTACGTGCGCGCCTGCCACCAGAACGTGCAGCATCCCTACGGGGCGGCTTACGCCTGGCGCCACAGCGAGGGCAAGGAAGGCGCGCCCAACGAGATACAGGTCTACAAGGTGGGCGAGCCGGCCAAGGTGCTGGAACTGATCGCGACCGAAGCCGACGGCCCGGCGACGTCCAAGGTGACGGTCACCGTGCTGAACGAAGGGCGGTGGGACGCGGCCGAGATCGAAGCCGCGCGCCGTTCCATCCAGACCGCGACGCCGGTCTGCCGCGGGTCCTGACGTGCGGCCGCAGCGCATGAGCGACGCGCCGCTGCTGCTCCTGGGCAGCGGGCTGCGCATGGCGGCCTGGCTGAATGCCGGCGCGGCCCTGTTGCTGGTGAGCTTCTCGCTGGGCATCGTGGGCGGCGACGTGGCCGCGCCCGACCTGCTGCTGCCGGTGATCATGTGCCTCGCGGGCCTGGCCGCTGCCTGCATGGGCCTGGTCTTCGGCGCCGTGGCCGGGCTGGTGATGTCGCGCACGGGAGACGCCATCTCGCGCCGCCACTGGCCCGCGCATCTCATGGCCATGCTGTGCCTCCTGGCTTCGGCGGGCGGTTTCGCCGCGGGATGCTGGCTGGCGGCCAGCGCGGCGGCGGTGGACGGCCCCCAGATGAGCGCGATCGCGCTGTCCTAAGCCGGGAATACGAATCGGGGGTAAACCCCTGTACGCAAAAGTGTTGGACTTGCACTTGCGTTGGGAATAATATGCGCAGTGCGTATATAAACTACTCCTTTCGGGGTCCGCCATGACCATCTCCCAGCAAGCCTTCCTGCGCGACGCGATGCGCCGCCTGAATCTCACCCGCGACGTGTTCGCCTCCCGCATCGGCGTGAAGCGCCGGGCCCTGGATACCTGGCTGCTGCCCGAGGGGTCGCAGGAGTTCCGGGCCATGCCCGAAGTGGTGCAGCGCTTCGTGAGCGAAATCGTGCAGAACGGGGTGCTGCTGGAGAAGTACACGCAGAGCGTCAAGGAAGGCCCGTTGCGCGACCGCATCTCGGTCGAGGGCAAGCCGCAGCTCCTCTCGGTGGACCAGTTCACCCGCGAATCGGTCGAGGACCTGTTCCGCGTCGCCGACATGATGCAGCCCATCGCCCGCCGCCAGAAAGTCTCGCGCGTGCTCGAAGGCGCGGTGCTCGGCAACCTGTTCTTCGAGGCCAGCACCCGCACCCGCGTGAGTTTCGGCGCGGCCTTCTGCCGGCTGGGTGGTTCGGTCTGCGACACCACGGGCTTCACCTTCTCGTCCATGGCCAAGGGCGAGTCCATCTATGACACCAGCCGCGTCATGAGCGGCTACGTGGACGCCATGGTGATCCGCCATCCCGAGCAGGGCTCGGTGGCGGAATTCGCGCGCGCGACCAACATCCCCGTGGTCAATGGCGGCGACGGTCCCGGCGAGCACCCCAGCCAGGCCCTGCTGGACCTGTACACCATCCTCACCGAGTTCTCGCGCCTGGGCAAGCTGCTCGACGGTGCGCACATCGCCATGGTGGGCGACCTCAAGTACGGCCGCACCGTGCATTCGCTCATCAAGCTGCTGGCGCTCTACAAGAACGTGAAGTTCACGCTGGTGTCGCCCAAGGGCCTGGAAATGCCCGCCTACATCATCGAGCAGGCCAGCCGCAACGGCAACATCATCGAGCAGAAGAGCTCGCTGGCCGAGGGCCTGTCGGGCGCCGACGTGATCTACGCGACGCGCGTGCAGAAAGAGCGCTTCGCCAACGAGGAAAGCGAGGGCTACACGCCCGATTTCCAGATCAACCGCGCCATCATCGACGCCTACTGCGGCCCCGACACCATCGTCATGCACCCGCTGCCGCGCGACAGCCGGCCGGGCGCGAACGACCTGAGCGTGGACCTGAACCACGATCCGCGCCTGGCGATCTTCCGCCAGACCGACAACGGCATTCCCATTCGCATGGCGATCTTCGCCGTGCTGCTCGGCGTGGAAGGACTGGTGCAGCACTCGATGCGCGACGTCACGTGGCGCCACCCCTCCCACATCGGCCCGGACGATTCGGCGTTCCACGGCCTGGAGTAAGCGTATCCGCCGGCATGCGCCGGCCCAGCGGCGGGCGCATGCTTCGCGAATTCAGGGATAATCGGCCAACTTCAGAGTTTCGGGATGCGGCGCGCCTCTACGCGGAGCGCGCCGTGACCGCGCCGCTTCCATGTCCTCCAGCTGCTCCAGCTCCGATTCTTCTTTTCGCCCGTCTGCGCCGGCCTGCTACGAAAGCGCCTCGCGGGCGCAGGCATGGGTTGCCGTCTACCAGTCCGTGGATGCCTGCACGCGCGGGCAGGTGGCCGCGGTGGTGGCCGACAGCGCCGGCGATCTCGTCAGCGCGTTCTACTCCACCTTGCTTGCCGATCCCGAGGCCGGTCCGCGCCTGTCCCACGACATCGTCGCCACCCGGCTGCACGGCGCCATGCAGGGCTGGCTCAAGAGTCTGCTGTGCGTGCGCGAGCAGGGCGACATCGAAGCCCTGCTGGTCACGCAGAAGAAAGTGGGCGAAGTGCATGCGCGGGTGCACATACCCATCCATCTGGTCATGGCCGGCGCCCGCATCCTCAAGAACGAGATCGCGGCGCGGCTGCGCGACAGCGGCCTGGATGGCGCGTCCGCGTCGCGCGCCACGCAATACGTCTGCAACCTGTTCGACCTGGCCCTGGAGCAGATGAGCCGCGCCTTCATGCGCGATGTCAACCGCGGCGCCCGCAATGACGAGGCCTACCGCCTGTTCGCGCTGGGCCAGAATATCGCGACCGAGCGGGAACGCCAGCGCGCGGCCCTGCTGGAATGGAGCCAGGCCGTGCTGATCGGGCTGCACTACCGGGAGCCGGACCAGGTGCTGCCGCGGTTGTCCGGCTCGGAGTTCGGGTTGTGGCTGCAGCACAAGGGCGCCGTGCTGTTCGAGGGCGCGCCGGCGCTGGGCCAGATCGCGGACGCGGTGGCGCAACTGGACGGTGCGGTGCTGCCGCAGCTCATGCGCAGCGCGCGCGAGGGGCTGGACACGCTGCCCGCGCACATGCGCGAATTCCAGGAGCTGGTCGGCCGCATCAAGCATCTGCTCAACGGGCTGTTCGACTTGGTGGCCGAGCTGGAAAGCGGCAGCGATCCGCTCACCCACGTGCTCAACCGCCGCTTCCTGCCCTCGGTGATGGGGCGGGAGATCATGATCGCCACCCGCGAGCGCCGTCCGTTCTCGGTGCTGCTGCTGGACGTCGATCATTTCAAGGCGATCAACGACGCGCACGGCCATGGGGGCGGCGACCAGGTGCTGCGGCAATTCGCCGAGGTGGTGCATCAGTCGTGCCGGTCCAGCGATTTCGTGTTCCGCTACGGCGGCGAGGAGTTCCTGGTGGTGCTGGTGGACACGGACGCGCAGGCGGCCATGGTGGCGGCGGAAAAGCTCCGCGCCGAGATACGCCGCCACGTCTTCCGCGTTGCCGAAGCGGGCGAACTGCGCGTCACGACCAGCATCGGCGTCGCGTCGTTCGACGGCCACCCCGACTACGCCTATCTTATCGAGCGCGCCGACAGGGCGCTCTACCGCGCCAAGCGCGCCGGCCGCAACCGCGCCGAGGCGGCATGAGAAAGGCCGCCCCGCGGGAAGGCCGCCCCGCGAGAAGGGCGGCCCGCGACCAGGGCGGCCTTGCCGGGCAGGCGGTCCGGGCCGGGAGCGGCGTCAGACGCGTTTTTCCCCGCCCAGGGCTTCGACCAGCTCGGCCATCATCTTGGCCAGCTCGCCGGTCATGAGCATCATGTCGGAATCGAACTTCTCGTCGTCGTTCTGCGTGACCGTGTCGTTGCCTTCCTTCAGCACGTCCAGCGGCGCCACGCGCTTGATGTCCAGCCCTTCGGTCAGCACGAACGAGATGCGGTCGGCCCAGGTCATGGCCAGGCGGGTGCACTGCTTGCCTGACTGGATGTGGCGGCGCACGTCGTCCGGATCCAGCGCGTGCTTCACGTAGCGGATCGCGGCGCGGCTTTCGCCCGAGGCGCGCAGCTCGGTGTCCTGGTCGATGCTGAAGTTGGCCGGGGCTTCGTCTTCGGCCAGCCAGCCGGTCATGGCCGAGGCGGGAGACTGGGCGACGTAGAGATTCTCGAGCGGGAACGGATCCACGCACTTGGCCAGCAGGCCGATCACTTCGTCGGCCTTGGCCGAGGCGGCGGCGTCGATGACCAGCCAGTGATTCTGCGGATCGATCCAGACGCGGGTGTCGCGATACACGCTGAAGGCGCGCGGCAGCAGCTCGTCGGTGACGCGCTCCTTGATTTCCTTCATCTGCTTGCGGCCGGGCTTGTAGCCCTGCTGCTCCTCGATTTCCTGGGCGCGGGCCTTGGCGACCTGGTTCACCACCGTGGCGGGCAGCAGCTTCTTTTCCGCGCGCAGCGTAAGCAGGATCTGGCCGCCGACCACGTGCGCCAGGCCGCCATTTTCGCGCGGCGGCACCCAGCCCAGGCTCTGCATTTCGAGGTTGTTGCCGGCCTGGTAGGCGTGCCGGGCAAGCGTGTCTTCAAGCTGCTCGCCGGTAAGCGTCCACGGCGAGGAAAGGCGGTAGATCTTGAGATTCTTGAACCACATGGGCGTCGGCCAAAAGGAGAGATTCTATAACGATGCGGCGCCGGGCCGCAGCGGCCTGGCGCGCGGGCGCGACACGACACGTTCTGTCACTGACAGGCGCGGCCCGAATAGGGTAACGTCCGCCGCACCTGTCACGGAGTAGGAGCCAACAATGAAAATCTCGACCCTGATCGGCGCCGTGCTGATCGCGCTGGGCGTCGCCGCGCTGGCGTACAAGGGCTTTAACTACAAATCCGAGGAAACGGTGCTGCAGATCGGCTCGGTGAAGGCCACGGCCGAAACCGAGAAATCGGTGGCGATTCCGGGCTGGGCCGGCGTGGCGGCCATCGTGGCCGGCGTGCTGGTGATCGGCCTGGGCATGCGCCGCTGAAACGGGCCGGAGGTTTTCCGCTGGCGTCGGTTCCGGGCTCCGGGGCCGTGCGCCGCGCTTCGCCGCCTCCCGAGGGAGGCTTTTTTGCGCCGCGGCCGGGCGGCAAAAAAAAGACGGCCCGGCTGTTGGGGCCGGGCCGCTACGGGAGCACGCAATACCGCGTCATAAAAGGCTCGCGGGGAACGCGGTATCGGTGTCAGAGGACCAGCCCTGCAATCGTCCGGCAGGGGGATCAGTAGCCGGTCGATATGGCGCAAGGCCGTAATCTGAGCTGCCAGTCTAGCCCTGGGGGTCTGACATCGTCCTGAATCCGGCGTCATGAAAAACGGGGCGGGCGTTGCGTCTTGCCCCGGGCCGGCCGCCATGCTCCGGAGGGCAAAAAAAAGCTCCTCGCGGAGCTTTGGAAAGGCCGGGCGGGCGCAGCAGTCCCGCCCGGCGGGGGATGGCCTGTCAGGCGTTGATGTCGTTGTCCTTGGTTTCGCGCAGGAAGAGCGTGCCGATGACCAGGGTCATGACCGCGATGATGATCGGATACCACAGGCCGTCGTAGATATTGCCGGTGGCGGCCACCACGGCGAAGGCGACCGGGGGCAGGAAGCCGCCGAACCAGCCGTTGCCGATGTGATAGGGCAGGCTCATCGAGGTGTAGCGGATGCGGGTCGGGAACATTTCGACGAGCATCGCGGCGATGGGGCCGTACACCATGGTCACGTAGATGACCAGGATGGTCAGCAGCACCACCACCATGACCTGGTTGGTCTGGGCGGGATCGGCCTTGGCCGGATAGCCGTGGCTGCGGATGGCGGCCGTCAGGGCCTTGTCGAGCTCGGCGGCCTTGGCCTTGAACTCGGCAGGCGGCAGGCTCTTGCCGTCGAAGGAGGCGAACTCGTCATTGCCGATCTTCACCTTGGCCATCGCGCCGGCCGGCGCGGCCTCGTTCTTGTAGTTCACCGAGTTGCGGGCCATGAAGGACTTGACCACGTCGCAGGAGCTGGTGAAGGAGGCCGTGCCCACCGGGTTGAACTGGAAGGAGCAGGTCGCCGGATCGGCGATCACCGTGACCGGCGCCGAGGCCTGGGCCTTTTCCAGCGCGGGGTTGGCGAAGTGCGTCAGGCCCTGGAAAATCGGGAAGTACGTCACCGCGGCGATCAGGCAGCCCGCCATGATGATGGGCTTGCGGCCTATCTTGTCGGACAGCGCGCCGAAGATCACGAAGAACGGCGTGCCGATCAGCAGCGCCACCGCGATCATGATGTTGGCGGTGTTGGCATCGATCTTCAGCGTCTGCGTCAGGAAGAACAACGCGTAGAACTGGCCGGTGTACCAGACCACGGCCTGGCCGGCGGTCAGGCCGAGCAGCGCGAGCAGCACGACCTTCAGGTTGCGCCACTGGCCGAAGGACTCGGCGATGGGCGCCTTGGAGCCCTTGCCTTCTTCCTTCATGCGCTTGAAGGTGGGCGACTCGTTGAGCTGCATGCGGATCCACACCGAGATGCCCAGCAGCACCACGGAGATCAGGAACGGCACGCGCCAGCCCCAGGCCTTGAAGTCGTCTTCGCCCATGAACGAGCGCACGCCCAGGATCACCAGCAGCGACAGGAACAGGCCCAGCGTCGCGGTGGTCTGGATCCAGCTCGTATAGAAACCGCGGCGGCCATGCGGCGCATGCTCGGCCACGTAAGTGGCGGCCCCGCCGTATTCGCCGCCCAGCGCCAGGCCTTGCAGCAGGCGCAGGATGATCAGCACCGCCGGCGCGGTGATGCCGATGCTGGCGTAGCTGGGCAGCACGCCCACCAGGAAGGTGGACAGGCCCATGATGACGATGGTGACCAGGAACGTGTATTTGCGCCCGACCAGGTCGCCCAGGCGGCCGAACACCAGTGCGCCGAAGGGGCGCACGGCGAAGCCGGCGGCAAAGGCGAGCAGGGCGAAGATGAAGGCCGCCGTGGGGTTCACGCCCGAGAAGAAGTGCTGGGCGATGATGGCCGCGAGCGAGCCGTACAGGTAGAAGTCGTACCACTCGAACACCGTGCCCAGCGACGACGCAAAAATGACGCGGCGTTCATCCTTGGTCATGGGGCGCGGACCCGCGGATGGACCGCGGTCTGTCATGGTTGCTGTGCTCATGATGTCTCCTCGTTTTATGGCCGGCGCTCGTGCGCCGTGCTCTACCCTCCGCCGGCTGGACCGACATCGAGCTAACGGCAAGGTAGGGAACGAGGCTGACGAGGTTCTGACGAGAGACTTACCTGAATCTTAAATTTGAAACAAAATGTTATAACAGCGGGAGAAGCTAGGGATAATCCTTAGGGCCGCGCGAGGCTGCCGGCCCGGGCGGCGGGTCCGGCGCGTACGCGCCCCGGCGTTGCAGTCTATGCGTCCCAGGCGCCGGAAGCGGGCCGGTAGGGCGGGAAGGTGACGCGGATGCGCGTGCCCGGCAGGTCGGAGTGCGAGGTCGGGTGCGCGCTGATCTGCACGCTGGCCTGGTGCTTCTGCGCGATCTCGCGCACGATGGCGAGTCCCAGGCCGCTGCCGTCGGATTGCGTGCCCAGCACGCGGTAGAAGCGGTCGAACACGCGCTCGCGTTCTTCGGGCGGGATGCCCGGGCCCGAATCTTCCACGTCCAGCACGCCGCGTCCGTCCACCAGCGCCGCCCGGACGGTGATGTGGCCGCCGCGCGGCGTGTAGCGCAGCGCGTTGTCCACCAGATTGTTCAGCAGCTCGGCCAGCAGCAGCGGATTGCCGTTGATGAGCACGGGCGTGTCCGATCCCTCGAAGCCGAGGTCGGTATTGAGCGACAGGGCCATGGGCACCCAGTGCGAAGTCTGTTCGGACGCGACCGCGTTGAGGTCGGTTTCGGTCATGCCGATGGCGCTGGGGTTTTCGGCGCGCGCCAGCAGCAGGAGCTGGTTGACCAGGCGGGTGGCGCGTTCCGAGCCGGTGACGAGCTGGCGCAGGCTGGACTGCATTTCCTCGGGGCTGGCGTCGCGCAGGGCCAGTTCCGCCTGGGTGCGCAGCCCGGCCAGCGGCGTCTTCAGCTGATGCGCCGCGTCGGCGACGAAGCGCCGCTGGGCCTGCACGTTGGCCGACAGCCGGTCGAGCAGTTCGTTCATGGCGCTGACCAGCGGCGCGATCTCCGAGGGCGCGGCGCGCTCGTCGATGGGCGAGAGGTCGTCGGGGCGGCGCGCCCGCAGGCGCTGCTGCAGCGCATTGAGCGGCGCCACGCCGCGCGACAGGCCGAACCACACCAGCAGCACCGCGATGGGCAGCACCACGAACTGCGGAATGATGACGCCCTTGATGATGTCGTTGGCGAGCTGGGTGCGCTTCTCCACCGTCTCGGCCACGATCACCAGCGCGGGTTGCGTGTGGGGCAGGTTGAGGTCCACCCACGTGTAAGCCAGCCGGACGCCGAAGCCGCGCAGGGTGTCGTCTTCGTACTGGACCTCGTCCGGACGGGGCTGGCCGACACTGGCGGGCAGCGGCAGGGCGCGGTCGCCGCCCAGGTATTCGCCCCGGCTGCCCAGCACCAGCCAGAACACGCTGTCGGTCTCGTCCGCGCGCAGCACGTCGCGCGCCGCGTCCGTCATGCGCAGCACGGCGCGTCCGTCCTGGGCGTGCACCTGCCGCGTCAGCACGTGCAGGTTGTTGGCCAGCGCCCGGTCGTAGGGCACGTTGGCGATGTTCTGCGCCACCACATAGGTAATGGCCACGCTCATGGGCCACAGCAGGAAGAGCGGCGCCAGCATCCAGTCGAGGATCTCGCCCAGCAGCGAGCGTTGCGGCGGGGCGAAGCTGGGCCCCTTGGCGCCGGCCCGCATGACGTCCAGCGCCTCCTGGTTCAGGGCTTCGGGCGGCTGCGCTTCAGTTCGCGAGGTAGGCGGCACCCTGGTCGCGCTCAAGACAGTATCCCAGCCCGCGCACCGTGATGATCTTCACGCCGCTGGGCTCCAGCTTCTTGCGCAGGCGGTGCACGTAGACTTCGATGGCGTTGGTGCTGACTTCCTCGCCCCATTCGCACAGGTGGTCCACGAGCTGGTTCTTGCTGACCATGCGGCCGCTGCGCGTCAGGAGGATCTCGAGCAGGCTGACTTCGCGCGCGGAGAGGTCCAGCGTCTGGTCGTCCACCATGGCCACCCGGCCTGTCTGGTCGAACACCAGCCGGCCATGCTTGATCACCGTGCCGCCGCCGCCCGCGCCGCGGCGGGTGAGCGCGCGCACGCGCGCTTCCAGCTCGGACAGCGCGAATGGCTTGGCCATGTAGTCGTCCGCTCCCAGGTCCAGGCCCTTGACCCGCTGCTCGACGCTGTCGGCGGCCGTCAGGATGAGGACGGGCAGGGCGGAATTGCGGGCGCGCAGCCGGCGCAGCACTTCCAGCCCGGCGAGCTGGGGCAGCCCGAGGTCGAGGATGAGCAGGTCGAAAGCCTGCGCGGCCAGCGCCGAATCGGCCGCCAGCCCGTCGCGCACCGCGTCCACGGCATAGCCGTTGTGGCGCAGCGACCGCGACAGGCCGTCGGCCAGGATGCTGTCGTCTTCAGCGATGAGGATACGCATGGGAGAAAAAAGGGGCGAAACGCCGGAATCTCCCGGGGATTCTGGCATATGGCAGGCGCCTTGCCACTCAGGGTATACGTGGAAAATCCTGGCACACTGGTTTTTTGTACAGTACAATCCGATGCCATAATCTGCACCTGCGTTGCGCCGCGCGCACCCGCGCCCGCGCTTTTTCTCCGCACTCCCCTACGCGACTGAACGCGACTGATACGCTACTGACAGCCACAGACAGGACACTACATGGACGACAAAACCACCAAGGCCGCCGCATCGGAAAAAGCCAAGGCGCTCGCCGCCGCGCTTTCGCAGATCGAGAAGCAGTTCGGCAAGGGCTCGATCATGCGCTACGGCGACAACGAGGTCTCGCACGATATCCAGGTGGTTTCCACGGGTTCGCTCGGCCTGGACATCGCGCTGGGCGTGGGCGGCCTGCCGCGCGGCCGCGTCATCGAGATCTACGGCCCGGAATCCTCCGGCAAGACCACGCTCACGCTGCAGGTCATCGCCGAAATGCAGAAGCTGGGCGGCACCTGCGCCTTCGTCGACGCCGAGCACGCGCTGGACGTGCAATACGCCGCCAAGCTCGGCGTCAACCTCACCGACCTGCTCATCTCGCAGCCCGACACCGGCGAACAGGCCCTCGAAATCACCGACGCCCTGGTGCGCTCGGGCTCGGTCGACCTCATCGTCATCGACTCGGTGGCGGCCCTGGTGCCCAAGGCCGAAATCGAAGGCGAAATGGGCGACTCGCTGCCGGGCCTGCAGGCCCGCCTGATGAGCCAGGCGCTGCGCAAGCTCACCGCCACCATCAAGCGCACGAACTGCATGGTCATCTTCATCAACCAGATCCGCATGAAGATCGGCGTCATGTTCGGCAACCCCGAAACCACCACGGGCGGCAACGCGCTGAAGTTCTACGCCTCCGTGCGCCTGGACATCCGCCGCATCGGCTCCATCAAGAAGGGCGACGAGGTCATCGGCAACGAAACCCGGGTCAAGGTCGTGAAGAACAAGGTGTCCCCGCCTTTCAAGCAGGCGGAATTCGACATCATGTACGGCGCCGGCATCTCGCGCGAAGGCGAAATCATCGACCTGGGCGTGGCCGCCAACGTCATCGACAAGTCCGGCGCCTGGTACAGCTACAACGGCAACCGCATCGGCCAGGGCAAGGACAACGTGCGCGAATACCTGAAGGAGCACAAGGAACTCGCCATCGAGATCGAGAACCGCATCCGCGAAAACCAGGGTATCGTGAGCCGTGCCGCCGAGTTCCCGCCCAGCGAGGCCGAAGACGACGGCGAATGAGCGCCGGGCCGCGGACGGGCCGGCCCCGGGACGGCTGCTCCGCTGACGGCGGTCCGGAACCCGTCCGTCCAGGGCCGGTCTGTCGAAGGCGGTCCCGCGGCGCCGGGCCTGCCCGGCCGCGCGGCCTGTCCCGGGCTGGTTTTCTTTTCGTTTCCGCCATGATCCGCAAGCCGACTACTTCTTCCGCCGCCGAGCGGCTGCGCGCCCGGCTTGACGACGAATTCGAAACCGTGGCCAGGCCCCAGGGACTGACGCGCAGTTCCGATACGGCGCGCCGGGGCGCGCGCCCGGATGCTCCGCCAGGCGCCGGGGCCGACGGCGGCGCGTGGCAGCGCTCGTCCGAGCGGCGCTTGGCGCAAGATCGGCGCCGCGCCGGCGATCGGGGCGGCTTGTCGTCCGGCAAGACCGATGTTCCCGGCGGCGGCTCCGATGGCGATCCCGGTTCCGGCGCCGCGAAGCGCGCGGGCGGCGCCCGCCAGCCCACGCTGAAAATGCGCGCCGTGGGCTATCTCTCGCGGCGCGAGCACGCGCGCGGCGAACTCGCCCGCAAGCTCGCCCCGTATGCCGAAGACCCGGCCGAAGTCGAGGCCGTGCTCGATGCCCTGGAAAAAGAAGGTTGGCTTTCCACCGAGCGGTTTGCGCAAAGCCTGGTGCACCGCCGCGCGTCCCGCCAGGGCGCCGCGCGCATCGCGCAGGAGCTGCGCCAGCATGGCGTGGACGAAAACCAGGTCGCCGGCCTGCGAGAGCAGTTGCGCGCCACCGAGTACGAACGCGCCCGCGAAGTCTGGCGCAAGCGTTTCGGCGAAGCGCCGCAAGACCGCAACGCCTACGCGCGGCAGGCGCGTTTTCTCGCCAGCCGGGGATTCGCCCACGACGTCATCCGCCGCATCCTGGGCGAAGGCGAGGACGACGCCTGAGAACCCTGCGCCGGCCGGCGCGGGCGCAGGCTACGCCTGCTTGGCCGACTTGATCCCGCTCAGCGTCTTGAAGCACACGTCGCGGGTAATCGTCAGGAACTGGTCCAGATACGAGGCTTGCGTGTCTTCGCTGCGCACCGCCGCATACAGCGTGCGCCATACGCCCTGCGGCCCCAGGCGGCACAGCCGCAGCCAGCCCTGGTTCATGTACTCGGTGAGCGCCCAGTTGGGCAGGGCCGCCACCCCGCGGTTGCTGGCCACGAGCTGGGCGATGATGGGGGTGAGCTCCGCCTTGCGCACGGCGGCCGGTTCCACGTCGGCAGGATCGAGAAACACCGTGAATATGTCCAGCCGCTGCCGGTCGACCGGGTAGGTAATGAGCGTCTGGTCCGCCAATTGCTCCGGCATGACGAATTTGCTGCCGGCCAGCGGGTTGGAGTCGGACACGGCCAGCACCAGCTCGTACTTGAACAGCGGCAGGAACTCCACCGCGTCCAGGGGCTGGGGGTCCGAGGTAATGACCAGGTCCAGGTCGCCGCGCACCAGCGCGGGCAGGGGGGCGAAGGAAAACGCGGCCGAGAGGTCCAGCGCCACGTCGGGCCATTGCGCGCGGAACGCGTCCAGCGCGGGCATCAGCCACTGAAAGCAGGAATGGCAGTCGATGGCAAGGTGCAGCCTGCCGGTGCGCCCGGCGGCCAGCCGCTGCAGCTCGCGTTCGGTGGCGCGGATGCGGGGCAGCACCTCGTCGGCCAGCGCCAGCACGCGCAATCCGGCGGTGGTCAGCCGTGCCGGCCGGGTCCGGCGATTGAGCAGGGGCGTGCCCAGGCGGGTTTCCAGGTCGCGCAATTGGTGCGACAGCGCGGATTGCGTCAGGTGCAGCCGTTCGGCGGCTTCCTGCAGGCTGCCACCCTCGCGGATGGCGGTGAGCGTTTCGAGGTGACGGATTTCCAGCATGGCGGCCCGGCGGATGGGGGTGAGGGAGCAGGGGAGGCACGGCGGGGGCGCGGATCCCCGTTGCGCGTCATAAGTTTATATTTTATGAGATTCTCTCATCTTATGAATGTAGAGATTGATTTTGTCTCAAGTAGATTTCCCGGCAGAATGAGCGCTGCTTGAATAAAACTTGTGCAAGAGCGATTTCAATATGACAATCATTCATAATTTGGGGTTTCCCCGCATTGGCGCGCACCGCGAACTGAAGCGCGCCGTCGAGGCCTACTGGGCCGGCAAGCAAAGCGCCGAGCAACTGGAACAGACGGGCCGCGAACTGCGCGCCGCACACTGGAAGCTGCAGGCCGCCGCGGGCCTGCGCTTCGTGCCGGTGGGCGATTTCGCCTGGTACGACCAGATCCTGGAATGGACCACGCTGCTGGGCGCCGTGCCCGCCCGCTTCGGCCAGAAAGACGGCGAGCCGGTCTCGCTGGACACGCTGTTCCGCATGGGCCGCGGCCGCGCTCCGTCGGGCAAGCCCGCGGCGGCCTGCGAAATGACGAAGTGGTTCGACACCAACTACCACTACATCGTGCCCGAACTGGTGCCTGGCCAGGCGTTCCGCATCGCCCGCGAATCGCTGTTCGACCAGGTCCGCGAGGCGCAGGCGCTGGGCCATGCCGTCAAGCCCGTCATTCCCGGGCCGCTGACCTGGCTGTACCTGGGCAAGGGCGACGCCTACGCCCAGGGCGCTGCCGATCCGGCCAAGCTCGATCTGCTGGCCGCGCTGCTGCCCGTATACCAGGAAGTGCTGGCGCGTTTCGCGAAGCTCGGCGTGGAGTGGGTGCAGATCGACGAGCCCATCCTGGCGCTGGACCTGCCCCAGGCCTGGCGCGACGCCTACGCCCGGGCCTATGCCAGGCTGGCCGACAGTCCGCTCAAGCTGCTGCTGGCCACCTACTTCGACGCGCTGGGCGACAACCTCGCCACGGCGCTGGCGCTGCCGGTGGCCGGCTTGCATGTGGACCTGGTGCGCGCGCCCGGCCAGCTGGCCGACGTGGCCGCGGGCCTGGGCGAGGGCAAGGTGCTGTCGGCCGGCGTCATCAACGGCCGCAACATCTGGCGCACCGATCTCGACGCGGCGCTGCAGACCCTGGCCCCCGTGAAGCGGCAACTGGGCGAACGCCTGTGGCTCGCGCCTTCGTGCTCGCTGCTGCACGTGCCGGTGGACCTGGCCAACGAAACCGAGCTCGACGGCGAACTCAAGAGCTGGCTTTCCTTCGCAGCCCAGAAGCTGGAAGAACTGAGCCTGCTGGGCCGCGCGCTGGACGGCTCGCAGGACGCCGAGGTGCAGCAGGGGCTGGCCGCGCAGCGCGCCGCCCTGGCCGCGCGCCGCGCCTCGGCCCGCATCCACAATCCGGCCGTCGCCCGCCGCATGGCGGAGTCCGCCGCCGTGCCGCGCGACCGCGCGCCGTTTGCCGAGCGCATCGCCCGCCAGCAGGCCGGACTGGGCCTGCCCGCGTTTCCCACCACGACTATCGGCTCTTTCCCGCAGACGCCCGAGATCCGGGCGCTGCGCCGCGACTGGAAGGCCGGCGTCCTGACCGACTCGGCCTACGAGGCGGCCATCCGCAAGGAAATCGAGGAAGTGATCCGCTTCCAGGAGAAAGTCGGCCTGGACGTGCTGGTGCATGGCGAGCCCGAGCGCAACGACATGGTGGAGTACTTCGGCGAGCTGCTGGCCGGCTTCGCCTTCACCAAGAACGGCTGGGTGCAGAGCTACGGTTCGCGCTGCGTGAAGCCGCCCATCATCTTCGGCGACGTGGCCCGCCCCGCACCCATGACAGTGGGCTGGTCGTCCTACGCGCAGTCGCTGACGGACAAGCCGGTCAAGGGCATGCTCACCGGCCCGGTCACGATCCTGCAATGGTCTTTCGTGCGCGACGACCAGCCGCGCGAACAGACCTGCCGCCAGCTCGCCCTGGCGCTGCGCGACGAAGTGGTGGACCTGGAGGCCGCCGGCATCCGCGTCATCCAGATCGACGAGCCCGCCATCCGCGAAGGGCTGCCGCTGCGCCGCGCCGACTGGCAGGCCTACCTGGACTGGGCGGTGGACTGCTTCCGCCTGTCCACGGCGGGGGTGCGCGACGAGACGCAGATCCACACCCACATGTGCTATTCGGAGTTCAACGACATCATCGAATCCATCGCGGCCATGGACGCGGACGTCATCACCATCGAGACGTCGCGCTCCAACATGGAGCTGCTCAAGGCGTTCGAGGATTTCCGCTATCCGAACGACATCGGCCCCGGCGTGTACGACATCCACTCGCCCAACGTGCCGGAAGTGGACTGGATGGTCGGACTCATGCAGAAGGCCGCCGCCCGCCTGCCCAGGGAACGCCTCTGGGTGAATCCCGACTGCGGCCTGAAGACCCGCGCCTGGCCCGAAACCGAGGCGGCCCTGGTGGGTATGGTGCAAGCCGCGCGGGCGCTGCGCGAAGCCGCGTAGGCGCCGGCCTGGGCAGGGCGGGCGCGGGATGCGTCCCTGTCTTGCTGCGCATGCGGCCGGCGGCGTGCCGCGCCGCTTGCCGCGCGCCGCTGGCCGCGCGCCGCTTGCCACCTGCGGCGCACTGCATTCTTCGATAAACGGGCCTCCCGGTGCCAGCCGGAGGCCCGTCGCGCTGCCGCGCGCCGTCACTGCTCATCGCGTTTGTCCTTATTGTTGTTGTCAACGTTGCCGTTTGCGCCGGTCCTCCCGGCGGCGCAGGATGCGGGCGGCCGGCCGGCAACCCGTCCTCGGGCAGGGGCTCCCGCCGCCGGTACGGCCGTGCGCTATACTTCCAAGGTTTTGTTGCCGCGCACCATGCGCGGGCCGCCACCCCGCGGGTCGTCCGGCGGGCCCTGTTACATGCCGTTTTACCGCTAAGCCCATACCGCTAAGCCATGACAGGCCAGTCGTTCAACGCCCGCACCGCAGGCCACTAGCATGCCCTTGCCACCGCCGGATTGTCCTCGCCAGCCGCTGCACACGCGTTCCATACGCGTGCAGTCCTACGCGCGCGACGACGGCCTCTGGGATCTCGAAGCCGAGCTCATCGACGTCAAGGCGTACGATTTCCCCAAGCAGAACGGCGAGGTCTTCAAGGCCGGGCGGCCCATCCACCACATGCACCTGCGCATCACCATCGATGGCGATTTCACCATCGTGGCCGCCCGCGCCGCGTACGACGCCGCGCCCTATGGCGGTCATTGCATGGCCATCGAACCGGCTTACACTGACCTGGTCGGCATGAACCTCCTCAAGGGATTCCGGCGCCAGGTCAAGGAGCGCTTCGGCCACGTCGCGGGCTGTACGCATATGACCGAGCTGTCGCAGGTGCTGCCCACGGCGGCGGTACAAACCATGGCAAACCGGCGCCGGCAGCAGGCCGAGCCGGACCGCCGGCCTTTCCAGCTCGACGGCTGTCATGCCTTGCGGACCGACGGGCCGGTCGTGGCTGAGCACTATCCCAGGTGGTACACAGGGGACAGCGCTGAGGCATCGGCCGATTCGTCCTCCGATTCACCTTCTCTTTCTCATTCGTCCTGACAGGTAACACATGAAAATCCACGAGTATCAAGGCAAGGAACTGCTGAAGCAATTTGGCGTCCCCGTGCCGCGCGGGATCCCCGCTTTTTCCGTCGACGAGGCCGTGGCTGCCGCTGAAAAGCTGGGTGGACCGGTGTGGGTCGTCAAGGCGCAAATCCATGCGGGCGGCCGCGGCAAGGGCGGCGGCGTGAAGCTCGCCCGCTCGCTGGACGAAGTCCGCAAGCTGGCCGGCGAAATCCTCGGCATGCAGCTGGTCACGCACCAGACCGGCCCCGAGGGCCAGAAGGTCCGCCGCCTCTACATCGAAGAAGGCGCCGACATCCAGAAGGAATACTACGTGTCCGTGGTCACCGACCGCGCCACGCAGAAGGTCGCCTTCATCGCCTCCAGCGAAGGCGGCATGGACATCGAGGAAGTGGCCCACTCCCACCCCGAGAAGATCGTCACCGAGTACATCGACCCGCTGGCCGGCCTGACCGCCGAGCAGGCCAGGAAGATCGCCGACGCGATCGGCATGCCCGCCGAGTCCACCGCGCAGGCCGTCGACGTGTTCCAGAAGCTCTACAAGTGCTACATGGAAACCGACGCCTCGCTGGTCGAGATCAACCCGCTGAACCGCGACAGCAAGGGCAACATCATCGCCCTGGACGCCAAGTTCAACTTCGACTCCAACGCGCTCTTCCGCCATCCTGAAATCGTCGCCTACCGCGACCTCGACGAAGAAGACCCCGCCGAAATCGAAGCCAGCAAGTTCGACCTGGCCTACATCCAGCTCGACGGCAACATCGGCTGCCTGGTGAACGGCGCCGGCCTGGCCATGGCCACCATGGACACCATCAAGCTGTTCGGCGGCGAGCCCGCCAACTTCCTGGACGTCGGCGGCGGCGCCACGGCCGAGAAGGTCACTGAAGCTTTCAAGATCATGCTCAAGAACAAGGGCGTGAAGGCCATCCTGGTCAACATCTTCGGCGGCATCATGCGCTGCGACGTCATCGCCGAAGGCGTGATCGCGGCTTGCAAGGCCGTCAACCTGAACGTGCCCCTGGTCGTGCGCATGAAGGGCACCAACGAAGAACTCGGCAAGAAGATGCTGGCTGACTCGGGCCTGCCGATCATCAGCGCCGACACGATGGCCGAAGCCGCCACCCGCGTCGTAGCCGCCGTCAAGTAAAAAATTGCCAAGGATTCACAAATGTCGATTCTGATCAACAAGGACACCAAAGTCATCACCCAGGGCATCACGGGCAAGACGGGCCAGTTCCACACCCGCATGTGCCGCGAGTACGCCAACGGCAAGGCCGCTTTCGTGGCCGGTGTGAACCCCAAGAAGGCCGGTGAGGACTTCGAAGGCGTGCCCATCTACGCCTCCGTGAAGGAAGCCAAGGCCGACACCGGCGCCACCGTGTCCGTCATCTACGTGCCGCCGGCGGGCGCCGCCGCCGCCATCTGGGAAGCCGTCGAGGCCGAACTGGATCTGGTCATCTGCATCACCGAGGGCATTCCCGTGCGCGACATGCTCATGGTGAAGAACCGCATGAAGGACAAGGGCAGCAAGACGCTGCTGCTGGGCCCCAACTGCCCCGGCCTGATCACCCCCGACGAAATCAAGATCGGCATCATGCCCGGCCATATCCACCGCAAGGGCCGCATCGGCATCGTCAGCCGCTCGGGCACCCTGACGTACGAAGCCGTGGCGCAGGTCACCGAGCTGGGCCTGGGCCAGTCGAGCGCCGTGGGCATCGGCGGCGATCCCATCAACGGCCTGAAGCACATCGACGTGCTGAAGATGTTCAATGACGATCCCGACACCGACGCCGTCATCATGATCGGCGAAATCGGCGGCCCGGACGAAGTGAACGCCGCGCAGTGGGCCAAGGACAACATGAAGAAGCCCGTGGTCGGCTTCATCGCCGGCGTCACCGCGCCTCCCGGAAAGCGCATGGGCCACGCCGGCGCGCTGATCTCCGGCGGCGCCGACACGGCCGACGCCAAGCTGGAAGTCATGGAAGCCTGCGGCATCCGCACCACGCGCAATCCCTCCGAAATGGGCAAGCTGCTCAAGTCGGTGCTGTAACGCGCAGCGTCGCACACGAAAAACCCGCCATCCGCGATGGCGGGTTTTTTTTCGCGCGCGCTGCCGGCGCAATGGCGCATGCGGCCCTGCCCGCGCGGGTTCCGCCCGCAGACCGGCCGCGGCTTTCCCGAGGGTTTTTCCCCGCTGCTTTCCATTTCCTAGGGGAAACCCTCGTCCACATCGCGGTCGGCCAACCATACGGAAAGCTGAACGAAACTATAATGAAAGCAAAACCGACACGCGCCAGCAAGTCAGAATGCCGCCGGGCTCGCACCAAGGCGGTCAGCGTGTCCTTGTCTTTTTCATCCATTCATTTGGTTTTTCGTCCTAGGGGGATCACATCTAGGAAAGAGAGGGTATGGAACTCAGTTCAGCGGCATTCTGGATAGCGTTGCTTCAGATCATTTGGGTCAACATCCTGCTATCAGGCGACAACGCCGTGGTCATCGCGCTGGCGGCGCGTTCGCTGCCTCCGGCGCAACAGAAAAAAGCGATTGTCATCGGCTCGGCCGCGGCGATCATCATGCGTATCGTGCTGACCCTGGTTGCGGCAAAGCTTCTGCTGCTGCCTTGGCTGAAACTCATCGGCGCGCTGCTGCTCGTGTACATCGGCGTTTCGCTGCTGCTGCCGGAAGGCGAAGACGAAGGGGGTGGCAAGGAGCATGGCAGCCTGCTCGTCGCGATCCGCACCATCATGATCGCCGACCTGGTCATGAGCCTGGACAATGTGGTGGCGGTGGCCGCCGCGGCCATGGGCGACACCACGCTGCTGGTGCTGGGCCTGGCCATCAGTATTCCGCTGGTCATCTTCGGCAGCACGCTGCTGCTCAAGGTCATCGAACGCTTTCCCATCATCGTGTGGGTGGGCGCGGCCCTGCTGGGTTTCATCGCAGGCGAACTGCTGGTGGGCGATCCGGCGCTGCAGGAGCCCGTGGCGCGCATCGACGCGGCGCTGGGCGTGACGCAGCACGACTTCGCGCTGATCGCGGGAGCGCTGGGCGCGGTGCTGGTGCTGGCGCTGGGCAAGATCATGCTTGGCCGCCAGAAAGCCGCATCCGAAGCCTGACTGAAAGCTGAATTACAATAATGGTTTCTGAATTACCCCGCCGCCCTCGAAAGCGGCGGGCGGCCGGTGCGGGACCGGCCTTTCTTTTCATAAATACCTTCGGGGGTTCGACGTGCTTGAGTTTTTCCAGACGCTGAGTTGGGCAGCGGTTTTCCAGATCATTCTTATCGACATCCTGCTCGGCGGTGACAACGCGGTGGTCATCGCGCTGGCGTGTCGAAACCTGGCGCCCAAGCAGCGCATGCAAGGCATCCTGTGGGGCACCGCGGGCGCCATCATCCTGCGCGTGGTGCTCATCGCCTTCGCCCTGTCGCTGTTGAACGTGCCGTTCCTGAAGGTGGTCGGCGGCGTGCTCCTGCTCTGGATCGGCATCAAGCTCCTCATCCCGGAAGAAGACGCCCACGGCAACATCAAGGGCGGCACCTCCATCCTGGCGGCGGTCAAGACCATCATCATCGCCGATTTCGTGATGAGCCTGGACAACGTCATCGCCATTGCCGGCGCGGCGCAGAACGCGCACGCCGATCACCAGATCGGCCTGGTGGTGTTCGGCCTCATCGTCAGCGTGCCCATCATCATCTGGGGCAGCACGCTGGTGCTCAAGCTGATCGACCGCTATCCCCTGGTCGTCACCCTGGGCGCGGGCCTGCTGGGCTGGATCGCGGGCGGCATGCTGATCACCGACGTGTTTGTGGTTCGTCAATTCGGCGAACAGCCGCAAGCGGTTAAAATCGCGGCTGAAATCATCGGCGCGCTGCTGGTCATTGTTCTCGGACGTTGGCTGGCAAGCCGCAAATCCGTGAACAAGGAATCCGCACATGAGTCTGCGTAAAACCGTAGATCCGCAGCAATCGGAGTCGGGCCTCAGCCTCTTGCAGGGGCTGGCCATCCTGGCCATTCTGGGCGCCGTTGCCACGGTCGTCCTCGCCAATTTCGCTTGATGGCCGCTCGTGTCCCATCCTCAACGCCTGGTCATCGCGACCCGCGCCAGCCGGCTTGCCCTGTGGCAGGCCGAGCACGTGCGCGACAGGCTGCGCACGCTGTATCCGGCGTGCGCGGTTGAGCTTCTCACGCTGACGACCCGGGGCGACCAGATCCTCGACCGCACGCTTTCCAAAGTGGGCGGCAAGGGCCTGTTCGTCAAGGAGCTCGAAAACGCCCTGCTGGACGGGCGTGCCGACATCGCGGTGCATTCCCTGAAAGACGTGCCCGTCGATCTGCAGGCGCCTTTCGAGCTGTGCGCCGTGCTCGAACGGGCCGACCCGCGCGACGCCTTCGTTTCCAGCCGCTACGTCAGCCTGGCGGACCTGCCCGAGGGGGCGGTGGTGGGCACGTCCAGCCTGCGGCGCGAGTCGCAGATCCGGGCGCGCCACCCCGGGCTCGCGGTCAGGCCCCTGCGGGGCAACCTCGACACCCGCCTGGCCAAGCTGGACAAAGGCGAGTACGACGCCATCGTGCTGGCGGCGGCCGGCCTGCAGCGGCTCGGCCTGCAGGACCGCATCCGCGGCCTGCTCGACCCCGCCGACAGCCTGCCCGCGGCCGGGCAGGGCGCGCTGGGCATCGAGATCCGCAACGACCGCGACGATCTGCGCGCGTGGATGGCCCCGCTCATCAGCGCGCGGACCACTTCCTGCGTGCTGGCCGAGCGCGCCGTGTCTCGCCGCCTGGGCGGTTCCTGCCAGGTGCCGCTGGCGGCCTACGCCGAAGTCCACGACGGCAGGCTGTCGCTGCGCGCGCTGGTCGCGTCGCTGGACGGCGCGCGCATTTTCCGCGCCGAGCGCGAAGGCCCGGTGGCCGACGCGACCGAACTGGGCGAGGCCGTGGCCGGCGAGCTGCTGCGCGCCGGGGCCGACGCCATCCTGCGGGAGCTGCAGCAAACGCTGCGGCCCGATTGATGGCGCCGGCCGCGATGGCCCGAGCCGCCGCGGCGTCCGCGCGGGTCGCCATCCTGACGCGGCCGGAAGGCCGCAACGAAGCGCTGGCCCACCGGCTGCAGGCCGCGGGTTTCATCGCCCGCGCGCTGCCCGCCCTCGACATCCTGCCGCTCGCCCCGTCCGCCGCCGTGCCCCGCCCGCAAGACTACGGGCTCGTGGTGTTCGTGAGCGGCGCCGCGGCTCGTCATTACTTCGATCAGCTCGCCCGCGCCCACGGCATGGGCGCCTGGCCGTCCGTCGTGCCGGCCGCGACCGTGGGGCCGGCCAGCGCCGAGGCGCTGCGGGAGTCGGGCTGGTTTGGCGCGAATACAACAGTGCTGCATCCGGGCGCTGAGGCGCCCAGCCACGATTCCGAGGCGCTCTGGGAACTGCTGCGCGGCCGTCCGCTGCCCGCGCGCGTTCTGCTGGTGCGCGGCACGCGAGGCCGCGACTGGCTGGGCGACACCCTGGCCGCCCAGGGCGTGGCGGTGGATCGCCATGCCGCCTACGAGCGCCGGCCGGCGGCCTGGGCGGCCGCCGACGTGGCTCAATTGCGGCGCTGGGCCGAGGCGGGAACGCCCGTCACCTGGCTGGTCACCAGCGGGGAGGGCATCGACGCCATCCGCGCCAACCTGGACGCGGCGGGCCTGGGCGCGTGGTGGGAACGCTGCGGTTTCGTGGCCACGCATCCCGCGCTGGCGCGCCGCTTGCCGCGCCATGGCACGGGGGCTGCGCCAATGGTACAAATCTGCATGCCCAACGACGAGTCGATTTTCCAGGCTTTTGTTGCCGCCTGATTCGTTGCGTCGGACCGACACCGAATACAATCGCGTCATGACTGACAAGACTCCCGCTACCGATCCGGCCGTTCCTGCGGCCGTTCCCGGCGCAAGCGCGCCCGCATCGGCTCCGGCCGCTTCCGCCGCATCGGCGTCCGCCAAGCCCGCCGCCGCCCGGCGCGGCAACGGCGCGCTGGTCGCCGCCCTCGTCATTGTGGTCCTGCTGGCCGTGGGGCTGGGCTATGCCCTGTGGCAGCAGAGGGTCCAGTTCGTGGCCGCGGGGCGTGAAGTGGCCACGCGCGTGGACGCCCTCGCCAACGAAACCGCGCAGGCGCGCAAGGAGGCGCGCGAGGCCCTGGCGCTGGCCCAGGCCCGGGCCGGACGCGTGGCCGAGCTCGAAGACACGGTCCGCGAGACGCAAAGCCAGTACGCCGCCTTGCAGCAGGCCTGGCAGAACTTCAACGACAGCGCCAGCGACGAACTGCTCGCCAACGACGTCGAGCGTCTGCTCACCATCGCCAACCAGCAGCTGCGCCTGGCGGGCAACGTGTCCAACGCCATCGTGGCGCTGGAAACCGCCCAGTCGCGCCTGGCGCGCGCCGACCGGCCCCGCTTCTCCAGCCTGCAGCAGGCCATCAACGGCGACCTGGACCGGCTGCGCGCCGTGTCCACGGTGGATATCCCAGCCCAGTCCGCCCGCATCGAGCGCCTGGTGGCCCTGGTGGGGCGCGCCCCGATGCTGGTGCCCGACGCGGCGGCCCCCGGCGTGGCGCCGGCGGGCGCCGATGCCGCCGAACAGCCGCCGCTGCCCGAGGCCGATCCGCTGGCCGGCCTGCCGGCCGACGCGCCCTGGTGGCAGCGCTGGCGCGCCGAGGTCGCATCGTGGCCGGGCCGCGCCGGCGCCGCCCTGGCGCATGAGCTGGGCGGCCTGATCCGCGTGCAGCGCGTGGACGAGCCGATGGCGCTGCTGCTGTCGCCCGAGCAGGCCGATCAGGTGCGCGCCACGCTGCGCCAGCGCCTGCTGACCGTGCAGCTCGCCATGCTGATGCGCCAGCCCACCGTCTGGAAGAACGAACTGGACAACATCGACGTCACGCTCGCGAAGTATTTCGACGGGCGTTCGCCCGACACCGCCGCCGCGCGAAACCTCGTGCGCGACCTGGCGCAGACCGACATCGCCGTGCATATGCCCGACGTTTCCGACAGCCTGAACGCGGTCGCCGCCCTGCGCGCCGCCGGCTTCAAGGCCAACGAGCAGGACTGAGGCCATGCGTACCTGGTTCTGGACACTCCTGCTCGCCGTCGTCGCCGTCGCCCTGGCCGTCGTGCTGCGCGCGCATTCGGGCAATGTGCTGCTGCTCGTCTGGCCCTGGCGCATCGAGCTGTCGCTCACGCTCACCGTGCTGCTGCTGGTGGCGGCCTTCGTGGTGCTGTATGTCGGCCTGCGCCTGCTGGCCTGGCTGCTGGCCATTCCCGATCGCGTGCGCGCCTGGCGCGGCAAGCGGGCCCAGGCGCGCGACCACGAGCTGCTCGAACGCGGCTGGACGGGCCTGCTCGAGGGCCGCTACTCGCAGGCCGAGAAAGATCTCACCAAGCTGCTGGAGCAGACCAAGGTCCGCACGCGCAAGGTGCTCGCGGCGCTTTCCTCCGCGCGTGCCGCGCACGGGCTGGCTGAATTCGACCGCCGCGACCGGCTGCTGGCGCTGGCCGAGGAGCAGGCCGGGTCCGATCCGGGCCTGCGCGAAGCCACCGCGACGGTGTCGGCCGACATGCTGCTCGACCAGGGGCGCGCCGAGCGCGCGCTGGCCGTGCTGGCCCCGCTGGCCGACGGCGGCGCCCGGCACCTGCACACGATGCGCCTGCTGCTGCGCGCGCACAGCGCCCTGCGCCATCACGACCAGGTGTTCGCGCTGGCGCGGGGGCTGGCGCGGCGCAACGCCATGCCGCGCGCCGAAGCCGATTTCCTGATCGACGAATCCGCCTCCGCCCGCCTGCGGGCCGGGGCGGGCAGCGACGCCTGGCGCGCCATCTGGAAAGAACTGAAATCGGAAGAGCGTCTGCTGCCGGGCGTGGCGCTGGCGGGCGCGGCGGCCTTCGAGGCGGCAGGCGAGGCCAACGAGGCCGCGCGCGTGCTCGAGGCGGCCATCGGCGTGAAGTTCAATCCGGCGCTGGTCGCCGCTTATGCGCGCTGCGATGCCGAGCAGGTGCCGCGTCGGCTCGCCAAGGCCGAAACCTGGCTGCAGCAGCGCCCCACCGATCCCGATCTGCTTGCCGCGCTGGGCATGCTGTGCCTGAACGGCCAGCTCTGGGGGCAGGCCGAGCGTTATCTGCTGCGCAGCCTGAGCCGCCGCAACGACGCGCAGACGCATGCGCTGCTGGGCAGCCTGTACGACCGCCTCGAACGTCCCGCGGACGCGGTGCGCCATTGGCGGCTCGCCACGGCGGCCAGCATGGCGCTGCCGGTGCTGGCCGCCGACGCGGCGCTGCCGGCCGCCGACACCGGCTCCGATCCCCATCACCTCGATGCCGAAGGCGGCTATGCGGTGGGCCTGTCCGACACCGATGCGGACGTGCTGCCGGCCGGCGATTACCCGCCCGTGGCGCCGGCCGTGGCGGCTTCCGCCTCGGACTACGTGCTCGATCCCGACGCGCGCGCCAGCAAGGACCAGCGCGACAAGGCGCTGGCCCCCGAAGACGCGCCCGTGGCGGGCGGCGCCTCGGACCTGGACGAGTATTTCGACAGCGCGCCGATTCCGGCCGCCGCGTTCGACGATCCGGTGCCCACCTATGGGCCCACGCCGGCGGCCGGCGCCAAGCCCTCGTCCAGGCCCGCGGCCGATGCCGAGCCGTCCGCGCCCATACCCGCCACCAAGCCGCCCTTCAAGGACGAGCACTGATTTTTCTTCATACAGACAACAAGGCTGAACCATGAGTCTCGATCGCGTGTCCCCCGGCAAGAAGCTGCCCGAAGATTTCAACGTCATCATCGAAATCCCCATGAATGCCGACCCGGTGAAGTACGAGGTCGACAAGGAAACGGGCGCGATTTTCGTCGACCGTTTCATGCTGACGGCCATGCACTATCCGTGCAACTACGGCTACATCCCCCAGACCCTCTCGGAAGACGGCGACCCGGCCGACGTGCTGGTCATCACGCCGTTCCCGATCCAGATCGGCGCGGTCGTGCGCTGCCGCGCGATCGGCGTGCTGGAAATGGACGATGAGTCGGGCGGCGACGCCAAGCTGCTGGCGGTGCCCATCGAGAAGCTGTACCCCCCGTACCGCAACATCAAGTCCTACGAAGACCTGCCCGCCGAAGACATCTCGCGCATCCAGCATTTCTTCGAGCACTACAAAGACCTCGAGAAGGGCAAGTGGGTCAAGGTCAAGGGCTGGAAGGGCCTGGACGCGGCGCACGAGGAAATCGTGAAGAGCGCCGAGCGCTACGCCGGCAAGAGCGCCTGAAACGCTCCGGCTCGCTTGGACACCGCGGCGCGGCCGCGGCTGGCATGGGCCGGCCGCCGCCGCGCCGCGGTGCCTTCGGCCCCCCGAAATGCCTACGTTTTCCTGAACAAAACAAGGCGAGCCCGAGGCCGCGGAAACGGATAAACTCGCGGATGGATTTTTTGCCGCCGGTTTCCGGTCATGTACACGTCACAGGTTGATTGAGATTATGGACTACGTATTGCCTCCCCAGCCGCTGACCGCGGTTCCCGTTGCCGGAAGCGCCGCGCGGTTTCCCGTGCGCCGCGTCTACTGTGTCGGCCGCAACTACGCCGAGCACGCCAAGGAAATGGGCTTTACCGGACGCGAGGATCCGTTCTTCTTCTGCAAGCCGGCCGACGCCGTGCTGAGCGTGGCCGACGGCGAAACCGGCAAGATGCCGTATCCGCCCAAGACCTCCAACCTGCACTACGAAATGGAGCTGGTGGTGGTGCTGGGCAAGGGCGGGCGCGATATTCCCGTGGAGCAGGCCAACGAATGCGTGTGGGGCTACGCGCTGGGCCTGGACATGACGCGCCGCGACCTGCAGGGCGAAATGAAGAAGCAGGGCCGTCCCTGGGAAGTGGGCAAGGCCTTCGATTTTTCCGCCCCGCTGGGCCCCATCCACCCGCGCAGCGTGGTGGGCACCCTCGAAAAGGGCGCGATCTGGCTCGACGTCAACGGCGAGCGCAAGCAGTCCAGCGACATCTCCCAGATGATCTGGAACATTCCCGAGAGCATCTCCTACCTGTCCGGCCTGTTCGAGCTGCGGCCCGGCGACCTCATCTTCACGGGCACGCCCGAAGGCGTGGGCGCCGTGGCGAAGGGCGACGTGCTCACGGGCGGCGTCGAGGGGCTGGGCGAGTTGCGCGTGCAGATCGTCTGAGCCTGGCGGAACGTTTTCTTGTTTCAGGAGAGTCGAAGATGCGCGCGAAAATCGTGCTGACCGCGTTCCTGGTCTTTGGATTCGTCCTGGCCGGCTGCAACACCGTGGCCGGCATGGGCAAGGACGTCTCGCGGGCCGGCAACGCCATTACCAACGCGGCGCAATAAGGCCGCGCGGACGCGAAAAAAACGGGCCAGCGCATGCTGGCCCGTTTTTTCTGCCTTCGGCGGGCAGGAGGCTACAGCACCTCGGCCGCGTAGTCGGCCAGGCGGGAACGTTCGCCGCGCTGCAGCGTCACGTGGCCCGCGTGCGGCCAGCCCTTGAAGCGGTCCACCACGAACGTCAGGCCCGAACTGCCCTCGGTGAGGTAGGGCGTGTCGATCTGCGCGATGTTGCCCAGGCAGATCACCTTGGTGCCGGGTCCGGCGCGCGTGATGAGCGTCTTCATCTGCTTGGGCGTGAGGTTCTGCGCCTCGTCGATGATGAGGTACTTGTTCAGGAAGGTGCGGCCGCGCATGAAATTGAGCGACTTCACCTTGATGCGCGAGCGGATGAGGTCCATGGTGGCCGCGCGGCCCCAGTCGCCGTTGCCTTCGCCATCGCCCATGTTGAGCACGTCGAGGTTGTCCTCGAGCGCGCCCATCCAGGGCAGCATCTTTTCTTCTTCCGTGCCCGGCAGGAAACCGATGTCTTCGCCCACCGGCACCGTGACGCGGGTCATGATGATCTCGGTGTAGCGCTTGGTTTCCAGCACCTGCGTGATGCCCGCGGCCAGCGCCAGCAGCGTCTTGCCTGTGCCGGCCTGGCCCAGCAGCGAGATGAAGTCGCATTCGGGGTTCATCAGCAGGTTCATGGCGAAGTTCTGCTCGCGGTTGCGCGCCGTGATGCCCCAGACCGCGTTCTTGCCATGGGTGTAGTCGCGCAGCGTGGCCAGCACCGCCATCTTGCCGCTGACTTCGCGCACCTGCGCGTACAGCGGCATCTGGCCCTCGAAATAGACGAACTGGTTGACCACGAACTGCGAGCACAGCGGGCCGTGGATGCGGTAGAACGTGGTGCCGCCCTGTTGCCAGGACTCGACGTCCTTGCCGTGCTTGTTCCAGAAGTCCTCGGGCAGCTGCATCACGCCCGTGTACATCAGGTCGGAGTCTTCGAGGACGTGGTCGTTGTAATAGTCTTCGGCGGCCATGCCCAGCGCGCGGGCCTTCAGGCGCATGTTGATGTCCTTGGACACCAGCACCACCTCGCGCTGCGGGTATTTCTCCTGCAGGGCGCGCACCACGCCCAGGATCTGGTTGTCGGCCTTGCCCATGGGCAGGTCGGAGGGCAGGGTGCTGTGGATGGCCGTGGTCTGGAACATGAGCCGGCCCGTGGCGTCCTTGTTGCCCAGGGCCGACAGGTCCAGGCCCTCGTCGAGCTTCGAGGCGTCCTGCACCAGGGCGTCCAGCGAACGGCTGACCTGGCGCGCGTTGCGCGCCACTTCGGACATGCCTTTCTTCTGGTGGTCGAGTTCTTCCAGCGTCATCATCGGCAGGAAGATGTCGTGTTCCTCGAAGCGGAAGAGCGAGCTCGGATCGTGCAGCAGCACGTTGGTGTCCAGCACGAAGAGCTTGCGGGGCTCGTTCTGCGGGCGGGGCTTGCCGCGGCGGGCTGTCGTGGCGGTCCTGGCCTGGCGGGCGGGCGGCTCGGCGGGCGCCGGGGCCGGCTGGCTGGCGGGCGAGCGGGCCGGGACGGGCGCCTGGGCCTTGCGCGCCGGCACGGACATGCCCTCGAGTTCGGGTTGGACCTGCAGGTCGGCCTCGTCTTCGCCTGCGGCCTGGGCCGCGGCCTTGTTCTTGGCGCCGCGCGCGGCGCCCCGGGCGGATTCGCCCGTGGGGAAAGTCAGGATGGCTGCGGGGCGGGTGGGCAACTTCGGAAGCGGCATATGAGCACTCTCCTGTGGGTCCGGCTAGCGCCCGGGTTCACGCCGGATGGCGGCTGCTTCCGGCGGGAACGGGCGCTGGGCCTGGTTCTTTTCTTGCTTCTCGATCACGGGCGGCTAGCCGATGCTCTTGGCGGCCTGCAGGACTTCCTTGGCGTGGCCGGGCACTTTCACCCCGCGCCACTCCTGCACCAGCACGCCATAGGCGTCGATCAGGAAGGTGCTGCGCTCGATGCCCCGCACCTGCTTGCCGTACATGTTCTTCTGCTTGATGACGCCGTACAGGTTGCAGACGGTTTCGTCGGCGTCGGAGATGAGCGGGAAGGGAAGGTCGTACTTGGCCTTGAAGTTCTCGTGCGATTTCAGCGAATCGCGCGAGATGCCGATCACCACGGCGCTGGCGGCGAGGAACTCCGCGTGCAGGTCGCGGAAGTCCTGGCTTTCGGTGGTGCAGCCCGGCGTGTTGTCCTTGGGATAGAAATAGAGGATGACCGCGCGGCCCTGGCACTGCTCCAGGCTGATCGGGCCTATGGTGCTTTCAGCGGTGAACAGGGGGGCGGGCTTGCCTATGATCGGCGTCATTTCTGGGGGTCTCCGTTGGGAGGAATGAGGGCGACGACGACCCGCCGGCCCTCCGCCATCAGGATGTTGTAGGTGCGCGAGGCGGCGTGCGTGTCCATGGTTTCCACGCCGATGCCCATGGCCAGCAGGGGACGGAGCACGTCGGGGCGCAGGAAATGCTGGCGCGCGCCCGTGCCCACCAGCAGCACCTCGGGCGCGTTGGCCGGACGGCCGGGCGCCGCGTCGGCCTCGGGCTCATCGAGAAAGGCCAGGGGGTCGCGCACGGGCTCGGACAGCCCGGCGGCCTGGCGCAGGAGGGTGGAGGTGATGTCGGCCACGGCCTCTACAGGCCACTGGAGGACGTCGCCTTCGGGACCGAAGGCGACCGAGTGGGAAAAACGTACCTGGTTGACCTCGATGTAACCGTCGCCATAGGCTGTGACGGTATTCAGAGCGCCTGTCGCAGGATCGGTGTGCAGCTTCAATAAAAACTCCGGCTTTATGTGCCCGATGATAGCGCATCGGAATGACCGCATGTTGCAGGGTATCCACTGGGGCCGGGGCGCCTGCGCGCCTCATTTGCCGCAGGGACGCGCTTGCGCTAGATTACAGGGTTTTGCTGCGGTGCAAATGCCGCGCCGGTCCGCCGGCGCGGGGGCGCTTCGCTCCCCGTTTTTTCCGGCCTGCGGCTTTTCCGGTGTTTCCGGCCCGTTGCCTGTTGCCCGCTGATTCTTTCATTCCGACTGTCTTCTCTTCCCCTACGCCTAAGGATTCCCATCATGAGGAAGTTCTCCCGCATCGAGCGCCTGCCTCCGTACGTTTTCAACATTACCGGCGAGCTCAAGATGGCGGCCCGGCGGCGGGGCGAAGACATCATCGACATGTCCATGGGCAACCCGGACGGCGCCACGCCCAAGCACATCGTGGACAAGCTCGTGGAAGCCGCCACCCGGCCCACCACGCACGGCTATTCGGTGTCCAAGGGCATTCCGCGGCTGCGCAAGGCGATCTGCGACTGGTACCAGCGCCGCTACGACGTGGAGTTCGACCCCGACTCGGAAGCCATCGTCACCATCGGCTCCAAGGAAGGCCTGGCCCACCTCATGCTGGCTACGCTGGACCGCGGCGACACGGTGCTGGTGCCCAACCCCAGCTACCCCATCCACATCTACGGAGCGGTCATCGCCGGCGCCAACATCCGTTCGGTGCGCATGACGCCGGGCGTGGATTTCTTCGAGGAGCTGGAACGCGCGGTGCGCGAATCCATTCCCAAGCCCAAGATGATGGTGCTGGGCTTTCCCAGCAACCCCACGGCGCAGTGCGTGGACCTCTCCTTCTTCGAGCGCGTGGTGGCGCTGGCCAAGGAGCATGACATCCTCGTCGTGCATGACCTGGCCTATGCCGACATCACGTTCGACGGCTACGTGGCCCCTTCCATCATGCAGGTGCCCGGCGCGCGCGACGTGGCCGTCGAGTTCTTCACCATGAGCAAGAGCTACAACATGGCTGGCTGGCGCATTGGCTACATGGTGGGCAACCGCGAGCTGGTGGGCGCGCTGGCCCGCATCAAGAGCTATCACGACTACGGCACCTTCACCCCCATCCAGGTGGCGTCCATCGCCGCGCTCGACGGCCCGCAGGACTGCGTGAAGGAAATCGTGTCCCAGTACCAGAGCCGCCGCGACGTGCTCGCGCGCGGGCTGCACGAAGCAGGTTGGAATGTGGAGATTCCCAAGGCGTCCATGTACATCTGGGCGCAGATCCCCGAGCCCTACAGGGCGATGGGTTCTTTGGAATTCTCCAAGCGCGTCCTGTCGGATGCGAAAGTGGCCGTTTCCCCCGGGATCGGCTTCGGCGAGTACGGCGACGAATACGTGCGCTTCGCTCTCATCGAAAACGAGCAGCGCACCCGCCAGGCGGTGCGCGGCATCAAAGACATGTTCCGCAAGGACGGATTGCTGCGGTAGAGCCCCCCCCCCGCAGCGCTGCGCGCTTCCCCCTCAAGGGGCGCCGCAGCGGACCGGCGAGGCCGGCTCCGCGCGGCCTCGCGTGGTGTTGCCAAGTGTGGTGCTTTTCGCGTAGCAATATGGAGAACTGAAATGAATTCCCCTCAACGCCCGCCCGCAGAGGGCGCCGCGATGAATCCCATGAAAGTCGGCCTGCTCGGGCTTGGCGTGGTGGGCGGCGGCACGTGGACCGTGCTGTCGCGCAACGCCGAGGAGATCGCGCGCCGGGCCGGCCGCCGCATCGAGGTGACGCGCGCCGCCGTGCGCGACGTGGCCAAGGCGCGCACCCGCGTGGGCGACTCGATCCTGGTCGATACCGACGTGCATGCGCTGGTGCGCGACCCCAACATCGACATCGTGGTCGAACTGATCGGCGGCGACACGCTGGCGCGCGAGCTGGTGCTCGAAGCGATCGCGCAGGGCAAGCACGTGGTCACCGCCAACAAGGCGCTGCTGGCCAAGCACGGCAACGAGATCTTCGCCGCGGCGTCCGAGCGCGGCGTCATGGTGGCCTTCGAGGCCGCGGTGGCGGGCGGCGTGCCCATCATCAAGGCCATCCGCGAAGGCCTCACGGCCAACCGCATCCAGTGGGTGGCGGGGATCATCAACGGCACCACCAATTTCATCCTCTCCGAAATGCGCTCGCGCGGGCTGCCGTTCGCCGAGGTGCTGGCCGAGGCGCAGCGCCTGGGCTACGCGGAAGCCGACCCCACCTTCGACGTCGAGGGCGTGGACGCCGCGCACAAGCTCACGCTGCTGGCCTCGCTGGCCTTCGGCGTGCCGGTGCAGTTCGAGCGCGCGCACATCGAAGGCATTTCGCAACTGGCCCAGGAAGACATCGCGCATGCCGAGCGGCTGGGCTACCGCATCAAGCTGCTGGGCATCACGCGCCGCCGCGCCGAAGGCATCGAGCTGCGCGTGCACCCGGCGCTGGTGCCGGCCGAGCGCCTGCTCGCCAACGTCGAGGGCGCCATGAACGCCGTGCTCGTCAAGGGCGACGCCGTAGGGCCCACGCTGTACTACGGCCAGGGCGCCGGCGAGGAGCCCACCGCTTCGGCGGTGGTGGCCGACCTGGTGGACGTCACCCGCCTGCACACGGCCGATCCGGGCAACCGCGTCCCGCACCTGGCGTTCCAACCCGATGCCATGTCGGATACGCCCATCCTGCCCATCGAGCAGGTGAGCACGTCGTATTACCTGCGCCTGCGCGTGGACGACCAGCCGGGCGTGCTGGCCGACATCGCCCGCATCCTGGCCGACCGCGCCATTTCCATCGGCTCCATGATCCAGCAGCCCTCGCACATCGGCGGGGCCGATATCATCTTCCTGACGCACGAGGCGCTGGAAGGCAACGTCAACCAGGCCATCGAGCGTATCGAGGCGCTGCCGTTCGTGCGGTCCCGGGTGACCCGGCTGCGCGTGGAAAACCTGACATGAAATACATCTCGACCCGCGGCGGCATGGCTGCCCAGCCGTTTTCGGACATCCTGCTCGAGGGCCTGGCTCCCGACGGCGGCCTGGCGATTCCCGAGTCGCTGCCGCAGGTGCCGGCCGGCACGCTGGAGTCCTGGCGCGGCCTGCGCTATGCCGACCTTGCCTACGAAGTGCTCTCGCTCTTCGCCACCGACATCCCCGCGCAAGACCTGCGCCGCCTGACCCGCGCCGCCTACAACCAGCAGGTTTTCAGCAGCGAGGACATCGTGCCGCTGCGCCCGCTGGACGGCGGGCTGTCGCTGCTGGGGCTGTCCGAAGGCCCCACGCTGGCCTTCAAGGACATGGCCATGCAGTTCCTGGGCCAGGTGTTCGAGTACGTGCTCGAGCGCCGCGGCACGACGCTCAACATCGTGGGCGCGACTTCGGGCGACACGGGCTCGGCCGCCGAGTACGCGTTGCGCGGCAAGAAGAGCGTGGCGGTGTTCATGCTTTCGCCCCATGGCCGCATGAGCGCCTTCCAGCGCGCCCAGATGTACTCGCTGCAAGACGAGAACATCCACAACATCGCCGTGCGCGGCGTGTTCGACCAGGCCCAGGACATCGTCAAGACGCTGGCCGGCGACCTGGAATTCAAGACGCGCTATCGCCTGGGCGCGGTGAACTCCATCAACTGGGCGCGCATCGCGGCGCAGGTGGTGTACTACTTCCATGGCTGGCTGCGCGCCACCGCCGGCCCGGGCCAGCAGGTGTCGTTCGCGGTGCCCTCGGGCAACTTCGGCAACATCCTGTCCGGCCACATCGCGCGCAGCATGGGGCTGCCGGTGCGTCGCCTGGTGCTGGCCACCAACGAGAACAACGTGCTGGAGGAGTTCTTCCGCACCGGCGTATACCGCCCGCGCCCGGCCGAGCAGACCTACGCCACGTCCAGCCCCTCCATGGACATCTCGCGCGCCTCGAACTTCGAGCGTTTCGTGTTCGACCTGGTGGGCCGCGACCCTGGCCGCGTGAAGGCGCTGTGGGCCGAACTGGGCTCGCGGGGCAGCTTCGACCTCTCGGCCCTGAAGCCGGAGTTCGAGTCCCGCTTCGGTTTCGTGGCCGGCGCAAGCACGCATGCCGACCGCCTGGCCACCATCCGCTCCACCTATGACGAGACCGGCGTGCTGGTCGATCCGCACACCGCGGACGGCGTGAAGGTGGCCCGGCAGTACGTGGAAGAGGGTGTGCCCATGGTGGTGCTCGAAACCGCCTTGCCGGCCAAGTTCTCGGACACCATCGAAGAGGCGCTGGGCCGTCCGGCCACGCCGCCGGCGGCGCTGGCGGACCTGGAGCTGCGGCCGCAGCGCGTGGAAGTCATGGACTGCGACGCGGACGCCGTGCGCCGCTACATCGAGGCGCACGCCAAGGTGTAATCGCCGCTTGCCGCATGTGTAGTTGTGAAACCCCTCCCGGCGCGCCGGCGAGGGGTTTTTCCTGGCCGCTTTCCCGGGGCGGCGGGCGGCGCGGCGGGGCCGCCGCGCCATTTACGTTCTCACGCATTTTGAGCGGAACCCGCAATGAATTGGGTTTTGGGGTCGGATACAGTGAAAGCGTTAGTTCACAGATCGGAGAACAGCCCCATGAATCTGAAGACGATGACGCTCGCCCTGATGATCGCTTGCGCCGGTTCGCTGGCCGCGTGCTCGTCGCCCACGGTCATCCAGCACCGCGACGGCAGCTCGGACGTGGCGCCCGACGAGCCGAAGTACAACAAGGACTCCGGCATGTACGAATACGACAAGGACGGCAAGAAGGTCCAGATCAACAAGGACGACGTGAAAGGCATGGAAGAGGTCAAATAGCCTTTCCCGCGGCTTCGCGAAAAAAAGCCCTGGCGCATCTGCGCCAGGGCTTTTTTCGTGGGGCGCGGGCCCGCGGCGCGGCCTCAGCCCTGCCGGGCCTCGGCGTGGTAGCGGCCCACACGCTCGACTTCGTTCTTGGAGCCGAGAATCACGCTCACGCGCTGGTGCAGCTTCTCGGGTTGGATGTCCAGGATGCGCTGGGCGCCGTCGATGGCCGCGCCGCCTGCCTGCTCGACGATAAAGCTCATGGGGTTGGCTTCGTACATGAGGCGCAGCTTGCCGGCCTTGCCCGGCTCGCGTGCATCCCACGGGTACATGAAGATGCCGCCGCGCGTCAGGATGCGGTGCACATCGGCCACCATGGACGCGATCCAGCGCATGTTGTAGTCCTTGCCCAGGGGGCCCGTCTTGCCCGCCAGACAGTCGTCGATGTAGCGCTTGACCGGCGGGGCCCAGTGCCGCATGTTGGACATGTTGATGGCGAACTCCTTGGTGTCTTCCGGAATGCGGATGTTCTCGTGCGTGAGCACCCACGAGCCCATTTCGCGGTCCAGCGTGAAACCCATCACGCCCTTGCCGATGGTCAGCACCAGCATGGTCTGCGGCCCGTACACGGCATAACCTGCGACCACCTGCTTGCTGCCGGGCTGCAGGAAGTCTTCCTCGGTGACCGGCGACGAGCCGGACACGTCATGGGGCGCGTGCAGCACGGAGAAGATCGTGCCGATGGACACGTTGACGTCGATGTTCGACGAGCCGTCCAGCGGATCGAACAGCAGCAGGTATTCGCCCTTGGGATAGCGGTTCGGGATGAGGTGGATGGTTTCCATCTCTTCCGAGGCCATGGCCGCGAGATGGCCGCCCCATTCGTTGGCTTCGAGCAGGATCTCGTTGGACAGCACGTCCAGCTTCTTCTGCACTTCTCCCTGGACGTTCTCGCTTTCCAGGCTGCCGAGCACGCCGCCCAGCGCGCCCTTGCTGACGGCATGGCTGATGGCCTTGCAGGCGCGCGCCACGACTTCGATGAGCAGGCGCACTTCAGGCGCCAGCGCCTGGGCGGAGCGCTGCTGCTCCACCAGGTATTGGGTGAGGGTTTTGCGTTTCAAGAGGGTTCTCCTATGCTGCGAATTCCAAAGCCTTGGATACGATTTCCTGCACGTTGCGCGAAAGGCCCTCATGGGCCTGCACGCGCTGCAGCGCCGCCTGCATGGGGGCGCGCAGGGCCGGCACGTAGCGCGACCAGTTGTCCAGCGCGCGCGCCAGGCGCGCCGCGATCTCGGGGTTGAGCGCGTCCAGCGCCAGCACCTGTTCTTCCCAGAACGCGTAGCCCGAGCCGTCCGGATGGTGCATGCCGCGCGCGTTGTTCAGGCAGAACTGGAAGATGAGCGCGCGCGCGCGGTTGGGGTTGCGCAGCGTGAACGCCGGGTGCGACATGAGCTCGCGCGCGGTCTGCACGGTGGCGTGGCGCGCCGTGGCCTGCAGGCTGAACCATTTGTCCACCACCAGGGGGTTGTCCTTCCAGCGCGCGTAGAAGCCGGCGAGCGCCTGCTGCGGGTACTCGCCATGGCCGTAGTTCAGCAGCGCGCCGAGCGCGGCCAGGCTGTCGGTCATGTTGCCGGCCTGCTCGTACTGCTGCCGGGCCAGCCGCTGCGCTTCGTGCTCGCCCGCCGCCATGAGGTGGGCCAGCGCGAGGTTCTTCAGGGCGCGCTTGCCCGCGGGCTCGGGGGCGGGGCTGTAGGGGCCGGGCGTCTGGTTGGCGTCGAAGGCGGCGCGGAACTCGGCCTGGAGCTGCCTGCCCAGCTCGGCGCGCAGGAAGTCGCGCGCCACCGCCAGGGCCGGCGGGTCGATCGCTTGCATGCGTTCGGCCAGGGTCTTCTCCGACGGCAGCGCCAGTGCCCGCGCCCGGTAGGCCGCGTCGATGGACGGGTCGGTGAGCAGGGCGCGCCAGGCGGCGATGAAGGCCGGGGCCGCGTGCAGCGTGCGGCCCGCCTGGCGGGCGCCCGCCAGCGCCAGGATCTGCCGCGTGGCCAGTTCCTGGCCGGCTTCCCAGCGCGCGAACGGATTGGGGTCGTGCGCCGACAGCAGCGCCAGTTCCTCGTCGGTCCAGTCGTAGACCACGATGACGGGGGCGGAGAAGTCGCGCAGCAGCGAGGGCACCGGCGGCGCGTCGATGTCGTCGAACACCCACTGCTGGCTCTCGGTGGTGAGTTCCAGCAGGGCCGTGTCGCGGACCTGGCCTTCGTGGCGCAACGGCAGCGGCCTGCCTTCGCGGTCGAGCAGGCCGATGGCGAACGGAATGTGGAAGGGCGCCTTCACGTAGTCCGGGCCGGCCTTCTTCTCCACGCCGACCGGCGCGCATTCCTGCGACAGCGTCACCTTGCACTGGCGCGCGGCCGCGTCGTGCTCAAGCTTCACCGTGACGTGCGGCGTGCCCGCCTGGCGGTACCAGCGCCGGAACACGGAAAGATCGCGGCCCGGATGCTGGCGCATGTAGACCGATTCCATGGCGGCCACGAAATCGTCGCAGGTGACGGCCTGGCCGTCGTGGCGGCGGAAATACTCGTCCATGCCCGCGCGAAAGCCTTCCTCGCCCAGCAGCGTATGCTGCATGCGGATCACTTCCGCGCCTTTCTCGTAGACCGTGGCGGTGTAGAAGTTGCCGATTTCCTGGTAGCTCTCGGGGCGGATGGGGTGCGCCATGGGGCCGGCGTCCTCGGGGAACTGCGCCGCCCGCAGCGCCACCACGTCGTCGATGCGCTTGACGGTGCGGGCGCTGGCCGCCGCCGTGGCGTCCAGGCCGCGCGCCATCATGTCGGCGCTGAATTCCTGGTCGCGGAAAACCGTGAGCCCTTCCTTGAGGCTGAGCTGGAACCAGTCGCGGCAGGTTACGCGGTTGCCCGTCCAGTTGTGGAAGTACTCGTGTCCGATGACGGATTCGATGCCCTCGTAGTTGGCGTCGGTGGCCGTTTCGGCGTCGGCCAGCACGTAGGCCGCGTTGAAGATGTTGAGGCCCTTGTTCTCCATGGCGCCCATGTTGAAGTCATGTACGGCCACCACCATGAAGCGGTCCAGATCCAGCTCGAGCCCGAAGCGTGTCTCGTCCCAGCGCAGGGCGCGCACCAGCGAGTCCAGCGCCCATTCCGTTTTGGTTTCCGAGCCGGGGTCGCTGTAGACCTGGAGCAGCACCTCGCGCCCGCTGGCGGTGCGCACGCGGGTTTCGCGGTGCGTCAGGTTGCCCGCCACCAGGGCGAAGAGATAGCAGGGCTTGGGAAACGGATCTTCCCATTGCACCTCGTTGCGTCCGTCGGGCAGGGCGCGCGCCGCCACCAGGTTGCCGTTGGACAGCAGCACAGGATACTGGCCGGGGGCGCGCAGCGTGACGCGGTAGCGCGACATGACGTCGGGCCGGTCGGCGAACCAGGTAATGCGGCGAAAGCCCTCGGCTTCGCACTGGGTGAAGAAATTGCCGCCCGAGACGTAAAGTCCCATGAGCGTGGAGTTGGCGTCGGGCCGGCAGCGGCTCACGGTTTCCACCCGGCACTCGGAAGGCAGGCCATGGAGGGTAAGGCTGTGTCCGGTCAGGCTGTAGCGTTCCGGGGGCAGGGGCTGGCCGTCCACCGCCACCGAGACCAGCTCCAGTTCCTCGCCGTCCAGGACCAGCGCCGCGTCGTTGCCGGCGTCGGCTTTGCGCCTGACTTGCATGATGCTGCGCACCTCGGTGGACTCGGGCGCGAGGTCGAAACTCAGGTCGACTTCGGGGATCTCGTAGGGGTAGGGCTGATAATCCTTGCGGTAAACGGTGATGGGCGTATCGGTACGCATGGAATTGCCGTCCGGAATGAGGGAAGAATCCCAATTGTAGTGGGTGCCCGTCCGCCGCGCCGGAGGCCATTTGGCCGAGCCCGGCGCAATGCCGGCCATGGCGCGATCCACGGGCAAAACTTTTGGCGCCCCCGCATGTCCAACCTCGGTATCATGGCGCCAACGCGCGTGAAGGAGCAGCAAATGTCGTGGTTGTCGAAATCCGGAGCCTGGCGGTGCGCGGGCATATTCGCGGTGCTGGGGGCGGTGGCGCTCAGCGGGTGCGCCGCGCCGTCGGTTTCCGCTCACGTCACCTCATTCCAGCAATGGCCGGCGGGCGTCGAGGGCCAGACATACCGTTTCGTACCGGCCGACGCGTCTCAAACCAACAATCTCGAGTACCAGTCTTTCCAGGACACGGTGCGCGCCGCCATCGGGGCGACCGGCCTGGTGGAGGCGCCCGCAGGCGCGCCTGCCCGCTTCGACGTGAGTTTCCATTATGGCGCCAGCCAGACCCAGGTCACGGTGCGGCGTCCGTACGATCCGTATTTCTACGGCGGCTACGGATACGGTTATGGCGGCTTCTACGGGCCGGGGCCCTGGGCGCCCTATGGCGGATACTGGGGTCCGGCCTGGGTGGACGTGCCCGCCGTGGCGTACCGCAATTCGCTTACGCTGCAGATCCGCGATACGCAGCGGGGCGGAAAGGAGGTCTACCGCTCCACCGCCTATATATTGAGCGACCGGGGCGACCTGCTGCGCATGATGCCTTACCTGACGCGTGCAATATTTGATAATTTTCCCGGCAATAATGGCGCCGAGCGCGAGGTGGAATACCCGCTGCAATAAAGCGCGGCAGGCCGCCGGATCATTGCAATGTTAATAAAAAATCGGCGCACCGGAACGGTGCGCCGATTTTCTTTCAAAAAGCTTTCATTCCTTGATGAGGAAGCTCTCGCGCGAGGCGCCATTGGCTTCTTCGGCGGCGAGCCAGCGCGGCGCCTTGCCGCGGCCGCTCCAGGTTTCGCCTGTTTGCGGGTGACGGTATTTCGGCGCCACGGCGCGCTTGGCGGCGGTGGCGGCGCGCGCGGCGCCTCCCGCCTTGCGGCGCGAAGCGGTGCGGGCCGGCTTGGCCGCGCCGAAGGCGGCGGCGATCTCCTCCGGGGTAATGTCATATTCGCGCATGGAATTGACGATGGAGGTGATGACCGGCTTGCGCCGCTTGTTTTGAAGGGCTTCCGCCTTCTTCTGGAGCTTGGTGATTTCCTTTTCGATCTTTGCTTGCAGAGCTGCGTAGGATTCTCGGGCCATGGTTTATTCCTGATTATGGAACTGCTTTATCGCCGGCAGAGTCTTGTTTAATTGTTGTGCCCCGAATAATACAGAAATTATGGGCGCCGCACGCATAAGTCGGACCAATTACTTTGTATCAAATGCACCGAGGTTCGCGAGGATTCCCGGGGAAAACTCCCTGGTTGTGCAACTATTGGGAAGGATTTCCCCAAATATGGGATGACGCATCCTCGATGCATCGGGGTTTATTTTGTTACCCGCCAGTAGGTTTTATGGATGCGCGCGGCGGACGCGGCTTTTTTATCCCGGCGCGTTCCGAAGGCCACGATTTCTTGTATTCGTTCTTATCTGTTGAGAGCGTCGCCGTGACAGGCGGCATATAAGCTGCTATTTGGCAAGCCTGTTTGGCGGCCCGTGCGGCCAAAGGGCTGCGTCAATATCCGTTCCATTAATCCGGGCGCCGCGCCCGGGAAATCTGACGCGGCCCGCGGCGGCGGCCGCGGCCCCGGGCGAACGGCGGCGCCCGACGGCGCGTGGCGGCGCGCCGTTGCGCCTCGTTGCGCTCCGGTCCGCGACGGCCGGCCCCGGTCGGCGTTACGATAGCGTCCTGCAATTCATTTTCCGGCGCGCAGCCGGGCATCCGAAACCATCCATGAAAATCACCGATCCCGCCATCGCTTCCCTGGCTACCGCCAAATCGCTGCTGCTCGACCCCTGGGGGCTGACCGAGGCCGACATGGCGCGCGCGCTGGGCGAGATATTCACGCACAAGGTCGACTACGCGGACCTCTATTTCCAGTACACACGCAGCGAAGGCTGGAGCCTGGAAGAGGGCATCGTCAAGACGGGCAGCTTCTCGATCAGCCAGGGCGTGGGCGTGCGCGCCGTCAGCGGCGAGAAAACCGCCTTCGCCTATTCTGATTCGCTGTCGCCCGAGGCGCTGCTGTCTTCCGCCCACGCGGTGCGCGGCATCGCCCGGCGCGGCGCGGGCAAGGTCAAGGTGGCCGCGCACGTCGAGCCGGAAGCGGGGCGCAGCCTCTACGCGGACATCGACCCGGTCGCGACCCTGACCGCTCCCGAAAAGGTGGCGTTGCTGGAACGGGTGGAGCGTATGGCGCGCGCCCGCGATCCGCACGTCATCCAGGTCATGGCCGGCCTGGGCGCGGAATACGACGTGGTGCTGGTCGCCGGCAGCGACGGCCGGCTGGCGGCGGACGTGCGGCCGCTGGTGCGGCTGTCGCTCACCGTCATCGCCGAACGCAACGGCCGGCGCGAGATGGGCCATGCCGGCGGCGGCGGCCGCCTGGGACTGTCGTACTTTTCCGACGAAGTGCTGCAAGGCTACGTGGAGCGCGCCGTGCACGAGGCGCTGGTCAACCTGGAGGCGCGGCCGGCGCCCGCGGGCGAAATGACAGTGGTGCTGGGATCGGGCTGGCCCGGCATCCTGCTGCACGAGGCCGTGGGCCACGGGCTCGAGGGCGACTTCAACCGCAAGGGCTCCAGCGTGTTTTCGGGGCGCATCGGCCAGCGCGTGGCGTCCAAGGGCGTCACCGTGGTGGACGACGGCACCTTGCCCGACCGCCGGGGCTCGCTGAACATCGACGATGAAGGCAACGCCACCCAGCGCAACGTGCTCATCGAAGACGGCATTCTGCGCGGCTACATGCAGGACACGCTCAACGCCCGCCTCATGAAGACCTCGGCCACCGGCAACGGCCGGCGCGAGTCGTTCGCCCACCTGCCCATGCCGCGCATGACCAACACCTACATGCTCGCGGGCGAGACCCCGCCCGAGGAGATCGTCTCCTCGGTCAAGCGCGGGCTCTATGCCGTCAATTTCGGCGGCGGCCAGGTCGACATCACGAGCGGGAAGTTCGTGTTCTCGGCGTCCGAAGCCTACATGATCGAAAACGGCAAGGTCACCTATCCCGTGAAGGGCGCCACCCTGATCGGCAACGGCCCCGACGCCATGAACCGCGTCAGCCTTATCGGCAACGACCTGCAGCTCGATTCGGGCGTGGGCACCTGCGGCAAGGACGGGCAGAGCGTGCCGGTGGGCGTGGGCATGCCTACCGTGCGCATGGAAGGGCTCACGGTGGGCGGCACCGCCTGAGCCGCGCCGCCGCCTCCGGTTCTCCGCCGCCGAGCGCGGTTCGCGGCTTCCCAAAAGGAAGCGCTTTCCGCCTCGGGGCGGTCCGGCGGAAAAAAACGGGCGTGACGGCCCGTTTTTTTTGTGCTAGAGTTTTTCCCCATGAAATTCGCGTCCCCCGCTTTTTACTTTTACTTTTATGGTTTTCTGAAGCCGCTGGCGGAGGAAGGGACGCGCTCAATCTGAAGTTTGGAAAGAATCCCCCCAAAAAAGCCGCCAGCGAACTGGCGGCTTTTTTTGTGCCGCCGGTAAAGGAAAGGATTCCCGCGGCGGGCAACCCAGGAGCTGTACCGTGTCACACAATACCGACGACCTTCGCATCCGTGAAATCAAAGAACTGAATCCCCCCGCGCACGTCATGCGCGAATTCCCCTGCTCCCGCGAAGCTTCGGAAACCGTGTTTGCCGCCCGGCAGGCCATGCACCGCATCCTGCACGGCATGGACGACCGCATGATCGTCGTGATCGGGCCGTGTTCGATCCACGACACCCGCGCCGCCATCGAGTACGCGCAGCGGCTCAAGCCCGTGCGCGACCGGCTCGGCGCCGACCTGGAAATCGTGATGCGCGTGTACTTCGAGAAACCGCGCACCACGGTCGGCTGGAAGGGCCTCATCAACGACCCCGGCCTGGACGGCAGCTTCGACATCAACCGCGGCGTGCGCGTGGCGCGCGAGCTCCTGCTGGACATCAATTCCATGGGGCTGCCGGCGGGGTGCGAGTTCCTGGACATGATTACGCCGCAGTACATCGCAGACCTGGTTTCGTGGGGGGCCATCGGCGCGCGGACCACCGAGAGCCAGGTGCACCGCGAACTGGCGTCCGGGCTGTCCTGCCCGGTGGGGTTCAAGAACGGCACGGACGGCAATGTGAAGATCGCCGTGGACGCCATCAAGGCGGCGTCGCAGCCGCATCACTTCCTGTCGGTGACCAAAGGCGGGCACTCGGCCATCGTGTCCACCGCGGGCAACGAAGACTGTCACGTCATCCTGCGCGGCGGCAAGACGCCCAACTACGACGCCGCCAGCGTGGAGGCCGCCTGCCAGGAAATGGCCAAGTCGGGTCTGGCGCAGCGGGTCATGATCGACGCCAGCCACGCCAACAGCAGCAAGAAGCCCGAGAACCAGCCGCTGGTGGTCGAGGACGTGGCGCGCCAGATGGAAGCGGGCGACCCCCGGCTGGTGGGCATGATGATCGAAAGCCACCTGCTCGGCGGGCGCCAGGATCTGGTGCCCGGCACGCCGCTGGTCTACGGCCAGAGCATCACCGACGGCTGCATCGACTGGGACGCGTCGGTCGCCGTGCTGGAGCGGCTGGCCCACGCGGTGCGCGAACGCCGCCGCGTGGCGCTGACCTCCGGCAAATAGGGCAGGCAGCCGCTGCGGCGCAGCATGGCGGGAAGCGTAGAATGCCTGGATTCCCCGAACCCGAGTCTGCACATCATGAACGCTCCCTCGCCTGCCGAATCCCTGCGCCGTCCGATTCCCCCCGCTTGTCTCGACGCCTTGCGCGCGCGTTTCGGAGAGCGTTTCTCCGAGGCGCACGCCGTGCGCGAGCATCACGGCCGCGATGAGTCGCCGTACCCGGCCATGCTGCCCGATGCCGTGGTCTTCGCGCAGTCCACCGAAGAGGTGGCCGAGATCGCGAAGCTCTGCAATGCGCACCGGGTGCCCATCATTCCCTATGGCGCGGGCTCGTCGCTCGAAGGCCACATCCTGGCCATCCAGGGCGGCATCAGCATCGACCTGTCCCAGATGAACCGGGTGCTCGCGGTCAACGCCGAAGACCTCACCGCCACCGTGCAGGCTGGCGTGACGCGCAAGCAGCTCAACGAGGAAATCCGCAGCACGGGCCTGTTCTTCCCCATCGATCCGGGCGCCGACGCCAGCCTGGGCGGCATGGCGGCCACGCGCGCCTCCGGCACCAATGCCGTGCGCTACGGCACCATGCGCGAGAACGTGGTGTCGCTTACCGTGGTGACGGCGGATGGCCGCGTCGTGCGCACCGCCGGCCGCGCCCGCAAGTCTTCCGCGGGCTACGACCTCACGCGCATTTTCGTGGGCAGCGAGGGCACGCTGGGCATCATCACCGAAGTGACGGTGCGGCTGTATCCGCAGCCCGAGGCGGTGTCCGCCGCGGTGTGCAATTTCCCCACGCTGGACGCGGCGGTCCAGAGCGTGATCGAAATCATCCAGATGGGCGTGCCGGTGGCGCGCGTGGAATTCATGGACGCCGCCAGCGTGCGGGCCGTGAACCAGCACAGCAAGCTGACGCTGCGCGAGACGCCGCTGCTGGTGTTCGAGTTCCACGGCAGCCCGGCGGGCGTGCAGGAGCAGGCCGAGACCGTGCAGGCCATTACCGCCGAACACGGCGGCATGGACTTCGAATGGGCCGAACGGCCCGAAGACCGCAGCCGGCTCTGGACCGCCCGGCACAACGCCTACTTCGCCGGCCTGCAGCTGCGGCCCGGATGCCGTTCCAGCACCACCGACGTCTGCGTGCCCATCTCGCGCCTGGCGGACTGCGTGCGCGAAACCGTCGAAGAGCTCGACCGCGCGAGCTTCCCCTACACCATCGTGGGGCACGTGGGCGACGGCAACTTCCATGTGCTCATGCTGCTCGACGCCGACAGCAAGGAAGAGTGGGAGGAGTCCGAGCGCATCAACCACAACCTGGTGCGCCGCGCCATCGCCGCCGACGGCACCTGCACGGGCGAGCACGGCGTGGGGCTGCACAAGATGCAGTTCATGGCCGAAGAGCACGGCGAAGACGCGCTCGACCTGATGCGCAGCCTCAAGCATGCCTTCGACCCCAACAACATCCTCAACCCGGGCAAGATCGTGTCCTGGTGAGCGGCGCGGCGCACGGGGCCGGGGGAACCTCGCTGCCCGGCCTGCCGCGGCCGTTGCGGCCAGATTTGGTTGCACATTTCACAATCGGTTTGACACCGCCGCGATTGTCCGAATCGCGCAACAAGCCCGCCGCCGTCCCGCCTTGCGCGGCGCGGCGTAGCGGGCAGGCCCGCGCTCCCGCCAATGCGCCCTCAAGCGCGCCTCGGCGTTTGCCGCGGCGCAGCGGGTGCGGGTAAATCCCGGCCTGCACTGGCCGACCGCTCGCGCTATTGTTGCGCTCATGAATTCACTGGTCGAAACCGGCCTTGCCCAAGCGCAGGCGCCTTATTCGCCGCAGCAGCTGGCGCAGGCCCTGCAGGCCGTGCTGCCGGCGCATTGCGTGCTGTTCCGCGAAGAAGACACCCGTCCTTACGAGTGCGATGGCCTGTCCCTTTACCGCACGTTGCCGGCGGTGGTCGCCCTGCCCGAAACCGAGGAGCAGGTGCAGGCCGTCATGCGCGTCTGCAAGCGGCTCAACGCGCCGGTCGTGGCCCGGGGCGCGGGCACCGGGCTTTCGGGCGGCGCCATGCCGCACGCGCAGGGTGTGCTGCTGGGGCTGTCCAAGTTCAACCGCATCAAGCAGATCGACCTGGCCAGCGCCACCGCCGTGGTGGAGCCGGGCGTGCGCAATCTCGCCATCTCGGAAGCGGCCGCGCCCTACGGCCTTTACTACGCGCCCGATCCGTCCAGCCAGATCGCCTGTTCCATCGGCGGCAACGTCGCCGAGAATTCGGGCGGCGTGCATTGCCTGAAGTACGGCCTTACCGTGCACAACGTGCTGCGCGTGCGCATGGTGACCATAGACGGAGAGGTGGTGGAACTGGGCTCCGATGCGCCCGATGCGCCCGGCCTGGACCTGCTGTCGGTGTTCATCGGCTCGGAAGGCATGCTGGGCGTGGTGACCGAAGTGACCGTCAAGCTCGTGCCCCGGCCCGTCTGCGCGCAGGTCGTGATGGCGAGCTTTTCGAGCGTGGAGGCGGCGGGCAATGCGGTAACGCAGGTGATCGCGGCCGGCATGATCCCGGCTGGCCTCGAAATGATGGACCGGCGCGCCACCCACATGGTGGAGCCTTTCGTGCGCGCCGGCTACGACCTGGAGGCGCAGGCCATCCTGCTGTGCGAGTCCGACGGCACCCCTGAAGAAGTGGCCCACGAGATCGGGCGCATGGAGGCCGTGTTCCGCGCGGCGGGCGCCACGCGCTGCCAGGTATCCGCCTCGGAAGCCGAGCGCCTCAAGTTCTGGGCCGGGCGCAAGAACGCCTTCCCCGCCGCGGGGCGCGTCTCGCCCGACTACTACTGTATGGACGGCACGATTCCGCGCCGCCATCTGGCGCGCGTGCTGGGCGCCATCGAGCAGATGGAAGACGAGTTCGGGCTGCGCTGCGCCAACGTATTTCATGCGGGCGACGGCAATCTGCACCCGCTGATTCTCTTCGATTCGAACAAGCCGGACGAAGTCGAGCGGGCCGAGAAGTTCGGCGCCGCCATCCTCGAGCTGTGCGTGCAGGTGGGAGGAACCGTGACTGGAGAGCACGGGGTGGGAATGGAGAAGATCAATCAAATGTGCGTGCAATTTTCCCGAGAGGAACTCGATGCCTTCATGGCGGTGAAGCGGGCCTTCGACCCGCCTTGCCTGCTGAATCCGGAAAAGGTCATTCCCACACTGGCGCGCTGCGCCGAATACGGCAAGATGCACGTGCACGCGGGCGAACTCAGATTCCCGGATCTCGCGCGTTTCTGAGGCTGCCGTCCCATGAATTTCGTCCTGTCGGAATTGTGCGACCAGGTCATGACGGCGCGCGCCGGGCACAAGCCGCTGTTCGTGACGGGCGGCGGCAGCAAGGCCTTCTATGGCAACTATCGTCCTCTCACTCCGCAGGACGGCCATTGCCTGCTCGACATGACGCCGTATCGCGGCATCGTGAGCTACCACCCCTCCGAACTGGTGGTGACGGCGCGCGCCGGAACGCCGCTGGCCGAACTGGAGGCGGCCCTGGCCGAGCACGGGCAGATGCTGGCTTTCGAGCCGCCGCATTTCGGCCCCTCGGCCACCCTCGGCGGCTGCGTGGCCGCCGGCCTGTCGGGGCCGCGCCGCATGCACGCCGGCGCCTTGAAGGATTTCGTCCTGGGCGTGCAGCTGCTCGACTCGGAAGGCCGGGTGCTGACCTTCGGCGGCGAAGTCATGAAGAATGTGGCGGGCTATGACGTGTCGCGTCTGCTGGCGGGCTCGCACGGCATCTTCGGCGCGATCCTCGAAGTGTCGCTGAAGGTGGCGCCGCGCCCCATGGACGAACTCACGCTGTGCCTGCCGGCCAGCCAGGCGCACGCGCTGGCGAGCTTCGCGCTCTGGCGCGGCAAGCCGCTGCCGGTGTCGGCCACCGCCTGGACCGGGCCGGACGACGGCGGCGAGGGTGAGATGCGCGTGCGTCTTTCGGGCGCGCCGCCCGCCATCGCGACCGCCCGGCGCCAGCTCGGCGGCGAGCCCATGGAGCCGGAAGCGGCGCGGGCGTGGTGGGCTTCGCTGCGCGAACAGACGCATTCTTTTTTCGCGGCGGACGAGCCCTTGTGGCGGCTGGCGCTGCCTCCCACGGCGGGGCCGGTCGGCAAGGGGCCGGAGCTGATCGAATGGGGCGGCGGCCAGCGCTGGCTGCGCGGCGAACACGACGCGGGCGAGCTGCGCGCGCTGGCCGCCGGGCTGGGCGGCCACGCGACGCTGTTCCGCGCCAACGGCGCCCGTGCTCCCGCCGACGGCGTCTTCCATCCGCTGTCGGCCGGCGTGGCCGCCATCACGCGGCGCCTGAAACAGGAGCTGGATCCCGCGGGCCTCTTCAACCCGGGCCGCCTGGTTCTCGATTTATAGGGTCCGACGCATCATGCAAACCAAGCTGGCAACCTGGGCAAGCGGCACCGAGCTGGGCAAGGAGGCGGACGCCATCCTGCGCCGCTGCGTGCACTGCGGCTTCTGCACGGCGACCTGTCCGACCTACCAGGTGCTGGGCGACGAGCTGGACGGCCCGCGCGGACGCATCTACCTCATCAAGCAGGTGCTCGAGGGCGCTGCGCCCACGCAATCCACGCAACAGCACCTGGACCGCTGCCTGACCTGCCGCAATTGCGAAACCACCTGCCCGTCGGGCGTGCAGTACGGGCATCTGGTGGACATCGGCCGCCAGATCGTGGATGAGCGGGTGCGCCGTCCCTGGCGGGAAAGGGTACGCCGCGAGTTCCTGCGCCGCCTCATGCTGTCGCGTGCGTTCGCGCCCGCCATGCGGCTGGGCCAGGCGGTGCGCGGCGCGCTGCCCGCCGCGCTCAGGCGCAAGGTGCCGCCGCGCCGCGACCCGGGCGCGCTGCCGCGCGGCCAGCGGCATGCCCGGCAGGTGCTCATGCCGCTGGGCTGTGTGCAGCCCGCCATGATGCCGGCCATCGACGCCGCGACCGTGCGCGTGCTGGATGCCGTGGGTATCGGCGCGCGGCTCGTGCCGGGCGCGGGTTGCTGCGGCGCGGTCAGCTTCCATCTCGACGCGCAGGGTGCGGCCCTGGATCAGATGCGGGCCAATATCGATGCCTGGTGGCCGCTGGTGCAGGATGGCAAGATCGAGGCCATCGTCATGAACGCCTCGGGCTGCGGCGCCATGGTCAAGGAGTATGCGCATCACCTGCGCGGCGATCCGGCCTACGCCGAGCGCGCGGCGCGCATCGTGGCGCTGGTGAAAGACGTGGCGGAAATCGTGGCGCCGCACGCGCAGGCCCTGCGCGAGAAGCTGCCGCAAGGCACGCGCGCGGCGTTCCACCCGCCTTGCACGCTGCAGCATTGGCAGGGGCTGCGGCCGCTGGCCGAACAATTGCTCGCGGACCTGGGCTTCGAATTGCAGCCCTTCGCCGACCGGCACCTGTGCTGCGGCTCCGCGGGCGCGTACTCGGTGCTGAACCCGGGCATATCCACCGAGCTGCGCGACCGCAAGCTGGATGCGATCGCGGCCTGCGCTCCCGATGTGATCCTCTCGTCCAACATGGGCTGCATCGGCCACCTGCAAAGCGGCACCGACACGCCGGTTCGCCACTGGGTGGAAGTGGTGGACGAGCAACTGCGGCGCGCCTGAGACGGCGCGCCTGAGGCGGGCCGCCGTGCCGGGCGGGAAGGCGAGGGGCCTTCCCGCACCAGCTCATTCCACCGCTTTCACCATGTCTTCGAGCACTTTCTTGGCGTCGCCGAACACCATCATCGTGCGGTCCATGTAGAAGAGCTCGTTGTCCAGGCCGGCATAGCCCGAGGCCATGGAGCGCTTGTTCACGATGATGTTGCGCGCCTTGTAGGCTTCGAGAATGGGCATGCCGGCGATGGGGGAGTTGGGGTCGTTCTTGGCCGCCGGGTTGACCACGTCGTTGGCGCCCAGCACCAGCACCACGTCGGTCTGCCCGAACTCCCCGTTGATGTCTTCCATCTCGTAGACCTGGTCATACGGAACCTCTGCCTCGGCCAGCAGCACGTTCATGTGGCCGGGCATGCGGCCGGCCACCGGGTGGATGGCGTATTTCACGGTGACGCCATGCTCGGTGAGCTTCTCGGCCAGTTCCTTCAGCGCGTGCTGCGCGCGCGCCACGGCCAGGCCGTAGCCGGGCACGATGGTCACGGTTTCGGCATTGGTGAGCAGGAAGGCGGCGTCGTCCGGGCTGCCCGACTTGACGCTGCGCTGCTGCGCCGCTGCGCCCTGGGAGCCGGCGGCGGCCGGCCCGCCGAACCCGCCTAGGATCACGTTGAAAAACGAGCGGTTCATCGCCTTGCACATGATGTAGGACAGGATGGCGCCCGAGGATCCCACCAGCGAGCCCGCGATGATGAGCATGGGGTTGTCCAGCGAGAAGCCGATGCCGGCGGCGGCCCACCCCGAGTAGCTGTTGAGCATGGACACCACCACCGGCATGTCGGCCCCGCCGATGGGAATGATGATGAGCACGCCCAGCACGAAGGCGATCGCCGCCATGAGAACGAAGGGCGTCCATTGCTGCGTGGCCATGAACCAGAAGCCGCAGGCCAGCATCAGCAGCGCCAGGGCGAGATTCAGCAGGTGCTGGCCCGGGAACACCACCGGCGCGCCCTGGAACAGCCGGAACTTGTACTTGCCCGACAGCTTGCCGAAGGCGATGACCGAGCCGGAGAATGTGATGGCCCCCACGAAAGTGCCCACAAAGAGCTCGAAGCGGTTGCCCACGGGTATGGGAGCCCCCGGTACGGCGATGCCGAAGGCCTGGGGCTCGGCCACCACGGCCACGGCGATGGCCACCGCCGCCAGGCCGATCATGCTGTGCATGAAGGCCACCAGTTCGGGCATCTTGGTCATTTCGACCCGCTTGGCCATGAGCGTGCCGATGGAGCCGCCCACCAGCAGCCCCAGCACCACCCAGCCCAGGCCGATGGCGGCGGAGCCGCGCGCGAGGCTGACGATGAGCGCCGCGGTCGTGAGCACGGCTATCGCCATGCCCGCCATGCCGAACGCATTGCCCATGCGCGAAGTGGTGGGGTGAGACAGCCCCTTGAGGGCCTGGATGAAGCAGACCGAGGCGACCAGATAGAGCAGGGTGACAAGGTTCAGGGAGATCATTTGGCTCCCTCCTTGGCGGGCTTCCTGTCTTTCTTCTTGAACATCTCGAGCATGCGCCGCGTGACGAGAAAGCCGCCGAACACGTTGACGGCGGCCAGCGCCACCGCCAGCACGCCCATGCCGCGCGCGAGCCCGCCCTCGGTAAGCGCCGCGGCCAGCATGGCGCCCACGATGATGATGGCGGAAATGGCGTTGGTGACCGCCATGAGCGGCGTGTGCAGGGCGGGCGTGACGTTCCAGACGACGTGGTAGCCCACGTACACGGCCAGCACGAAGATGATGAGATTCGTCAGGGTGGGGTTGATGGCTTCCATCTTCAGCTCCCGCGGGTGACGCGGCCGCCTTCGCAAACGAGGCAGGCCGCCACGATTTCGTCTTCGCGCCGGATGGCCGGCGCGCCTTCGGCATTGATGATCAGCTTGAGGAAATCCTGCACGTTGCGGGCATAGAGCGCCGAGGCGTCGGTGGCGACCAGGCCGGGCAGGTTGGTGAGCCCGACCAGCGTGACTCCGTGCTTTTCCACCACTTTTCCTTTCTCGGACAGAGGGCAGTTGCCGCCGCGTTCCACGGCCAGGTCGACCAGCACGGAGCCGGGCTTCATGGCGGCGACCGTCTCGGCCGGCACCAGGGTCGGCGCGGGACGGCCGGGGATGAGCGCGGTGGCGATGACGATGTCGGCCTGGCGACAGCGCTCCGACACGAGCGCGGCCTGGCGCGCCATCCAGGCCGGAGGCATGGGGCGGGCATAGCCGCCCACGCCTTCGGCGATTTCGCGCTCTTCGTCGGTTTCATAGGGCACGTCGATGAACTTCGCGCCCAGCGACTCGACCTGCTCGCGCGCGGCGGGGCGCACGTCCGAGGCTTCGACCACCGCGCCCAGGCGCTTGGCCGTGGCGATGGCCTGCAGGCCCGCGACGCCGGCGCCCAGCACCACGGCGCGCGCTGCTTTCAGGGTGCCTGCCGCGGTCATCATCATGGGAAAGAGCCGCCCGTAGTAGTGGGCGGCCAGCAGCACGGCCTTGTAGCCGGCCAGGTTGGCCTGCGAGGAGAGCACGTCCAGGCTCTGCGCCCGCGTGATGCGCGGCGCCGCTTCGAGCGCGAACGCGGTGAGGCCGGCGTCCGCCATGGCCTGCAGGCCTTCGGCGTCGTAGGGGTCCAGCATGCCCACGAGCAGGGCGCCGGGTTTCATGGCGGACAGCTCGGCCGCCGAGGGCGCGCGCACTTTCAGGACCAGATCCGCGCCCAGGGCCTGCGCCGCGTTTCCGAGCGAGGCGCCGGCGGCCTCGTAGGCTTCGTCGAGATAGCGGGCCGCCGTGCCGGCGCCGCGCTCCACGGTGACTGCGTGGCCCCCCGCCACGTACTTCTTGATGGTTTCCGGTGTAGCTGCGACACGGGTTTCCCCGTCTCGGGTTTCTTTTGGTATCCCGATGTGCATCGACGCCTCTCCTCAGAAGGTTCGGAGCTAGTTATTGCATGGAATGGGCGGCAAGTCCAGGGAGGCGAAAAAAAGCCCCATGGCTTGCGCCATGGGGCTGGGGCGGCCGGCGCTACGGCCCGGCCGTCGCGCCGCGCGGGGACGGCTCCGGCGTCACGCCGCCTGCGCGCGCGTCCAGTCGATCAGCGCGGCGGTCAGTTCGCGCAGATGCGTCTTGAGGCGGACGTAGTTTTCGCTGGGGCGCAGCGAGACTTCGTCCATGTAGAGCTTTCGGTTGATCTCGATCTGCAGGCTGTGGCGGCCTTCCTGGGGCCGGCCGAAGGCGCGGACCAGCTCGACGCCCTTGTACGGGTCGTTGACCGACACATCGTAGCCGCGCTCGCGCAGCCAGGCCGCGACGAACTCACGGAAGGCGGGGTCGCTGGTGCTGCCGTCGCGGTCGCCCAGCACGAAATCGGGGTGCACCAGGCCGGGGCGGTCGGTGGCATAGGCGCCGGCCACGCTGGGCATGGAGTGGCAATTGATGTGCCAGACCTTGCCGAAGCGGGCATGCGCCGCGTCGAGCACGCGCGCCAGCGCCTCGTGATAGGGCTTCCAGCAGGCGTCGATGCGGTGGCGCACTTCATCGACCGTGAGCTTGCGGTCGTACAGCGGCGTGCCGTCGTCGAGCATGCGCCAGATCAGGCCCTTGCCCAGCCTGACCTTGGACGAGGCGTTCAGGGGCCCGGGCCACGGCTGGTCGAGCAGCAGTTCGTCGATTTCATCGGGGGCGCGGTTGGCGTCGATGTAGGCGCGCGGAAAGCCGGCGGCGATCAGCGGCACGCCGAGGTCCACGGCGTCGCCCCAGAGGTCGTCCACCCACGTGTCCTCGGCCGTGCGCAGCGCGCCGAAGTCGACCGCCGGCGCGAAGTCGGGGGGATAGGCCGTGCCGCTGTGCGGAGAGTCGAGCACGAGCGGGGCCGAAATGTCCGAATTCGGATATTGCTGCGGCAGGTCGAGCCGGTAGGACAAGGGTTGGGTAATACGCATAGGGGATAGGACGTTCGTTTATCGGAGGCCCCGCAGGCACGCCGCCAGGGCGGCGCGGCGGGGCCTTGGACCGCTCAGTCGATCTTCACGTTGGCTTCTTTGGCCACGCGCTTGTTCTTGGCGATCTCGGCGTCGATCTGGGCCTTGAACTCGGCGGGGCTGTTGGCGGCCGGGGTCGCGCCCATGCCGGCCAGGCGGGACACCACGTCGGATTCGGCGCTGACCTTCTTCACGGCGGCGTTCAGCTTGTCCACCACGGGCTGGGGCAGCTTGGCCGGGCCGACCAGGCCGAACCACGAGGCGTCATTGACGGCGGGCAGGCCGGCTTCGGCGAAGGTGGGCACGTCGGGCAGGGCGGCGACGCGCTTGGGCGAGGCCACGGCCAGCGCGACCAGGCGGCCGGACTGCACGTGGGGCAGCGAGGAGGGCAGGTTGTCGTACATGACGTCGACCTGGCCGGCCAGGGCGTCGTTCAGCGCCGGGCCCACGCCGCGGTAGGGCACGTGCATGATGTTGGTGCCCGAGGCCATCTTGAAGAGCTCGCCCATCATGTGCGAAACCGAACCGTTGCCGGCCGACGCGTAGGTCAGCTTGCCGGGCTCGCTCTTGGCCAGCTTGACGAAGTCGGCCATGGTCTTGGCCGGAACTTTGGGGTTGACCGTCATGATGTTGGGCACGGCGGCCAGGTTCGAGATGGCGGTGAAGTCCTTCTCGGCGTCGAACGGCAGGTTCGGGTAGATGGCCGGGTTGATGCCGTGGGTGCTGACGGTGGCGATGCCCAGGGTGTAGCCGTCCGGGGCGCTGCTGGCCACGAACGCGCTGCCGATGGAGCCGCCGGCGCCGCCGCGGTTTTCCACCACCACGGTCTGGCCCAGCTCCTTGCCCAGCTTGTCGGCGAAGAGACGGCCGACGATGTCGGTCGTGCCGCCCGGCGGGAACGGGACGATCAGGCGGATCGGCTTGTTCGGGTAGGCGTCTTCGGCGTGGGCGATGCCGGAGGCGAAGGGAGCGGCGAGCGTCGCGGCGGCGACGCACAGGCCAAGGATTACATTACGGCGTTGCATGAATTCCCCTGTGAATTGGAAAGCGGATGCGCAAAGGCAGACGCACACCAGATGATTCTTTCTTGTGCACCGGGTTTGCGCAAACGAAAGTTTCTCCGTAAGCTATTACTTTTTTTCATGCCTGCGCCAGGAATGGAAGACGGTGAAGTTACATTTTTGTAACTTCATGCAATAAAAAAGCCTTTTCCGCGTTGCGGCATGCCCCTGCATCCATGCGGCGTTTCTGTCCCTCCCTCACCGATCTGCAGGCTTTCGAAGTGGCCGCGCGCCACAGCAGTTTTACCCGCGCCGCGCAGGAACTGTGCGTGACTCAAGGCGCGGTAAGCAAGCAGGTGAAACATCTCGAGGACTTCCTCGGGGTCGAACTATTCCTGCGCATCAGGCAAGGACTGGTGCTGACGGAGGCCGGCCGCAGCTATCTGGCCAAGATTCAGGCCGGCCTGGGCCAGATCGAGGCGGCCACGGTGGAGCTTATCGCGCACCAGGGGCGCGGCGGCACCCTGCATCTCACCTGTATGCCCACCTTCGGCGCGCGCTGGCTCATCCCGCGCCTGACGGCCTTCATGCGGCTGCGGCCCGACATCCACGTCGAATTCCTGCCGCACCGGCAGGGGTACGACTTCTCCACCCCCGAACTGGACGCGGCGGTGCGCTTCGGCGAGGGCATCTGGCCAGGCAGCGGCGCGGATTACATCGTGGGCCGGGAGATTCTTCCTGTTTGCAGTCCCAAGCTCATCCCGGGCGGCTGTACGTCCGCCGAGGCGCTGCTGGCCTATCCGCTGCTGCATCACACCTCCGCGCTCGAGGGCTGGCGCGACTGGTTCGAGCAGGCCGGCTGCGACACGCGCCGCAGCCTGGAAGGCGCGCGCTTCGACCAATACGCGCTGCTCTCGCAGGCCGCGGCCGCCGGTTTCGGAGTGGCGCTGATTCCGCGCTGCCTGATCGAGGACGAACTGCGCGACGGCAAGCTGGCCGTGGCGATCCAGCTCCCGATCCGCGCCCGCATGGGGTACTACCTCTGCTACCCGGAGCAAAAGGCCAACCTGCCCACCCTGCAGGCGTTCCGCTCCTGGCTCATGGAAGTCTCGCGCGCCGCCGAGCCGCAGCCCGCCCCGGACGAGGAAGCCCTGCAACACGCCCTAAAATAGCGCTCACCATGAATCACACATCCAGCAAGAAGGGCCGCGTCGTCGTGGGCATGTCCGGCGGCGTCGATTCTTCGGTCACCGCCTGGCTGCTCAAACAGCAGGGCTACGAGGTCGTCGGCCTCTTCATGAAGAACTGGGAAGACGACGACGATTCCGAATACTGCTCCACGCGCCAGGACCTGCTCGACGCGGCCAGCGTGGCCGACCGCATCGGCGTGGAGTTCGAGTTCGTCAACTTCGCCGCCGAATACAAGGACCGCGTGTTCGCGGAGTTCCTGCGCGAGTATTCGGCCGGCCGCACGCCCAACCCCGACGTGTTGTGCAACGCCGAGATCAAGTTCAAGGCGTTTCTGGACCACGCCATGGCGCTGGGCGCCGAGCGCATCGCCACGGGGCACTACGCCCGCGTGCGGGAAGTGCCGGCCGAGGGCGGCGGCTCGGAATTCCAGTTGCTCAAGGCGCTGGACGGCTCCAAGGACCAGAGCTATTTCCTGCACCGGCTGAATCAGGCGCAGCTGTCGCGCACGCTGTTTCCGCTGGGCGAGATCCACAAGACCGAGGTGCGCCGCATCGCGCACGAGATCGGCCTGCACAACGCCGCCAAGAAAGACTCCACCGGCATCTGCTTCATCGGCGAGCGCCCTTTCCGGGAGTTCCTCAACCGCTACCTGCCCACCGAGCCGGGGCCCATCCTCACGCCGGAAGGCCAGCAGGTGGGGCGCCATGAGGGTCTGTCCTTCTACACCCTGGGGCAGCGCAAGGGGCTGGGCGTGGGCGGCGTGAAGGGCCGCCAGCGCGAAGACGGCACGGCCGAGGCCTGGTACGTGGCGCGCAAGGACTTGCAGCGCAACGTGCTGTACGTGGTGCAGGGGCACGACCATCCCTGGCTGCTGTCGGGCAGCCTACGCGCGCAGGACGCGAGCTGGGTGGCGGGCCGTCCCCCCGCCGAGGGCGCCTACGGCGCCAAGACGCGCTACCGGCAGGCCGATGCCGCCTGCCGGCTGCAGGATGCCGGCGCGCAGGGTTTCACGCTGGCCTTCGACCAGCCGCAATGGGCGGTCACGCCGGGGCAATCCGCCGTGCTGTACGACGGCGACGTCTGCCTGGGCGGCGGCATCATCGCGTGACGCCGGTCGCCGCGCGCGGCCGCATTCATGATTTCACATCGACGAGGAGAGGGGACTTGGACATCACCATGGTGTTGTGCCTGCTGGCGCTGGGGGCGGTAGTGGGTTTCGCGGCCGGGCTGCTCGGTATCGGGGGCGGCATGTTGCTGGTGCCGTTCCTGACCATGCTTTTCACGTGGCAGGGCATGCCGTCCGATCTGGTTGTGCACGCAGCCATCGCCACGTCCATGACGTCCATCCTCTTTACCTCGATTTCCAGCGTCCGGGCGCACCATCAGCGCGGCACCATACGCTGGGGCATCGTGGCGGCCATGGCGCCGGGCATCATCGTCGGCGGCCTGCTGTCGGGCGGCGCGGTGTTTGCCGCGCTCAACACGCTCTGGCTGTCGCTGTTCTTCGCGCTCTTCGTCGGTTATTCGGGCTGGAACATGCTGCGCAACAAGAAGCCCAAGCCCAGCCGCCAGATGCCGGGAGTGGTGGGCACCTCGGCGGCGGGCGCCGGCATCGGCTTCTTGTCGGGGCTGGTGGGCGCCGGCGGCGGCTTCCTGTCCGTGCCCTTCATGGTCTGGTGCAACGTGGCCCTGCACAATGCCGTGTCCACCTCCGCCGCCCTGGGTTTTCCCATCGCGCTGGCCAACAGCGTGGGGTATGTGGTGTCCGGCCTGTCCGAAGGCGCGTCGCAGCCCGGCATGATCGGGTTCATTTACTGGCCGGCGCTGGTGGCGCTGGTATGCACCAGCGTGCTGACCGCGCCGCTGGGCGCGCGCATGGCGCACCGCCTGCCGGTGGCCACGCTCAAGCGGGTCTTCGCCTGCCTGCTGTTCGCGCTGGCGGCCTACATGCTGGTCAAGGCCTGGCAGACCTACGCGGCGGGCTGAGCCCCGCCGGCGCGAACGAAAACGCCGCCTGGAGGCGGCGTTTTCGCTGGGGCGCGAGGCGCGGGGAGCGCGCGTCCCTCAGGCCGTCCGGGGCACGGTGTCGATGAACGACTGGCGCTGCGAAAGCTTTTCGAACAGGCGGGTGAGGTTCTCGTGGCGGGAGCGCCAGCCGAGATCGGCGAAGCGCAGGTCGAGGTAGCCCAGGGCGCAGCCCACGGCGATATCGGCCAGGCTGTAGTTGATGCCCATGCAGTAGGCGTTTTCGCCCAGGCTCTTGTTCATGGCGTCGAGGCTGGCGTGGATCTTGCCGTACTGGCGGGCGATCCATTCGGGGCTGCGCTGCGACTCGGGACGCTGGTTTTCCTTGACGACCGTGACACAGGCGTCCAGCACGCCGTCGGCGATGGCCTCCCAGCACTTCACGGCCGCGCGGTCGCGGCCGGGCTGCGGAATGAGGCGGGCAACCGGGGACAGGGTGTCGAGATACTCGACGATGACGCGCGAATCGAACAGGGCTCCGCCGTCTTCCATGACCAGGCACGGCACCTTGCCCAGCGGGTTGTACGTTTGGATCTGCGTGTCGGCGGACCAGACGTTTTCGAGTTCGAGCCGGTAGTCCAGCTTTTTCTCGGCCATGACGATACGCACTTTGCGCACGTAAGGACTGGTAAGCGAGCCGATCAGTTTCATGGAGTCACAAGCGGAGTCGGAAAGCGGCCGAAGTATAGCAGGCTGCATGGCGGCCCCGCCGTCGCAAGCCTGCGGTTTAGCCAGTTTGCCACAATGTGGGGCCCCCCCGGATGATAAAATCGTCGGGTTTTCCCCGTCCGACGGCCTTTTCCCTCCAGACCCCCCTTCCAGACCCATGCAGATCGCCAACCAGCTCAGCCAACTCAACGCTCTTTCGCCACTGGATGGCCGCTACGCTTCCCGCGGCGACGCGCTGCGCGGCCTGCTGTCGGAGGCGGGCTTCATGGCGCACCGCGTCGAGGTCGAGGTGGCCTGGCTCATCGCGCTTTCCGACGCCGGCCTGCCCGAGCTGCCGCCCTTCACGGCGGCCGCCCGCAAGCACCTGCTCTCGCTGGTCCAGCATTTCTCCGAGGCCGACGCGGCCCGCATCAAGGAAATCGAGCGCGTCACGAACCACGACGTGAAAGCCGTGGAATACTGGCTCAAGGAAAAAGTGGCCGACGACGCCGAACTGGCCCGCGCCGCCGAGTTCATCCATTTCGCCTGCACCTCCGAAGACATCAACAATACCTCGCACGCGCTCATGCTGACGCGCGCGCGCGACCGGGTGCTGGTGCCGCGCCTGCGCGAAATCGCCGCCAAGCTCACCGAAATGGCCGCGGCGCATGCCGACCAGCCCATGCTGTCGCGCACCCACGGCCAGCCGGCCAGCCCCACCACCCTGGGCAAGGAGTTCGCCAACGTGGCCGCGCGCCTGGATCGCGCCATCGCGGCCGTGGCGGCCGTCGAGCCGCTGGCCAAGCTCAACGGCGCCACCGGCAACTACAACGCCCATCTCTCGGCCTATCCCGAAATCGACTGGCCCGCTTTCAGCCAGCGCGTGCTGGCCGGCCTGGGCCTGACGCAGAACCGCCACACCATCCAGATCGAGCCGCATGACTGGATGTCCGCGCTGTTCGACGCGGTGGCGCGCGCCAACATCATCATCCTGGACCTGGATCGCGATATCTGGGGCTACGTCTCGCTGGGCTACTTTAAGCAACGGCTCAAGGAAGGCGAGGTGGGCTCCTCCACCATGCCGCACAAGGTCAACCCCATCGACTTCGAAAACTCCGAAGGCAACCTGGGCCTGGCCAACGCGGTGCTGCGCCACCTGTCCGACAAGCTGCCGATCTCGCGCTGGCAGCGCGACCTCACCGATTCCACCGTGCTGCGCAACTTGGGCGTCGGCCTGGGCTATTGCCTCGTGGCCTGGGATGCGTGCCTGCGCGGCCTGGGCAAGCTGGAAGTCAATGCCGCGGCCATCGACGCCGACATCGACGCGTGCTGGGAAGTGCTGGCCGAGCCGGTGCAGACGGTCATGCGCCGCTATGGCCTGCCGCAGCCCTACGAGCAGCTCAAGGCGCTGACGCGCGGCAAGGGCATCACCGAAGAAGCCCTGCGCGAATTCATCGAAGGGCTGGAGCTGCCCGAAGAGCCCAAGGCGCGCCTGCTGGCCATGACGCCGCGTTCCTACATCGGCCTGGCCGCCGAGCTGGCGCGCGCGCTGTAATTTCCGCGCCGCGCTGCGGGGCGCGGCGTTTCCTCGCTCAGGGGCGCACGCCCTAGTCACACACGGGAGGTTTTCATGAAGAAGTTGTCCACGTTCGCGGCGCTTGCCTGTATGACCTTCGGGCCGCTGCTGGCGCAGCCGGCGGCCGCCCAGTTCGCCAAGCCCGAGGACGCCGTCAAGTACCGCGAGGCCGCGCTGACGCTCATGGCATCGCATTTCGGGCGCATGCAGCCGGTGGTCAAGGGCCAGGCGCCCTACGATGCCGCGCAGATCAAGGCGAACGTGGCGGTGCTGAAGACCCTGTCGACGCTGCCCTGGGCGGCCTTCGGCCCCGGCACCGAGGGCGGCGAGGCTCGCCCCGAGGTCTGGAGCGACGCCGAGGGCTTCAAGCAGAAGCAGCAGGCGTTCCATGACAACATGGCCAAGCTGTCGGCCGCCGCCGACGCCGGCGATCTCGGCAAGCTGCGCGCCGCGTTCGGCGACGTGGGAGCAAGCTGCAAGTCCTGCCACGACTCCTATCGCAAGAAGAAATAAGCCCGCCGGGCAAGCGAAAAGGAAAAGCCCTGGGCGGCGAACCGGCCCAGGGCTTTCTTTTGTGTGTCGATGGTCGCCGCGGCTTGCGGGAACGCTGCTTACGAGAACGACATGCCGGCCACGACTTCCAGCGAGCGTATCCACGCCACCAGCGCCCAGACACAGGCGCCGAGCAGCAGCGCGCGCAGCCACACCGCGGGCCCGTCGTCGGCGGGCGGGGTGCCGGCGGGCAGGTCGCGCGGATCGGCGTTGCCGGTGATCATGGGGCCCACGATGCGCTTGCGGCGCACCAGGGCATACCACGCGATAGCCAGCAGGTGCAGGGCGACCAGGGCGATGATGATCCACTCGTTGAGCTTGTGCCAGGAGGTGAGGGCGCCCGCCACGGATTCGCTCACGTATCCATACAGCGGCCCCTGCGTCATGATGTCGTCGGTGGCGAACAGGCCGCTGGCCGCCTGCAGGCCGACGACCAGCAGCAGCGCCAGGACGGACAGCGCGCCCAGCGGATTGTGGCCGGCGGGCGCGGCGGCGCCCCTGAGGTAGGCGGCCACGGCCGAGGGCCCGCGCACGAATTGCGAGAAACGGGCATAGCGCGGCCCGATGAAGCCCCAGGCCAGCCGGAAGATCACCAGGCCCAGCGCCGCGCAGCCGAAGCGCACGTGCCAGTCCATATAGAGCCCGCCCAGCTTGACGCTGACGAAGGCGCCGATCACGCAGAAGGCGAACGTCCAGTGGAAAAGGCGGGTCGGGAGGTCCCAGATGCGGATTGCGAGCCTGTTGTTTTGCATGCGGATTCCGTTGCGAGCCAGATTGCCGCCGATGAATTTAGCACGGGCCACGCGCGGCCCGGCCTGGCGCGGCGCGGCCCGGCCTGACGCGGCGCGGCCCGGCGCCTCAGCGGCGCGTCTGCGGGCGCAGGGGTTCGATGCGGTGCACGTGCTCGTGGCGGAACCGGAAGCGCCGGACCGTGGACGCGCCGCAAGGCACGAGTTCGGTCGTGTAGGTCGTGGTGCCGTCGATCGGCGCGTTGTAGATGACCTTGGCCCGTACGGCCGGGCCATGCGCCGGCTGCAGGTGCACCACGTCGCCCACGTGGATGGGCGTGTTGTCCAGCGCCATGTGGGCGGGACGGCGGATCAGTTCGGTCTTGGTGAAAAGGGTGTTCATGTTTGTCCTCTTTCAAGTTCTAGTTATGGAAAGCCGCAGCCGGCCGTGGCGCGGTTGCGGTTTGGTGGCGGACCAGGCAAGGTTGGAGCCGTGGCGGGCCGGAAGGTTCCGGAAAAAACTGCCCCGGAAGGCGGGATCGGCGCGCGAACCGGGAAATGGCGCGGCCGGCGTGTCGCGGATCGCCACGCGCCTTTACTGCGGCGGATGGCCTGCGCGGCATTTCTCGCGCAGCGATCGTTGTGGGGATCCCGCCGGGCCGGCTTCCGCGATTCGACTTCCGCGAACCTTCGAAGCGCCTCGCGAAACCCGCCGCGCCCAGGGAGCGAGCGCCCTGGCGCACGTCCGGGACGCTTGTTCCGCGGCTGGCGGAGGGCCTTGCCGGGATACTTGCTTTACGCGCCCGTCGGGTTGCGCGCCTGGCGCCTTGTTTGGCGTTTACCTTTCGGCGGTTACCTTTCGGCGTTTAATTCTGGCGGTTGCCTTGATGCCGCTTCTTGATGCGGCTTGATGCCGCGCTTGTCTTGCGGCCGCGCTCGCCTGGAGTCGTCGTGCCTATGTGTGTGCCTATCGTTTTAGGTGTCGTTGGGCACAACTTTTCAAGTATATGCACTAACTTGCTGTTTTGTCAAGAACTTTCGGCCGGCGGGCTCAATGCCGCCGGGCGGCGGCCTGGCGCTGCGCTTCGATGATCAGGTTTTCGAGCCGGGCGGACATGCGCAGCGCCACCTGCGCAGCCGTGCTGCCGTCGGGACGCCGTTCGGTTTCCAGGGCGAGTCCGACGCGTTCGCCGTCGAACGCCTCCGGCGCGGCCTGGATCTCGACATAGCGCGCAAGCAGCGCGTCCACCGCCTTTTGCGCGTCGGCCAGCGCCTCGTCCGACAGCCTGTCCGCGCCGAGATACTGGTTCACCACGCGCGCCAGGTCGTTCATGAAGAACAGCAGGGCGGCGGCGCCCTTGCAGTCGGGCTGGGCAAAGCCCCAGGGGGAAGCGTCTTGCGTCATGGCTCGAAGTGAAATGCGAAGCGCGGGTTGTGCGGGACCGCCATTGTAGGCCAGGCTCGGACGCGCTCCGGGGCGCGCCTGATGCATACTTCGGTCCTCATGATAAGACTTGCGCAAACTTCCGATATGAGCGGCCTGGCCGGCATCGAACGCTCGGCCGCCGCCCGTTTCCTGGGCACCCCCATGGCCTGGCTCGTCCAGGGGCCGACCCTGCCTGCGGGCGTCCTGGAGTCGGCGCGCCGCGACGGCCTGCTTTGGGTGGCCGAGACGCCCGGCGGCCTGGCGGGGTTCGCGGCCGCGCAGGCGGCGCCGGGCGCGCCGGGCGATCTGTTCGTGCTGGAAATGTCGGTGGCTTTGCCCTGCCAGGGGCGCGGCCTGGGCCGCGCGCTGCTGGCCGCCGTGATCGCCCATGCGCGCGGCCCCGGCGGCTTTCGCCGCGTCACACTCACGACGGACCGCGAACTGCCCTGGAATGGCCCGTTCTATCGTCGGCAGGGGTTCGAGGAAATCCAGGGCCCGGACATGCCCGCCTACCTCGAGGCCCGCCTGCGCGAAGAGGCGGCGGGCGGCCTGGACGCGGCGCGCCGCTGCGCCATGGCGCACCCGCTTTCGCCCTGAGCGCCGGCGCCGTGTCACATATCGCTTCGATAGCAACAAAATCCGGTTTGGCCGGGCGCCGGGGAGGCTTCGGGGTAAGCTGCCGCCAGTCCGGGTTGGCAAGGAGAAACCATATGCGATTGCTGCGTGCCTGCGCGGCGGCCCTGGTGCTGGGGCCGGTCCTGATGCTGGGCGCCTGCGTCAACAAGGAGCCCCAGGAGCGGGCCGCGTTCATCCAGCTGCTGCAGACGCGGGCGGCGCAGGGCGTCTTTCTGCCCTTGCCGCCGCTGGGCGGGCCCGACAAGGATGCGTTGGGCGATTACGCCGATACCTACGGCATTCTCACCCGCTTTCAATCGGATATGGCCGCGGCGGCGCAGCCGCTGCGCGAGGTGCTGCAACTGGAGGCGCTGCAGAGCGTGGAGCAGATCGCGCAGCGCGCCGGCGACCTGCGCGCCGCGCGCGAGACGCTGGCCGCCAGCGAGCGCGCCGTGCGCGAAGCGCGCGAGCGGGCCGACAAGGCGCGGTCGGAACTGGAGCTGCCGCCCGATCTCGCGCCGGTCTTCGACGGCGTGTACGACGAGGCGGTGAGCGCCCCGGCGGCGGATTTCACGCAGGCGGCGGGGCGGCTGGACGCGGTGGCGCGCCATGCGCTGGACATCGCCGACTTCGTCGCGGCGCACCCGGCCGAGGTCACGCTGCGCGACGGACAGGCCCAGGTGGACAAGCCTTCGCTGCAGCGCGAACTGAACCAGCGCCTGGAGGCGCTCAACGCCATGGCCGCCGACCTGGAAAGCGCACGCGGATTTCTCGCGGCGGCCGCGGGGCCGTCGTCCTGAAACCGCCGGCATTTGTACAATGCGGGTCTCGCGGCTCAGGCCGGACCTGGGATGAATCATGAGCCAATCTTCCAGCTTGCACTACCGGACATTCCTGTTCCTGCTGATAGCCGTTACCGTGGCGTTCGGCTGGCTGCTCTGGCCGTTCTATGGCGCCGTTTTCTGGGGCGCGATTCTCGCGATCATCTTCGCGCCGCTGCAGCGCCGGCTGGTGACGCGCCTGGGTGGGCGGCGCAACCTGGCCTCGCTGATCACGCTGCTGCTCGTGCTGCTGCTGGTCATCCTGCCGCTCATCGCCATCAGCGGCTCGCTGGTCCGCGAAGGCGCCGGGCTTTACCAGAACATCAAGTCCGGCCGGATCAATTTCGGCGAGTATTTCCAGCAGGTCATGGCGGCCCTGCCGCCTTCGGTGCACGACATGCTGTCCCGCTTCGACCTGGCCGACATCCCCAGCCTGCAGGAGAAACTGAGCGCGGCCGCCATGCAGGCCAGCCAGTTCCTGGCCACGCAGGCGCTCAGCATCGGGCAGGACACGTTCCAGTTCGTGGTGAGCTTCGGCATCATGCTCTACCTGCTGTTCTTCCTGTTGCGCGACGGCCCGCAGCTGTCGGCGCGGCTGCGCCGCGCGGTGCCGCTGAGCGAGGAGCACAAGCGGCATCTGTTCCGCAAGTTCACCACGGTGGTGCGCGCCACGGTGAAGGGCAACATCGCCGTGGCGGCGTCCCAGGGCGCGCTGGGCGGCATCATCTTCTCCGTGCTGGGCATCCAGGGGGCGCTGCTCTGGGGCGTCATCATGGGCTTTCTGTCGCTGCTGCCCGCCGTCGGCGCGGGGCTGATCTGGGCGCCTGTGGCCGTGTACTTCCTGCTGACCGGCGACATGGTCAAGGGCATCGTGCTTATCGGCTTCGGCGTGCTGGTCATCGGCATGGTGGACAACGTGCTGCGTCCCATCCTGGTGGGCAAGGACACGAAAATGCCCGACTACGTGGTGCTGATTTCCACGCTGGGCGGCATGGCGCTCTTCGGCCTGAACGGTTTCGTCATCGGCCCGCTCGTGGCGGCGCTTTTCATGGCGAGCTGGGATCTGTTCGCCCCGGCGACGCCCGCCGATGCCGACGCGGCGCCGGCGGCGGACAGGGCCGCGCAGCGGCCGTCCGCGCGCGACTAGGACGAGCCTGCGGGCCCTTGCGCCGGCGCCGCCGATCCCGGTGTATGGTTGAGCAAGGGCCGGCGGCCGCCGGCCTGTCTGCAAGGAGCATGCCGAGCATGGAATGGAAACTGTACAAATCCGGCTGGATCGAAGAGCGCAATTTCGATATCGAATTCGCCGAGGAAGCCGAAGGCATACACGTGCGGGTGCTGGTTTTCGGGTTTCCGTCCCTGGAGGACACCCGGAACGTCTTTCCCAACATCCGGATGGCCGAAAAGGGCGCCTTGACGCTGCTTGAAAGCCAGTTTCCCGGCACGCCCGATTTCGATCCGCGATAGTCCGCGCGGCGGCGCGCGATGCGTCGCGGCACGACAGGTTTTGGGATAAATTGGGGACGCGGAATACCGGCGCTGCAGGCCGGTGCACGCGGCGCGCGCCGCTGACGATCCGCGATCATTTCGGCGTGGGCTCCGGCGCGGCGGCCGGACGGTCCTCTGGAGGAGAGATGGCGGGGCGAGGGCATAGCGGGCGGTGCGTTTTCCTGGGCATGCCATAGGCATGGGCGAACTCTCCAGGCGGGGTTCCGCGCGCCGCCGTTCCCGCAGGTATTCCATGAAGACGGGCCTGCTCGTGCTGGTGGCGGCCTGCATCGTGCCCGCGCTCGTCGTGGCCCTGGTTGCGGTGTACCAGAGCTACGCCACGCAGCGCGACCGCATTTTCCGCGACGCGATTTTCGTCACCCGCAATCTGGTCGCCATCCTGGACCGCGAACTCGCGGGCGTCGAAGCCGGGCTGCAGATGCTGGCCAGCTCGCCCGACCTGGTGGCCGGGGATTTCGCCTCGTTCCACCGCCGCGCGCAGGGTTCGGTGCGCTTCCAGATCGCCGAGAACTATGCCCTTATCGACAGCGACGGCCGTACCTTGCTGGACACCGCGCGGCCCTTTGGCTCGCCCTTGCCCGCCAGCCCGGCGACCGTCCAGCTCCTGGACGTGTTCAAGACCGGACAGCCCGTGCTGACTTCGCTGTTTCGCAACGCGGCCGACGGCAAGCTCGCGGTCGCGCTGGGCGTGCCGGTCATGCGCGACGACAAGGTGATCTACTGCCTTAGTGTGCGGCTGGCGCCGGAGCGCATCGGCAATGTGCTGGCGCGCCGGGCGCTGCCCGACGGCTGGGTGGCGTTCGTGCTCGACGATACGGGCGCCATTCTGGCCCGCACCCGCGACACGGCGCGCTTCGTGGGCGAGAAGCCCCTGCCCGCGCTGGCCGGCGCGATCCAGCGCGAAGCCGAAGGGGCGCTCGAAACCACGGCCCGAAACGGAACCCGCGTGTATACGGCGTTCAGCCGGTCGGCGCTGTCCGGATGGACCGTGGCCGGCGGGGCGCCCATGGACCTGCTGGTTTCCGAACTGTACCGCTCGATTGCCTGGGTGGCGGGCGGCACGCTGCTGGTATTCGGCCTGGGGCTCTGGCTGGCCTCGAGACTGGCCAAGCGCCTGACCTCGGCCGTGCAGGGCCTGGTGGCGCCCGCCCTGGCCCTGGGCGAGGGGCGGGCGGTGGCGGTGCCGGACACGCCGGTGCGCGAGGCGGCGGAAGTGGGAGCGGCCATGCTGCAGGCCTCGCGCATGCTGGCGCACGCGCAGCACATGGCGCATTACGATCCGCTCACGGGGCTGTGCAACCGCGTCCTGTTCGGCGAGCTCGTGCTGCGGGAACTGGCCGTGGCGCAGCGTTCGAACGACACCTTCGCCGTGCTTGCCATCGACCTGGATGGGTTCAAGGCCGTGAACGACCGGCATGGGCACGCCGCGGGCGACATGGTGCTCAAAGAGGCCGCCACGCGCATGGCGCGCGCCGTGCGCGTGTCCGACGTCGCGGCGCGCCTGGGAGGCGACGAGTTCGCCGTGCTGCTGCTGGGTGCCAGCGCGGAAAACGCCCGTCCCGTGGCCGAGGCGCTGGTGGAAAGCCTCTCCATGCCCTATCCCGACGTGGACGTCGCCGTGTCGGCCAGCGTGGGCATCGCGGTCTACCCGTACTCGGGCATGACGCTCAGGCAGTTGCTGGACCGCGCGGACGCGGCGCTGTACAAGGCCAAGGGCGACGGCAAGCGCCGCGTGGCGTCGGATCTCTAGCCTGGCGGCCGGGCCGCCGCCGCATTACTCCGCAAGCAGCGACTGCACCACGGCGAAGCCGATGGGAATGACGAGAAGCGAGGCGAACGTGGAACTGACGATGGCTGCCGATATCCTGAGCCAGAGTTCGGTGCCGGCGCTGCGGACCGTCTGGACTACCAGCGCGGCGATGCCCGCGATCATCAAACAGCTCATGAAAACAGCTACGTAAGTCATGTCGCCTCCGTCCTCGCTTTGCATTTAAGGGGATACGGCGCCGCTTAGCGGTCTGCTTGTTTGATCTGATTTTGCGCCGGTATGCGGGGAATGCATCCTAGGGTTTTCCGCAGCGGGCGCGCGGAGTGTGGCGTGTTTGCCGCGCACCCTGCAGCATGAATCCATGTGCGGTCGCAGCATCGCCGCCGTGCCGCCCGCAACGCGCTGCGCTACGATTCCGGTATCCATCGGGTGTTCAACAGAGGCCTTCATGCCGCACAGACTGCGTCCGGGCACGCGCGCCACCTTGCAGGTCCGTCAGCTGCTGCCGGGCGAATTCGCCTGGATCATCACCTTGCTCGACCCCGGAACCGGCAATGTGCGCAGCACAAATTACTCTCCGCGCCGCTACGCCAGCCAGGACGAAGCCTCCGCCGCCGGCAAGGCGGCCGTGCTGGAAATCCTGGGCGCGGACACGCCGCCTGCGCCCTGATCGCGCGGGCGCCGCCCCAGGCGCGCGCCGGGCGTCCGGATCACCCGGGGCCAGCGCGCCCTTCCTCCACGGGAACGGCGATTGCTGCTAGCCGCCGCGACGCGCGATTCACGCGCAAGCGGAGGCCATCATGCCCGATCCCACGCACCGCAACCCCGGCTCCCCCGACGACGCGCCGCCCGACGACCCCGTGCAGCCGGGCCGCGACCGGCCCGACGATCCCCGGCCCGATCCGGGCCGCCCGCCCGACGATCCGGATGGCGGCCCGCTGCCGCCGCCCGATCCCGCGCGGCCGCGCGACATCGATCTGGCCTGAATCCCGCCCGCCGGGCGGGATGTTCCTTTTTTCCATTTTTCCAAGGAGGCAATCATGCGCGCCATTCTGCTTTGGCTGCTGGGCGTTCCCATTCCCATCATCATCCTGCTGGCCCTGTTCTGGCATTGAGTTCCTGCGCCGTCGCCGTTCTTACCTACCTGAAGATGAAGAAGGAATGACCATGGAAAACGCCTCTTGCGCTGGCACGCACCCCTATGGCGCCAGTCTTGCTCCCCCGGAATCGGCACGCTCGGCGGTGTCATGGGCCGCGGTGTTCGCGGGCGCCGTCATTGCCGCCGCGCTCTCGCTCGCGCTGTTCGCCGGCGGCGCCGGCCTCGGGTTTCTTTCGGTGTCGCCGTGGGCGGGCGAAGGGGCCTCGGCGCCCGCCGTCGGCGCCGGCCTCATCGGATGGACCTTCTTCACGCAGATCGTGGCCTACGGCATCGGCGGCTATGTGGCGGGCCGGCTGCGCACCAAATGGGCGGACGCGCATTCCGACGAGGTGTATTTCCGCGACACCGCCCACGGCTTCCTGGTGTGGGCACTGAGCGCGGTCGTGAGCGCCGCGCTGCTGGGCTCCGCCCTGGCCACGCTGGCGTCGGGCGCGGCCAAGGTCGGGGTGTCGGTCGCCGCCGGCGCCGGCATGGCCGCGACCGCCGCGGCCGGGGCCGCGGCGTCGGGAGGCGGCATGGAGCGGTCGGCGGGATACCTGGCCGACACGCTGTTGCGGTTCGGGCAGCCGGACGCCGCGGGCGACCGGAACGCAGCCCGCGCCGAGGTCGCGCGCATCGTGGCGGTGAGCGTGGCCCGCGGCGACATGACGCAGCAAGACCGCGACTACGTGGCCAAGGTCGTGGCCGCGCAGGCCGGGCTCGATCCGCAGGCCGCGCAAAAACGGGTCGACCAGGCAATGCAGGAGGCCAGGCAGGCCGCGGACGAAGCCAGGCAGAAGGCCAAAGAGGCCGCCGACGCGGCCCGCAAGACCGCCGCGGCGCTTGCGCTCTGGGGTTTCGCCTCCATGCTGGTGGGCGCTTTCGTGGCCAGCCTGTGCGCGACCTGGGGCGGCCGCCGCCGGGACAGCTGAGGCCGGCCTCTCGTCGGATCCGGCTGATGGTCCTCCGGCGCCGGCGGGCGGCTCGACGCTACCATAGGCGGTTTCGACGAACCGCGATCCGGGGGGAGCCATGAGCGCACAGCAAGCGCAGACGCGCAAGACCATTCCTGACATCCGCCAGGCCAAGGGGCCGGGCAAAGTGGTGGCACTGACGGCGTACACCGCGCCCATGGCCCGCCTGCTCGATCCGCATGCGGACCTGCTGCTGGTCGGCGATTCGCTCGGCATGGTGGTGTACGGGCTGCCCAGCACCCTGGGCGTGACGCTGGATATGATGATCGCGCACGGAGCGGCCGTGGTGCGCGGTTCTTCGCTGGCTTGCGTGGTGGTGGATCTGCCGTTCGGCAGTTACCAGGCATCTCCCGCACAGGCTTTCGAGGCATCCGCCCGCGTCCTGGCCGAAACCGGGGCGCAGGCCGTCAAGCTCGAGGGCGGTGCGGAAATGGCCGATACCGTGCACTTCCTGGCGACGCGCGGCGTGCCGGTGGTCAGCCATATCGGCCTGATGCCGCAGCAGGTCCATGCCGTGGGCGGCTACAAGGCGCAGGGCATGCAGAGCGACCGCGGCGCGCGCATCGTGAGCGACGCACGGGCGCTCGAAGCCGCCGGTGCCTTTGCCCTGGTGGTCGAGTGCACCGCCGAGCCGGTCGCCCGTCAGGTGACCGAGGCCCTGCGCATCCCCGTGATCGGCATCGGCGCCTCGCCGGCCTGCGACGGACAGATCCTGGTGGTCGACGACATGCTGGGCATGTCCGGCGCGCGCGTGCCGCGCTTCGTCAGGCAATACGCGCAACTGGGCGCCGAGATTTCCGGGGCCGCGGCGCGCTACGCGCAAGACGTGCGCGCCGGCGCGTTTCCGGCGGCCGAGCATTGCTTCGGGGTGGGAAACAGGAAGGCGTAGGGGAGGGGCGTGGCCCGGAAGGGGCTCTTGGGGCTCCCAGGGCTGGGGCACCCGGCGTTTTCGCGCGGGCAGGGTTCAAGAGCCCCTGACGGAAAGCCCCGGCAACGAAAGCGCCAGACAAAGAAAAACGTCAGACAAAGAAAAAACGCCCACTCGCGTGGGCGCTTCGGTATTCCTTGGTGGCGCATCCCTGATTCGAACAGGGGACCTGCGGATTATGATTCCGTCGCTCTAACCGGCTGAGCTAATGCGCCATTCGTTCTTGCCCGGCCCGCGATCAACGATCCGCTATGAGCTGACCCGCTAAATGGCGGCCCTGGCTAACGAAGAAAGAAATTCTAGCACGAAAGAAAAATGCCATGCAACAGGGCGGCCCCGAAATTTTTCCGCGCCGTTTTTCTAGGCGTCGCGGGCGAGCCGGATGCCGGTGAACTGCCAGCGCGCCTCGGGCGGGAAGAAGTTGCGGTAACTGGGCCGCAGGTGGCCGCGCGGGGTGGCGCAGGAGCCGCCGCGCAGCACGTACTGGTTGCACATGAATTTGCCGTTGTACTCGCCGACGGCGCCGGGATCGGGCCGGAATCCCGGATAGGCGCCGTAGGCGCTGCAGGTCCATTCCCAGGTGTCGCCGTACATCTGCACCGGGCCGCGGTGTTCCTTGCGCGGCGGGGCGGGGCGCGGATCCAGGTGTCCGCTTTCGAGCAGGTTGGCGCGCAAGGCGTGCACGCTGGCGGGCAGGCGCCGGCAGGCATGCTCCCATTCGGCTTCGCGCGGCAGACGCACGCGCGCCCAGCGCGCGTAGGCGTCGGCCTCGTAGTAGCTGACATGAGTGACAGGGGCCTGCAATTCCAGCTCCTGCATGCCGTGCAGGGTGAAGACGCGCCACTGGTCGCGCTGGCCGTGCCAGTACAGCGGGGCCTCCCAGCCTTCGGCGCACACGCGTTCCCATCCCAACGAAAGCCAGAGCTCAGGCCGGCGGTAGCCGCCGTCGCGGATGAATTCGAGGTATTCGTGCTGGGTTACCAGCCTGTCGGCCAGGTAGTAGGGCTGCAGCAGCACCTCGTGCGCCGGCCCCTCGTTGTCGAAGGCGAAGCCCGTGCCGTCGTGGCCGATGCGCGTCGCGCCGCCGTCAAAGCGCGTCCAGCCCGCCGGCGTGCCGGGCGGCAGCGCCGGCGAGCCGGCGGGCGCGTAGGCGGGCCGCAGCGGATTGGCATGGAAGAGGTGCTTGACGTCGGTGAGGATCAGCTCCTGGTGCTGCTGTTCGTGGTTCAGTCCGAGCGCCAGCAGCGCGTCGAAGGCCGGCTCTCCGCCCAGGCGGCCGATGAGGGCGCGCATGCCTTCGTCCACGTGCCGGCGGTACTCCAGGATCTCCGCCAGGGCGGGGCGCGTGAGCAGCCCGCGCTGGGGCCGCGGATGCTTGTCGCCGATCGCGTTGTAGTACGAGTTGAACAGCATGCGGTATTGCGGATGGAAGGCGGCGCGCGAAGGCAGGAAGCGGCTCAGCAGGAAGGTCTCGAAAAACCAGGTGGTGTGGGCCAGGTGCCATTTGACCGGGCTGCAGTCGGGCATGGACTGCGCCTGGCAGTCTTCCGCGCCGAGCGGCGCGGCCAACGTCATGCTGGTCGCGCGCACGGCGTCGTATTGCTCGTGCAGGCCGGGTTGGCCGGCAGCCTGGGCGGCGCCGGCGGCATGGGTGAGCAGGCAGGCGGATTCCATCGCGATCCTCCAGGAGCATGGCGGCGCGGGCCGCGTTGTTTCCGACGCCGGAGCGGGGGGCCAGAGGCGCGTTGACGGCCCTAGGCGCGGGCGCCGAACACCGAGAACCAGCCGCGCGAGTCCGACCAGTGCCGCACGCTGGCAAAGCCGGCGCGTTCGAGCAGCGCGGTAAACGCTTGCGGCGTGAACTTGTACGAGTTTTCCGTATGGATGCGCTCGCCCGCGGCGAACAGGCGTTCTCCTTCCGGCCAGGCGACGCGCACGTTCCGGCGGGCTTCCAGGTGCATTTCGATGCGGGAGCGCCGGCGGTCGAACAGCGCGACGTGGCGCCAGTCGTCCACGTCGAAATCGGCGTCCAGCACGGCGTTGACGTGCCGCAGCAGGTTCAGGTTGAAGGCGGCGGTGAGGTGCAGCGCGTCGTCGTAGGCCGGCTCCAGGATGGCGCTGGACTTGACGAGATCGACGCCGACCAGCAGCCCGCCGTCGGGGCACAAGGCGCGGATGCGTTCGAGCATGGCCAGCGCGCCGTCGGGATCCAGGTTGCCGATGCTGGAGCCCGGGTAGAAAAAAAGCCTGCCGGCTTCCGGGATGTCCGCGGGCAGGCTCAGCGATTGCGAGAAATCCTGGCCCAGGGGCGTGATGCGCAGCTCGGGATACGAAAGCCGCAGCCGCCGCACGGCGGCCTGCAGGTAGTCCGCCGAAATGTCCACTGGCACGTAATGCCGCGGGCGCAAGGCGGGAAACAGGCGCTCGGCCTTGGCGCAGTCGCCAGCGCCCAGGTCCACCAGGGTTTGCGCCGTGCCGGCGTGGCGCGCGATGTCCGCGCCGTGCCGTTCGAAGATCTCGGCTTCGCAGCGCGTGGGGTAGTACTCGGGAAGCTGGGTGATGGCGGAGAAGAGCGACGAGCCCAGCGCGTCGTAGAGGAACTTGGGGTCGATGTGGGCGGGCCGGTCGAGCAGCCCGGCCTGCAGCTCGCGCTGGTCGGCCTGCCGGGGCAGGCGCGGCGCGGAGGCTTCCGTCGGCGGACAGGCAAGCAGCGCGGAGGGGGAAACCATGCGTTCAGCTCCTTTTCGAGGCCGGTGAAGCGCATTGCAAAAGTCTATTGTGCTTGCCGCAGGGGTTGCGGTGTCAAGCGCCCGGCTTTTCGAGCAAAGGACTTTTACGAATTCGCGGGCGCCGATGCCGGCATCGGGCCGCCGGGCGGCGCTGAAATATCGGTTTACTGCTGGTTGCCAAACCGTGGGGCGCGCTGGCGCATTTGGGGGCCACAATGCCTGCAAGGGTTCGCGTTCGCGTTCGCGCCGGCGCCGGCAGGCAGCTTGCGCCCGCGCGGCCGGACCGTCCTGCAACCGGATTGAAGGAGCGGCTATGAATCGAAAGCACCAACGCGCCGAAATGGCCTTGCATCGCGAGCGGGTCAGCGACAGCTTGCATGAGCTGCTGGCGGGCACGGAAGACCTGTTGCGTTCGACGGCTTCCTATACCGGCTCCGAGATCGAGGCGGCGCGTTCGCGCCTGAAGCGCCAGCTTGCGGACCTGCGCGATTCCGCGGGCGAATGGGAAGGGGTTGCGCGGGAGCGCGCGCGCCGCGCCCGTGCCCGCGCCGACGACTATGTGCATGAGAACGCGTGGAAATCGGTCGGCCTGGCGGCGCTCGTGGGCATATTGGCGGGCTTCTGCCTGCTGGCGGGCAGCCGCCGCTAGGAACGGCCGCGGGCTGCGCGCCATGCACGGGGGCCGGGGCATGGCGCGAGCGGGGCGCGGGCGGCCGCGCCATGGAAATTGTTTTCGAGAATGCTTGAGCGCTGGCTGCAGGGGCGCGTCAGGCGGGCGCGCCCCGCGGCTGGCCCTGCGCCAGCGCGCTGACGAGATCCTGGGCCGGCTGGAAGGAATGCGCCTGGGCCATGGCCCAGCCCGTGCGGAACACCTGATGGCGGAATTCGCCGCGCAGCAGCTCGCCGGGCCGCAGCTCGGGGAACAGGGCGGAGAGCAGGCGGATTTCGCTGGGGGAGATGCGCCGGGCGATATGGTGCGGCCTGAGCTGCCCCGGATGCGTGAGGCCGGCGGCGCCCAGCAGTTCGGCCAGGGCGTGCAGGGTGTTGCGATGGAAGTTGGCCACGCGCTGGGCCTTGTCGGGCACCACCAGTGCGCGCTGCCGCAGCGGATCCTGCGTGGTGACGCCGGTGGGGCATTTGCCGGTGTGGCAGGCCTGCGCCTGGATGCAGCCGATGGCGAACATGAAGCCGCGCGCGGCGTTGCACCAGTCCGCGCCCATCGCCATGACGCGCGCCATGTCGAAAGCGGTAATGATCTTGCCGGAGGCGCCCAGCTTGATCCGGTCGCGCAGGTTGACGCCCACCAGCGTGTTGTGCACCAGACGCAGGGCCTCGCGCAGCGGCGTGCCGACGTGGTCCACGAATTCCACGGGCGCCGCGCCGGTGCCCCCTTCGGCGCCGTCCACCACGATGAAGTCGGGGGTGATGCCGGTTTCGAGCATGGCCTTGACGATGGCGAACCACTCCCAGGGGTGGCCCACGCACAGCTTGAATCCCACGGGCTTGCCGCCGGAGAGTTCGCGCAGCCGGGCCACGAACTTCATCAGCCCGATCGGCGTGTCGAAGGCGGAGTGACTGGCGGGAGAGTTGCAGTCCTGCCAGGGCGTCACGCCGCGCGCCTCGGCGATCTCGGGCGTGACCTTCGCGCCCGGCAGAATGCCGCCGTGGCCGGGCTTGGCGCCCTGCGACAGCTTGATCTCGATCATCTTCACCTGCGGCGTACAGGCGTTCCTGACGAAAGCTTCTTCGGAGAAGGCGCCGTGCTCGTCGCGGCAGCCGAAGTAGCCCGAGCCGATGTTCCAGATCAGGCTGCCGCCCGGCTGGCGATGATGGCGGCTGATGCCGCCTTCGCCCGTGTCGTGCGCGAAATCGCCCTGCCGGGCGCCTTCGTTGAGCGCCAGCACGGCATTGGCCGACAGCGCCCCGAAGCTCATGGCGGAGATGTTGAACACCGACATCGAATAGGGCTGCAGGCAGTCGGGGCCGCCGACCATGACGCGGAAATCGGTGTCGCCGACGTGGGTGGGCGACAGCGAGTGGTTGATCCACTCGTAGCGGTCGCCGTACACGTCTTCCTGCGTGCCGAAGGGGCGCTTGTCGATTTCGCGCTTGGCCCGCTGGTACACGATGGAGCGCTGGGCGCGGGAGAAGGGCGCGGCCTGCGTGTCGTCTTCCAGGAAATACTGGCGGATCTCCGGGCGGATGAATTCGAAGAGGAACCGCAGATTGCCCAGCACGGGATAGTTGCGCCGGATGGCGTGGCGCGTCTGGACCAGGTCGTAGACGCCCAGCAGCGCGAGCAGCCCGAGCGGGACGGCGGCCCACAGCCAGGCGGAGGTGTGCGCGGCGCTCAGCGCGCCCGTGACGACGGCGCCTGCGGCGACCAGGAAAAAAGCGGTATAGCGGCCTGCGATCCAGCGCATGGGCGTGTCTCCGTGTGGCGAGATGCTGCAACCATACACCAGGAAGCCAGCGGCCCCGGCGCTGTTGCTGGGGGCGCCGGGGCTGGGGCTGCGCTTCCCCGCCAGGGCGCCTGCCGGTCGCCAGGCCTTGCGGGGCGCGGCCTGCAAGGCATCAGGGCGCCGCCCAAGACAATGGCCCCCGCGAGCGGGGGCCATTCGTGGAATTCTGTTTTTCAGCAGCTCGACGCAGGCGGCGTTTTTTCCACCGCCAGGCCGAAGGCCGGGCGCAGGCGCACGCCCAGCGCGCTGCCGGCGAAGGCGGCCGGCAGCCACAGCCACGCGTGCAGGCTGCCCGACAGGATGCCGCTGAAATAGGCGCCGATATTGCAGCCGAAGGCCAGGCGCGCGCCATAGCCCAGCAGCAGGCCGCCGATGACGGCCCCGGCCAGCGAGCGCGCGGGCACTTTCCAGACGGGGGCGAATTTGCCCGCGGCGCTGGCGGCGGCCAGGGCGCCCAGCATCAGCCCGATGTCCATGACCGTGGTCACGTCGCGGCTCAGCGGCTGCGCGAGCGCTGTCTGCCTGGTCCAGTATGTCCAGGTCGCCACGTCGGAGCCCAGCGCGTCCAGCGTCTTGGCGCCCCACAGGGCGAACGCCGAGGTGATGCCCCAGGGGCGGCCGGCCAGCGCCAGGGTGGCGAAGTTCAGCGCCACCAGCGCCACGCCGCCCCACAGCAGCGGCCAGGGGCCCTGCAGCAGCGTGGCCGGGCGGCTGGTGCGCGAGGCAAAGGAAATCACGTGGCCGTGGCGGCGCTTTTCGAGCCGCGTGGCTACCCAGGCGATGAGCGCGAAAACCGCCAGGTTGGCGACCAGCGCCGGCGCCAGCCCCCAGGTCTTGATCAGCGAGGTGGGCGCCAGCGCGGGCAGGTGGGACCACCAGTCGAAGTGCGCCGTGCCCAGCACCGAGCCCACGATGAAGAACAGCAGCGTGACCACCATCCGGGTGTTGCCCCCGCCCACGGCGAACAGCGTGCCCGAGGCGCAGCCGCCGCCCAGCTGCATGCCGATGCCGAACAGGAACGCGCCCAGCAGCACCGACACGCCCGGAGGCGACACGAGGCCGTTGACCGGCTGGCCGAACAGGGTGCCCTGCGCCAGGAAGGGGAAAAACAGCAGCACGCCCACGCCCAGCATGAACATCTGCGCGCGCAGGCCGGCGCCGCGGCGGTCCGAGACGAACACGCGCCAGGCCTGGGTGAAGCCGAATGACGCATGGTAGAGCGTGACGCCGAGCAGCGCGCCCACGATCCAGAGGGCGCTTTGCCGCCAGCTCACGGCTTGCAGCAGGTAGGCCGCGCCCGCCAGCACCAGCAACAGCGCCGCCAAGAGGGGCTTGCGGTTGATCTGGACGGGCGGCAGGGCCGAAGGCAGGGGCAGGGCGGACGCGTTGGTGCTCATGACGATGGGGATCCCGGGGGAGAAAAGGGAAACGCAAACGGGCGCGTCTCCGCACCCGTTTCCGATACGCGCAGTCTAGCGCGGGGTTTTAATTCCTCAAAACACTTATTTATGATTGATAAATAACTATTGGTAATAAGATGGCGCGCGGCTCATGCCGGGGGATGGGCGCTGATCCAGGCCACCAGCAGGCTGACGGTCAGGATGGAACCCACCGTCGACACCAGGATGGCGCGCGAGGTGGCGCGCGCGTCGCGGCCGTACATCTGCGCCAGCATGAAAGGGCCGGTGCCAATGGGCAGGGCGCTCATCAGCACGGCGGTCCAGGCCCACAGCGGCGGCATCGAAAATACCTGGAACGCGAGCAGCGCCGTGGCCAGGGGCTGCAGCAGCAGCTTGCCGGCCACGAGTTTCAGCACGCCGCGGCCCGCGGCCGAGGTTTCCGTTTGGGCCAGGAACAGCCCGATGGTCACCAGCGCGCATGGGCTGGCCGAAGCGCCCAGCAGATCGAGGTAGCGGTCCAGCCCGGAAGGCAGCGCCAGGCCGGTGGTGGACCAGATCATGCCCAGCACCGGCGCGGCCAGCAGCGGGTTGCGCATCAGCGCGCGCCCCACCCTGAGCAGGGTGGGGCCCAGATGCGGGGTCTGCTGGCGGTCGTATTCGATGAGGGCGATGGCGAAGCCGAACAGCACGCTGGCCGTCAGCAGCGTGGTGAAGGTGGCCGGCGCCAGGCTGTCGGCCCCGAACAGCGCCAGGCAGAGCGGAATGCCCATGTAGCCGGCGTTGGCGTAGGACGCCGCCAGTCCTTCGATACTGCGGTCGGTCAGCGCGCGCGCCGCGCCGCGGCGGTCCATGAAGGCGGCGGCGAACGTGACGGCAATGCCGCCTGCGAACGCGCCCACGAATCCCCAGTGCGCCATGTGCGCCAGGTCCACCTGCGTCATGGCGCGAAACAGCAGCGCGGGCAGCGAGAGGTAGACCACATAGCGGTTGAGCGCGTCCGTGGCGCCGCTGCCCAGGATCCGCCAGCGCGCCGCCAGCCAGCCTGTGAGAATCAGGGCGAAGACGGGCAGGGCGGCGGTGATGACGGCGTTCATGGAAACGGCGGGAGCGGCGCAAAGGCGCACATTCTACTGGGCGGGGCGCCGGGCGGTTCCGCGCGCCGCGCATCCCTGCGAGAATGCCGGTAGCTATCGGTATCTGTTATCCGTATTTCAATTGCTGCAAAAGGAGCCGGCATGTCAGCCTCGCAACCCGACAACATAAGCATCAGACTGGGCACCTGGGATCGCCTGCGCGATGACGCGTCCGCGGTGCGCCACGAAGTATTCGTCGTGGAGCAGAACGTGCCTCCCGAAGTCGAGATGGACGATGACGACGCCGTGTCGGTCCATGCCGTGGCCTATGGCGAGAACGGCGAGCCGCTGGGCACCGGACGTCTGTTGCCCGATGGCCACATCGGCCGCATGGCCGTGCTGCGCCACGCACGGGGGTTGGGCATCGGCGGCAAGCTGCTCGATGCCTTGATCGAGCAGGGGCACGGCGACGGCCACCGCATGCTCATCCTGCACGCGCAGACCCACGCCACCGGCTTTTACGAGGCGCACGGTTTCGTCGCGCAGGGCGAACCGTTCATGGAGGCGGGCATTTCCCACGTGGTAATGACGCGCGTGCTCGAGCCCCGGGGCTGACCGGACGCGCCCCGGCGAGGGGCGCGGGCTTGCGCGGCGGAGGGCTTTCCGCAGCGCCTTCGCCACAGTATTCCGCGCGCATCTGCCCCGCGCGCCTGCCTTTGCGTTCTTGCTTTCGCGCTTCTGCTCCTGGCTTGTTTCGGCGCAAAAGAAAAAAACCCCGGACGCTTTCGCGTACGGGGTTTTCTTGGCGCATCACGCTGGTAATTCGTGATGTGGTAATTGGTGCCCAGGAGAGGACTCGAACCTCCACACCTTGCGGCACATGGACCTGAACCATGCGCGTCTACCAATTCCGCCACCTGGGCGCTGTTGCCTTGCGTTGCGGCGTTGCTTTGTAAGCGGCGCCTCGTGCCCGGCAGCAGAGAAACGAAATTATGCATAGTTTTCCGGAAGTGCGCAAGCGGCGCAAAAAAATTTTGCGGGCCGCTTGCGCAAGGCGAGCGGGGCAGCGAGCGGCGGGGGCGGCGGCATGTGGCAGACTGCGGATCTGCGCTGCCTTGTGGCTGCCGCGTTCCCTTCCGCTTTTCTTTTTCCGCGTTCCGTTGCCGTGTCCCGTTCCGTATGCCCGCGCTGCGCCCGTCCCCGGCCGCTCTGCCTGTGCCCGCTGATTCCGAGCCTGTCCAGCCGCACCCGGGTGCTGGTGCTGCAGCACCCCTCCGAATCGCGGCATGCGCTCAACACCGCCAGGCTGGCGGTGCTGGGCCTGGAGCGGGCCCGCCTGCTGGTCGGCGCGCAATTCGGGCCGCAGGCGTGGGAGGCGCCGGGCCTGCGCAGCGTGCTGCTGTTTCCCGGGGAGTCGTCCCAGCCCCTGGCGGCGGCGTCCGGCGACGGTCCGTTGCAGCTCATCGTGCTGGACGGCACCTGGAAGCAGGCGCGGAAAATGCTGCGCGACAATCCGGAACTGGCGGCGCTGCCCCGCGCGCATCCGCCCATGGAGCCGGCGGGCGCGGCCTCGCGCTACCGCGTGCGCCATGCCGACCTGCCGGGAGCGCTCTCCAGTATCGAGGCCATCGTGCGGGCGCTCAATGTGCTGGAGGCGCCCGCGGCGTACGATGCCTTGCTCAGGCCGTTCGAGGCGCTGGTCGACGCGCAGATCCGGGCCATGGGGCAGGATACGTATGAGCGTCACCACCTGCGCCGCAGCCCGGGCCGCAAAGGCCGGCAGGCGTAGGGCGGCAGGAGCAGGAGCGGCGTCCCGGCGGGGGCAGGGAGCAGGCAGGAGGAGCAAGAGCGGCTGGCCGGAAAGCGCAGCGGAAATGCAAAAGCCCCGCGGGTCGGCCGCGGGGCTTTCGAGGGTGTCCGGAAGCTTCCGGATACCGCTGGCGTTGCGGCAAGGCCGCAGCGCCTGGAAAATTCTGTGGTGCCCAGGAGAGGACTCGAACCTCCACACCTTGCGGCACATGGACCTGAACCATGCGCGTCTACCAATTCCGCCACCTGGGCACTGAATGCGACCGGGTTTGTCCGCCGGTGTTTTCATGTTTTTCGCCGTGTTTCCCATGCATGGTCGAGCCATGAAAAACTAGCTATGAAAGCACACAAGCTATAAACTCTGGTCTTTCTGCTTCAGTGTTCAGCCTTGGGCGAACCACAGAAGCTGCGCATTATAAACGGAAATTTTAGCTTTGGCAAAAAGATCGAATAACGACTCGAATAACAACAGATCAACACCCTTGCCCGAAGCCCCGCCGGACTTCGACCCCGATGTTCCGTCCCGTGAAGCCATCCTGAAAGCGCTGCGTTCGGCGGGAGCGCCGCTCTCGCCGCAGGAACTGGCCAATCGCATGGGCGTGGAGCGGCCGGCAACGGTGACGGGGTTCGAGCGCCGCCTGGCCGCCATGGAACGCGACGGCCAGTTGCTGCCCAACCGCAAGGGCGTGCTGTTGCTCGCCACCAAACTCGATTTCATCGCCGGCAAGGTGCTGGGGCACCGCGACGGCTTCGGCTTTCTGCTGCGCGACGACGGCGGGCCGGATCTGTTCCTGTCGCCGCGCGAAATGCTCAAGGTGCTGCACGGCGACCGCGTGCTGGTCAAGCCCACGGGCGAATACCGCGGCAAGCCCGAGGGCACCATCGTCGAAGTCATCGAGCGCCGCACCAACAAGCTGGTGGGCCGCTTCCTGCACGAGCACGGCCTGTCCATCGTCGTGCCCGAAGACCAGCGCATCAAGCACGACATTCTCATCCCGCCCGGCGACACCAACGGCGCCCAGCACGGCCAGGTGGTGTCGGTTGAGATCATCGCCCAGCCCACCCGGCACACGCAGCCGCTGGGCCGGGTGTCCGAAGTGCTGGGCGAGATCGACGATCCCGGCATGGAGATCGAGATCGCGGTGCGCAAGTTCGACGTGCCCGTCGAATTTTCCGAGGCGGCGCGCAAGCAGGCCGCCCGGCTGCCCGACTCGGTGCGCAAATCCGATCTGAAAGACCGGGTCGACCTGCGCGACGTCCCGTTCATCACCATCGACGGCGAAGACGCGCGCGATTTCGACGACGCCGTGTATTGCGAGCCGGTCGAGCTGGGCGCCGGGCAGCGCAAGCGCCCGGGCTGGCGCCTGCTGGTGGCCATCGCCGACGTGAGCCACTACGTGCGCCCCGGCGACGCCCTCGACGACGACGCGCTGGAGCGCGGCACCAGCGTCTACTTCCCGCGCCGCGTGATTCCCATGCTGCCGGAGTCGCTCTCCAACGGGCTCTGCTCGCTCAACCCCGACGTCGACCGCCTGGTGCTGGTGTGCGACATGGTCATTCCGGCCACGGGCGCCAAGGCGGGCACGGTGACGGCCTACCAGTTCTTCAATGCGGTCATCCACTCGCACGCGCGCACCACCTACACCAATGTGTGGGAGGCGCTGCAGCAGCCGACCGGGCCCGCCGCGCTGGCGATGCGCGCCGTGCTGCCCCAGGTGCAGCACCTGTACGAGCTCTACCAGCTGCTCGCCCAGGCCCGCCGCAAGCGCGGGGCCATCGACTTCGATACGGTCGAAACCAAGATCGTCTGCAACGAGCTCGGCCGCATCGAACAGATCGTGCCCATGGTGCGCAACGACGCACACAAGCTCATCGAGGAGTGCATGCTGGCGGCCAATACCTGCGCCGCCGACTTCATGACGCGCAGCAAGCACCCGGGCCTGTTCCGCATCCACGAGGGCCCCACGCCCGAGCGCCTGCAGTCGCTGCGCGAGTTCCTGCGCACCCTGGGGCTGTCGCTGGGCGGCGGCGATACGCCCACCGCCAAGGACTACGGCGAGTTCCTCGACAGCGTGCGCGGGCGTCCCGACTATCCGCTGCTGCAGACCATGTGTCTGCGGTCCATGCAGCAGGCCATCTACAGCCCCGACCTGCTCGGCCACTTCGGCCTGGCGTATCCGGGCTACAGCCATTTCACCTCGCCCATCCGCCGCTACCCCGATCTGCTCACGCACCGTGTCATCAAGGCGCTCCTGGCGGGTCAGCGCTATGTGCCCAGCCTGGAAGACCAGCCGGTGGTCATCGGCCGCTCGCAGCGCGAGCACGAGCATGCCATCTGGGAAAAGCTGGGCCTGCTGCTGTCAGCCAGCGAGCGGCGCGCGGACGAGGCTTCGCGCGACGTGGAGGCCTGGCTCAAGTGCTGGTTCGTCAAGGAACGCGTGGGCGAGGATTTCAGCGGCACGGTTACCGGCGTGGCCAGCTTTGGCATCTTCGTCACGCTGGACACGCTGCACGTCGAAGGGCTGGTGCACGTCTCCGAGCTGGGGGGCGAGTATTTCCAGTTCAACGACGCCATGCACGAGCTGCGCGGCGAGCGCACCGGCCTGCGCTACCGGCTCACCGACAAGGTGCAGGTGCAGGTTTCGCGGGTCGATCTCGAGGCGCGGCGCATCGAGTTCCGTCTGGTGCAGGGCACCAGTTTCGACGCCTTGCGCAAAGCCGCCGCGCGCGGCCCCGACGAGCCGCCGCGCCGCGTGAAGAAAGCCGCCGCGCCCAAGCCGGCCGCGCTCAAGGGCCAGACCGCCAGGGAGCGCCGCGCCGAAGCCAAGAAGGCCGGCAAGCCGGCCCAGGCGTCCAAGCGCGCCGCGCCCGCCAAGAAGGCGGCCCGCAAGCGCCACTGACGCGGCGGCAGTCTTCGGCCGGTCCGCTTGTGCGGGCCGGGCGGGGGCTGCGGCAGGCGCTAAGGCGGTAACATTGTCCCTGGCCGGCGCGCTCCGGCCGCCCGCTCCGGGTCCGGCGCGGGATTTCCGTTTTTCTAAAGGTTCTTGCATCTATGGCGTCGACCCAAATACTCGCCGGGTTTCACGCGGTGACCGCGCGCTTGCGCCACGCGCCCGATTCCATCAAGGAAATCTACGTCGAGGCGTCGCGCCGCGACAAGCGCATGCAGTCGTTCATCGAGCAGGCCGAGCGCGCCGGCTGCCGCCTGCATCCGGTCGGCATGGATCGCCTGGACGGACTGGCCCGCGGCACGCGGCACCAGGGCGTGGTGGCGCTGGCCGAGGAGCGCCAGCTCGCGGTCGACGTGGACGAGGTGCTCGACGTCATCGAAGGGCCGGCGCTGCTGCTCATCCTCGACGGCGTGACCGACCCCCACAACCTGGGCGCCTGCCTGCGCACGGCCGACGCGGCCGGCGTGCATGCCGTGATCGCGCCGCGCGACCGCGCGGTCGGCCTGAACAGCACGGTGCAGCGCGTGGCCTGCGGCGCGGCCGACACCGTGCCGTACCTCATGGTCACCAACCTCGCGCGCACCATGCGCGGCCTGAAGGACCGCGGTGTCTGGCTGGTGGGCACCGACGACCAGGCCAGCGAAAGCATGCACCAGATCGATGCGCGCCAGCCCATGGCCTGGGTAATGGGCGCCGAAGGCGAGGGCATGCGCCGGCTCACCCGCGAAACCTGCGATCAGCTCGTGCGCATTCCCATGCTGGGTTCGGTCGAGAGCCTGAACGTCAGCGTGGCGAGCGCCGTCTGTCTGTACGAGTCCGTGCGCCAGCGGCAGGCGTAAACTGGCCGCTTTCCCGTTTCGTTCCCCGTCTCGTTCCCACATCGCCCCTACGTACCGCCCATCATGCACCAGAACGGCTTCACCACCACCATCCTGCATTCCGACCGCGAGCAATCCGTCGAGCACGGCGCGGTGCACAAACCCATGCATCCGTCCTCCGAGTTCGCGTACGAAGATGCGCGCGAACTCGCCGCCGTGTTCCAGGGCAAGGCGGGGTTCACGTATGCGCGCCAGGGCACGCCCACCACCACGGCCCTCGAGGCCAAGGTGAGCCGCATGGAAGGCGGCAAGGGCACGGTGTCGTTCGCGACCGGCATGGCGGCGCTGTCCGCCATCTTCACCACCTTGCTGCGCCGCGGCGACCACCTCGTGTCCAGCCAGTTCATCTTCGGCAACACCAACAGCCTGCTGGGCACGCTGCAGGAGCTGGGCGTGGAGATCACTTTCGTGGACGTCACCGACGCGGCGCAGGTGCGCGCCGCGCTGCGTCCCGAGACGCGCATGGTCTTCACCGAAACCATCGCCAACCCCGGCACCCAGGTCGCCGACCTCGCCGTCATCGGCCAGATCTGCCGCGAGCACGGCCTGGTCTACGTCGTGGACAACACGCTCACCTCGCCCTGGATGTTCCAGCCCGCTTCCGTGGGCGCCTCGCTGGTGATGAATTCGCTTTCCAAGTACATCAGCGGCCACGGCAATGCACTCGGCGGCTCGGTGACGGACACCGGGCTGTACGACTGGTCGGGCTATGCGAACATTTACGAGGCCTACCGCAAGGGGCCGTCCACGAGCTGGGGCCTGACCCAGGTCAAGAAAAAGGGCCTGCGCGACATGGGCGGCACGCTGGCCGCCGAGCCCGCGCACCGCATCGCGGTGGGCGCCGAGACGCTGGCGCTGCGCATGGCGCGCCATTGCTCCAACGCCCTGGCGCTGGCGCGCTTGCTCGAATCCCATCGCGGCGTGGCCAGGGTGCACTATCCCGGCCTGCCCGGCCATCCCCAGCACGAGCGCGCCAAGGCGCTCTTCGGCTCCCGTTTCGGCGGCCTGCTGGGCGTGGAGCTCGCCGAGGGCGTGGACTGCTTCGATTTCCTCAACCGCCTGCGCGTCGTGCTGATGGCCACGCACCTGGGCGACACGCGCAGCCTGGCGCTGCCCGCCGCCCATACCATCTATTACGAGATGGGGCCGGAGCGCCGCAGGCAGATGGGCATCGCCGACAGCCTGATCCGCGTCTCGGTGGGCATCGAGGACGAGGCCGACCTGCTGTTTGACTTCGATCAGGCGCTCAATGCCTGTCTGCCGGGATAATCCAGCGGATCGCGGGCGGCGCGCCGCTCGCGCGTATGTTCAGTCGGGGCGCAATCATGCTCATACAGATCGCGGACGTCTTCAGTCCGCAAGAAGCTGCCGAAATCCGGCGTCGGCTCGAAGCCGCCGAGTGGGTGGACGGCAAGGTCACAGCAGGCTATCAATCGGCCGGCGTGAAGAAAAACAGGCAATTGCCCGAAACGCATCCGCTGGCGCAGGAGCTGGGCAACCTCATCCTGCAGCGCCTGTCGGCCAACAACCTGTTCATGTCGGCGGCGCTGCCGCGCAAGATATTTCCGCCGCTCTTCAACTGCTACGAAGGCGGCGAGGCGTTCGGCTACCACATCGACAACGCCGTGCGCGGCGTGGGCGCCACCGGCGAGCGGGTGCGCACCGATCTGTCCGCCACGCTGTTCTTCTCCGAGCCGGATTCCTACGACGGAGGCGAGCTGGTCATCGACGACACCTATGGCCCGCGTTCGGTGAAACTGCCCGCCGGCCACATGGTGCTGTATCCCGGCACCAGCCTGCACCGCGTCAATCCCGTGACGCGCGGCGCGCGCATCAGCTCCTTCTTCTGGATGCAGAGCCTGGTGCGCGAAGACAGCCAGCGCGCGCTGCTCCTGGAAATGGATGTGGCGATCCAGCGGCTGACGCATGACGCGGCGGGCCACCCCTCCATCGTGGCGCTCACCGGCGTCTATCACAATTTGCTGCGCCGCTGGGTCGACGTTTGAAACGCGGTCCGGGCGCGTTCGCGCATGCCGCGCCCGCGGCGGCCTGCGCGTTTTTGTTTATTGCTAAAAGATTGAAAAGCTAGTATTGGCGCGGGTTCCACAGCGGTTTTCGCTTGACAGCCGCTTGTCGCCAGTGCCTAATACACGTCTGCGTCGCCCATGGTTCGACGGCTTGATGCCGGCCGATCCCAGGCGGCGCAGCAGTTTAAAAGTTGTGCTTTGCAGCGCAAGAAAAAAGTTTATCCACTAGTCTGTTCGTCGCTTGCCGGCTTGCGCCAGGGTTGCGTGGCTTGAAAATCGCCTGGCGCGGTTGTCCGGCAAACTCTATACCTTGTGAGGGGTACACCTGAATGAACAAAACCGAACTCATCGATCACATCGCCAGCAAGGCCGATATCTCGAAGGCTGCCGCCGGCCGTTCGCTCGACGCCCTGATCGGTGCCGTCAAGACCACCCTCAAGAAGGGCGGCACGGTTACGCTGGTCGGCTTCGGCACGTTTGCCGTGTCGGCCCGCGCCGCCCGCACCGGCCGTAACCCGCGCACCGGCGAAACCATCAAGATCAAGAAGGCCAAGGTGCCGAAGTTCCGCCCCGGCAAGGCCCTGAAGGACGCCGTCAACTGAATCGGCTCGGGGCAGGTCGCTGGCTGTTGCCCAGCTTGATTCGCCCGGCCCGACCAGACGGTCCTGATTTGCCCATGATTACGCGGTCCGGTATACTCCGGCCCGCGTAATGCTTTTGAGTGCCCCGACAGGGTGGCTCGCGGCGCAAGGCCCCGGCGAAATCCGAGACCGCGCCGCATGCCTCGTCAAGCCGGGTGCTTAGCTCAGTTGGTAGAGCGGCGCCCTTACAAGGCGTAGGTCACAGGTTCGACCCCTGTAGCACCCACCATAAAGCTGCGCGTCTCTTTCCGGGTCCGGTTCGCGCCAGGCCCGTCGAAAACACCGAAAGCCCGCCCATCGAGATGGCGGGCTTTTTGTTTGCCCGTCATCGGTTTGCCCGTCATCGGTTTGCCTGTCTTGGTTTGCTTCCCGTCGGTTTGCCTGCCGTCGATGCTGCGTCCGGAAATCGAACGGGACTGACTTACTGTGAAAAGGACGTGCGAATCATTCGCATTTAAGCTATGATGCTTGGCTTGTACCGGCTTGCCGGCGTCGCCTTGCGGTGCGCGTCTACCAGGCGGGCCGGATAGTCAATGCACCCCTGGCTGATTCATGCCTAGTCTTCAACACGGTTGGAATTCTTCAACGCCGTCCTCATCCCTTGCTTTACGCACAGGCGCCGGCCTGGCAGTCCTCGCGCTGCATGCGGCGGTGGTGGGCGCCATTTTCCTGGCGCCCGCTGAAAATCCGCAGCTGGAGGAACCCGAGGCCATCATGGTGAGCGTCGTGGATGCGCCGATTCCCCAGATCGCCAAGGCGGAGCCCGCACCCGAAGTGCCGCAGCCGGTGGTCGAGCCGGAGCCTGAGCCGCCCGAGCCGGAAATCGAGCCGGAGCCCGAACCCGATATCAAGCCCGAACCCGAGCCGGAGCCCGAACCCGAGCCCGTGGTCGAAAAGCCGCCCATGCCGGCGCCCAAGCCACCGCCGCCCAAGCCCAAGCCGAAACCCAAGCCCAAGCCTCAGCCCAAGCAGGAAGTGAAGGCCGAGCCCAAGCCCCAGCCGCCGGCGCCGCCCAGCGGCGCGCCGGAGGGCACGCAGGCGCCGCAGGGGCCGCAGCAGGGGCCGCCGCCGGACCAGCCGGTGCTGGTGTCCAGCATCGAGTTCAGCGGAGCCCGGCCCATGCCCAACTACCCCATGGCCTCGCGCCGGCTGCGCGAGGAGGGACGGGTGCTGGTGCTGGTGGAAATCAACACCCAGGGCCTGGTGGACCGCGCCTCCATCGACACGTCCTCGGGATACCCGAGGCTGGATGACGCGGCCCTGACGGCCGCCCGCAAGGCCCGCTTCAAGCCCTATACGCGCAATGGCGTGGCATACCCCGCCAAAGCCAAGATTCCATTCGATTTCGTCATGAGGAACTGAGATGTCCAACGCTCTGCATCACGCCACTCTGCTGGCGCAGGCAGCCACCGGCCAGGCCGCGCCGGCAGCGGCGAGCACGGCGCCCGCCGCCGCCTCTGCCGCCGGCTCCGCTCCGGCCGCCGCCGCCGCCGCGCCCGCGGCCCAGCAAGCCGCCTCCACCGGGGCCGACGCCGTCCAGCAAGCCGCCGGCGCGGTTTCCCAGGCCGCCGACGCCCTGCACGGCGCCGCCGCCTCGCTGCCCCCGCCCCCGGCCGCGCCCGACATGGGCTTTCTGCACTTTGTCGCCCAGAGCGACTTCGTCGGCAAGACGCTCTTCGTCATCCTGATCCTGATGTCGCTCGTCACCTGGTATCTCATCGTGGTGAAGGCGGTCAGCAACATCAGCATGCGCAAGCGCTCGGCGGATTTCCTGAACAAGTTCTGGAACGCCAGCTCGCTGGAGCAGGTCGAGAACGAAATCGTCACGCACGGCGCGCGCGATCCCTTCTCGCACCTCGCCAGCCACGCCATGCATGCCCAGCAGCACCACAACAAGTTCGGCGCCACCAAGCTGGAGGAATCGGGCTCGAGCTCCGATTTCGTCACGCGCACCATGCGCAAGGTCATCGACGAAGAAACGGCCAAGCTCGAAAACGGCCTGACCGTGCTGGCCTCGGTGGGCTCCACCGCGCCGTTCGTCGGCCTGTTCGGCACGGTGTGGGGCGTGTACCACGCGCTCGTGGGCATCGGCCTGTCCGATGGCGTCACCATCAACCGCATCGCCGGGCCCGTGGGCGAGGCGCTCATCATGACCGGCCTGGGCTTGGCGGTGGCGATTCCGGCGGTGCTGGCGTACAACGCCTTCGTGCGCAAGAACCGCGTGTTCCTGTCGCGCCTGGACGCCTTTGCGCATGATCTGTTCGCGTTTCTCGCCACCGGCCAGCAGGTTGCGCTGTCCGACGGCAAGGTGCGCGCCCTGCGCCGCCAGCAAGGCGCGGCTCAACGCGGGAGCGAATAATGGCTTTTGGCAGCTTCGAGGGCAAGGGATCCGGCAGCCATACCGTGTCCGAAATCAACATGGTGCCGCTGATCGACGTCATGCTGGTGCTGCTGGTGATCTTCATCATCACCGCGCCCTTGCTGGCGCATTCGATCAAGATCAACATGCCCCAGGTGGCCGCCGAGCAGATCGAGGAAGAGCCCAAGACCGTGGACCTGGCCATCGATGCCAGCGGCGCGCTGTTCTGGGACGAAAAGCCGGTGAACATCGACGACCTGCCCAACCGGTTCAAGTCGCTCGCCGGCACCAAGCCGCAGCCCGAGATCCGCATCCGCGCCGACCAGAACACGCGCTACGAGGTCCTGGCCAAGGTCATGGCCGCGGCGCGGCGTTCGGGCATGACGCGCATTGGCTTCGTCACCACGCCTCCGGCCACCTCTGCGGCGCCGGCGGCTCCGGCACCGGCGCCGGCCCCCGCCGCGCACTGAACGCCGCACCGGGAGCGCCCCCGGGCCCGGTCCGGCCGCCGGGGCCCGATCGGCCATGGCCTGTCCACCCTTTGGTGCGGCGGGCCATTTTTTTCCGGGATCGCGCTAGAATCGCGGCATGCGAGTTCTGGTAATCGAAGACGACACCACCCTGGGCCATGCGCTCCAGGAATTCCTGGCCGACCAGGGTTATGCGGTCGACTGGCTGACCGACGGCGACCGCGTGCTGGGCGCCCTGGCGGGCCAGCCTTACGACCTGCTCCTGCTCGACCTCAACCTGCCGGGCATGAGCGGCCTGGACGTGCTGCGGCAACTGCGCCAGGACGGTAACCAGGTTCCCGTGTTGATCCTCACCGCGCGCGACGGCCTGGACGACCGCGTCGCCGGCCTGGATGCCGGCGCCGACGACTACGTCACCAAGCCTTTCGAGCTGCCGGAGCTGGCGGCGCGCGTGCGGGCCTTCGGCCGGCGCCGTTCCGGCCAGGCGCAGCCCCTGATCGAGGTCGGCCCGCTGGCGTTCGACACCGTGGGCCGCGAAGTCCGCGCCAACGGCCAGCGCCTGGCGCTTTCGGTGCGCGAGCTTTCGGTGCTCGAGATGCTCATGGCCCGCGTGGGCCGCGTGGTCACCAAGCGCCAGATCGTGAATTCGCTTTCCGCCTGGGATGCGGATTTCAGCGAGAACGCCGTCGAAGTCTACGTCTACCGCCTGCGCAAGCGCCTGGAAGGCACGGGCGCGAGCATCCAGACCGTGCGCGGCTTCGGCTACATGCTGGATGTGGAGTCGGCCTGACAGGCACGGCTCGCGGGGCTGCCCGCGGCTTCCTGGCAGCCATTTTCCATCGCACAGGGCCAGTCCACGCCAAATGACGCAGGAACGCAGCCTACCGCCCCGCACCCCCGTCTCCCGCCCGCTCCTGCCCTCGGGCTCGCTCGCACGGTATCTGGTCATACGGCTGATGCCGCCCATTCTGCTGCTGGTCCTGCTGGACCTCGCCGCCACCTGGGTCATCACGCACAAGATCGACATGTCGCTATGGATGCTGGAGGATTTCTTCTGGCTCATGGTGGTGGGGCAGGTGGCGCTGGTGGCGGTGTTCACCTGGGTGGTGGTGCAGGGCGTGCGCTCCGGCCTGCGCTCGGTGAACCTGCTGTCCGAGGAGATCCGGCAGCGCTCCATCGACGACATGCAGCCGCTGGAGGTTGCCGGCGTTCCGGTCGAGATCGAGCCCCTGGTGGCGCATACCAACGACCTGCTGATCCGCCTGGACGCCTCGCTGGCCGCGCAGCGCCGCTTCATCGGCCATGCGGCGCACCAGCTGCGCACGCCGCTGTCGGGGCTGAGACTGGAGTCCGAGCTCATGCTGGCGCGGCCGCTGCCCGACGACGTGCGGGCCCGAGCGGAGCGCATCAAGGCCGTCAGCGACCGCATGATCCGGCTGGGCCAGCAGCTGCTGGTGCTGGCCCGCGCCGACCCCAACGCCCGCCCGCAAGACAGTTTCGTGCGCATCGACCTGTGCGAATGGGTGCGGGCCCACGGGGCGGAATGGTTTCCGCGCGCCCGCGAGGCGCACTACGAGCTGGACCTCGTGGCGCCCGACACGCCGATCTGGATCGACGCCGACCCGCTGCTGCTGGCCGAGCTGCTGGGCAACCTCATCGACAACGCGCTGCGCTACGGCAATGCCCGGGGCCGCATTACCCTCATCGTGGGGGCGAATCCGCCTTCGCTCACCGTGGAAGACGATGGCCCCGGCATTCCGCCGCAGGAACGCGACCGGGTGTTCGAGGCGTTCTACCGCTCGCCCACCGCCACGGCGGGCGGCTCCGGCCTGGGCCTGGCCATCGTGCGCGAGATCGCGCACGCGCACGGGGCGTGGTGGAAGCTCACCAGCCGGCCCGATTTCCCCGGCACGCGGATTTCCGTCGTGTTTCCCGGCCCCCGCAAGGGAGCCCAACTCACCCGCCAAGAACCCACACCATGAGCCAGGGAACGGCCAGCATTCCTCCCTCGACCGCCACCGCACACGCGCCTTCGTCTCGCGCCGCTCTCGTCATGGGGGCGCTGGGCGTGGTGTACGGCGACATCGGCACCAGCCCGCTGTACACGTTGCGCGCCTGCCTGACGGGCCTGAGCGTGCACACCGACCTGGCGCCCCAGCACGTGCTGGGCGTGCTGTCCATCCTGTTCTGGATGCTGATGATCGTGGTGTCGTTCAAGTATGTGACGCTGGTGCTGCGCGCCGACAACCGCGGCGAGGGCGGCACGCTGGCCCTGCTGGAACTCGCGGTGCGCGGGCGGGAAGGCCGGCTGCGCTGGGTGCTGATCGTGCTGGGTATCTTCGGCGCCGCGCTCTTCTATGGCGACAGCATGATTACCCCGGCGATCTCCGTACTCTCGGCGCTGGAGGGCATCGGCATCGTCTCGCACCAGCTCGACCACTGGGTGGTGCCCATCGCGCTGGTGGTGCTGGTGGCGCTTTTCGCCATCCAGTCGCACGGCACGGGCGCCATGGGCAAGCTGTTCGGGCCGGTGATGGCCCTGTGGTTCGGCACCCTGGCGGCCCTGGGCGGCTGGCAGGTCTGGCAGACGCCCGAAGTCCTGGCCGCGCTGAATCCGATATGGGCCGTGCGCTTCGTGCTGGAATCCCCCCTGGTCAGTTTCGTGCTGCTGGGCGCGGTGGTGCTGGCGCTGACGGGCGCCGAGGCGCTGTACGCGGACATGGGGCATTTCGGGCGCGCAGCCATACGCCGCGCCTGGTTCAGCATGGTGCTGCCGGCGCTCACGCTCTGCTATTTCGGGCAGGGCGCGCTGCTGCTGCGCAACCCCGATGCCATCCGCAATCCCTTCTTCATGATGGCGCCGGACTGGGCGCTCGCGCCGCTGGTGGCCCTGGCTACCGTGGCCACCATCGTGGCCTCGCAGGCGGTGATCTCGGGGGCGTACTCGGTCACCCGGCAAGCGGTGCAGCTGGGCTTCTGGCCCCGTATGCAGATCCTGCACACCTCGGCCATCGAGAAAGGGCAGATCTACCTGCCGCAGGTCAATGCGCTGCTGCTGTGCGCGGTGCTGATCCTGGTGCTGATGTTCCGCAACTCCGACAACCTGGCTGCGGCCTACGGCTTTGCCGTCACGGGCACCATGTTCACGACCTCGGTGCTGGCTTTCGCGGTGCTGCCGCGCGGCAGCACGGGCGCCAGACGCCTGCTCTGGCTGGCCGTGCTGGGCCTGCTGCTGCTGTTCGACGTGCTGCTGTTCTCGGCCAACGTGTTCAAGATCCACGAGGGCGGGTGGCTGCCGCTGCTGGTGGCCATCGTGGTGTTCACGCTGATGATGACGTGGCGGCGCGGCCGCCGGCTGCTGGCCGACATGCAGCAGCGCGACCGCCAGCCGCTGGGCGAGTTCATGGAGCAGCTCGAGGCGTTCCCGCCCTCGCGCGTGCCCGGCACCGCGATTTTCATGACCATGAATGCCGGCAACGTGCCGCCGGCGCTGCTGCACAACCTCAAGCACAACAAGGTGCTGCACGAGCACGTGGTGTTTCTCTCGATCCGCGTGGCCGACGTGCCCTACGTATCGGAAGACGAGCGTTTCGAGGTCCACAAGCTCAGCGCGTCGAGCTGGCAGGCCGCCGTGAACTACGGCTTCAAGGAAGACCCCGACGTGCCGGACGCGCTGCGCCAGATCGCCGAGGCCTATCCCGAGATCGACCTGGAACCCATGCGCACCTCGTTCTTCCTGTCGCGCCAGACCGTGGTGGCGGCCAGGAAACCGGCCATGCTGCGCTGGCGCCGGGCGCTGTTCTCGTTCATGGCGCGCAACGCCACGCGCAGCACCAAGTTCTTCAAGATCCCGGCCAACCGCGTGGTGGAAATGGGCATGCAGGTGGAACTCTGAGGCGCGGGCAGAGGCGCTTGCCGCACCGGGCGTCCGGCCGGTTGCCTGCGGGAGCGGTTTCGTCTCCTTGGGGGCCCCAACGATAAAAAAACCCTCGGCGCTTTCGGCGCCGAGGGTTTTTTCGGGATGGCCGCGGGGCGGCTTACTTCTTTTCGTCCTTCAGTTGCGGCAACGAGGTGCCGGACGAGGCCAGCAGGCCCGTCTTCACGTAGGTGAAGAGCTTTTCGCGGGTGTCGGCGATATCGAGGTTGCGCATGGTGAGCTGGCCGATGCGGTCGGCCGGCGTGAACGGGGCGTTTTCGACCTTTTCCATGGACAGACGCTCGGGCGCGTACGTGAGGTTGGGCGACTCGGTGTTCAGCAGCGAGTAGTCGTTGCCGCGGCGCAGTTCGATCGTGACTTCGCCGGTGACGGCGCGCGCCACCCAGCGCTGGGCGGTTTCGCGCAGCATGATGGCCTGCGGGTCGAACCAGCGGCCCTGGTACAGCAGGCGGCCCAGCTTGCGGCCGTTTTCGCGGTACTGCTCGATGGTGTCTTCGTTGTGGATGCCGGTGACCAAGCGCTCATAGGCGATGAAGAGCAGGGCCATGCCCGGGGCTTCGTAGATGCCGCGGCTCTTGGCTTCGATGATGCGGTTTTCGATCTGGTCGCTCATGCCCAGGCCGTGGCGGCCGCCGATGCGGTTGGCTTCCAGCATGAGCTCGACGGGGTCGGAATACTCCACGCCGTTCAGGGCCACGGGCTGGCCTTCCTCGAAGCGCACGCGGACTTCCTCGGCCTTGACGGCCACGTCGTCGCGCCAGAATGCCACGCCCATGATGGGCTTGACGATGCGGATGCCGGAGCTGAGCTGTTCCAGGTCCTTGGCTTCGTGCGTGGCGCCGAGCAGGTTGGAGTCGGTGGAATAGGCCTTCTCGGCCGACATCTTGTAGTCGAAGCCCGCCTGGCGCATGTACTCGGACATTTCGGCGCGGCCGCCCAGCTCGTCGATGAAGCGCTGGTCCAGCCAGGGCTTGTAGATCTTGAGGTCGGGATTGGTGAGCAGGCCGTAGCGGTAGAAGCGCTCGATGTCGTTGCCCTTGAAGGTGCTGCCGTCGCCCCAGATGTTGACGTCGTCTTCCTTCATGGCGGCCACCAGCATGGTGCCGGTGACGGCGCGGCCGATGGGCGTGGTGTTGAAGTAGGTGATGCCGGCGGTCGAGACGTGGAAGGCGCCCGATTGCAGGGCGGCGATGCCCTCGGCCACAAGCTGCGCGCGGCAGTCGATCAGGCGGGCGTTCTCGGCGCCGTAGGCCATGGCCTTGCGGGGAATCTCGTCGTAGTCGGCTTCGTCGGGCTGGCCCAGGTTAGCGGTGTACGCATACGGGATGGCGCCGTTGTTGCGCATCCAGAGCAGCGCGGCGCTGGTGTCGAGGCCGCCGGAAAAGGCGATGCCCACCTTCTGGCCGGTGGGAAGGTTCGGGAGGATAGTGGTCATTGTTCGAGGTGAGACGCCAACAGGACTTTGACAGCGGACTTTGACAACAGCGAGCCGCCAAACAAGAAATGTGACCGGTTAGTTTAACTCTTTTGGCCGGGCGGGCGGCCCGGGCGCGGGCCGCCGCGAGCGCCCGCGGAAGCGGGCGGGGCAAGCAGCCCGGCGATGTCCAGGCCGCGGATCAGCGCGGCGGTGGCCGTGGCCAGGCGGGTGGCCGGCCGGTGGCGGGCGCTGGCCAGCACCAGGTCGTTCAGGATGCGCGGATTGCCGATTTCGCAGAGCGAGAGCGGATGCTCCGCCGCGGGGCCGCGTGCGGCCGAGCGGGGCAGGATGGCGTAGGCGTCGCCCTGGGCGGCCAGTTCCACGATGGTCTGCACGGCGTCGACCTCGGCGGCCACCTGCAGGCGCACGCCGCGGCGGCGGCAGACGCTTTCGACCAGGGTCCGGATGGCGTTGGGCAGGCTGGGCAGCACCAGCGGGTAGCGTCCCAGTTGGCCGACCTCGACCCGGGCGGGCAGGGGAGGCTGGCGGCCGGCCGCCGCCGCCAGCACCAGGTCTTCGCGGTACAGCGATTCGTAGGCGAGCTGCGGCGAGGGGGCCGGATCGTACAGCAGGGCCAGGTCCACCCGTCCGGCGAGCAGCCATTCGCGCACCTGCGCGCTCAGGCCCTCGGCCACGGCGATGGACGCCTCGGGAAAGCCGCGCCGGAACGCCTGCACCAGCGGCGGCGTGAGCACCCGGGCGATGCGGGGCGGCAGCCCCACCACCACCTTGCCGGCCGGCGTGGCGCGCAGGGTCTGCAGGTCTTCGCGGGCACGCTCGGCCAGGGCGAGCAGGGCGCGGGCGTGTTCCAGGAAGCGCAGCCCCGCTTCGGTGGGCTCGGCGCCCCGGCCGTTGCGGTACAGCAGATGCTGGCCCAGCTCGAGTTCCAGCAGCCGCACCTGGCGGCTGAGCGTGGGCTGGGCCACGTCCAGCATTTCGGCCGCGCGCGAAAAGCTGCGGCGCTCGGCCACGCGCACGAAGTACTCGATCTGTTTGAGATCCATGGAATTGATATAGAAAAAATGTATATCTGAAATCAAAGATATAGCATTGGTTGGTGGGCCGCAATCGGCCACCATGCGCTTTTAGCCATACAGGAATGCGCCGTGCCCGATTGCCGTCCTCCCCTCGAAACCCCGTCCCGGCCCCGGCACGGACTGCCGCCGGGCGCCTGCGATGCGCATTGCCACGTCTTCGGCCCGGCCGACCGCTTTCCCTACGCCGAGGGGCGCGCCTACACGCCGCCCGATGCGCCGTTCGAAAAGCTGGCCGCGCTGCATGCCCGCCTGGGCGTGGAACGGGCCGTGATCGTGCAGGCCAATTGCCATGGCGCGGATCACGCGGCGCTGCTCGATGCCCTGGCGCGCGGCCAGGGCCGCTACCGGGGCGTGGCGCTGCTGGGCGCCGACGCGACGTCCGGCGGGGTGCGCGCGCTGCACGAGGCGGGCGTGCGGGCCGCGCGTTTCAACTTCGTGCCGCACCTGGGCGGCGCGCCCGAGGCGGCCGTGTTCGACCACGTCGTGAGCCTGATCGCGCCGCTGGGCTGGCATCTCTGCCTGCACGTGGACGGCGCCATGCTGCCGGGGCTGCTGCCGCGTCTGCGCGCGCTGCCGCTGCCCTTCGTGGTGGACCACATGGGGCGCGTGCGGGCGGCGGAAGGCGTGAGCGCGCCCGCGTTCCGCGCCCTGCTCGACCTGGCCGCGGTGCCGCAGGCATGGGTGAAGGTGTCGGGCATCGACCGCATCGCGTCGGGCCGGCGACCCTACGCCGAGGGCCTGCCCTTCGTGCGGGCCCTGGTGGAGGCGTTGCCCGGGCGCACGCTGTGGGGCACGGACTGGCCGCATCCCAATGTGTCGGGCGACATGCCGGACGACGGCGAGCTGGCGGACCTGTTCTTCCAGTCCTGTCCCGACGCCGGCCTGCGCCGGCGCGTGCTGGTCGACAACCCGGCGCGCCTCTACGGTTTTGCGTAGCGGCTTTCCGAAGGCGGGGCCGGGAACCCGCCCGATTCCACCAGACGAATCATCAAAGCAAAGGAGACATTCATGTTGAGGAAACTGTTTTGCGCCGGGCTGCTGGGCCTGGCGGCGCTGGGAACGGCCCGCGCGGACGGGCCGGTGAGGCTGATCGTGGCCTTTCCGCCCGGCGGCCCGGTAGACCTGGTGGGCCGTGTGCTGGCCGAGCAACTGGGCAAGGAGCTGGGGCAGCAGGTCATCGTCGAGAACAAGGCGGGGGCCAACGGCAATATCGCGGCGGCCTACGTGGCCAAGGCGCCGGCGGACGGCTCGGTGCTGTTTCTGACCAGCGTGGGCGCGGTGTCCATCAGCCCGGCGCTGTACAAGGATCTGCCCTACGATCCGGCGCGCGATTTCGCGCCGGTGTCCCGGGTGGTGAACAACGCCACCGTATTCGTGGTGAACCCATCCAACCCGGCCTCCGACGCGGCGGATTTCGTCAAGCGCACGCAGGCCGCGCCGCAGGCGGTCGCCATCGGCTCCTCCGGCATCGGCAGCATCCCCCACCTGACGCTGGAGATGTTCGCCGACGCCAGCAAGGCCAAGGTGCTGCACGTGCCGTACAAGGGCGCCGCGCCCGTGATCAACGACGTCATGGGCAACCAGGTGGCGGGCTTCTTCGGCGACGTGCCCGGGCTCATCGGCCACATCCAGGGCGGCAAGCTGAAGGCGCTGGGCATAGCCGCCCCGGCGCGCCACCCCTTGCTGCCCGAGGTCCAGACCCTGGCCGAACAGGGCATCGCGGGCGTGGAGTCGAACAACTGGTACGGACTGGTCGCGCCGGCGGCCACGCCGCCCGCCGTCATCGACAGGCTCAACCGGGCCGTGCGCGCGGCGCTGGAAAACGCCACGGTCAAGGCGCGCCTGGAGAAGTTCGGCGCCCAGGCCGCGCCCACCTCGCCGCAGGAACTGGCGGCGCTCATCGCGGCCGACCGCCAGAAATGGACCGCGCTGATCCAGCGCAAGAACATCCGTCCGGAGTGAGCCATGAAGACCTGCCGGGTTTCTCCCGTCGAGCCGGGCACGCGCCCCGAGCTGGCCGGCCTCGAAAGCCGCATCGCCTCGGCCCGGGGGCGCATCTCGCCCCTGTATCAGGTGCTGCTCAACAGTGCGCCGGTGGCGCAGGGCTGGGAAGCCATGCTGACGGCCATCCGCCAGCAGACTTCGCTGCCGCCCCGGCTGCGCGAGCTGATCATCCTGCGCGTGGCCACGCTGAACGGCGCGCCCTATGAATTCGAGGCCCACGTACCGCATGCCCTGGCGGCCGGCATGCCGCGGGCCGTCGTCGAGCGGCTGCGCGCCGGCCCCGGGCCGGACGCGGTCGCGGGCCTGGAGCCGGGCGAAGCCGAGGTGCTGGCGTTCACCGACGCCATGACCCGCGATATCGAGGTGCCGGACGCTGTTTTCGCGCCGCTGCGCGAGCGCTGGAACGATGCGCAATTGGTGGAGCTGGCGGCGACGGCGGCCGCCTACAACATGGTGTCGCGCTTCCTGGTGGCGCTGCGCGTGGGACATTGAACGGAGGACGACGATGCGGCACGAAGCAGTATTGCTGATTTCCCTGGGCGAACGGTTCGACGCGGCGCGGGCCGCCGACCTGGCCGCCCGCCTGGGAGCGGGCCTTTCAGGCGTGACGTTCCGGGCCTATGCGGCGGTGGACGAGCCGCTTTGCTACCTCTATGCGCACGGCCCCGAGGCGGCGCTGCCGGAGGTGCGCGCGCGCGCCGCCGAGCAGCTGGCCGGCGCGCGCGTGCGCGTGCTGCACGCCACGATCGACCGGCCCGGCGCGTCGGCGGGGCAGGACGCGCCCTGGCACTACATCGTGGAAACCGACGTGTTGCCGCAGGCCGAAGCCGATTTCAATGCCTGGTACGACGAGGAGCATCTGCCCGGGCTGGCTGCCGTGCCCGGCACCGTGCGCGCGCGGCGCTACGAATGCCTGCACGAGCCGCCGCGCTATCTCGCGTGCTACGACCTGCGCACGCGCGAAACCTTCGGCAGTCCGCCCTGGCTTGCGGTGCGCGCCACCGACTGGAGCAGCCGGGTGCGGCCTTCGTTCCGGAACACGCGGCGCACCATGTTCGCGCGGATCCTGTAGCCGCAAATGCGAGGGCCGCACCGCGCGCGGCCCTGCGGCGGGCGCCGAGGGGCCGCAGGCGTGCCGGCCGGCCGCGGCTTATTCGATCCGGCCCAGCAGCAGGAACTCCATCAGCGCCTTCTGCACGTGCAGGCGGTTTTCGGCCTCGTCCCAGACCACGCTCTGCGGGCCGTCGATGACTTCGCCGGTGACTTCCTCGCCGCGGTGGGCCGGCAGGCAGTGCATGAAGACGGCCTGAGGGTCGGCGGCCGCCATCATGTCGGCGTCCACGCACCAGTCGGCGAAGGCGGCGCGGCGTTCTTCGTTTTCGGCTTCGTAGCCCATGCTGGTCCAGACGTCGGTGGTGACCAAGTGCGCGCCCTTGCACGCTTCCATGGGGTCCTTGAACTGGCGCAGCACGGCGGCCGGCGGCTGGCCGATGCGGGCGGGCTCGAGCTCGTAGCCGGCCGGCGTGGAAACGTGCAGCGTGAAACCCAGCATTTCAGCCGCCTGCAGCCAGGTGTAGGCCATGTTGTTGGCGTCGCCCACCCAGGCCACGGTCTTGCCCGCGATGGGGCCGCGGTGCTCGATGTAGGTGAAGATGTCGGCCAGGATCTGGCAGGGGTGGAATTCGTTGGTGAGGCCGTTGATGACGGGCACGCGCGAGTGCGAGGCGAAGCGTTCGATGCGGGTCTGCTCGAACGTGCGGATCATGACGATGTCGACCATGCGCGAGATGACGCGCGCCGTGTCTTCGATGGGCTCGGAGCGGCCGAGCTGCGAGTCGTTGGAGGTCAGGTTGATGACCGAGCCGCCCATCTGGTACATGCCCGCCTCGAACGAGACGCGGGTGCGCGTGCTGGCCTTTTCGAACACCATGGCCAGCGTGCGGTCGTGCAGCGGCATGTGGGGTTCGTAGCGCTTGAACTTTTCCTTGATGATGCGGGCGCGGTCCAGCACATAGGCGATCTCGGCGGAGGAGAAGTCCTTGAACTGGAGGAAATGCCGCAGGGGGCCGTTTTGAGTCGTGGGAGGTGTCATGGTTGTGTCGCAGGTCGTTGGGCCCGCCCAGGCTCGTGGCCCGGGCAGGCGTTGATTATGTTTCTTCGGCCAGGAACCGTTTGATGAGGGGCGCGAGCGTGCCGGCGATGAGGTCGGCCTGCGCCGCATCGAGGATGAGGGGCGGCAGCAGCCGGATGACGCGCTCGCGCGTGACGTTGATGAGCAGCCCCGCCTCGAGCGCGCGCAGGGCCAGCGCGCCGCAGGGGCGGGCGAGCTCGATGCCCAGCATCAGGCCGCGGCCGCGCACGTCGAGCACCCCGTTTACGCCGGCGAGCTCGCGGGCCAGGGCGCTCTTCAGGCGCTCGCCCACGGTGCGGGCGTTGTCGAGCAGGTTTTCGGATTCGAGCGCGTCCAGCACCGCCAGGCCGGCCGCGCAGACCAGCGGTCCGCCGCCGAAGGTGGTGCCGTGCGTGCCGGGCGTGAACACGCCCGCGGCCGGGCCGCCGGCCAGCATGGCGCCGATGGGCACGCCGCCCGCCAGGCCCTTGGCCAGCGTCATGACGTCGGGGCGGATGCCGGCCCACTGGTGGGCGAACCACTTGCCCGTGCGCCCGATGCCGGACTGCACCTCGTCGATCATGAGCAGCCAGCCGCGTTCGGTGCAGAGCTGGCGCAGCCCTTGCAGGAATTCGGCGTCGGACGGACGGATGCCGCCTTCGCCCTGCAGGGCTTCCAGCAGCACGGCGGCCACGCGCGGCTCGGCGTCGCCGGCCGCGCGCACGGCGGCCAGGTCGTTGTAGGGCACCTGGATGAAGCCGGTGGGCAGGGGCTCGAAGCCCTTGCGGGCCTTGTCGCTGCCGGTGGCCGCCAGCGTGGCCAGGGTGCGGCCATGCCAGGACGAATCCATGGTGATGATGTGCGCATGGCGGTTGCCGCACTGGTAGGCGTAGTAGCGGGCAAGCTTGATGGCGGCCTCGTTGGCTTCGGAGCCGCTGTTGCCGAAGGCCGCCTCCTGCAGGCCGGACAGCCGCGTCAGGCGCTCGGCCAGCGCGGTTTGCTGGGGAATCTCGTAGATGTTGGAGGTATGGATGACGCGCGCGGCCTGTTCGCTGATGGCGGACACCAGCCTCGGATGGGCATGGCCGAGGCACGACACGCCGATGCCCGACAGGGCGTCGAGATACTTGCGGCCCTGGGCATCCCAAAGCCAGACGCCCTGGCCGTGCGTGAACGATACCGGCAGCCGGGCATAGATGTTTGCCAGAGGCGAGGTCATCGTGGATTCTCCAGGGTGGCCCCCAATGGCGGCCGCGTCGCGAGGGGGCGCCTCGGGCCGCGAGCCGGCGAGTCCGTCCGCGCCAGGCCCGGCGCGCGGCGGCGCATGCGGGCGGGCCGGGAAAAGAAGCCCATTTCAGGCGGCGGACAGCCCTTGGGGAGAGACCAAAGGATCAATAATATACAATTCGCGGCGCAGGGCGCATGTTTGATAACGCCGACACTCCGGCTTTTCGTGGGAAGCGCCCTGTAGTGAAGAACACATGTCAACTCGCGTCAGACAATTCGTTATCCATGGCGTCACCGAAAGCGGCAGCCGTTTCCGCCCCAGCGACTGGGCGGAGCGCCTGGCCGGCGTCATGGCCCAGTTCCGCCCCGCCGGCAGCGCCGGCAACCATCTCACCTATTCCCCCTACGTGCTGCCCGTGGTGATCGACGGCGTGCGGGGCATCGTGGTCGATCAGCGCCTGCGCGAACTGGAACCGCTCGCCTACAAGTTCGTGGTGGATTTCGCCCGCGACAACCACCTCAAGACCGAAGAGCGCGAAGTCTAGCCTCCCTACAGAAGAAAAAGCCCCGCAAGGGGCTTTTTCTTATTTCACTTCGCGTAAACCAGGTCGCGCAGCCCCAGCGAGAGGCCGGGCCAGTAGGTGATGACCAGCAGGCAGAGCAGCACCACCCCCACGAAGGGAAGCAGGGGCCGGATCAGCCGTTCCAGCGGCAGCCTGGCCACGGCGCAGGCCGCGAACAGGTTCACGCCGAACGGCGGGGTGACCATGCCCAGCGCCAGGTTCACCACCATGATGAGGCCGAAGTGCACGGGGTCGACCCCGAACTGCAGCGCCACCGGCAGCAGCAGCGGGGCCAGCACCACGATGGAGGCGGAGGTCTCGACGAACATGCCGATGATGAAGAGCGCCACGTTCACGCCCAGCAGAAAGGTGATCTTGGTGTCGAACACGCCGGCCAGCCAGCTTCCCAGCGCGTCCGGCACGCCGGCCCGGTTGAGCAGGAAGCTGAAGACGCCCGCGTTGGCGATGACGAACATGATGACGGCGGTGGACACCACCGACTTGTGCAGGGTCTCGGAGAGCTGGCGCATGGCCAGCCGGCGGTAGACGAACTTGCCCACCACTACCGCGTAGACCACCGCCACCACCGAGGCCTCGGTGGGCGTGAAGATGCCGCCGTAGATGCCGCCCAGGATGATGACGGGCATCATCAGCGCCAGCGCAGCGCGCCGGAACGACTGCCACAGGGGCAGCCGGCCTTCGCCGTCGCGCGCGCCCAGCCCGTTGCGGCGGGCGTAGAACCACACATAGAGCATCAGCGCCAGGCCGATCAGGATGCCGGGCACCACGCCCGCGATGAACAGTTCGCCGGTGGAGGTGTCGGTGGACACGGCGAACAGGATCATGGGTATGGACGGCGGGATGATGACGCCGAGCTCGGCCGCGCTGGCCTGCAGCGCGGCCGCGAAGGGCGCCGGATAGCCATGGCGGACCATGGCGGGGATCAGGATGGCGCCCACGGCGAAAGTCGTGGCCACGCTGGAGCCCGCCACGGCGGCGAAGATCATGCAGGTCAGCACGCAGGCGCAGGCCAGGCCGCCCTGCACGCCGCCCACCACGCTCTTGGCGAAGTCCACCATGCGCTCGGAAATACCGCCGGCCTCCATGAGATTGCCCGCCAGGATGAAGAACGGAATGGCGACCAGGGGATACTTGTCCAGGGCCGCGAAAAGCTGTTGCGCCACCACCAGCCAGGGCAGGTGGGCCGCGCCGACTCCCGCCAGGCTGGCCAGTCCGATCGACACGGCGACCGGCACCGACAGTCCGAAGAAAATCAGCATCGAGACAATCATTAATTGGGACATGGTGATATCGGTATCTACGATGTTGAGGCAGTGTCGCGCCGAGCCCGCCGCATGAAGCCGCCGCCTCGCGGCGGCAGCCCGCGTTCAGCCCTGGGCGTCATTGCGCACCGGGGCGTCGTTTTCCTGGTGGGCGAACCAGCGAGCCAGCACGCCGATGGCCGCCAGCGTGGCGCCCACCGGGATGGCGAGGTAGATCCAGGAAATGGGAATGTCCAGGCTGGGCACGTTCTGGAAGCGCACGCGATACGTCATCTGGCCGCCGATCCAGGCCACGGCCAGCAGGAAGGCGGCGCACACCACCCCGATGCAGCCTTCCAGCACGCGGCGCGGGCGCCCGCCCAGCAGGTTGCGCAGCATTTCCACGCTGATCATGGCGCCATGGCGAAAGGCCAGGGCCACGCCCAGCAGGACGGTCCAGATGAGGAGGGCCCGGGTCAGCACCTCGCTCCAGTCGGCCGGGGACTGCAGCACGAAACGGGCGATGACCTGGTAGAAGGCGGCGGCGGCCGAGGCCACGAGCAGCAATTGGGCAATGACCGAAACCAGCCTGAAAAGGCCCCGGTCGAAGGCGCAGAGCAAACGCATGATGGAATGGATTCCGCAGAGGGAAAACGCAGGGATGCGCGCATGCGCGGCCCCGCGAAGGGGCCGCGCCGGGCGCTTCTTACTTGGTGTTGCGGATGGCCTCGATGAGATCCTTGCCGAACTTCTTGTTGTATTCGGCGTAGGCGGGCTCCACGGCGGCGGCGAAGGCGGCGCGGTCCACTTCGCTGACCTGCATGCCTTCCTTCTTGAGCTGCTCGACGCCGGTTTTCTCGATGTTGTCCACGTAGGCGCGCATGGCCTGGGCGGACGCCTTGCCGGCCTTGTCGAAGTTGGCCTTGTCCTCTTTCGAGAGTCCTTCGTAGGCGCTGGCCGACATCAGCACCAGGGCCGGGCCGTAGACGTGGCCGGTCAGCGACAGGTACTTCTGCATCTGCGAGAGCTTGGCGGAGGTGATGACCGACAGCGGGTTCTCCTGGCCGTCGATCGTGCCCTGCTGCAGGGCGGTGGCCACTTCCGGCCAGGCCATGGGGGTGGGCAGGATGCCGATCTGGCGGAACGCCGCGATGTGGATGGGGTTTTCCGTGGTGCGGATCTTCAGGCCCTTGGCGTCGGCCGGGGTCTTGACCGGGCGCACGTTGTTGGTCAGGTGGCGAAAGCCCTGTTCGCCCCAGGCCAGGGCCACGATGCCGCGGCTGGGAAACTTGGCCAGCATGTCCTGGCCGATCTTGCCGTCGAGCACCTTGCGGGCGTGGTCCAGGTCGCGCAGCAGGAAGGGAATGTCGAAGACCCCGGTTTCGGGCACGAAATTCAGCGTGGCGCCGGTGGAAACGATGGCCAGGTCGATGGTGCCGATCTGCAGGCCTTCGATGACTTCGCGCTCGCCGCCCAGGGCGCTGTTGGCGAATTGCTGTATTTTGTACCTGCCCGCCGTGGACGCCTCGATGGACTGCGCCATGGCCTGGGCGCCCGCGCCGTAGTGCGAGGACGTGGACAGCGCATAAGCCATCTTGAGCGTGGTTTCGGCCGCGGCGGGCAGGGAGGCGGTGGCGGCGCAAGTGGCCAGGAGGGCTGCGGCGAGCCAGGATTTACGCATTGTCTTCTCCGGTTTTTGGGTATCTTTGACGGCGGCGCTGCGCCGCACTGCGCGCATGATAGCGGGATTCGGCCCCCATTCCGGCCGTTGGACAGGATTGCAGACTGATGGATTTCCCTGATGCCGCCCGGGCTCGCCGCCCCGGCTTGCGGGCCGCGCTGAGGCTCGGCGCCGCCATGAGCGTGCGCGATTGGCGCGCCGGCGAACTGCGTCTGCTGGCGCTGGCGCTGGTGCTGGCGGTGGCCGCGGTGACCAGCGTGGGCTTCCTGGCCGACCGCGTGGGCCGCGCGCTGGAACGCGATGCCGGCCAGATGCTGGGCGCCGACCTTGTGCTGGACGCCGACGAGCCCATTCCCGCGGCCTTCCTGGAAGAAGCCCGCGCGCGGGGCCTGGAAGTCTCGCGCACCTGGCAGTTTCCTTCCATGGCCGGCGGCGCGGGCGGCAGCGCCCAGCTCGCCTCCGTCAAGGCGGTGGAGCCGGGCTACCCCCTGCGCGGCGCGCTGCGAGTGGCCAGCGCGCCGTTCGCCCCCGACGAGCCGGCGCGCGGCGTGCCGCCCAAAGGCACGGTGTGGGTGGATGCGCAATTGCTGGCGCTGCTGGGCCTGCAGGTGGGCGACGCGCTCGCGCTGGGCGATGCGAGTCTGCGTGTGGACCGGATCATTACCTACGAACCCGACCGCGGCATGCAGTTCGTCAACGTCGCGCCCCGCGTGATGCTGCGCGCCAGCGACCTGCCGGCCACGGGCCTGATCGCGCCGGGCAGCCGCATCGGCTATGCGCTGCTGGCCGCCGGCGAGCCGCGCGCGGTGGCGGGCTACGAAACCTGGCTGCGCGAGCGGCTGGGCCGCGGCCAGAAGATCGCCACCCTGGAGTCCGGGCGTCCCGAGGTGCGGCGCACGCTGGACCGGGCGCAGCGCTTCCTGGCGCTCGTGGCGCTGTTGGCCGTGCTGATCTCCGCCGTGGCGGTGGCGCTGGCGGCCGGCCGCTACCTGGACCGTCATCGCGACGGGGTGGCGGTGATGCGCTGCCTGGGCGCGCCGCAGGCGCTGGTGTCGCGCATGCTGGCGGCGGAATTCGCGCTGGTGGGCCTGGCGGCCTGCGGGGCCGGATGCCTGCTGGGCTACGGTGCGCACCAGGCGCTGGTGCTGGCGCTGGGCTCGCTCATCGATACGGCCTTGCCCCCGCCCTCGGCCGTGCCCGCCGCGCAGGGGCTGCTGACGGGCATGCTGCTGCTCCTGGGGTTTGCGCTGCCTTCGCTGGCGCGCCTGCGCCACGTGCCGCCGGCGCGCGTGCTGCGCCGCGAGGCCGACGCGCTGGGGGCGCGCAGCGCCGCGGGCTATGGCCTGGGCGCGGCCGGCTTCGCCCTGCTGATCTGGTGGTTCGCGGGCGACGCGCGCCTGGGGGCGGTAGTGGCCGGCGGCTTCCTGGGCGCCTTCCTGGTCTTCGCCCTGGCGGCCTGGCTCTGCATCCTGGGCCTGGCGCGGCTGCGCGGGCTCGCGCGGCGGCAGCCCGCCCTGCGTTTCGCGCTGGCGGGCGTGGCGAGGCGGCGCGCGGCCACCATTACCCAGGTATGCGCGCTGGCGGTCGGGCTGATGGCGCTGCTGCTGCTCACCATGACGCGCACCGATCTCATCCAGGGCTGGCAGCGCACTTTGCCGCCGGACGCGCCCAACCGCTTTCTCATCAACGTGCAGACGGACCAGCGCGAGGCCGTGGCGCAGGCCCTGCGCCGCGCCGGCCTGGCGCAGGTCGAGCTGTCGCCCATGGTGCGCGGCCGGCTGGTGGCCATCAACGGCCGGCCCGTGGGGCCGGACGACTACGAAGAGCCGCGCGCCAAGCGCCTGGTCGACCGCGAATTCAACCTGTCCTATTCCGATACGCTGCCCGCATCCAACCGCATCGAGCAGGGACGCTGGCTGCGGCCGGGCGCGCCGGAAGTGTCGCTGGAGTCCGGCCTGGCCCGCACGCTGGGCGTCGCGGTGGGCGATACGCTGCGCTTCGACGTGGCCGGCCAGCAGGTCGAGGCCACGGTGTCAGGAACCCGCAGGGTGGATTGGGATACCATGCGCGTGAATTTCTTCGCCATCCTCACGCCCGAAGCGCTAGCCGGCATGCCGCAAAGCTGGATCACCTCGTTTCATCTGCCGCCCGGCAAAGAGGCGGTGCTGCCCGCGCTGGTGCGCGAGTTTCCCAACCTCACGGTCTTCGACGTGGGGGCCATCCTCCGCCAGCTTCAGTCGGTGCTGGACGAAGTGGGCCGCGCGGTGCAGCTGCTGTTCCTGTTCACGCTGGCGGCCGGGGTGCTGGTGCTGGCGGCCGCGCTCACGGCCACGCGCGACGAGCGCGTCCGCGAGGCGGCGGTGCTGCGCGCGCTGGGCGCCACGCGCCGCCAGCTCGCGCGCTCGCAGCGCATCGAACTCTGGGCCGTGGGCGGGCTGGCCGGGCTGCTCGCCGCCGCCGGCGCCAGCGCCGTGGCTTGGGCTTTATCAAGCCTGGTGTTCGATTTCAACATTACCCTCGGCCTTTGGCCGTGGCTGGCCGGCATGGGCGCGGGCGCGCTCGGCGCCTGGGCCGGCGGCGCCCTGGCCCTGCGCGGCGTGCTGCGCACACCGCCCCTGGTCACATTGAGAGAAACCTGATGAATACCCGCGTCCACACCATTTCCGAGCCGGCGCAGACGGCCCGCAGCATTTTCGACCTGCTGGGGGGCGAGCCGGGCGTGCGCGCCCTGGTCGACCGCTTCTACGATCTCATGGACATGGAAGACGACCTGAAGGAACTGCGCGCCGCCCACGGCCCCAGCCTGGACGAGGCGCGCGACAAGCTGTTCTGGTTCCTGTGCGGCTATTTCGGCGGCCCGGACCACTACATCCAGCGCTTCGGCCATCCCCGCCTGCGGGCCCGGCACCTGCCTTTTTCCATCGGCGAGGCCGAGCGCGACCAGTGGGTGGCCTGCATGGGCCGCGCGCTGCAGGACGCGGGAACGGAGCCGGCGCTGGTGGACCGGCTGCTGGAGTCGTTCTACGGCGTGGCCGACTGGATGCGCAACCGTGCGGGCTGAAGCCGGCGTTCTCCCGGCCCGGCGCCAGTCCTGGAACGGACCGGCCCCGGGCGCCATGTTGGCCGACGCGCAGCGCCTGGGCGACTGCGGCCCCGAGATATTCGACCCCGCGGCCTACGGCGCTCGCGCGCGGCCCGTGGACGCGGGCGGCAGGCAGGCGGCCTGGTTCGTCGAGGGCCCGGGCTGGCAGGGCGTGCTGCGCCGCTACCGGCGCGGGGGACTGGTCGCGCGCCTGAGCCGCGACGCCTATGTCTGGACCGGCGAGTCCGCCACGCGCAGCTTCCGCGAGTTCCGCCTGCTGGCGGCCATGCGGGCCTTGGGGCTGGCGGTGCCCGCGCCCCTGGGCGCGGCCTACTGGCGGCACGGGCTCGCTTACCGCGCGGCCATCCTGGTGGAGCGCATCCCCGACGTGCGGCCGCTGGCGCTCTCGCTGGGCGAGCCTCTCTGGGAGGACGTGGCCGGGGCCATCGTCGCCATGCACCGGGCCGGCGTCTGGCACGCCGACCTGAATGCCTACAACATCCTGGCCGGCGCGGACGGCAGGATCTGGCTCATCGACTTCGACCGCGGCGTCCAGGGCCGCCTGTCCGAACGGGGCCGGCGCGACAACCTGGAGCGCCTGCGGCGCTCGCTGCGCAAGGTCGCGGGCGAGGAGGGCGAGCGGTTCTGGATGAAGCTGCGCGACAGCTACTGGGCGGCCTGGGGCGTGGGCTCCCAGCCCTGACGGACGCGGGCCGGAAGCATCCGGCCCCAATTGCTTTCCGTGGGGCGCAAAACGGGCAGTCCCAGGCTAAAAGGCTTTATCATTCGCCCTTTTGGTATCCCTTCAACGCATCTTTCAAACACACGCCTGACGGCAAGGGGCTAGGCAATGAAATACAGGGCGGGAATGCGCTTCGCGATGGGCGCGCTGCTCGCGGCAGCGGCGGTATCGGCCGCGCAGGCGCAAAACAAGGTCGTCAACGTCTACAACTGGGCCGAATACACGGCGCCGGACACCATTCCCGGGTTCGAGAAAGAAACCGGCATCAAGGTGCGCTACGACGTCTACGACAGCAACGACACGCTGCAGGCCAAGCTGCTGGCCGGCAAGTCGGGCTACGACGTCGTCGTTCCGTCCACGCATTATGCCTCCCGCCAGATCGAAGCCGGCCTGTTCCAGAAGCTGGACAAATCCAAGATTCCCAACTGGAAATACCTGGACCCCGACCTGATGGCCCTGGTGGCCGAGGTCGATCCCGGCAACCAGTACGCCATCCCGTGGGGCTACGGCACCAACGGCCTGGGCTACAACGTCACCAAGGTCAAGCAGATCCTGGGCGAGCAGGCCGACCTGGGCAACTGGGACATGCTCTTCAAGCCCGAGAACGCCGCCAAGCTGAAGGAATGCGGCATCTCCATGCTGGACGAGGCCGCGCAGGTGTTTCCGGCCGTGCTCAAGTACCTGGGCAAGGATCCCAACAGCTCCAATCCCGACGACTACAAGGCGGCGCTGGACCTGCTCAAGCAGATCCGCCCCTACATCCGCCAGTTCAGTTCCTCGGGCTACATCGACGAGCTCGCGGTGGGCGACCTCTGCATGGTCTACGGTTTTTCCGGCGACGTGATGATCGCCCGCAAGCGCGCGCAGGAAGCCAAGAAGCCGTACGAAATCAACTACTTCATTCCGAAGGGCGGCGCGCCGGCCTGGTTCGACCTGATGGTCATTCCCAAGGACGCCCCGCATCCGGAAGAGGCCCTGGCGTTCATCAACTACATCGAGACGCCCCAGGTCCACGCCGCCATTACCAACACCATGTTCTATCCCAACGCCAACAAAGAGGCGCGCAAGTACGTGGTGAAAGACGTGGCCGACAACCCCATGATCTACCCGCCGGCCGACGTGGCCAAGACGCTGTACGTCATCAAGGCGCAACCCCTGAACATCCAGCGCATGCAGACCCGCATGTGGGCCGAGCTGAAGTCCGGACGATAAGCATCATGAGCGAAAGCCGTTACTCGGCGCAGCACGCGGCCGATCCGGACGAGTTCGTCCGGGTGGCCGACGTCGTGAAGATATTCGGCGACGTCGTCGCCGTGCGTTCCGTCAACCTCTCCGTGCGCCGCAACGAGATCTTCGCGTTGCTGGGCAGCTCCGGCAGCGGCAAGTCCACGCTGCTGCGCATGCTGGCCGGGTTCGAGGAAGCCACGTCGGGCCAGATCCTGCTCGATGGCGAGGACATCACCAACGTGCCGCCGTACCGGCGGCCGGTGAACATGATGTTCCAGTCGTACGCGCTCTTTCCCCACATGACGGTCGAGGCCAACGTGGCGTTCGGCCTCAAGCAGGAGGGCGTGGACCGCGCCGAGATCCACGACCGCGTCTTCGAGGCGCTGGACCTGGTGCAGATGGCCGGTTATTCGCGCCGCAAGCCGCACCAGCTCTCGGGCGGGCAGCAGCAGCGCGTGGCGCTGGCGCGCAGCCTGGTCAAGCGTCCCAAGCTGCTCCTGCTCGACGAGCCCATGTCGGCGCTGGACAAGCAGATCCGCCAGAAGACCCAGATCGAGCTGGTGAAGATCCTGGAGCAGGTGGGCGTCACCTGCATCATGGTCACGCACGACCAGGAAGAGGCCATGACCATGGCGCACCGGCTGGCCGTCATGACCGAGGGGCAGATCGTCCAGTGCGGCACGCCGCAAGACGTCTACGCGTTCCCCAATTCGCGTTTCGTGGCGAGCTTCATCGGCTCCACGAACCTGTTCACGGGCACTATCGTGGTGGACGAGCCCGACCACGTCGCCATCGAGAGCGCCGAGCTGTCGCGCCCGCTCTACGTGAGCCACGGCGTGAGCGAGCCGCTGGGCATGGAGGTGCACGTGTCGATCCGCCCCGAGCGCATGGTGGTTTCGCGCGGACAGCCGCAGTCCGAATACAACTGGGCGCACGGCATGGTGAGCCACATGGCCTGGATGGGCAGCTACGCGCTCTACCAGATCCGCCTGGATTCCGGAACCATGGTCGAGGCCAGCGTGCCCAGCCTGCAGCTCGCCCAGATGGACGCGCCCGGCATCGACGAGGAAATCTTCGTGAGCTGGGACGCCGACAGCGCCACGGTGCTCGCATCATGAGGCGCTTTCCGCTGCGCGACTGGCTGCCTTCCGGGCGGACGCTGGCCGTGGTGCCGCCGTACGCTTGGCTGGTGGCCTTTCTGCTGGTGCCGTTCCTGCTGGTGTTCAAGATCAGCTTCGCCGAGCTCAAGTTCGGCATTCCGCCTTACACCTCGCTGGCGGAATTCAAGGACGAGGCGGTGCAGTTCAGCCTGCACCTGCGCGGCTACATCCTGCTCTTCACCGACAGCCTGTACTTCGCCACCTACCTCAACTCCGTCAAGATCGCGGCCATCACCACGCTGTGCTGCATCCTGATCGGCTACCCCATCGCCTACTACATCGCGCGTTCATCGCCGTCGGTGCGCAACCTGCTGCTGCTGGGCGTGATCCTGCCTTTCTGGACTTCGCTGCTGCTGCGCGTCTACGCCTGGGTGGGCATCCTGCGCAACGACGGCCTGCTGAACAACCTGCTGCAGGGCCTGGGCATCATCTCCAGCCCGCTCGAGATCTACCGCACCGATCTGGCCGTGTACATCGGCATGGTCTACGCCTACCTGCCGTTTTTCATCCTGCCGCTCTACGCCACGCTGGTGAAAATGGACCTGCGCCTGCTCGAAGCCGCCTACGACCTGGGCGCGCGCCCGTGGCAGGCATTCTGGCAGATCACCGTGCCGCTCTCGCGTCCCGGCGTCATCGCGGGCGCCATGCTGGTGTTCATCCCGGCGGTGGGCGAGTACGTCATCCCCGAGATGCTGGGCGGCGCGAACACGCTCATGATGGGCCGCGTCATGTGGAACGAGTTCTTCAACAATACCGACTGGCCCATGGCTTCGGCCGTGACCTGCGTGATGGTGCTGCTGCTCCTGGTGCCGCTCGTCTACTTCCAGTACAGCCAGGTCAAGCAGCAGGAACAGGCGGGGGGAGGGCGCAAATGAACGGCCCCAACAAGACCCTGCGCGCGGTGGCCCTGGGACTGGGCTACCTGTTCCTGTACGTGCCCATCATCAGCCTGATGGTGTTCTCGTTCAACGCCTCGCCCGCCGTCACGTCCTGGACGGGCTTCTCGCTGCGCTGGTACGACTCGCTGCTGCAGGACGAGGCCCTGCTGCGAGCGGCCTGGCTGTCGTTCCGCATCGCCGCGCTCACGGCCACGGCGGCGGTCATCATCGGCACCTGGGCGGGCTACGTGCTGGCCCGCATGGGACGGTTCCGCGGCTTCGCCCTCTACGTGGGCATGCTGAGCGCGCCGCTCGTCATTCCCGAGGTGGTGCTGGGCATCTCGCTGCTGCTCATGTTCGTGGAGCTGCGCGGCCAGATCGGCTGGCCCGCCGAGAACGGCATGTTCACCATATGGGTGGGGCACGTGACGCTGTGCATGGCTTTCGTGGCCGTCATCATCCAGACCCGCATCCGCGACCTGGACCGCTCGCTGGAAGAGGCTGCGCTCGACCTCGGCGCCACGCCCATGACGGTGTTTTTCCGCATCACGCTGCCGCTGATCGCGCCGGCGCTGGCCTCGGCCTGGCTGCTGTCGTTCACCCTCTCGCTCGATGACGTGGTGCTGGCGTCGTTCCTGTCGGGGCCCAGCTCCAGCACGCTGCCCATGGAAGTCTTTTCGAGGGTGCGCCTGGGCCTCAAGCCCGAGATCAACGCGCTGGCCACCCTGTTCATCCTGGCGGTCGGCACCTGCGTGATCCTCGCCAACCGCCTGCAATGGCGCAAGGAGTCCGAATCCAAATGAAGCACACCACCTTGTACGGCCTGGCCAAATGCAGTACCTGCGTCAAGGCCCGGCAATGGCTCGCCGACCACGGCGTGGAGCACGAGTTCGTGGACTACCGCGACCATCCCGTGCCGGCCGCCACCCTGAAGTCGTGGGCGGGCAAGCTCGGCGGCTGGGAAAAACTGGTGAACCGCGCCTCCATGACCTGGCGCAACCTGCCCGAAGACCGCAAGACCGCCAGCACCGATGCCCAGTGGACGCAACTGATCGCGGAGTATCCCGCGCTGGTGCGCCGCCCCGTGACGGTCACCCCCGATGGCGAGGTCAGCGTTGGCTTTACCGAAAAGCGCTACGGCGAACGCTTCGCCTGAGGAGCAGGCCGGGCGCGCGCTGCCCGACGCCTTTTTCGACCGCGACGCCGCCCAGCTCGCCCGCGACCTGCTGGGCAAGGTGATCCGGCACCGGGTCGACGGTCTGTGGCTGTCGGCCCGCATTATCGAGACCGAAGCCTATTACCTGCACGAAAAGGGCAGCCACGCCTCGCTGGGCTACACCCACAAGCGGCGCGCGCTCTTCATGGACGGCGGCACCGTCTACATGTATTACGCGCGGGGCGGGGACTCGCTGAACTTCAGCGCGCAGGGACCGGGCAACGCGGTGCTCATCAAATCGGGCTACCCCTGGACCGACGCGCTGTCCGGCCCCGACGCGCTGGCGCTCATGCAGCGGCTGAACCCCGACGCGCGCGGCAATCCCCGCCCGCTGGCCGGCCTGTGCGCGGGCCAGACCCTGCTGTGCCGGGCGCTGGGCCTGAAAGTGCCCGACTGGGACGCGCAGCGGTTCGACCCCGGCGCGCTGTTCGTCGAAGATGTGGGCGAGCGGCCCGATCCGCTGGTCCGCACGACGCGGCTGGGCATTCCGGCCGGGCGCGACGAGCATCTCATGAACCGCTATGTGGATCCGGCCTATGCCGCGTTCTGCACGCGCAACCCGCTGCGGCGCGGCCAGATGGAAGGGCGCGACTACGTGTGGGTGAGCCGCCTCGGGGAACCGGCGCAGGCGCCGGGCTGAGGTTCAGCGCGAGGCCGCTTCGCGGGCGATCTCGGCCAGCGAGGCGCGCATGCGCTCGTACTTGCGCCGCATGCGCCGCCGGTTCAGGCGCTTGCTCCACGCATAGAGCGGAATCAGCGGCAGCACGCCGAAGCCGTCCACCAGGTACAGGCCGCGCTTGCCGTCGGCATTGAGGCCGCACACCACGTTGCTGGCCGACACGTCGTGCACTACCACGTGGGCCTCGGCCAGCTGCTCGAAGAACGCGTCCAGCTGCGCGCCGAGCGCGGCGTCGAACCGGCCCTGGCTGGCCAACTGCTTCACGGTGGGCGCCATGTTGCCCGCCTCGTCGGCGATCTTCTCCACCAGCAGGCCCAGGCCCAGCGTGGTCTGGGCCACGCCCACGATGCGCGCCATCGGCACTTGCCACACGCCGGAAGGACGCGTGGTGGTCGTAACGTATTCCGAGATCTCGTTCAGGTATACGCGGTAGGCGCTTTCGCGCTGGTACTGCTTGTACCAGCGCTTGAACGGCCGCGCGTCCAGGTAAACGGCCCGGGCCTCCATGTCCATCACTTTCACCAGCAGCGACGGCACCAGCGGATGCTGGAAGATGTGCCGGTCGCCCCCGGTGGTCAGGGGCTTTGCGGCAGTCAGGTCCAGCGGACCGAAGACGGTCTGGAAGGCGGGCACGGACGATGGGACGAAAGCGGGAGCGGCCAATGAAGGGGCAAACTATGACAATTTTGTAATTTACAGTTTAATGCCCTTCGCGGCGCGGCGTGAGGGAAATCCGCGCCGCGCCTACAATTCCGGGCTTTGGAGTTGCGACGCTTGCTCTACGATTACCTGCTCTGGTGCGCCGCCGGCGGCGCGGTCCTGGCCTTCGCGGCCGCCCTGCTGGCCTGGCTGAGGCCCGCCCCGCGCGATCCCCGGCTGGACGCGCTGCTCGAAGGACTGGAACGCACCGAGCGCGCGCTGCGCGCCGACATCGCCGACGGCCAGCGCGGATTGCGCGGCGAGGTGGCCGAATCGGCCCGGGCCCTGCGCGTCGAACTGGGGCAGGCGCACGGCGATCTGCGCACCGGCCTGGCGCGCGATGCCCAGGCGGCGCGCGCCGAGTCGGCCGATGCGCTGGCCCGGTTCGCCGCCGGCTTCGCCGAGCAGCTCCAGGGGCTCATCGAAATCAACGAACGCCGCCAGGCCGAGCTGCGCGCCACCGTGGACGCCCGGCTGCAGGCCCTGCAGGCCGACAACGGCGCCCGGCTCGAAGAAATGCGGCGCACGGTGGACGAGAAACTGCACGCCACGCTGGAGCAGCGCCTGGGCGAATCGTTCCGGCTGGTGTCCGACCGGCTCGAGGCCGTGCACAAGGGGCTGGGCGAGATGCAGGCGCTCGCCGCCGGCGTGGGCGACCTGAAACGCGTGCTCACCAACGTCAAGTCGCGCGGCACCTGGGGCGAGGTGCAGCTCGCGCGACTCATCGAAGACAACATGACGCCGGACCAGTACGCCGCCAATGTCCGTCCGGTGCCCGGCAGCGACGCGGTGGTGGAATTCGCGATCCGGCTGCCGGGGCGCGGCGAGGGCGGCGCGCCGGTGTGGCTGCCGATCGACGCCAAGTTTCCCAAAGAGGAATACGAGCGCCTGATGGACGCCCAGGACGCCGCCGACGCCGAGGCCGTCAAGGCCGCGGGCGCGGCGCTGGGGCGCGCCGTGGAGATACAGGCCCGCCAGATCGCCGCCAAGTATGTGGCCCCGCCTTACACCACCGACTTCGCCATCATGTTCCTGCCCACCGAGAGCCTGTACGCCGAGGTGCTGCGCCGTCCCGGCCTGCTGGAGCGGCTGCAGGGGCTGAGGGTCAACGTGGCCGGGCCCAGCAATCTCGCGGCGCTGCTCAACAGCCTGCAGATGGGGTTCCGCACCCTGGCCATCGAGCAGCGCTCGTCCGAGGTCTGGCAGGTGCTGCGCGCCGTCAAGACCGAGTTCGGCAAGTTCGGCGAGGCGCTGGCCAGCGTCAAGAAGACATTGGACACCGCCAGCAGCAAAATCGGCCAGACGGAAGTGCGCACCCGCGCCATGCTGCGCAACCTCAAGAACGTGGAGGCGCTGCCCGATTCGGACGCATCCCGCCTGCTGGGCGCGGACGAACCGGGCGAGGGCGCGGGCGCCGGGCCGGACGGGCAGACATCCTAGGAACGGCCCCCCGCCCGCGCGGCTTGGCGGGGGCGGGCCGACCCGATATGCTGGGGCTTGCGGCAATCCGCCGCCTCACGCAGGAGGTCAGACGCCATGAGCAACGCTCAGCGCCCCGGTCGCGCCCATCCCGATGCCACCGCGATGGCGCAGGCCATCATCCGGGGAGAATTCAGCGCGCTCGCCGCCATGGAGCAGGCGCTGGAGCGCGTGGCCCGCCTCAATCCGGAAATCAATGCCGCCTGCGGCGTGCAGGCGGAGCTGGGGTTGCGGCTGGCGCGGGAAACCGACCGGGCCCTGGCCGCCATGGATGCGCAGGCCCGGGCCGGGCTGGAACGCGAGCGCCCCTTCCTGGGCGTGCCCACTCTGCTCAAAGACCTGGGCACCGCCGCGCTGGGGCTGCCCAGCACCATGGGCTCCGTGCTGTACGGCCAGGTGGAATGGAAGCTCGATTGCGAACTGGTGGCGCGCTACCGGCGCGCTGGCCTGATCCCCTTCGGGCGCACCACCACCGCCGAGCTTGGCCTGAGCCCCACCACCGAATCCCCCGTCTACGGCAAGCCCACGCAAAACCCCTGGAAGCGGGGCCATAGCGCGGGCGGCTCCTCGGGCGGGGCCGGGGCGGCCCTGGCCAGCGGCATGGTGCTCATCGCCCACGGCAGCGACGGCGGCGGCTCGATTCGCATCCCGGCCTCGTGCTGCGGCGTGCTCGGGCTCAAGCCCTCGCGCGGTCTGATCCCGCTGGGACCGCTCAAGGGCGACGGCTGGGGCGGGCTGGGCACCGAAAACCTCATGACGCTGTCGGTGCGCGACTGCGCCGCCGCGCTGGACGTAAGCGCGGGGGAAGACATCGGGGCGCCGTACGCCGCGCCGGCGCGGCCGGCGTCCTACCGGGACGTGGCCGCGCGCGTGGCCGCCGACCCGCAGGCCGCGCCGCGGCGCCGCATCGCCTTCGTGTCGGCCACCTTCGAGGGCGATCCCATCCACCCCGAAGTGGCCGAGGTCGCGCGCGAAGCCGCGCGCTTTTTCGCGCGGCTGGGCCACGAACTCACCGAGGCCGCGCCGCCGGTGGGCTCCGAAGAAGTGCTGTCTCCCATGCTGCCGCTGATCGCCAGCGCGGCGGCCAACGCCATCGACAGCTTCGTGCAGGCGCGCGGCCGGCGCCTGGCTGCCGACGAACTGCAGCCCACCACGCTGGGCGCGCGCGAGTACGCGCGCGAGATTTCCGGGCCGCAGTACGTGGCCTGCATGGACACCTGCCACGCGATCACCCGCCGGGTCGGCCGCTTCCTCGACCCTGCCCAGGGCGGGCACCACGTGTTCCTGAGCCCGGTGCTGGCCCAGCCGCCCGCGCCCCTGGGCCGGTACGCCATGGACAACGCCGACTATCTGGCCTACCGTCTGGGCAAGAAAGGCGTGATCGCTTACTCGCCTTTCGCGCCGCTGGCCAATCTGGCCGGCATGCCCGCCATTTCCATTCCGTTCGGCCTGTCGTCGGATGGCCTGCCCATCGGCATCCAGCTCATGGGGCCGCTGGGCAGCGAGGCCATGCTCCTGGAGCTGGCCGCGCAGGTCGAGAGCCTGCGGCCCTGGCCTCCGGGGCCCACGGGCGGGTAGGCCGCGGGCCGCGCCGGCCGCAACCGCCGCATCCAGGGAGCCGCCATGCCTGCCTTCGAGACGCATATCGTGGTCAACCAGGTTCCGCCGCTGGAAGACTATTCGCTGTACGACACCGATCCGGCGCTGCGCGAGGCGGTGCGGCGCGAGGGCGCCGCGGCCTGGGAGGGCGACCTGGCCACGCACGGGGCCTGGCTGGGCCGCGCGGCCACGCTGCAATTGGGTGCGCAGGCCAACCGCAACCCGCCGCGCCTGCATGCCTACGATCCCGCCGGGCACCGCATCGACCGGGTGGAATTCCATCCCGCGTGGGGCGCGCTCATGGCCGGCATCATGGCGCGCGGGCTGCACAGCCGCGCCTGGATGCAGCCCGCGCCGGGGGCGCACGCCGCGCGCGCCGCCGCCTATCTCATGCAGGGACAGGTCGAAGCCGGCACGCTCTGTCCCACCACCATGACCTTCGCCGCCGTGCCCTTGCTGCAGCGCGAGCCGGCGGGCGCGGTCGATTTCGGCGGACAGTGGCTGCCCGCGCTCTACGCGCGCGAATTCGACGGCGCCGACGCGCCGCTGGCCGCCAAGCGCAGCGCGCTGATCGGCATGGGCCTGACCGAAAAGCAGGGCGGCTCCGATCTGCGCGCGGCCGCCACACGCGCCACGCCGCTGGGCGCGGCGGGCCAGGGCTGCGCCTACCGGCTGGTGGGTCACAAATGGTTTTTCTCGGTGCCGCAGGCCGATGCCCATCTCGTGCTGGCCCAGACCGATGAAGGGCCGGGCTGTTTTTTCGTGCCGCGCTGGATTCCCGACGGTCCGCGCAACGCCGTGCGCATCCGCCGCCTGAAGGAAAAGCTGGGCAATTGGAGCAACGCCAGCGCCGAAGTGGAATTCGAGGATGCCTGGGGCGTGCTCATGGGCGAACCCGGGCGCGGCATGGCGCTGCTGCTGGAGATGGCCGCGCTCACGCGCCTGGATTGCGTGCTGGGCAGCGCGGCGCTGCTGCGCCAGGCAGTGGCGCAGGCGGCGCACCATGCGCGCCACCGCCTGGCTTTCGGCAAGCCGCTGGTTGACCAGCCGCTCATGCGCAACGTGCTCGCGGACCTGGCGCTGGAAAGCGAGGCCGCCACCCTGCTGGCGATGCGGCTGGCGCGCGCGGTGGACGAACGCGCGGCGGCGTCCGCCCGCGCCCTGTTGCGGCTGGGCACGCCGGCCGCCAAACTGTGGGTATGCAAGCGCGCCATCGGGGCGGTGGCCGAGTGCATGGAGGTATGGGGCGGCAACGGTTATGTCGAGGAAGGCCCCATGCCCAGGCTTTACCGCGAAACGCCGGTCAACTCCATCTGGGAGGGCTCGGGCAACGTGATGGCGTTGGACGTGCTGCGCGCGCTGTCGCGCGAGCCCGCCGCCCTGCCGGCCCTGGAGGCGGAATTCGCGCCGGCCCGCGGCCGCCATGCGCGCTTCGACCAGGCGCTGGACGAATGGCGAGGGCTGGCCGGCGGGGGCGATGCGGCGGTGTTTCATGCCCGCCGCATCGCCTGCGGCCTGGCCCTGCTGTGGCAGGCCGCGCTCATGATCCGGCACGCGCCGCCGGAGGCCGCGCGCGCGTTCGTGGAGGGCCGCCTGGGCGGGGGCGCGCGCGGCTTCGGCGAGCTGGCGTCCGACGCGGCGGCGCCGGTCATCCTGGCGCGGGCCTGGCCCGCGCTGGAAGGGCGCTGAACCGCGCGATATCTGCTAAATTTCCCGCCTCCGAGACCCTTTTTCGCTTTGCCTACCGCCATGCTCTCCCAGCAAGAACTCAAGCAGCAGGCCGCCGACGCGGCCCTGGAATTCGTTGAACAGGTCGCCGGCCCGGACGTCGTCATCGGCGTGGGCACCGGATCCACCGCCGACCTCTTCATCGACGGGCTGGCCCGCTACAAGGGCCGCATCGGCGGCACGGTGGCCAGCTCCGAACGCAGCGCGGCCCGCCTGGCGAGCCACGGCCTGAAGGTGCTGGACCTGAACGACGTGGCGGGCATGCCCCTCTATGTGGACGGCGCCGACGAAATCGACGCCAACCTGCACATGATCAAGGGCGGGGGCGGCGCGCTCACGCGCGAGAAAATCGTGGCCTCGGTCGCAGAGCGCTTCATCTGCATCGCCGACGAATCCAAGCTCGTGCAGACCCTGGGCAGGTTTCCGCTGCCCGTCGAGGTGATTCCCATGGCGCGCGCCGCCGTGGCCCGGGCGCTGGCCGCGCTGGGCGGCGCGCCGCGCCTGCGCGAAGGGTTCGTCACCGATAACGGCAACATCATCCTGGACGTGGCGGGCCTGTCGATCTCCGACGCGCCCGCGCTCGAAGCCCGTATTAACAACCTGCCGGGCGTGGTCACCGTGGGCCTGTTCGCGCTGGCCGGCGCCGACGTCGCGCTGCTGGCCACGCAGAACGGCATCCGCCGCCTGGATCGCGGGGCCTGAAGCCCGCAGGGGGGGTTCAGGCCCCGGGTTTCCAGCCCGGGTTTCCAGCCCGGACTTCCCGTCCGGGACTGCCCGTCCGGGACTGCCCGTCCGGAACTTCCTTCATAATCCTGTCATACACGAGTCATACGCTTGCCGATTGAGCAAGCCCGCGCCGCAAAATCCACGCATCGGGGCAAAGCCATGAGACCAACCACGCAGGGAACCCGGATGACCGAGCATACAAACAAGCAATTCGACGCCGACCTGGAAAGCGTCCGTTCGCAATTCCTGCGCATGGGCGGCATCGTGGAAGCGATGATCCAGGAGGCCATCGATGCGCTGTCCAGCGGCGACATGTCGCTGGTCGAGAAGGTGCGCGAGCGCGAAAAGGAAGTCAATCGCCACGAGGTGGAGATCGACGACAGCATCAGCCGCATCCTGGCGCGGCACCAGCCCACGGCCATCGACCTGCGCATGCTGATGGCGGTGTCCAAGATGCTGACCGACATGGAGCGCTCGGGCGACGAGGCCGAGAAGGTCGCCGTCGTGGCCCGCCGCATCCACGAGTCGGAATTGCGCTATACCCCCGTCATCGAGCTGCGCCACATGGCGAACAACGTGCGCACCATGCTGCACCAGGCGCTGGACGCCTTCGCCCGCCTCGATCCCATCCAGGCCGCGGCCGTCGTGCGCAGCGACAAGGAAGTGGACAAGGAATGGAAGGGGGCGCTGCGCCACCTCATCACCTACATGATCGAAGACCCGCGCACCATCTCGCGCGCCATCGACATGATCTTCATCGCCCGCGCGCTGGAGCGCATCGGCGACCACGCCAAGAACATGTCCGAGCGGGTCATCTACATGGTCAAGGGCGCGGACGTGCGGCACACCGGGGTGAAGAACGCCGAGCGCCTGGCGCGCGGCGAAGAAGACGACGCCGGCGAAGAATGAGCCGCGGAGGTTTCGCGCGGCCGCTCGCCCGCGCGAAGCTCTTTGGCGTCGGCACGCCCTAGTCCAGCGCGCGGGCGTTGGCCTGCAGGCGTGGATCGGAGAGGCCGGGCCGGGCGCCGTCCAGGCGGCCGGCAAGCCGCCGCAGAAAGCCGCCGGCGCGCACCCGCACGTCGTACCAGCCTGCGAGGCCGGGATGCTCCACTTCCGCCTCGCCGCCGGCCGGCACCCGCACCGTCGCGCGCCAGCCGTCGCCCATTTCCGATTCCAGCTGCACCGTGCGGGGCCCGGCTCCGGGATTGACGAGCCGGATGCGCACCCCGTCCGGGGAAGGAAGGGCGGCGGCTTCCAGCGCGCCGGTTTCGTGCGCATTGCCGCGGAACCGGCGATGAAAGCCGTCGGGCCCCAGCAGCCAGAGGTCGTAATCGCCCCGCGCTCCGAGCCGCCAGGCATCGTCCAGGCGCGCGCCGGCGTCCAGCGTGTAGCGGCGCGGCGCGAGATCCAGGCGCAACAGGTCATAGACGTGCAGCGCCGCGCCCGCCGCACCCGTATTGCGCAGCGCGAGCCGGTAATGCGCGCCGTCGTCCGACAGGCGCCCCGCCGCGTCCAGCGCATAGGGCAGCGCACAGGCGGGGCGTCCCGGGCCGGCGGGCGCGGCGCGGGTTCCGGCGAAGTCGAAGGCCGAGGTCAGGTCGCCGCATACGGTGCGCCGCCAGGCGCTGATGTTCGGCTCGGCCACGCCGAAGCGCGTTTCCAGGAAACGCAGTACCGAGGTGTGGTCGAACACCTGCGAATTCACCCAGCCGCCGCGGCTCCACGGCGAAACGGCCAGCATGGGCACGCGCGGGCCCAGGCCGAATGCGCGTCCGTGCAGCGCCGGAGGATCGTCGACGGTGCCGGCGCTGGGGCCGGTGCGGGCATCGTGGTACTCGCCGTCCAGCTCCACGGTGGACAGCCCGCCCGGGCTGCCGTCGGCCTGGCGCGCGGGCGGCGCCGGGGGCGGCACGTGGTCGAAGAAGCAATCGTTTTCGTCGTAGGTGACGAACAGCACGCAGCGGCTCCACAGGGCCGGGTTGCGTGTCAGGATGTCCAGCACCCGTTCCGTATAGGCGCCGCCCTGGCGTGGGGACGACACCTCGGGATGCTCGGAATCCGCCGCCGGCGCGATGATCCAGGCCACCTGCGGCAGCGCGCCTTGCTCCACGTCGCGCGCAAGCGCGTCCAGGGTGCGGGTGCGCAGCGCCCGGTCGCGCAGCGCCGCCTGCGGGGCGGCGCTTTCGTATTCGCGGCGGTACTGGCGAAAGCCCGCCAGCGGGTTGTCGTGGTAGTTGTCTTCCATGTCCTGGTAGATGCGCCACTGCACGCCCGCGGCCGACAGGCGCTCGGGATAGGTGGTCCAGGCATAGCCTTCGGCGACGGGGCCGAGGCGGTCATGGGTGTTGACCAGCGCCGGCCCGCCCGCCTTGCCGAGCGGGTCCTGCGTGCCGGTCCAGAGAAACAGGCGGTTCGGGTTGGTGCCCGCCTGCATGGAGCAATGGTAGGCGTCGCAAAGCGTGAAAGCCTCGGCCAGCGCCGTCTGGAAAGGGATGTCGTCCGGCCGGTGCATGCCCATGGCGATCCGGCCCTTGGCGGGCAGCCACTGGTCCATGCGGCCGTCGTTCCAGGCGCGCTGCGCATCGTCCCAGGTGTGCGGCGTGAGATAGCCCAGGGGCGTGTCGCTCGGCTGTTCCGGCTGCAGCGGGTAGGGCGTTGTTTCGCCTTCGGGACCGCGCTGCGCCATGACGCTGCCGTCGGCGGTGGGCACGGCCAGCGGGTCGGCCAGCCCACGCACGCCCGGCAGCGCGCCGAAATAATGGTCGAACGAGCGGTTTTCCTGCATGAGGATCACCACGTGCTCCACGTCGCACAGGGTGCCGGTGCGTCGGTCGGGCTCGATGGACAGGGCGCGCCCGATGGCGGCGGGCCAGCGGCGGGGGGAGGTCATGGGAGTGCCTTCGTGCTGCGCTGCGGTATCCGCCCGCGGGCCGGCCTTGCGGGAGCATGCACGGAACGGGAAAGGCGGGAGCGCGGGCTCCCGCCGGGCGGGTCAGGCGGAGGGGGGGACGTAGCCCTGGGCTTCGACGCTGCCATCCTCGAAGAGGAAGCGTTCCATTTGCTGCTGCAGGTATTTGCGTGCGCGGGCGTCGGCCAGGTTGAGGCGGTTTTCGTTGACCAGGCGGGTCTGCACCTGTTTCCACTCCTCCCAGGCTTCCTTGGAGATGCTTTGCCAGATGCGGGTGCCGAGCTCGCCGGGATAGGGCGGGTAATCCAGCCCTTCGGCTTCGCGCTTGAGTTTCACACAGTTGACGGTACGGGCCATGATTCGCTGCCGGAAAATGAAAGAAAAACGTAGTTTACCGGGCTTGGCGCGGCGTGGGCGGCAAGCCCCCGCGCCGCGCAGGGGCGTGCCGGCCCGGGCCGTCTTCAAAGTTTCTTGATGAAGATCAGGCTGTTGCGCGAGCGGTTGTAGTTGGCCTGCTTTTCGCGCGGCAGGTCGGCAATGCCGCCGGGCACGAAGCCGCGCTTCATGAACCAGTGCGAGGTGCGCGTGGTGAGCACGAACAGCCGCTTGGCGCCCGCGGCGCGCGCGCGCGCCTCCATATGGCGCAGCAGGATCTCGCCTTCGCCCGAGCCCTGCCATTCGGGGTGCACGATGAGGCAGGCCATTTCGGCCATCTGCTCCTCGGGGAAATTGTGCAGCGTGGCGCAGCCGTAGATGACGCCGTCGTGCTCCAGCACGGTGAAGTTCTCCACGTCGCGTTCGACCACGCTGCGCGGGCGCGGCACCAGCGTGCCGTCGGCCTCCAGCGGCTCGATCAGGCTCAGGATGGCGCCCACGTCGTCCAGCGTGGCCGGCCGCAGGTCGTCGAGCGTGTCTTCGACCACCATGGTGCCCACGCCGTCGTGGGTGAAGATCTCCAGCAGCACGCTGCCGTCCAGCGCGAATGGCACGATATGCGCGCGCGCCACGCCGCGCTTGACGGCCAGCGAGGCGTATTGCAGGAAGGCCGCGGTTTCCTCGTCCAGCCCGCCCTTGGCGAGCAGGGCGTCGGCGTCGACCCGCGCCAGCTCGGTGTCCACCGAGCCGTCTTCCTGCAGCACGCCCTGCGAGCTGGAGAGAAAGATGAGCTTTTCCGCGCGCAGCGCCACGGCCACGCTGGTGGCCAGGTCTTCCATGGCCAGGTTGAACGCGTCGCCCGTGGGCGAGAAGCCCAGCGGCGAGAGCAGCACCATCGACGAGGCCTTCTCGATGGCGAACTTGAGCGCCTCGACGTCGATCTTGCGCACCAGGCCGGTGTGGCGGTAGTCCACGCCGTCGATCACGCCGGCCGGTCGCGCGGTGACGAAATTGCCCGAGATGACGCGGATGTGCGAATGCGACATCGGCGTGTTGGGCAGCCCCTGGCTGAAGGCGGCCTCGATGTCCAGGCGGATCTCTCCGGCGGCCTCTTTGGCGCATTCCAGCGCCGCCGCATCGGTGGGCGACATGCCGCGGTCGAATTGCTGGGTATAGCCCTTGAGCCGCAGCTGCTCGTTGACCTGGGGCCGCGAGCCGTGCACCAGCACCAGCCGGATGCCCAGCGAGGACAGCAGCGACAGGTCCTGCACCAGCGCGTTCAGCGCGCCCGCCTGCACCAGTTCGCCGCCGAACGCCACCACGAAGGTCTTGCCTCGGAACGCGTGCACGTAGGGCGCCACTTCGCGGAACCATCGGACGAATTGGGCGGGCGCGAATTCCGGGGCTTCCAGGGCGGAGACGGTGTCGGGTTCCAGGTCGGGCATGATGGAAAGAAGGATTCCTTGGAGTGGTCGAATGCGCGGCCGGCCGCGTTATCGCGCCGCGCCGCGTGGCGAAATTATAGGGCGGTCCGTCCCGCGGCACGGCGGAGAATCGGGGCCGCCGGGGGGGGCTTTTTCCACCCGTTGCCCGGCCGGGACGGCTCGCGGCCGCCCGAAAATTTATAATGCCCGGCTAACCGGATAATCGATACATGCCTGAATCCTCCCGTCCGCGCGCGCCATGCCGGGGCGCAGCCGCCGCGTCCCGAGCGCCCGATTCCCGCGGTCAGCTATCCCGAAGACCTGCCCGTCAGCGCGCGGCGCGAGGAGATCGCGCGCGCCATCTCGGCCAACCAGGTGGTCATCGTCAGCGGCGAGACGGGTTCGGGCAAGACCACGCAGCTGCCCAAGATCTGCCTGGAGCTGGGGCGGGGCCGTCAGCGCATGATCGGCCACACCCAGCCGCGCCGCCTGGCGGCGACTTCGGTGGCCAAGCGCATCGCCGAAGAGCTGCACACGCCTATGGGCGAGGTCGTGGGCTACCAGGTGCGCTTCAACGACCGCACCGGCCCGAATGCGTCCATCAAGCTGATGACCGACGGCATCTTGCTGGCCGAGTCCCAGCGCGATCCGCTGCTGCGCCGCTACGACACCATCATCATCGACGAGGCGCACGAGCGCAGCCTGAACATCGATTTCCTGCTGGGCTATCTCAAGCAGCTGCTGCCGCGCCGGCCCGACCTCAAGGTCATCATCACCTCGGCCACCATCGACGCGGAACGCTTCGCCCGGCATTTCGCGGCCGCCGACGGCCGTCCCGCGCCGGTGATTGAAGTGTCGGGCCGGCTTTATCCGGTGGAAATCCGCTACCGTCCCGTGCGCCAGGAGGCCCAGGGCGACGAGGCCGCGGCGGCCAGGCCCGGACGCGAGCGCATGTCCGGCGACGAGGAGCGCGATCTCATCGACGCCATCGTGGATGCCGTGGACGAGTGCGCGCGCCACGGCCCGGGCGACGTGCTGGTCTTCCTGCCCGGCGAGCGCGAGATCCGCGAGGCGGCCGAGGCACTGCGCAAGCATCATCCCGCGGCCACCGACGTGCTGCCGCTCTACGCCCGGCTGTCGCAGGCCGAGCAGGAGCAGATTTTCCACCCCCGCGGCAACGCGCGGCGCATCGTGCTGGCCACCAACGTGGCCGAAACCTCGCTCACGGTGCCGGGCATCCGCTTCGTGGTCGACAGCGGCCTGGCCCGCATTAAGCGGTATTCGTGGCGCAACAAGGTGGAGCAGCTGCGCATCGAGCCGATCAGCCGCGCCTCGGCCAACCAGCGCGCCGGCCGCTGCGGCCGCGTGGGGCCGGGCGTGTGCATCCGGCTGTACGACGAGCAGGACTTCAACGCCCGCGCCCCGTTCACCGATCCGGAAGTGCTGCGCTCCTCGCTGGCCTCGGTGATCCTGCGCATGAAGTCGCTCAAGCTGGACGACATCGAGCAGTTCCCCTTCGTGGAGGCGCCGCCCGGGCGCGCCGTGGCCGACGGCTACCACCTGCTGCAGGAACTGGGCGCCATCGAGCGGGCCGACGGCCACGAAGGCGAGGACGGCGGCCAGGGCGGCGCGGGCCTGGTGCTGACCCGCACCGGGCACGAACTGGCCAAGCTGCCGGTGGACCCGCGCATCGGCCGCATGATCCTCGCGGCGCGCGAACAGCAATGCCTGGCCGAAATGCTCGTCATCGCCTCGGCCCTGTCCGTGCAGGACCCGCGCGACCGCCCCATGCAGGAGCGCGAGGCGGCCGAGGCCGCGCACGCCAAGTTCGCCGATGACAAGTCCGAATTCATTTCTTTCCTGAAGCTGTGGCGCTGGTACGGCGAACAGGTGCAGCACAAGGCTTCGCAACGCAAGCTGGTGGCGCTGCTGCGCCAGAACTTCCTCTCTCCCGTCCGGCTGCGCGAATGGCACGACGTGCACTCCCAACTCGCCGCGCTGGTGGGCGAACAGGGCTGGCGGCTGAACCAGACCGAGGCCACCTACGAGCAGCTGCACATGGCGCTGCTGGCCGGCCTGCTGGGCAATATCGGTTTCAAGAGCGAGGAGGGCGGCCAGTACCAGGGCGCGCGCGACATCCGCTTCCACATCCATCCCGGTTCGCGCCTGGCCAAGAAAGCCGGACGCTGGATCGTGGCGGCCGAACTGGTCGAGACTACCCGCCTGTACGCCCGCTGCGTGGCGCGCATCGAGCCCGCCTGGCTGGAGCGGGCGGCCGCCCACCTGCTGCGGCGCAACTGGTCCGATCCCCGCTGGGAAAAGAAGGCGGGCCAAGTCGTGGCCAACGAGCGCGCCACCCTGTACGGCCTGACGGTCTATTCCGGCCGCCGCGTGCACTACGGCCGCGTCAATCCCGGGCATGCGCGCGAGCTGTTCATCCGCCAGGCGCTGGTGCCGGGCGAGATCGACACGCGCCTGCCCTTCGTGGCGCACAACCGCAAGCTCATCGCGGGCATCGAGAAGCTGGAGCACCAGACGCGCCGCCCGGACATCCTGGTCGACGACGAGCTGATCTACGCCTTCTACGACCGCCAGCTTCCGGCGGGCATTTCCCAGACCGCGACGCTGGAGAAGTGGGTGGGCGGGCTGGACAAGGCCGAGGCCGCCCGGCTGCTGCTCACCCGCGACGAGCTCATGCGGCATGAAGCGGCCGGCGTCACCACCGACGTTTTTCCCAAGAAGGTCGAGTGGCAGGGCGTCTCCATGGCGCTGGACTACCATTTCGAGCCCGGCTCGCCGCGCGACGGCGTGACTCTCTCGGTGCCGCTCTTCGCCCTCAACCAGATCGACCCGGCGCGCTGCGAATGGCTCGTGCCCGGCATGCTCAAAGAAAAGGTGCACCTGCTGTTGAAGTCGCTGCCGCAGAAGCTGCGCCGGCATTGCGTGCCGCTGCCGGACTACGCCGCCGGCTTCTACGACCGCTGGTTCGAGCGGCTGGCCGACCCCGGCCAGGGGCTGGTCGAGGCGATCATCGCAGACATGTGGGAACAGGTGCAGGTGCGCCCGGCGGCGGCCGACTTCAAGCTCGAAACCCTGCCGCCCCATCTTTTCATGAATTTCCGCGTGATCGACGAGCACGGCCGGATGCTGGCCGCCGGGCGCAACCTGGCGCAGTTGCGGGCCGAATTCGGCAAGCAGGCCCAGGCCACGTTCCAGCAACTGGCCGCGCGCGATGCCGACGTGGCGCAGGCGCTCGCGCACGAGAACCTCACCGGCTGGACGTTCGGCCCGCTGCCCGAAATCATGGAGATCAGGCGGGGCGGGCAGTCGGTGATCGGCTATCCCGCCCTGGTCGACCGCGGCGGCCATTGCGACCTGGACGTGTTCGACGATCCGGAAGAGGCGCGCAAGCACCACCGGGCCGGCCTGCTGCGGCTGTTCCGCCTGGGCCTGCGCGAGCAGGTCAAGTTCCTGGAAAAGAACCTGGCCGATCTCACCCGGATCAGCATGCTCTACATGACGCTGGGCACGCAAGAGGAACTGCGCGACCAGATCATCGACTGCGCGCTCGGCCAGGCTTGCCTGGCCGAGCCCTGGCCCGTGAACGAAACCGAATTCGAGGCGCGCCGCGCCGAGGGCAAGGGACGCCTGGGCCTGCTGGCGCAGGAAGTCGCGCGCCTGGCGGGCGCTATCCTCGCCGAATACGGGGCCGTGCAGCGCAAGCTGCCCCAGGCCAAGCCGCACGCGGCCGCGCATGCCGACATCCAGCAGCAGTTGGGCGCGCTCATGCCCAAGTGGTTCATCCGCGACACGCCCTACGCGCAGCTCGCGCATTTTCCGCGCTACCTGAAGGCGGTCGCCGCCCGCATCGACAAGCTGCGCGCCGACCCCGCGCGCGACGCCCGTCTGGTGGGCGAAATGGCCCCGCTGCTGACGCAGTACCAGCGCGCCCGGGCCGCCCTGAAGGGGGCGCCCGACCCGCGCCTGGACGAGTTCCGCTGGCTGCTGGAGGAGCTGCGCGTGGCGCTGTTCGCGCAGGAGCTGCGCACCCCCATGCCGGTGTCGGTCAAGCGGCTGATGAAAAGCTGGGAGTCGCTGCGGCGCTAGCCCCGGCGGCGCCGCGCCGGGGCCGGGCGCTTGCCGGGGCCGTCAGATCGCCAGGAATCCCGCGATCACCAGGATGATGAGGCCGAACTTGGTCGCCTTGTAGACGGTCTTGTTCCAGGCCTTGAAAGCCTTGCGCTTCTGGTCGATGACCCAGTGCGCATGCGTGAGCTTGTTGATGGCGCCGGTCTGGTCGCCGCCGTCGTTGGGCGAGCTGGCGGCCGACATGACCACGCGGCCGAACCAGCGGTTGAACGCCTCGGCCCAGCGCCACTTCAGCGGGCGCTCCACGTCGCAGAAGAGAATGATGCGGTTGCGGTCCGTGCGGTTGTAGGCTTCGTGCACGTAGGTTTCGTCGAAGACCACGCTTTCGCCGTCGCGCCAGCTGTAGGCGTCGCCGTCGACGATGATGTGGCAGCCGTCGTCGTTGGGGGTGGACAGCCCCAGGTGATAGCGCAGCGAACCGGCGAACGGGTCGCGGTGCGGGTTGAGCTTCCCGCCCGGCGGCAGCTCGGCGAACATGGCGGCCTTCACCTTGGGCAGCGTCTTCAGGATGGCGACGGTCTTGGGGCAGAGCTCTTCGGCCGAGGGGTGGCGGGCCTCATACCACTTGAGGTAGAAGCGCTTCCAGCCGTACTTGAAGAAGGAATTGAAGCCGATGTCGTTGTGCGCCTCGGCGGCCTTGATGCGCCGCATCTCCGCCATGCGCAGGGCTTCCTCGCGGATGGTTTCCCAGTTGTCGTCCAGCACCTTCAGCTCGGCGATTTCGCTGGTGGTCAGGTAGGGCGTGGTGGGCACGCGGGACGCGAGCACCATGAAGGCATTGACGGGCGCGAGCAGCACCGAATGATCCAGCAACTGCCTGCCCAGCGGCAGCCTGACGCGGCCGCGGAAGTGGGCGAAGAGGATGGCGGCCAGCCATATTCCGGGGATCAGCCATTTCATACGTCAATCTCGTGGTGCAGCGGGGTGGAGCCAGCGCATATTGTGGCACACGCCGTGCGGGCGGGCCCTGCTTGGAAAGCCGCCGACTGGGTACAATTCCAGCTATGTCCGAAGCCGTAACGAACCCGTCCCCCTTTGTCCACCTGCGCGTCCATTCCGAGTTCTCGGTGGTGGACGGCATCGTCCGGATTCCCGATCTCATCAAGCGGGTCGCCAGGCTGGGCCAGCCCGCCGTGGCGCTCACCGACCTCGCCAACCTGTTCGGGCTCATCAAGTTCTACAAGGGCGCCCGCGGCGCCGGCCTCAAGCCCATCGCCGGGTGCGACGTCTGGATCACCAACGACGAAGACCGCGAGAAGCCGTTCCGCCTGCTGCTGCTGGTGCGCAACCACCAGGGCTATCTGAACCTCTGCGAGCTGCTGACCCGGGCTTTCCTCACCAACCAGGGCAAGGGCCGGGCCGAGATCCGGCGCGAATGGCTGCAAGGCCAGGAGGGCCTGATCGTGCTGTCGGGCGCACGCGCCGGCGACGTGGGCCAGGCGCTGGACGCGGGCAATGCGGTGTCGGCGCTGGCCCTGGCGCGCCAATGGGCGCACATGTTCCCGGGCTGCTACTACATCGAGCTGCAGCGCGCCGGTTTCGACGGCGACGAAGCCTACACCCAGGCGGCCATGCGGCTGGCGGCCGAGGCCGGCCTGCCCGTGGTGGCCACGCATCCGGTGCAGTTCCTGGACCCGGAGGAATTCCAGGCCCACGAGGCCCGCGTCTGCATCGCCGAGGGCGAGATCCTGGCCAACCCCCGGCGGGTGCGCCGTTTCACCAAGGAGCAGTACCTGCTCAGTTCCGAGGAAATGGCGCGCCGCTTCGCCGACGTGCCGTCGGCGCTGGCCAACACGGTGGAGATCGCCAAGCGGTGCAACCTCAGCCTGGTGCTGGGCAAGCCGCGCCTGCCCAACTTTCCCACGCCCGACGGCGTCTCGCTGGACGACTACCTGGTGCAGCTCTCCGAGCAAGGGCTGGAAAAGCGCCTGGCGTTCCTGTTTCCCGACGAGACCGAGCGCGCCGCCCGGCGCGACCAGTACTACGAGCGGCTGCGCATGGAGTGCAAGACCATCATCCAGATGGGCTTTCCCGGCTACTTTCTCATCGTGCAGGACTTCATCAACTGGGGCAAGAAGAATGGCGTGCCCGTGGGCCCGGGCCGGGGCTCGGGCGCGGGCTCGCTGGTGGCCTACGCGCTGGGCATCACCGACCTGGACCCCATCCGCTACGACCTGCTGTTCGAACGCTTCCTGAATCCGGAGCGGGTGTCCATGCCCGACTTCGATATCGACTTCTGCCAGGACAACCGCGAACGCGTCATCGACTACGTCAAGTCGAAATACGGGCGCGACGCGGTGAGCCAGATCGCCACCTTCGGCACCCTGGGCGCCAAGGCCGTGGTGCGCGACGCCGGGCGGGTGCTGGACATGCCCTATATGTTCTGCGACGGCCTGTCCAAGCTGATCCCGTTCAACCCCATGGATCCGTGGTCGCTGGAGCGCACGCTGAAGGAAGAGCCCGCCTTCAAGGAGCGCTACGAGCAGGAAGAGGAAGTGCGCGCGCTGGTCGACCTGGCCAAGCCGCTCGAAGGACTGACCCGCAACATCGGCATGCACGCCGGCGGCGTGCTCATCGCCCCGGGCAAGCTCACCGACTTCTGCCCGCTGTACTGCCAGCCCGGCCAGGAGAACAGCGCCGTCTCGCAATTCGACAAAGACGACGTGGAAGCGGCTGGCCTGGTGAAGTTCGACTTCCTGGGGCTGCGCAACCTCACCATCCTGGACTGGGCCGTGCGCTACGTGCGCCAGTTCAATGCCGACAAGCGCGACTTCGACGTGATGGCGCTGCCGCTGGACGACCCGGCGGCCTACAAGATCCTGTGCGACGCGAACACCACGGCCGTGTTCCAGCTCGAATCGCGCGGCATGAAAGAGCTGCTCAAGAAGCTGCGCCCCAATACCTTCGAAGACATCATCGCCATGCTGGCCCTGTACCGCCCGGGGCCGCTCGAATCCGGCATGGTGGACGACTTCGTCAACCGCAAGCACGGCCGCGCGGCGGTGGACTACTTCCACCCCGACCTGGAAAGCACGCTCAAGAGCACCTACGGGGTCATCGTCTACCAGGAACAGGTGATGCTGATCTCGCAGATCATCGGCGGCTATTCGCTGGGCGGCGCCGACCTGCTGCGGCGGGCGATGGGCAAGAAAAAGCCCGAGGAAATGGCCAAGCACCGCGAGCTGTTCGAGAAGGGCGCCAAGGAGAAGGGGCACGACCCCGACCTCGCGGTCAAGCTCTTCGACCTCATGGAAAAGTTCGCGGGCTACGGCTTCAACAAGTCGCACTCGGCGGCCTATGCGCTCATTTCCTACCAGACCGCGTGGCTCAAGGCCTACCATCCCACCGAATTCCTGGCCGCCACCATGTCGTCCGACATGGACGACACCGACAAGGTGCAGACCTTCTGCCGCGACGCCCAGGAAAACGGCGTGGAGGTGCTGCCGCCCGACGTGAACCACTCCGGCTACCGCTTCGAGCCGGTGGCCGACAAGTACACCGAGCAGGGCAAGCCGCCGCGCACCATGCGCTACGGCCTGGGGGCGGTCAAGGGCACCGGCCAGGGCGCGGTCGAGGACATCCTGCGTGCGCGCAAGGAAGGCGGCCCCTTCCTCAACCTGTTCGATTTCTGCCGCCGGGTCAGCAAGCACGCCGTCAACCGGCGCACCATCGAGGCCCTCATCAAGGCTGGGGCATTCGATTCCATCGAGCCGAACCGCGCCGCCATGCTGGCTTCCGTGCCCACGGCCATGGAAGCCGCGGAGCAGGCCGCGCGCAGCGCCAACCAGGCTTCGCTCTTCGGCGACGACAGCGGCGACGTGGTGGCCCAGGAGCTGGCCAAGGTGCCGCCCTGGGACCTGCACGCCAAGCTCACCGAGGAAAAAGCCGCGCTGGGCTACTACTTCAGCGGCCACCTGTTCGACCACTGGCGCGACGAGGTGCGGCGCATCGTGCCCATGCAGCTCGCGCGCATCGAGCCGCAGCGCGACCTGCAATGGATGTGCGGCGTGCTGGCCAGCGTGCGCACCATGATGACGCGGCGCGGCAAGATGGTGTTCGCCGTGCTCGACGACGGCACCGCGCAGGTGGAAATCTCGGTTTTCAACGAACTGTACGAAAAACACCGCAACCGGCTGCGTGAAGACCAGCTCCTCATCGTGCAGGGCAAGGTCAGCAACGACGAGTATTCCGGCGGCATGCGCATCGTGGCCGAGCAGCTCTACGACCTGCAGCTCGCGCGCGAGGCCCGGGCCCGCTCGCTGCGCATCAAGCTCAACGGCACGGCCGACGCCGTCCGCCTGCGGCAGATGCTCAATCCCTTCCGCGCCGAGCCCGAGAACGGCATCCCCGGCGTGCCGGTGGACGTGGTCTACACGCGCGACAACTTTCTCTGCACGGTCCGGCTCGGCGAGGAATGGCGCGTGCGCATGGCCGACGCGCTGCTGGAGAACCTCAATGCCTGGACCCGGCCCGAGCTCGTGGAGGTCACTTACTGATGCATCCGCTGCGCATCGTGCATTCCGAGGCGGCCACCAGCTTCGGCGGCCAGGAAGGCCGCATTTTCAAGGAAATGACGGCCATGCGCGCGCGCGGCCATCACATGGAGGCCATTTGCCAGCCCCAGGCGCTGCTGGCCCAGCGCCTGTCCGACGCAGGCTTCACCGTGCACACCCTCGACATGGACGGCCCGCTCAACTATCTGCGCGGCGTGGCCGCCGTCCGGCGCATCCTCAGGCAAGGCCGTTTCGACGTGCTCAACACGCATAGCCGGCGCGACACCGTCATCGCGGCGGCGGCCGGGCGGCTGGCGGGCACCCCGCTCATCGTGCGCACGCGCCACCTGTCCAACAGAGTGGGCTCGCTCTGGTCATACACCTGGCTGCCGCATCGCATCACCACCGTGAGCGACCACGTGCGTCAGCATCTCATCGACCGCGGCGTTCCGCCCGACCGCGTCGCCACGGTGTATTCGCCGGTGGTGCTGCCCGCGCCCGTGGAGCATTCCACCCTGCGCCGGGAACTGGGGCTGTCGCCCGACGACGTGGTGGTGGGCTGCGTGGCCGTGATGCGCGCCACCAAGGGCCATAAAGACCTCATCGACGCCATCGCCCCGCTGATGGCCGAGCGCCCGCACCTGCACCTGGTGTTCGTGGGCGGGGGCTCGCCGGTGTTCGAGCAGACCCAGGCCTACGTGGCCCAGCGCGGCCTGGAAAACCGCATCCATCTGTTGGGCACGCGGCGCGACGTGCCCAACCTGCTGGCCGGCTTCGACCTGTTCGCGCTGGCCACGCAGCAGGAAGCCTCGGGCACCGTCTACGTCGAGGCGCAGGCCAGCGGCCTGCCGGTCATCGGCACCGACGTGGGCGGCGTGTCCGAAATGTTCCGCGACGGCGTCACGGGCATCCTGGTGCCGCCCCGGAATCCGGCGGCCCTGACCGACGCCCTGCGGCGCCTCATCGACGATCCCGGCCTGCGCCGGCGCATGGGCGAAGCGGGCCGCAAGAGGGTCTGGGAAGAGGGCGTGTTCTCGCCCGCCCGCCTGGCCGAAACCACCGAGGCCGTCTACCTCAAGTGGCTCGCGGAGCGGCGCGCATGAACGCCCCGAACATCCCGGTGCTGATGTACCACCACGTCACGCCCGCCGGCGGCATGATCGCGGCCACGCCCCAGGTTTTCGAAGACCAGATTGCCCGGCTCGCGCGCGCGGGCTACCAGTCATTGGGCACCGACGAGTTTTCCCTGTTCCTGGCAGGCGGCAGCGTGCCCGAGCGGTCCGTGCTCATCACCTTCGACGACGGCTACCTCAACAACTGGATATACGCGCATCCGGTCCTGCAGCGCTACGGCATGCGCGCCGTGCTGTTCACCATTACCGGGTGGATCGGCGACGGCCCGGCGCGCCCGCACGCGGGGCAGGGCGGCGTGCTGCCGCCCACGCCCGACCACCATGCCTGCAAGCAGCTCATTGCCGAGGGCCGCACCGACGAGGTGATGCTGCGCTGGAGCGAAATCGAGGCCATGCGCGCGGCGGGCACCTTCGAATTCCATTCGCACACGCATACCCACACGCGCTGGGACCGGGTCTGCGGCCAGGACGCGGCGGCCAAGCGCGGGCACATCGAAGAGGAGCTGCGCGTGTCGCGCGACACCCTGGCCAGGCGCCTGGGCCAGGCCAGCGACCACCTGTGCTGGCCCCAGGGCTATTTCGACGCCGACTACCTCGAGGCCGCCCGCGAAGCCGGGTTCCGCCACCTGTACACTACCGACCCTTTCGGCCAGAACCGGCCGGGGGCAGACCCGGAGCACATCTACCGCTTCGCGGTGCGCAACCAGGGCGGCGCGTGGCTGAACCGGCGCATCTGGCTTTCGCGCCATCCCTTCTGGGGGCCCCGTTATCACGCCTGGAAGGCATGGAAAAAGCGTCTTAGGAATCGCGGATGAAGCTATCGGTCATCATCATCACCAAGAACGAGGCGGCCAACATCGCCGAATGTCTGAAATCCGTGTCGTTCGCTGACGAATTCATCGTGGTGGACTCGGGCAGCACCGACGGCACCGTGGAGCTGGCGCGGGCGCTGGGCGCGCGCGTGGAAATCACCCCCGACTGGCCCGGGTTCGGCCCGCAGAAGAACCGCGCGCTCGACCTGGCCACCGGCGACTGGGTGCTGTCCATCGACGCCGACGAACGCGTCACGCCCGAACTGGCCCGCGAAATCCAGGACACGCTGCGCGCGCCCGCCGCCGATTGCTACGAGATCGCGCGCCTGTCGAACTTCTGCGGCCGCGACATCCGCCACAGCGGCTGGTGGCCCGACTACGTGCTGCGCCTCTTCAGGCGCGGGTCCGCCCGCTTCACCGATGCCGCCGTGCACGAGCGCGTGGTGCCGGCCCGCGGCCGGCCGCTGCGCCTTGCCGGCTATTTCCGCCACTATCCCTACGACAACCTCGACGCGCTCATCAACAAGGTCAACCGCTATTCGTCCGACGCCGCCGCCATGATGTACGCCAAGGGCCGGCGCACGGGTGTGCTGGGGGCGCTGGGCCACGGTTTCTGGACTTTCGTGCGTATCTACCTGATACGCCGCGGCTTCCTGGACGGCCGCCACGGGCTGGTGCTGGCCGTCACCGCGGCGGCCGGCAGTTTCTTCCGCTATGCCAAGCTGATGTTCCTGGCCGGAAAGAAGCCGTGAGAATCCTGTACACCAATTTCCATGGCCGCAACGGCGGCGGCCATGTGACCTACATCATCAACCTGGCCAAGGCGCTGGCGGGCAGCCACCAGATCACCGTCGCCACGCCCGAAACCAGCCGGCTCTACCGCTACGCCAAGGCCATTCCGGGCGTGACGGCGGTGCCCATGCAGTATTCGTCGCGTCCCGCCGCGCTGCTGGGCGAGCGCGCGCAACTGCGCCGGCTGATCCGCCAGGGCGGCTACGACCTCATTCACTGCAACGGCTCGGCCGACCACAAGCAGGTAATGTTCGCCACGCTGGCCCTGGCCGAGCGTCCGCGCATCGTCTTCACCAAGCACAACGACCACCCGGTGACCAGCCTGGGCAACTGGCTGCGCGCCCGCCTGGCCACCGACCACAGCATCGCGGTCAGCGATTACGTGCGCCGCCTGATGGAAAATTCGCCCTACAAGCGCCGCCCCATCACGACCATCCGCCACGGCATCGACACGAACTTCTTCGCGCCGCCGCCGCCCGAAAGCCTGGACAAGCTGCGCGAGATCTTCTTCGGCCCCGACTGGCGCGGCAAGCTGCTGCTGGGCAGCGCCGGCGGCACCGACTACGACAAGGGCTGGCTCGACCTGGTGGCCGCCGCGGCGGCGCTCCCCCCGGCGGACAAGGCGCGCGTGCGGCTGCTGGTGGCGGGCGACCCGCCCTCCGAGGCCAAGCTGGCCCGCGTGCGCGAGCTCGGCATGATCGACCAGGTCGTCTTTCCCGGGCTGCTCGACGACGTTCGCGCCGCGCTGGCGTCGTGCCATGCGGGCTTCGTGCTGTCCTACCGCGAGGCCCTGTCATTCGCATGCCGCGAGATCATGGGGCTGGGCCTGCCCGCCCTGGTGTCGGACGCGGGCGGCCTGCCCGAGAACGTCACCGACGGCGTGGACGGCTGGATCGTGCCGGCGCGCGACGTGGCCGCCATGACCGCCAGGCTGCGCAACATGCTGGACGATCCCGAGCGCGTCCGCCAGATGGGCATGCAGGCCCGCGCCACCGCGGTGCGCGATTTCAACCTCGAGCGTTTCGCCCGCGCCACGATGGAGGTGTACCAGCGTACGCTGGACGGACACTGAGCCCTTATAATTCGGGCCATGTCTATTCCTATCCTCATGTATCACCAGATCGGCGAGCCCAACCCCAAGGGCACGCCGTATCGGGGCCTGACGGTGCACCCGGACAGCTTCGCCCGCCAGATGCGCTGGATGCGCCGCCTGGGCTATCGAGGCCTGTCCATGCGCGACCTCATGCCGTACGTGCGGGGCGAACGCCAGGGGAGGGTCTTCGGCATCACCTTCGATGACGGCTACCGCAACGTGCACCGCAATGCCATGCCGATACTGAGCGAAATGGGCTTTACCGCCACCAATTATTTCGTGGCGCACCAGTTCGACGGCGGCAACGTCTGGGATCTGGAAAAAGGCATCCCGTTCTCGCCGCTCATGTCGGTGCAGGAAATGCGCGAATGGGCGCAGGCGGGCAACGAGGTAGGCTCGCACACGCTGGACCACGTCCACCTGCCGGAACTGCCGCCCGACGAGGCGCGCCGCCAGATCGCGCAGTCGAAAGACGAGCTCGAGCAGGCCCTCGGCGGACCCGTCACGGCTTTCTGCTATCCCTACGGCGATCACGGTCCCGAGCACCGCGTCATGGCCCGCGAGGCTGGCTACGACAACGCCACCCTCACCCGGCGCGGGCTGGCCGCCGCCACGGACGATCCCTACGGCCTGCCGCGGGTCACGGTGTCGCGTTCGACCAACATCGTCCGGTTCCTGCAGAAATGCCTCACCCGCTATGAAGACTCCCGCCGCAATGGTTGAGCGGCGGCTGCGCATCGCGCTGCTGGTGGACCGTTTCGGCAATCGTTTCGGCGGCGCCGAAGCCTATGGCGTCGAACTCATGCGCGTGCTGGGCGAGCGTCACGACATCACCGTCGTGGCGCGCGACTACGACAGCGATCTTCCCTTCGCCCGCCGGCTGCTCCGCTTTCCCGGCTGGCTGCCGAGCTGGATGCGGGTGGCCTGCTTCGCGTGGCGCGCCCATCGCCTCACCCGCGGCCGGTTCGACATCGTGCACTCGCACATGAACGGCTGGGCGGGCGAAATCCAGGTCATGCACGTCACGCCGGTGCGCTACGGCCGCGTCATCCGGGCCAAGCCCTTCAAGCGGCTGCGCGCCTGGGTCAACCCGCGCCTGCTCACCTACCTGCTGCTGGAACGGGCCCGGGTCCGCAGCGGCCCGGGGCGGCGCATCGTCGCCGTCTCCGGCCTCATCCAGGACCAGCTGCATCGCAGCTACGGCCCCGAGCTGCCGGTGGACATCATCGCGCCGGGCGTGAAGCTGCCCCCGCCTGTCGATCCGTCGCGCCGGCGCGAAGTGCGCGAATCCCTGGGCTGGAACGACGACACCATCGGCTGCCTGCTGGTGGCGCGCAATCCCCTGCGCAAAGGCCTGCCCGCCTTGCTGGACGCCCTGGCCCAGTTGCCCGACAACTACCGCCTGCTGGTGGTCGGCGCCGACGGGGCCGCGCGCGAGCGCGTGCGCGCCAAGGGCGCGCTGGCCGGCCGCGTCAGCCTGGTGGATCCCACCCCGGAGGTGGCGCGTTATTTCGGCGCCGCCGACCTCTACGCCCATCCCACGCTCAACGACAGCTACGGCATGGCGCCGCTCGAGGCCATGTCCCACGGGCTGCCCGTGGTGGTCAGCTCGCCCGACTATTGCGGCTTCGCCCAGTACCTGTCGGCCGGCCGCGACGCGCTCATCCTGCAAGACCCGCGCGACGGCAGCCAGCTGGCCCAGGCCCTGCTGCGCCTGGGTTCCGAGCCCGAACTGCGGGCCGCGCTGGCCGAACGCGGCCTGGCCATCGCCCGCGCCCAGAGCTGGGAAAACGTCGCCCTGCGCTACGAAGCGCTATACGGGGCCGTGCTGGCCGAGCGCGGCGCCTGAACCCGCGCGCGGCGCGTTCATGCTTGCGGCGCGGTGGCGCGCTCCAGCTCATCCAGCCAGGCTATCGCGTGTTCGCGGCTGTGCCCGCACATGTCGCGCTGCGGCCGGAGGCCGCCGCAGAAGTCCGGCCGCTCGGGGCGGCCGAACACCGCGCAGCGCATGTCCGGCAGCAGTTGCGCGCAGGGCACGCCGGCCGGCTTGCCTTGCGGCATGCCGGGCAGGGGCCGCGTAATGGAAGGGGCGATGCAGCAGGCTCCGCAGCCCGGCCGGCAGGAGACGGGCGCCGGCGGCGGACCGGCCGGATCGCCCGCGGGGCGGACCGCCGCGTTCATACCCACCCGCGCAGCCAGTAGACGAACAGGCCGGCGTACTCCTTGATGATGGAGCGGCTGGCGTCGAAGGCGCGCTGGTTGGGCAGCCAGGGCCAGAACGGGTCGCGGCTCTCGGCTTCGGGCACCACGATCTGCGGCGGCGTGGGCGCCGCGATGGCCTGCACGCCCTGCTTGGAAAACGCCGCCATCGCGCGCGGCATGTGCAGGGATGAGGTAACGAGCAGGATCGTGTGTATGCCGCGCGCCTTGAGCTTGTCTTCCGTCAGGGCGGCGTTTTCGTAGGTGGTGCGGCTGGAGTTCTCGAGGATCAGCGCGGCGTCGGGCACGCCCTGCTGGCGCAGCGTGTAGGCCATGCCCTTGGCTTCGCTCACGTCGCCCTCCAGCGCACCGCCGGACAGCAGCACCCGCGGCGCGCGACCGGCCCGGTAGAGCTCCATCGCGGTGTCCACGCGGACGACGGCGGTCTGCCTGTCGTAGGGCAGGAACCAGTTGGCGCGGCCGTTGGCCGTATTGCCGCCCAGCACCACGATGGCGTCGGCGGTGGGCGACTCCGCGGCCGGCAAGTGGGGATAGCGGTGTTCGAGCGCCCCGCCCAGCCAGAGCGAAGTGGCCGGCAGCGACCAGGCCAGGGCCCAGATCAGGCCGGCGGCCATCAGCGCCGCGCCCGTTTTGCGCAAGCGGAACAGACCCAGCACCAGACCGGCGACGACCAACGTGATACAGAGATTTAGCGGGATGATCAGATTCGTCAGGTAAGTGGCTATGGTCATGTCAAACAATCCGGTGACTGCCTCGCCTCGAGGCCTTGCCGGGGCCAGGAAGGCATATCCTGGGTTTACGCCGCGCCGAGCAGTTGCCGGGCCCGCGCGTCGACTTCCTGCACGGACGGCCAGGATCCGTCCGCGCCCATGCACACCGCCCGGGGCGACCATGGGCCGGTCCGCGACGGACTCGTCACGCCGAACAGGGTGAGTTCGGGCGCGAGCGCGGCGGCGGCCACATGGGAAACGCCGGAATCGTTGCAGATGACCAGCCGGGCGCGCGCGGTCAGGGCGGCGAAAGCCCCCAGGGACAGCGGCGGCAGCAGTTGCGCGCTGGGCGCGTTGCGGCGGGCCTCGTCGATTTCGGACGGCGGTGGGCACATTACCACGATATGGCCGGCAGACTGTAACGAACGGCTAAGGGCGTCGAATCCCGGCCACACCTTGATCCTGCCCTTGTGCAGCCCGGTGGCGGTAGGGGCGATCAGCACGAAGGGCCGGCCGGCCAGCCCGGCGTCGCGCAGCGCGTCTTCCGCAGCCTGCCGGTGCGCCGGCGTGAGGGGCAGGTCCAGCGTGGGGGAGGGGGCGGCCGGGCCGGCCGGCAGCCCCCAGCGCGCCAGCGCCTCGCGGGTAAGGCAATGCCAGGACTGTACGGCGTGCATGGGCCGGGAAGGCTTGGACACCGGCCAGCGCAGCAGGAAGCTGCGTCCGTCGTCGCGGTAGCCGGCCGAGGGCAGCCCCGCCAGCCGGAACACCAGGGCGCTGGACAGCGAGTCGGGCAGCAGCAGGCCGCGCGCGCGCCGGCCGGCCGCGCCCAGGCTGCGCCGGTGCGCCGCCACGGCGGCGCGGTCCGCACCCACCTTGCCCCGCATGGGAATGAAATCCTGCTTGGGCAGGCCGTCCAGCAGATCGCGCGCCCAGGGGCGGGCGCAGATCACCAGGGGCAGGCCGGCCGCCGCCAGGGCGCGCAGGCTGGGAAGACTCATGCAGACGTCGCCCACCCAGTTGGGCAGGCGCACATACAGGCAGCTGATTTCGGACATGAACGGGCGCGTGTCGCGCGGTAAGGGCCGGCGGCGAGCCGGGAAGGGCCGATGCGGCCCGCCAGGGGAAAAGGCGGCGGCGCGGACGCCGGTAGCCGGTACAATTCCGGGCACAATTGTATAAAAGCGAGTGTTCCCTTTGAATTCAGCCGCACGCAACACGCCCGCGGGCTCACAGCCCGTCAAAGCCGAACTCTGGAGCCGCATCTACAGCCGGGTGGGTTCCTACTGGAAGGGCCTGCTGCTTGCCATCCTGCTCATGGCGGGAGCGGCGGCCACCCAGCCCACGCTGGCGGTCATCATGAAGCCGCTGCTCGACGAGGGCTTCTCCGGCACCAAGCCTTATTACGTGTGGGCGCTCCCGCTGGCGGTGGTGGGCCTGATCCTGTTGCGCGGCATCTGCAATTTCTTCAGCGACTACCTGCTGGCCTGGGTCGCCAACAATGTGCTGCTGGGCATGCGGCGCGACATGTTCGAACGGCTGCTGGGCCTGCCCGATGCCGACTTCAAGCGCGGCGATACCGGCCGGCTGCTCAACCGCTTCACCATCGACGCCGGCAACGTCACGGGCTACGCCACCGACGTCATCACCGTGCTGGTGCGCGAAACCCTGGTGGTCATCGCGCTCATCTGCGTGCTGCTGTACATGTCCTGGGTGCTGACCCTCATCATCCTCATCATGCTGCCAGTCTCGGTCATGATCGCCCGGGTCTTCATCAAGCGCCTGCGGCGCATCAACCGCGAAACCGTCAACATGAACGCCGAGCTTACCCGGGTGGTCAGCGAAGGCATCGACGGCCAGCGGGTCATCAAGCTCTTCGACGGCTACGAGGCCGAGCGAGGCCGCTTCGCCTTCGTGAGCGGCAAGCTGCGCCGCTTCGCCATGCGCACCGCCACCGCCGACGCGGCGCTCACCCCGCTCACCCAGGTCTGCATTTCCATTTCGGTGGGTGCGGTCATCGCCGTGGCCCTCAGCCAGGCCAACAGCGGCTCGCTCACCGTGGGCAGCTTCGCCTCGTTCATGGCGGCGCTGGCCCAGATCTTCGATCCCATCAAGCGCCTGACCAACCTGGCCGCGCGCATGCAGAAGATGCTGGTTTCGGCCGAGAGCGTCTTCACCCTCATCGACCAGCCGTCCGAAACCGATACCGGCACGCGCCTGCTTCCCGAGCCGGTGCGCGGCAAGGTGGAGTTCCGCAACGTCAGCCACCGCTTCCACGACGCCGATTCCGACACCGTCAGCGACGTCTCCTTCATCGCCCAGCCCGGCCAGACGGTGGCGCTGGTGGGCCGCTCCGGCAGCGGCAAGACCACGCTGGTCAATATGCTGCCCCGCTTCGTGCTGCCCACCAGCGGCCAGATCCTGGTCGACGACGTGCCCGTCGAAGACCTCACGCTGCGCAGCCTGCGCTCGCACCTGTCGCTGGTCAGCCAGGACGTGGTGCTGTTCGACGACACCATCGCCGCCAACGTGGGCTACGGCGCCCTGGGCGAGGCCGACGAGCAGCAGGTGCGCGACGCCCTCGCGGCGGCCAACCTGCTCGATTTCGTCGAGAGCCTGCCGCAGGGCATCCATTCGCCCGTGGGCGAAAACGCCGCCCGTCTTTCCGGCGGCCAGCGCCAGCGCCTGGCCATCGCGCGCGCGCTCATCAAGAACGCGCCCATCCTCATCCTGGACGAGGCCACCTCGGCGCTGGACAACGAGTCCGAGCGCCAGGTGCAGGCCTCGCTGGAGCGTCTGATGCGCGGCCGCACCACGCTGGTCATCGCCCACCGCCTGTCCACCGTGCAGAACGCCGACCGCATCATCGTGCTGGATGCGGGCCGCATCATGGAAGAGGGCACCCACGCCGAACTGCTGGCCGCCAACGGCCTGTACGCGTCCCTCTACCGGATGCAGTTCCGCGAAGAATGAGCCTGCGTCCGCCGCCCCGGCGGACGGCTTGCCGCCAGCCCGGATCGCGCCGCCCGGGGCCGCACCGCCGGCTCCCGCCACGGAGCCGGCCCAGCTGAGGGAGAGTCCCATGTCCGTGCCCGCCGAAAGCCATCAACTCGTCAATGCCGTGGTGCTGCTCGGGGCCGCGGTCATCGGGGTACCGCTCTTCAAGCGCCTCGGCCTGGGCTCGGTCCTGGGCTATCTCGCGGGCGGACTGGCCATCGGGCCGTTCGGCCTGGGCTTTTTCTCCGATCCGCGAGCCATTCTCCACGTGGCCGAACTGGGCGTGGTGATGTTCCTCTTCATCATCGGGCTCGAAATGCAGCCCTCGCGCCTCTGGAAACTGCGCGGCGAGATCTTCGGCCTGGGCGTGGCGCAGGTGCTGGCCTGCGGCGCGCTGCTCACCGGCGTGGGCGTGCTGGCGGGGCTGGCGCCCGCGGCCGCTTTCATGGCCGCCATGGGCTTCGTGCTCTCGTCCACCGCCATCGTCATGCAGATCCTGGGCGAACGCGACGACACCGCCAGCGCCCAGGGACAGCGCATCGTTTCCATCCTGCTGCTCGAAGACCTGGCCATCGTGCCGCTGCTGGCCCTGGTCGCGCTGCTCGCTCCAGCCGGCGCGGGCAGGCATGGCGGCGATCCCTGGGCGCAGGCCGCGATCGCCGCGGGCTGCGTGCTGGCGCTGCTGGCCGCCGGCCGGTGGCTGCTCAACCCGCTGTTCCGGCTGCTGGCCGCGGCCCGCGCGCGCGAAGTCATGACCGCGGCGGCGCTGCTGGTCGTGCTCGGCGCCGCGCTGCTGATGGAGCTGGGCGGACTGTCCGCCGCCATGGGGGCGTTCCTGGCCGGCGTACTGCTGTCCGAATCCACGTTCCGGCACCAGCTCGAAGCCGAGATCGAGCCTTTTCGCGGCATTCTCCTGGGCCTGTTCTTCCTCGGCGTCGGCATGTCGCTGGACCTCTCGGCCGTGGCGCGCGAGTGGCCGCTCATCCTGGCCGGCGTGTTTGTCTTCATGGCGGTCAAGGCGGCGGGCGTCTACGGCATAGCCAGGCTGCTGCGGGCGCCCCGCCGCGAAGCCCTCACGCGCGCGGCCCTGCTGGCGCAAGGCGGCGAATTCGCCTTCGTGCTGTACTCGGCGGCGGCCGCCGCGGGCATCTTCGACGCGCACCTGGCGGCCGTCCTCACCGCCGTGGTCATCATTTCCATGGCGCTGACACCCGTCTGCGTGCTGGCGCTGCGGCTGCTGCCGCCGCCCGAACCCTCCATGGACGGCGTGGAAGCGGCGCAAGACCTGGATGGCTGCGCGCTCATCATCGGCTTCGGCCGTTTCGGCCAGATCGTCACCCAGGCCATGCTCGCGCGCGGCATGAACGTCTCCATACTCGACCTTGACACCGACGCCATCCGCGCCGCCGAAAAATGGGGAGTGAAGGTCTATTACGGCGACGGCACCCGGGCCGACATGCTGCGCAATGCCGGGGCGGAAACGGCCAAGGCCATCCTGATCTGCATCGACGATCCCAAGGACGCCACACGCATCGTCAGGCTGGCCAAGGCCGAGTTTCCGCTGGTGAAACTGGTGGTGCGCGCCTATGACCGCATCCACGCCCTGGCCCTGCTCAAGGAAGGCGTCGATTTCCAGGTGCGCGAAACCCTGGAGTCGGCGCTGGCCTTCAGCGCCGGCGCCCTGGCCGAAATGGGGGTGCCGGCGGAGGAGGCCGCCGATGTGGTGGCCGATGTGCGCAAGCGCGATCTGGTCCGTCTTGATCTCGAAGTGGCGGGCGGCCTGTTCGCGGGCCGGTCGCTGCTGTACGGCAACATGAAAGCGCCGGCGGACGGCCGCAACGACCGCGCCGACCGCGAAGCGCTGGACGAAGCCGCCGGCAATCCGCCCGGCGTCCCCGGATAGGACGAATTTTTCCTATCTTTTCATTGCTTTACGTATCATTTCACGCCAAAAACCGCCAGGCTGAGGTAGATTTATTCCTACGATCTCCGCGACATATCGGAGGCGAGTGCCAGGGGGTTGCCATGCTGCATCCGGAACGGAATTCCACCATGCCGCACGCCGTGGGCGTCGAATTGGCCAGGCGGCAGGCCGCGACGTTGGGCTGCGGGTTTTCCGCCGCCGTCACACGCCGCCTCGTGCAGAACATCCAGGGCGCGGGCGCGGCCTGGGCCATCAGCGCGCACCGCGAAACCGGCAAGGCGCGCGGCGCGCGGGCGTTTCCGTTCCGCATCGCCGCGATGGCTTCCTGAGCCCGGCCGCGCCGGGCAGCCGGATCAGCGGCCGATCATCACCGCCTGCAGGCGGGTCTGCGCCTGCTGCATGTTGCGCGCCTGGGCGTTCAGATCCTGCAAGAGCTGGTTCAACTGCTGTTGCACCGCCGGGTCGCTCACCTTCACGACCGGCCCGGACACGTCGATCTGCGCCTGGTGCGCGCTGACGTAATCGGCCACGTTCAGGCTCGCGTCCAGCGTCGCGCTCAGCTGGGGCAGCACGTCCGCGAAGGTGTCGGCGGGCAGGGTCACTGTCTTCTCGTAAGCCTGGTCATATACGGTCTTCAGGTCGTCGGGTTGCTGCAGCTTGGCGCGCGCCGCGTCCGCCTTGCTGCGCTCTTCCTTCAGCGCGGCGCCCATCTCGCCCAGCGCGGATTGCACGGTCTTCAGTTCGTCGCGGCGGCCCATGATGTCGCCCAGGGAGCGCATCGACGTCTTCTGCATCATGCCGCCCAGCGGCTTGACCGACGCGTCCATGCCGGCATGGAAATCCGTGATCACCTGGTAATGCGAGGCGTAATCGCCAAACGACTCGGTTTCCTCGTTCGTCGGCTGCGGCACGTGGATGCCGGGCTTGTCCACGATGCGGGTCTTCAGGAACTGCGCAAAAGCCGCGCGCTGTTCGGGCTCCTTGCTGCCGCATGCTCCCAGGGCCAGCGGCAACGCAACGGCCAGCAACGCGATCGGACGGAACAGGGACTTCATCAATCAAAAATCTCCGGTATGCCAAAAACAAAAGACCTGGCGCCGGCGGGCGCCGGCTGCCAGATCGACCGCCCGGGAGCTTATCGGCAACCGGCCCGGCGCGCCCGCGGTTTCAGATTTGATTGCACTCGTATCCGGATGACACACCCGCGCTACATTCCGTCGCGCATGCGACGGGTTTCTCTGTTATGGAACGGGGCCGAGAGCTTCGCGGCAGGCGTCAGATCAGGATGATGTCGTACTGTTCCTGCGTATAGCCGCCCTCGACTTCGAGCGATATCCGCTTGCCGACGAAATCGCCCAGCATGGCCAGATGCTGGCTTTCTTCTTCCAGGAACAGGTCCACCACCTGCTGCGACGCCAGGATGCGGAATTCCTTGGGGTTGAACTGGCGCGCCTCGCGCAGGATCTCCCGCAGGATTTCATAGCAGACGGTGCGCGGCGTGCGCACCGTGCCGCGCGCTTCGCACATGGGGCAGGGCTCGCAGAGCTGGTGCGCGAGCGAATCGCGCGTGCGCTTGCGCGTCATTTCCACCAGGCCGAGCTGCGTGAACCCGTTGACCGTCATGCGCGTGCGGTCGCGCGCGAGCGCCTTCTTCAGCTCTCCCAGCACGGTTTCCCGGTGTTCGGGATCTTCCATGTCGATGAAATCGAGAATGACGATGCCGCCCAGGTTGCGCAGCCGCAGTTGCCGCGCAATGGCCTGCGCGGCTTCCAGATTGGTCTTGAAGATCGTGTCGTCGAAATTCCGGCCGCCCACGAAGCCCCCCGTGTTCACGTCCACGGTGGTCAGCGCCTCGGTCTGGTCGATGATGAGATATCCGCCGGACTTGAGGTCCACGCGCCGCGACAGCGCGCGCGCGATCTCCTCGTCCACGTTGGCGGTATCGAACAGCGGCCGCTCGCCGCTGTAGTGCTCGATGCGGTCCACGACCGAAGGCGTGTACAGGCGCGCCCATTCGCGCAAGGCGGTGGTGGTGGTGCGCGAGTCCACCAGAATGGAGTTCGTGTTGGGGCCGACCATGTCGCGCAGCACGCGCTGCGCCAGCGTCAGGTCGCGGTGCAGCAGCGCCGGCGCGGGCTGGGTGCGGGCGGCCGCCTGCACGCTGGCCCACAGTTTGCGCAGATACTCCAGGTCGGCCGTCAGTTCCTCGTCCGTCGCGCCCTCGGCCTGGGTCCGCACGATGAAGCCGCCTTTTTCCTCGGGCGGCACCAGCGCCTGCAGGCGCTCGCGCAACTGGATGCGCTCGGCCTCCGAATCGATCTTCTGCGAAATGCCGATGTGCGGATCGTGCGGCAGATACACCAGCATGCGTCCCGCCATGCTGATCTGCGTCGACAGCCGGGCGCCCTTGGTGCCCAGTGGATCCTTCACCACCTGCACCATCAGGGTCTGGCCCTCGAACAACAGCTTTTCGATGGGCGTGGGCGGCAGGCCCTGGCTGCGCTCGCCGCGGTTCTCGCGCAAGTCGGCAATGTGGATGAACGCCGCCCGTTCCAGCCCGATATCGATGAATGCGCTCTGCATGCCGGGCAGCACGCGCACGACCCGCCCCAGGTAAATATTGCCCACGTGGCCGCGCTGGATACTGCGTTCCACATGCAGCTCCTGCACCGCTCCCTGCTCCACCAGGGCGACGCGCGTCTCGAACGGGGTCACGTTGATCAGGATGTCTTCGCTCTGGGCGATCACGGCGGGGGGCATGGGGGCATCATCTCCTGGCAGGGAAGGCGAATGGTAAACGCAAGGGCCGGGCAACGCCCGGCCGCTACGTATATATATAGATACCTGGCCCCCGAGGGAAGGGCCGCGGCAAAAAAACAGGGTGCGATCCCACCATGATCTCTGTATCTGTTTGCCGGCATTTAATGGCTTTTCATGAAACCGGCATGACAAGTCCGAAATCTGTGCTATAGTCTCGCTCCCTTGCCGCTGGGCCCGGAAATTGAAGCGGGGCGGTGCGGCAGGGCAAGGCGAGGCGCGGGGTTCTGCGGTGCAGGGGGCCACGTGATTTTTGCAAGGCAGTGCGCAATTC
>NZ_CALSFU010000002.1 GCF_943737005.1 Achromobacter sp. Marseille-Q4962 | reverse complement strand
ACCATCGCTCCTGGAGTCTCGCCATGAACCTCGTCCCCAAGAAACTGCGCGCCGCGCTGGGCGCCGGCCTGCTGTCGATGGCCGGCCTGTCGGCCGCGCCCGCGGCCCACGCCATGGACATCAAGCTGGGCCACGTGCTGGCGCCCAGCCATAGCTGGAACAAGGCCGCCGAGGGCTTCGCCGCCGAGGTCAAGGAAAAGACCGCCGGCCGCGTGAACTTCGTGCTCTTTCCCAGCGGCCAGCTCGGCAACGAAAAGACCATGCTCGAAGGCCTGCAGATCGGCAGCCAGGGCGCGGCCATCATCGGCTCGGGCTCGCTGCAGCCGATCGAGCCCAAATTCGGCGTGGTGGAGCTGCCCTACACCTGGACCAGTGCCCGGCAGGCCTACAAAGCCTATGACGGCGAACTGGGCCAGGCGCTGGCCCGGCTCGCCGAAAAGAAAAACCTGGTCATCATCTCGTGGTGGGAAAACGGCTTTCGCCACCTCACCAACAACCGCGGCCCCATCAACACGCCGGCCGACCTGGCGGGCCTGAAAACGCGCGTCACGCCCGACAAGATGCGCCTGGACACCTTTACCGCGCTGGGCGCGAATCCCGCCCCGCTGGCCTTCGGCGAGCTGTACTCGGCCCTGCAGCAGAAGGTGTTCGACGCACAGGAAAACCCGCTGTCCATCATCTACACCTCCTCGTTCTTCGAAGTGCAGAAGTACCTGTCGCTCACCGGCCACGTCTGGGGCCCGGCCAGCCTGATCATTTCCAGGCCGGTGTGGAACCGCATCTCGCCCGAAGACCGCAAGATCGTGCAGGAAGCCGCCGACAAGTGGCGCGACGCGCAGCGCAAAATGATCAGCGACAGCGACCAGCAGTACATCGCCCAGCTCAAGGAAAAGGGCATGCAGGTCAACGAGGTGGACAAGAAAGCCTTCGCGGACGCCGTGGCCCCGGTCTGGAAGACCTACTCCGCGGTGTACGGCCCGGACATCATGGGCCTGGTCCAGAAATACCGCGAGGCCCGGTAATGCTCGCCCGCCTGTCCGCCATCCTGTCGGGCATCAGCAAGGCCTTCGCCGCCCTGGCGGTAGCCTTGCTGGCGATACTGATCACCTACGTGGTGTTCGCCCGCTTCGTCACGCACAGCACGCCGCACTGGGCCGAGGAACTGCCCCGCCTGGTGCTGGTGTGGTCGGCCTTCATCGGCGGCGTGGTCTGCAGTTTCGACCGCTCCCACCTCATGGCCGGGCTGCTGCCCTTCATGGTGCACAGCCCGCGCGTGCTCGGCACCGTGGAACGCCTGAACCAGGTGCTCATCATCGCGGGCCTGGCGGCGCTGGGCTATGCGGGCTGGCAGCTTGCCGACCTGACCATGGACCAGACCCTGCCCGCGCTGGACGTGTCCGCCGGCACGGTGTATCTCGCCCTGCCCGTGGCCTGCGCCATCACCATCGTAGTGCACCTGGCGCAGCTTTTCTCCCCGGCGCCGGCCGCCCCGATCGAGGAATAACAACAGATGTCTACGGGTGCCATTTTCCTGATGGGCGTGTTCGCGGTCACGGTGCTGATCGACATGCCTATCGCCTTCGGCCTGGTGCTGTCCTGCCTGGCCTACCTGGCCGTCTACGACGCGGCGCCGCTCATGGTGGCCGCGCAGCAATACGTATCGGGCCTGGACAGCTTCACGCTGCTGGCCATCCCTCTTTTCATCCTGGCCGCGCAGCTCATGAACGGCGCCGGCCTCACGCAGCGCATCGTGCGTCTGTGCGCCGCCATCGTGGGCGACATCAAGGGCGGACTGGCGGTCGTGGCGGTGCTGGCCTGCCTGCTCTTCGGCGCGCTGTCCGGCTCCGGCGTGGCCGACGTGGTGGCCATCGGCAGCCTGCTGCTGCCCGCCATGGCGCGCAGCGGATACGACAAGGGCTTCAGCTGCGCGCTGGTGGGCAGCGCGGGCGCCGCCTCCACCATCATCCCGCCCAGCATCGTGCTCATCGTCTACGGCACCATCACGGACACGTCCGTGGGCAAGCTGTTCCTGGCCGGCATCGTGCCGGGCATCCTGCTCGGCCTGTCTCTCATCGGCGTGGCGATATGGCAGGCGCGCCGCCACGGCTGGGCCGGCGGCCAGCCCTTTAGCTGGGGCGAACTGCGCGCCGCCTTCTTCGAGGCCCTGCCCGCGCTGCTGGTGCCGGTGCTCATCATCGGCGGCATCCGCTTCGGCATCTTCACCGCCACCGAGGCGGCCTCCAGCGCCATCGTCTACGCCCTGCTGATCGGCTTCTTCTGGTATCGCACGCTGACCCTGAAATCGCTGTGGGAAAACCTCAAGTCCACCGGCGAGAGCAGCGCGTCCATCCTGCTCATCATCGGCGCATCGGGCCTGTTCGCCTGGGTGCTGGTGGCCGAGCAGGTGCCGCAGGCGCTGTCCTCGCTGCTGGTGCACTGGACCGACAGCAAGGTCACGGTGCTGCTGCTGCTCACCGTGGTGCTGCTGCTCCTGGGAACCTTCATGGAGGCGATTCCGGTCATCATCATCGTGGCGCCCGTGGTCATGCCCGTGCTGGCCCACTACAACATCGACCCCGTCCACTTCGGCATCCTGCTGTCCATCAACATGGCCATCGGCGCGAACACGCCCCCGGTTGGCGTGGACCTGATGGCGGCCTGCAAGATCGGCGGCATCAACATGATGCAGACCCTGCGCCCGCTTTCCTGGATGATGCTGGCCATGACCGCCGTCATGCTGCTGCTGACCTTCGTGCCGGAGCTGGTGCTCTTTCTTCCGAGGCACGTGCAATGACCATGCCCCGCACCCGGCGCCCCGCTCCGCTGCGCCGCACCTGGATGTTCGTTCCCGGCCTGGACGCGGCCGCCCAGGCGGCGGGCCTGGCCGGCGGCGCCGACGCGCTGGTGGCCGACCTGGAAGAGTTCACCGCCCCCGCCGACCGGCCGCTGGCCCGCCCGCGCATCGCCGCCCTTTTTGCCGAGTGCCGCGCGCGCGGCGTGGTGGCGGCGGCGCGCATCAACAAGCTCGAGGAAGACGGCCTGGACGACCTGCGCGGCATCATGCCCGGCGCGCCCGACGCGGTGCTGCTGCCGCACGCCGAAAGCGCCGCGCAGATCGCCGCGCTGGACCGCGCCATCTCGGCGCTGGAGGCAGAGTCCGGGCTGCCGCCGGGCAGCACCGAGATCGTGCCCACGCTGGAATCGGCGCTGGGCCTGTACCGCGCCTATGACATACTCAGCGCCAGCCCGCGCGTCTCGGCCTGCCTGCTGGCCGCCGAAGACCTGAGCGCCAGCCTGGGCGCCGAGCGCGGCAGGGACGGCATCGAGCTGCATGCCGCGCGCGCCCGTTTCCTGGTGGACTGCATCGCCGCGGGCCGCGTGCCCATCGACTGCCCCTTCAACTACCGCGACCCCGGCGCCCTCGAGGCCGACCTGCGCTGGGCGCGCCGCGTGGGCTTCAAGTCGAAGTGCGCCACGGTGGCCGGGCAGGTGCCGCTGATCCACCGCGCCTTTACGCCGGACGCCGCCGAGGTCGAGGCGGCCCGCGCCTGCGTGGCGGCCTTCGAGGCCCAGCGCGCCGGGCAGGCCGGCGGCCCCCGCGTCGACGCGCCCGACTACAACACCGCGCGCCGCCTGCTGGCGCGCCACGCACAATTCGAAGCCTGGACGGCCGCGCAGCAGCAAGGGGCCGCCGCTCAATCCCATGGAGACTCCGCATGACGTCAGCCGCACATCCCGAACGCAACGGCGGGCAGATCCTGATGCAGCAACTGCGCATCCACGGCGCCCGGCGCGTGTTCATGATCCCCGGCGAAAGCTACCTGCCCTGCATCGACGCGCTCAACGAGCACGCCGGCGTCATCGAGCCCATCGTGTGCCGCCAGGAAAGCGGCGCGGCCTACATGGCCGAAGCCTACGGCAAGCTCACCGGCGAACCGGGCATCTGTTTCGTCACGCGCGGCCCGGGCGCGACCAACGCCAGCATCGGCGTGCACACCGCCTTCCAGGATTCCACGCCCATGATTCTGTTCGTGGGCCAGGTCGGCAACGACTTCATGGAGCGCGAAGCCTTCCAGGAAATCGACTACCGCCGCATGTTCGGCCCGATGGCCAAATGGGTGGCGCAGATCGACCGCACCGACCGCATTCCCGAATTCATCGCGCGCGCCTTCGCGGTGGCCACCAGCGGACGGCCCGGCCCCGTGGTGCTGGCCCTGCCCGAAGACACGCTGTGGGGCCGCGCCCGCGTGGCCGACCTGCCGCGCTACACGCGCACGCGCATCCACCCGGGCGCCGGCGACATGGCGCGCATGAAAGCGCTGCTGGACCAGGCCGAGCGGCCCTTCCTGCTGCTGGGCGGGCATGGCTGGACGCGCGAGGCCATCGGCGACATCGCCGGCTTTGCCGAGCGCTTCGAGCTGCCGGTGGGTACGGCGTGGCGGCGCCTGGAATGCTTCGACCAGCGCCATCCGAACGCCGCCGGCCATGTGGGCTGGGCCATGACGCCTGCCCTGCGCCGGCGGCTGCGCGAGGCCGACCTGGTGCTGGCCGTGGGCACGCGCATGGGCGAAGCCACCACCGAGGGCTACACCCTCATCGAAAGCCCGCTGCCGCGCCAGCAGCTCATCCACGTATACCCCGACGCGGCCGAGCTGGGCCGCGTCTTCTCGCCCACCCAGGCCATCGTGGCCGACCCGGCCGGCTTCGCCGCGGCGGCGGCCGCGCTCGCGCCCGGCCATGCCGTGCCGCGCGGACAGGCGGTGCACGCCGCGCACGCCGAACTGCGGGCCAGCTGGCAGCCCCTGCCCGCGGCCGGCCCCATGAGCCTGGACGAGGCCGCCGCCGCGGCCAACGCCCTGCTGCCGGCCGACGCCTGCGTCACGGTGGGCGCGGGCAACTACGCGCTGTACCCGCACCGCTACCGCTGCTTCACCGGCCCCGGCACCAGCCTGGCGCCCACCGTGGGCTCCATGGGCTATGGCCTGCCTGCCGCCATCTCGGCCAAGCTCGAAGACCGCCGCCGCACCGTGGTCTGCTACGCGGGCGACGGCTGCTTCCAGATGAACATGCAGGAACTGGGCGTGGCCATGCAGTACCGCCTGGGCATCGTGGTGCTAGTCTTCAATAACGGCGTGTGGGGCACCATCCGCGCCCACCAGGAGCGCGAATTCCCCGGACGCGCCATCGCGCTGGACTTCGCCAATCCGGACTTCACGCAGATCATCAAGGGCTACGGCGGCCATGGCGAGGCGGTGGAAGACACCGCCAGCTTCGGGCCGGCGCTGCGGCGCGCGCTGGATTTCGCCGAGCGCGAAAGCCTGCCCGCGCTGCTGGAAATCCGCTACGACGCCGACGGCATCGCGCCTGGCGAAACGCTCACCGGCATCCGCAATGCGGCGCTGGCCCGTCGCGGCCAGGAACATTGACACATGGGAACATTGATCATGACCACTCAGCTTGCAATCAACGGAAAGCGGCTCTGGCAGTCGCTGATGGACCTGGCCCGCATCGGGGCCACGCCCAAGGGCGGCAACTGCCGCCTGGCGCTGACCGCGCTGGACGGCCAGGGCCGCGACCTGGTCACCGGCTGGATGCGCGAGGCCGGCCTGACAGTGCGCGTAGACCAGGTGGGCAACATCTTCGCGCGCCGCCCCGGGCGCGACAACAGCCGCCCGCCGGTCATGACCGGCAGCCACATCGACACCCAGCCCACCGGCGGCAAGTTCGACGGCTGCTATGGCGTGATGGCCGGCCTGGAAGTCATGCGCACGCTCAACGACGCCGGCGTGACCACCGAGGCGCCGCTGGAGCTGGCCATCTGGACCAACGAGGAAGGCTCGCGCTTCGTGCCCGTGATGATGGGCTCGGGCGTGTTCGCCCGCAAGTTCCCGCTGGAAGTGGCGCTGGCCGCGCGCGACGCCGAGGGCAAGTCGGTGGCCGACGAACTGAAGGCCATCGGCTACGCCGGCAGCGAGCCGGTGGGCGGCTGGCCGGTGGACGCCTACTTCGAGGCGCACATCGAGCAGGGCCCCATCCTGGAGCACGAGCGCAAAGTGGTCGGCGTGGTCACCGGCTCGCTGGGGCTGCGCTGGTACGACGTGACGGTCACCGGCATGGAAATGCACGCCGGGCCCACGCCCATGCCGGTGCGGCGCGACGCGCTGTACGCAGCCAGTTTCCTGCTGCAGGCCGTCATCGACATCGCGCGCGCGCACCCGCCGCACGGCCGCGGCACGGTGGGCGAGATCCACGCCCACCCCGGCTCGCGCAACGTGATCCCCGGACAGGTCCGGCTCACGGTGGACCTGCGCCACGAAGACGCACAGCGCCTGGCCGAGATGGACAGCCAATGGCGCCAGGTCTGCCAGGAAGTCGCGCGCCGCCACAACGTGCAGGTCGAGATCAAGGACGTGCAGCACTTCCCGCCCACGCCGTTCGACCCCGGCCTGGTGGGCAAAGTGCGCGAAAGCGCCGCGCGCCGCGGGCTGCCGGCCATGGACATCGTCACCGGCGCCGGCCACGACGCGGTCTACATGGCCTCGGTCGCGCCCACCGCCATGATCTTCGTGCCCTGCAAGGACGGCGTCAGCCACAACGAGATCGAGGACGCCAAGCCGGAAGACCTGGAGGCGGGGTGCAATGTGCTGCTGGATGCGATGGTGGCAAGAGCGGGGTAAGGGCCCCCGGCGCGCCTGGGGGGCGCCGTCGCGTTGCGAGGGCCGGTTTCTTGCCCGCGGCGCTGCGGCCCGTGGAGCGCACGGCGCCGTGGAAGACTGACATCTGAAAGGAAGACGGGATCATGAACCAAGACACCCAAGATTGGCATGCCAGGGCCGCTGCGCTTGAGCTGCGGGGGCAGGCGTATATCGATGGCGCGTATTGCGATGCCGCCGGCGGGACGACGTTTGAGGCGATCAGCCCGATCGACGGGCGCAGGCTGGCGCAGGTGGCGGCTTGCGGGCAGGCGGATGTGGACCGCGCGGTGGAGGCAGCGCGGCGCGCGTTCGAGGCGGGAGCATGGGCGGGGCTGCCGCCGCGCGAGCGCAAGGCGCGCCTGCAGCGGCTGGCGGCGCTCATCGGGGAGCATGCCGGGGAACTTGCCCTGATCGAGACGCTGGACATGGGCAAGCCCATCCGCGACGCCCTGGCCTTCGACCTGCCGGAAACCGCGCATTGCTATGCCTGGTATGCGGAAGCCATCGACAAGGTCTACGACGAGATCGCGCCCACCGGCCCCTCGGCGCTGGCCACCATCACGCGCGAGCCGCTGGGCGTGGTGGCCGCCGTGGTGCCGTGGAACTACCCCCTGCTCATGGCCGCCTGGAAGGTCGCGCCGGCGCTGGCCGCGGGCAACAGCGTCATTCTCAAGCCGGCCGAGCAATCTTCGCTGTCGGCCATCCGCCTGGCCGGCCTGGCGCAGGACGCCGGCATCCCGCCCGGCGTGTTCAACGTGGTGCCCGGCCTGGGCGCCGAGGCCGGCCAGGCGCTGGGCCTGCACCCGGACGTGGACTGCATCGCCTTCACCGGCTCCACGGCCACCGGCAAGCGCTTCATGCGCTATTCGGGCGAATCCAATCTCAAGCGCGTATGGCTGGAATGCGGCGGCAAGTCGCCGCACATCGTGTTCGAGGACTGCCCCGACCTGGATCGCGCCGCCCTGGTGGCCGCGCTGGCCATCTTCTCCAACCAGGGCGAGGTCTGCATCGCCGGCTCGCGCCTGTACGTGCAGGACGGCATCTACGAAACGTTCATGGAAAAGGTCGCGCAGCACGCCGCGCGCCTGCGGCCCGGCGATCCGCTGGACCCGGCGACCGCCATGGGCGCCATGGTGGACGAGCGCCAGATGCGCGGCGTGCTGGCCCGCATCGAGGCCGGCCAGGCCGAGGGCGCGCGGCTGCGCCTGGGCGGACGGCAGGTGCGCGCCGAATCCGGCGGCTTCTATATCGAGCCCACCATTTTCGATTGCCCAGCGCAGGACAGCGCCCTGGTGCGCGAAGAGATCTTCGGCCCGGTGCTGGCCGCGCAGCGCTTTGCCACCGAGGACGAGGCCATCGCCCTGGCCAACGATTCCGCCTACGGCCTGGGCGCGGGCCTGTGGACGGCCAACCTGGGCCGCGCGCACCGGCTTTCGCGCCGGCTCAAGGCCGGGCTGGTGTGGGTCAACTGCTATGCCGACGGCGACATCACCGTGCCCTTCGGCGGCGTCAAGCAATCCGGCTTCGGGCGCGACAAGTCGCTGCACGCCCTGGACAAGTACTGCGACCTCAAGACCACCTGGATCGACATCACGGTCTAGGGCGCGTCCACACCGGGCGTGACCGGGCCGCGCCGCGCGGCCGTCGGCGCGGCGCTCAGCCCGCTACCGGCCGGAAGCCCAGCGCGGCGCTCGCGGCGGCCGCCTCGCGGCGCACCGCCGCGGCAATGGGGCCGTCCGGCGACGCGTCGAAGCCGCCGGTGGCGCCCAGCGCCGTCAGCACGGCGCACGGCCTGCCGGCATAGTCGAACAGCGGCGCCGCCACCGCGCTGATGCCGGGCAGGTTGGTGTCGACCACGCAGGCGCAGCCCGCCGCGCGCACCTCGCGCCGCAGCGCGCCCACCGGATCGCGGGCATCGAGGCGCCGCCGCGCGGCGGACGCCAGGGCGTCCAGCTCGGCCTGGGCCAGCCGGCGCGCCTCGCTCTCGTCCAGCGCGCTCAGAAAGGCCCGTCCCGTGGCCGACCACAGGAACGACAGCACCGAGCCCATGCGCACGTTCACCGTCACCGGCAGCCCGGGCTCCTCGAACCGCACGATGGTCGGCCCCTTGTTACCCATGACGGCGATGAAGCAGGTCACCGCCAGGCTCTCGCGCAGGCGCACCAGCATGGGCTCGGCGATGCGCACCGGGTCGGCCTGGCGCAGCGCCGCCAGTCCGACGAACATGGCTTCGCGCCCCAGCAGGTACTGCTGGGTGGCGGGATCCTGCTCGACCAAGGACTCGGCGATCAGACTCATCAGATAGCGGTGCACCTTGGCCGGGCTTTCGCCCACCTCCGCGGCCAGCGCGGTCAGCGAGGCGCGCCCGCCCAGCCGGGCCAGGGCCTTGAGCATGCCCATGCCGGTTTCGGCCGCCTGCACCCGCTGGCGGCGCTCGCGCGGACGGGCGGCGGGGACGGGGCTCGCGGGCGAGGAAGGCGCGGATCTGGGCATGGGAGCGGCGTGCGAAAAAAGGAAGAAGCATACCGGCAGCGGCCGCCCCCGGGTTATTCCCAATGGGCTGGCTGCCACATAATTTACGCATAGCGTATATGATTTACGCAAATACAAAAACCTTCCGGAGACAAGTCCATGCGTTATTTCCGCCGCATTCTTCCCGTCCTCGCCCTCGCCCTGCCGGTCGCGGCCGCCACCTGTGCGGCCCGGGCCGGCGAAGCCTATCCCTCCAAGCCGCTGCGCTGGGTGGTGCCGTATGCCGCGGGCGGCGGCTCCGACTTCCTGGCCCGCACCATCGGCCAGGACCTGTCCCAGCGCATCGGCCAGACGGTCGTGGTGGACAACAAGCCCGGCGGCAATACCGCCATCGCCGCGGCCGAGACCGCGCGCGCTCAACCCGACGGCTACACCATGCTCTCCGCCGACAACGGCACGCTGGTGTTCAACCCGGCGCTCTATAAGAAGCTGTCTTACGATCCGGTCAAGGACCTGGCCCCCGTCACGCTCATGGGCCGCTTTCCCATGATCCTGGTGGTGGGGCCCGCCCTGCCCGTCAACAACGTGCAGGAGTTCGTCCAGGCCGCCAAGGCCAAGGACGGGCTGAACTACGCGTCGGCCGGCGCGGGCAGCCCGCACCATCTGGCCATGGAACTGCTCAAGGTCGAAGCGGGGCTGAATCTCACCCACGTGCCGTACCGCGGCGCCGCGCCGGCGCTGACCGAAGTCGCCGGCGGCCAGGTGGCCGCCATGATGGTGGACCTGGCCGCCGGCGCGGGCTTCATCAAGGGCGGCAAGGTCAAGCCCATCGCCGTGGCCAACCCCACGCGCCTGGCCCAGCTGCCCGACGTGCCCACCTTCGCCGAAGCCGGCCTGAAGAACGTGGAAGCCGCCGCGCTGGTGGGCGTCGTGGTGCCCGCCGGTACGCCCAAGGCCACCATCGCCACCCTGAACAAGCAGGTCGTGGCCTCGGTCAACGAACCCGCCGTGCGCCAGCGCCTGGTGGAATTCGGCATCGAGCCGGTGGGCGACACCCCGGAGCAGTACGCCGCCCTGCTCGCCAGCGAGCGCGCCCGCTGGCAGAAGCTCATCACCGACCTGGGCATCAAGCTCGATTGACGCCTTCCGCGGCCCGCCGGCGCGGGCCGCCCTGTCTCACGCCTTGCCGCCACGCATCATGAACCAAGCGCCTTCCCCCGCCGCCCGCGGCTGTCCCGTCGACCACGCCGCGCTGTCCGCCCTCTCTCCCACCGGCTGCCCCGTCAGCCCGCGCGCCGCCGAGTTCGATCCTTTCGGCGACGGCTACCAGCAGGACCCGCCCGCCTACGTGCGCTGGGCGCGCGAGCAGGAGCCGGTTTTCTACAGCCCCAAGCTGGGCTACTGGGTCGTCACCCGCTACGACGACATCAAGGCCATCTTCCGCGACAACATCACTTTCAGCCCCTCGATCGCGCTGGAGAAAATCACGCCTACCGGCCCCGAGGCCAACGCGGTGCTCGAATCCTACGGCTACGGCATGAGCCGCACGCTGGTCAACGAAGACGAGCCCGCGCACATGCCCCGGCGCCGCGTGCTGATGGAGCCGTTCACGCCCGAAGAGCTGCGGCACCACGAACCCATGGTGCGCCAGCTCACGCGGGAGTACGTGGACCGCTTCATCGACGACGGCCGCGCCGACCTGGTGGACCAGATGCTCTGGGAAGTGCCGCTCACCGTGGCGCTGCATTTCCTGGGCGTGCCCGAAGAAGACATGGACCTGCTGCGCAAGTATTCCATCGCGCACACCGTCAACACCTGGGGCCGGCCCAAGCCCGAGGAACAGGTCGCCGTGGCGCATGCGGTGGGCAATTTCTGGCAGCTCGCCGGACGCATCCTGGAGAAAATGCGCCAGGATCCGTCCGGCCCGGGCTGGATGCAATACGGCATCCGCAAGCAGAAGCTGCATCCCGAGGTGGTCACCGACTCCTACCTGCATTCGATGATGATGGCCGGCATCGTGGCGGCGCACGAAACCACCGCCAACGCCTCGGCCAACGCCATCAAGCTGCTGCTGCAGCATCCGCAGGCCTGGCACGAGATCTGCGAAGACCCCTCGCTCATTCCCAACGCGGTGGAGGAATGCCTGCGCCACAACGGCTCGGTGGCCGCGTGGCGCCGGCTCGCCACGCGCGACGTGGAAATCGCCGGCGTGAAGATCCCGGCCGGCTCCAAGCTGCTCATCGTCACCTCGTCGGCCAACCACGACGAAAGCCAGTTCGCCGACGCCGACCTGTTCGACATCCGGCGCGACAACGCCAGCGACCAGCTCACCTTCGGCTACGGCTCGCACCAGTGCATGGGCAAGAACCTGGCGCGCATGGAGATGCAGATCTTCCTGCAGGAGCTCACCCGCCGGCTGCCGCACATGAAGCTGGCCGAGCAGCGGTTCACCTATGTGCCCAACACCTCGTTCCGCGGCCCCGAACACCTGTGGGTGGAATGGGATCCGGCCGCCAATCCGGAGCGCGCGCGCCCGCAGGTGCTGGCCGAGCGCCACCCCGTGCGCATCGGCGAACCCTCCACGCACGCGATCAGCCGCACGGTGCAGGTCGAATCGGCCGACATCGTGGCCGACGGCATCCTGCGCCTGCGCCTGGTTTCGCCCGATGGCAAGCCCCTGCCGCGCTGGACGCCGGGCTCGCACATCGACGTGGAATGCGGCGACACCGGCATGTCGCGCCAGTACTCGCTCTGCGGCGACCCGGCGCGCGCCGACATGCTGGAGATCGCCGTGCTGCGCGAAGACGAGGGACGCGGCGGCTCGCGCTGGATCCACGACCACGTCAGGCCCGGCGACCGCCTGCGCATCCGCGGGCCGCGCAACCACTTCCGTCTCGACGAAAACGCCCGGCGCCTCATCCTCATCGCCGGCGGCATCGGCATCACGCCGATCAGCGCCATGGCGCGCCGCGCGCAGGAACTGGGGCTGGACTACGAATTGCACTACAGCGGCCGCAGCCGGTCTTCGATGGCGCTGGTGGACGAACTGGCGGCGCGGCACGGCGACCGGCTGCGCCTGCATGTCCGCGACGAAGGCACACGCGCCGACTACGCGGCCCTGCTCGCCGCGCCGCAGGCCGGCACCCAGATCTATGCCTGCGGCCCGCAGGCTTTGCTGGACGCGCTGGCGCAATACTGCGCCTCCTGGCCCGAAGATGCGCTGCGGGTGGAGCATTTCCATTCCACGCTGGGCGCGCTGGACCCGGACAAGGAACAGCCCTTCGAAGTCACGCTCAAGGATTCGGGCCTGACGCTCGCCGTGCCCGCCGACCGCACGCTGCTGGCCACGCTGCGCGCGGCCAATATCGACGTGCAGAGCGATTGCGAAGAAGGGCTTTGCGGCTCCTGCGAAGTGCGCGTGCTCGAAGGCCGCGTCGACCACCGCGACGTGGTGCTCACGCGGGCCGAGCGCGACGCCAACGACCGCATGATGGCCTGCTGCTCGCGCGCCTGCGGCGGCGGCAAGCTGGTGCTGGAGCTCTAGGGCCGGCCGTCGAAGGCCATCCTAGCCGGCGGCGGCCGGCGCGGCCGGTCCCCTGGGCAGGCTGGCCACGGCCATCTGCACCAGCCCGGCCGCCAGGCCGATGCCGGCCGCCAGCTGCCACGCCAGCGTGTAGCTGTGCAACATGTCGTAGACCAGCCCTCCGCCCATCGCGCCCATGAAGCTGCCCAGCTGGTGGCTGCAGAACGCCACGCCCACCAGCATGGCCTGCCAGCGCAGCCCGAACGTCTCGGCTACCCAGCCCGACACCAGAGGCACCACGCCCAGCCACAGAAAACCCATGATGGCCGCGAACACCAGCGTGCCGCCGGGCGTGGGCAGGGCGTGGAAGAACCAGACGATGGCCGCCGAGCGCAGCGCGTAGATGCCGCCCAGCAGCACCTGTTTGTTCCAGCGCCCGCCCGCCCAGCCGAAGAAAAGGCTGCCCAGCGCGTTGAAGCCGCCGATGATGGCCAGGGCCTGCGCCGACAGCATCGGGTCCATGCCGCACAGGTCCAGGTACGTGGGCAGGTGCGTGGACAGGAAGATAAGCTGCATGCCGCACACGAAGTACGCCACCGCCATCACCACGAACGGCAGGTTGCGCGAGGCGGCGCGCAGCACGTCGCGCGCCGTGGCTTCGCGGCCATCGGGCATGGCGGGCGCGGGCGGCCGGGGCAAGGCATCCACCTTGCCCGCGAACCAGGCGGCGGGCAGCATCGCCAGCGCCAGCAGCGCGAACGCCGCGCCGCCCATGCGCCAATCCGCCTGCTGGATGACGTGCTGGCCCAGCGGCGCCGCCAGCATCGCGCCCACCGAGCCGCAGGACGACACGATGCCCAGCACCAGGCTGCGCAGGGCCGGAGGCACCGGCCGCAGCGAGGCGGCCATGGCCACCGCGCTGCCGGTACAGGCCATGGACACGCCCACGGCCAGGCCCGCCCCCAGCAGCACGCCCGGCAGGCCGTCGGCGAACGTGAACAGCAGCATGCCCAGCAGGTACAGCGCCGAGCCCGCCATCATCAGCGGCCGGAATCCGTGGCGCGTCACCAGGGCGCCCGCGAACGGCTGCAGCGCGCCCCAGGTGAGGTTCTGCACCGACACGGCCAGGGTGAAATCGCTCACCGAAATGCCCAGGTCGCGCGTGAGCGGCGGCACGAAAATGCCCAGGCTCTGGCGCAGCCCCATCGACAGGCTGAGCATGAGGGAAGCGCCGATCAGGATGGGCAGCGCGGGACGCAGGGCGGACCAGGAGGAAGCGGCAGGCGGGGCGGGCGGCATGAGACGTAGGCATCCGGAACGGGAATGGGCGCGGACACGGCGCGCCCGCGCAGCCGGACCGGCCCGCGGGCCTGCCCGAAAATCCCAAAATATGATGTCACAAAATCAATATCTGGGCTACGGAAAAATCCGACCGCGGCCTCAGGCCCGCACCTGTGCCCTGCTGTAGAAACAGCAGCCGCTGTTGCGCAGCGTCTTGACGGGCAGCGCCTGCCCGCTGATCTCCTGCACGCGCCGGCGCAGCCTGCGCATCTGCGTGTCCAGCCGGCGCTGGTCGTAGTCGAGATAATCGGCGCCCAGCGCCTCCACGATCTGCCGGCGGCTGATGCCCGCGCCGGGCCGTTCCATCAGGCAGCGCAGCACCAGCAGGTCCTGCTGCGACAGCGGAACGGCCGGCGCGCCGGGCACGCGCAGCCGCCGCGGGCCGGCTTCCAGCACCCATTCCGGCTCGGCCGCCTGCAGGGCCGGCCGGTCCAGGCCCAGCCTGCGCACGAGCGAGGCCAGGACTGCCGCCAGCTCGTCCAGGTCGCAGCCCTTGCCCAGATAGTGGTCGGCCCCCAGGTTCAGCCCCGCGATGCGGTCGGCGCCGGTATTGCGCGCCGAAAACAGTACGATGCCCACCTGTTCGCGCGCGCCGCGCAGCGCGCGCACCAGATCCAGCCCGCAGCCGTCGGGCAGGCCGATGTCGATGACGGCCAGCCAGTGCCGCGCCGCGCCCGCTCAACCTCGACAGCCCGCTGCCCGCGCCGGCCCGGCCCGGCGGACCCGAAGTCCGCATCTCGCGCATCGACCTCGCCGGCAACAGCGTCTATACCGCGAGCCAGCTGCTCGCCCGCCTCGGCAACTACCAGGACCGCACCTGTGATCTGGCGGGCCTGCAGGAGCTGGCCTACCCACTCACGCGCTACTACCGCGAAACCGGCTACCCCTTCGCCCGCGTCTGCCTGCCGGCCCAGGACCTGCATGACGGCGTGCTGCGCCTGCAAGTGCTGGAAGGCCGCTACGGGCAGGTGCGCGCCGAGGGCGACCCGAAGCTGGCGGCCGCGGCGCAGGACTACCTGCGTCCGCTGCGCGGCGGCGAAGTCATCGAAAGCGCGCCGCTGGAACGCGCCGCGCTGCTGCTGTCGGACCTGCCGGGCGTGACGGCCACGCCGTCCATCCGTCCTGGCCCGGATCTCGGCGCGGGCGATCTCCCGGTCCAGGTCCAGCGCGGCGACCGCGTCAATGGCAGCGTGGGCCTGGACAACCAGGACAACCGCTATACCGGGCAGTACCGCGCCAACGCCAGCCTGGCCGTCAACAGCCCCTTCCTGGCGGGCGACCAGATCACCGTGCGCGCACAGGGCACCAGCGAAGACCTCTACTTCGGCGACGTGGGCTACAGCCTGTCGCTGGGCAGCGCCGGCCTGCGCGGCCAGGTCGGCTACGGCGATACCGGCTACCAGCCGGGCAAGGACTTCAGCGACCTGGACGCGCGCGGCACGGCGCAGGTGGCCAGCGCGGGCCTGCGCTATCCGCTCGTGCGCTCGCAGTCGCGCAACCTGACCCTGGGCGTGGACTTCCAGCACAAGAAGCTGCGCGACGACTACCGCGCCGCCGACGTGCGCCAGAACAAGTCCAGCAACCGTGTGCCCTTCCGCGCCCAGTTCGACCTGCGCGACGGCCTGGGCGGCGGCGTCACCTACGGCGCGCTGAACTGGACGGTGGGGCACCTGAACCTGGGCGGAGCCCTGGCCGAGGCGGACAGCCTCACGGCCCGCAGCGCTGGCCATTTCAGCACGGTGAACCTGGACATTGCCCGCCTGCAATCGCTGGCGCCGCGCTGGAGCCTGTACGGGCGCTTCGGCGGGCAATGGACCCGCGACAACCTGGACTCCTCCGAGGATTTCGGCCCGGGCGGGCCGGCGGGCGTGCGCGCCGATCCGGTGGGCGAAGGCTATGGCGACCGCGGCTGGCTCACGCAGATCGAGCTGCGCTACGCGGCCGGGCCGGTCACGCCTTTCCTGTTCTGCGACGCCGGCCGTGTGCAATACGCCGCCCGGCCCTGGCAGCCGGGCGAGAACTTCCGCCGCATCGCCGGCGCCGGCCTGGGCGCGCGCGTGGCCGTGGGGAGCTGGCGCGCCGAGGCCACCGCGGCCTGGCGCACCGACGGCGGCAAGCCGGAGTCCGACAGCCGCGACCGCAAGCCGCTTGTCTGGGTGACCGCGCAATACGTGTTCCAGTCGTGTTCTGGTCGTGTTCTGGCGGTGGCCGCCGCGGCCCGGCGCCGGGATGCCGCGGCGCGTCAGAGCAGGAACAGGGCCGCGGCGGCCACCGCCGTGGGCGCCAGCGCGCCCAGCAGCAGGCCGCCCATGCCCACCGCGCCGTTCTGGAACGCCCCCCGCAGCAGCGCCACGCCGGCGGGATTCGGCGCATTGGCGATCACGGTCAGCCCGCCGCCGGCCACCGCGCCCGCCACCAGCATGTACTTCGACGCGTCCGAAATGCCCTCGATGAGCGAGCCCAGGTAGGTCAGCGCGGCGTTGTCGGTAATGGCCGTCAGGCCCAGCGCGCCGAAGAAGAGCGCCACGGGCTGCAGCCCGCTCACGATGGGCTGCAGCCACCATTGCTGCATGCCGCCCAGCACCACCAGTCCGGCCAGGAAGAATCCCACCAGCAGCGCCTCCTTGATAATGAGCCGGTTCTGGCTGGCCGGATACGCCTGCGTATAGCCCAGGAAGAACAGGAACAGCCCGAGGAACACAATCGGGTGGTGCGCCGCCAGCACCACCGCCACCAGAAAAGCCAGGTGCACCGCGATAACCACTGGCGACACGCGCGGCGACTGCTGCCCCCGGCCCATCACGTCTGGCGCGCGCAGATGCGGACGCAGCAGCAGCGTCGCGGCGGTGGCGTTCACGAACACGGCCAGGGCGGCCTTCCAGCCGAAGGCTTGGAACATGAAGGCGCTGTCCCAGCCCCAGGTGGACGCCACCATGAGCACCGGCGGCGCGGCGTAAGACGTCAGCGTGCCGCCCACCGATATGTTCACGAACAGCACGCCGATCGCAACATACTTGAGCCGCTCCGGCATGCCGCGGTGGAACACCTGCGGTCCCAGCATCAGCGCCGCGATCGTCATGGCCGCCGGCTCGGTGATGAGCGAGCCCGCCAGCGGCACCGCGCTCAGGCACAGCCAGGCCTTGGCCGTGGCCGGAGGAACCGGCAGCAGCCGCGCCAGCCCTTCCACGCAACGCATCACCGCCGTCAGGACGGGCAGCGACGCGGCGATCACCATCACCACGAACACGAAGGCTGGCTCCGTGTAGTTGCGGGTTTCCGCATAGCGCAGCGCCTGGCCGGATGTCGCGGCCAGCGCCATTGCGATCAGCAGCACGCCGGCCCAGAAGCCGAACACCACCTCCACCTCGCCCAGCAGATGCAGCAGCCCGCCGTGCCGCTTGCTGCGATGAGCCGCCTTGAGAAACAGCGGCGCGCAAAACGTATGCAAGAGGGCCACGGCGAAAATTACCGCCGCGATAGTGTCCAGTTCGACCACGTTCTATTTCCTTATTGTGTGCGCATGCCTCCGCCCGCGCCCGCCGGCGCGAGGCTGTCCGGAGACGGCCGCGCCGCCCCGGATTGCGAGCCCTGTCGACGCGATGCCTGGATGGATAGGAGAAAGCCGGCCGCACGGGGCACGCCCGAGGCGCTGGCGCGCCAGCGGACCGCGCGCGAAACCGCGGACGATGAGCGCGTTGATCCTGACGCGTATCGCCCTGGACGCTGCCGGCAGCGCGGCGGACGGCGCAGGGAAACAGCGCCCTGCCGTCGGCCGCGTCCAAGTGTAGCAGCCGGCGCGGCCCGGCCTGACTTGATTCCGCCTGACTTGATTCCGCCTGACTTGATTCCGCCTCGCGCGGCCCGGCCTCACGCGGCCCCGCCGCGTCCAGCCGTTCAGTTCTCTCCGGCCTGGGCGGCGGATTTCCGGCCGGCCTGCAACTGCACGCGGTAAGGCCGCGGCAATCCCGAATCGCCGATGTACTGGTACGTCAGCACCGAGGCCGCGGGGCAATTCAGCTCGGCCAGCGCGGCCTCGGCCAGCGGGGCCACCATGATATGGTTCAAGGGCTCCCCGCACGGCCCGCCCTGCGCGTCCAGGGCCTGCACTTCGGTCATGGTCGTGTAGAACAGCGTGGGATTGGACACCACCACGGCGGCGCCCGCCGCGCCCGACGCCTTGCGGAGCTCCCAGCCCAGCTTCTCGGGCACGTCTTCGACATGCTCGGATGCGAAGGCGGGCCGGTAGAACAACTTGAACCGATGGCGCAAGGCGACCGCCATCGAGTTATGGTGCGGCTCGGTGATCCGGGGCACGCCGGTCGCGCTCAACAGGAAAAACGACTCGCGGTCGCGCGGCAGGCCCGAGCCCTGGAAATAGATCTCCACCGCCTTGGACTCGTGCGGCTCCAGGACCAGCATCGGCCGGCTCACCGCCAGCGGCACATCCTCGCTGGCGCGGCCATCGCCCCAGTCGATCGTGGTCTGCACCAGCATCGGAATATTGCTGTCATTGGAGATCAGCATGGTTTCTTTCTTGCGCCCTTCCTTGAGCACATAGCGGGATCCTCCGCCGAACGACAATCCGCCCTCGACGGAGGCGGCCGAACCCGGGCCCGAGGCGAGGTCCGACGCCTGGACCGATGCGCCCAGCGCAAGCAGGGCAAGCCCCGCCAACAAGCAGAAACAAAACGGTTTCGAGAAAGTGCGGCACATAACAGGAACAGGAAATGGGATTGGAGAATCGGGAAAGGACAAAGGGAAAACGCGCGGCGGCATCCGTCTGCCCTCGCGGACGCAGAGCCCGGGGGGACGACAGCCCGCCAGCGGGTGCAGGGCCCGCGGCCGCCACGGCCGCAGGTCCGCACGGAGGGCAAGGCCGGCAGCCGCGATCGGAGTCCGCGTTGCAGCCGGGAGTGCGAACGACATCGCGGGCGGCGGTGCGGGCGACATTGCGCCCGGCGCCGCAGCGGGAAACGGGAACTCCGCGCCGCGCGGGCGCGTTGGGAGCCGCAGCCTTGCATCGTCAGCCGTGCTCGGCCATCGTGGGCTGGCAGGCGCCGCGGTAGGCGTCCAGCAGCCTGCCGAACTCGTCGCGGTCCAGCGCCGGGGCCACCAGATAACCCTGGACCGCATCGCAGCCGGCCTCCCGCAGCAACTGCATCTGCTCGTCGGACTCCACGCCCTCCCCCACTACCGACATGCCCAGGCGGCGGCCCAGCTGCACCACGCTTTCCAGGGCCGCCGCGAACGCGGCATCGGAGGCCGCGCCGCGCACCAGGCTGCGGTCGATCTTCATTTCGGTGAAGGGCGTGGACAACAGGCGATGGAACGAGCTGTAGCCGTGGCTGAAATCGTCCTGCGACAGGCCGAACCCCAGCAGGCGAAGCCGGCATGCGCCCGCGTAGTAATTGGCGGCGTCCTGGGTGTCGCTGGTTTCGGTGAGCTCGAAGCAGATGGATGAGGGCGAGACGTCGCGGGCCGTTACGTGGCGGTGCAGGCGGTCGGGCAGATCGGGCTGGTCGAGCAGCCGCGTGTGGATGTTGAGCGAAACGCCGATGTCGAATCCCTGGGCGGCCCATTGCCTGCGCGCGGCCAGCGACTGCTCGAGCATGGCCCACAGCAGGCGCTCGCTGAGGCCGGCGCGCTCGATCGCGGGCAGGAACGCGGCGGGCGGCAGCAGGCCATGCCGCGGATGCCGCCAGCGCGCCAGCGCCTCGGCGGAGGAAATGGTGTTCGTCCGCAACGACAGCTTGGGCTGGAAGCGCGCATGGATGGCGCCGCTGTCCAGGGCCTGCTCCAGGGCGTCGCGGTCCGGCTCGCCGGGAAGGACGGCCCGCTCCGCCTGCGGCTGGCCGCGCCAGTGGCTCAGCGCCCCCAGCACCATGCTCGCGCCGGATGCGGCGGTCACGCGGGGAAAGACGCCGAGAAAGCCGAGCCCGCGCAGGCGGGCCAGGTGCGCCGCCCCGCGCAGCATGCGCTGCGGCTCGTCGCCGACGAGCGCCAGCGCCGGCGCGGACGCGCGCACCGGCAGCTTGCGGATGAGCTGCACGCCGTCCAGGCGGGGCAGCCGCAGCTTGCCGAGCACGAGGTCGAATCCGCCTTGCTCGAGCCGTAGCAGGGCTTCGCGGCCGTCGGCCGCCGCCTGGACGGCATGCCGGCCCAGTTGCAGGAAAGACGCCACGGCGCGGGCGCGCGTGGCGGGATGGTCTTCGACAACAAGTATGCGGTAGGTATCGATGGGCATGGCAGGCACGGAAGGCACGGCGGCCGGCGAAGCTCCCGCCATGCGCGTCATGGCGCCGGCGGAAGCCGGGCCGGGCGGGAAGCGCTGGGCAAGGACCGGATTTCAACGATTCGGCCCGCTGGCCGGCGGCCGGACCGGGATGGCCGCGCCACGAAACAGCGCGGAGAGGAATACAGAGTAGCGACCGCGGCCGGCCCACCGCCATCAGATTTATCTGGCATTTGAGGGAATAAATCTGATATATGAGAAAACGCGGACCCGGCTTAAGCCACGTAAGCAGTTACCGATAACTGAGGTAGAAGTGCTGAAGATTTCGTCAGAAAAAGCTGCTTTTTCACAAGGAGACGTCATCATGAGATCCGGACTTTGCCCCGCCTACCTCGGCGCCGCCATGATTTGCCTGTCGGTCGCCACGCCGGCGGCAATGGGCGCAACCACCTATGGCGTCATCCGGTTCACCGGCCGCATCGTGAATCCGCCCATGCGCGTGGAAATGGCCCCGCCGGCCATCGCCGCGAACCGCGCCCAGGGGCGGATGGACGTCGAATTCCGCAGCGCGTCCCGAGAAACGACGGGCACCACGGTCCAGGTCGTGGCCGCCCCGGGACAGGCGATCAGCGCGCGCTTCACCGACCGCTCCGGCCATCTCATCGCGCCCTCGGCCGACGGCCGCTATCGCGTGGCCGCGGAGGGTGCGCATCTCGCGCTTTCCGGCTCCGGGAACGGTTCCGCCGGCGCCTCCGGCGCGGCCGGAAGAACGGCCCGCCTGATCGTGAGCTGGGACTGACGCTTCCCGGGCTGCCGCCCTGCATGCAACCCCGCCGCGCCCTTCGACGTCCCGACCACCCGGACCTGTCCTTCAGAGGAATCTGTCAGCCGGCGCCCTACGTAGTACGCTGCCCGGCTGGCATCCTGGAAATCGGGCCTCGCCTTGCCGGCCGCTTCCAGCGGTGCCGCCACCGGACCTCGCTTCCCGCCGCGCCCATCGGCCTGATTCCTTCCATTTCCGCATGCCCAGTCTTCTCTCACTGACCCGCGTCCTGGCCCTCGCGCTGTTGTGCGTCGGGCCGCCCACCCATGCCCAGCCTCCCCCGCCCGAGGCAAAGCCGCTGCAGCTCGACGCCAGCCCCGCCCGCGTTTCGGGCGAACCGCAGCTCTCCCCCGAGGACTGGCGCTACCTGCGGGCCAAGGGCACTCTGGTGCTGGGCACCTACTCTCCCGACCTGGCGCCGCTGGACGTCAGCTACAAACAGACCTTCAAGGGCATCTCCGCGGACGTCATCGCCCTGCTCGGCCAGCAATTGCACGTCCGGATCGAAGTCGAGCAACTGCCCGGCAGGGAACGGGCCCTGCAGGCGCTGAAAACCGGCGAGGTGGATCTGCTGGCCAGCGCCAATCATGCCGAAGGCAGCGTGGACGGGGTGATGCTGACCCGGCCCTATGCCCCGGACCGCCCCGCCCTCTATCGGCGGCAGTCGGACAAACGCGAATTCCCGGCCGACCTGGCCGGCCTCACGATCGCCACCGCGCAGGACTACCTGACGCCCGAGGCCCTGCGCCAGGCGCAAGGCGCGGCGCAGGTGGCGCAATACCGCAACACCACCGAGGCGATCGCCGCCGTGGCCTTCGGCAACGCCGATCTCTACCTCGGCGACTCGCTCTCCGCGCGCTATCTCATCGGCAGGAACTACTTTAACTACATCAAGGTTGACCGCTATCTTCCCGTGGAATCCGGCGGCTTCGCCTTCGCCCTGCGGCGCGATGATGCGCGGCTGGCGGACATCGTGAACACCGCCCTGCAGGCCATGGGCAGCGAGCGCCTGGACAGGATCGCCCGGCGCTGGGCCGGCGGCACGTTCCTGCCGCGCGAACCGCTGTCCACGCTCACCAGCGAAGAGAAAAGCTGGCTGGCGCGCCACCCTTCCGTGCGCCTGATCATCAACCAGGATCTCGCGCCCGCCGCCTTCCTGGACAGCGAAGGCAACTTCAACGGCGCGCTCACGGACATTCTCGAAATCGTCACCCAGCGCACCGGACTGCGATTCGATATCTCGCGCGCGGGCAGCCTGGCCGCGATGTCCGAAGCGGTCGAAACCCACGAAGCCGACCTGTCGCTGCTGACGAGCAGCCCGCTGCGCGAAGAGCGCCTGCGCTTCACCCAGCCTTTCACCAGCGATCCGTTCGTGCTCGTCACCCGCAAGAAAGACAGCCGGCGCATTCCATCGCTGTCCGCGCTGCAAGGCGGACGCCTGGTCCTGGCGCGCGGACATATCGCCATCCAGGAGCTGGCCCGGCGGTATCCCGGCATAGAAGTCATCCAGTCCGGGTCCACGCAGGCGGCCATGGCGGCCGTCGCGGCAGGCAGCGCCGACGCCGCCCTGCTCGGCCTGCCCGCGGCGCGCTATTACGTCGCCAAGATCCATGCCGACACGCTCGCCATCTCGGGCGTCACCGACCTGGAACCCGCCCACGCGAGTTTCGCGGTCCGGCGCAGCGATGCCGAGCTGCGGTCGATACTGGACAAGGTGCTGCAGCAGATCGGCCCCGAAGAGATGAACGCCATCCTGAGCCAGTGGCGGCCCAATCCGCTCATCGGCAAGCAGACCTGGGGGGATTTCCGCGAAGTCATCACGGGCCTGATCTTTGCCGCCGGGCTTGCCTCGGCGCTGCTGCTCGCGGTCATCCTGCGGCAGCGCCTGCAGATCCGGCGCCGCCGCCGCGCCGAACAGTCGCTCCTGTCCCAATTGACGCTGGCCCGGATCTTCAGCGATTCGGTTTCGCCTCCCATCTACGCGCGCGACCGCGACGGCCGGCTGATTTTCTGCTCGCGCAGCTACGAGGCCGCGCTGGGCGCGCCGGCGTCGGAACTGTTGGGCAAGACCGTGCAGCAGACGCCCGCCACGCTGGAAGGCGCGCTGGCGCTGCACGAGGCCTATATGCAGGCCATGCGCACCGGCGAGCCGGTGCGCCAGAACCGCCTGATCGAATACAACGGCGCGCCGCATTGGCTGGACCACTGGATCGCGCCATGCCGCGACGCGCAGGGCGAGGTGGTGGGCGTGGTCTGCGGCTGGCACGACATTACCTCCCACCAACAGCTCGCCGCCGAGCAGGAGCGTCTGATCGGCGACCTGCAGCAGGCCAAGCGCCTGGCCGACCAGGCCAACAAGGCCAAAACCACTTTCCTTGCCACCATGAGCCACGAGATCCGCACGCCGATGAGCGCCGTGCTGGGCACGCTGGAGCTGGCCCTGCGACAGGCCGAAACGGGAACCATAGACCGGCGCAACATCGAAACCGCCTACAGCGGCGCGAAAAGCCTGCTGGCGCTGATCGGAGACATTCTCGACATCGTGCGGATCGAGTCCGGCCGGCTGAGCCTCTCCCCCGCCCGCGCCAACCTGCGCGTGCTGGCCGAATCGGTGGCCCGCGTCTTCGAGGGCCTGGCGCGCCAGAAGGGGCTGCGCCTGGTGCTGGACCTGGACGCCGCCCTCAACCGCGACGTGCTGGTCGACCCCACGCGGATGAAGCAGGTGCTCTCCAACCTCGTAAGCAACGCCATCAAGTTCACCGATCAGGGGTCGGTCACGCTGGCCCTGCGCGGCGAAGCCCTGGATAGCGAGCGCATGGCCGTGCGCATCATGGTGGCCGACACAGGCATAGGCATTTCGGCCCAGGACCGGCAACGGCTGTTCAAGCCTTTCGAGCAGGTGGTCCGCACGCCGGCCGATACCTGCGGAGGCACCGGCCTGGGCCTGGTCATTTCGCGATCGCTCTGCGAAATGATGGGAGGCAGGCTCGAACTCCACAGCACGCCCGGCCAGGGCACGCGCATCGACATTTCGCTCGTCCTGAACCTGCTCGATCCCGAAGCGCCCGGCACGCCGGAACACGATCCGGACTCCGCGGGACCGCCGGCGGCACGCGTACTGCGCGTGCTGGTCGTGGACGACCAGCCCGAGCATCGGCAGTTGCTGACCCAGCAGTTGGCATTCCTGGGCCATGAAGCCGACGCGGCGGTGGACGGCCGGCAGGCGCTGGCCATGTGGAACCGGCACGACTACGACGTGGTGGTGACGGACTGCCGCATGCCCCGCATGCCGGGCGCCGAACTGGCCCGCGCCATCCGCGCCCAGGAACGCAGCGCGGGCCGCGCCGCCTGCCTGATCCTGGGCCTGACCGCCGATGCGCAAAGCGACGAAATCGCGCGCTGCATCGAGGCGGGCATGGACGAATGCCTCATCAAGCCCATCGGGCTGGAAGACCTCCGCGCGCGCATGCGGCAGCTGTCCGGCGGCGACTCCGCCGCCGGGGCGAGCGCCGGGCCCGCGGCGGCGGAAGACGGACGCGGCGCCGAAGCCGATGGGCGAGGCGGTGGCGGAACCGATAACGGAACCGATAACGGCGCCGCTGACGGATCCGACAGTATCTTCTCGAGCCTTGCCGGCAACGATCCCGGGATCATCCAGCGCCTGGTTGCGCAATTGCTCACGTCACTGCGCGACGACCGGGAAAAACTGGACGAACTGGCGGCCCGCCGGGACAGGGACAACCTGGCCCATCACGCTCACCGCGTCCTGGGCGTGGGCCGCATGCTCAATGACCGGACTCTCATCGAAGCCTGTCGGCGGCTGGAGGCCGCCTGCGCCCTCGATGCGCCGTCCGCCGCGGAGCTCTATTCCACCTGCGTGCCCCAACTGCGCCGCGCCATGCTGGATGCGGAGCGACGCCATGGCCCTGCCCGGGATGGATAGGCATGCGGCCCGCCGGCCGTGGAACTGCAGGGCGAGTTCACCCTAGGACAGCGGAATGCCGTTGCGTTCCGCAAGCTTGATGAGCGACACCATGTTGGGCGTATTCAGCTTCTGCATGAGCCGGACCTTGTAGGTGCTCACCGTCTTGTGGCTGATCATCAGCGTCTCGGCGATCTCCAGATTGGACATGCCTTTGGCGAGCAGGCCCAATATGGTGAGCTCGCGATCGCTGAGCTTGGATATCTCACTGGCGTTCTCGGCCGGCTCGGCCGCCGCGCCGGCGGTTTCGTACAACTGGCTGACCACCACCTGCGGAAAATACGTGTAGCCCGAGAGTACCGCCTTCACGGCGGTGGGCAGTTCGTCGAGCTTGTCGTCCTTGCACAGGAAGCCCGCCGCGCCCGCCTGCAGGCACCGCACGGCGTGGCTGCGTGAATCGTTGGAAGTCAGGATAAGCACGCGCGTGGCCACCCTGGCCGCCCGCAGCCGGGCAATGACCGAAAAGCCGTCGAGCTTCGGGATGCCCAGGTCCAGGATGACCAGATCGGGCTCCAGCGTGCGCACGGCCTGCATGCAATCGACGCCGGTGTCGCACTCGGCCACGATCTGGTAGCCCTCCCGCTCGAGCAGCACGCGGACGGCCATCCTGATCAAGGCGTGGTCGTCTACCACAACGATGCGCGGCCCCATACCCATCTCCGATCCGATTGGTTTATCTGTTGCTATTTGATTCATTATAGAACTCCGGTTCCGCAGCAGCCGAACGGCGCCGCGCGCATCGGCAAGCGCCGCGGGCAGGCGGCGCGGCGACGTTGCGGCGCGGCGCGGCGCGCATCATTCACATGCGACGGTCGCGGTGTCGTAGTAGACGGCGGGATCGCGAGGCGGCAGCGCATAGCGGGCGCGGCACTCGCCGCCCTCCCACTTCACGGAAAGCTGGCCCTGGTCTTCCGCCAGCAGCAGCAGGGCCCGGCCCCGGTGATCCACCATGCCCACCGTCCGGCCCTCGCCGTCCTCGACCATGGCGCCCAGGGGCAGGCGGGTCTGCGGATCGCGGCGGAAATCCATCTGCACGCGGCGGCCGGCGAATCCCTTGAAATCGGCCTGCACGATCGCGCCGCGGCGCGGCACCACGGTCGCCACCAGTTCGTCCAGCTCCACGTCCGCGCCCACGGCATCGGTCTTCAAGTGAATGGTATTGATGCGGTAGGGCTGGATGTACGGGTAAATGGCATAGGAGTTGTAGCCGGTGGTGGGCAGGTTGTCGCCCACGCCGACGCCCTCCACGCCCTTGACGCGCACCAGCACGAAGCCTTCGCCGACGTCGCGCGTGAAATTGACGCCGCCGCCGTGCGCCACGACCGCGCCGGAGCCGTGCAGGCTCAGCGAACGATACCCCTGGCCCGCGCTGTAGGTGCCGCCGATGCGCGCCGCGGGCAGCTCCGAGTGCAGGGCCAGCGAGCCCGCGTTGTTGCCGTGCGAAGTGTGCGCGCCCTGCAGCGAGTACATGGTGTAGCGCGCGCCCGGCACGTAGCCGTTGACGCTCGCATTGGAATGGACGCTGCCTGCGGAGCGGCTCTGGCTGAGGTACAAGCTGGGCGCTCTCGCGCTCTTGCCCAGCGGGATGGACAGCGAAAGCATGACGGTGTCGGACGTGCGGGCCTCGCCGCTGCGGCCGTAGCGGTCGCGCGTTCTCGCGTAGGACAGGTTGTACGAGATGCCGCGCCAGCTATTGCCGTACCCTGCGCCGGCGCTGGTGCTGGAGGTGGCGTTCCAGTAGCGCTGCTGGCTGGCGTTGAGGTAGAAGTTGCCCCAGCGGCCGCCCGTGCCGAGCATCTGGTTCACGTAGACGTCGAGCTTGGAACGCGAGAGCGAGGACGCATAGCGCTGCGGGTCGCCGCCGTCGCCGGCGGCGGCCAGCTCGCTGACGTGGTTGTCCAGCGTCCGGTAGCCTTGCGTGGAGTAGCGGTAGGCCGCCAGGGTGAAGTTGGTGGCCGTCTCGGTGAAGGTCTTGGTGTACAGCGCCCGCACGCTTTGGCCCTGCCGCGTCTCGCCCAGCATGCGGCTGCGGGAATGCGTGGCGTCGAGCGACATCGCGCCGATCGGCGTGTTGGCGCCCACGCCCAGGTTGAGCGCATAGTACGAATCCGACGCCTGGAAGCCGCCCGCCACGGAAATGTTGTCGGTCAGGCCGTAGAGGGCCGAAGCGGACAGAAAGTTCGGCGACGAGAGACGGTCGTCCTGGGAGTCGTACTTGCCCGCCTCGGCGCTGTATTTGAAATGGCCGCGCCGCACGAGCAGGGCCACCGAGGCGAATGCCTGGGTGAATTCGCGCTTGCGTCCGTCGGCCTCGATGACGGTCACGTGCATGTCGCCGTTGGACCCGCTGGGAAAGAACTCGTTGAGCGCGAACGGGCCCGGCGGCACCGTGGCGCTGTAGAGCAGGTAGCCGTTCTGGCGCACTTCCACGGTGGCATGGGTTTCGGCCACGCCGCGGATCACGGGCGCGTAGCCGCGCTCGCTGTCGGCGAGCATGCTGTCGTCGGACTCGAGGCGCACGCCGCGAAAGCGCACGCTGTTGAAGAGATCGGCCCCGGAGTACAGCTCGCCCACGCTGAACTGGCTGCGCAGCGCGGTGACGTCATGCTGCAGGAACGTCCGGTTGCTGCGGAATTCCGTGCCTTGCGGGGTGTGGACCAGGTTGGACTCGTTGCGCGCGCGCCAGGTGCCCAGGTTGACGCCGTTGCTGAAACCCAGGTACGACGTGCGCACGTTCTGGCCGCCGTAGCGGTCCGACCGCCAGTTGACCTGGTAGTTGACGAAGGCGGCATTCACGCCGTAGTCCCACAGGCTTTCGTCGGCGTAGCCGCGCCGGTTCCGGGTGAGAAAGACTTGCGGCACCGTCACGCGCAGCAGCAGGCGGCCGGAGTCGTAGTCGGCCAACGCCTGGTTGTCGAGCCGGGAGAGGTCCACGCATCCGGACTGCCCATCGGCAGACAGCCTGGCCAGCGCCTCTTTCGACAGGCCGAATTCGCGCAGCATGCCGAGCGACAGGCAGGGTTCGAGGCGGTGCTTGCCGGAAACCTGGCGAAGCGCGATGTCGCGCTTGCCCACGGCGTCGCCGTTGACGATGATGTCGAGCCGGTAGGTGCCAGGCGGCATGCCGCCGCCCTCGTCGGACATCAGGCTGCCGAGGTCGAGGTTGTCGCCGCCCCGGATCAGGCTGGGGTCGAACGGCGGGATCAACCGCTTGCCCGCAGCGGGATCGGCGTCTGCGGCCACGGCGGCCCGCCCTGCGATGAAGACGGACGCAGACAGGACCATGCCGATACGGACGGCCAGCGTCCTGAACGGATGATTGAGATCGAGCATGAATTCCACATCAGCGATGAAGAAGCCCGGACGGGGCGTGGGAACCGGCTATTTGGAAACAGGCGTGGGCTTCGCCGGGCGCTCTCCTTCCAGCATGACGCGGTAGGCATCCTGGCCGCCGAAATCGTTGACCACCCGGTATTCGAGCGCGGCCTTGCCGGATTTGCCGGACAGGGTGTGCCGCAGGGAAAAGCGCAGGGTTTCTCCGGGAGGCACGACGGCGGCGTCAAAGACCGGCGAAGCCGGCGCGGACGACAGCGACGCGTTGACCAGCGTGATGTGAAACGCGCCCGGGTTGTGCACCACGAGCTGCGAGCCGGCGACGCTCCAGCCGAGGTTCTCGGCGGCCGCCTGGGCCGACCCCTTGAGCCCCGGAGGCCGGTAGAAGACCTTGATGCGCTGGAGCACGGCCACGTCCATGTTGCCGCCCTCGGCGTCGCGCTGGGGAATCTCCTGGACGTTCAGCCAGAGCATGGTTTCGCGGTCGGCCGGCGCGCCCAGGCCCGAATACAGCACCCGCACCAGTTGCTCGCCGCCCGCGCGAACGCGCACGAGCTGGGGTGTGAGAGTGAAGTTGTCCACGTCTTCGCCGTTCGGCCCGGTGAGCCATGACTGCACGAGAACGGCGCTACCGCGATTGCGCACGCCGAAAGACGCTTCGCGGCGTCCTTCGTCGATGATGACGCGCGTCGTGTTGAGGCCGATGCTTGCATGCGCGGCGGCTGAAGACAGCACCGCCGCTGCCGCGAAGAAAAGGGCGCTAACTCGCAACATGGAAAACAACCTGAAAATTTGCGGGGCGGACCGAATCCGGGCCGCCCCATTTCAAAACACGCCGGGAGCGAGAACGCCGTACGACGCGACAGCCCGCCGGGAGGGCGCAGCGAGCCGCTGGCCGCACGGCGCAGCGGCTTCGAGGAGGGACGACGGCCCCGCTTCGAAACGCCGCGCGCAGCCGCCTCAGTTCGTGGTGATGACGAACGGCAGCGTGGCGTTCGCGACACCCGCGGTGGGCGCCGGAGCGGGTCCGGGCGCTTCGCCGGGCTTGGCGGGCGGGGTGGGAACGCCGTTGGCCACATAGGCGGCGACGAATTTGACGCTGACGCTTTCGCCGGCTTTCAGGCTGCGGTCGACCAGCACGCCGCTCTTGAGGTCGAATGCATCCTTGCTGCTCGTGGAGGGATACACGGCGATGCCAACGTTCTGGGCGTAGCCGGCAGCGGTGGAGCCGCCGTTCACGCGCAGGATGCGGCCGTCGGCGCTGGTTTCGCCGGCGGGCGCGGCCAGCGTCATCTTGACGCTGGAATCGGCCTTGCACACCACCTTCAAGTCGGCGGAGCCCGTGCCGGCGTTGCCCGAGAACGAAGGCGCCGCCACGGAGCCGATGCTTTCGGTGTTGACCACGCCCAGCTGCACGTTGATGACCTGCGCGTCGCCGCCCGCGTTGGACAGGTAGCACGTGTCGGCGCTGATGGAGCCCTTGAACTCGATGCGGCCCTGCGTCTGCGCGGAGGCGCTGCCCGCGGCCGCAGCCATGATTGCCAGACCCAGAACGGTGGATGCCTTCTTCATGATATTTATTCCACTATGTAAAAAATGGATGAACGGAACACAAAAGACTGTGAGCAGATATTTGTCGGCTCGCCGTTTGCGAAGGGCAAATACTAAATTTGGAGCCCCGTGCCGCGCAGCCAGACTGAGCTGATCGGCCTGTCAGACTTTTCCTCCATTGACGCGGAAATTTCGTACTCCGCTCGCGCGCCAGCCGGGACCGCGGCCGCGTGACAGCGATGCGGGACCGGAAGCGCGGCGCGAGAAGCAAGGAAGGGAAAGCGGCGAGGCCGAAGATGGACGCCGTCGTCGCGCGGATGCGCGGTCAGGCGGCGTCGGGCCCGGACAGGGCCGCCCGCCGGAGACGCAGGCAGGAAGCGAGAGGCGGAAAGAGGAAGGCGGAAAGCCGGCTCGCGCCGCCGGCGGGGACGCGGCGGCGCGCGGGCCGCCGCGCGGGCGCGCTCAGGCCAGGGTGGCGACGGCGGCGGCGATGCGCTGCATGGCGGTACGCAGCTGCTCCTCGGACGAGGCGTAGCTGATGCGGAAATACGGCGCCAGGCCGAAGATCGTGCCCGGCACCACGGCCACGTCGTGCTCGTCGAGCAGCCAGGCGCAGAAGTCGGTGTCGGTTTCCAGGCGCCGCCCGCCGGGCGTGGTCTTGCCGAGCACGCCGGCGCAGTTGGCATAGGTGTAGAACGCCCCTTCCGGACGCCGGCAGCGTATGCCGGGAATGGCATTGAGCGCGTCTACGACCAGGTCGCGGCGGCGGCGGAAGGACTCGCGGCGCTCGGCGAGCACGTCCTGCGGTCCGTTGAACGCCTCGATGGCGGCCGCCTGCGTGACCGAGCAGGGGTTGGACGTGCTCTGGCTCTGCACCACCGCGATGGCCGCGATCAGCTCGCGCGGGCCGGCCCCGTAGCCCAGGCGCCATCCGGTCATGGCGTAGGCCTTGGACAGGCCGTTGACCGTGAGCGTGCGGTCGGCCAGGCGCGGCTCCACCTGCGCCATGGTCTTGAAGGCGAAGCCGTCGTAGATGAGGTGTTCGTAGATGTCGTCGGACAGCAGCCACACGTGTGGATGGCGCAGCAGCACGTCTGCGATGGCGCGCAGGCGCGCTTCGTCGTAGGCCGCGCCGGACGGATTGGACGGCGAGTTCAGCATCAGCCAGCGGGTGCGCGGCGTGATGGCGGCTTCGAGGTCGGCCGGGTCGAGCAGGAAGTTGTTTTCCTCGCGGCCGGGCACCTGCACGGCGACGCCGCCGGCGATGGCGATCATGTCGGCATAAGAGGTCCAGTACGGCGTGACGACGATGACCTCGTCGCCGTCGTCCAGCGTGGCCATGAGGGCATTGTGGATGACCTGCTTGGCGCCCGCGCCGGCCGTGATCTGGTCCAGGCCGAATTCCAGTCCGTTTTCGCGCTGGAACTTGGCGGCGATGGCCGATTTGAGCGCCAGCGTGCCGTCGAGCTGCGTGTATTTGGTTTCGCCGGCCTCGATGGCGCGCACGGCCGCGGCCTTGACGTTGGCGGGCGTGTCGAAATCGGGCTCGCCGGCCCCCAGCACGATGACGTCGCGGCCTTCGCGCTTGAGCTGGGCGGCGCGGGCGCCGATGCGCAGGATGCCGGACACCTCGATGCGGGCGATGCGTTGCGCGCGCCGCAAGGGGACGGCGGGCGCGGCCTCGGAATGGGACATGAGAGCGTTACTCCGTTGCAGGAAAGGTCAGCGCGCGGCGGTGACCATGATTTCGACGAGGATATCGGGCGCGGCAAGCTCCAGCGCGCCGCAGCAGCGGGCCGGCGCCTGTCCGGGAACGATCCAGGCATCATAGACCGCATTCATGCCGGCGAAATGCGCCATGCTGGACAGCCAGATGGTGACGCTGAGCAGGCGCGACTTGTCGGTGCCGGCCTCGGCCAGCATTCCGTCGATGGCGGCGAGCACCTGCCGCGTCTGGCCGCCGATGTCCTGGCTGCGGTCGGCGGCGGTGTGGCCGGCGAGATAGACCACGTCGCCGTGGATCACCGCGCGCGAGCGGCGCGCGTTCTGGTCGAGGCGCTCGATGGGCAGGCGCGCGCTCATTGCTGCGTTCCCTGGCCCGAGACGCGGCGGCAATGGTTGAGCGCGGCCTGGATCAGGTTGTCGCTGGCTTCGGGTGTGCGGAAAGCCGAGTGCGCCGACAGCGTGACGTTGTCGAGTTCGTAGAGCGGATGCTGCGCGGGCATGGGCTCGACCTCGTACACGTCCAGCCCGGCGTGGCCGAGCTTGCCGCTCTTGAGGGCGGCGATCATGGCGGCCTCGTCGACCAGCGCGCCGCGCGCGGTGTTGATGAGGATGGCGCCGTCGCGCATGGCGGCGATGCGCTGCGCGGAGATCATGCCGCGCGTTTCGTCGTTGAGCAGCAGGTGCAGCGACACCACGTGGCTCTGCGCCAGCAGCGCGTCCAGCTCGACGAACTCCACGCCGGGATGGGACTTGGGGCTGCGGTTCCAGGCCAGCACCTTCATGCCCGCGCCCTGGGCCAGGCGGGCCACCTCGGCGGCGATGCCGCCGAAGCCGACCAGCCCGATGGTCTTGCCCGTGAGCTGCACGGCGTCGGTGCGCAGCCAGTTGCCCGCGCGCATGCCGCGGTCCATCTTGGCCAGGCCCTTGGCGGCGGCCCACATCAGCGCGAACGCACACTCGGCCACGGCCGTGTCGCCATAGCCCTTGATGATGTGCACCTCGATGCCCAGCCCGCCCAGCTCTTCGGGATTCATGTACGAGCGCGCGCCGGTGCCCAGGAAGACCACGTGCTTGAGGGCCTTGCACTGGCGGGCAATGCCGGTGGGCAGGTGGGTGTGGTCGATGATGGCGATTTCGCCGTCGCCCAGCGCGGCCGGCACCTGGTCGGGCGTGATGTCGGGCTGGCGGTTGATGACCAGCTCGGGATCGCCGGCGCGGCGCAGGCGCTCGGCCACGGCGGCGAGCGTGGGGTTGGCGTCGAGGAAAACGGCTTTCATGCGGAAGTCCTTTTCGGATCGGAGGCGAGGAAAATGTCGGCCGGCGGGGCCGAAAAATCTGTATTCGATGCTGCATACAGATGATGAATATTGTTCTGTATACAGTCAAGTGATACGATGCGCGCCAAGGACGGCCGCCGCGGCGCGGCCCCGAAAAAAGGCTAAAGCCCCCTCCCCCCTTTCTTTTCGCCCCACCGGCGTCCGTTCCATGTCCGAAGACCTCGCGCAAACGCCCAGCGACAGCATTGTCGACAAAGTCTATCTGCAGGTCCGGGACATGGCGATCGACTATGTTTTCAAGCCCGGCGAGCGCATCAACGAAGTGGCGCTGTCCAAGACGCTGGGCGTGTCGCGCACGCCGCTGCGCGAAGCGCTCAATCGCCTGAACATCGAGGGCCTGCTGAAGTTCTCGCCCGGCAAGGGCTTTTACTGCCGCGACCTGGACGTCAACGAGATCTTCCAGCTCTACGAGCTGCGCAAATCGCTGGAAGTGTCGGCCGTGCGGCTGGCGATCCAACGCGCCGGCGACGAGCGCATCCGCGAGGCGCTCGACTTCCTGGAAGCCACCGGCCCCGAGGCCGGCGAACGCACGGTGGTGGAACTGGTGGCGCTGGACGAGGCTTTCCATGAGCGCGTCATGGCCATGTCGGGCAACGCCGAAATGCTGCGCGTGCTGAAGAACGTGAATGCGCGCATCCGCTTCGTGCGCTGGATCGATATGCGCCGCGCCGACCGCCCGGCCAGCCAGCGCGAGCACCGCCTCTTGCTGCAGGCCCTGCTCGCCCGCGACGAGAACGCCTGCGCGGCGCTGCTCGAAAAACACATCGACCGCCGCATGGACCAGATCACCTCGGCCATTCGCGAGGGCTACGCGCAGATCTACATGGCCGGCCAGGAGCTGGCCGCCACCACCTGAGGCCGGTCCCGGCCACCGGGCGCGCCCCATGGGCCTGGCGCCCGTCCCCTGCGCACCGTCGAACGCGAAATCGGCAAGAACGTCTGCCTTGACCGCGCCAGCCGGGAAATCACGCGCATCCGCTACCGCGAACTGCTGGCGCAGATGGAATGGATCGCCCTGCAGCGCGGCGAAAGTGGCCGACACGCCCGGCCTGGCGCGCGATGTCATTTCCCGCGCCGCGCCCGGCCGGCAGGCGAGCACCATGGCCGCGCCGCATGTCTGGCGCAGCGCAACGCCGCCATGCGCCACCTGCCCCGGCTGCCGCTCAAGCGCTATTTCCCGAGCCGCCCGATGAAGTCTGAACAGCAAGCCGCCCGCGCGCTCGGCGAGGTGGCTTGAGGGTTTCCAGGCGAGATTGACGCGGGCGGGTTCGTCCGCAGCGTCAATGGCCGTGAGAGCGGGGACGGCGAAAGAACGGATGCGCGGGCCGACGCCGCCGCACGGCATTGCCCGGCAATAGGGAAGTCGAATCTGGCCCCGCGATATCCGGCGTCGAGTCTGCATCATCGGGCTCTTGACCGTCGCAGAGGTGGACAATGCCATCGATGGTGTTCGACGAACGGGTTCTTCGCGGTTTTCGCCCTGGCGACGCTGCTGATTTCGCTTGCGCGGCGCGGGAATCGGTGAATACCGTGGGCCGCTGGATGCCATGGCGCACCGCCTCGTTCTCGAAAGCGGACGCCCTTGCGTGGTTCAAGCAATGCCGGGCAAGCAAGCGCGCCAAGACGGCTGTCGAGCTGGGCATATTCTCGAAAACAACGGGCGAATTGCTGGGCGGCGCGGCGCTGAACGCGATTGACCGGCGGAATCTTGTCTGCAATCTGGGCTATTGGGTCAAACAATCGGCGCAACGCCAGGGCATTGCCTCCCGCGCGGTGCGGGCGCTGGTGCCCTGTGCCTTCGACGTACCTGGCATGAAGCGGGTCGAAATCGTTGCCGCAGCCGGAAATCTGGCAAGCGAGTCGGTCGCGCGGAAGTATGGCGCGCAGCTCGAAGGAATTGCGCGGAACCGGATTCAACGGCACGGGACGGCTACGGCGGCGTTGATTTTCTCCGTCGCGCCTCACACGGCACAGCCGTCTGCAAGCGCCGGAGCGAGACGCGCGGCCTGTGCGGCTACGACCGGGCGGTCGCCTCCGACGCCCGCACGTCTTCCAGCCAGCGGGCGAAGAACTGCGCCTCGGGACCGGCGCCGGGATCGAGGCAGTAGTAGTAGCGTTCCAGGGGCAGGCGCCACTGCGGCAGCGGCGAGACGAGGCGGCCCTGTTCCAGATCGTGCGAGAGCAGCGAGCGCGGGGCAACGGCCAGGCCGAGGCCGTCCACGGCGGCCTGCAGCACGAGGTGCAGGTGGTCGAACTGGAGCCGGCCCGCGGGGCGCAGGCGCGGCATGCCGGCGGCGCGCAGCCAGTCGTCCCAGTCCGACTTGCGCGAGCGGGCCGAGAGCAGCACCCGGGGCGCCAGGTCGGCCGGAGTGCGCGGCGCCGCGTCCCGCAAGAGCGCGGGCGCGCCCACGACCAGCGCCTCGTCCTGCAGGAACGGCCTCACCTGCACGCCGGGCGGCCAGCCCTGCACGCCGCGCCGGATGGCCACGTCGTAGCGTTCGGCGGCCTTGGCAGGCGCGGCCGTGGTGGTGACGACCTGGGGCTCGATGCCGGGATGGCGCGCGACGAAATCCGGCAGGCGCGGGATGAGCCAGCGCACGGCGAACGAGGGCCGCACATTGATGCGCACCGCCCGGACCGGCGCGCGCGCCATGAGGGACGCGGCCGCCGCGCCGATCTGCGCCAGCGCCGCCGAAGCTTCGCCATAGAACGCCAGCCCTTCCGGCGTAAGCGCCACCTGGCGCACGCGGCGCTCGAAGAGCGCCACGCCCAGGTGCGCTTCCAGGCCGCGTATCTGCCGGCTGACGGCGCCGTGGGTGACATGGAGTTCGGCCGCCGCGCGGGTGAAGCTCAGGTGGCGGGCGGCGGCGACGAAGGCGCGCACGGCGTGCAATGGCGGCAGGTGGGCGGACATGCGTGAGATTTTCTCACACGTAACGCGGCGGCGATATCGTTTGTCGGGGTGCGCGGGCCGGCGCAGCATATCGGCCCATGACGACACTGACCTCCCAGGCCGCCGAGCCGCGGCCTGCTTGCGCCGCGCCGCGCGATGCCGACCGCGATTCGCGGCACGGGGCCATGGCCCTGGCCGCCGCCCTGCCCGGCGACACGGTGCTGTATCTGTTGCTGCCGATGTTCCACGACGCGTTCGGCGTCACGCTGGCCGAGGCCGGCATGCTGCTGGCGGCCAACCGGCTGGTGCGGATCGCGGGCTATGGCTGGGTGGCGCGGTTCTACGCGCGGCGGGGCGACCGGATCACCTGTACGCTGGCCGTGGCGGCGGCGGCGCTGTGCGCGCTGGGCTACGCGACGCTGTCCGGTTTCTGGGCGCTGCTGCCGCTGCGGCTGGTTTGGGGCCTGTCGTTCGCGGCGCTGAATCTCTCCACCCAGGTGCTGGCGACCTCGGCGGCCGAAGGCGCGGCGGCGCGGTCGGGGCGCTCGCGCGCCTATATCGCGCTGGGGCCGCTCGTAGGTCTGCCGGCCGGCGCGCTGCTGGCCCAGGCCGCGGGCCCGCGGCCGATTTTCGTGGCGCTGGCGGCGCTCGCGCTCGCCGGCTGGCTGGCCGCGCGCCGCCTGCCCGCCCTGCCGCATCCAGCGGCGGCGGCGGCCGGACGGCCGCGCCAGCGGCTGCCGAACGCGCTGGACACCTGGTCGTTCCTGGAAGGCTTCACGCTGGACGGGCTGTTCGTGATCGGCCTGTCGTACCTCGGGCGCGACCTGCTGCCCGGCAACGCCGTGGCGGCGGCCGGTACGCTGATGGCGCTGCGCTACGGGGCCGAGATCGTCCTCAGCCCGGTGGGCGGGCGCATGGCCGGCGCCTGGGGCGCCGAGCGGCTGCTGGTGGTGTTGTCGCTGCTGACCTCGCTCGCGCTGGCGGGCTTCGGCCACGGCTGGCTGGGAAGCTGCGCGCTGGCCATCGTGATCCTGCGCGCGCTGCAGTTGCCGCTCCTGCCGCCCATCGTGGCGCGGCGGCATCCCGGCCCCGACCGCGTGCGGGCGCTGGCGGCGCGCTCGGTCTGGCGCGACATCGGCGCGGGCACGGGGCCGCTGGCCGCGGGCCTGCTGCTGCCGGTGATGCCGGCATCGTGGATGTACGGCGCCGCCGCGCTGATGCTGGCCGTTGCCGCCCTGGCTTGCGCACGCACGCGCTAGCCAGGGCGCGGCCGCACCTGGGCCGACGAGGCGGCGTTGCGCAAAATCCAGCCTTTGCCCGCCTCCGCTTCCGAGGTGAAGAGGCAGGCGTGCTCCTGAAGATCGGCCGGGTCGCCCGGCGCGGCCGGCCCGCCTGAACAACTGAAAACCGGCCGCTCCCGGAACCGGAAGCGGCCCTGCGCCGTTCATGCCGACGGCTTCCTGGGTCGCGAGCCCTCAAGCCATGGCGGTGTGCCGGGCCGATCCCCCGCCCGGGCCGGCGCCGCGCTCAAGGATCGCCCTTGTCTGCGGCGCGGAAGGCTTGCGCGCGCGCCTCGAAAAGGCGTATTACCCTGAGCGCGGTTTCGATGTCGCGCGGCGGCACGTCTCCGAGCAGTTCCTTTCGCAGCGCCTGCGGCGATTTCTGCAGGCGCCTGGCCAGCGTCCTGCCGGGCGGCAGCAGGACCACGGTCTTGCTGCGGCGGTTGTCCGGGGCGTCCCGGCGCGCAAGAATGCCCATGGCCTCGCCCTGGTCGAGCACACGCACCATGGCGGCGGCATTGATGCCCACCCGCGCGGCCAGACTTCTCTGCTGCGCGGCGCCGCCCTGGCGTTGCAGCAGGAGGACCGCGGTGCCCAGCGATATCGACACCCGGCTTTCGCACAGCACGGTGCTCGCGGCCTGCGCCCCGGCCCGGCGGGCCGGCTGGATGGAGGTCGTGAAGGACAGCAGGAGCGGGCCGGCATCCGCCTCAACGCGGGGCTTTCAGCGGCAGCAGGCGGCGATACCCTTGCGGCAGGGGATGCCGCGCGTGCGCCGCCACGGTCTGCGCCAGGCGCGCCGCCAGGTCCGGCGGGAAGGGTTTGGCGCGCCGCGTCTGCAGGTCCACGTGCAGCGAAAGCTGCTCCATGGTGGCGGCCAGGTAGCCGTCGCGGGTCTGCGTCAGTTCCATCAGGCAGAGCAGCCGCTTGTCGTCGGCCTCCAGCAGGCGGATGCGCAGCGCCAGCGGATCCCCGGCCAGCACCTCGCGCAGATAGGCCACGTGGATGTTCATGGTGTAGATGCCGCAGCGCGTGGCTTCGGTGTAGTCCAGGCCCACGCCGACCTGCCGCAGCAGCTCGAAACCGACGCGGTCGAAGATGCCGACATAGTGCGCGGCATTCATGTGGCCGTATTCGTCGATCCAGGCCGGGTCCACGGCGAGCGGAGTGGATGGCAGGTCTTGCGTCATGATTTCCTCGGAGTGGGATGGCTGGCCCATACGGGGCTGGCCCATATGGGGCTGGCCCACTTTACGGTTTAATGCCTGCGTCGACAACAACGGCCCCGCCCCATGCCTTCCGACCTCGAACGCCGGCTCGCCGACCTCATGCGCGCGGACGCGCAGCGCCTGCGCCTGCTCGGGCACGTGCGCGACCTGAAGCTGCCCGACGCCTGGATCGGCGCCGGCTTCGTGCGCGCCGCCGTATGGGACAGCCTGGCGGGGCGGCCCTCGCCGCTGCCGGAAGACATCGACGTGATCTGGCACGACCCGCGGCGCGCGTGCCCGGCGCGGGATCTGGCGCTGGAACGGCGGCTGGCGCGCGCGGCGCCCCGGGCGCAATGGTCGGTGAAGAACCAGGGCCGCATGCACGCGCGCAACGGCGACGCCCCATACGCCTGCAGCCTGCAGGCCCTCGCGGGGTGGCCCGAGACCGCCACCGCGGTGGCGGTGCGGCTGTCGCCGGACCACGGCCTGGAGGTGCTTGCGCCTTTCGGCCTGCGCGATCTTTTCGATGGCGTGATCCGGCCGACGCCGCGTTTTCTCGGCGCGAAGCGGGCGGTTTTCGAAGCGCGCTGGCAGGCAAAGGGCTGGCTGGATCGCTGGCCCTTTCTGCGGGTCGCGCCCTGCTGACCGCCGAGCGCCTCAGTGCGCGCCGTGCCCGTGCGCTGCCGGCCGGGCCGCCGAGGCCAGCGGACGCGCCTGCGCCTGTACGCGCAGCGTTTCGCGGCGGCCGGCGGTTTCGATGACCAGCGTCAGCGGAACCGTTTCCCCTTCGACGATCTGCCTGCCGAGGTCCAGCAGCATGATGTGATAGCCGCCCGGCTTGAGTTCCACCGTTTGCCCGGCCGGCAGCGCCACGCTCTGCACTTCGCGCATGCGCATGACGTCGCCTTCCATCTTCATTTCATGGACCTCGGCGGCGCGCGCGGCGTCGGACTGCGCCGCGACCAGGCGCGCGTCGGACGCCGAACGCAGCGTCATGAACGCGCCGGTGGATTTCTGGCCGGGCACGGTGGCCCGCACCCAGGCGTTTTCCACGCTGACCTGGGCCTGCGCCGCCGCGCAAACGGCCCACAGCGCCAGCGCGCCCATCGGTTTGTAGAGGAATGTCATGAGTTCTCCTGAAAAGAATGCGCGCGCCGGGATGGCTCGCGCGAATTGCGGAAATCAGCGCCGGGCCGCTCCGTCCAGCGCCAGAACTTTCCGGATGTCGGCGGCGCAGTCCTCGGCGGATTGCGTGTGCTTCAAGGCCACGCGCGGCCGCCCCTGCGTGTCGTACACGTAGCTCAGCGCCGTGTGGTCCATGGTGTACGAGCTGCCGGTCGGCACCTTCTGGTAATAGACCCGGAACGCCTGCGCCGTCTGGCGGGTTTCCCCGGCCGTGCCGTAGAGGCCGAGAAACGCGGGGTCGAACGCCCGCACATAGGCCTGCAGCACCTCGGGCGTGTCGCGCTCGGGATCCACGGTGATGAAGATCACCTGCAGCCGCGCGGCGTCCGCGCCCAGCTTCCCGCGGATCTCCACGGCGCGCGCCATCGCCGTGGGGCACACGTCGGGACATTGGGTGAAGCCGAAGAACACCATCACCGCCTTGCCGCGATAGTCGGCCAGGCGGTGGCGCCGCCCGTCGGCGCCCATGAGGGAAAAGTCGCGGCCGATGCCGCTGCCGGAAATATCGGTTCCGTTCAGGCCGTGCAGCTCATCGCGCGATGAGCATGCGGCCAGCGGCGCGCCCAGCAGGGCGGCCAGCAAAAGGCGTCGTCTGTTCACGCCGTGCTCCGTAGTCGCAACTCCGGACGCTCGCGCCCGGAAGAAAAATGGCCGGACGCGCCGAAGCGTCCGGGAACGTCGTCAGGCGAGCGGAACGGGAGGAGCGCGCGGGCCCAGCGGCGGGCCGAGGGGAGGCAGCGCCGGCGCGGCGCGGTAGGCCGCCCGCGCCGGCGCCGCATGGGCCGGCCGGGCGCCCAGGCGCGGCGCGAGCCCGGCGTCGGGCAGCACCGCGTGCGACGCGACCGCGCCGAACACGCAGTGATCGGCGGCATGGACGTCGCCGGCCTTGCCGGGCAAGTCGAGCTTGACGATGCCGGGCCCGGCCGCCGTGCACAGCGCGAGCGCGAGGGGGGAAGAAGACGGCGCGGCCATGAAGCCGCCGGGAATCGCGGCGCGCAAGGCAAGCGCGCAGACCGCCAGGCAGATCAGGATCCGCCAGGGCAGGCTGCCATGCCTGGACATCGGGCGCCGGTGCATATGCATGGCCGGATTCTAGTACGGACCGCGCGCCGCCGGCCCCCGCGCGCCGGCGAATCAGCAATTGTCCCGGCGGGAGAACCTTTGCAGACCGGATCGGGGAAGCGGATATTCCGGCTCCGGCTTTCCGTTCCCGGTTGTGGCCGGAGTTTTTTGTATACAAAAATATGCAAAAACAACGCGGTCAGCCCATGCCTATCTCCAAAGCCAATTCCCGGTCGCACGCGGCTTACAACGAAATCAAGCGCCGCATCCTTGCCGGCGTCTTCACGCCCGCGGACCGCCTGCGGGAGACGGAGGTCGCGTCGTTGCTGTCCATGGGCCGCACGCCGGTGCGCGAGGCGCTCAAGCGTATCCAGGACGAGGGGCTGATCACCCACCAGCCGGGCCGCGGCCTGGTCATCACCACCATGGACCAGCAGGAAGTCGGCGAGCTCTACGCCATGCGCGAGGTGCTGGAAAGCGCCGCCGCCGGCCTGGCCGCCCGCCATGCGTCCGACGTGGAGATCCTGCACATGCAGGCGATACTCGACGAGGGAGACGGCGGCGACCCGGTGGCCCAGAATCTGCGTTTCCATCAGGCGATTTATGCGGCCGCCCACAACCGCTACCTGCTGCGCTCGCTGCAATCTCTCACCGGCACGACCTATCTGCTGGGCCGCAGCACGCTGGCCGAGCCGGCGCGCGCGCGCGTCTCGAATACCGAACACCAGGCCATCGTCGACGCCATCCGCGCCCGAGACCCCGCGGCGGCGGAGGCGGCGGCCCGGCACCACATCCACCAGGCCCTGCTGGAACGACTGAAGATGCTGCGCCAGGGATAAGCGGCGCATAACGGAGACAAATCCATGCCGAAGTTCATGAAGCTCCCCCGGTGGCGCTGGCTGCCGGGGCTGGCCCTGCTCGTGCCCGCGATCTGCGCCCCCGCGCATGCGGCGCAGGACTTTCCCGCCCGGCCGGTGACGCTGGTCGTGCCTTTTGCCGCCGGCGGCGGCACGGACAGCATCGCGCGCGACCTCGCCCGCACCCTGTCCGAACGGCTGGGGCAGCCGGTGGTGGTGGAAAACCGGGGCGGCGGCGGCGGGTCCATCGGCGCGAATTTCGTGGCCAACGCCCGGCCCGACGGCTACACCCTGCTGTTCGCGACCTCGACCTTCGTGACCAATGCGGCCGCCGGCCTCTCGCCGCAATACGACGTGCAGAAATCGTTCGCGCCCGTGGCCATGCTGGGACGCGGGCCGCTGCTCATCGTCACGGCAAAGAACCTCAAGCTGGATTCCGTGGCGGCGCTGCGCAGGCTCGCCGCCCGGCCCGCACCTACCCCGGCATGACGGCGCGCCTGGGCGAATTCGACCTGGTGGTGGTGCGCGAGAACACCGAGGGCTTCTACGCCGACCGCAACATCGAGTCCGGCAACAGCGAGCTGCTCATCACGCCGGACGTGGTCGTGTCGCTGCGCCGCATCACCCGCCACTGCTGCGAGCGCATCGCGCGCTCGGCGTTCGAACTGGCCATGACGCGCCGCAAGCGCGTGACCATCGTGCACAAGGCCAATGTGCTCAAGCGCGGAGACGGCATGTTCATCGAGATGTGCCACGCGGTGGCGCGGGAATTTCCCGAAGTGGCCGTGGACGACGTCATCGTGGACGCCATGATGGCCCACGTGGTGCGCGCGCCGCAGCGCTTTGACGTCATCGTCACCACCAACATGTTCGGCGACATCCTGTCCGATCTCACGGCGGAGCTGTCCGGCAGCCTGGGCCTGGGCGGGTCGCTGAACGCGGGCAAGGACTATGCCATGGGCCAGGCGGCCCACGGTTCCGCGCCGGACATCGCCGGCAAGGACCTCGCCAATCCCGTGTCGCAAATCCTGTCGGCCGCGATGCTGCTCAACTGGTACGGCCAGAAGCGCGGCGACCCGCGCTTCCTGGAGGCGGCCGCCGCCATCGAATCCGCCATCGCCGACACCATCGCCGCGCACGAATGCACGGCCGACGTGGGCGGCAAGCTGGGAACGCGCGCGGCGGGCGAGGCTTTCCTGCGCCGCCTGGCTGCGCGCTGACGCCGGAGCAGGCCATGACACTGTCGCTACCCGAAGGCGCCTGCGACTGCCACGTGCACGTGATCGGGCCGCAGGACGCATACCCCATGCTGCCCGGGCGCCGCTACACGCCCGGCCCGGCCGGCGTGCAGGCGCTGCACGGTCATCTGCGGCGGCTGGGCCTGTCGCGCGGTCATCGTGCAGCCCAGCGTGTACGGCGTCGATAACCGGCTGCTGGAAGAAAGCCTGGCCCAGCCGCGGGGCGCGGTCCGCGGCGTCGCCGTGCAGGGACCGGAAGTGGACGACGGCGAACTGGCCCGCCTGCACGCCACGGGCGTGCGCGGCGTGCGCGTCAACCTCGAGAGCGCCGGCGCCAGCGACCCGGACGCCCTGGCGCGCCTCCTGTCGGCCTGGGCCGGGCGCGTGCGCGGACAGGGGTGGCACCTGCAGGTCTACGCCTCGTGCCGGGCCCTCGCCGCCGCCGCGCCGCGCGTGCGCAAGCTGGGCGTGCCGCTGGTGTTCGACCATTTCGCGATGACGCCGGCGCAGACCGCTCCCGATGACCACGAGCTGCGCGCCATCCTGGACCTGGTGCGCGAAGGCGCGGCCTATGTGAAGCTGTCGGCCCCATACCGCATCGGCGGCCCCGGCGACGCGGACGCGGTGACGGCGCTGGCGCGGACCTTTGCCGCGGCCAACCCCGACCGCCTGCTGTGGGCGAGCGACTGGCCTCACACCAACCGCGCCCCCGGCGCCGCGCCGCACGAAGTGAGCCCCTACCGCGACGTGCCGCCCGGGCGCCTGCTGGAGGAAATCGCCGCCTGGCTGCCCGACGCCGCCCTGCGCCGGCGCGTGCTGGCCGACAACCCGGCCCGGCTCTACGGATTCTGAGTTCGCGGCGCTTTCCCACGCAGTCCGTGAAGCCACCGTCCGGCTGCAGGACTTCCAGGCCGAGCCGGGAACCCAGGCCCGGCGCGCCGCCGTGCTGTCCCTGGCGCCGCGCCAGACCGGGGGCTGGAGCCATATCCGCGCCGCTTGAACGGCGGCCGCGCACTGCGCGTTGACGAATCCCGCTCGCTCCCTTATTTTTTTGACGTGTCCGCGCCTCCACAGGGCCGCGGCCGGGCCCGCCGCGCGGGCCGCCTGCCTGCACAGTCATCCCGGAGCGTTGATCTATGGGAAAGCTCGTTCTCTTGCTGCTTGGCGTCGATTACCTGCGCAAGCGCGCCCGCGCGCTCTATGCGGCGGGGGGCTTCTTTCTCCTGGCCGGCGTCGTCGTGTTCATCGATGCGCTGGACGGCGCGATGTATTTCCCGCTGAACTTCTTCGCCGCGCTGTTCGTCGTCGAGGGCATGGCCACACTGGCGATCGCGCAGTCCGGCGTGGGCGGCCAGCGGGTGCTGCGCTATGCCAAGGGCATCTTCGTGCTGGTCGCCGGCATCCTGATCCTGGCCGGGCACCATCACGGGCACTTCGTGCTGTCGATGATCTTCGGCCTGCTGTTCCTGGTGGACGGCCTCATGCAATGCATCGCCGCCTACGTGGTGCGCTACCGGCGCTGGCGCTACGTATTCGCGTCCGGCATCGCCGAGGTGCTGCTCGCCATCTTCTTTTTCCAGCCCTATCCCACGCATTACGTGGGCACGGTGCCGTACTGCCTGGGGCTGTTCCTGGCTTTCTCGGGGCTCAAGCTGCTCTCGCTGGCGCACCGCGTGCGCCGGCTGGACGCCAATCCCGCCCTGGACGCCAACCCCGACCCCGACTTCATGCCGACGCGCGAGGGCGCGCCGCAGAAGGTCTTCGACGGCCCGCCCGCAGAATCCGAGCGCGCCCTGACCGTGCACATCTGGACCCCCGCCGGGTCGGCCAGGGCGCAGACGCGCAACTACCCGCTGGTGAACCGCTACATCGCCGCCGTGGACGTCAACGGCGTGGTGTCCACCGGCCACGCGGCGCTCGAGTCTCCCGAGGGCGTCTACGTGAGCCTCTATCCGGCCGAGGAAATCGACCATTCGCCGGCGCAGTTCGGATCGCTGCTGCGCGCCACCGCCGACAATGACGTGCCCGGCGTGTTCCAGCCCGACTATCCCACCGAGTCCAAGGCATGGTGTCCCTCCACGGTGCAGGTGCGCATCCGCAACTACGACGCGGCCAAGCTGCAGGCGTTCTGGCTCGAATACCGCAAGAACACCACCTACAACCTGACGCACCGCAATTGCTCCAGCTCCGTGTCGCGCGCCCTGGAAGCCGCGCTGGACGGCGTGGTGGGCCGGCTGCACGGCCCGGACGCGGGCTGGGGCGCGCTGCTGCGCCTGCTGCTCACGCCCGAGCTGTGGGTGGCGGCGCAGATCCGCAAGCGCGCCCTCACCATGGCCTGGACGCCCGGGCTGACGCTGGACTATGCGCGGGCCCTCAGCATGCTGGCCGATCCGCGTCCGTTCGGCTGGTGGAAGATGGCCCAGTCGGCATTGCGCCAGATGCAGGCCCTGCGCAGCGGCTGGCGGCGCCAGGACCGCGAGGCCGTGGCGCGCAATGCCGAGGCCCGGTCCTCGCAAGGAGCCCGATAGTGCCCGCCCGCGCGCGGGCCGCCCGCGCTTGCCTGCGCCGCCGGCGGGATCCCGGGCATGGCCGAGCGGGCCTTCGCCCATGATGCTGCGCGCCGCGCTCATGCTGGCGATCACGGCCGCCACGGGCTGGGGCGCCTGCGCCCTGTGGTTCCAGCCGCCCTGGCCAGGCCGCGCCCGCGCCGCGCTGGCCGCGGCCTGGCTGGCGCTGGCGGCCTGCGCCCTGGGCGGCCTGGCGCTGGGCCGGCCCTGGCCCGCGTGGATCTTCGGCGCGGCGCTGCTGGCCTTGCTGGCCTGGTGGCTGCTGGGCGTGCGCCCTTCCAACGACCGGCGCTGGATGCCCGAGGTATCGCGCCTGACGCACGGCAGCGTGGCCGGCGACCTCGTCACGCTGCACAACGTGCGCAATTTCGCGTGGCGCACGGCCGCCGACTACGATGCGCGCTGGGAAACCCGCGTCTATGACCTGTCGCGCCTGGCGTCGGTGGACCTCGCGCTCTCGTACTGGGGCCGCCCCGCCATCGCGCACGCCATGGTGTCTTTCGGCTTTGCCGACGGCGCGCACGTGGTCTTCTCCGTGGAAATCCGCCGCAAGCAGGGCGACGCATTCTCGGAAATCGGCGGTTTCTTCCGGCAGTACGAACTGTCGGTGCTGGCCTCCACGGAAGAAGACAGCCTGCGCGTGCGCACCAACGTGCGCGGAGAAGACGGCTACCTGTACCGCGTGCGCATGCCCGAGGGCGCGGCCCGCGCCCTGTTTCTCTCGTACTTGGAAACGGCCAACCGGCTGGTCGACCGCCCGCGCTTCTACAACACGCTCACCGGCAACTGCACCACCATCGTGTACCAGCTGGCGCGGCGCATCGTGCCCGGCCTGCCGCTGGACTACCGCCTGCTGCTCTCGGGCTACCTGCCCGAGTACCTGTACCGCGTGGGCGCGCTGCAAGGCGCGGACAGCCCTGCCGCCTACCGGCGCGCGGGCCGCTATACCGACCGCGCGCGGGCCAGCCGATCGCCCGACGAATACTCGCGCGACATCCGGCGGGGCGTGCCGGGCGTGGCGGCCGGCTAGGGCGGGTTAACCGGCCGTACTCCGGGGCTGCGAACACCAGCCGGCCGTCGCCGTAGCTGCACGACAATGCCGGAACGCCTCGGCCATGTAGCGCTTGACCGTGCGCGGGCCGGCGCCCATTTCGGCGGCGCTCTGCCGATACGCCGGGCCGTCGAGCCGGGACGGCGGGAACGCGGCGCGCGCTTTCTCGGGCAGTGCGGCGGCGCCCCTTTCCCGCGCCTCGGCCCACCCGCTTGAGCACGGCCTGGCCGGCCGGGCGGTGCAGCAGGTCTATCACGTGGATTTCTTCAACCAGGAAGGCGACAAGGCCGCCGAGGCCGACAGCTGGCGCTTCCGCACCGAACGCGACCACGCCCGCGAACAGGGCAGCAAATACCGCGAAGTGCGGGCGCGCGAGCCGCGCCGCTGCACGCCCGGGGAAATCCGCGAGGCGTGCAAACCGTATGCGCAGGAAGAAGTGCGCGGCTCGTGCTCGAACCGGGCCACGAACCGGCGGGCGGTTCGCCCGAGGAACTGGCCGCCTTCGCGCGAAGCGAACGCAGCAAGTGGGAGCCGCTGATCGCCGGGGCGGGACTGAAGGCGGACTGAACGCGCGGCCCGCCTGCGAAGGCAGGCTTTGTTCTTGCCGCCCGTTCCCGCCGGCTGATAATATCTCCGCATGCTCCGGAGATGGCATTCCTCCGCCAACCGCCGCCTTCATGACGGCTGATGATGCCTGCAGACACCTGGCCACGCCGGGGGCCGCAGGCGTTTTTTCGCCGGGCCGCCGCGTGGATCCGTGCTTTTCGACCTTAGCGACCCGATCAGCCAACCGATCAGCGATCCGACGCCATGCCTCGATTTCCCGACACGCTTTCCGTTCCCGCCGCCGCCCGCCGTCCGTGCGCGGATTAAGGGAGCGGCCGCATGTTCAGTTCCGTAATCGCCATTTCCGTGGGCGCCATGCTCGGCGCGCTGCTGCGCTGGGCGCTGGGCAACGCCCTCAACGCGCTCGCGCCTTCGCTGCCGCCGGGCACCCTGGCCGCCAACCTGGTGGGCGGCTATGTCATCGGGCTGGCCATCAGTTTCTTCGGCAGCCATCCCGCCATCGCGCCGCAATGGCGGCTTTTCGTCGTAACGGGCTTCTGCGGCGGGCTGACCACGTTTTCCACCTTCTCGGCCGAAGCGGTCGCGCTGCTGCAGCAGGCGCGGCTGGGCGTGCTCGCCCTCCACATCGGCACGCACGTGGTCGGGTCGCTCGTGATGACCCTGCTCGGCATCGCCACCGTGTCCGCGCTGCGCGCCGCATGACGGGCGCGGCGCCCGTTCCGAAACACCGACGCAAGGAGCAATCATGAAAGGCTATCAGCTGACGTTCTACACCCAGCAGGATCGCCGCCACGACCGCGAGCCCCTGGCCGAATGGCTGCTGCGCCAGGCCAAGGAACAAGGCGCGCAGGGCGGCACGCTCTTCAGCGCGGGCGAGAGCTTCGGACACGACGGACGCTTCCATTCCGCCCATTTCTTCGAACTCGCGGACCAGCCCGTGGGCGTAATGGTCGCGGTGGACGAAGCCACCTGCGAACGCCTGTTCGAGGTCATCGAGCAGGAAGCGGTGGACGTGTTCTACGTGAAGATCCCGGCGGAGTACGGACGCACCGCCAGGCGCGGCTGAGCGCCCGCCCCCTCGCCGGGCCTCAGGGCTGGTCCGTGATTCCGGCCTGCTTGACGATGCGCTTCCAGCGGGCTTCCTCGGTGCGCACGTACTCGCCCAGTTGAACGGGCGTTCCCACGTCCGCCGCCAGGCCCTCCATCTCGAGCGCGGCCTTGGCCTCGGGCCGCGCCACGGCGCGCCGGATCGCGGCGTTGAGTTTCTGCACGATGCCGGCCGGCGTTCCGTGCGGCACGAAAATGCCGTACCAGCTATCGACGTAATAGCCGGGCAGCCCCGCCTGGGACACCGGCGGCACGCCGGGATAGGACGGCGACGGGTCTTGCGTGGTGACCGCCAGCGCGCGCAGCCGCCCGCTCTTGACGTAGGCGCTGACGCTGGCCGAGGTCGAGAAGATCATGTCGATCTGCCCGCCCATCAGGTCGTTGATCGCCGGGCCCGAGCCCTTGTACGGAACGTGCAGGATGTCGGCCTGGCCCAGGCTCTTGAACAGTTCGCCGGCCAGGTGGGCCGAGGTGCCGTTGCCATAGGAGCCGAAGGTGAGCCTGCCCGGATGCGCGCGCGCGTAGTCGAGGAGGTCGCGCACGTTCTTGAAGCGGGATTTGGCGGACACCACCAGCACGTTGGGCGACTTGCCGATGAGCGCCACCGGATCGAAGTCGCGATCCGTGTCGTAGGGCAACTGTTCGTGGATGGCCGGGTTGACGGCATGGGCGAAGGTGGCCATCAGCAGGGAGTAGCCGTCCGGCGCGCTTTTGGCGACGTTCTCCGAGCCGATGATCGTGCTGCCGCCCGGCCGGTTCTCCACGACCACCGCCTGTCCCAGCTCGTCGGTGAGCCCCTTGGCAAGCTGGCGCGCCACGAGGTCGGTGCCTCCGCCGGGCGTGAACGGAACGACGATGCGCAGCGGCCGGGCGGGAAAAGCGGCGCGGGCCTGGGGCGCGGCCGCCAGCAGCGCGGCGGCCCCCATGGACGCCGCCAGCGCGGCCCGCCGGGCGCCGCGCGCGAATTGCTTGAGTGTCGTCATGGCATGTCTCCTGGGTAGAACAGCGCGGTTCTGGCGCCGCGTCTCGAATCAGGTCTGCGGGGACGCGGCCAGCACGGCCACGCCGTCGGCGGCGCGCACGCCCTGCCCCGCCGCGCGCACGAACAAGGGGTTGATTTCGGCTTCGAGAATCTGCGGCCCGAGGGCCTGCGCCATGTCGGCGAACCCGAGCACGGCCCGGACCAGGGCCGGCACGTCGGCGCGGGCGCGCCCGCGGTAGCCGTCGAGCAGGGGCCAGGTCCGCAGCCGGCGCAGCGCCGCCAGCACCTGTTCCTCCGACAGCGGCGCGCCGTCGTCGGGCAGCATGATCAGCGTGACGTCGCGGATGAGCTCGGCCACCACCCCTCCCATGCCGAGCAGAATGGCGCTGCCCAGCGGATCGCGGTGCAGGCCCACGATGACTTCCTCTGCATCCTCGATCATTTCCTGCACGAGGAATGCCGGAGGCTCCGCTCCGGTGTGGCGCCGCACCTCGGCCCGCATGGCGCGCAGGCGCCCGGCGACGCCGGCCGCCTCGACGTTGACGGCCACCCCGCCCACCTCGCTCTTGTGCGTAATGGAGGACGAGAGCAGCTTGAGCACGACGCGCGGACCGAGCGCCCGCGCGGCTTCGCGGGCCTCGTCCTCGGTGCGCACGACGATCTCGCGCACCGACGGAACGCCGAAGCGGGCGAACAGCGCCTTGGCCTGGGCCTCGTCCAGCGCACCGTGCGCGCCCGCCGACGCCGCGGGCGCCTTGATGCCCGGGCCGCGCGGCGCGGCCTCGGCGCGTTCGGCCACGCGCCGCATGGCCGACAGGGCGGCGCTGATGCTCTCCGGCGCGTGAAACGCGGGAATGCCGTAGCGGCCCAGCAATTCGGCGGCCTGCGGCGCGTGCGGGCTGACGTAGGCGAGCACGGGCTTGTCGCCCAGCGCCAGCGAATCGCGCAGCGCGTCGGCCATCAGCGCAGGCTGTCCCACGGCCGACGACCCCACCACCACCGCCAGAGCGTCGTAGTCGCGGCTTTCGAGCACGATGCGCAGCGCCTTGCGCAGCAGGTCGGGCTGCAATCCCGCCAGCGTCACGTCGATGGGATTGCGGTCCAGCGCCGCGTGGTCGCCCTGCTGGAGTTCGCGCAGGGCGCGCGCGGTTTCCGCGCCCGGCGCGGGCAGAACGAAGCCGGCCACGCCCAGGCTGTCGGCCACGAGCGTGCCGGCGCCGCCGGTCGAAGTCAGGATGGCGACGCGCCTGCCGCGCATGGCGCGCCCGGCGGCCAGCGCGGCAGGCGCGTCGAGCAGGTCGGCGAAGGTCTGCGCGCGCAACACGCCGGCCTCCTCGAAGAGCGCGTCGTACATGGCATCGGCCCCGGCCAGCGCGCCCGTGTGCGAGGCGGCGGCGCGCGCGCCGGACTCCGAGCGCCCTACCTTGAACGCCACCACGGGCTTGCCCGCCGCCCGGGCCCTGGCCGCCGCCCGGCGGAAGGCGGCCGGGTTGCGCAGCGTTTCCATATAGAGCGCGATGACCCGCGTGGCGGGATCGTCGGCCAGCGCTTCCACGAAGTCGGCCAGTTCCAGGTCCACCTCGTTGCCCGTGGATATCAGCTTGGAAAAGCCGATGCCCCGCGCCGCCGCGCGCGACAGCAGCGACCCCAGGATGCCCCCGCTCTGCGAGACCAGGCCGATGCTTCCGCCGTCCATCGCGCCCGCCGCCAGCGCGCCGCTGGCCGAGAGCGTGACGCCGTCGGTGAGGTTGACCAGGCCGATCGTGTTGGGGCCCAGCAGGCGCATGCCGCCCGCCGCCTCCTTGAGGGCCTGCTGTCGCCTGGCCCCCGCCTCGCCCGTTTCGGCATAGCCGCTCGCCAGCACGATGGCGGCGCCGGCGCCTCGCCCGGCCAGCTCCCGCACGGCCTGCTGCGCGCGGTCCGCGCCCAGCAGCACCAGCGCCACGTCGGGCGCCTGCGGCAGCGACGCCACGTCGGGATAGCAGGGCAGCCCGTCGATCCGGCCGGCCTTCGGATTGACCGGGTAAATGCTGCCGCCATAGCCATGCGCGCGCAGGTAGCCTATGGGCCGCCCCGATGTCTTGGCGGGATCGGCCGAGGCCCCCACCACCGCCACGCTGCGCGGGCGCAGCAGGCGGCACAGCCCGTCCGGCACGTGCGGCGCGCTCACGATCCGCCTCCTTCCCGGCCCCTGCGGGCCTGCGCCGTTTTTTCCAGGAACGCCTCGACCGCGGCGCGGTGTTCGCCGCTGGTGTAGCAGATGCCCTGCGCCTGGCTGCCCATGGCGAACACCTGCGCGGCGCTCAGCTCGAAGCTCTGGTCCAGAATGGATTTCGACAGCGCCAGCGCGGTGGGCGAACCGCCCGCCAGCTCGGCCGCCCAGGCCCGGGCGCGGGCCAGCAGCTCGTCGGCAGGCGCCAGGCGGTCGGCGATGCCCAACCGCAGCGCCTCGTCGGCCGCCACCTTGCGGCCCGAATAGATCAGCTCCTTCGCCCGCGGCAGTCCCACGCGGCGGGGCAGGAAGTACATGCCGCCGCCATCGGAAATCAGGCCGCGCGCGATGTAGCTCCAGGTGAAGCTGGCCGCCTCGGAGGCCATCACGAAGTCGCAGCTCAGCGCCATATCGGCGCCCAGGCCGGCGGCCGCGCCGTTGACGGCCGCGATCGTGGGCTTGGGCATCCGGAAGAGCAGATCCACCGCATGATGGACGCGCTGCTGGCGCGACCAGCCGTTGAAGGCCACTTCGCCGGCGGGCGCCTGCATGCGGTCGCGCATGCCCGCCACGTCGCCGCCGGCGCAGAACCCCGCGCCCGCGCCCGTCAGCACCAGGGCGCGGATCGCGCGGTCCTGCGCCACCCGCTCCAGCGCGTCGATCAGCTCGGACCGCAAGGCGTCGCTGATCGCATTGCGCTTTTCCGGCCGGTTCAGGGTCAGGGTCGCGACGCCCCCCTGGCTTTCCAGCTTGATGAATTCGTATTCCGCCATCGTTCCTCCTGAGGCATTGCCAGCGGCCGCCGGGCCGTCCTGGCGCTGCATGCACAGTACGCGCTAAAGTGGCGGACGGCAGCGGCCCATTTCCAAGGAGTGGAATTGCATGAACGCCTCCCGCCCCCGCGCCCCGGCCGGCGCGCGCCTCGCGCAAGGCAGCCAGAACCGCTCCCTGGAACGCGGGCTCGAGATCCTGCGCGCGTTCCGGCCAGGGACGGATCTGTTGGGAAACGGCGAGCTGGCCGAGCGCACCGGGCTGGCGCCGGCCACCGTGAGCCGGCTGACGCAGACGCTGGTGCTGGGCGGATTCCTGCAACACGACGCCCGGGCGCGCGCCTACCGGCTGGCGCCGGCGGTGTTGAGCCTGGGGCATGCCATGCGCGCGGCCTCGCCCGTGCTCAAGGCCGCCACGCCCCTGATGCGCGAGGCGTCCGGCGCCTACAAGCTCAACGTCGGCCTGGCCAGCGCGGACCGCGCCGAGATGGTCTATCTCGAATCCATCCGCTACAACCGGCGCGCCTCGCTGCGCACTATCGTGGCGGGCCAGCGCGTGCCCGTCGAGCTCACTTCGCTGGGGCGGGCCTATCTGGCGCGCCTGGGCGCGGCGGCTCGCTCGAGGCTGCTGGCGGACATCGGCGCCGGCTATCGGGCCGCGTCATGGCGAGTCATCGCTCGCGAAATCGCCGCCGCGGTCAGGCAGGTCGAAACCGCGGGCTATTGCACGGCGTCCTGGCAGCCCGGCGTCGTGGCGCTGGCTACGCCGCTGCCGGCGGCGGGACACGCGCCCCTGGTCATGAACTTCAGCCTGCAAACCGACGAAGCGCCCGCCAGCGTCGCGCGCAGCTATGCGCAAGACCTGCTGGCGCTGGCGGACGGGGTTGCGCGGGCCATCGAACGGGAAGCGGCCGGCGGCGCAGGCTGAGGCGGCGGGCCGGCGCCTGTTCCGGCGTCATGGCGCCGCTCAGGGAACGGGGCCGGAATGCCGGCCCCCGAATCGGGACGGAGATAGATCTGGACGGGCGTCTGCCGCCCCGGCTGCAACAGCGCCTGGTGCAGCGTCTGCGCCTCGATGCGGATGCGCACCGGCGCGTTTTCCGCCCGGCTGGGAACCGGCCCGGCCAGGAACGCGGCCTGCCCGACGGCCGCACGCGCGCCGCCTGGCGCGCCGGCGCCTCAGGCGGCGCGCTGCCATTCCAGCCAGCGCATGGCCCGCTCCAGCAGCGGCTGATCCACCATGTTGCCGTCCACCAGCACCACGCCCTTGCCTTCCCGGCGCGCGGCCGAGGCGGCCGCCACCACGCGGCGCGCCCAGTCGAGTTCGGCGTCGGTGGGACTGAAGCCGCGGTTGACGTAGGGCACCTGGCGCGGATGGATCGCCACGCTGCCGGTAAAGCCCAGCTTGCGCGCCTCGCGCACCGCGGCATCGAAGCGCGGCATGTCCTGCAGATTGGCGATGCTGTCGGCCAGCCCCCAGCACCCGAGCTGGAAAGCGCGGGCGCTGTTAGTGACCTGCTGGGCGGCCCAGCGCAGGCTGTCCGGCTCGGCGGCGACGGACATGGCCGCGGCGTAGTCCTCGGCGCCAAAGCCCAGCGCGCACAGGCGCGGCGAGCGGCAGGCGATCTCGGGCGCGCGCAGCACGCCCAGCGGCGATTCGATCAGGGCCGCAATGGCGATCTGCCGCGCCAGCCCCTGCGCGCGCTCCAGCTCGTCCAACGCATCGGCAAGCGCGTTGACCTGGGCCGGCGTCTCCACCTTGGGCAGCATGACGGCGCCCAGCACCCCCAGGTCGGCGCATTCCAGGTCGGCGCGCCAGGCGCGAGGGTTGGCGTTCAGGCGCAGCAGCAGCGGCACGCCGCGCTCGGCCAGCTTGCGCGAAGCGCCGGCCACGCGCTGGCGCGCTTCCTCTTTCTGCTCGGCCGGCACGGCGTCTTCCAGGTCGAGGATGACGGCGTCCGCGCCGCGCTCGTGCGCGCGCTCGATGAATGCCGGCGCATTAGCGGGCACGAACAGCAAAGACCGCAATCCGTTCAGCCGCATTTGATGTCTCCCTGTTCGTGCAGTTGCCGGATGTCTTCCTGGCTCAGGCCCAGGTCGCGCAGCACCTGCCCGGTATGTTCGCCGTGGCGCGGCGCGCGGCGGCGCAGCGCCCCCGGCGTGCCGCTCAGGCGCGGCGCCACGGCGTGCATGACGACGTCCTCGTCCGCGCCGTCGCCGGCCGCAACGTACACGCCGCGGCTGCGCACGTGCTCGTCGCGGCACAGTCCTTCGGCGTCGTGGATGGGCCCGACGGTCACGCCGTGGGCGCGGAAATGCGCCAGGCAGGCCGACTGATCCATCCGGGCGATGAATGCCTGCACCATGGCGTCGATCTCCGCATCGTGCGCCAGCCGCGCCGCATTGGTGCGATAGCGCGCATCGTCATACAGCCCGCCCTTGCCGATGGCCTCGAACACCTTGCGCGCCATCGCATCGGTGGAGCCCGACATGGCCACCCACCGTCCGTCGGCGCAGCGGTAGGCGCCGCGCGGCGAGGCGATCTTTGCGCCCTCGGCCGGCTTGACGCCGGTGCGCGCGTAGTTCGTCACGTCCGGCCCCATGATGGCGAGCATGGGCTCCAGCAAGGACAGGTCGATCACCTGCCCCTTGCCGCGGTTGACCTCCACCTCGCGCAGCGCCGCCATCACCGCGAACGCGCCGCTCATGCCGGCCACCATGTCCGCCAGCGCGATGCCCGGCAGCACGGGCGCGCCGGCGCTGTCGCGGCTCTTGAGGGCAAAGCCGGAAAAACCTTCGACCAGGCTGCCGAAGCCGGGCAGGCTGCGGTACGGGCCGGTCTGCCCCCAGCCCGACAGGCGCACGACGATCAGCGCCGGGTTGTCCGCATGCAGCACGGCGGGGTCCAGCCCCATCGTCTCCAGCGTGCCCGGCCGGAAGCTCTCCACCAGCACCTGCGCCCGGCCGCAAAGCCGGCGCAGCAGACCACAGGCGCGCGGGCTGCGCAGGTCCAGCGCCACACTGCGCTTGTTGCGCGCGTAGACCTGCCACCAGCCGTCGTACCCCTCCGGGCATTCAGGATGGGGCTGCGTCCACTGGCGCAGCGTGTCACCGCCGCGGGCGGATTCGATCTTCAGCACGTCGGCGCCGAAATCCGCCAGTTGCAGCGTCAGCATATTGCCCGCCACCAGCCGGCTCAGGTCCAGCACACGGACGCCGTCCAGCACGCCCCGGCGGGCGGCGTCGAACGCCACCCGCGGCAGTCCGCCGGCCGGGGGGCCGCTCGTCGGTCCGTTCATCGCCGCGCTCATCGTCCGGACTCGGGTTCCAGGGTTTGCGCCACCGCTTCCCAGCGCGGCGCCTCCTTGTCCAGCAGGGAGACGAACTGCTGGCGCGACACGTCCAGCGGCTCGGTTTCCAGCGTGGCGAAGCGCTCGCGCACCTCCTTGTTCCGCATCACCTTGGCCATGGCGGCCGCCATGCCGTCCACGGCCTGGGGCGAGACGGTCTTGGGCGCGAAGAGCCCGCCGATCACCGCGATGGACAGGCCCGGATAGCCCGCCTCGGCCAGGGTGGGCACGTCGGGCAGCGAGCGCTCGCGCGCCGTGCTGGTCACCGCCAACGGGCGCAGCCGCCCGGCCTTGATCAGGGGCATGGACGCCGCCAGCGAATCGGTGGAGAACGCCACCTGCTGCCCGATCAGGTCGTTGAGCGAGGCGCCGCTGCCCTTATAGGGGACGTGCGTGGCTTTCACGCCCGCCTTCTGCAGCAGCATCTGGCTGGCAAGGTGCGTCATGGTGCCGTAGCCCGCCGACGAATACGCCTGCGGCCTGGCGCGCAGGCTGTCCATCAGGTCCTTGAGCGTCTTGGGCGCGCTTTCCGTATTGGGCACCAGCACCACGAACGGCGCCTGCATCACGGGCGCCACGGGCACGAAGTCCTGGTAGCGGTAGGTGGCGGCCTTGTTCAGATAGGGCACTACGAACAGCGGCGCGGTCGAGCTGAAAACGAACGTGTAATCGTCGTGCGCGCCGCGCAGCACCGCCTCGTGGCCCACCACGCCCCCGCCGCCGACCTTGTTCTCCACGATGACCGGCTGGCCCACGGCCTGCCCCAGATACTGGCCGATGAGCCGGGCCAGCACATCGCTGCCCGACCCCGGCCCCTGCGTCACCACGATCCTGATCGGCTGCGCGGGCCAGGCCGGCGCGGCCTGGGCGCCTGCCGCCATCGGCAGCGCGATCAGCGCGGCCAGCAATTGCCGCCGCATCCTGTTTCTGGCATTGGCTTGCATCCCTGTCTCCCGTATCGGTGTAATGAAGGACGTGCTATAAGTAGTTTGTTGCTACTGCAATAGTTGCAAGTGAGAGAATATGCCAAAAAAGATCGCAGTGGAAGAGCTGATTACATTCAAGGTTTCGGTGCTCGCGCAACTGCTGGCCCGGGTCGTGGACGCCTCCGTGAACAAGGCGCTGGGGCTCAACAGCCGCCAGTGGCGCACGATGATCACCCTGCACCGGCTGGGGCCCGCCACGCCTTCCGAGATCGCCCGGTTCTCGCATATGGACAAGAGCCAGATCAGCCGCGCGGTGTTCGAGACCGAGAAGCTCGGCCTGCTGAGCCAGGAAGTGGACGCGGCCGACCGCCGGCGCACCATTGTTTCGCTGACGCCGGCCGGCCTCAAGGTCGTGGACCGGGGCCTGCGCGGCACGCAGGCGCGCCAGAAATCGCTGGAAGAATCGCTGTCGTCCGAAGACCGCGCGACGCTGCACCGCATCCTCGACACGCTTACGGGGCAGGCGCGCGAAATGCTGGAGCAGGCGCGGGAAGGTGGGGGAAATGCCTGAATCGGCGTGCGCTGCGCCGCCCCGCCTTGCCTGGGGGGCGGCAGCCGACTCCGTTGCGGGCGCAAACGAACTCCGGGGCGGCGCTTATGCCTGCTCTTGCTTAAACGCGCCCGCTTCCTCGAGCACCTGGTTTGCCACCTTGAAAGCGTCCAGGCCAGCCGGAATGCCGCAGTACACCGTGGCGTGCAGCAGAATTTCCTTGATCTCGTCGGGGGTCACGCCATTGTTGAGCGCGCCCTTGACGTGCAGCTTGATCTCCGCCGGGCGGTTGAGCGCGGTCAGCATGGCCAGGTTGAGCATGCTGCGGGTTTTCTTCTCCAGGCCAGGTCGGCCCCAGGCGTAACCCCAGCACCATTCAGTGGTCATGCGCTGGAAGGCCATCATGAAATCGTTCGCGCGGGCCAGCGAATCATCGACATATCCGGCGCCCAGCACCTCGCGGCGCAACCGCAGACCTTGGTCGAACAATTCGTGGTTGGGGTTTTGCTTGTCTGCCATGGAATTCTCCTCGGTGAAATGGCGGCCGGCTGCCGCCGGCGGGCGGCGAAATCGTTCCGCTTTGAGCGGGTTCGCCGTCTTGCCGTATTGTCGGCCCAGATCGCTGACGACTCCGGCCGCCATGCCGGTCCGGGCTCCATGCACGCCGCGCAAGTCCTGACGGAGCCCTGCCCGTTTCCGATGGCATCAGCACGCCATGCGGCTCGACCGTCTTCGGGAAAATCCCGTGCCCAGGCTGTCCCCGCGCCGCGGATTTGCCGGCACAATCGATTGTTCCCTTGTCCATTCTTTCCCTCGCATGGAACTGCGCCAACTCCGCTATTTCGTCCGCGTCGCCGAACTCGGCAGCATCGGCCGCGCCGCGCGCGAATTGAACGTGGTGGCCTCGGCGCTCAGCCAGCAGATCAGTCGGCTGGAAACCGAGCTCGCCACCCGCCTGCTGATGCGCACCCACACCGGCGTGGTGCCGACGGCGGCCGGCGCGGCCTTTCTGCGCCAGGCGCAATTGACGCTGCGGCATGCCGAGAGCGCCGTCGCCGCGGCGCGCGAGGCGCGCCTGTCGGGCACGGTCAGCGTGGGTTTCGCGCCGGCCACCGCCTACATGCTGGCCCGTCCCTACTATGCCGCCATGGCCGAGCGGCACCCCAACGTGCGGCTGCACCTGGTCGAGGGGCTGTCGGGCAGCCTGGCCGACCAGCTCAATGCGCGGCGGCTGGACCTGGCCGTGCTGTTCCAGAACGACGCGGGCAACAGCCACAACGCCATTCCCATCCTGGACGAGCGTCTGTTCCTGCTGGCCCGGCGCGGCCTGCTGCTGGCCCGGCGCGGCCTGCTCGACCTGCCCGACGGCCAGCCGGTCACGATGGCGCAGCTCGCCCTGCTGCCCCTGGCCTTGACCAGCAAGGCGCATGGCATGCGCGCCTGGGTGCAGGCGGCTTTCGAGCGGGCGGGGCGGGAGCCCTGGATCGCGGTGGAGGTGGACGGGCTCACGACACTCATGGACCTGGTGAAATCCAACGCCATGGCCACGATCCAGCCCGGCGGCACGGTGGCGCGCGCCGACCGCGAACTGCTCTCCGCCCATCCCATCGACGACCCTTTCCTGTTCCGCCGCAGCACCGTCCGGTGCGTGAACGAAGACGAGCTCTCTCCCGCGGCGCTGGCCGCCCGCGCGGTGCTGACGGACGTCATGCGCGGCCTCGTGCGGCAAGGCGGCTGGCCCGGAGCCACCCTTCTCGAATCGTGATGCCCCCATGCCGCGGCGCTGGGTAGGCGCTCGCCGGGTGCGCCGATAGAGTCTGTCCCATCGCCGCCTGTTGCGGCGGCCTTCTTTCCGATCCGCGATGACGACAGAGACTCCGCGCCCCGGCGCCCTGCGCATTCCCTCCATGCGCCCGCACTGCTCCCCGGAAGAATGGGAGGCCAGGGTAAACCTGGCCGCCTGTTACCGCCTGGTCGAGCTCTACGGCATGTCCGATATGATGGCCAACCACATCTCGGCGCGCGTGCCCGGCGAGCAGAATGCGTTTCTCATCAATGCCTACGGCATGATGTACGAGGAAATCACCGCTTCCAGCCTCATCAAGGTGGACCTGGACGGCAACATTCTCGCCAAGCCCGACTTCGGCCCGCTGGATTACGGCATCAACAAGGCCGGTTACGTGATCCACAGCGCCATCCACGGCGCGCGCCACGACGTGGACTGCGTGATCCACACGCACAGCTGGGCCTCGATGGCCGTGTCGTCCCTGGCCTGCGGCCTGCTGCCGCTCACGCAGACGGCGATGCGCTTCCTGAAGATCGGCTATCACGATTACCAGGGCGTGGTGCTGGACACCGCGGAACAAGCCTCCCTCATCGCCGACCTGGGCGAGGGCGAGGCGCTCATCCTGCGCAACCACGGCGCCCTGACCGTCGGGCGGACGGTGGGCGAGGCCTTCAACTGGATGCACCGCCTGGAGCTCGCCTGCCGCGCGCAACTGGCCGCCCAGGCCGCCGGCGCGGCGCTGCAGCCCGTGCCGCAGGCCGTGCTCGAGGCCACCTGGAACAACTATCAGCCCAACACGCGCCGCCCCTACGGCGTGATGGAGTGGCCTGCCCTGCTGCGCAAGCTGGACCGCCTGGACCCCGGCTTTCGCGACTGATCCGCCGCGCCCGCCGCGGCGGACCCGAGCGGCGCGACGACGCCGCCCATCCATAACAAAACGCATGGAGGAGACGAACATGCACCACCCGAGAACCTGGCTCGCCGGCATCGCGCTGGCTGCGGCCTGTAGCAGCCCCGCCGCCATGGCGGCCGGCTATCCCGCCGGCCCGGTCAAGGTCGTAGTGGCCTTTTCGGCCGGCGGCACCACCGATACGCTCACCCGCGGCGTCAGCAACCTGCTGGCAAAGAAACTGGGCCAGCCCTTCGTGGTGGAGAACAAGCCGGGCGCCGGCGGCAACATCGGCACCGAGTACGTAGTGCGCGCCGACCCGGACGGCCAGACGCTGATCGTCAATTCGGTGGGGCCCATCGCGGTGAACCCCTCGCTCATGAAGCTGAACTACGACCCGCTCACGGATCTCGTTCCCATCGTGCAGCTCGCCACGGTGCCCAACGTGCTGGTGGTGCCGCCTTCCTCGCCCGCCCGGGATTTCAAGGGCTTTCTGGAATGGATCAAGGCCAAGCCCCATCCCACCTACTGCTCCACGGGCGTGGGCACGTCTTCGCACCTGTCCAGCTACATGCTCATGGACCAGCTCGGGGTGGAGGCGACCCACGTGCCCTACAAGGGCGCCGACGCGGTCAACGACCTGCTGGCCGGGCGCATCGACTTCATGTTCGCCACCCTGCCCTCGGTCATCGGCCAGATCCGCGCCGGCAAGCTGCGCGCGCTGGCCGTGAGCACCGCGCAGCACTCGGCCACGCTGCCGGAGCTGCCCACGGTCGCGGAATCGGGCTACCCCGGCTTCGACGCGGGTTCCTGGTTCGGCTTCTTCGCGCCCAAGGGCACGCCGGCCGAGATCGTGCAGACGCTGAACCGGGAAGTCAACGCGGCCATGCCCGCGCTGAAAACCCAAATGCTCAACGAGGGCGCCGAGCCGGTGGGCGGCACGCCCGCGCAGTTCGCCACGTTCATCCGGCAGGAGCACGCCAAATGGGCCGGGCTGGTGAAGAAATTCGATGCGACCGCCAACTGAGTCCCCGCGCGTCCTCTGCTCGCCGGCCGAAGCGCCCCTGCTGCGCGCCGCCATCGCGCAGGCGGGCGGCCCGCCCTGCGTGCTGCTGCACCCGGAGGACGGCGCGGATTTCGACGCGGCCTTCGTCTCGCGCGACATTACCGGCCGCTCGACCAAGTTCGAGATCCTGCCGGACACGCGCGTGTACTACGACGCCCTGCTGCGGGCACCCGGCCTGCGCTGGGCGCACATCCACTCGTCGGGCGCCGACCGCGACATTTATCTGCAACTGATGGCGCGCGGCGTCACGCTGACCACCTCGCAGGGCGCCACCGACGCGGTGGTCGCCCAGACGGCGCTGGCCGGCATTCTCGCGCTTGCGCGCCGGCTGCCCTATCTGGCCCGCGCGCAGGCCGACCATGCGTGGCGCCCGCTGCTGGAGGCGGAACTGCCCCGCGACCTGGCGGGCCAACACGCCGTGATCGTGGGCTGGGGCGGCATCGGGCAGCGCATCGGGCAATGGCTGATCTCGCTCGGCCTGACGCTGGACGTGGTCCGCCACTCGGACGCGCGTGCGCCCGAAGCCCGTCGCAGCGCCGCCTACCGGGACCTGCCCGCGCTGCTGCCCGATGCCGACTGGCTCGTCCTGGCCTGCCCGCTCACGGACGCCACGCGGGGGCTGGCGGGCGCCGCCGCGCTGGACGCCCTGCCCGCGCGCGCCTGCGTGGTCAACGTGGCGCGCGGGCACGTCATCGACGAGAACGCCCTCGCGCAGCGCCTGGCCGCCAAACGGCTGGCCGGCGCCTTCCTCGACGTATTCCAGCACGAACCCCTGCCCGCCGGTTCGCCGTTCTGGGACCTGGAGAACGTTATCGTCACCCCGCACAGCGCCGCGTTCTCGGACGGCAACGCCGCCCGCGTGCGCGCCCTGTTCGCGCGCAATCTCGCGCGATACGCGGCCGGGGAGCCCCTGCTGAACGTGGCGCGGACCCAGGGCTTTCGCGGCGGCGGACGCCCTGCCATGCCGCCCAGCCTGTAAAGTGAAGCTCCCGTCTTGCACAACCGAAGAGGAGCAAACCATGGCAAGAATTCCCTACGCCGAGCTGGACAGCGAGCAGGCGCGGCCGCTGGTCGAGCGCATCGTCGAGGAACGCGGCAGCGTGCTGCACCTGTACCAGATGCTGCTGCACAGCCCGCCCATCGCGGAAGGCTGGCTCAACTACCTGACGGCGGTGCGCCAGAAGGCCAGCCTGCCGGGCGCGATCCGCGAACTGGTCATCGTGCGCGTGGCGCAGCTCAACGGCGCCCAGTACGAAGCCGACCAGCACATCCCGATCGCGCTGAAAGAAGGCGTCAGCCAGGCGCAGATCGACGAGCTCGGCAACTGGCAGGCATCGAGCCGGTTCAGCGAAGCGGAAAAGCGCGTGCTCGCGCTCACGGACGAGATGACGCGCAACGTGCGCGTGGACAAGTCGCTGATGGAAAGCCTGGCGCGGGACTTCAATCGCCAGGAATTGGTCGAGCTGGTGGCCACCGTGGCGGCCTACAACATGGTGTCGCGCTTCCTGGAAGCGTTCGGCATCCACAGCGACGACGCCCGTTGAGCGGGCGGGCGGCCTGCCTTCATTCGGCGGATTGCCGCCGCAGTTCCTCCCGGTATTCGTCGCTGTGCAGCCGGCGCAGGTAATCGGCATAGGCCGCCCGATACTCCGGGCTGTAGATGTCGGGGCTGCTGTCGCCGCGCCAGAATTTGTCCAGGCCAGCCCGCCGCCAGACGGCCAGGTCGGCCTTCACTTCGGCGCGCGTGACGCGGTTGCCCTGGCCGTTGTCCTGCGCCGCCCCGCCCGGCGCGGCGTGGGCCGCGGCCCCTGCGAGAGACATGGCAATCAATGCGGCAATGGCGGTTTTCTTCATGATTCTTCTCCTTCGAACGCGCGGGCACGGCCGGTTGCATCGAACGTGGCCGGGGCCCGACGAAGCAAGTTTGCGCGGAGTTCGTCTTTGGATAAACCGCCGGGCTGGAAAATAGCATTCCAGAAATCGACGCAACGGCGCGGTCAGCGGCCCAGCCGCGCGAAACGTTCGGTCAGGAAGTCCACGAAGCTGCGCACGCGCGGCAGCATCTGGTGGCGGCGGTGATAGACGGCATAGATGTCGGCTTCTGGTGTGGCGTATTGCGGCAGCACCTGCACCAGCCTGCCGCTGCGCAGATAGCGCTCGATGTCCCACTCGGCGCGCATGATGATGCCCAGCCCTTCCAGCGCCCAGCTCACGGCGATCTCGCCGTCGTTGGTGGTGAGGTTGCCGCGCACGTGCACGGCCTGGGGCCGCGCGGCGCCCGCCTGCGCCAGGCGCCACACGCCGTAGGCGTCGCTGCCCTGCCGGATGCCGATGCAGTTGTGGCGCGCGAGGTCGGCCGGCGTGCGCGGCTCGCCATGCGCGCGCAGATACCGGGGCGAAGCGCACAGCAGCCGGCGGTTGGGCGCGAGGAAGCGGCCCACGATGCGCGCCTCGGGCGGAGAGCCGAAGCGCACGCAGACGTCGAAGGCGTCTTCGGCCAGAGGCGGAGGATCGGCCGAAAGCTGCAACTGCACGTCCACCCCGGGATGGCGCTTGATGTACTCGGAGATGACCGGCGCCACGTGCATGCGGCCGAAGCCCAGCGTGGCGTTGACGCGCAGCAGCCCGCTGGGCCGCCCGCCGGCCGCGCCGATGAGATGCTGCAGGGCCTCGATTTCGCCAAGAATGCGGCGCGCGTGCTCCAGCAGCAGTTCGCCTTCGGGCGTGAGCGAGGCGCGGCGCGTGGTGCGCACCATGAGCGGCACGCCCAGGCGCGCCTCCATCTGCGCCAGCCGCTTGCTGACGGCGGCGGTGGACACGCCGAGGTCGCGGCCGGCCGCGCTCAGGCTTGCGGCCGTGGCCACTGCCGCGAAGAAGCCCAGCTCGGAGGGCTGCAAGCCTGTTTTTCCGGTCATTCCGGTTTCAACCTTGAGTTAATCATGCTTCAACTTTAATCGCGTCCACGGCAGCCGTCCACGCGCAAGAATGACCTCTTGCCCGCCCGCCGCGCGGGCCGCCGATGAAAGCAGGAGCTACCCCATGAAGACGTATCGCATCGCCACCATTCCCGGAGACGGCATAGGCAAGGAGGTCGTGCCGGCCGGCAGGGAGGTCATGCAGGCCCTGGCCGAGGGCTCGGATTTCCGTTTCCAGTTCGAGGATTTCGATTGGGGCGGCGACTACTACCGCCGCCACGGCCGCATGATGCCGGACGACGGCCTGGACGCGCTGCGCGGGCAGGACGCTATTCTGTTCGGCTCCGCCGGCGACCCCGGCATTCCCGATCACATCACGCTGTGGGGACTGCGGCTGAAGATCTGCCAGGGCCTGGACCAGTACGCCAACGTGCGCCCCACGCGCATCCTGCCGGGCATCGACGCCCCGCTCAAGCGCTGCGCGCCGGGCGACCTGGACTGGGTCATCGTGCGCGAGAACTCCGAAGGCGAATACGCCGGGGTGGGCGGCCGCGTGCACCAGGGGCTGCCGATCGAGGCGGCCACCGACGTGTCCATGATGACGCGCGCCGGCGTCGAGCGCATCCTGCGTTTTGCCTTCCGCCTGGCCGGGTCGCGGCCCCGCCGCCATCTCACCGTCGTCACCAAGTCCAATGCCCAGCGCCACGCCATGGTGATGTGGGACGAGATCGCCGCGGAGATCGCGCGCGAGTTTCCCGACGTGAGCTGGGACAAGGAGCTGGTCGACGCCGCCACCGCCCGCATGGTCAACCGCCCCTCGTCGCTGGACACGATCGTGGCCACCAACCTGCACGCCGACATCCTGAGCGATCTGGCGGCGGCGCTGGCCGGCAGCCTGGGCATCGCCCCCACGGGCAATATCGATCCGGAACGGCGCGGCCCGTCCATGTTCGAGCCCATCCACGGCTCGGCGTTCGACATCATGGGCAAGGGCCTGGCCAACCCCATCGGCACGTTCTGGTCGGTGGCGATGCTGCTGGAACACCTGGGCGAGACGGCGGCCGCCGCGCGGCTGATGCGGGCCATCGAAGCCGTGACCGCCGACCCCGCCCTGCACACGCGCGATCTGGGCGGGCAGGCGACGACCGCGGAGGTCACGCAGGCTGTGCGCGAGCGCCTGCCGGCGCCGCAGACCGCCGGTGCGCCGGCCGCCTGAGCGCCGGCCGCCTGAGCGCCGGCCGCCGGTGCGCCGGCCGCCCGTATGCATCGGACCGGCGCGGCGCGCGGACGCAGATCCGCCGCCGCGCCCGGCAGGACCACCCGAGGAGGAGAACTCATGAACGTGCCCGCATTCCGCCAGGCCCCGCCTGCGCCCTCGCCGCGCCGCCGGCGCCTTTCCCTGCTCCTGGCCGCCCTCGGCGCCCTGGCCAGCGCTCCCGCGCTGCATGCGGCCGAAGCCGCCTGGCCCGTCCGGGCCATCACGCTCGTCGTGCCGTTCCCGTCGGGCGGCACCACCGACGTGCTGGCGCGCGCCCTGGGCGAGCAGCTTTCGCAGCGCGTGGGACAGCCCGTGGTGGTGGAGAACCGCCCGGGCGCGGGCGCCACCATCGGCGCGGACTATGTGGCCAAGGCGCGGCCCGACGGCTATACGCTGTTGATGGGCGCCGTGCATCACACCATCGCCACCAGCGTGTACCCGTCGCTGTCGTACGATTTCCAGAAAGACCTGGCGGCGGTCAGCCCGCTGGCCATGGTGCCCAATGTGCTGGTGGTCAACCCCGCCCAGGCGCCGGCCACGAGCGTGGCCGGCCTCGTGAAACAGGCGCGCAAGTCGGCCCAGCCCCTGGCCTACGGTTCCAATGGCTACGGCACCGGCCAGCACCTGATCGGCACGCAGTTCCAGGCCGCGGCGGGCATCACGCTGCTGCACGTGCCGTACAAGGGCAGCGGCCCGCTTACCACCGACCTGCTGGGCGGGCAGGTGGCCATGTCCTTCGACACGGTGACGACGGTGCTGCCCTACATCCAGTCGGGCAAGCTGCGGGCCCTGGCCGTCACCACGGCCCAGCGCTCGGCCGCGCTGCCGGACGTGCCCACCCTGGCGGAATCGGGCCTGAAGGACTTCGACATGGGCACGTGGTTCGGCGTGCTCGCGCCGGCCGCCACGCCCCGGCCCGTTATCGAACGGCTGAACCGCGAAATCTCCGCCATCGTCGGCCAGCCGGATTTCCGCGAGCGCCTGCTGGCGGCGGGCGCCGAACCCATGAGCGCCACGCCGCAGGCGTTCGCCCAGCGCATCGACGCCGACACCCGCCGCTTCGCCACGCTGGTCAAGGAAAACGGCATCAAGGTGGAGTGACGCCGGGCGCGGCGCGGCTTTCCAGGCCGGCAAGATAGTCCAGCAACAGCCGCGCCGCCATGCGCCTGGCCGCGGAGATGTACCTGCAACAGGCGCAGGCCAAGGCGCGGCACATTCCCTGCAAGGGCGTCGGCCCCATGATGGCCGACCTGATCGGCGGGCAGGTGGATTTCGGCGTGTTGTCCCTGCCTTCCGTGCTGCCGCAGATCAAGAGCGGCGCGCTCAAGGCCCTGGGGGCTGCCCGGGTACGAAGTCGGCGGCGGGTTCGTCGCCGCGGGGCCGGCGAAACTGCCGGCCGCCGAGGTGGAACGCGTCTACCAGGCGCTGCGCCGCGCCTTCAACGCCGCCGAGGTCCGGCAGGCCATGGCCACGCAGGGCAAGCAGATCGTGCTCATGCCCCCGCGCGAAACCGTGGCGTACTTCCGCTCGGAAATGGACAAGTACGCCGCGATCGTCAGGCAGGCGGGCATCGAGCCCGTGCAGCAGGCCGCCCGGAAGGAAGCCGCCTACTCGTAGCGCTTGCCGGCTTGCAGCAGTTCGGGCGTGCCGATCAGCGCGTTCAGGCCATCGAAGTCCAGCATGCGCTCGCGCCAGGGCGCGGTGGTTCCGTGGCGGCGCAGGCTGCCATAGTAGGCCTGCAGCGCATGCGCCACGGCGCGCGAGGCGCCGCCGGGAAAGATCACGATGCGAAACCCGCGTCCGGCCAGGGCCTGCGCGCTTTCCACCGGCGTCTGGCCGCCCTCGACCATATTGGCCAGCAGCGGAATGCGACCGGCAAAGCGCGCGCAGGCCGCGTCCAGCTGTTCCGGCGTGCGCAGCGCCTCGATGAACAGCGCATCCACGCCGCATTCCAGGTACTGTTCGGCGCGGTCCAGCGCGGCGTCCAGTCCTTCCGCCGCCAGCGCGTCGGTGCGCGCGAGCACCAGCATCTCGTCGCGCGCGTCCAGCGCCGCGCGCAGCTTGCCGCACATCTCGGAAGGCGGCACCACCGTCTTGCCGGACAGGTGCCCGCAGCGCTTGGGAAACCCCTGGTCTTCGAGCTGGATCATGGCGGCGCCGGCGCGCTCGAAGCCGCGCACCGTGCGCTGCACGTTCAGCGCGTTGCCGAAACCCGTGTCGCCGTCGGCGATGATGGGCACGTCCACGCGCTCGGCAATGCGGGCCAGCGTGTCCGCCACCTCGCTGTAGGTGGTGAGCCCCACGTCGGAGCGGCCCAGGCGCGAATACGCGATGGACGCGCCGGACAGGTACAGCGCATCGAAACCGGCCTGCCCGGCGATGAGCGCCGACAGCGCGTCGTAGACGCCCGGGGCCAGCACGGTCTGCCCGGCGTCCAGCCGGCGCTTCAGCGTAGATATGGTCATCATGCCCTCACAGGATGACGCGCCAGGCTGCCGTCGGCGAGCCTGCGCTTCAGGAGATTCATCAGTCCGCCGGCGCGCACCATATCCAGCAGGAAGCCCGGCACTTCGGCGCACGGCAGCGCCTCGCCGCCGGCGCGCAGCACCTGGCGCGCGGCCAGGTCCAGGGAGACGCGCTCGCCTTCCCCGATCTCGTCGGCGCGCTCGCAGGTGACGAGCAGCAAGCCCACGTTGAAGGCGTTGCGGAAGTACAGGCCGTTGAAACTCGGCGCGATCACGGCCTGCACGCCCAGGTGCACGAGCGCCGCGGCCGCCTGTTCGCGCGAAGAGCCGATGCCGAAGTTGCGTCCGGCCACCAGCACGTCGCCCGGCCGCACGGCGGCGGCGAACTCCGGGCGCACGCCCTGCAGGCAATGCCGCGCGATCTCCTCTATGCCGAATTTCATGTAGGCGCCCGGCGCCAGCTGGTCGGTGTCGATATCGGCGCCGACGCGCCAGACCCGGTGTTGTGTCGGTTGGGCGCTCATGCCAGCACCTCGCGGGGGTCGGTGATGCGCGCCGTGAGGGCGGCCGCGGCCACGGAATACGGCGAGGCCAGGAAGACCCGCGCCGTCTGCGCGCCCATGCGGCCCTTGAAATTGCGCGCGGTGGTGGAAATGACGTTGACGCCTTCGGGAATGGAGCCGCCGTACCCGGAGCAGGCGCCGCACGACGTGGGCAGCACCTGCGCGCCCGCGGCGGCCAGCGCGTCCATGATGCCTTCTTCCTGCGCGCGCCGCTGGTCGAACGCGCTGGCCGGGGCCACCATCAGCGTGACGCCGGCGGCGATGCGCCTGCCGCGCAGCACCTCGGCGGCCGCGCGCAGGTCTTCCAGCTTGGCGCCCGTGCAGGCGCCGATATAGGCGGCCTGGATCGGGGTAAAGGGGTAGTCGCCCACCGGCGCGGCATTGGCCGGGCTGTGCGGGGCCGCCACCTGCGGCGCCAGCGCCGCCGCGTCGAACTCATGCCGTTCCACCTCGGCGTCCTCGTCCGTGCGCCAATGCGAAATGTCCATGCCGCGCGCGCCGGGCACGCCCGCGGCGTGCAGGTAGTCCAGCGTGACGGCGTCGGGCGCGATCAGGCCGGCCTGCGATCCGAGTTCGGCCGACATGTTGGACAGCGTCATGCGCTCCTGCATCGACAGGGCGCGCACCGCCTCGCCGCAGAACTCCACGGCCTGGTAGCGCCCGCCGTTCATGCCGAAGCGGCCGATCATGGCCAGCGCCATGTCCTTGGCGGTGACGCCGGCCTGCAGGCGTCCATTCCATTGCATGGCGATGGTGCGCGGCACCTGCACCCAGATCTCGCCGCTGGCCACCACGCCCAGCATTTCGGTGCTGCCCACGCCGAACATATAGGCCCCGAACGCGCCGCCGGTGGGCGAGTGGGAGTCGCCGCCCACGCAGAACATGCCAGGTCGGATGTGCCCGTGCTCGGGCACCACCACGTGGCAGATGCCGATGGAGTCGTACACGTGCGGCAGGGCCTGCTCCCGCGCCCATTCGCGCGCGATGCGCACGATGCGGCGCGACTCCTCGCCGGATTCCGGCACGTAGTGGTCCATGACCAGCACCACTTTGTCGCGGTCCCAGAGGCCGGTGCCCAGCGCCTCGAGCATGGGCTTGAGGCGGCGCGGGCCGCTGGAGTCGTGGAACATGGCCAGGTCCACCTTGCAGGTCAGGATCTCGCCGGCTTGCACCGAGGACCGGCCGCTGGCGGCGGCCAGCAGTTTCTGCGCCAGGGTCTGGGTAGTCATGAGAAAGGGCTCCGGTTCAGGAATGCGCGGCGGACGCCTTGGCCGGCCGCGCCTGAGCCGGCCGCGCCTGAGCCGGCCGCGCCTTGCGCCGGGCGGGCGCGGCCGTTGCCGCGCCGGAAGGCAGCCAGTCGGGCTCGCCCTGTGTGTCGTGCGCCTGCACGTCCATGCGGTATTCATAGCGGTCGGGGCGGTACAGCGCATGCAGCCACTCGACCGGACGGCCCGCGTCGTCGCGCACCAGGCGGCGCAGGCTCAGCAGCGCCGACCCCACGGGCACATCCAGCGCGGCGGCCGCCTGCGGGTCGGCCAGCGCGGCGGAAAAGCTCTGCTCGGCGCGCGCCACGCGCACGCCCAGCTCGCGGAAGATGGCAAGCAGCGGCCGGCTGTTCAGGTCTTTTTCGCGGATGCGGGCGCCGATGTCGCCCGGCACCACCGTCACCAGATACGAGAACGGCAGCCCGCCATGGCTGCGCACCCGCACCGAGCGGTGCACCAGGGCGCCGGGCTCCAGTTCCAGGTGCGCGGCCACCGCCGCCGAAGCCGGCTCGGCCTCCAGCGACAGCAGGCGCACCTGTGTCTGCATGCCCATGCTGGCGAGATGCCGCATCAGCGAATCCATGTCGGCGCTGGGCTGCGGCGCGTCGACCCAGCCCCGGTCCACGGCGAAGGTGCCCCTGCCCTGGCGCCGCTCGATCAGGCCCTCGGCTTCCAGCGCCTCCAGCGAACGCCGCATGGTCAGGCGCGACACGCCGTACTCGGCGGCCAGCGCGTTCTCGCCCGGCATGGCCGCGCCGGCGGGGAACCCGCCCGCCGTCAGGCGTTGCCTGAGCAGCAGATAGACCTGGTGATAAAGAGGCAACGGATTCCTGGACACGGACGGCTCCGGACGAGGGCGCGCGGGTCAGTCGACCGTGGCGCCGGTGAACTTGACGATTTCGGCGTAGCGCGCGATGTCCTCGCGCACAAAGTCGCCGAGCGCCTGGGGTGTGCTGCTGACGGCCGTGGCGGCCTCGCCTTCCAGCAGGCGGCGGAACTCGGGCGTGTCCACCGCCTTGCGCGCCGCGCCATTGAGCGCCGCCACCGTCTCCGGCGGCAGGCCGGCCGGGCCGAAGAGCGCGAACCAGGCATTGGACTCGAAACCCTTGATGGCATCGCCGATGGGCGGCACGCCGGGAAACTGCGGCAGCGGCTGCGGACTGGTCACGCCCAGCGGCTTGAGCGCGCCGCTCTTCATGTGCGGCAGCGCGTTGAGCGAACTGGCGAACATCATGTCCACCTGCCCGCCCAGCAGATCGGTAATGGCCGGCGAGGTGCCCTTGTAGGGCACGTTGAGGATCTCCAGGCCCGCCATCATCTTCATGCGCTCGCCCGCCATGTGCAGCGACGAACCCAGGGCGCCGATCGCCATGGTGTACTTGCTCGGATGCGCCTTCACTTCGCGCAGGAACTCCGCCATGTTCTTCGCCGGAAAATCCTTGCGCGTCACCAGCACGCTGGGCACGTTGGCCAGCATGCTGATGGGCGTGAAGTCCCTGACCGGGTCGAACGGCAGGTTGCGGTAGAGCGAAGCATTGATAGAGAAGCTCGTGAAAGTGACCAGCAGCGTGCTGCCGTCCGCCTTGCTCTTGGCCACGTAGTCCGCCGCGATGTTGCCGCCTGCGCCCGGACGGTTCTCGACCACGACCGTGCGCTTGAGATCGTGGCTCATGCGCTGGCCGATGCTGCGGGCCACGGTGTCGGTGGTGCCGCCGGGCGGCGCGCCCACCACCAGCTTGATGGCGGCTTCCTGCGCTCCGGACGGAGCGGCGAACGCGCAGGCCGCGGCGATGGCGCAGCCCATGGCCAGATGTCTGAACACAGTTGTCTCCCGATATGTTGTATTGATGTTAATACAAGTGTACCTTTGGCTGCCGCAAACGCGCAAGGCGGCCCCGCGTGCGCGACAATGCCGGCGGTTTGCCGCTCCGCGGCGGACTCCCCCATCCCCAACCCTTTATTGCCATGGCGCGCCAGCGCGCCGGAGAATCGATGACCATGGAAGCGCCCCCATCCGCAAGCCGCCGGGGCGACGGCGGCTCGGGCAACCCCGCCCCGCCGCCCGGGAAGGCGCAGGCCGAAGCCGGCGTTCCCTTCTCCGCCAGCGTGCTGCTGGGCATCGCCCAGATCCTCATCTGGGGCGGATCGTTCTTCCTGCTGTCGGTGCTGGCCGAGCCCATCCACCGCGATACGGGCTGGTCGATGACCTGGATCTACGGCGGCCTCACGGCTGGCGTGCTGGTTTCCGGCCTGCTCTCGCCGCAGGCCAATGTGTACATCGCGCGCGGGCATGGCCGCCGCGTGCTCATCCTGTCGGGCTGGATCGTGGCGGCCGGCCTGTGCGTCGTGGGCGCCGCGCCCGGCATTCCCGCGTTCATCGCGGGCTGGTGCCTGATCGGCGTAGGCATGGCCGGCGGCCTCTACGATCCGCTCTTCACCACGCTGGGCATCCGCCACGGACAGCGCGCGCGCCCGGTCATCAATGCCATTACCCTCATCGCCGGATTCGCCACCACCGTGGTCTGGCCCGCGCTGGCCTGGATGACCGGCCCGCTGGGCTGGCGCGCGACCTGCTGGGCCTATGCCGCCGTGCTGGCGCTGAGCATCGCGCCGCTTTACCTCAAGGCGCTGCCTCCGGACGCGCCCGCGGCCGCCGCGCTCCCGGCGCGCAAGCCCGCCGGCCGCGGCAGGCGGGCGCTGCCCCCGGGCATCTCCGCCGGCGACTACTGGCTGCTGTCGTTCGTGTTTTCGATTGCCGCCCTGTTGATGACGGCGGTGTCGGTGCAGATCATCGTGCTGCTGCAAGGCGCCGGGCACACGCTAGCCTCGGCCATCGCGCTCAGCGCGCTCATCGGTCCCAGCATGGTGCTGATGCGCGTGATCACGTTCTCCATAAAAAGCCTGCACCCCATCTGGATGGCCCTCGTCTCGGCCGCTTTCGTGGCGATCGGGCTGCTGCTGGTCAGCCTGGACCCGCGGGCCGCGGCGGCGGGCATCGTGTGCTACGGCATCGGCAACGGCCTGCGCGCGCTGGTGCGCGGCACGCTGCCGATCGCCCTGGTGCCGCAGTCCGCGCTGGCGCCGGTGATGGGCAGGCTGGCCCGCTCGTCCCTGCTCTGCCAGGCGCTGACGCCGCTGGCCTGCGGCTTTCTCGTCACGCACGCGGGCGCGGCGGGCACGCTGTGGATACTGACGGCGCTGGCCGCGGTCAACTTCGGCCTGACCGCCTGGCTGCACCGGCGCGTCAAGGCAGCCGCGCTGCGTTGAGGCCGCGGGTCCGCGGCCGGGCGTCTACGCCCCGCCGGGCCGCAGGCCCGGCGCATGGCGCGCGTGCTCCTTGATGAGGCGCACGAAGCGCTGCACCTGGCGGCTGGGGCGCTCGAAGCGCGAGCGCACCAGGCTCAGCGACAGCGGAATCGACTCGCGCAGCGGCCGCGTCACCACGCCCGGCCATCCCTGCTGCCCGACGGAGAACTGGTCCACGATGGCCACGCCGGCGCCCACCCGCACCAGCGCGCAGGCCAGCTCGGCCCGCACGATGTCCACGGCCGCGTTCCAGCTTACGTTGGCGCGCTGGAACGCGGCGGCCACGAGCTGGCCGAAGGGAATATTGCGGCTGTAGAGAATCAGCCGGTACGCGGCCAGCTCCGCCAGCCCCACGTCGGGCTGCGCCGCCAGCGGATGCCCCTGCGGCAGGATGCAGACCATTTCGCCCGTGGCCAGCGGCTCCACCGCCAGATTGGGATGGTCGATGGGCAGCACCGACACGGCCAGCTCCGCCTTGCGGCCCAGCAGCTCGTGCGCCATGTCGGCCAGCAGCGTGGTGTGGTACTTGAGGCGCACGTTGGGGTAGAGCTCCAGGTACTGCGCGATCACGGGCGGCACGAAATTCAGCGCCAGGCTGGGGCTGGAGCACAGCGTCAGCGCGCCCTCGGGCCGCTCGGCCAGGTCGCGCGCGAGCTCGTCGATGCGCAGGGCCTCCTCGAACAGGGGCCCCACTTCCTGGAACAGCCGGTGCGCCTCCGGCGTGGGCGTGAGCTTGCCCTTGTCGCGCTCGAACAATTGCAGGCCCAGGCTCTGCTCGGTATGGGCAATGAGGCGGCTGATGGCCGGCTGCGACACGAAGAGCAGCTTTGCCGCGCCATTCATGGAGCCGGTCAGCATGACCGCCCTGAACACTTCCATCTGCCTCAGCTTGAATCTCATGGCCAACCCGATAATCGTTTGTTATATCCCCTGCGCAACTTAGCATAACCGCTCATTCCTGCCGTTCATTAGCATTCCGTCGATGGCCTGGCGCAACTTTCAGGTCGAGTCGATAAAGGAAAAGCATGAAGATGAACATAGGTTTTATCGGCCTGGGCATGATGGGCCTGCCGATGCTCGAGAACCTCGCCGGCGGCGGGGACGGCTTCGGCATCCTGGCCTATGACCGGGATCCCGCGCGGCTGGCGCGCCTGGCGGCGCACCCCGCCTGGAACAAGACCCTGCGCCCGGCGGCGGGCCTGCAGGACCTGGCCGGGTGCGACGTGGTCATCACGATGCTGCCCGACAGCACCGTCACCAGCGCGGTGATCGAAGGCGAGCCGGGGCGGCCCGGGCTGGCGGCGCTGCTCAAGCCGGGCTCGGTGCTGCTCGACATGGGCTCGTCCAACCCCGCCGAAACGCTGCGCCTGGCGCCGCGCCTGCGGCAGGCCGGCCTTACGCTGATCGACGCCCCGGTTTCCGGCGCGGTGGCCAAGGCCGCCGCCGGCACGCTGGCCATCATGGTGGGCGCGGAAGCCGACGACCTGGAGCGCGTGCGCCCGATACTGTCCCGCATGGGCGCCTCGCTCATCCGCACCGGCGCGACGGGATCGGCGCACGCCATGAAGGCGCTCAACAACTATGTCTACGCCGCCGGGCTGCTCGCCGCCAGCGAGGCCCTGCTGATCGCCCGGCGCATGGACCTGGACCTGGACGTGTTCACCGACGTGCTCAACGCGTCCAGCGGCCGCAACGTGGCCACCGAAACCAAGCTGCGCCAGTTCATCGTGCCGGGCAGCTACAACGGCGGCTTCTCCCTCGCGCTGATGGCCAAGGACCTGCGCACCGCCAATGCGCTGCAGTCCCTGGCTGGCGTGTCCGCCGCGCAGCTGTCGCTGTGCGCCGAGCTGTGGCAGCGCGCCCGCGAGGAGATGCCGGCCGGCGCCGACAACACCGAAATCCACCGCTACCTGGAGCGGCTGAACGCTCCCGCGCCGGCCTGAGCGCCGGCGACGCCCATAACGACATCAGACAGGAGACAAGCCATGAAGCACACCGCCGCCGCGCTCAGGCTGGCGCTCGGCCTGGGCGCCGCCCTGCTGGCCGGCGCCGCCCAGGCCACGACCTACCCCGACCACCCCATCCGCATGGTGGTTCCCTTTCCGCCCGGCAGCATCACCGACGTCGTGGCCCGCAGCCTGGGCAAGGCCATGGCCGACGACCTGGGCCAGCCCGTGGTGGTGGAGAACAAGCCGGGCGCCAACGGCATCATCGGCACGCACGATGTGGCCAGGGCCAGGCCCGACGGCTACACCCTGGTGGTGGTGGGCGTTTCCACGGCGGCCAGCGGCGTGAGCCTGTTCAAAGACCTGCCTTACGATCCCGCCAAGGATCTCTCGCCCATCGGCGCGGTGGCCGAAACCCCGTACCTGCTGGTGGGCTCGCCGCGCATGCCCGGCACCAAGGTGTCCGACCTGTACGCCTACGGCGCCCGGCATCCCGGCAAGCTGACCTACGCCTACGGCTCGGGCAGCGCCCAGGTCTTCGGCGCCAAGCTCGCGGCCATGGGGCATATCGAGGTCACGCCCGTTCCCTACCGCGGCGGCCCGCAGGCGCTCACCGACGTGATCGGCGGCACCGTGGACCTCACGTTCACCGATCTCGCCAACGGCCTGCAGCAGGCCCGCGCCGGCAAGGTCAAGGCGTATGGCGTCAGCACGCCGGAGCGCTTTGCGCTCGCGCCCGACATTCCCACGCTCAACGAAACCGGCGCCCCCGGCTTCGACCTCACCGTGTGGTTCGGCCTGATGGGCCCGGCCGGCCTGCCGCAGCCGGTGCAGGACCGCCTGTCCCGCTCGCTGGACAAGGCGCTGGGCAGCGACGAGCTCAGGCAGACCTACGCGCGCCAGGGCCTCACGGTCAAGACCCAGAGCCCGGCCGAGTTCGGCGCCTTCGTGCGCGCCGAAATCGGCAAGTGGGCCGCCATCGTCAAGGAAACCGGCATCCCGCCGCAATAACCCTCTTCCCGACTCTCCCGAACCAGGAATCCCGTCCATGTCGCTGATCGATATCCGCAAGCGCTGCCTCATCGTCGAAACCACGTTCCACGAGAACGGCCCGCCCCCCGAAAAACCCCTCAGGCTCGCCGCCTCGTGCGCGGTGATCCGCAACCCCTACGCCGGCCGCTACGAGCCCGACCTGATGCCCTTCATGGCCGAGCTGCGCAGCCTGGGCACGCTGCTGGCCACCGAGCTGGTCGAAACCCTGGGCGGCAAAGAGAACATCGAGGTCTACAGCAAAGCCGCCATCGTGGGCCTGGACGGCGAGATGGAACACGGCGCGGTCTGGCACGAAGCCGGCGGCTGGGCCATGCGCAGCGTGCTGGGCGAGCCCAGGGCCATGGTGCCGGCCGTCAAGGCCGTGGCCGTGGCCGGCTACCGCATGATGGTGCCGGTGCACTACATCCATGCCTCCTACGTGCGCAGCCACTTCAACAGTATCGAAATCGGCATCCAGGACGCCCCCCGCGCCAACGAAATCCTTTTCGCGCTCGTCATGGGCACCGGAGGCCGCGTGCATTCGCGCCTGGGCGGGCTCACCAAGGAAGCGGTGTCGGTGCACGACGGACAGCGCTGAGGCCCGGCAGCGGGCCGGCTCGCTCCGGCCGGCGACGCGACGCCCTGCGCGAGTCCTGTGTGCAGGGTGTTCGGGTGAGAGCGGCGGCGCACAGGACCGGCGCGCCGCAAGCTTGCTCACATCGGCTTGAGATCGACTTCCTTGGCGATCTTGCCGAATGCCTGCAGATCGTCCTTGACGCGAGCCGTGGCTTCCGCCGGCGTGGACACACGCGGAATCATGGCCAGATCCAGCAGGCGGCGCTTCATTTCAGGCTTGGCGAATTCGCGGGCCACGGCCTGCTGGATCTTCTCCACGACCGCGTCCGGCGTGCCTTTGGGCGCGGCAAGACCGAACCAGGCGACGGCTGAAAAGCCGGGCAAGCCCGCTTCGGAGGCCGTAGGCACGTCAGGCAGGGCAGCCACCCGCTCCGGGTTGGTGACGAACAACGGCCGCACTTTTCCGGCCTTGATGAACGGCGTTTGCACGCCGGTATTGTCCAGCACGGCGTTGATGTGCCCGCCCAGCAGATCGTTCATGGCCGGGCTGCTGCCCTTGTAAGGAACGATGTTCACCTGGATGCCGGCGGCACGCGCGAACATGAGCTGCGTCAGATGCTGCTGCGTGCCCAGGCCCGCATTGCCGAAGGTGATGCCATTGGGATGCTGGCGACCGTAATCGATGAACTCCTTCAGGTTCTTTCCGGGGAACTCATTGTTGGTGACCACCACGAAAGGCAGATCGACAAGCACGGTGATCTGCTTGAAATCCTCCAAGGGCTTGTAGCGCAGCTTGTAGACATAGGGGTTGACCGCCATCGTGCCGCTGGCGGTCAGCACCAGCGTGTAGCCGTCGGGCTCCGCCCTGGCGACGTACTCGGTGCCCAGCACGCCGCCCGCGCCGGGCTTGGCCTCCACGATCGCCGGTTGGCCCAGCTCGCTTTGCAGCCCCTGGGCCGCGAAACGGGCCAGCATGTCCGCCGAGCCGCCCGTGGCGTAGGGCAGAACGATGGTGATCGGCTTGCTGGGAAAATTGTCCGCGGCCGCCGCCTGCGCGGCAGCCAGGGCCGCCACGCAGGCGGCGGCCAGAAACTTCAGGTTCTTGACCATCAATGGATTCCCCCGGTTGGTATGGAAAACTTGAACTGCGGGCACTGGACCGCGCTCTGGAACCGCGCTGGAACGTGGGCAAGGTTAAGCGGCCTGGCGTTATATGGCCAATCAACAATTAAAATGAATCGTCATCACCACAACTGATAACAGGAAATCCGCATGCTCGCCGCCATGGATCTGAACCTGCTGCGCATTTTCGATGCCGTCATGACGGAGCGGAACGTGACGCGCGCCGCCGCGGCCCTGCACATGACGCAACCCGCCGTAAGCAATGCCATCAATCGCCTGCGGCTCACCTTGAAAGACCCGCTGTTCGTCAAGGTGCCGGGCGGCGTGCTGCCCACGCAACGCGCCGAATTGCTGTGGCCGCCCATCCGGGACGCCCTCGCGCGCATCTCGGACACGCTGGAGCGCAACGAGTTCGACCCTGCCCGCTCCGAAGCCGTGTTCCGGCTCGCCATGTCGGACTATGTGGCCGACCAGGTCATACGCCCGCTCTTCGTCGAACAGCAGGAAGTGGCGCCCAATGTCCGCATCCACCTGCATCCCTACTCGCTGGACAACGCCGGCCTGCTCCTGGAAAAAGGCGAGGTCGACATGGCGGCGGGCGTGTACTCGAATTTCGGGTCTTCGCTGCGCACGCTGCCGCTCGAGACCCTGACCTATGTCTGCGCCATGCGCAAGGGCCATCCGCTGCTGGCGCAGCCCCGCTTCACGCTGGACAGCTTCCTGCGCGCGCGCCATCTCATGGTCAGCCTGCTCGGCACGCCGGCGCTCATCGATCACGAGCTGGCCGCGCACGGGTACAAGCGCAATGTCGTGCTTACGATCAACCAATTCGCGCTTGCGCCGCGACTGCTGGCCGAAACGGACCTGATCTGCGTGGTGCCGGTCAACACGGTGCGCAACAGCCCGTACAGCCACCTGCTGGAAGCGGTCGAAGCGCCTTTTCCTTTCGTGCCTCGCACCGTCAACCTCATTTGGCACGAACGTTCCGACAACCTGCCCGCGCATCGCTGGCTGCGGGAGGAAATCCTCAAGGTATGCAAAGCGCAAGGCATGGTGTTCGACCAGACGGCGCGGCCCGAACCCCATGCGTACTAGGAGAAGAAAGCCCGGCTTCGTCATTCATATCCATGATAACAACTGATACCAATCTTTGATTGGACCGTATGACGGGGCGTCGATAGCATTCGGGTCATTCCACTTCCGGCGCAGTGCGCGCCAGCATCCTGGAGACCCTTGTGACCCATACCGCAACCGCCCCGGGCGGCCGCCGCTTTCGCGTCGGCTTCGACGTGGGAGGCACGTTCACCGACTTCACACTGCTGGCCGAACATACCGGCGAACTGCACTATTTCAAGGTGCCCTCCACGCCGCATGATCCTTCCGAAGCCATCCAGGCAGGTCTGGCCCACCTGATGCGCGAGCACGCCATAGACGGTTCCGAGCTGGTTCACGTGGGCCACGGCACCACGGTCGCGACCAACATGGTGATCGAGCGCCGGGGCTCGCGCACCGCGCTGGTGACCACCCGCGGTTTTCGCGACGTGCTGGAAATCGGCCGGCAGACCCGGCCCCATCTGTACGACTACAACGTCGTCAAGCCGGAGCCGCTCGCCCCCCGCGAATGGCGCTTCGAAATCACCGAACGCATTGCCGCCGACGGCTCGGTGCTGCAACCGCTCGACGAGGACGAAGTCGTGGCCGTCGCGCGCGAGCTGGCCGCAGCGCGGGTGGAGTCGGTTTCCATCTGCTTCATGCACAGCTATCGCAACAATGCCCATGAGCGCCGGACGCGGGACATTCTGGCCGAACATCTCCCTGGCATCTACCTGAGCGTATCCAGCGAAATCCTCCCAGAGTTCCGCGAATACGAACGCATGTCCACGACGGCGCTGAACGCCTATGTCGGCCCGCGGATGGCGGCCTATATGCGGAATCTCGTGAATTCCGTAAAAGACATGGGCGTCGCGACGCAGCCGGCCACGGTGCATTCCAATGGCGGATTGATGTCGGTCGAATCCGTTCTCTCGGCCCCGGTCCGAACCTGCGTATCGGGGCCCGCCGCCGGCGTGATCGGGGCCGCCGAGCTGGGGCGCGCGGCAGGTTTTCCCAACCTGATCACCTTCGACGTGGGAGGCACCAGCACGGACGTTTCCCTGGTCGCGGCGTTGCAGCCGCTGTTCACGTCGAGCCGGCTGGTGGCCGATTATCCGGTCAAGACCCAGATGGTGGATGTGCACGTCATTGGCGCGGGCGGCGGCAGCATCGCCCGCATCGACGACGCAGGCGCGCTCAAGGTCGGTCCCCAGAGCGCCGGCGCGGTGCCCGGCCCCATAGCCTATGACCGCGGCGGCGCGCAGGTGACGCTTACCGATGCGCACGTCGTGCTGGGCCGCCTGAATCCCGTTGCTCTGCTGGAAGGCCGCATGGCCGTCCATGCCGAGCGCGCGCGCGCGGCAATGCAGGCGCAGATCGCCGGCCCGCTGGGCCTGAGCATCGAAGAGGCCGCCTTCGGCATTCTGCGCATCGCCAATTCGAACATGGCGCGCGCCGTGCGCGCCGTCTCGACGGAGCGGGGACACGATATCCGCAAGTTCGTACTCTGCGCCTTCGGCGGGGCGGGCGGCTTGCACGCGGCCGAACTGGCCAGCGACTGCGGCATCGGCGCATTGCTGATCCCGCAGGAGCCGGGCACCATGTGCGCGCGCGGCATTCTGCTTTCCGACATCTCGATGGACTTCGTACAGACGCTGATGGCCCATGCGAAGCCAGCGGGGTGGGCAGTCGTCCGGAAAACCCTGGGCAGCCTTGCGGACAAGGCGCGCGCCTGGCTGGACAGCGAAGGCGTGGCTGAGAGCGCGCAACGCCTGTCGGCCGTCATCGACGCACGCTACCAGGGGCAGAACTTCGAAATCCCCGTGCCGCTGGATGGCATGCGGCTCATGGCGCTGGACGACTTCATCGCCGCATTCAGCGCCGCTCACGTGCGCGAATACGGCTACGACGCCGCCGACCGCGCGGTGGAGATCGTGAATCTGCGCGTGCGGGCCGTGGGGCTGGTGCCCCGCGCCCCGCTGGCCCGCGTCGCCGGAGGCGCCAGCCTTTCCGATGCGGTCAAAGAACGGCGCAAGGTCTATTTCGAGGCGGCAGGATGGACAGACACGCCGGTCTACCGGCGCGCCCACCTGCCCGTGGATGCGCCCGTGGACGGCCCGGCCGTGATCGAGGAAATGAGCTCGACCACCGTTGTCCTGCCGGGACAGCAGGCGCGCGTAGATCAGTACGGCAACCTCATCGTCAACCTCAACCTGTAGGGCGTACCGCCATGGCCACCCGACCGACCTCTCACGCCGACGCGGACATGTTCGACCCCATTGAAATGGAGGTCTTCAGCAACCGCCTGCTGTCCATTACCGAAGAGATGGGCAACACGCTGATCCGCTCGTCCTTCTCCAGCAACATCAAAGAACGCAAGGACTGCTCGGTGGCGCTGTTCGATGCCGCCGGCCGCCTGGTTTCCCAGGCTGCGCACGTCCCCGTGCATCTGGGCTCGCTCTCCGGAGGCATCGAGGCCGTGCTGCGACGCTACGGCAACGCCGGGATACGCCCGGGCGATGCCTTCCTGTGCAACGACGCCTACCTGGCCGGCGGCACTCACGCGCCGGACATCACGGTGGTAACGCCCGTGTTCTGCGAAGGCGAACTGCGCTTTTTCGCCGCGAACATCGGCCACCATACCGACGTGGGCGGCGCGGTGCCGGGTTCAACGTCGCATCACCTGAAGACCGTCTGGGAAGAAGGCATCCGCCTGCCCGCCATGCGCATCGTGCGCGAAGGCGAGTTGGACCTGGATCTGCTGGAGATGATCGCGCACAACACCCGCGAGCCGGACAACCGGATGCACGACATCCGCGCCCAGATAGCAACCAACGACAAAGGCGCCAGGCTGATCCTCGACCTGGTCGGACAGTCGGGCCTGCGGACCGTGCTCAATGCCATTGAGAGCATTCTGCGATACACCGAGCGCCGGCTGCGCCACCGCATTGCCCAGTTGCCCTCCGGCACCGTATCGTTCACGGAGAAGATGGACGACGACGGCATGGGCGGCGATCCGGTGGTCATCCAGGCCAATGTGCACGCCCGGGACGGCCAGCTCCACGTCGACTTCACCGGCACGGGCAAACAGGCGCGCGGCGCTTTCAATCTTCCCGCCAGCGCCCTGCAGGCCAGCGTCTACTTCGCGGTGAAAGCCATGCTGGACCCGGAACTCATGCCCAACAACGGCATGTTCCAGCCCATCACGATCACCGCTCCGGAAGGCACGATTGCCAATCCGCGGTTTCCGGCCGCGGTGGGCGCGCGGGTAACGACCGCGCAGCGCGTGGCCGGCACGGTGATCGGCGCCCTGGGCCAGCTGCTTCCGCCCGAACGCGCCATGGCGTCCTGCAACGACGTCATGCCCTCCATGCTTTTCTCCGGCCCGCTGCGCGACGGCAAGGGCACGTTCGTGTACCTGGAAACCCTGGGCGGCGGCGCGGGCGGACGGGCGCAGGGTGACGGCATGGACGGCATCCAGGTGCACGTCACCAACACGTCCAACCTTCCCGCGGAGGCGCTGGAGATCGAGTACCCCCTGCTGGTCGAGGAATATGCGCTGGTCGCCGACAGCGGTGGTGCCGGCCGCCATCGCGGCGGCATGGGCATCGCGCGCCAGATTCGCTCGCTGCACGATCAGCTGAGCTGCTCGATCCGGTGCGATGCCGCCCTGTTCGGCGCGGCCGGCCTGAACGGCGGCCTGGCGGGACGCACGTCGCATGTCGTGCAGAACCCCGGCCGGCCCGATGCGCAGCGCCTGCCCAACAAGATCTCCGGCCATCCGCTGCCCTCCGGCCAGTCGGTGCGCCTCGAAACGCCGGGCGGCGGGGGGTACGGCGCGCCCGCCGACCGCGATCCGGAAGCCATCCGGCGCGACGTCGGCGGCGGCAAGGTGAGCCGCGCCGCCGCGGAACGCGACTACGGCGCGGAGAAAGTGGCACGCGCCTTGCAAGGAGCGGCGGCATGACCGGGCGAGACGCAGGCAGCCGCAGCGGCGGCGAGCTGCTGGTCGCGCAGCTCGAAGCCTATGGCGTCAAGCGCGTCTTCATGGTCCCGGGCGAGAGCTTCCTGCCCTGCATCGACGCGCTTCATTCCCGCCGGGAGACTATCGAAACCGTGGTCTGCCGCCAGGAGGGCGGCGCGGCCTACATGGCCGAAGCGCATGGCAAGCTGAGCGGCCAGCCGGGCATCTGCTTCGTGTCGCGCGGCCCGGGAGCCGCCAACGCCGCAATCGGGGTACACACTGCGCGGGAAGACTCCACGCCCATGATCCTGTTCATCGGCCAGGTCGGCGGCGACACCGCCGACCGCCAGTGCTTTCAGGAGGTGGATTATCGCGCCATGTACGCCCCGCTGGCGAAATGGGCCGCCCAGATCGAGCGTGCGGACCGCATTCCCGAATACCTGGCCCGCGCCTGGAGCATCGCCACCGCCGGCCGCCCCGGCCCCGTCGTGCTGGCGCTGCCCGAGGACATGCTGGCCCGGGACACCGAAGCTCCGCTTGCCGCGTTGCCCTGCCCGCCGCGCGCAAGGCCGGTCGCGCCGGACCTGCAACGGCTGCGCGAAATGATCGAAGCGGCCGAGCGCCCGCTGCTGTTGCTGGGCGGGCCCCGCTGGTCGGCGGCCGCGCGCGCGGGCGTGCGCGACTTCGCCTTGCGTTTCGACCTGCCGGTGGCGACGGCGTGGCGGCGCCTGGAGCTGTTCGACAACGACCATCCCAACTTCGTGGGCCAGGTCAGCGCCAGCATGCCCGCGCACCAGAAGCGGGCCGTCATGGAGAGCGATCTGGTCATCGCCCTGGGCACGCGCCTGTGCGAGCCGACCACGATCAACTACGAATGGCTGGCCTCTCCCCAGCCTCGCCAGACGCTGGTTCATATTCATCCCGACGCCAACGAGATCGGGCGCGTGTGCGCGCCCGATCTCGGCATCGTCTCCACCATGGACGGCTTTGCCGAGGCGGCCGTCGAGCTGGCGCCCGGCCCGGGCTGGCATCCGCGCCGTCCCGGCGCGCAGGCGGCGCCCTCGCCGCCGGCGCTGCCGCCCACGCCGGGCCCGCTGGATCTGAACGCGGCGGCCCGCCACGTCGCCGCCACACTGCCCGAGCGAGCCTGCGTTACCGTGGGTGCCGGCAACTATGCGCTGTATGCGCACCGGCACATCGCCTTCAAAGGGCTGGGCAGTCAACTGGCGCCCGCGGTCGGCGCCATGGGCTATGGGCTGCCGGCGGCTATTTCCGCCAAGCTGCATGATCGCGATTCGACGGTGATCTGCTTCGCGGGCGACGGCTGCTTCCAGATGACCATGCAGGAATTCGCCACGGCCGTGCAGTATCGGCTGGGCATCGTCGTCCTGGTCTTCAACAATGGGCTGTTCGGCACCATCCGCATGCACCAGGAACGTGCCTACCCCGGCCGGGCGCTCGGCACGGCACTGGTCAACCCGGATTTCGCCCTGCTGGCGCGCAGCTATGGCGCATTCGGGGCAACCGTCACGCGCACGGAGGACTTCGCGCCCGCTTATGACGCGGCCCTGGCCCACGCCAAGGAACACGCCATGCCGGCCCTGCTCGACCTGCGCTACGACGCCGACATCATCCTGCCGGACCGCACGCTGTCGCAAATGCGGCAAACGGGCGCCGCCGCATGAAACCGCTGATGCGCCGCGTGCGCGTTCCCTCCGCCCGCGTCCTGCAGCTCACCTGGAACGGACGGCCTCTGCGGGCGCATGAGGGCGATACCGTGTTGACCGCCTTGTTGCTGGCCGGCGAACGTCCGCGGCTGACGCTGGGCGAAGGAGCGCCGCGCGCCGGTTTCTGCCTCATGGGCGCCTGCCAGGATTGCTGGGTCCAGACCGCGGCGGGAAAGCGCCTGCGCGCCTGCTCCACGCTGGCCCGGGACGGCATGGAACTGGTCAGCGCACAACCGGGAGAGATTCCATGCACATGAACGCGCCAGGCCCGGACATGCCGGCACGGCCACAGGAGCCGCATATGGTGATAGTGGGCGCCGGCCCGGCCGGCGTGCGCGCCGCGCAAACGCTGCTGCGCTACGGTGTACGGCCTACCGTCATCGACGAAGCCCCCCTGCCCGGCGGCCAGATCTATCGCCAGGGCGCCATCGCCCGCGGCAGCGCGCGCGAGCGCTACGGCTTCGAGTGGAGAAAAGCGCGATCCATACACGCCGCGGGAGCGGAACTCGCCGCACAGGCCGACTATCGGCCCTGCACGGCGGTGTGGAATGCCTCCCCGGGCCTGCTGGATCTCGTGCGCGAAGGGGAGATCGATACGCTGCCCTATACGCACCTGCTGTTGGCCACCGGCGCCACAGACCGGGTGCTGCCCTTTGCCGGCTGGACGCTGCCGGGCGTCTACTCGCTGGGAGGCGCGCAGATCGCCCTGAAGGGCCAGCACTGCCTGCTCGGGCCTCGCATCCTTTTCGCCGGGTCCGGCCCCTTGCTCTATCTGGTGGCCTATCAATATGCCCGCGCCGGAGGCCGGGTCCAGGCCGTGCTGGACTACGGGTCGAGGGCCTCGCAGGCCAAGGCGCTGCCCGCGCTGATGAACCAGGCCGGCACGCTGGCCAAGGGCCTGTACTACCTCGGTTGGCTGCGCGCCCGAGGGATTCCGGTGTTTCACGCTGCGCGGATCGATGCCGCGCTGGGGGCCGGACGGGTCGAGACGGTCCGGGCCATCGTCGAGGGGGCCGCGGTCGAATTCGCCTGCGACGTCCTGGCGGTCGGACATGGCCTGAGATCGGAAACGCAATTGGCCGACCTGCTGGACTGCGCGTTCGATTTCGACGACGCGCAGCGCGCCTGGCTGCCCAGGCGGGATGCGGAAGGCCGCAGCACGGTGGCGGGCGTCTACCTCGCGGGCGACGGCGCGGGCATCGCCGGCGCGGCATTTGCCGAACTGGCGGGCGAGCGCGCCGCGCTGGCCATGCTCACCGACCATGGCATCGCCGTTGACGGCGCGCGTGTACGCGCGCTGGCGCGCCATCAGCGCAGCCTGGCGCGTTTCCGGCAAGGCATGGACCGCGCCTTCGCGCTGCCGCCGGCCGAGGCGTCCTGTGGCGACGAGGTCATCGTCTGCCGCTGCGAGGAAATTCGCGCCGGCGCTTTGCGCGCCGCCGCCCGTCAATATGACATCGACGATCTCAATCGGCTCAAGGCGTTGACGCGTATCGGCATGGGGTTGTGCCAGGGGCGCATGTGCCAGGCCGGCGCGGCCGAGCTGCTGGCTTGCTGCCGCGAAGTGCCATTGTCGAAAATCGGCCGGCTGCGCGGCCAGGCCCCCGTCAAGCCTTTGGCGCTGGCCAGCCTGGGCGAGGCCGCGCCATGAACGCCTTGCATGTGGAGGTCGCCATTCTCGGAGGCGGCCTGGTGGGCGCCAGCGCCGCCCTGGCGCTGCGCCGGGCCGGCGTGGCCACGGCCCTGATCGAGCGCGGACAGTGCGGAGCGCGCGCCAGCGGCGTCAATTTCGGCGGCGTGCGCCGCCAGGGCAGGTCGCCCGAGCAGCTTCATCTCGCGCAGCGGGCCCACGGCATCTGGGCGCGCCTGCCCGAGATCATCGGCACCGACGGAGAATATGTCCGCTCCGGCCACCTGAAACTGGCGCGCTCGCAAGCCGACCTGGAAAAGCTGGCGGCGTATCGGGACAAGGTCCGCGATTTCGATCTCGGCCTGGAGATCATCGACGGCGCGTCGCTGCGCCGCCGTTTTCCCGCGTTGGGAAGCGATATTGCCGGCGGCTCGCTCTGCCCGGAGGACGGCCAGGCCAATCCGCGCCTCGTGGCTCCCGCGTTCGCGCGCGCCGCCGCGCACGCCGGCGCGCACGTACTGGAAAACTGCGCCATCCAGCACGCCGACACACAAGGCGGGGATTTCCTGCTCTCCGCTGCCGACGGCCGGCGGATACGGTCGGAGATCCTGATCAATGCGGCCGGCGCCTGGGGCGCGGCCGTCGCCGCCTGGTTCTCCGACCATCTGCCGCTGCAGGTCAAATACCCCACGATGCTGGTCACCGAACCGCTGACGCCGCAGATCGGGGTTTCGCTCGGCGTGGAAGGCGGAGGCTTCTATGCCCGGCAAGTTGCGCGCGGCAATGTCGTCATGGGAGGCGGATACGGGGTCGCCCTGCCCGGGGATCGCTCGCGGCCCGGCCGAGCCGCGCTCTCGGAACTCGGGCGCACGGCTCCCGCGGTCCTGCCGGCGCTGGCTTGCGCCAGCGTCATCCGCTGCTGGTCCGGCATCGAAGGCTACTTTGCTGACAAGAATCCGGTCATCGGCTTCAGCCGCAACGTGCCTCGCCTGCTGCACGCCTTCGGCTTTTCCGGCGGCGGCTTTCAGATCGCGCCCGCCGTGGGAGAAGCGCTCGCCGATATGGTCACCGGCCGCGGCGGCCTGGCGATGGCCGAACGATTCTGCCCCGGCCGCTGGGGCTGAAAGCGTCGCCCTAGCCCGCCGCGCGCCCGGCGGTCCGGTCTGCGCCGTACTCCGCCACCACCTCGCGCAGGCAGTCCATCGCCAGCAGCACGGCGCGCGACATGAAGGCGTCTTTGCTCCGGTACATGGCCACCGCGCCGAAGCCGGAGAGCCGCACGGGCAGGATGCGGATGACATTCATCTGGGTCAGGCGCAGCGCGGCCCGATGGGAGGCCACGCCTATCATGTCGCTGTTGTTCAGCAGGGTGAGGTTTGCCGTCACGGAGTTGGTTTCCATGGTGTCCCGGGGAATGCCCTGCCCCGCCTCGGCCAGCGCGTTGTCCAGCGCGTTGCGCACCGGCGTGCCCTTCGGCCAGAGTATCCACCGGTACGCATGCAGGTCGTCCCAGCCCACGGCGTCGGCGCGCAGCAGCGGATGGCGGGGCCGCACCACCAGGTGGATGGGGTCGAAGAACAGGGCCTCCATGTCCAGCGCCGGATCGCTGAACTCCGGGTCCGCCCGGCCCAGCACCACGTCCAGGTCGCCCTGGGCGAGCTGGGCGGTCAGGCGGTCGGTGGTGCCCTCGACCAGGCTGACGCGCGCCCTGGGCATGCGGTCCAGCATGCGCATGATGGCCAGCGGCACGGTATCGGAAGCCGCCACGCCGCTGGCGCCGATCACCACGCGCCCGCTGCCGCCCTCGCGCAGGGCCTCCATGTCGCCACTGGCGCGGTCGAGCTGCGCGTCGATGCGCTGGGCATGCGCGATCAGCACCTCGCCATAGGGCGTGGGCACCAGCCCGCGCGCGTGGCGCTCGAACAGAGGCAGGCCGATGTCCTCTTCCAGGTCTTTCAGCCACTTGGACAAGCCGGGCTGCGTGGTGTTGAGCATGACGGCCGAGTGGCTGATGTTATGCGTCTGCGCCAGGCTGAGCAGCATCTTCACATGCCGCAGGCGCAAGCGGTGCGTCCAGTCCATACCTCCTCCAGTCATATGATTTTTCGTATGAATGATAAATAAATTTCATTTTATTTTGCATATCTGCCTCCCCATAATCGCCTGCATCGACGGGACGCCGCACCGGCAGGCGCCCGCGGCCGCCGGCGCGCCGGCGAACAAAAGGAGACAGACATGGCCGATGGACAATCCTCCAAGGCGAGCCGCGCGGACTATTACGCCCGCATCGCCGCCAGCCACCTCAGCCCGCTCTGGGAGTCGCTGCATACCCTGGTGCCCCCCTCGCCCGCGCCGCGCTGCGTGCCGTTCCTCTGGAAGTACGACGAGCTTCGCGCCGACGTCATGGCCTCGGGCCGGCTCATCAGCGCCGAGGAAGCGGTGCGCCGCGTGCTCGTCCTGGAGAATCCCGGGCTGCCGGGCCAGGCCAGCATCACGCAGACACTGTACGCCGGCCTGCAGCTCATTCTGCCGGGCGAGGTCGCGCCCAGCCACCGCCACACCCAGTCGGCCTTGCGATTCATCGTGGAAGGGCGCGGCGCCTATACGGCGGTCAATGGCGAGCGCACCACCATGCACCCGGGCGACTTCATCATCACCCCCTCCTGGACCTGGCACGACCATGGCAACGCCGAGGCTGCCGACGGCGGCGAACCCGTGGTGTGGCTGGACGGCCTGGACATTCCGCTGGTGCGCGCGCTGGACGCCGGCTTCGCCGAGAACTATCCGACCGCCACGCAGCCGGTGACGCGCCCCGAGGGCGACAGCATGGCGCGCTATGGCCACAACATGGCGCCGGTGCGCCACGACGCGCCGCGCGCCGGCGCATCGCCGATCTTCAACTACCCCTACGCCCGCACCCGCGAAGCGCTGGACCAACTGTACCGCCACGGCGAGCTCGACCCCTGGGACGGCGTCAAGCTGCGCTACGTCAACCCGGCCACGGGCGGCTATCCCATGCCGACCATGGCCACGTTCATGCAGCTGCTGCCGGCCGGATTCCGCGGCCGCACGTACCGCGGCACCGACTCGACGGTGTACAGCGTGGTGGAAGGCCGCGGAACGGTGCGTATCGGCGACCGGGAATTCGCCTTCGGTCCGCGCGACATCTTCGTGGCGCCTTCCTGGATGCCGGTGCAGCTCGCCGCGCTGGCCGACGCCGTGCTGTTCAGCTATTCCGACCGCCCGGTGCAGGCCGCGCTGGGCCTGTGGCGCGAATCGCGCGAAGGCTGAGCCGCCGCGCGGCCCGCTCCTCCGTTTTCCCCTCCGCAAGGAAGTTCTCTCATGTCGTATGTTTTTCCCCCGCAAGCCCCGGTGGGCATCCCCGTGGCCGGCAGCGCCGATCTGTTCCCCGTGCGCCGCGTGTACTGCGTCGGCCGCAACTATGCCGCCCATGCGCGTGAAATGGGCTTCGACCCCGACCGCGAGCCGCCATTCTTCTTCTGCAAGCCGGCCGACGCCGTCGTGCCCGTGGCCGAAGGCCGGACGCTGGCCCTGCCCTATCCGGCCGAGACGTCCAACTACCATTACGAGATCGAGCTGGTGGCCGCCATCGGCAAGGGCGGCTCCGGCATCGCCGTGGAGGACGCGCTGTCGCACGTGTGGGGCTACGCGGTCGGCCTGGACATGACCCGCCGCGACCTGCAGATGAAAATGCGCGAAGCCGGACGGCCCTGGGAGCTGGGCAAAGCCTTCGACCGCAGCGCGCCCATCGCGCCGCTGCGGCGCGCCGCCGAGGCCGGCGACATCGGCCGCGCCGCGATCTGGCTCAAGGTCAACGGACAGCTCAAACAGCAAAGCGGCATCGACAACCTCATCTGGCCGGTAGCGGAAACCATTGCCTATCTGTCGCGCTATTTCCGCCTCGAGGCGGGCGACCTGATCTACACCGGCACGCCCGAAGGCGTGGGGCCGGTGACGGCGGGCGATCTCATGGAAGGCGGCGTGGACGGGCTGGGCACCCTCAAGGTCGAGGTGACACGGTGATGCGGCTCTACAGCTTCTTCAACAGCTCCACGTCGTACCGCGTGCGCATCGCGCTGGCCCTCAAGGGCCTGCCGCACGACTACCAGGGGGTGAACATCCGCACGCTGGCGCATCGCGAGGCGGACTATGTGGAACTCAATCCGTCGCGCTCGGTGCCGCTGCTGCGCGACGGCGATTTCTCGCTGGGCCAGTCGCTGGCCATCATCGACTACCTGGACGCGCGCCATCCCGAGCCGCGCCTGATTCCCGCCGACGCGCGGCTGCGCGCGCGCGTGCTGGAACTGAGCCACGCCATCGCCTGCGACATCCACCCCGTCAACAACCTGCGCGTGCTGCGCTATCTGCAGGACGCGCTGGGCGTGTCCGCCGGCCAGAAAGACGCCTGGTACCGGCACTGGATCCGCGAGGGCATGGCCATGGTGGAAGACCTGCTGGCGCGCCACGGCGCGGGGCCATACTGCTTCGGAGAAGCGCCCACGCTGGCCGACTGCTGCCTGGTGCCGCAGATGGCCAACGCGCTGCGCATGGGCTGCGATCTCTCGGCTTGCCCGCGCGCCCTCGCGGTGCACGAATACTGCCTGGCCCAGCCCGCCTTCGCGCGGGCCGCGCCCTCCACCCAGCCCGATTTCACCGCATGACGCGCCGATAACGGCCAAAGGAGACACGCATGACGAGCACACGCCCGCAAAGCGCCATCGTGGTGGGCGGCGGCATCGGCGGCCTGGCCGCCGCCCTGGCGCTCACGCGCGAAGGCATCCAGGTGCAGTTGCTGGAACAGGCCGCGCACATCGGCGAAATCGGCGCCGGCATTCAGCTCGGCCCCAACGCCTTCGCCGCGCTCGACGCGCTGGGCGTGGGCCAGCCGGCCCGCCAGCGCGCCGTGTTCACCGACCACATCATCATGATGGACGCGGTGGACAACACCGAACTCGTGCGCATCGAAACCGGCCCCGCCTTCCGCGAGCGCTTCAACGGCCCCTATGCCGTCATCCACCGGGCCGACATCCACGGCGCCATCCTGGAAGGCGTGCAGAACGACCCGCTGATCTCGTTTCGCACCTCCACGCAGATCCGCGACGTGACGCAGACGGGCGGGCACGTCGAGGTGCGCGACGCCGAGGGCAACGCCTACCGCGCCGACGTGCTGATCGGCTGTGACGGCGTGAAGTCGGTGGTGCGCCAGCACCTGATCGGCGATCCGCCCCGCGTGACCGGCCACGTGGTCTACCGCGCGGTGGTCGAGCGCGGCAACATGCCCGCGGACCTGCGCATCAACGCGCCGGTACTGTGGGCCGGCCCACGCTGCCACCTGGTGCACTACCCCCTGCGCGGCGGCGAGCAATACAACCTGGTCGTGACCTTCCACAGCCGCGGGCAGGAAGAATGGGGCGTGCGCGAGGGCAGCAAGGAAGAAGTGCTCTCGTACTTCGAAGGCATCCACGCCCGGCCCCGGCAGCTTCTGGACCGCCCCACCTCGTGGCGCCGCTGGGCCACGGCCGACCGCGAGCCGGTGGAGCAGTGGAGCTTCGGCCGGATCACGCTGCTGGGCGACGCGGCCCATCCTATGTCGCAATACATGGCCCAGGGCGCCTGCATGGCGCTCGAAGACGCCGTCACGCTGGGGCTGTCCATCCGCCAATGCGGGCCCGACCTGGCCGCGGCCTTCAGGCTCTACGAATCGCTGCGCATTCCGCGCAGCGCGCGCGTGCTGTGGTCCACCCGGGAAATGGGCCGCATCTACCACGCCAAGGGCGTGGAACGCGCGGTGCGCAACTCGCTCTGGAAAGACACGCCGCAATCCCGCTTCTACGACAACCTGCAATGGCTGTACGGGTGGAACGCCGACAACTGCATGCAGGGCCCCCGTCTTTGACGCCTGCCGGAAAACCATAACGACACCAGGAGACAAACCCATGATTTCCCGCACCCGCCGCACCCTGCTGGCCGCCTCCGCCGCCGTGCTCGCCGCCGGCCTGGCCTGCGCCGCCCATGCCCAGGCGCCCGCCTACCCGAGCCGGCCTGTCACGCTGTACACCGCCTTCTCGGTCGGCAGCGGCCCCGACGTCGTGCTCCGCATCCTCAGCCAGGAGCTTGCCAAGGTCTGGAAGCAGCCCGTGGTCGTGGAGAACCGCCCCGGCGGCGGCGGCTTTATCGCCATGGAGGCCGTGGCCAAGCTGCCCGCCGACGGCTATGCGCTGCTGCAGCTCGACAGCGAACACGTCTCGGCCCTGCCCCACCTGTACAAGTCGCGTCACTACGTGCCGCTGCAGAAGTTCGACCTGGTGGCGCCGCTCTTCTACACGCCGTTCATGATCGCCGTCAGCGAGCAATCGCCCTGGAAGAACGTGGCCGACCTGATCCGGGCCGCCAAGACCCGCAAGGACAGCCTCACCTACGGTTCGTGGTTCGTGGGCAGCCCCGGCCATCTCGGCGGCGAATGGCTCGCCTCGCTGACCGGCGCCAAGATGATCCACGTTCCGTACAAAGAGGTGTCGCAACTGTACACCGCCGTCGCCAATGGAGAGGTGGACTGGGCGTTCGGCACCATCCCTTCCACCCGCCCCGTCTACGACAGCGGCAAACTGCGCTACCTCGCCATCGCCGCCCCCAGGCGCCATCCCCAGTTCCCCGACGTGCCCACCGTGGCCGAATCCGGCGGCCCCGCCCAGCTCGACGTCAATTCCATCGTCTCCCTGCTCGCCCCCAAAGGCATCGCGCCGGAAATCCGCGACAAGATCCACGCCGACATCACCCGGGTGCTCGCCAGCCCCGACGTGCGCAAGCGCTTCGACACCTTCGCCTTCGAGCCGCTGGACTGGCCGCTCGCGGAACTGCGCAAGCGGCTCGACCAGAAGTCGGAGACGTACAAGACCTTGACCGAGAGCGCGGGGATACGGTTGGATTGAGGTTGGATCGAGGGGCCCGAAGGCGGGCCGCCTTTTGCCTGCGGATCTCCCCGACGGCCTGCCGGCCCGGCATCATGCCCGTGCAGCCGTCCTTTCCCGGATGCGCTTATGCCGCAGGCGAAGACGCCCCCGGCATCGCCTGCGGCATCCTCGCCGCATACTCGCGCACCACCAGCACATCCAGCCTGTCCGGGTACGACCAGAATTCCTGATCGAGCTCGTACAGCCGCTCGGAATCGGCTTCGGTGAGCCGTCCCGGCAGGTCTTGCAGCGCCGCCGGCTCGCTCGTTTCGCCGTACCGGGCGATGACGCCGGCCATGTCGCCCAGGCAGCGGCGGGCCGCGCGGGCGCCGATGCGGTCCAGGGCGTCCAGCGCGAGCTGGCAGGTTTGCTCGCCCCAGTTGCAGAAGAACTGCAGGAATCCGCCGTTGTTGATGTCGGCCTCCAGGCGCCACAGCGCCGCCAGTTCGCGCGCGTCGCGCGGCAGGGCGGCGAGGTTCCAGCCGGCCTGCCGCAGCAGGGCCAGGGCGTGATCGTAGAGGGCGTTCTGCTCGAGTTCCCAGGCGCTCACCATGCCGTGGTCCGCCGGCGGCCACAGCGCGGGCCAGTTGAGGCCGCGGCCGTCGGGCGTGAGCGTCCATTCCTGGCGCTGGGCGGGCGTGGCCTTGGCCACGCGGATGTAGCGCCGGATCGGCGTGGCGAGCACGCGTCCGTCCGCCAGGGCGAGCAGGATGCGGGTGTCGTCGAAGCTGACGCCGACGATGGGGTTGGGGTCCGGTTCGGTCTTCGTCACTGGCCGGCCCCTCCCGGCGCGCGGGCGGCGGCGAGCAGGCCGGCCAGGACGCCCGCGCGGCCGCCGGCCCGCACGGCGGCGGCCGTCCCGCCCGGATTGTGTTCGTTTCGCTTCGGCATAAGCGCGATGGTAGCCCAGGGCCGGGCCGGCGCGTCATTGCCGCTGCACGTGGGCCTTCTCGACGATGCGCTTCCATAGCGCGATCTCGTTCTTCTGGAACTCGTGCATCTGGGCCGGGCCGCCGGTCATGGGCGTGGCGCCCAGGCGCTCGTAGAAGCGGCGCGTCTCGTCCATTCTGGAGACGGAGGTGAAGAGCTCGGCGAGCCTGGCGGTTTCGGCCGGCGGCGTCTTGGCGCTCACCATGGCGCCCACCCAGGTATAGGCCTCGAAGCCGGGCAGCCCCGCCTCGGAAGCGGTGGGCACGTCGGGCGAGGTGGGCACGCGCCGGTCGGAGGCCACCGCCACGGCTTTCACCCGCCCGTCCCTGGCGAGCTCCTGCACGGCGGTCACCTCGGCGAAGGCATAGTCCACGGTGCCGGAAGCCACGGCGGTGATCGCTTCGGCCGCGCCCTTGAAGGGCACATGCACGGCCTGGATGCTGGCGGCGTCATTGAGCAGCTCGCCCATCAGTTGATACCCCGCCGATCCCGCGCCGAAATTCACCTTGCCGGGATTGGACCGGGCATACGCGATCAGTCCCTTGAGATCCGAATACGGCGCCTGCGGCTTGACCGCCAGCATGGCGGGAGAGCGCATCATCATCGTCAGCGGCGCGAAGTCGCTTACGGGGTCGTAGGGCAATTGCTTGAAGAGCGCGGCATTGACCGCCAGCGTGGAATTGCTGCCGATGAAGACGGTGTAGCCGTCCGCCGGCGCCCCCAGCACGCTCTTGACCGCGATGAATCCGTTGGCGCCCGGCTTGTTCTCGACCACGACCGGCTGGCCGGTGAGATCCTGCAGCTTGCGCGCGAAATAGCGCGCCGAGGTGTCGGTGCCGCTGCCCGGCCCGAAGGGCACGACGAACTTGATGGGCCTGGAAGGAAAAGTGTCCGCCCGCGCCACGGGCATTCCCGCCAGCGTGACGCTCATCAGGCAGCCTCCCACGGCCGCGGCCACTAACGCTCTGCGGCGATTCTGCACGTATGTCTCCTTTGGTATGAGCTGTCTTATCGTTGCAGGCGACTCTATGCGGGCGAGAAAGGCTTGTCTAATACTAAAAATATGAAGCTTGATAGCGCCTGGATATCGGGCCGCGCGCCGCCTCACGCTTGCGGCAGCGCCCAATAGCCGGCCGCCGGGCAGGCGATGAAGTCGCCCGCGCGGATCGGGTGCGTCCGCGCGCCCAGGCGCAGTTCGCCCGTGCCCGACAGCACATGGAACAGCTCGTCATTGGCGCGGTGGGAATGGAACGGAAACGCCCGCATGCCCGGCGCCGGCGCGACCAGGTTGGCGACCAGGCGCAGGCTGCCGGGCCGGCTTCCCAGGCGGGCCAGCCGCGGCGCGACGGCCTGGCGCAGGTGCTCGAAGACCGTTTCGGCTTCGATGTCGAAGTGTGGCTGGCCATGCCGGAAAGCCTGCGCCGCGCTTGACACGACGCCTGCGCCCGGGAGTATGCTGGATCGCATGATGACGCCTCTGTTCATTGCTCTCGAATCGCGACGAAGCTCCGGCCCCCCGGGTTGAGAGATGTCGTGCGCACGGACGCCAGCCGGCGTCCGCTACTCGAAGGCCACGGGATTTCTCGTGGCTTTTTCATTGGACGTGTCATGAAATCCGGCGCCGGCCGGCCACGCGAATTCCCGCCTCGCCTTCGTTTCGCCAACCGCGAAGCATAAGGAACGAAAGCATGACCGACCACAACGCCTCCCCCTCCCCGCCAACCGCGGCCGCCATCCGGATACGTGCGTTCGGCCTGGACGACTATGCTCAGGCTTACGCGCTCTGGCTGCGAACGCCGGAAGTCGGGCTGAGCAGCGCCGACCGTCCCGACGCGATTGCGCGGTTTCTGGAACGGAATCCGGGCCTGAGCTTTGCCGCCTGGCGCGGGCCGCGGCTGGCGGGGACCATCCTGTGCGGGCACGACGGCCGCAGGGGCCTGATACATCATCTTGCGGTAGACGCCGCCGAGCGCCGCCGGGGCCTGGGGCGAGCGCTGCTTGAGCGCAGTCTGGACGCGCTGTACAACAGGGGCATCGAAAAATGCCACCTGCTGGTGTTCAGCGCCAACGCGAGCGGCCAGGCGTTCTGGGCGGCGGCCGGCGCCGCGCGGCGCACGGAGCTGGCGCTCTATTCCCTGCCGACCGCGAGCGGGGCAGCCGCATCCCTGGAAAGGAGCTCGCCATGAAAGTCATGGAACAGGCCCGCGCCGGCGCTCCGCTGACGCTTACGCAGCGCCCCGATCCGTCGCCGCCGCCGGGACAGGTGCGCTTGCGCATCGAGGCTTGCGCCGTCTGCCGTACCGACCTGCACGTGGTGGACGGCGAACTGCCCGGGCTGCGCTACCCGCGCGTGCCGGGCCATGAAGCGGTGGGCGTCATCGAAGCGGCAGGCGACGGGGTCGATCCCGCCCTGCTGGGCAGGCGGGTCGGGGCGGCCTGGCTGGCGCATGCCTGCGGGCGCTGCGAATTCTGCCTGGCCGGCCAGGAAAACCTCTGTGACCACGCGGACTTCAACGGCTATACGCGCGACGGCGGTTTCGCCTCGCACATGCTGGCCGATCCGGAATTTCTCTTCGACCTGCCGCCCGGCGCGCCAGCCGCCGAGATCGCACCCTGGCTGTGCGCCGGCCTGATCGGCTGGCGTTCGCTGCGGGCCACGGGCCAGGCGCGCCGGCTGGGCATCTACGGCTTCGGTTCCGCGGGCCAGATCCTGGCGCAGGTCTGCCGCTGGCAGGGGCGCAGCGTCTACGCCTTCACGCGGGCGGGCGACTTGCCCGCGCAGCGGCATGCGCGCACGCTGGGAGCGGCCTGGGCCGGCGACAGCACGCAAGACCCGCCCGAACCGCTGGACGGCGCGATCCTCTTCGCGCCCGCCGGCGAGCTGGTGCCGCGCGCGCTGGCCGCCGTGCGCAAGGGCGGCTGCGTGATCTGCGGCGGCATCCACATGTCCGACATCCCTTCCTTCCCCTACCGGCTGCTCTGGGGCGAACGCACGCTGGCGTCGGTGGCCAACCTCACGCGCGCCGACGGCAGGGAATTCATCGAAGCCGCTGTGGCGGCCGGCGTGCGCTGCAAGGTGCGCCCCTACCCGCTGGAGCAGGCCAACCAGGCGCTGGACGACCTGCGCGCGGGCCGCATCCAGGCCACCGCGGTGCTGGTGCCCTGAGCGCGCGGCCGGCACGCGCGGACGCCTCCGGGAAACTTGATCCCGGTCAATCCGTCCCTTGCCGAACTCCGCAACATTAAGAGGTGTCCACGCAAAAATGCAGCGTCCTCTTTCAGTCAGCGTGCACAGCCCTGGAGAACCGGACCGGTCCGCCCGCCCCCTCGGCGCGGCGATACGGCGGGCATGGAGCCGCCATGAAAAAAGTGCTTATCCCCGTCGACGGTTCGACGCATGCGTTGCGCGCCGTCCGCTTCGTGGTCCGGCGGATGCGGCGCCGGGGCGGCTGCCACATCTGCCTGCTGACCGTCCAGGAAAGCGCCGCGCCCGCTCTCGCCGCCGCGCCGGTTGAGGATTACGATGAGAAAAAGGCCTGCATGGCGGTCGCCGCCGCGACGGCCATGCTCGACCAGGCTGGGCTGCCTTATGACGCGGGCGTGCGCATCGGCGGCGTGGCCGAATCGATCCGGCGCTACGCGGCCCAGCGGCAATGCGACCACATCGTCATGGGCACGCGGGGCGCGGGTTCGGCGCCAGGCCCGATGGGCGCCGTCGCTGCGACCGTGATGCGCATCGTTCCTGTTCCGGTAACCCTCGTCCATTGAGAGCAAGCCGATGGCGATACTGCGATGGACACGCAATTCCCTGGGCCCGCCGGCGCCGGCTCCGCCGCGCGGAGAATCCCGCCTGCGCCCCCGGCGCGGCGGGCGGACGGCACGGGCCTGCGGCGCGGCGGCGCTGGCATGGGCGGCGGCCATCGCGCCGGCCGCCGCGGCCCGCCCCGGCCCGCAGGAGGTGGCCGCCGCATACCAGGCCGACGTGCGGCCGCAGCTCGCCGTGCCGCAGGCCGAGCAGTCGCGCTACGGCGACCTGGCGCGCCGCGCGCTGGAAACCGCGGGCATTTTCCTGATCGCCCCCCAATACGTCCTGGTCGTGGACCGCAACCCCAACGCGCAGGCCGCCCTGCTCTACTGGCTGCCCGCCGACGCGCCCGCACGGTATCTCGGCGCCGCGCCGGTTTCCACGGGCCGCCTGGGCGAGTTCGATCATTTCGAAACGCCCACGGGGGTTTTCGGGCATTCGCTGGACAACCCCGACTTCCGCGCCGAGGGCACGAAAAACGCCAACGGCATCCGGGGCTACGGCATAAAGGGCGAAAGAGTCTACGACTTCGGCTGGCAGCAGGCGCGCAAGGGCTGGGGCGACGGCCAGGCGGGCACCATGCGGCTGCAACTGCACTCCACCGACCCCATTCTCGAAAAGCGGCTGGGCACGGTCCAGTCCAAGGGCTGCATCCGCATTCCGTCCAGCCTGAACCGGCTGATCGACCGCTACGGCCTGCTCGACGCCGACTACGAAATCGCCGCGCAGCGCGAGCGCCCGCCCTGGGTGCTGCGCACCGACCGCACGACCGCCGGCGGCGTGGGCCGCTATCTCATCATCGTCGACACCGGGCGCGACCGGCGGCCGGAATGGTCGCCGCCGCCCTCTTCACAGAAGGACCGCCAACCATGATCCCGCCCTCCCAGGCCGAACTGGAACGCATGCATGCCTACTGGCAGGCCGCCAACTACCTGTGCGCGGGCATGCTCTATCTGCGCGACAACCCGCTGCTGCGCGAGCCGCTGGAGCCGGCGCACATCAAGCGGCGGCTGCTGGGACACTGGGGCACCTGCCCCGGCCAGACATTCGCCCTGGTCCACCTGGAGCGTCTCATCCGCGTGCACGGCGTCGACCTCATGTATGTCTGCGGCCCGGGCCACGGCGCGGCCGCGGTGCTGGCCCATGCCTACCTGGACGGCCGCTATTCGGAGCTGTACCCCGAATGCGGGCAGGACGAGGCCGGCATGCTGCGGCTGTTCCAGCGGTTTTCCGCCGCCGGGGGCATCGGCTCGCACTGCACGCCGCAGACCCCGGGCTCCATCCACGAAGGCGGAGAGCTGGGCTACAGCCTGTCGCACGCCTACGGGGCGGCCCTGGACAACCCCTCGCTCATCGTCGCCGCGATGGTGGGCGACGGCGAGGCCGAAACCGGTCCGCTGGCCGCGTCCTGGCATTCCAACAAATTCCTCAATCCGCGCCGCGACGGCGCGGTGCTGCCCATCCTGCACCTGAACGGCTACAAGATCGCCAACCCCGCCGTGCTGGCGCGGATCCCGGCCCGGGAACTGCGCGCGCTGCTGGAGGGATACGGCTACTGGCCGCACTTCGTCGAAGGCGACGATCCGCCGCGCATGCACCGCAAGATGGCGCGCGCCCTGGAACAATGCCTGGCGGAAATACGCGGCATCCAGGCCCAGGCCCGCGCGCGCGGCAGGCTGAAGCGGCCGCGCTGGCCCATGATCGTGCTGCGCACGCCCAAAGGCTGGACCGGCCCGAGGGAGCTGCACGGCCACCGCGTGGCCGGCTCGTGGCGCTCCCACCAGATACCGCTTCCCGACCCCGCCGGCCGGCCCGACGAATTGCTCGCCTTGCAGGCATGGATGCGCAGCTACGGGCCCGAGCGGCACTTCGACGCCGGGGGCCGCCTCATTTCCGAACTGCGGTTGCTGGCGCCCCAGGGCGAGCGGCGCATCAGCGCCAACCCCCATGCCGACGGCGGCCGATTGCGCCAGGCGCTGGATCTGCCGGATTTCCGCGACTACGCGGTCGCCACCCCCGCGCCGGGCCGGGTGGATGCCCAGGCGACGCAGCAGCTCGGGGGTTTCCTGCGCGACGTCATGCAGCGCAACCTCGACCGCTTCCGCGTGTTCGGCCCCGACGAAACCGCCAGCAACCGGCTGGCGCCCATCTACGCCGCCTCGCCCAAGACCTGGATGGCGCAGATGCTGGACAGCGACGCCGACGGCGGCGAGCTATCGCCCGACGGCCGGGTCATGGAAATCCTCAGCGAGCACACGCTGCAAGGGTGGCTGGAAGGCTATCTGCTCACCGGCAGGCACGGCCTGTTCTCCACCTACGAGGCCTTCGCCCACATCGTCGGCTCCATGTTCAACCAGTACGCGAAATGGCTGGACAAGGCCAGGAACGAAGCGCCCTGGCGCGCGCCGGTCGCTTCGCTGAACCTGCTCATCACCTCGCTGGTATGGCGGCAGGACCACAACGGATTCAGCCACCAGGACCCGGGCTTCCTGGACCTGGTCGCCAACAAGAGCCCCGACGTGGTCCGCATCTACCTGCCGCCGGACGCCAATTGCCTGCTGAGCGTCGCCGACCATTGCCTGCGCTCGACGGGCTACGTCAACGTCATCGTGGCCGACAAGCAGCCCCACCCCGTCTATCTGGACATGGACAGCGCGATCCGCCACTGCGCCGCGGGCATCGGCCGATGGGACTGGGCCGGCACCTTCGTCGACCAGCAGCCCGACCTCGTCATGGCCTGCGCGGGCGACATCCCCACGCAGGAGGCGCTGGCGGCCACGGCCCTGCTCAAGGCCAGCTTCCATGGCCTGAAGATCCGCTTCGTCAACGTGGTGGACCTGTTCACGCTGGTTTCGCCCAGCCACCATCCCCATGGCCTGCCCGACGAGGAATTCGACGCCCTGTTCACCGCCGACAAGCCGGTGATCTTCAACTTCCATGCCTATCCGGCGCTCATCCACAAGCTCTGCCACCGGCGCCGCAACCAGCCGAATTTCCATGTGCACGGCTATCGGGAGAAAGGCGACGTGAACACGCCGTTCGAACTGGCGGCGCTGAACGGCATAGACCGGTACAGCCTGGCGATGAACGTGCTGGAACGCGTCCCGCGCCTGCGCACGTGCAGCGAGCCCGCCCGGCAGCGCTGGCTCCGGAAGCAGGAAGACCTGCTGGCCTATGCGCGCGCCGAAGGCGTGGACGCCCCGGAAATCCGCGACTGGCGCTGGCCCGACGCCGCCGGGGAAACGGCCGCCGGGGAAACGGCCGCCGGGGAAACGGCCGCCGGGCGGCGCCCGGACGCATAGCCATGCGCCAGCAGGCATACCCTTGTCCACCGCACGGAGGTGTTCCATGTATCAACGCATACTCGTTCCCATCGACGGCAGCCCGACCGCCGAGCAGGGGCTGACCGAAGCCATACGCCTGGGCACGCTCACGCATGCCCGCCTGCGGCTGATTCATATCGTCGACGAACTGTCTTTCGCGCTGGCCATCGACGCCTATGGCGTCTACGCCGGCGAGCTGCTCGAATTGCTGCAGAAGAACGGCGCCGAGGTCCTGGAGAAAGGCGCGGCGCGGGTGCGCACGGCGGGGCTGGACGTGGAGACGACCCTGTACGCCAATCTGGACCGGACGGTGCCGCAATGCATACTCGAGGAAGCGCGGGACTGGCGCGCCGACCTCATCGTGCTGGGCACGCACGGCCGGCGCGGCGTCAGGCGCCTGATGCTGGGCAGCAGCGCCGAGAACGTCCTGCGCAGCGCCCCGGTGCCCGTGCTGCTGGTGCGCGGCGTCGAAGAGAAAGCGGCGGACGGCGCGCCGGCGGCGCCCTCGCATTGAGCGCCGGAACTTCCGTGCCGTCTCCGCGCGCCGATACCGCGCCGCCGGCGCCGCAGCCGGTCAGCCGGCAGGTGCTGGCCGACCGCTACGCCGGCCCGGGCGAGCACGACGCCTCGCAGATATACCGCCGCGTCGCGCTGGCGCTGGCCCAGGCCGAACGCCCGGAGCGCCGCGAGGCCGTCGCGCGCGCATTCCTGCGCAACATGGAGCAGGGCGCGATCGGGGCCGGCCGCATCATGGCCAACGCCGGCGCGCGGCGGACCGGCACCATGGTCAATTGCTTCGTGCATCCCGTCGGCGCCGGACGGGGAGCGGCGTCGTTCGAGGCCGGCCTGGCCGATGCCTGCAAGACGCTGTCCATGGGCGGCGGGGTGGGCTACGACTTTTCCGTGCTGCCGCCCGCCGACGCGCAGGATAGGGCCGGCCTGCCCTCGGCCTGCGAGGCCATCGGCCGCTACGACGCGGCATCGGCCGCGCTGGCGTTCGAGGGCGCCCGCCGGGGCGCGCAGATGGCGGTGCTGTCGTGCACCCATCCCGACCTGCTCGCCTTTGCGCGCGCCAAGGCGGGCCGCAAGCGCTGGCGCGGCTTCAATCTCTCCGTGGCGGTAAGCGACGCCTTCCTGCAGGCCGTCGTCGACGACGCGCCCTGGACGCTCTGCCATCGCGCCGCTCCCGGCCCCGCCGCGCGGGCCCGGGGCGCGTTCCGGATGCCGGACGGTCTCTGGCAGTACCGCCGCGAATCCGCGCGGGCGCTGTGGCGGGCCATCACCGAACAGGCGCTGGAAAGCGCCGAGCCCGGCCTGCTCTACCTGGACACGATCAACCGCGCCAACAACCTGCGCGCCCTCGAAACCTTGAGCGCCGCCAACCCCTGCGGCGAGCAGCCGCTGCCGCCCTACGGAAGCTGCGTGCTGGGGCCGATCAATCTCTCGCGGCTGGTTTCGCACCCCTTCGGCGTGGGCGGACCCGCCACGCTGGAGCGCGGCCGGCTGGCCCGGATGACGCGCATCCAGGTGCGCCTGCTCGACAACGTCCTGGCGCTGACGCGCTGGCCCCTGCCCGCGCACGCGGCCGAGGCCCGCGCCAAGCGGCGCATCGGCGTGGGCATCACCGGGCTGGCCGACATGCTGGCCATGCTCGGCCTGCGCTACGACGAGGAGGCGGGCCGCGCCGCCGCCCGCGACGCGGTGCGCATCATCCGGGATCATGCCTATGCCGCCTCGGCCGCCCTGGCGGCCGAACGCGGCCCCTTTCCGCTCTACCGCCCCCAAGACTACCTGGGCGCGGACAGGGTAGGCGCCGAGCTGCCTGCCGCCGTGCGGCGGGCCATCGGCCGGCACGGCCTGCGCAACAGCCACCTGCTTTCCTTCGCACCCACGGGCAGCGTCAGCCTGGCCTTTGGCGACAACTGCTCCAACGGCATCGAACCGGCTTTCGACTGGGTGTACACGCGCATGGTGCGGCTGGGGCGCGAGGCTCCCGTCCAGACCCGCGCGGAGAACCACGCCTGGCGGCGCTGGCGGCACCTGATGGGCGAAGACGCGCCGCTGCCGCCCTGTTTCCTCAGCGCGGCGAGCATAGCGCCGGAGGATCACGTCGCCATGCTCGCCGCCTTGCAGCCCCTGGTCGACGCGGCGATCTCCAAAAGCGTGCCGGTGCCGGCCGACTGTCCGCTGGAACGCGCCCAGGCCCTGTTCCTGCAGGCATGGCGAGCCGGCCTGAAAGGTCTGACGCTGTTCCGCCCCGCCGCCGGAATGGACGCCGTCATGTACGCCCGCGACGCGCCGCAGCGCCCTTGCTCGCCGCCCGGCGATTGCGCCGCCTGCGAATAGGGTTACGCCGATCCGGAAGCCGCGCCCCGGAGCGTGGCGGTTTCGCCGGGCTCGGCGGCATGGCAGGACCAGCCCAGTTCGTCCTGGATGCGCAGCCGCAGGGCGTCGGCGGCGCCGGGCTCTCCATGGACGATGAACGTTTCCCTGGGCGGCCTGGAAAACCCGCGCAGCCACCGGATGATTTCATCGGCGTCGGCATGGGCCGACAGCATGGAAAGATTCTGCAACTCGGCCTTGACCGGCACGTACTCGCCATGGATCTTCACGCTGGGCGCCCCGTCCAGCATGGCCGCGCCGCGCGTGCCCACCGCCTGGAAGCCGGCGAAGAGCACGGTATTGCGGGCGTCCCGGAGGTAATGCTTGAGGTGGTGGATGACGCGCCCGCCCGTCGCCATGCCGCTGGCCGACACGATGATCTTCGGCATGGCCGAGGCGTCCAGCGCCTTGGACTGCTCGACGTCGCGCACATAGGTGGCGACTCCGTAGGCCGCCCGCGCCTCGGCGGCCGTGAGCCGCTGGTCGCGCTCGTGCCGCAGATACACGTCCACCGCGTCGGTGGCCATGGGACTGTCCAGGTACACGGGCAGGTCGCGCGGAATGCGGCCGGCCTGCTTGAGCCGCCACAAGTGCAGCAGCAGCAACTGCGCGCGCCCCACCGCGAACGACGGAATGACGACGGTGCCGCCGCGCCGGATCGCGCGCTGGATGATCTCCGCCAGCACGTCCCGCGGGTCGTCCTTGGGGTGCGCCCGGTTGCCGTAGGTGGATTCCACCAGCAGGTAGTCCGCCTCGGCGACCGCCTGCGGCGCGGGCATGAGCGGGTCTTCGTAGCGCCCCAGGTCGCCCGAGAACACCAGCCTGCCGCCGGGGTAGTCCACCTCCACCACCGCCGCGCCCAGGATGTGGCCGGCGCGCCTCAGGCGCAGTTGCAGTCCGGCCGGCAGCGCCACCGTCTCATCGAACGCCACGGGCCGCAGCGCCGCGATGGCCCGTTGCGCATCGGCCACCGTATACAGCGGCAGCGCCGGCTTGTGCCGCGAAATCCCATGACGGTTCAGGTAATCGGCGTCGGCCTCCTGCAGGTGCGCGCTGTCCAGCAACAGGATCTCGCACAGGTCGCGCGTGCCGGCCGAACAATAAATGGGGCCGCGAAACCCCTCGCGCACCAGTTTGGGCAGGTAGCCCGAGTGGTCCAGGTGCGCGTGCGACAGCACCACCGCCTCGACCGAAGCCGGCCGCACCGGAAACGGCGCCCAGTTGCGCAGCCGCAGCGGCTTGAGGCCCTGGAACAGGCCGCAGTCGAGCAGCACGCGGCGGCCGTCCGCCTCCAGCAAATGGCGCGAGCCGGTCACCGTGCCGGCGCCTCCCAGAAAACGCAATTGCAGGCTTTTCAACATGAAACCTCTCCCGATCCCCGGACCTCCGGCGCGCGAAACCATGCGCTTCGCGGCCCCAGCTTCGCACGCGGCGCGGCGCCGCGACCCGGCAAAACATCGATGCTTGACGCGGATCAAGATTGCCCGGCCGCGCAGGATCAATATAGACGGGAAGGCAGCTCTTTGCCTTTGCCCCTCGAGGAGACTTCCATGTCGCGCCTGATTCCCTCATCCGACCCGTTTTCCGACGTTTTCCAAGCGTTCCTCAGACCCATCCGGCAGCGCGCCGAAGAAGACGCGCCGCGCATGGACATCGACATCACCGAAAGCCCGGACGCCTACATTCTCAAGGCCGACGCGCCCGGCTTCTCCAAGGAAGACATCGACGTCCAGATCGACGGCGCCACGGTGCTCATCCGCGCGCACCGCGAGCAGCAGGACGAGGTCAAATCCGAAGGCCGGGTCATCCAGCGCGAGCGGTACTGGGGCAGCGCGCAGCGCATGCTGACCCTGGCCGGCCCGATCGACGAAGCCCAGGCCAAGGCCACGTACGACAACGGCGTGCTGACGCTCAACCTGCCCAAGAAGGCCGGCGGCGCGAGCCGGAAAGTCGCCGTCGAGTGATCCGCCGCCTTTTCCGGAGAACCGCCATGCGAGCACGCGATCTCATGACCCCCGACCCGCTCAGCGTAACGCCCGATACGCCCGTATCCGCCATCATCCGCACCATGCTGGACCGCAACATCAGCGCCGTCATGGTGACCGAAAGCGACGGGCGGCTGATCGGGCTGGTGAGCGAAGGCGACCTGGTGCACCGCCAGGACAGCGTGCACCAGCGCAAGCAGGAGCACTGGCTGGCCCAGCTAGCCGAGGGACATCCGCTCAACCCGGAGTTCCTGCGCAGCCTGCACCTGGCCGAAAGAACCGCCCGCGACGTGATGAGCAGCCCGCCCGTGGCCGTGGACGAGAGCACCGGCCTGGCGCGGATCGCCGACATCCTGGTCTGCCGCAGCATCAAGCGGGTGCCCGTGACCCGCGACGGCAAGCTGGTCGGCGTGGTGAGCCGGCGCGACATCCTGCGCGCCCTGCTGGCGCAGGCGGAGTAGGTCCGGCCGGGTAGGTCCGGCCGGGAGGGGCCCGAGGCCGGCGGCGCGGCGGGCGCGGGCCCGCGCGTCACAGCTTGCCGTACTCCTCCACCGCCGTCTCGCGAAACGCCTGGATCAGCGCCAGCCGGGACGAACCGCGCAGCCAGATCAGGCCGAAGCGGCGCGGCTCGCACGGCGCCGGCAGCGGCAGCGCGGCCAGGCCCAGCCGCTCGATGGCCCCGTTGGTGGACAGCGGCAGGATGGCCACGCCCAGGTCGCGGCTCACCATGACGGCAATGGCTTCGATGGCGTTGAGCTCGAAGCGGTCGCGCGGCGTGATGCCGACCCGCCGCAGGTAGTCGTCGACGTGCCGGCCTCCCCAATCGTTGCGCTGATAGCGGATGAAGGGCTCGCTGGCCAGCAGGGCGTGGGGATCGCGCCCCGCCAGCCGGGGCGCCGCGGCCAGCACATAAGGCTCTTCGCGCAGAAGCTGCCAGCCCATGCTCTTGGAGAGCGGATAAGGCGCTTGCAGCGCGATGGCCGCGTCGATTTCCCCCGCTTCCACCGCCGGGTAGAAACGCGCGGAATGCCCCGGCGTCAGCGCCACGTTGACCAGCGGATGGCGCGCCACCAGCCTTTCCAGAATGGCCGGCACCACGGAATTGAGCGCGGTGTTGCCCGCGCCCAGCCGCAACTCGCCCATGACCTCGCCCGAGCGCGCCAGATAGCGGATCTGCTCCAGGCTTGCCAGCACCTCCTGCACGGGCGCGAGCAGCTCCGCCGCCTTGGCGGTCAGGTGCACCGTGCGTCCGGCGCGCGCCACCAGCGGCGCGCCCAGCTCGTGCTCGAGCGCGCGGATCTGCTGCGCCACGGCGCCATGGGTCAGGCCCAGCCTGCGGGCGGCCTCGGCCATGGAGCCGTAACGGGCCACGGCCACGAGCGTGTGCAGGAAATCGGTGTTCATGATGATAGATATTCTATCTTTTGATCGAATCTCCGCTGGCCCACGCGCACGGGCTCCCAGGTCAAAATCCGGCCCAGGAGATATTCATGAAAAGCAAGCTGTTCGTGCCGGCCTCGCGCCCGGAACTCTTTGAAAAAGCCATGGCCAGCGAGGCCGATGCGATTTCCTTCGACCTCGAGGATGCCGTCGCGCCCGACCGCAAGCCCGAGGCGCGCGCCCTGCTCGCCGACTGGCTGGCGCGGCGCGCCGCCGCGGCGCCAGCCGCCGCGCATCCCAAGAAAATTATCGTCCGCATCAACGCGGCCGACACGCCCTGGTACGCCGACGATCTCGCCGCGCTCGGCCGCTTGCCGGTCGACCTGCTCAACGTGCCCAAGACCGAGGACGCCGACGCGGTGCGCCGCGCCATCGAACAGGCCACGGCCGCGGGTTTTCGCGGCGGCTTCCTGGTCAACGTCGAAACGCCGCGGGGCCTGGCGCGCGCGGCCGGACTCGCCGCCGCGCACGAGCGCGTCCGCGGCCTGCAGCTAGGGCTGGCCGACCTGTTCGAGCCCCTGGGCATCGAGCGCTACGCCCCGGAAACGCTGCGCCCCGTGCTGCTGGCCGTGCGCCTGGCCGCGGGCGCGGCGGGCAAGTATGCGCTGGACGCCGCCTATCCCCGCGTGCAAGACCCCGAAGGCTTCCGCGCCGAGGCCCGGCTCTCGCGTTCGCTGGGCTTGCTCGGCAAATCGTGCATCCATCCGAGCCAGGTCGCCATCGCCAACGAGGTCTTCGGTTTTTCCTCCGAGGAAATCGAGCATGCGCGCCGCGTCGTGGCCGAAAGCCGGGCGCGGTCCGGCGTGGGCGCTTTCCTGCTCGACGGCCGCATGATCGATGCCCCCTTCGTGCGCCGCGCGCGCGACGTGCTGCTGGCGGCCGGCGCAGGCTAGGCGCTGTCCGCGCGCCTTTTTCTTTTCCCACGGATTCCGAACGACCACCCTATGCAACAACCCGCTGTTTCCGATCTTCCCCTGGCCGGCGTCAAGGTGCTGGACCTGAGCGCCTACATCGCCGGCCCGTACGGCTGCGCGCTGCTGGGCGATCTGGGCGCCGAGGTCGTCAAGATCGAGCCGCCCGAAGGCGACAACCTGCGCAAGTATCCGTCCACCCTGGCGGCCGAAAGCCGGGCATTTCTCGGCATCAACCGCAACAAACGCGGCATCTGCCTCAACCTCAAGGAGCCGGCCGGCTACGAAGTGTTGACGCGGCTGGTCCGCGAAGCGGACGTGCTGGTGCACAATTTCCGCCCGGGCGTGCCGGAACGGCTGAACATCGGCTACGCCACGCTCGCGGCCGTCAATCCGCGCCTGGTGTACTGCGCCATGACGGGCTACGGCGCCCGGGGCCCCATGGCCGGCCACGCCGGCTACGACCAGGTGCTGCAATCCATGACGGGCATGTGCGCCTCGCAGGGCAAGCCCGGCGGACCGCCGGAAATCCTGTACGGTTCCGTGGTCGATTACTACGGCGCCGCGCTGATCTCCAGCAGCGTCTCGGCCGCGCTCTACCGGCGCGAGCGCACCGGCCGCGGCCAAGCCATCGAAGTCTCGCTGCTGGGCAGCGCCCTGGCCATGCAGTCCGCGCGGCTGGTCTGGGCCGACGGCGAGCCGCGCGCCATCGAGCGCGACATGCGGTCGGGCGGCATCACGGGCATCCATCCCACGCGCGAAGGCTATCTGTACATCTCGGCCAACACGCCGCACTTCTGGCGCGCGCTGTGCGGCCATCTCGGCCTGGACGAACTGGCCGAACACCCCGACTACGATACGGTCAAGAAGCGCGCGGCCCGCGCCGACGAGCTGGTGCCCCGGGTGCGGCGCGCCCTGGCGGGCGCCAGCGCCGCCGAATGGGCCGAGCGCTTCGGCCAGAGCGTGCCGTGCGCGGTGGTCAACCGCGTGGAAGACATGTTCGACCACCCGCAGGTCCAGGCCATGGGCTTTATGCAGACCCTGCGCAACCCCCAGGCCGGCGAGTACCTGGGCCTGGCGCGCTGGGCGCGCTTCGACGAAGGCGGCAACAGGGACGGCGCCGCCGCCCCGCCGCGCGGCGCCCCGGGCCTGGGCGAGCACAGCCGCGCCATTCTGGCCGAACTGGGCTATGGTCCGGCGGAGATCGACGGGCTGCTGGGAGGCGCGGCGGTGCGCTAGCCGCCGCGCCAGCCGCCGCATCAACAACGACGCTCGACGAAAACGGGCGAGGAGACGACGAGGCCATGAGCCAGACACCGCGTTACCGCCAGCGGCCCGAAGGGTCGAACTGGGGCGATTTCGGTCCCGACGACCAGTTGGGCACCCTCAACCACCTGGACCGCGCCGCGCGCCTGGCCGCCGCGGCCGAGATCCGCGAAGGGCTGTCGTTCTCGCTCAGCCTGCCATTGACGGTGCCGCGCGCGCCGGTGCTGAACCCGAGGCGCAAGGGCCCCGTGATCCGGCCCGCCGAGAAGAACGGCGTGCCCGTCTACCGCTACCCCCTGGCCAACGACGTGCCCGGCGCCACCGACGTCATCAGCGACGACAGCGTCACCCTCTCGCCGCAGTACTCCACCCAATGGGACGCCCTCGGACACGTGGGTTCGCTCTACGATGCGCGGGGCAACGGCACGCCCCAGCCCACGGGCTACAACGGCTACACCGTCAGCGCGCCCGGCCGCGAAGGCTTCGCCGGCACGCGCGACCTGTCCATCGCCCCCATGGCGCGCCACGGCATCCAGGGCCGGGGCGTCATGGTGGACCTGCGCGCGCATTTCGGCGACGAACAGCGCAAGATCACCCACGCCGACCTCATGCGCGTCATGCAGGCCGACGGCGTAACCGTGCGCCCGGGCGACGTGCTGTGCCTGCACACCGGCCTGGCCGATCTCGCGCTCACGCTGGCCGACAACGAACAGCACCGGCTGAAGACCCGTTGCTGCGTGCTCGACGGCGGCGACCCCGGCCTGCTCGCGTGGATCACCGACAGCCGCATCGCCGCCATCGCGGCCGACAACCACGCAGTCGAGCTGCGCAACCATCATCTCGACACGGAGCGCGGCGCGCTGCTGCCCCTGCACGAACACTGCCTGTTCAAGCTCGGCCTGCCGCTGGGCGAGCTATGGCACCTCACGCCGCTCGCGCACTGGCTGCGACGGAACCATCGCCACGCCTTCTTCCTGACCGCCGCCCCGATGCACCTGCCGGGCCTGGTCGGCGCGCCGGTCAACCCCATCGCCACGGTCTGACACCCGATCCCCGGACCGCCCGCCCCCCTGACGACACAACGATTCCAACAAGCCCCCCGCTTCCCGCACAGGAGAATGGAGCAGACATGAAGAAACGCACTCACCCGGCCCGCGCCGCCCTGGCCGCGGCCCTCGGCCTGACCGCCGCGGCGGCCGCGCAGGCCGCCGGCTATCCCGACAAGCCCATCACCGTTGTCGTGCCCTATTCCGCCGGCGGCGGGGCCGACAACGCCGCCCGCATCATCGCGCAAGGCATGGCCGAAACCAGCGGCCAGAGCGTCGTCATCGAGAACAAGGGCGGCGCCAGCGGCTCCATCGGCGCGGCCTACGTGGCGCGGGCCAATCCCGACGGCTACACCGTGCTCTACGACGCCTCGGCCTTCGCCATCAATCCGGCGCTGCGCAAGCTGCCCTATGACGCGAAGAAAGACTTCATCCCGGTATCGCAGGCGGTCAGCGTGCCCAACATCCTGGTGGCCGCGCCCGGCTCCGCCTTTGGTTCGCTGTCCGATTTCATCAAGGCCGCCAAAGACCAGCCCAACCACTACACCTACGCATCGTACGGCCCCGGCAGCCTGGCCCAGATGGCTGCCGAACTGCTGAAGAAAGACACGGGCATCAAGGCCATCCACGTGCCGTACAAGGGCGGTGCGCCCGCCATCGTGGACGTCATGGGGGGGCAGGTCGACGTGTACTTCGCCAATGCCGCCTCCAGCCTCAACTACGTCACCGGCGGCAAGCTCAAGGCCCTGGCGGTGTCCTCGTCCAGGCGCATGCCCGAACTGCCCGACGTGCCCACCGTGGCGGAATCCGGCGTGAAGAACTTCGACGTGGTGGAATGGAACGGTTTCTTCCTGCCGGCAGGCGCGCCGCCCGAGGTGGTGACCAGGCTGCAGGACGTGGTCCAGAAAGCGCTGGCGCGCCCCGAAACCCGGGAAAAGCTCGGCAAGCTGGGCCTCACCCCGGTGGGCAGCAGCGCCGCCGACTTCGCCAGGTTCGTCGACGAAGAGCAGACGCGCTGGGCGGAGGTGGTCAAGGCCAACAACATCCAGGTCAACTGACCGCCCCGCCCGGGCATGGCCAGGGACGCCTGCGCGCCGGCGTCCCTGGCTTTATGCTCGCCGTACTTCCCCGAACAAGGAACCTCGATGAGCCGCAAAGACGATTTCGAGCAAGGGCTCGCCAACCGGCGGGCCGTCCTGGGCGACGCATGGGTCGATCGCTCGCTTTCGCGCGCCACCGGCTTCACGGCCGAATACCAGAACCTCATCACGCGTTATGCCTGGCACGACATCTGGAGCCGCGACGGCCTGCCTCGCAAGGCGCGCCGCATGATGGTGCTGTCCGTGACGCTGGCCCTGGCGCGCTGGGAGGAATTCGAATTGCACGTGCGAGCGGCGCTGACGGCCACCGACGACTCCCGGCTCTCGCCCGACGAACTCAAGGAAGTGCTGCTGCAGAACGCAATCTACGCCGGCGTGCCCGCCGCCAACACCGCCTTCGGCCTGGCGCAGAAGATCCTCGCTGAGGCGGCCGGCGAAATCGGCTACGCGCTGGAACCGGCCGATCCGCGCGAGGCCGACCCGCTCGGCGCCCGGCGGCCGCCGCCCGCCCCGATGGAGAATTGACGAGTTCCGGAATTGGGCAGAAACCAAACCGATGCGACGGCCCGTCGCTTTGCTTGTGCCGATCGATACGCTTTGCGCAGCGGAGCCCTGACATGCAAGGGATGAGGACACGTCGCCATGCAGAACCGTCCGTCCGCACCCCAGGCCGCCTTTCGCCCCGGCGCCCTGCTCCTGGCGCTTTGCTGGCCCGGCAGGGCAAGACGAGCGACATCGCCTCCAACCTGTTCGACCTGTATTTCACGCCCGTCATCGCCGGCTGCCATTTCTCCGAAACGCAGCACCTGTCGCTCAGCCTGAACGTCTGGGCGCCCACCGGCTATCGCAACGCCCCGCTATTCGGGCTGGACGTGATGGCCCGGAAAATGTTCGGCAACGGACTGGGCCTGGTAGCCGGGACCCGGCTGCAGCTGGACAAGGACTCGGGCCCCACGGCGGACCGCCTCGACGGCTTCCGGGGGCACGACTTCGCCCTGGGCCCCATTCTCACCTACGACCGCAAATTGGCCGACCAGCGCTCGCTGTCGCTGTCCCTGCGCTGGGCGCCCACCATCGCCAGCACGCGCCGCCTCGACAGCACGGCCACCTTCATGGCAAGCGCCGCCCTGATTGTCTGACGCGGCACGGACAGCGGCCCGCGCCGGGCGGTCATTCGCCGGCGCGCGAGCCGCACGACGCCGCGCCGCCGGCCGCGGCCAGCAGGTCGTCGGCATGAACCATCAGCCCGCGCGCCAGTCGCAGCATCGGATACTGGCTGAGCACGCCGCCCCATTGCGGCGAGGTCAGCAGCTGGCGCCAGACCGGCTCCAGCAGCCCTTCATCCGCCCTCGGCGCCCGCAGGGCCGAGGCGAACGCCAGGCTGGCCGGCGCGGACAGCAACTGCATCCGGCTGGCGGCGCTGAGCAGCCGGGGCGCGGCGTCGGCGGGGGCATCGCAGCAATAAAGCACGGTTTCCGCCAACCGCGCCTCGTCGGCCGTCAGCGCATGCAGCGACGCGCCCCGCAGGCGCGCCACGCCTTCGCGCGTTTCGAAGGCATACGTCTCGCGCTCGTCCGCCTGCGCCAGCAGGCGCAGGCCGCGCAGCAGCCGCGGCAGATCGGTGGCCGCCGCGTCCGCCGAGGCCTTGGCCTCCACCAGCAGGCAGACCTCCCAGGCTTCCGTTTCATCGGCCGTCGCGGGCCGTCGCAGCAACACCGCGTCCCACTCGCTCTTGGCGCGATCGGGGCTGCCCGGTATGGTGGCCGGCACGCGCATCGACGTCGCCACGCGGTATGCCGCCCGGCCGCGCTCCGCGGTTTCGAGCCGCAGCGCCAGCGCCCGCAATGCCCGCGCGGCCAGCGCCTCGACCCGGGCGCCGCGCCGCTGCGCGGCAACCCCTTGCGCCGCCGCCCCGGCGCTTCCCGAAACCGGGCCCTGCCGGCCCCACAGCGCCTGGTATTCGCGCACCAGCTCATCGGACATCAACGATTCGAGCCGCTGCAGGCGATCCAGTTCCGGCGCCTCCCGCAGCCGCGCAAGCCCCTGCGCGAGCGGCCCATCGCCGGCCGTCTCCGGCATGGCCGCAAGACGGCCCGCCGCCTCGCGCAAGGCCGACCACGATCCCGACGCGGCCAACGCGCGCAGGCCGGCCAGCGCCTCGCGCAGGTCCGCCGCATCGGCGGACTGCCGCCGGGCGGGATGCGCAACCGCATTCACCGCCGCATGCATCCGCCGGCGATCCCGCTGCGCGTGCGCGGCCAGCGACGCGTACTCCCGCACCCGGGCGGCGCGGCGCCGGAGCACCATGGCCTGGAACACCGGGTCGCCGCCCTGCTCGCGCATCGCGTCGCGGATCAGGCGGCAGAGCGCGTCCAGGAATCGGCGTTTCGTTTCCTCGCCCGGCGCCTCCCCGCGCGCCAGCGCCAGCCGGGCCTGCTCCACCGCCACGGCAAGCGCCTGCGCGGGCCCGTTGCGCATCTGGCCCGCGATCAGCTCGGGCGTATCCGGCAAGCGGTAGCGCCGGACGACGGCGCGCAGGATGTCGGCAAGAGGGGAAGGCGGCGATGGAGTAGCCATGGAAGATGGACGGCGAGGGAACCGATGGTCGGGGTCGCTGGGCGATGCGGCCCCGACAAATGTACCGCCGCCCGTTCTCATCCGTCATCCATTTCTCCCCCGCGCCGCCGCGCAGTTTCTCCGGGTCCGCAGAACTGTTCTGCACAACCGTGGGGTAATCGCGCGGACCGATAAAACTTATGATCGGCTTCTGTGACAACCCAAGGCCGGCGCCCCCGCCGGCCGACCCTGTGGCCAGCATGCACAAGACCGGATCCCGCCAGGAAAACGGCAAGGCAGAAGATGGCGTCCAGGACAAGGAGAGAGACAATGTTCAAGCCCACGCGCCGCAGCTTTCTCGCGGCCGGCACGCTCATGATGCTTGCCCGGCCGCTGCGCGCCGCCCCCAAGCCCGTGACCCTGATCGTTCCCTATGCGTCCGGCGGGCCCAACGACAACTTCGCGCGCCTGCTGGCCGAAGGCATGAGCGCCCAGGTCGGCCGCCCGTTCATCGTCGAGAACAAGCCGGGCGCCAACGGCATCATCGGCGCGACCCAGGTGGCGCGCGCCCCGGCCGACGGCGCCATGCTGCTCATGGGCGGATCGGGCCCGGTTTCGCTGAACATCCTGCTGCGTCCCAATCTGCAGTATGGCTTCGACAGCTTCGCCTCGGTGGCCATGATGTTCGACGGCCCGCTCACCATCACCGTGCCATCCTCGATGGGCGTGAACTCCATTGCCGATCTCGTGGCTTACGCAAAGAAGGAAAATCGCGCGCTGACTTACGGCACCCTGGGACCCGGAAGCGTCACCGACCTGTACGGCCTCATCCTGTCCAAGACGCTGGGCATCCCGCTGACGCCCGTGCCCTACAAGAGCACGCCGACCAGCCTGATCGACCTCATCACCGGACGCAACGACCTTTCCTACATGACGCCCATCGCCCTGGCCGACCACCAGAAGGCGGGGGAGATCAAGATCCTGGCCCTGACCACCGACCGGCGTGACCCGGCGCTGCCCGACGTGCCGTGCGTGACCGAGCTCGGCTACCCCCAGCTCAAGGCCAGCTACTGGACGGCGCTGCACGCGCCCAAGGGCACGCCCGCCGACCTGGTCCGGCAGTACGCCGAGGCCGCCATCAAGACGGTCCAATCGGAGCGCTTTCGCCAGGTGCTGGCCGCCAACGGCCAGACCGAAAAGGCCGGCGGCCCGCAAGCCCTGGATGCGCAACTGGAAGCCGACCGCCAATACTGGGGCAAGGTCATCAAGGAAAACCGCATCGTCCTGGATTGAACGCTGCACGCCAAAGCGGCGGGCCAGGCCCGCCGCTTTTCATTTTCCCCCCTCCGGCCCTGCCCGACGCCCCGGCAAAGCGCGCCGGGCGTCGTCCGCCCTACTGGAGCCGCACGGGCGCGATGCGGTGCGTGGCGGCATTGAAATTGATGACCGGCTGCGCCTGGCGGCAGGCGGTCTTGCGCATCTTGCCGACGATGAAATCGTGGGTGCCGAGCACTTCGGTGCAGACGATGTCGCACTCGATGCTGGCCAGCGCATCCGGCAGAACCGGCAAGCCCAGCTCGTTCACGACCCAGCCGCCCTGCGCGAAACGCGCCGGGCCCTGGGGCTGGCGCAGAAAAGCCTGGATGACCCCGCCATGATTCTCGCCCAGGATGTTGGCCACGAAGCGGCCATTGCGCAGCAGGGCGTCCCGCGTAGACGAAGTCTGCTGCACGAAGAACCCGACCATGGGCGGATCGGCGGAAATCGACGTGAGGCTGGACACGATCATGCCGGCCACCTGTTCGCCGTCGCCGGTGCTGACCGCGCTGATGCCCGCGGGCAAGGCGCGCATCGCGGCCTTGAAGTCGTCGACCGACACCACGTCGTCGCGCTCGTTCACGACCATGTGGGCGCGGATGTCGCCCCGCTCGTCGACCCAGCCGTGGCGCGCCGCATAATCCACCATCGCGGAGAACCCCGCCTCCCACTGCGGATCGCCCGCGTGCTTCGACAGGAAGCGCAGCACCGAGGGCGACAGGCGGATGTGCCGCTCGTCCTCGCGCCGCCCGACCCGCGCGATGGCCCGTTCGAGCCTGTCGCTGGGCTGGGGGTCGGCCAGGACGTCGAGCCGGCGGAAGTCCAGCGGCTCGCGCAGCGAGATCGCGCCCGCATTGCTCAAGTAGATACGCATGACGCGCTCCTTACGCCGCCAGCGCGGAAGCGCCGACTTCCTTGCGGATGGCGGGAATGATCTTGTCGCCCCAGATCTCGATCTGCTTGAGCATGGTCTTCTGGTCGAAGTCGCCCAGTTGAGTCTGCAAGGCAATGTGCTTGGGGCGCAGGATGCTGATCTCTTCCAGCATCTTGTCGATCACCTGGTTGACCGAACCCACCGGCAGGTTCCCGCGCAGTTGCTCGAAGGTCGGATCGTTCTCCGACGGGACTTCCTTGACCATGTAGCCGTCGTCGCTCTGCGCGCGGCGGTATTTCAGGCTTTCGGAGATGCGGCGCTGAAAGCGCGCGCAATCCAGGTATGCGTCGATCTCGGCTTTGTTGTCCGATGCATAGCCGCAGCGCAGAAAGCCGAACTTCACGTCGCGGTCCAGATCCTTGCCGTTGTCCGCGGCGACTTTCTCCAGCCGGCCGCGCAGCTCGGCGATCGCGTCGTTGCCCTTGAGCAGGGCCGTGACGAAGAGATTGTGATTCTCGCGCACACCGCGGCCCAGCGTCACGGGGTTGCCCGAAGTGATCCACATCGGCGGCATGGGATCCTGCAGGCAGCGCACCGCGATGGAACTGGGCGGCACCTTGAGAAACTGCCCGTCGTGCTCGAAGATCTTCTGCGTCAGCCCCTTGGGAATGAGGTCGAGGAACTCGTTGAAGATGGCCCCGGAATCGGCGATCTGCACGCCGAAGCGCTCGAACTCGAATTCCTGGTAGCCCGAGCCCACGCCCAGCTCCAGCCGGCCGTTGGAAACCGTATCGACGAAGCCGACTTCGGCCAGGAACCGGGCAGGATGATAGAGCGGCAGAATGCAGACCGCGGTTCCCAGCCGGATGCGCTGCGTCTTGGCCGCCGCGTGCGCCACCGTCATCAGCGGCGAAGGCGACAGGGAATAGTTGTTGAAGTGGTGCTCGGCGTACCAGGCTGTGTCGAAGCCCGCCTGCTCGGCCGCGACGGTCTGTTCGATGGAGTTGTTGATGACCTGCCGGGACGACTGGTGATAACCTCGCTGCTGCGCCAGAATGAATACGCCGAATTCCATGATGTCTCCTCAATGTTCGTGAAGCTTCAAGGAAATTCTAGAAGGCTGCCCGTAATGGCTGGAATACAATAAATGCGGCGTTCTGTGCTGCATAAAGTGGAGGAATGATGGACAGGCTGCGCGCGATGGAGCTCTTTCTGTCGATTTCCAAAACGGAGAGCTTCTCCGAGACTGCGCGGCAATTCGGCGTATCGGCCACATCGGTTTCCCGGACGATCACCGAGTTCGAGAATGCGCTGAACGTCAAGCTCCTGCTGCGCTCGACCCGTCAGGTCGTGCTGACCGAAGCCGGCCAGGAATACGCCCGCCAGCTCGAAGGCATCCTCTGGAACATCAACGAGGCGCACCGCAACATCACGGAGATCCGCGCCGCGCCCAAAGGCACGCTGCGCGTGCATTCGCGCATGATGTTCGGGCTGGGCGTGCTGCCTCCGCTCATCGCGGCCTTTCGCCAGCAGTACCCGGACATCCTCGTCGAACTGGTGCTGTCCGAGTCCAAGACCGACCTGAGGCGCAACAACTTCGACATCGATTTCCGCATCTCGCCGCCCGTCGAAGCCGGGCTGAAGCGGCGCATTCTTTTCAAGAGCGAGCGCTACCTCGTGGCGTCTCCCGCCTATCTGGCCGCGCGTGGAACGCCGACAAGGCCGGCCGAGGTCGCGCAGCACGCCTGCCTGGCCTACCTCCTGCCCGGCGACCAGTACTGCTGGCGATTCAAGCAGGACGAGATCCAGGAAGAAGTGCCGATCAAGCCGCGGCACGTCACCAACAACGGCGTGGCCCTGCTCGAGCTGGCGCGGCTGGGCGAAGGCATCGCCCTGCTGGACGACTACACCGTGCACAACGACATCACGCGCGGCACCCTGGTCCGGCTGTGCCCGGACCACCGCGTCACCAACACGACCTTCGAAGAAGGCATGTACGCCACCATCCTGGATACGGCAATGATCCCGGCCAAGATCCGGCTGTTCCTGGACTTCATCGCCTCGCACGTCTCGGGCAAGACGCTGCGCTTCACGGCCTACGGCAAGGCCGCGGCGGGCGCCGGATGACCGGGCAGGCGCCTGCCGGCGCTAAGGGCGTATCCGGCAACGCGGCCGCGCCGCGCCCACGAAGCCCACGCCGCGAAGCCGGAGCAGACAACCATCCAGCGGCCCCGAGGCCGCCAGACGCCCGCTGTCGCTGATGGACGTCACGAAGATGTCCGTCATGTCCTCGCCGCCGAAGCACAACGAAGCGGGATGGGTCACGGGCAGGTCTATCCGCAAGTCCAGCCTGCCCGCGCCATCGAACCTGGCGATGGCGCCCGCATGAACCAGCGCGGTCCACAGGCCGCCCGCCAGATCGAAACAACAGCCGTCCGGAGCCGAATCGTAAGCCCCGGTATCGACGAAGACTTCGCGCGCGCCGAGCCGGCCATCCCCGTCCATGCGATAACGGAAAATCCTGCGCTGCGCGCTGTCGCAGACATAGAAGAATTCATTGCGCAGATCCACGTTCGGACCGTTCGCCACGCCGATGCCCTGCGCGATGCGCGTCAGGCGGCCCCGGGTATCCAGCCGATAAAGCCCTCCGAGCGGCTCCTGCCCCTCCTGCCGGCAGGTGTGCATCGTGCCGGCCACGAAACTGCCGTCGGGCAACGGCACGCCATCGTTGAGGCGCAGGTTGGGATGGCTGTCGTCGATGCGCGCCAATGTGCGCAGCGTGTTGTCGGCCGGACGGTAGAGCGCGAAAACCTCCTTCAGGGCCACGACCAGTTCGTCGTCTCCATTGAGCGCAAAAGAGCCCAGCGGCGCGGGCAGCAGCCAGCTCCGCGCCTGTCCCCCTTCCGGGTCGAGGGCATGGATCCGCCCGCTGCGGCAGTCCGCCATCCATAAACGCCGCCGCTCGGCATCCCACACGGGACACTCTCCCAGGGACGCGCGCAGCGCGCCGATCCGATCGATACGCATCTGCAGGTTTCCTCCATCGCCGCGTTCCGGCGAACCGCCACGGCTTCGATGGTATCGGCTTGCGCAGCCCCGGAATATGCCGCTTTCGCGCAGAACACAACCAACTTTTCTGGCGTGAATTCGCGGCAATACCCATCCATATAATCAAAAAAAAGCCGGCCTCTCCAGGCTCCGGCGCACAGGCAAGACCGGTCATTCCGACTCGAGGAGACACACGATGCAGCATGCCCACCGCGCCCCCGGCGCGCCCGCCTTCCCCCGACAGTACCAGGAGCGGGCATGAGCGAACCCGCCGTCAAATTCGAAGTCAGCGAGGGCGTTGCGCTCGTTACGCTGAATCGTCCGCCCGTCAATGCCCTCAACCGCGAAATGCGCCGGCGCATCGTCGCCGTCTTCGACGAGATCTCCGAGCGCGGCGACATCCGCTGCGCCGTGCTGACCGGAAACGGCAATGTCTTCTGCGCAGGCGCCGACCTCAAGGACCGCCCCGATGCCGACATCGCCGGCGACTTCCTCGAACACAACCGCGTCACGCGGGAAACCGGCAACGCCATCAGGGAATGCGCCAAGCCCGTGATTGCCGCCGTGAACGGCGCCGCGCTGGGCGCGGGCCTGGGCCTCATGGCCGCCTGCGACATCATGTACGCTTCCGAGAACGCCAGCTTCGGCATGCCCGAGATCAACGTCGGCCTGGCGGGCGGCGCTTCCATGCTGCGCACCTTGTTCGGCCGCTCGACCGTGCGCCGCATGTTCTTTACCGGCCAACGGCTCAGCGCGCAGGATCTGCTGCGCCGCAATGTGCTGGAAGACGTGCTTCCCGCCGGCCGGCTGCTGCCCACGACCCTGGAACTGGCCCATGAGATTGCCTCCAAGGCGCCGCTGGCCGTGGTGTACGCCAAGCGCGCGGCCAATATGGTGGACCTCATGCCGCAACGGGATGCCTACCGCTTCGAGCAGGACTTCACCATGGCCCTGGCCAAGACCGAAGACGCGCGCGAGGCCCGCATGGCCTTCCTCGAAAAGCGCCAGCCGGTATTCAAAGGACGCTGAGCATGGGGGAACAGACGCAACAGCCGGGCGCCGGCCTGGCGGCCTTCTTTGAAGCCCGCAGCATCGCCGTGATCGGCGCTTCCGACGAAATCGCCAAGATCGGCGGCCGGCCCGTGCACATGCTGGCCAAGCACGGCTATGCCGGCCCGGTCTATCCCATCAACCCCAAAGGCGGCGTCATTCAGGGGCTGCCCGCTTACGCATCGGTGCTCGACACGCCCGCCGCGCCCGAACTGGCCATCCTGGCCGTGCCGGCGGCCGCCACGCCGGCCGCGCTGCGGGACTGCGCCGCCCGCGGCGTGCAGGCCGCCATCGTGCTGTCGTCCGGCTTCGTGGAGGCCGGCCCGGAAGGCGCCGCCCTGCAGGCCGAGCTGGCCGGCATCGCCCGCGCCCATGGCATGCGCCTGCTCGGTCCCAATTGCCTGGGCGCGGTAAACGTGGCCGACCGCCTGATCGCTTCCTTCTCGATCGCGCTCGAAGAGCACATGCCTGCCGCCGGGCAGGTGGGCATCGTTTCGCAATCGGGCAACGTGGGCAGCCACACCATGCAAAGCGTGGCCCGGCGCGGCATGGGCGTAAGCCGATTCATCGCCACCGGAAACGAGGCCGACGTGGACGTGGCCGATGGCATCGCCGCCCTGGCCGAAGACGCGTCCACGCGCATCATCCTGTGCTGCATGGAAACCTGCCGCAATGCCGGCAAGCTGGTCGGCGCCTTGCGCATGGCGCGCGAACGCCGCAAGCCCGTCATCGTCCTGAAGATCGGCTCGACCGAGAAAGGTCAGGCGGCGGCGGCTTCGCATACCGGCGCCCTCACCGGCTCGGATGCCGTGATCGACGCGGTATTCCGCCGTTATGGCGCGCTGCGCGTGCGTTCGGTGGAAGCGCTGATCGACATCGGCCACGCCGCTTCGCTGCTCATGCCCGGCCGCCTGCCGCGCAGCGAGGCGGTGACGCTGGTGGCCGCCTCCGGCGGCTTCGGCATCATGATGGCCGACGCCATGAGCGAAGCGGGCCTGGCCCTGCCCGCGCTCGCGTCCCATACCCAACGACGCATACGCGAAGCCGTTCCCACCGCGAGCACGGGCAATCCCGTGGACGCCTCGGCCCAGATGTCCAGCCGCCCCGACATCCTGCTCGAGCTGCTGGGCGCCCTGCTGGACGATCCGTCGGACGGGACGCTGGCGCTGTTCATGTCCCTGTCGCTCTACAACACGAGGCTGCGCGGCGTCTACCTCGAGGCGCTCGCCCAGGTGCGCGCCAGCCATCCCGACCGCCTGCTGATGGTCATCAGCCAGGGTCCGGCCGACGCGGTCGGCGAGATCAACGCGCTGGGCATTCCCGTGTTTTCCAGCATCGACGCCGCGGCGACCGGGCTGGCCGGCCTGGTCGCGCTGGGCCGCCTGAGCGCCGCCGCGTCCGAGCCCGCCCGGCTGCCTGCCGCCGAACCCGTCGATCCGGCGGTGTTCCGCAGCGAATTCCACGCGAAGCGCGCCCTGGGCCAGGCCGGCATCGACGTGCCCCGCGAGTTCGTCGCCCGCGATGCCGGCGAGGCCGTCCGCGCCGCCGAGACGATAGGCTATCCCGTCGTGCTGAAGATCGCCTCCGAAGACATCGCCCACAAGACCGAGATCGGCGGCGTGGCGCTGGACCTGGTCGACGCCGATGCCGTGCGCGCGGCCTATGAACGGATCGTCGGCAGCGCGGCGCGCCATGCGCCTCGGGCGCGCATCGACGGCGTTCTGGTGGCGCCCATGGTGCGCGGCGGCACGGAACTGATCGCCGGCATTTCGCGGGATCCGGTCTTCGGTCCCATCGTCATGGTGGGCATGGGCGGCATTTACGCCGAGGTGCTGAAGGACGTGGCGGTGCAGGCCGCGCCCGTGACCGAGGACGAAGCGCTGGCGATGATCCGTTCGCTCAAGATGTTTCCCGTGCTGGACGGCGCGCGCGGCCGGGCCAAGGCGGACATCGGCGCGGCCGCGCGCAGCGTGGCCCGCCTGTCGGAATTCGCCTTCCGGCATCGCGATCACATCGCCGAAATCGATATGAACCCCATTCTGGTGCGCCCGCAGGGCCAGGGCGCGATCGTGCTGGACGCGCTGATGATCCCGCGCGCCGCGCCCGCTCACTGAGGACTGGCATGCACTTCGACCATCACGTAGCGGTCCCCGACCCGGCCGCCGGGCCCGAGGTTTACCGCCAACATGCGCGCACCTGGCTGCGCGCCAATCTGCCCGGTTTCATGCGGACCGACAGCCCGGACTGGCGGCCCGCGACGCTGGCCGAAAGCAGCGCATGGGAAGCCGCCATGTACCAGGCCGGCCTGGCGGGCATGACCTGGCCCAAACCTTATGGCGGCCATGGACTGACGCTGCGCGAGCATCTGGCCGTGAACAAGGAAATCGGCGCGCTGCCCATGCCGGAGAGCGTGAGCTCCATCGGCAAGGAGCTGGCCGGCCCCATCATCATGGCGGTCGGAACCGAAGCGCAGAAGCAGGCGTTCCTGCCCGCCATCCTGGCCATGCGCCAGTACTGGTGCCAGGGGTTTTCCGAACCCGACGCCGGCTCCGACCTCGCGCGGCTGCGCACCCGGGCCGTGCGGGAAGGCGGCCATTGGCGCATCAATGGCCAGAAAATCTGGACCAGCGGCGCGGCCAAGGCGCACTACTGCCTGCTGCTCACCCGCACCGGCACGGTGGCCGACCGGCATCGCGGCCTGCTGATGTTCGCCGTGCCCATGGACACGCCGGGCATCCGCGTCGCCCCCATCAAGTCCATCGACGGCAAGGAATCCTTCGCCGAGGTCTTCTTCGACGACGTCGTGGTTCCCGACAGCGCGCGCCTGGGCGCGCCGGACGAGGGCTGGAGCGCCGCCATCCGGGTGCTCTCCATCGAACGGGCCACCAACCGCATGTACCGTCCCTGGCGCTTCGAGTGCGAGCTGCGCCAGCTTATCGCGGCGTGCAAATCCGATGCCCGGCTCGCTCCCGCCCTGGAAGACGGCGGCGTGCAGCGCCGCGTCGGCGAACTGGCCTCGGAGATCGACGGCTTGAAAGGCCTGGTGGAGCTGACGGTCGAGCGCATGATGCGCGGCGAGGCCATCGGCGCGCGCGGCTCGCTCACCAAGCTCTACTGGTCGGAATGCCATCAGGCTTTCGCCGGGCTCGCCCTCTCGCTGCTTTCGCAGGTTGGTCCGCAATCCAGCCCGCTGGCGCGCCGCGCCCGGCAGGCCTGCACCAACGCCTACTTATTCGCGCGCGCCGAGACGATCTACGCAGGCACCACCGAAGTGCAGCTCGACGTCATCGCGCAGCGCATCATGAATCTTCCCAAGGATCTGACATGAGCAGCGACGCACTGCAGCCCGAGGAATTCGCCCAGGCCGCCGAAGCGGCCATCATGGACGCGCTGACCCGCCAGGACGTGCACGACATGGCGGCCGTGCTGGCGCGTGCCGGCCTGTGCGGCGTGATGGCCGCCGAGGACGACGGCGGGCTGGGCCTGGACCTGCGCTTTGCGCTGCCCATCGTCCATGCCGCGGGACGGCTGCGCCTGCCCCTGCCGCTGGCCGAGCAGATCGTCGCCGCCCATGCCTTGGCGGACACGCCGCAGGCCGCGGCGCTGGCCTCGGGCGAGCGCCTGGCCGGCATCGCATGGCAGGGCCGGCTGCCGGATGGCTGGGTCCGGCTGGACCACGGCCCGGCCGACTGGGTGCTCGCGGCCGATGCCGAAGGCGCCGCGCTCGTGGATGCCGCCGGGTCGCCGCGCGAAGTGCAGGCCGCGCTGGACCCGGACTGCCCGCAGGTCTGGCTCGATTTGCGGCACGCGCCCGTGCTGGCGCGCCTGGATACGTCGGCCTGGGACGCGCTGCAGCGCCAGGCCCGGCTGCTGCTGGCCGAATTCGCCAACGGCGCGGCCGAAGGCGCGCTGCAGGCGGCGGCGAGCTATATGGCCACGCGCGTGCAGTTCGGCCGGCCATTGTCGGCCAAGCAGGCGGTCCGCCATCTGCTGGCGCGCATGCGCCTGTTGCAGGAAGTGTCCAGCGCGGCCATCCGCCGCGCCATACGGCCCGATGAATACGGCGCGCCGCGCGACCCGCGTCCCGCGCTGGCCGGCGCCATCGCGAATGCCGCCTTCGTCATCGAGAAAGCCATCCATCTGCACGGCGGCATGGGCTTTACCTGGGAATTGCCGCTGCACCGCGCGCTGCGCGCGGTGCGCAGGCTGGACGCGGCCTTCGGCGGCCTGTCTCGCGAAACGGGGCGCGCCTTCATTGAATCGGTGTAGGAAACGACTATGCAACAAGATCTCGCCGGGCGCGTGGCGCTCGTCACCGGCGCGGGCGCCGGCATCGGCCGGGCCACGGCCCGCCAGCTCGCCGCGCGCGGCGCCATCGTGGGCGTCAATGATTTAAAGCAGGAACTGGTGGACGACGCCGTGGCCGCCATCGAGGCCGCGGGCGGCAAGGCGTTTCCCGTGGTGCGGAACGTGGCGACGCGCGAAGGCATTGCGCAGGCCGTGCGCCAGGCCGCCGAGCACGGCTCGCGCTTCGACATCCTGGTCAACAACGCGGCGTGGGTGCGCTACCAGCACGTGCCCGACATCATGCCCGAGACCCTGGACCGCATGCTGGACATCGGTTTCAAGGCGGTGGTCTGGGGCATGCAGGCCGCCGCCGAGGCCATGGACGGCGAGCGCGGCGGCGCCATCGTCAACGTCGCCTCCACCGCCGCCCTCAAATCCGCGCCCGGATCGGTGGTCTACTCCGGCATCAAGGCCGGCGTTCTCGGCATCACCCGCGCGGCCGCGGCCGAACTGGGCGCGCGCGGCATCCGCGTCAACGCCGTATGCCCTTCGGCCGTGCCCACCGAAGGCACCCAGCGCAACCGCAACGCCGAACGCGACGCCCGGCGCATCGCGAGCACGCCCATGGGCCGCCTGGGCACGGTGGACGACGTGGCCGGCGCCATCGCTTTCCTGGCCAGCGACGAGGCCCGTTTCATCACGGCCCAGGCCCTGGTGGTGGACGGCGGCATTACCTTCACCACGCTCTGATGGACACGGTGCTGCTGACGGGCGCGGCCAGCGGCATTGGCCGCGCCGCCGCCTGGCGCCTGGCGCGGCAAGGCTGGCGCTGCGTGCTGCTGGACCGCGACGCGCCGGCCTTGGAAGCCTTGCGCGCCGCGCTGCCGCCCTCCGCGCAGGGCGGGCATCTGGCCTGCGTCGCGGACCTCGCCGACGCGACCCGGATCGCGGCCCTGGCCGACGAACTGCCCCGCCTGGACGCGCTCATCAACAACGCCGGCATGACGGAACGCGGCAACCGTCCCGCCACGGACATCGCGCCCGGCGACTGGCAACGCCTGCTCGACCTGAACCTGCGCGCGCCGGCGCGGCTCCTGCACGCCCTGCGCGGCCGCCTGGTCCGCGGCGCGCGCATCGTCAACGTGGCGTCCGGCGCCGGCCTGCACGCCATCCCCTGGCGCGGCGCCTACAGCCCGAGCAAGGCAGGGCTCATCGCCCAGACGCGCGCACTGGCGCGTGCCCATCCCGAATATGTCATGACGGTGCTGTGCCCCGGTTTCGTCCGGACCGAACTGGTGAACGGACTGATCGAGTCGGGCCGCCTCGACCCGGCGCGCGCCGTCGCGAAGATTCCGCTCGGCAGAATGGCCGCTCCCGAGGAAATGGCCTGCGCGCTCGCATTTCTGGCCGGCCCGCATGCCCGTCCCATCGGCGGCGGCCTGCTTGCCGTGGACGGCGGCTCGTCCGTCTTCGGAGGCAGCCAGCCGTGCCAGCCTTCCCGCCACGCCCCGGTGTCCTGCGATGCCCCGCTGGACCTCCGAATCCGCGGTTCCTGGATCGGCCTGCCCGAGCCGCAGCCCTGCAGCGACGGCTATCCCGCCGTCGCGGACGCGACCGTGCTGGACCGTCCCGTGGGGCAGCGGCTGGACGCCGCGCTGGATGCGGCGCGCCGCCATGCGCATGACGGCCCCGGCAGCCTGACCCTGCTCTTGCCGCGTGAAAACAAGCCGGACTGGGAGGCGGCCGGCGAGTCCGCCGCCCTGCGCATGCTGGTGGCCACGCTGGCCTGCGAATGGGGCGCCGACGCCCGGCGCGTCAATGCCGTGGAAGTCGCCCCCGATACCTCCGCCGAATCCCTGGCGCCGCTGCTGCGTTTCGCGGCCGGCGCCCAGGCGCAATATCTGACTGGACAGACGCTGCGATGCAACCCGTGACCGATACCGACGCCATCAAGGCGCGCTTCATCGCCGCGCGCGGCTACTGGCGTCCCTGGACCGAAGCCCTCTTGCGCGCCAATCCGGACTTCCTGGCCCGCTACGCCGACTATGCGGGCTACCCGGCGCAAACCGGACCGCTCAGCCCGCGCATGGTGGAGCTGCTGTACATCGCGCTCGACGCGTCGGCCACCCATCTTCATGAAGCGGGGCTCGCCACCCACATGCGGCTTGCCCGGCAGGCCGGCGCCAGCGACGCCGACATATTCGACGTGCTGCACCTCGTGACGCTGCAGGGAGTGAGCGCCGTGCTCCAGGCCGCCGACCTGCTGCATGCGGCCGCGCCGCCCTCCTGCCCGGACATTCCGCGCGCGCTGCGCGCGCGCATCGGGAAACTCCGGCCCGAACAGGCCGCAAGCTTGCTGCGCCTGGCCGCGCTGGACCCCGGCTACGTCGCCGTACTGCTGGACTTCGCCGAGCAGGGCGCGCCTGCGAACGGCCTGAGCCATGCGGAACGCCTGCTGGTGCGCCTGGCCCTGCACGCCTGCTTCACGCACGGCGACATGGCCGCCACGCGCACGCTCATCGCCGAGGGCCTGGCCCTGGGAGCGAACCGGGCCGAATTGCTCCAGGCCATCCAGCTGGGCGCCCACCTGGCCATCCACGGCGCGGCTCTGGGCGCCACGGTTCATGCCGGCCTCGCCGGGGCCGCCGGCGCCGGCAGCGCGCAGGCAGTCGGCGGTTAGCGCGGCTGACCCTGCCGCGCGCCCATCATGGCGCGCGACAGGCGGCTGGCGGCCGACAATATCTCTTCCTTGTGGCCCAGCAGAACCTGCTCGGTCAGGCGCGACAGGGGGCCGGAGATGCAGATCGCGCCTTGCAGCGTCCAGTTGATGCCGTACACCGGCGCGGAAATGCTCGAGACTTCGGCGTCGCGCTCGCCCAGCGACATCATGTATCCGGTCCGCCGGATCGACTCATAGGGCTCGCCCGGCTCGCCGGAAAACGCCAGCAGCACGCGCCCGGGGCTTCCCAGGGCCAGCGGCAGGGCGGCGCCGACGCGCACATGGTGCCGGATGGACTTCGGGCCCTCGACCCGCGCCACGCAGATGCGCTGGCCGCCCTCGCGCACATAGAACGTGGCGCTTTCTCCAGTAGCGGCCGATAGCTCGCGCAGCACCGGCTGCACCACCTCCAGCACATTGAACGTTGCCTGGTAGCAGGCGCCGAGCCAGCCGGCCGCGCGCGCCAGCCGCCAAGTGCCGTCGGGCCGCTGCGCCAGATAGTCGTCCAGCGCCAGCGTGCGGGCCAGGCGCAGCACCGTGGAGCGGTGGCATCCGGTGCGCCGGCTCAGCTCCGCGAGCGACAGGTGCGAATCCTCCACACCGAATGCCTCCAGGATGCGCATGGCGCGCCGCACCGCGACGACGCCTTCCTCTGCGCCGGCATCGGCCGGATCGTGGTCTTTGTTTTCGTCCATTGTACGCAACACGTTTCGCTATACGAACTCGTATTGTATTAGACGGAACACACATCCACAATGCGCGGACCAGAACAATCATCGGAGACAACCATGAAGCTGATCGCGCGCGTCCTGTCCGGCCTGGCCCTGGCCCTGGCCAGCGGCCTCTGCCTGGCCCAGGCGTATCCCGCCAAACCCATCCGCCTGATCGTGCCCTTCCCGCCCGGCGGCGGCACCGACGTCCTGGCCCGCGAGGCCGCCGTCAAGGTGGCGGCCGACACCGGCTGGAACATCGTGACGGAAAACCGGCCGGGCTCGGGCGGCAATATCGGCGTGGACGCCGCCGCCAAGTCCGAGCCGGACGGCTACACGCTGGTGCTCGGCCAGACCAGCAATCTGGCGATCAACCCCACGCTGTACCCCCGGCTGCCCTACGACCCCGAAAAAGACCTGACCGCGATCGGCCTCGTGGCCGATGCGCCGCTGGTGCTCGTGGTGCCGGCCAATTCCCGCCTCAAGACCTTCGACGACATGATCGCGGAAGCCAAGGCCCATCCCGGCGCGCTGAACTTCGCCAGTTCGGGCAACGGCACGGTTGCGCACCTGGCCGCGGTGCAGTTGCAGAATGCGGCCGGCATCAAACTGACGCACATTCCGTACAAGGGCGCCGCCCAGGCCGCCAACGACCTGATCGGCGGCCAGATCGACATGTATCTGTCGTCCGTGCCCACGCTGATCGGCCATGTGCGCAACGGCAAGATGCGGGCGCTGGCCGTCACCTCCGCCGAGCGCGCGCCCGACCTGCCGGACGTGCCCACCATCGGCGAGCGCGGCTATCCGGGCTTCGAGGCCGTGACCTGGTTCGGGCTCGCGGCGCCGGCCGGCGTGCCCAAGGACATCGTGCAACGGCTCAACGCCGAATTCAACAAGGCGCTGGAGACGCCCGACCTCGCCGCCAAGTACCGCGAGCAGGGAGCCCGCGCGCTGACCAGCACGCCGGCGCAGTTTGCCCAATTGATCCACGACGACCGCATCCGCTGGGGCAAGATCGTCAAGGACTCGGGCGCGCACGTCGAGTAAGCCGCCCGGCCGGACCCACACCGATGACCGCAACGTTCGCCTTCTCGGCTAGCAGCGCGCCGCCGGCCGTCGCCATGCCGCCCGGCGCATGCGATTGCCACATCCATGTCTACGACGCCCGCTGCCCCGCCGCCCCCGGCGCGGCGCTGCGGCCGCCCGATGCGGATGCCGGACAGTACCGCGCATTGCAGCGCCTGCTGGGCATGCAGCGCGCCGTCCTGGTGACACCCTCCACCTACGGCGCCGACAACCGCTGCATGCTTGCGGGCATGGCCGCGATGGCCGGGCAGGCGCGCGGAGTGGCCGTCATCGACGGCACGGAAACCGACGCGGAGCTGGAAACAATGCATGCCGCCGGTGTCCGGGGCATCCGGCTCAACCTGTCCCTGGGCGTGACGGGATCGCCCGAGCAAATCGAACCGCTGGCGCGCCGCGTGGCGCCGTTGGGCTGGCACATGCAGCTCCTGATGCCTCCCGACCAGCTGGCCGCGCTCGGCGATTCCCTGGCCCGGCTACCCGTGCCGCTGGTATTCGACCACATGGCGCGCATCGCGCCCGCCCAGGCATTCCGCCATCCCGCGCATGCGCTGGCGTTGCGCCTGATGCGCGACGGCAAGGCCTGGGTAAAGCTTTCGGGCGGCTACCTCGTCAGCGCCCTGCACAGCGTGGACGACCCCGCCCTGGACCGCCTGGCCCGCGGCTACATCGAAGCATCGGCCGCGCGCGTGGTGTGGGGCAGCGATTGGCCGCACGCCACCGCGTCGGCCGGCCTGCAGCCCATGCCGGACGACGCGCGCCAGCTCGAGCGCCTGGCCGAATGGGCCGGCGACGCCGCGACGCTGCGCGCAATCCTCACCGACAACCCGCGGGCGCTGTACGGCTTCCCGCCCTGCGACTGACTTTCCACGGAAACGCCATGCACCATCCCTTCTCCATGACGCGCCGCCATCTGCTGGGCCTGGGCGCGGCGCTGGCGGCCGGCGCCGCTTTCAAGGCGCGCGCCGCGCAAGACTGGCCCGCCGGCAAACCCATTACCTGGGTGGTTCCCTACCCGCCCGGAGGCAGCACCGACGTGCTGGGACGCGCCATCGCGCAACAGCTCGACTCGCTGCTGGCCACCCGGGTCATCGTCGAAAACCGTCCCGGCGCCACCGGCACCATCGGCGCGGCCCGCGTCGCCCGGGCCGCTCCCGACGGGCTCACCCTGCTCGGCACGTCGATCGGCCCGCAGGCCATCGCCCCGCACCTGATGGGCAAGCTGCCGTACGACCCCATCGAATCGTTCGCGCCCGTCATCATGGTGGGCACCATTCCGCACGTGCTGGTAGTGGGCGCCGCGCAGCCCTTCCGGACGCTGGCCGACCTGCTGGACGCGGCGCGGAAAGCGCCCGGCCGCATCGCCTATGCCTCCGGCGGCACCGGCACCATCCTGCACATGCAGGGCGCGCTGCTGCAACAGCAGAGCGGCACGCGGTTCCTGCACGTTCCCTACAAAGGCGACACGCCGGCGCTGCAAGACACGCTGGCGGGCCAGGTGCAATTCGCGTTCGTGCCGGTGGCCGCGGCGCTGCCGCACATCCAGGCGGGCGCGCTGCGCGCCCTGGCCGTCACGTCCGCGCAGCGGCTCGCCGCCCTGCCCGGCGCGCCGACCATGACGGAAGCGGGCTATGCCGATTTCATCGTCGAACAGTGGCAGGCCGTCTTCGCGCCGGCCGGCACTCCCGGGGCCGTCATCGGGACGCTCAATGCCGGCATCGGCAAGGCGCTGCAAAGCCCCTCGCTGCAGGCGCTCGCGCAGCAGCTGGGCATCGGCCTGGCCGGCGGTCCGCCCGAGCAGCTCGACCGGGTGCGCAGGGCGGACTTCGACAAGTGGGGCGCGCTCATCCGCAACGCCGGCATCAAGCCCGCCTGAGGTCCCCTTTCACCACAACACGGCTCTTGAACCCTGAACAGGAACTTCCATGGCAAACCAGGACATCGTCAAAGACTTTCCCCGCGTCGGCGAGGACATCGTGCGCCGCGCGGCGCAACTGCAGCCGGCCATCCTGGCCGACGTGGCCGGGCGCCGCGGCGCGCTGAGCGGACGCATACGCCCGCTGCATCCCGGCATGAAACTCGCCGGCAGCGCGCTGACGGTCGAAGTGCGCCCCGGCGACAACCTCATGATCCACGCCGCCATGTCGCTGGCTCGCCCCGGCGACGTGCTCGTCATCGACGGCAAGGGCGACCTCAGCTCCGCGCTGATGGGCACGATCATGATGAACGCCTGCCGCAAGCTGGGCATCGCCGGCGTGGCGATGGACGGCGCCGCGCGAGACGCCTGCGACATCATCGAAATGGGCTACCCGGTGTTCGCCGCGGGCACGAACCCCAACGGCCCCACCAAGAATGTCCCCGGACGCATCGGCCATCCGGTGTCCGTGGGCGGCGTCACGGTCCATCCCGGCGACTTCGTCATCGGCGACGCCGACGGCGTCGTGGTCGTGGAACGCGAGAGAATCGCCGGCCTGCTGCCCGCCGCCGAAAAGAAGGTCAAGGACGAGGCCGCCCGCATCGAGGCCATCAACGCGGGCGACACGCAAGCCAAGTGGCTCGTCGCAGCCCTGCGCGCCGCCGGCGTGCTGAAAGAAGGAGAATCGCTGTGAGCGCCCCGGCAGCCCGGAAACCCAAGGTGCTGGTGACGGCGGCCGATCTCGCGCCCCAGGCGCTGGCGCTGCTGCGCGACTGCGACGTGGTCTTCGCCGGCAAGACGCCTTCCGAAGCGGACATCGTGGCGCTCTGCCGCGAGCACGATCCGGCCGCCATCATCGTGCGCTACAGCAAAGTGGGCGACGCCGCGATGGACGCCGCCCCGTCCCTGCGCGTGATTTCCAAGCACGGCAGCGGCACCGACACCATCGACAAGGCCGCGGCCGCGCAGCGCGGCATCGAGGTGGTCGCGGCCGTGGGCGCGAACGCGGCGGCCGTGGCCGAACAGGCCGTGGCCCTGCTGCTCGCCTGCGCGAAATCGGTGGTGAAGCTGGATGCCCGCATGCGCGGCGGGCACTGGGACAAGGCCACGCACAAGAGCGTCGAGCTGGCGGGCCGGACGCTCGGCCTGGTGGGCCTGGGCGCCATCGGGCAGCGCATGGCGGCCATGGCCCACGCCATGAACATGCGCGTCATCGGCTTCGATCCTTACGCGCGGCGGTTTCCCGAGCATGTCGCGCAGGCCGCGCTGGACGATATCTGGCGCGACGCGGACGCGATCTCGCTGCATTGCCCGCTGACTGACGAGAACCGCGGACTGGTCAACGCCGCCACGCTCGCCCGGTGCAAGCGCGGCGTGATTCTCGTCAATACCGCGCGCGGCGGACTGGTCGATGAAACCGCGCTGCTGGACGCCGTGCGCTCGGGCCAGGTGATGGCGGCGGGCCTGGACAGCTTCGCGGTCGAGCCCATGACGCCGGGCCATCCCTTCCAGCAGGAGCCGAACATCATCCTGAGTCCGCACATCGGCGGCGTCACCGGCGACGCCTATGTGAACATGGGCGTCGCCGCCGCGCGCAATGCGCTGGCCGTGCTCGCCCGCGATGCGGCCTCGGCCTGAGGAGCGGGCCATGCCGCAGCGATGGACACACGCGCCCGCCGGCAGCAACTGGGGCGAATTCGGGCCCGACGACCAGCGCGGGCGCATGAACCTGGTCGACAGGCGCAAGGTGCTGCAGGGCATCGCCGAAGTCCGCGAAGGGCTGACGTTCTGCCTTTCGCTGCCGCTGGACATGCCGGGCGGCATGGCGTTGAATCCCCGCCGCCTTCCGCCGCGGCGCTATGCCACGCTGCGCGACGGCAAGAGCGCCGGCGCGCAGGGCTACTGCTGGTCGTATGCCTGCGAAGACCCCCGGCTGACCGACGTGGTCTGCGATGACGTGCTGCTCATGAATACGCAGTACTCCACGCAGTGGGACAGCCTCGCGCACATGGGCAGCCGCTTCGACGCGGACGGCGACGGACACGCGGAAGCGGTGTTCTACAACGGCTTTCGCGCCGGCAAGGACATCGTCGCCGCCAAAGAAGACCCGCAAGCCGCGGCCGACTGGGCGCGCTTTCCCGGGCCGAATGCGGGCGCGCTGGGCATCGAGCAGTTGGCCGAGCACGGCGTGCAGGGACGGGCTGTAATGATCGACCTGGAACGCCACGTCGGCAGGACGCGGACGGCGGTGGGCTATGAGCGTCTCATGCGCATCATGGAGGCCGACGGCGTGAGCATCGAACCCGGCGACATGGTCTGCCTGCACACCGGCTTCGGCGACGCGCTGATGGCGATGAACCGGCAGCCCGATGTGGCGCGCCTGCACGCGCTGGGCAGCGGCCTGGACGGCAACGACGAGCGGCTGCTGCAGTGGATCGTCGACTCGCGGCTGGCCTGCCTGATCGCCGACAACCCGGCGGTCGAGCTGGTGCGGCCGGTGGACTTCGGCGGGCGCGCCACGCCGCTGCGCCGCGCGCGCCTGCCGCTGCACGAGCATTGCCTGTTCAAGAACGGCATCCACCTCGGCGAATTGTGGTGGCTCACGCCGCTGGCCGGATGGCTGCGCGCGCACGGCCGCCATCGCTTCCTGCTTACCGCGCCCCCCTTGCGCCTGCCGGGCGCCGCCGGCTCTCCGGCCACGCCGATCGCCACCGTCTGAAAAAAAACCGGCCAGGCCGGACCGGCCGGCCGAATCATCCACAGGAGGAGACAACTTGAACCCGATTCGATTTCTTGGCGGCGCGTTCCTGGCGCTGCTCGTGCCCCTGGCCGCCGCGCAATACCCGGAAAAGCCCGTGAAGCTGGTCGTTCCGTATTCCGCCGGCGGCGCGGCCGACGCCCAGGCGCGCCTGGTGGCCGTAAAGCTGGCGGCCCGCCTGGGCCAGCCCGTGGTCGTGGAAAACCGCCCCGGCGCAAGCGGCACCATCGGCGCCGCCAGCGTGGCGCGCGCCCCCGCCGACGGCTATACCCTGCTCTACGACGCCACCGCATTCGCCATCAACCCCGCCCTCTATAAGTCGCTGAGTTACGACCCCAGGCGCGACTTCCGCCCGATCGCGCTGGTCAGCCTCACGCCCAATCTGCTGGTGGTGCCGTCCCAGGCGCCGTACCGGCGGGTCGACGACCTGGCAGCCGCGGCCCGCGCGGGCCATCTCACCTACGCCACGCCCGGCCAGGGCACGGCCCAGCACATCGCGGCGGCTTCGTTCTCGCAGGGCAGGGGCCTGACCCTGACCCACATCCCCTACAAGGGCGGCGCGCCCGCCCTGACCGACCTGATGGGCGGACAGGTGGACATGATGTTCAGCAACATGGCGGCGTCCTATCCCTTGGTGAAAGGCGGCAAGCTGCGCGCCCTGGCCGTCACCTCGCGCGAGCGCGTACCCGAGTTGCCGGACGTTCCCACGGTCGCCGAGACGGGCCTGGCGGACTACGCGGTTTACGAATGGAACGGCATTTTCTCGCCGGCGGGCCTGCCCGCCGACGTGGCCGCCCGCGTCGAAGAGGCGGTGCACGCCACGCTGCGGGATCCCGGCCTGCGCCGCAGTCTGGCCGAGCTGGGCGCACAGCCCGTCGGCTCCACGGCCGCCGAGTTCAACGCGTTTCTCGACGGCGAAATGCGGCGCGCCGCCCAAGTGCTGGCCGACGCCGGCATCCGGAAAAACTGACGATCCTCGGCGCGCGCCACGACGCCGCCGACGCAGGAGACATTCCATGAAAAAAATCCTTCCCATGCTGGCCCTCGCGCTGCTGGCCGGCGCGGCGCATGCCGCCTATCCCGAGCGGCCGGTGCGCATCATTGTCGGCTTCTCGCCCGGCGGACCGACGGACGTGGTCGCCCGCGCCTTTGCCTCGTATGCGTCGCAGGCCCTGGGGCAGACCTTCGTGGTCGAGAACAAGCCGGGCGCCAATACCATCCTGGCCGCCGAAGCCGTCTCCAAGGCCGCGCCGGACGGCTACACGCTGCTGATGGGCGCCACCAATCACACCATGATCCCGGCGCTCTACCGCGACCGCGTGAAATTCGACGCCCTGCGCTCCTTCACGCCGATCTGCGCGGTCGCGGCCAGCCCCACCGTGCTGGTGGTGGGGCCCGCCCTGCCCGCCGTGAGCATGGCGGACTTTCTTGCCCGGCTGAAAGCCGAGCCGGGCAAGCACACCTATGCCACGCCCGGCACCGGCAGCTCCGGCCATTTCGCCACGGCCCGGTTCCTGCAGCTCACCGGCGCCTCCATGAACCATATCCCGTACAAAGGCGCGGCCCAGGCCGTCTCCGATCTCATGGGCGGCCAGGTCGACAGTTCGCTGGCGACGCTCGGCTCGGTCCTGCCCCAGATAACGTCCGGCAAGCTCGCCGCCCTGGCCGTCGCGTCGCCCCGCCGCGTGCCGCAGCTCCCCGGCGTGCCGACCTTCGACGAGGCCGGCGTCCATGGCTACGCCGCCGACGCCTGGTATGGCGTGCTGGCGCCCGCGGGGCTGCCGGACGACATACGGCAACGCCTCGAAGCGTTGAGCAGGCGCTTCGCCGCCGCGCCGGAAACGGCCGCAAGCCTGAAGGCCCTCGGCATGCAGCCCAGACAGACCTGCGGCGCCGGCTTCCAGGCCCAATTGACGGACGAAGTCAGGGAATACAGTGCGCTCGCGCGCGACCTCGGGCTAAGCGCCGAATAGGCCCGCGGCAGAACATCGAATCGAGGAAGACATATGCAACGCCATCGCTTTTCCGTATCCGCTCTTTTGAAACGCGCGGCGCTGGCCGCCGCCCTCATCGCATGCGCCGGCGCGGCGCACGCCGAATGGCCCGAGCGTTCCGTGCGCATCATCGTTCCCTACGGCCCGGGCGGCGCCGTCGACGTCGCCACGCGCAAGATGGCGCAGATGCTCGCCGCCCGGACCGGCCAGAGCTTCGTGGTCGAGAACAAGCCGGGCGCCACCGGCACCATAGGCGCGAACCAGGCCGCGCGCGCCGCGGCCGACGGCTACACCCTGGTGGCCAACGACACCACGTATTCGCTGCTGCCGTATATCTTCAAGAACCTGCCCTTCGATCCCGCACAGGATCTGCGGCCCGTCTCCGCCTTCGTCTTCGCCCCCATGGGTCTGGCCGTCCGCGCCGACTCGCCGTACAAGACGCTGGACGACCTGCTCTCGCAGGCGCGCAAGCAGCCCGGCGTCGTCACCTACGGCTCGGGCGGGCCCGGCACCACGCCGCACTTCGCGGCCGAGGCGCTCGCCATCGCCACCGGCGTGAAATTCATGCACGTGCCCTTCAAGGGCGCGGCCGAAGCCACACAGGCCGTGCTGGGCAAGGTCATCGATTTCCAGTTCGCCTCCACCACCGGCATCATGGGCCCGGTGCAAGGCGGCCAGCTCCGCCTGCTCGCCGTCAGCGGCGCGGGGCGGCTGGCCGTCCTGCCAGACGTGCCGACCTTCGCCGAAGCCGGCGTGCCAGACTTCGGCGTCATGAACTGGACCGGCCTGTGGGCGCCCAAAGGCACGCCGCAGCCCGTGCTCGACCGTCTTCAGCGCGACATCGCCGCCGTCATGTCCACCGCCGAAATGCGGGAATTCGCCACCCGGATGGGCGCCGAGCCGCGCGCCGCCGACGCGCAGGAATTCGCCCGCATCCTGCAGGACAGCGGCGCCATGTGGGGCAACGTCGCCAGGAAGATCGGCTTCGACGCGCGTTGAGCCGGCGCCGTCCCCCATTCACTTACCGGAGCTATCCCATGTTCCTGCTGCAAGCGCCCGACGTGGTCGAATTCGAAGTGTGGTCCGCCATGCCGGAGCGGTTCCGCAAACCGCAGCGCAGCGCCTGGTCCGACGCCAACCGCGGCGGCGCCCCGGCCGATTCCTTTCTCGAAGGCCCCGTCTTCGACGACGCCGGCAACCTCTATGTGGCGGACATTCCCTGGGGCCGCGTGTTCCGCATCGACCCCGCGCGCCAGTGGACGCTGGTGGCCGAGTACGACGGCGAGCCGAACGGCATGAAGTTCCTCGATGCCGGCCATCTGCTCATCACCGACTACAAGAACGGCCTCATGGCGCTGGACCTCGCCCGCGGCGCGGTCCGTCCCTACCTGGAGCGCCGCAACAGCGAACGCTTCAAAGGCGTGAACGACCTGGTCTTCGACCGCGACGGCAATCTCTACTTCACCGACCAGGGACAGAGCGGATTGCACGATCCCTCCGGCCGCCTGTACCGGCTGCGCCGCAACGGCCAGCTCGACCTGCTGCTGGCGAACGTGCCCAGCCCCAACGGCGTGGCGCTGTCGCCCGACGAAAAAGTGCTCTACCTGGCGGTGACGCGCGGAAACTGCGTCTGGCGCGTGCCCCTGCTGCTCGACGGCAGCGTGAGCAAGGTCAGCCAGTTCTTCACATCGTACGGCCCCAGCGGACCGGACGGCCTGGCGGTGGACGTGGAGGGCAACCTGCTCGTCTGCAATCCCGGCCTGGGCTATGTCTGGCGGCTCGATCACCGGGCCGAGCCGACGACGGTATGGCGCAGCCCCGCAGGCATGTCCACCACCAACCTCGCGTTCGGCGGCCCGGACCGGCGCACCCTCTACTGCACCGAATCCGTGTCCGGATCCATCCTCACCGCCCGGGCGCCGCGCGCCGGGCTCGCCCTGGCCCGCCCGGCCTGAAAAACCGCGGCCGCGGGCCGCTGCGCTCACTGCCCGCCGCGTGCATCATGAAATCCCGGAACGCGGCGGCGGGGCGCGCCAGGGCCGCGCGCGGATGCAGCGCGCTGCGCGCGATGCCGCCGCCTCAACGCATCACCAGTCCCCCATCCACGAACAGCACCTGTCCGGTCATGAACCCGCTCCAGTCGGAAGCCAGGAACAGCACCGGGCCGGCGACGTCTTCGGGCCGGGCGATGCGGCGCAGCGGCGTGGCGGCGATGAGCGATTCGCGGAAGGACTCCTGGGTGCCGCCGCTGGCCTGGGTGGGGTACACCAGGCCCGGCGCGACGCAGTTCACCCGGATGCCGAAAGGCCCCAGCTCGACCGCGAGATTGCGGCTGAATGCCGCCAGCGCGGCCTTGGCGGTGGTGTAATCGTGGTATGGCACCACGGGATGCTCGACGAGATTGCTGACGATATTGACAATGCAGCCCTGGGCGCGCCGCCTGAAATGCGGCAGCGCGGCGCCGCAGGTGTTGAAGGCCGCGCCGACCGCGCCGTCGAACTGCGCCTGGTAGTCGGCCCAGCCCAGGTCGCCGAAGGCGGTGCGCCGGCGCGGATCGAAGGCGTAATGCCGCAGCGCGTTGTTGACCAGCACGTCGAGACGGCCGGTTTCCAGCACGATGGCGTCCATCATGGCGCGCACCGCTTCCGGCGAGCCGACGTCGGCCTGCACGGCCCAGGCGTCGCCGCCGGCGTCCTGGCATTGCGCGACCACGGCGTCCGCGGCGGCGGCATTGTTCAGGTAATTGACGACCACGGTCGCGCCTTCGCGCGCGAAGCTGCGCGCGATTTCGGCGCCGATGCCCCGGCTGGCGCCGGTCACCAGCACCACCTTGCCTGCGAATTTTCGGGAAGCGTTCATGTCACGACTCCGGCAGCAGGCCGGCGTCGACCACGCCGGCCACGTCGATACGGCGTTGGATGAGGCCCAGTTCGCGGTAAGCGTCGGCCGCCTTCTGCAGGCGTTCGAGGTCGAAAGCGCCCAGCGGACGCGCCTTGCCGTCCGGGCCGGGCGGCGCGACCGCGGCGGCGTTGCGCAGGCGGATCACCTCCAGATTGACCTGGCGGTCGGTGCCGTCGATGGCGCGTTTGGAAGCGATCGAGGCCGCCTCTTCCGGCCGGGCGATCATCCAGGCGGCGCTGTCGCGGTAGGCTCGCAGGAAGGCGCGCAGCAGGGCTTTCTTCTCCTGGTAGACCTGCTCGCGCACCACAAACAGGTCGCTGGAGACGTTGATGTAGTCGCGCATTTCCATGACGTCGACATCCCCCAGGCCGCGGCGCCGGCCTGCGAGCAGTCCGGTGTCGGTGGCCGCGGTGGCGTCGACCTGGCCCTGCAGCAGGGGCGCGAAGTTCAGCACGCCGGTGACCACGATTTCCACGTCCGACTCGCTCAGGCCGGCCTGGTGCAGCAGCACGAGCAGGTTCTGCCGCGTGCCGCTGGACAGGCTGTAGACGCCGATGCGCTTGCCCTTCAGGTCCGCCGGGCGGGCGATGCGGGCCGACTTGAGCGACACCACGTTGAAAACGTTCTGCGGATAGATGTCGTAGATGGCGCGCAGCTTTTCGCCTTTGTCGAGCGCCATGAAGAAGGAGCCGGGATCGGTGAACGCCACGTCGGCCTGGCCGCTCAGGATATTGCGGATGGCGTCGCCTCCGCCGGCGCCCGGCAGATAGACGAGATCCACGCCCTGGGCCTTGAAGAAGCCCTTGTCGGGTTCGGCGAGCAGGTTGGTGATCTCGGCGATGGGCTTGCTCCAGCCGGCCAGGACGATCTTGCCGGAAGCCGCGGCCTGGGCGCGGGCGGCGGGGGCCGCGAGCGACGCCGCGGCGAAGCCGGCGGCCGCGGCCAGCAGCGCGCGGCGGGTGGGAGACGGACGCATGGGAGGATTCCTGGTGTGTGTCATGAATGATCCGCATAGGGGCGCAGCAGGCGCCTTTCCAGCATGAGCGCGGCCTGATAGCACAGCAGGCCGATGCAGGCGATGACGGTCAGCGCCGCGAACATGAGCGGCGTGTCCATCATGCCCTGCGCGGCGATGATGACCGCCCCCAGCCCGCGGCTGGCGCCGATGAATTCGCCCACCACCGCGCCGACCAGCGCCAGCACCACCGCCACGCGCAAGCCGGCCAGGATGCCAGGCAGGCCCGCGGGCAGCTTCAGGCGCAGCAGGGTCTGCGCGCGCGACGCGCCCAGCATGCGGAACAATTGCAGCCGGTTGGGATCGACCTGCCCGAGGCCGGTCAGCGTGTTCTCCATCAAGGGGAAAAAGCAGATCAGCGCGGTCATCACGATGGTGGGCAGCATGCCGAATCCGAACCACAGCACGAAGAGCGGCGCCAGCGCCAGCTTGGGCACGACCTGGCTCACGACGACGTAGGGCTTGAACATGCGATCGAGCAGGGACGATTCGGCCAGGGCCACGCCCATCGCCAGGCCTGCCGCGCCGCCCAGCGCCAGCCCCAGCAGCATCTCGGCCAGGGTCGCGCCGATGTGCGGCCACAGATAGCCCGAGCCCAGGGTGGTCCACAAGGTGCGGACCACGGCCGAGGGCGCGGGCAGCACCAGCGCCGAAATGCCGGCCTGCCGCACGGTGAGCTCCCAGATGGCAAGCAGCGCCGCGAACAGCGCCGCGGCCAGGACGCGCGGATTCAACGCCCGCTTCATGGCCCGTCTCCGGTCATGGCCTGGAAGACACGCGCGCAGGCCTGGTTGAAGGCCGCCTCGTGGCGCATGGCCGGCGTGCGCGGCGCGGGCAGGCTCACCGGGATGTCGGCCACCAGGCGGCCCCGGTGCATGACGCCCACGCGGTCGCCCAGGTATACCGCCTCGCCGATATCGTGCGTCACGAACAGCACGGTCGTGCTGCGCAGGCGGCACATCCGCATCAGGTCGTCCTGCAGCTCGCCGCGCGTGATGGCGTCCAGCGCCGCGAAGGGCTCGTCCAGCAGCAGGAGCGCCGGTTCCAGGATCAGGGCGCGCGCCAGCGCCGCGCGGCTCTGCTGTCCGCCGGACAGCTGCCTCGGGTAGTGCTGCGCATGGCCGGACAGCCCCAGCATGTCCAGCAGGCCCCGGGCGCGCTCGAGGTCGGCGGCGAGCGGGCGGCGCTGCAGCGAAACGGGCAACAGCACGTTGTCGATGACGCGGCGCCATTCCAGCAGCGTGGGCGCCTGGAACATATAGCCCAGTTGCGGACCGGGCGCGGCCGGCGTGCCGTCCGCCCGCACGATGCGGCCCGACCGCGGCGCCAGCAGGCCCGCCGCCAGCTTCAGCAGCGTGGTCTTGCCGCAGCCGCTGCGCCCGACCAGGCAATGAAAACCGCCGGCCTCCAGCCGCCAGTCGATGCCGTCCACGACGGCCGGCCGGCCCGGGTAGCCGTAGCTGACGCCCCGGATGTCGAGAAACGGCATGGCCGCGACCGCGCTCATGACTCGGCTCATGGCTCGTAGGGCGCGTAGGGCTCGGCCGCTGCTTCGGCCGACTGCTCGATCTCGGTCATGCGCACCAGGTCGAGCAGGTTGAAGCGGCCATCATGATGCCAGCCCGCCTCGGGTACGCTCATGGCGCCCAGGGCGCTGATGCGGGTAACGCCCGCCGCGCCCAGCTGTTCGGCGAGCCGGTACAGCTCCTCGGGCGCCGCCGCCACCCCAGCCGTTTGGAGAAAGCTGGCGCGGCCGGCCAAGGCGCGGCCGGCCAAGGCGCGGCCGGCCACGGCGGCGGCCACCTCGTCCAGCGAGCCGATGGCCGCGACGACGATGCTGCGCTGCGTCGCGGTGGGCGCCAGCTCCTGCGGCGCGTCGGCGTAAACCACGGTCCACGCCGCGCCGGGATCGCCCAGCAGCGCGTCGCCGGCTCCCGCCGCCTTCCATTCGATGGACTGCCGCCATTTCGCGAGCGCCGCCGACTCTTCCAGGTCCAGCGCGCGGCGGGGATAGCGCCGCTGCAGGTTGGCCAGCTCGCCGGCCAGGTAGCCGGCAAATTCGCGCGGGGCCACCGCGCCGCCGCGCTGCACGTAGAACATGTGCGGCGAGTAGCAGCCCTGCTGGTCGTAGCGCATTACGTCCCAGGCGGCGCGCCGGGCCACGGCCGGGGCGTTCACGGCGTCCAGCGCCGCCGCGCTCACCACACCGAAGCCCAGCTTGTGGCCATGGGCGAGGAAGCGCGTGGTGACCGGCAGGCGGCGCTGGATGGCCTGCAGCGCCTCGTTGCCGCCATAGGCCACCACGGCGTCCGCCTGCGCATAGAGCGCGTCGGCTTCATCGCCGCCCGCGCCGCGCCACCACACCACTGCCAGGCAATCGGCCAGCGGCGGATGCGCCTCGGCCAGCAACCGCGCGAACCAGCCGGCGAACAGCGGCTCGGCGCTGGGCACCTTGCCAATGCTGCCGGCCTTGACCAGCAGCCCGCAGACCAGGCTCCACAGCGCCAGCGCGGGCACGTTGCCGGCCCAGGTGTGCGCCAGCAGCCCCGGACCGTAGGCGCGCACCGCGCCGCCCTTGGCCGCGGGCTGGAAGCCGTCCAGCACCTTCGGGTTGGGGAAATCCTCGGCCACGAAACGATGCAGCTGCGGCGCGCGAAAGGTCTTGAGCAAGCCGGTCAGTCCCAGGCGGACCATCTCGGCGTCATAGCCGCTGACGAACGGCAGCAGCGCGTCGGCCCGCCGGCGGTAGGGATCGTCGCGGTCCAGCAGCCGGCCGACGGCGCGGTCGATCACGGCGATGATCTCCGACACCGTCATGGTCTTCAGATGCTGCGCGCTCGCGCGCCGCACGCGCGCGGCCAGGGCCTCCATCTGCGGCGCGGACAGCACCGGCACGGCCACCTCGAGCCGTTCGCCGTCCCGCTCGAAAGACAGCGCCTGCCATTGGACCTCGGCCGCGGCCAGCCCGGGCAGATAACCCGCCTCGACCCGGCGCGTGTTCATGGCGCGGCCGACCGGATGAATTCTTCGACCGCCAGCGAGCAGCCCTTGGCCTGCGCGCCCCCGGCCCGCCCCAGGAGCAGGAACCCGCCCTCGGCCGGCTGGCCCACGTCCTCGGTGAGGATGGTGCTGACCGAGTTGAAGTTGCCCAGGTCGCAATGCGCCAGGATCCCGCGCTCGCCGGCCGGCACCGTGCGGCCCGTGGCCGGGTCCACCAGGCGCGACCGTATCCAGTGCGGCCCCGACTTCACCGACGGCACGACGGCATTGCCGTCGTCGTAGAACTGGGTGCTCAGCTCGGTCATGCCGTACATGTTGATGCACAGCGCGCGCGGCACGCCCAGCAGCTCGGAAAGCGACGAGTAGAAGTCGTCCAGCGGCAGCTCGCGCGACTGCCCCTTGTAGCCGCCCGTATCGAGAATGCGGCTGCCCGGCGGCAGGCGGAAAGAGCGGCCTTGCCTGCGCATCGCGTCGATCACGTGCACGAAGCCGTAGCTCGCCCCGAGCAGCGCATAAGGCTCGCCCTGCCGCTCGGCCTGCTCCAGCGCCTGCCACAGGCCGTCCAGGTCGATGCCCTGCGGCGACATGAAGTATCGGCTGCCGGCCGCGCCGAACCCGGATTTGGCCAGCGCCAGATAATGCGCCAGCGAAGAGTTCGGCATGGCGATCTCATCGGGGAAAAGAATGCCCATCGGCAGGCGCTCCGCGCCCTGCATGAAGCGCCGCGCGAAGTTGCGCGTCATGGAAAGGTCGTAGACGTCCAGCCGCGGATGGAAGTGCCGCCCCCGCGTGTCGGCGCGCGTGGTGCCGCTGGTCATGAATACGCGCTCCGCCGGCGAAGGCGCTTCGCAGCGCAGCTCCATCGCCTTGAACGCGTCGATGGGCACCGGCGGGATGTCGCTCCACGTCTTTACCGTGCGCAGCGTGGCGCCGCGGCGCTGGCAGAAACCGCGGTAGGCGGCGTTGGCGCCGTACTGATACGCAAACAGGCGCAGCGCGAGCCGGTCGAACTGCTCGTCGATGCAGCCGTCCTGGGCGATGAATTCGAGAATGTCCGCGACCGGCGGTTCGGCGTAGTTCATGGGCTTTCGTGTTCCTGTACCTGGAAGCTCCGAAGCCCGCCCGTGCCGGCGGCGCCGGCATGCGCCCCCTCGTCGAGGTCAATGCTCTTCTTACGCCGGCATGAACCGGGTCAAGTTCGCGGGTCTGGATCTCAGCACTGGCGTGCACCCCGGAGCAAGCGCAATGTTAACCCGCAATGACGAGGGCGCCTAAATAGGGACAGCGGCGGCGCGCCGTCCCGCTATCGAAACCGCCGCCCCTCAAGCGGCGTCGATGCGGACCCGGCCCGACCGCAGCAGCTCGGAGATTGCCTGCACCTCGGCCACCAGGCGCTTTTCCAGGTCCGCCGGCGTGCCGCCGACCGGCACGAACCCCTGCTCCACCAGCCTGGCGCGCACGCCGGCGTCGGTCAGCGCCTGGTTGATGGCGCGGTTCAAGGCGGCCACCGCATCGTCCGGCGTACCCGCGGCCACATAGGTGCCGAACGCGATCTCGGCCTCGAAGCCCGGGAAACCCGCCTCGCCCACCGTGGGCACGTCGGGCAGGCGGTCGAGCCGCCCGGCGCTGGTCACCGCCAGCGCGCGCAGGCGGCCGGACTGCACATGCTGCTCGGCCGCCGCCACCGTGGCGAAAACGAACTGGATCTGCCCGCCCAGCAGATCGGTCATCATGGGCCCGGTGCCGCGATACGGCACGTGCAGCACGTCGATGCCGGCCCGGCTGCGGAACCGCTCGGTGGCCAGGTGCTGCGGCGTGGCATTGCCCGGCGACCCGAAAGTCAGGTCGCCCGGAGAGCGTCCGGCCCATTGGACCAGCTCCTGCAGCGTCCGGGCGGGCGCCTTGGGATTGACCACCACGAGATAGGGCGAGCGCGCGATCATGCACACGGGCTTCAGCTCCGCGCCGATCTGCGAAACCGGGCGGCTGTAGTAGCGGACCGACGGCACCAGCCCCGAGAACAGCAGCGTATTGCCGTCCGGCGCCGACTTGGCCACGTACTCCGCGCCCACGATGCCGCTGGCGCCCGGCTTGTTTTCCACCACGACCGTGCGGCCCAGCAGCTTCTCCAGGCTGAAGCCCAGCGCGCGGCCCAGCACGTCGGTGCCGCCGCCCGGCGGAAACGGCACGATCACGTGCAGCGGCGCCGCGGCCGCCTGCGCGCGCAGCCCGCCCAGGCAGGCCAGCGTGCCCAGGGCCCCGAGCGCCGCGAGCATTTGTCTGCGTTCCATGAGTTGTCTCCTTTCTTTATGCGTGCGGACGGGATCAGGCGGCCTGGCCGACCGCCCTGCCGTCCAGGAAAGCTTCGAGCGCCGCCGCCACCCTCGGCGCGTTCTCGACCGGCAGCATGTGCTTCTGCTCCGGCACCACGTCCAGCATGGCGCGGGGAATGGCCGTCGCCAGCTCCGCGGCCATGCGCGGCGTGGAGCCCGGGTCTTGCGCGCCGGTCATCACCAGCGTCGGGCACGCGATGCGGGGCGCGGCCTGCGGCAAGACGTCGCCGCCGGCGGCGAACAGGCGGTATGCCGCCAGGAAGTCCGGCTGCCGGTTGTCCAGCAGGCGCCGCCTGAAAGCGGCCACGCGTCCGGGGCGCGCCTGGCGGAACGCCGGCGAAAACCAGCGCTCGACGGAGGCATCGGCCGCGGCCTCGCGGTCGCCGCTCTCGGCCTGCCGCAAGCGGGCCTGCACCGCCTGGATTTCCGCCGCATCGCGCCGGAACACCGTGCTCATCAGCACCAGCCTGCCCAGCTTGCCGGGATGCCGGGCCGCAAAGCGCCCCGCCACCAGACCGCCCATGGAATAGCCGAGCACGCAAGGCCGTTGCAGGCCCAGGCCGTCTATCACCGCTTCCAGCTGGGCCACATACGCGTCCAGATCGGGCTGCCCGTCCGGCAACGGCGTCGCGCCATGGCCCAGCATGTCGTAGCGGATCACTTCGCAGACGCCGTCCAGCGCCAGCGCAAGCTCGTCCCACATGCCGCGATCCAGCCCCACCCCGTGAATCAGCACCACGGGCGCGCCCGAGCCGCTGCGCGACACGCCGCTCAGCGGATTCATGCCTGCCCGCCGGGCTGCGCGCCCAGTTCCTGCATGTCCTGGTAGCGGTCGCCGATACGGTGATGCGGCCGCCCGCCCACGCTCGCGCCCAGGGCCACGACGATCTCGCCCGCGGCAGGCGCATCGGCAATCGTGGTCTGCACCGTCAGGTAATGCGAGCGCATGCCCTCGTCTTTCTTGTGCATCATCGGCACCACGATCGGGCAGCCCATGGGGCCGCGCGAATTCGTGAAACTCAGGTAGCTGGTGCCGCCCACCGCATTCCGGTACTTGTTGCCGAAACGCAGCGTGTGGATCAGCGCCGACGCATGCTCCACCTCTCCGTCCGCGCCCACCACGGCGGCCTTGCCATAGCCCTCGACGCGCTCGCCCGAACCCGCGTGGCGCAGAATTTCCCCGACCAGCAGCTCGCCCAGCGGCGGCGCGATGCGCAGGATCTCCGGGCGCAGGTCTTCGGTGAACGGCTTGCCCGCCCACGGATTCTTCACCACGGCGGCGCTCAGGATCATCAGCAAGGGCCGGGCCGCCTCCTTGCCGCCTTCGATGCGCGTCTCCTCGATGTAGGAAACGACTTTGCGTACTTCCAGTGCCATGTGGCCTCCCTTGGTTGCAGCGTTATGGTCGGGGGGCCGGGAAGTTTTGGCAAATCAAATTAATGAAAATAAAATTCAGAAAATCCAAATTAAGCCGCGAGTTTCGCCATGGAGCCCTTCAAGATCCAGCACCTCCGCCAGTTCGTGGCCGCCGTGGACAGCGGCAGCTTTCTGGCGGCGGCCCGCGCCACGTTCCGGTCCCAGGGCGCAGTGTCGGCCGCCATGGACGATCTGGAGCGGCAGGTCGGCGCCCCCCTGTTCGAACCCGGCAAGCGCGCGCTGCCCACGCCGCTCGGCCTGAGCCTGCTGCCGCTGTTCCGCGAGCTGCTGGCCGTGCACGACCGCGTCCGCCTGGAAGCCAGCGAACTCGCCCAGGCCCGGCAAGGCTCGGTGGCCCTGGCGGTGATGCCCTCGCTGGCCGACGAGTGGTTGCCCGACATCCTCTCCCGCTACGCGCGCCAATGGCCGCGCGTGCGCCTGCGCGCCGTCGACATCCCTTCGCAGGCCGTGCGCCAGATGGTGCTGAGCGGCGAAGCCGACATCGGCATCGCCGGCCTGCTGGCCGACGACCCGCGGCTGGAGTTCCGCCCCCTGGCGCTCGATGAGTTCGGCATCATCTGCCCCGCCTCGCACCGCCTGGCCAGGCTGCCGCAGCCGGTGGACTGGGAAGCGCTGCAAGGAGAACGGCTGATCGGCAACGCCACTTTCGAGGCGCTGCGCCATCCCGACATTCCGCCCTGGATCGCCGACCCCGGCATGGTCGTCACCAACCGCGCCTCCCTGATCGCCAGCGTGCGGGCCGGCCTGGGCGTCACCATCCTGCCCATGCTGGCCCGGCCCGCACGCAAGCACAGGCTCGCATTCGTGCGCCTGCACCGGCCGGTCATTGCCCGGACGGTGGGCCTGCTCACCCGGCCCGGGCAAACGCTTTCGCCCGCCGCGCAGTCCATGTATGGGTTGCTGGTGGAACTGATGGGAGAACCGGCGCGGGCATTGCGCCGATGACGACGCCGGGGCGACTCCCATCGTGCCTCGACGCCGCGACAGCTTTTACTCCACCCAGGCAGAGCGAGCCCAGATAGCGCGCGCGCAATCGTGCTTCGTCGCGTTTGAGCCGTTCCGCCCAGCCGGACATCCGCTGGCCGCGCTGGCCGCGCCGCGGTATGACGTGACGCATATGGGCGCCGTCTCGCAGCGGCATCCCGCCGGGCCTCGCGCGGCCGCCCTGGACACACAATTTCACAGCTCCGGGCCATCCAAATGCGACGGCCCGCATCAAGCGCCGCGAGCCCCCTCCATGAATCCGAAATTAGCGCCCCGCTAACGCCGCGTTCCGCTATTTCAAATTCCGGGCGCAACCGGCTTCGACCATACTGGGGCCGCGTCGAGACAGCGCGACGGTTCTCGACAGATGCCGGAGAAAGCCATGGTTGCGTTCCTGTCGAACAAGGGCGTGCGCGCCCTGTTGTTGCCGCTGTTGCTGGCATGGCTGTCCCTGACCGGCGGCCAGTCCGCCCGGGCGGCGGACCCTGAGCTCGAAGCCGCCGCCAGAAAGGAAGGCAGCCTGGTGGTGTACGGCTGCGATCCGCCCCAGACGCCGGTCTACCTGGAAGCGTTCAAGAAGCGCTATCCCGGCATCCAGGTCAGTTCCTACCTGGCGGGTTGCTGGCAGATCTATAACCGCCACGTCACCGAGCGGGGCGCGCGCAAGCAGGCCGCCGACGTCTTCTTCTCGCTGGAAGACGTGTTGACCCGCATGCAGGACGAAAGGCTGCTCGCGCCCTATCGTTCTCCCGAACTGAAGAACTTCCCGGCGTCCGCGGCGCCGGAAGGCAAGGACTTCCAGCGGGTCAAGGAACTCATCCTCGGCATCGCCACCAACAAGAGCTATCTGGACGGCGTGCAGCCGCCGCAGGACTGGTTCGACTTCGCCAATCCCCGTCCCGACTGGAAAAACCTCATCACGTTCTACGATCCGCGCACCTCGTCGGCCGCGTTCTCGCTGCTCGCCGCGCTGTACCAGAACTTCGGCGAAGAAAAGACCATGTCCATCTACCGGGGCCTGGTCCAGTCCGGAGCGGAGCTGACGCCGACCACGCCGGCGGGTCTTTCCAAGCTGCTGTCGGGCGAACGGCCGCTGATGTTCTACGTGGTCAACAACCACTACAGCGGCGCGGTCGCCAAGGGCGCGCCGCTGGAGTTCATCGTGCCGAAATCCGGCACGGTGGCCACGCCGTTCTCGGTGGCGGTGCTCAAGGATGCGCCGCACCCGGCCGCGGCCCGGCTGTTCGTGGATTTCATGATGAGCGACGTCCAGGACATCGTACAGAAGGCCAACGAATATGCGCTGCGCAACGGTTCCGCCCCGCCGCGCGGCATGCCTGAGCTGGCGTCGGTGAAGACGCTTCCGCTGGACATCGCCGCGGCGCTGCGCGACCAGGAAAAGCTCATCGGCATGTGGAAGCGCGCCACCGGCATCCAATAGCCCAGCCCCCGTTCCCAGGCAATCCCTACTCATGTCCATCGTCCTCCAGGGCCTGGAAAAGGCGTTCGGGCCCAGCCGCGTTCTGCAGGGCGTGACCGAAACCTTCGACCAGGCGCGCATCTCGGTGCTGCTCGGGCCCAGCGGCTGCGGCAAGACCACCACGCTGCGCTGCATCGCCGGCCTGGAGCGCCCTTCGGGCGGCCGCATCCAGATCGACGGCCGCACGGTCTATCAGGAAAGGCCCGCCGTATGGGTAGCCCCGGAGCGGCGCAACGTCTCGATGATGTTCCAGTCGTATGCCATCTGGCCGCACATGACCGTGTTCGACAACGTCGGCCTGCCTTTGCGCGCGGCAGGCGTCGACCGGCGGCGCATCCGCCAGGCGGTTACGGCCACGCTGGAACTGGTGGGCCTGGACGCCTATGCGGCGCGCAACGCGACGCAGCTCTCGGGCGGACAGCAGCAACGCGTCGCGCTGGCCCGCTGCATCGTGTCCGAATCGCCGGTGATCCTGATGGACGAGCCGCTCAGCAACCTGGACGCCCGGCTGCGCGTGGCCATGCGCTCGGAGATCCGCGACCTGCAGAAGCGGCTGGGCCGCACCATCCTGTTCGTCACGCACGACCAGGAAGAGGCCATGTCTCTTGCCGATACGCTTTACCTGTATCGCAACGGCAGCGTGGTGCAGAAGGGCGCGCCCAAGGACGTGTATGACCATCCCGCCAGCGGCTATGCCGCCGAGTTCCTGGGGCGCGCGAACCTGATCGGGGAATTCGACTGGAGGAGCGCCGGCGACGCCTCCGAAGTGGTGCTGCCCGGCGGCGCCGTGCTGCGCACCGGGCTGCGCGAGCGGCCCGCCGAAGGCGCGCGGCTGTGCATCCGGCCGGAAAAATGGCGCATCGTGGACGCCGACGGGCCGGACGTGCTGCGCGGCCGCATCGAGCAGGCGAGTTTCGTCGGCGACCGCACCGAGTACCGCGTCGCGACCGATGCCGGCAGCATGCTCGCCGTGCAGCTGGACGGCGAACTGCGCCAGCCGGGCGAGCAGATTGGGCTGGCGGTGCGCCCCGGCGACATCGGGATCGTGCGGGAGTAGCCCATGCTGACCCGCGCCACCCCGCCGTCCCCGGAATCGCTCCAGACCGCCGCCGGCGGCGCGCTGCGGCAAAAGCTGCCCATGCTGCTGTACACGCTGCTGCTAGGCGTGTTCGTGACCGCGCTGATCGTCGCGCCCCTGGCCTCCATCCTGTACCGCTCGGTGGTCGATCTGGACGGCGGCGGCATCCGCTTCACCAGCCGCTATTTCGAGGCCGTGCTGGGCGGCGAAGTCTATTGGGTCGCGCTGTGGAACACGCTGCTGGTGTCGCTGGGCGCATCGCTGGTCGCCACCGCCATCGGCGTCGTGCTGGCCTGGCTGTTCGTGCGCACCGACGCGGCCGGCGGCGCCATGCTGGAGTGGGTCTGCCAGCTTCCCATCTTCATACCGCCCTTTGTCGGCGCGGTGGCCTGGTCGCTGCTGGCGGCGCCGCGCAGCGGCATCATGAACCGCCTGCTCGTCTCCGCCGGGCTGCCGGGCGCGCTCGACGTCTACAGTCTCACTGGCATCCTGCTGGTGATCGGAATGTACCTGGCGCCCTATGTGATGATGATCGTGGCCGCCAGCCTGCGCAGCATGGACCCCAGCCTGGAAGAGGCCGCCCAGGTGTGCGGCCTGACGCGGCTGCAGACGGCGCGCCGCATCACGGCGCCGCTGCTGGCGCCCGCCATCCTGTCGGGCGCCGCGCTGGCCTTCACGATTGCGCTGGGGCTGTTCGGCACGCCGGTCGTGCTGGGCTGGGCGCGGCAGATCCTGATGCTGACTTCGCGCATCTGGATCAGCTCCCAGGAGGTGCCGCCGGCCTATGGCGTGATGGCGGTGCTGGCCATCTACCTGCTGTTGCTGTCCAGCCTGGCCACGTGGCTGCAGCACGCGGCCCTCCGGGGACGCTCGTACGTCACCGTGAGCGGCAAGGGCTACCGGCCCGCCCTGCTGGGCCTGGGCGCCTGGCGCTGGCCGGCCAGCGGGCTGGCGCTGCTCTATGTCGCGGGCACGATCCTGGCGCCGATCGCCGTCCTGGTGGCGGCCGCGTGCTCGCGCTACACCTGGTCGGGCCAATACGATCTGGCCAACATGCTCGCCGCGCTGTCCACCGACGACGTGTGGTTCACCCTGCGCAACAGCGTGACGATCTCCGTGCTTTCGGCCACGGCCGCCACCGTGGCGGGCATCCTCATCTCCTGGGCGGTGGTGCGCACCCGCCTGCCCGGCCGCGACCTGCTCGAATACCTGGTGCTGCTGCCGATCTCGGTTCCGGGCATCGCCTTCGGCGTGGGATTCATGCTGGTGTGGATCGGCCTGCCGCTGCCCGTCTACGGCACCATGCTCATCATCATCCTGGCCTTCGTGGGGCGCTTCACCGCCTATGCCGTGCGCTCCATCTCCGCCAGCCTGGTCCAGGTCCATCCAGAGCTGGAGGAAAGCGCGCGCATCTGCGGATACGGGCCGATCCGCACTTTCACGCGCATCACCCTGCCGCTGATCCTGCCCAGCATCATCGCGGCCTGGATGCTGCTGTTCAGCTTCTTCATGACCGAGCTGTCCATGGTGGTGGTGCTCTACACGGCCCAGAACCGGACGTTCTCCGTGCTGGCCTTCGAGGCCTGGAACGTGGGGGACTTCTCCCGACTGGCCAGCTATTCCCTGCTGCAGATGGCGGTGGGCATGGCGTTCATGGCCGCGCTCAAGCTGGTTCTGCGCCGCCGCGCCGCGCCCCGCGCGCTGCGCCCCCTGACGCCGGCCTGAGATCCGTTTCCCGTTTACTGCCGCCCATGCGTGGCGGGCATCATTCAATGGAGAAAGTGCGATGAAACCGAAAAACCTTCTGATGGAAACCATGCAGTCCGGCCGCACGGCGCTGGGCGTCTGGGCCAACGACCCGGAAACCGTCGAACTGTGCGCGCACCTGGGCCTGGACTGGATCATGATCGACATGATGTTCACCGGCATGGACTTCCGCGACGTGCAGAACATGATCCGCGCCTGCGAAGGGTCGGGCATCACGCCGGTGGTGCGCATGCATACCAACCCCTGGCACGGCTACGACGCGCGCATCGGCGTGGACCTTTCGCGCCTCCAGGGCATTGGAGCGGAATACGTGCTGATTTCGCACTCCGGCCTGCGGGAAATCGCCGAAGCCCTGGAGATCGCCAAAGACTGGCATCGCCGCGCCTTGTGGGTGCACCCTTTCAGCGGCAGCGAGTGGGCCGCGCGCACGGACGAAATGGCCGCGTCCACCTACATCATTCCTCACATGGAAAGCCAGGGGGCCATCGACGACTTCGACGACATACTGGACCTGCCCGACCTGAAAATGTTCTTCTTCGCCATGACCGACCTGAGCAAGGTGCTGGGCGGCAATGCCAAGAAACCGAACTTCGACGCTCCCGAGCTGTGGCGGATGGTGGACAAGGCGGTGAGGAAAGCGCGCGAACGCGACATCATGCTGGGCGCCAACACCAGCTACGCCTATACGCTGGACGAAATGCGCCAGCGCGTAAAGCGGCTGCACGACGCCGGCTTCAATTTCATCATGATCCAGGGCGCCCAGTTCCTGCTCCAGGTGGCCATGATGGAGTTCCTGCCCCGCGTGCGCGCAGACCTGGGGCTGGATTGACGCCGCCCGCGCGGGGCTGCCCGCGCCGCTGGCCGCCGGCGGATTCCTCGACGAACATATCGACCAGTTCCCGCGCGAACGGCTCAAGCTCGTCCAGGCTGCGCATGCAGACGTTGAGCCTGCGGGCCGCCCAGCCGTCCGAGAGCCGGATCACCGAGATCTTCCGGGTAAGGGCGCTGGCGTCGGCCACCGACCGCGCTATGACGCCGATACCCACGTTGGCCTCCACCAGCCGGCAAACACTGTCGAAATTTCCCACCTCGGCGCGGAACCTGAACGGCCTGCCCACGCTGGCCGCGGTATGCACCAGAAAGGAATGGATCGCGCTCCATTCCGACAGTCCGACATAGCAGTAGTCCAGCGTGTCGGAAAACGCCACCTCCGCGCGGCCGTCCAGGGGATGGCCATGCGGCACGATGAGCGCCAGGTTGTCCTCGCGGCACGGCAGGAATTGCAGGTTTTCGCAGGGCGGACGTCCTCCCACCACGCCCAGGTCCGCCGCCCCTTCCGCGATCGCCTTGACGATCTGGTGGCTCAGCCGCTCGCGCACCTCGATGTCCACGTCCGGATGCAGCGGCAGAAAGCGCCCGAGCACGGCGGGCATCACATCGGCCATGGAAGTGGTGTTGCCCATTATCCGGATCAGCCCCCGCGCACCGCGCTCGAACTGCTGCATGTCGGTGTGCACGCGCTCGGCCTGGGCCATCATGGCGTGGGCGTGCCGCTTCAGCGCCTCGCCCGCTGGGGTCAGCGTTACCCCCTGGTGCGTGCGGTAGAGCAGCCGGGTGCCGAAGGCGTCTTCCAGATTCTTGATCCGTATGCTCGCCGCGGGCGCGGACAGGTGCGACTTCTCCGCGCCGCGCGTCAGGCTGGAGGAATCGCCTATGTTGATGAACAACTGCATATCCGTGAGATCGAAATGGATAGACATGGCAACTACCCCTTGTGACGCGATTCGCGCATCATTGCGCAGCATGCGCGGCCAATGCCGCGAAGATCGCCCATGACCGGCCCGAATGCGGGCCGGGCGCCGATCCTCCTCCTGCCCGGCTTGCGCCGCCGCGGAGCGGCCCAGCCTGTGGAAAAGTGTACTGTCGAAATGCCGCGCAGGAGGCGCATGGGCCGTGCGGTCCCGCGGTCCGGGCGCGTGCGTCCGCCCCCTATTCCACGGATTTGCGCTCGATCTCCGCCTGTCGGTGCAGCGCGTCACGGTCGAGAACGGTGAGGCCGCCATAGTGCGTGCGCAACACGCCGGCACGGGCCAGCCGCATCAATGCCGCATTGCAGCGCTGGCGCGACACGCCGCACAGGCTGGCGATTTCCTCCTGGGACATCCGCAGGCGCCCGCTGGTGTCCGAATGCGATTGCGCCGCGAGCTGCGCCGCCACGGCGCGCGCCACCATGGTGTCCACGTCCAGCAGCACATTGCCGGTGTAGCTCGCCATCAGCCAGTCCACCCGCTGCGCCAGATGTTCCATCAAGGTCTTGGTGAACGCGATGTTGTTGTTCCACAGCCGCTCGCAGGTGTCGCGCGGCAGTATCACCACGCGGCTCGGCCGCAAGGCCACGACCTCGTACTCGAAACGCGCGCCCCGGATCATGGTGGCCTCGCCGAACCAGCTTCCCGTGCTGAAGCCCGCGAGCGACAGCGTCTTGCCGTCGGCCCCGCGCGACGACCATTTCACGAGCCCATCCACCACGCCGTACCAGCCGGGCGAGCGCTCGCCCGCGCGAAACAGGTACTCGCCCGCCCTGAGCGACACCATGCGGAGCGCGGCGCGGATTTCCGCGCGCTCCGCGTCCGGCAGGCCGTTGTACCAGGGCACGACGCCCAGCATCGTGTCCACCGCGTTTTGCGCCTGCCGCTGCCGCGCGCTCAATGGTTGCTCCCCCGTGTCCGCAGACGCCATGCGCATCGCTTCCTCATCGCCGGCCACGTGGCCTGGCCCAGGTAAACCCTAGGGTTCTTTGTCACCATGGTGACTGTCTGCGCGACAGACCCGGCCACAGAATAAGGAAGCCCGTCGGGCCAAAAAACATAAGAGGAGACAGGAATGTTGTCAATGTCGCGCGCGATGTCCGCCGCCGCAGTCTGCTGCGCCGCCCTGTCCGCAGGGCCTGGCGTTGCCCATGCTCAGGTTTCGGACGACGTCATCCGGATCGGGTTCATCACCGACCTGTCGGGCGTGTACTCGGGCCCGGACGGCCCCGGCGGCGTGGAAGCCATCAGGATGGCCATCGAGGAGATGGGCGGCGCGATCGACGGCAGGAAAATCGAGCTGCTCACCGCGGACCACCAGAACAAGGCCGACATCGCGTCGGCCAAGGCGCGGGAATGGTTCGACCAAAAGGGCCTGGACATGCTGATCGGCGGCACGAACTCCAGCGCGGCGCTCGCCATGTCGCGCGTGGCCGCCGAGAAGAAGAAGCCCATCATCGTGGTCGGCGCCGGCGCCCCGGCGCTCACCAACGAGCAGTGCACGCCCTATACCCTGAACTACGCCTACGACACCGTCGCCCAGGCGCGCGGCACCGGCGGCGCCGTGGTCAAGACGGGCGGCAAGACCTGGTACTTCCTGACCGCGGACTATGCCTTCGGCCACGCCCTGCAGGCCGACACGACCCGCGTGGTCCAGGCCGCGGGCGGCGCCGTGCTGGGCTCGGTCAGCCATCCGCTGTCGGCGAGCGACTTCTCCTCGTTCCTGCTCCAGGCGCAAGGCAGCAAGGCCGAAATCCTGGCCCTGGCGAACGCCGGCGCCGACGCCACCAACGCGATCAAGGCAGCCAACGAGTTCGGCGTCACGCAGACCATGAAGCTGGCCGGCCTGATCATGTTCATCAACGACATCCACGCCCTGGGGCTGCCGACGGCGCAGGGCATGTACCTCACGGATAGCTGGTACTGGAACGGCTCGGACGACGCCCGCGCCTGGAGCCGCGAGTTCTACAAGCGGCACAAGGCCATGCCTTCCTCGCTGCAGGCCGCCGACTACTCCGCGACGCTGCAATACCTGCGCGCCGTCAAGGCCACCGGCACCGACGACGCCGAGCAGGTGCTCGCGTACCTGCGCGCCAACAAGCTGAACGACATCTATCTCAAGGACGGCGTGGTGCGCCCCGACGGCCGGGTCGTGCACGACATGTACCTGCTGCAGGTCAAGACGCCCGGCCAGTCCAAGGAACCCTGGGACTATTTCAACGTCGTGCAGACCATCGACGGCAACGAAGCCTTCACGAAAAAGGCCGAGAGCCGCTGCGCGCTGTGGAAATGAGCAGCACCCGCGCGCCCGCCCCCGCGCGGTCCCGCCCGACACACACCCGAGAGAGCCCCCCATGGCAAAACGCAAAGTAATCGTCACCATCGCCCCGACCGGGGGCATGGCATTCAAGAGCCAGAACCCCCGCCTTCCCACCCAGCCCGCCGAAATCGCCGAAGACGTCTACCGCTGCTACAACGCGGGCGCCAGCGTGGCCGCCCTGCACGCGCGCCGGCCCGACGACCAGGCCACCTGCGACGCGTCGATCTACCGCGAAATGAACCGGCTTATCCGCGATCGCTGCGACATTGTGCTCAACAACTCCACCGGCGGCGGCGTGCACGGCGACATGGTGAAAGAAACCTCGCCCGGCACCTGGGAGATCTTGTGGGAAGAACGGCTCAAAGGCATGGACGCGGGCGCCGAGATGTGCACGCTCGACGCCACCACGCTGAACCTGGCCTTCGGCGACCGCGAATACCTGATGAACACGCCGCTCAGCAAGGCGCGCGAACTCGCCGCCGGCATGAAGGCGCGCGGCATCAAGCCCGAATGGGAGGTGTTCAGCCCCACCCACATCATCCAGGACGCCACCACCCTCATCAACGAGGGCCTGGACGACGGGCCGCCCTTCATCAACCTGGTCATGAACGTGCACCGCAACTTCCAGAACGCCATGCCCTTCTCGCCGCGCCATCTGCAAATGATGGTCGACCTGCTGCCCAGGAACAGCGTCTTCTGCGTCAGCGGCATCGGCCCGTCGCAGCTCGAGGCGAACATCAGCGCGCTGCTGCTGGGCGGCCACGCCCGCGTCGGGCTGGAAGACAACCTCTACTACCGCCACGGCGAGCTGGCCAGCAACGTGCAGCTCACCGAACGCATCGTGCGCATCATCCGCGAGCTGGACATGGAGCCGGCCACCCCGGCCGAGGCGAGGGAGATCATGGGCCTGCCGCGCACCGACGGCCCCCGGCCGGAATTCGCGGTGTGAGCATACGCTGCAAGCCGCCGCCCGCCCCCCTCACTTCCGGCCGGCGCCCGCCTCGTACCAGCGTTTGCTCCGGTTGACCAGGTGCACGACCAGCAGCATCGCCGGCACCTCGACCAGCACGCCGACCACGGTGGCCAGCGCGGCGCCCGAGCGGAACCCAAACAGGCTGATCGCGGCCGCGACGGCCAGCTCGAAGAAGTTGGACGCCCCGATCAGTGCGGACGGACACGCAACGCTGTGCCGCTCTCCCGCCCGGCGGTTGAGCCAATAGGCAAGCCCGGCGTTGAAGAAGACCTGGACCAGGATAGGCATCGCCAGCATGGCGATCACCAGCGGCTGGCGGATGATGGCCGCGCCCTGGAACGCGAACAGCAGCACCAGCGTCGACAGCAGCGCAGCCATGGAAAAAGGCCCGATGCGCGCCAGAGCGGCCTCGAAGGCCGCCTGCCCGCGGCGCAGCAGCGAGCGGCGCCACAGCTGGGCGAGAATGACCGGGACGACGATGTACAGCCCCACGGACACGAGCAGCGTATCCCAGGGCACGGTAATGGACGAGAGGCCCAACAGCAGGCCCACGATGGGCGCGAAGGCGAACACCATGATCAGGTCGTTCAGCGCCACCTGAGACAGCGTAAAGACCGGATCGCCGCCAGTAAGCCTGCTCCACACGAAAACCATGGCCGTGCAGGGCGCCGCGGCCAGCAGGATCAGTCCGGCGACATAGCTGTCCAACTCGCTGGCCGGCAGCCATGGTGCGAACACCTGGCGCACGAACAGCCAGCCCAGGAACGCCATCGAAAACGGCTTCACCGCCCAGTTGATGAACAGGGTCACGCCCATGCCGCGCCAGTGTTGCCGGACCTGGCCCAGCGCCCCGAAATCCACCTTCAGAAGCATGGGAACGATCATCACCCAGATCAGGGCTCCGACGGGCAAATTGACCTGCGCGACTTCGAGGCGCCCTATCGCCTGGAAAACCGCGGGCATGAGCCGACCCAGGACGACCCCGAGCACGATGCAGAAAAATACCCACAGCGACAGGTAGCGTTCGAAGACGCCCATGCCGGCGCGCGGCCCCGGAGCGGGCGCCGTGTGACAGCGCAACGACATCAGGCTGCTCCCGCCATCCGGCCAATGCCGCCCAATTCGGCCTGCAGCGACAGCGCATCCAGGCGCTCGAACGGCAGGCGCGCAAAAAGCCCGATACGCCGCTTGAGCACGCGCGCCGTGTCGTGGAATGCCTTCCGGCGCTCGTCTTCGTCTCCTTCGACGGCAGCGGGGTCGGGAATGCCCCAATGCGCCGTCATCGGGTGGCCGGGCCAGACGGGACAGGTTTCGCCGGCCGCGTGGTCGCAGACCGTGATGATGAAATCCATCTTCGGCGCGCCGGGAGCCGCGAACTCGTCCCAGCTCTTGCTCCGATAGCCGTCGGTGGGCAGGGCGTAGAACTGCAGCGTGGCCAGGGCGAGCGGATGAACCTCGCCCCTGGGAGCGCTGCCCGCGGAGTACGCCCAGAAGCGCACGCAGCCCAGGCCATTGAGCAGGCCTTCGGCAAGAATGGAACGGGCGGAATTGCCCGTGCAGAGAAACAGCACGTTATAGGGAGAGTGCAACATCGGCGCTCCTGGCGGCAGGCGGGCCGTCTCCGGCTGGGACGGCCTGTATGGACAGGCACATCAACACGACGCGCAACTCCCGGGAGCAGACACTTCGCAAGGCTCGCCCTGGCAGCAATACTCGGTCAGATAGCCAAGCAATCCGTTCATCCGGGAAAAGTCGGCGCGGTAAATCAGGTTGCGGCCTTGCTGCTCCACCGAAACCAGGCCGGCATGCGACAGCGCTTTCAGGTGAAACGACAGCGTATTGCGAGCGACGCCCAGCTCATCGGCAAGGTCGCTGGGCGTCCGGCCGGCCGGGCCCGCCACGACCAGGGCGCGGAAGACCCGCAGCCGTTGGGCATGAGCCAGGGCCCCCAGCGCGAAGACAGCCTGATCTTCATTCATGATTCGATAATACAACGTTTATTGAATTAATGTTCGCCGCGACAGGGAAACCGGGCAGTCCTGCGGCATTGGCGAACAGCCCGCAGGCCGGTGCGCCCTACGCGTACTCCAGCAGAATCCTCGCGCAAGCCTCGGGCGCCAGCCTTGGAATATCGTGCGCGCAATCCAGGCGATACGTGGCCCATTCGGGGTCCTGCCGCAGGCGTTCGTACTGCTCAATGAACGGGCTTCCCTCCCATCCGAACGCGGCGATGAAAGCCTTGCTGCGGACCTTGCGCCAATCGCCCGTCAACCTGATCGCCTGCAGAAAAGTGGCGATGGGATGAGGACGACACCGCCTGTCGAGGTGCGCCGCGGGCGCGCAGTTCAGACCGTCGGCGGCCACGCCCGCAATAAAGCGGTCCCGGTAATTGCGGGTGGTGAGCGACCAGACCGACGCGCCGTCATCCGGTACGTAGGCATCGGCGTACACCAGCGCCTTCAGGCGCGACGGCTCCTTGTCCGCCGCGCCCGTGACGACCATGCCCCCGTATGAATGCCCGACCAGAATGGCGGGCGCATCGCCTCCGCGTATCGCCTGCACCGCTTCGTCGATGTGCCGGTCGAGGTTAACGCCCGCCGCCGGTTCGTCGCCCAGCCCCGACAGCGTGAGCGCCTGCACGTCGTGGCCTTCGCCCGACAGCGCCTCGCCGACGGCATCGAAAGCCCAGCCCCCGTGCCAGCCGCCCGGCACCAGAATGAATCTCGCCATTTGCTCTACCCTCTCGGAGGTGCGTGTCGAACCGGCGCGCGCAGGGTCGCCTCGCAAACCAAGCTCTCCAGACGGGAACAGTACACCTTCGTGGGCATCCCCGGGCCAGATAAATCTGAGCAGGCGAGGCATCAGAGCCGGTCGGTGAGGCGCCAGATGCATTGGGTATCCCACCAGGCTTGCCCCATCACATAGGATGGCGCGCCAAAATGCCAAGAATCCCTCGAGTGAAGTCTGCCGGAGATCCACTTGGCGGAACTGCTCAGGCCCTCCATTCTTATCAAAATGTAACAACCCCATCCCACCCCTTGAACCCTCGGAACTCATCCCTATAATTAGCACTCGACACCGGCGAGTGCTAACAACGCTTCGCCGGGGCTAACCGAACTGATCAACATCTTCTATAGATACAGGAGTTCCCCCATGGCCCTGCGTCCCCTGCACGATCGCGTGATCGTCAAACGCCTGGACAACGAGCGCAAGACTGCCTCGGGCATCGTCATCCCTGACAGCGCCGCTGAGAAGCCGGACCAAGGCGAAGTCATCGCCGTCGGCCCGGGCAAGAAGACCGAAGACGGCAAGGTGCTGCCGGTCGACCTGAAGGCGGGCGACAAGGTGCTGTTCGGCAAGTACGCCGGCCAGTCCGTCAAGGTCGATGGCGAAGAACTGCTCGTCATCCGCGAGGACGAAATCCTCGCCGTGATCCAGTAATACTGCCTAACCGAAGAATCTAGGAAGGAAGCTAACAATGGCTGCCAAGCAAGTACTGTTCGGCGACGACGCCCGCGTGCGCATCGTCCGTGGCGTGAATGTCCTCGCCAACGCTGTCAAGACCACCCTGGGCCCCAAGGGCCGCAACGTCGTGCTGGAGCGCTCGTTCGGCGCCCCGACCGTGACCAAGGACGGCGTGTCCGTGGCCAAGGAGATCGAACTGAAGGACAAGTTCGAGAACATCGGCGCGCAACTGGTCAAGGACGTTGCCTCCAAGACCTCCGATAACGCCGGCGACGGCACCACCACCGCCACCGTGCTGGCCCAGGCCATCGTTCAGGAAGGCCTGAAGTACGTTGCCGCCGGTTTCAACCCCATCGACCTGAAGCGCGGCATCGACAAGGCCGTGGCCGCCGCCGTCGAGCAACTGAAGAAGCAGTCCAAGCCGGTCACGACCAGCAAGGAAATCGCCCAGGTCGGCTCCATCTCGGCCAACAGCGACAGCTCCATCGGCCAGATCATCGCTGACGCGATGGACAAGGTCGGCAAGGAAGGCGTCATCACCGTCGAAGACGGCAAGTCGCTCGAAAACGAGCTGGACGTCGTGGAAGGCATGCAGTTCGACCGCGGCTACCTGTCGCCCTACTTCATCAACAACCCCGACAAGCAAGTCGCCGCGCTGGACGATCCGTACGTCCTGATCTTCGACAAGAAGATCAGCAACATCCGCGACCTGCTGCCGGTGCTGGAGCAAGTGGCCAAGTCGAGCCGTCCGCTGCTGATCATCGCCGAAGACGTCGAGGGCGAAGCCCTGGCCACCCTGGTGGTGAACAACATCCGCGGCATCCTGAAGACCACCGCCGTCAAGGCTCCGGGCTTCGGCGACCGCCGCAAGGCCATGCTGGAAGACATCGCCATCCTGACGGGCGGCACGGTGATCTCGGAAGAAACCGGCATGTCGCTTGAAAAGGCCACGCTGCAGGATCTGGGCCAGGCCAAGCGCATCGAAGTGGGCAAGGAAAACACCACGATCATCGACGGCGCCGGCGACAGCAAGTCGATCGAAGCCCGCGTGAAGCAGATCCGCGTGCAGATCGAGGAAGCCACGTCCGACTACGACCGCGAGAAGCTGCAAGAGCGCGTGGCCAAGCTGGCCGGCGGTGTTGCCGTGATCCGCGTGGGCGCTGCCACCGAAGTCGAAATGAAGGAAAAGAAGGCCCGCGTCGAAGACGCCCTGCACGCGACCCGCGCTGCGGTGGAAGAAGGCGTGGTGGCTGGCGGCGGCGTTGCGCTGCTGCGCGCCAAGCAGGCCATTGCCGACCTGAAGGGCGAAACGGCCGACCAGAACGCCGGCATCAAGCTGATCCTGCGCGCCGTGGAAGAGCCGCTGCGCACCATCGTCACCAACGCCGGCGAAGAAGCCAGCGTGGTGGTGAACAACGTGCTGAACGGCAAGGGCAACTACGGTTACAACGCCGCGACCGGCGAGTACACCGACCTGGTCGAGCAAGGCGTGCTGGATCCCACCAAGGTGACCCGCACCGCCCTGCAGAACGCCGCGTCCGTGGCCAGCCTGCTGCTGACGGCCGAGGCCGCCGTGGTCGAACTGGCCGAAGACAAGCCCGCTGCCCCGGCCATGCCCGGCGGCATGGGCGGCATGGGCGGCATGGACTTCTAAGTCCCGCCGTCACGGCCCTGCCAGGCCCGGGCTTGCCCGGGCCGAGCAAATCCTGAGAACCCCCGGGTCCTTCGCCCCCGGGGGTTTTCTTTTTTGCGCGGACAAGACCGCGGCCGGCCCCGGGGCGCCGCGCGTACGTTTTCCAACAATCTGACAGTGTCGGGCGCAAGCATGCGTCCCTACAATGAAGGCTTCCAGTCTGCGAGCCTGTTCCATGCGTCTGCCCTCCCACCTGCTGCGTGCGCTGCGCCCCTCCGAGATCTGGGGGCTGCTGATGGATTCCGCCAAGCAATGGTCCGCCCATCGCGCGTCGAGCAAGGGCGCGGCGCTGGCGCTGTACATGGTGTTCTCTCTGGCGCCGATGCTGATCCTGGTGATCGCGGTGGCGGGCGCGTTTTTTGGCGAAGACGCGGTGCGGTCGGAGCTGTTCGCGCAGTTGCGCGACCTGACGGGCGAGCGCGGGGCGGAGGTGATACAGACGGTGCTGGCCAGCGCGCATGAGTCGGGCAAGGGCTGGATCGCGGCGCTGATCTCGATTTTCGTGCTGATTTTCAGCGCGACCACGGCGTTCGCGGAGCTGAAGGCAAGCCTGGATGATCTGTGGGACGCCTCGGCCAATGCGCGGGGCGGGCTGCACGGCATGGTGCGCAGCCGGATGCTGTCGTTCGGGCTGGTGCTGGTGCTGGCGGTGTTCCTGCTGATTTCGCTGTCGGCGAATGCGGCGCTGGGGGCCGCGAGCAAGTACTACGGCGATCTCTGGGCGGCCTCGCAGCTGGCGATGGCGGCGCAATGGCTGTCGTCGGCGTTTTCGTTCTGCATCGTGGTGGCGCTGTTTGCGGTGATCTATAAGCTCCTGCCCAGCGCGACGATTTCCTGGCGCGACGTGATACCGGGGTCGGTGGTGACGGCGGCGCTTTTCCTGGTGGGCAAGTGGGCCATCGGCCTGTACCTGAGCCGGGGCGCGGCCGTGTCGGCCTACGGAGCGGCGGGGTCGCTGATCGCGCTGCTGCTGTGGATCTACTATTCGGCGCAGATTTTCTTTTTCGGGGCGGTGTTCACGCGGCAGTTCGCGCTGCGGTTCGGCAGGACGGAGCCGGTCAGCGCTGCGCCAGGCGCTCCGGAAGACGCACATTGAGCCGGGCGCTCCACGCGCCCATGTCTTTCCACAGCGCATCGGGAACCGGCAGGCCGTGCCGGCTGCGCTCGGCCTGCGCCTGGGCCTCGGGGTCGCCGGGCAGGCGCGGTCCGCCGGGCTCGCCGCGCAGTTCGGCCGCCATGGCGGCGACGGCGGCGGCCAGGACGGCCCCGCCGGCAAAGCGCGCCGGGTCGATGGCAATGAAGAACGCGCCGAGTTCGCGCGGCCGTTCGAGGTCTTCGTACATCGGCGGGATGCGCGGCCCGCAGGGGTTGCCGTTCAGCGGCCCGCACAGCAGGTCGATCATGAGGGCGAGCCCGTACCCCTTGTAGCCGTAGGCTGGGCCGCCCAAGGGGCGCAGCGCGCGCACGGCCGCCGGGTCGGCGCAGTCCGTTCCGTCGCCGTCCAGGGCCACGCCGCCCGGCAGCGGCTCGCCGTCGCGGCGCGCGTTCATGACGCGGTTCCAGGCGATGGAAGTGGTGGCCATGTCCAGGCACAGGGGTTCGCCGCCGGCTTGCGGAAAGGCGAAAGAGAGCGGGTTGGTGCCGAGAAAAGCCCGCTTGCCGCCGTGCGGCGCGGCGATGGCGTCGGAATGGGTGAAGGCCATGCCGATCAGGCCGCGCCGGGCGATGGCGCGGCTGTAGAGGCCGATGGCGCCGCAATGGGAGCTGTCGCCGACGCCGACGGCGCCGATGCCGGCCTCCGCGGCGAGCTCCGCCGCCAGGCTGCAGGCGCGGTGGGCGAGGACGATGCCGTGGCCGCGCCCGCCGTGCAGTTGCGCGGTGCCGGCCGCCGTGCGCCGGACGGTCACGTCGGGCCGGGGCAGGATGGAACCCCGGGCGACGCGCGCCAGGTAGTGCGGCAGGCGCGCGATGCCGTGCGAATCGATGCCCCACAGGCTGGTCTGCGCCAGGCTGTGCGCGAGCAGGAGCGCGTCGTCTTCGGTGAAACCCTGGGCGCGCAGGCAGGCGGCGGCCCAGGTTTCCCAGTCGGAAGCGGCGATGCGCAGCGTCTCCCGCATGATGCTTGCGCCTTCAGGCCACGCCCTGCACGGCGCGCATGACGCCGTGCTCGCGCAGGGTTTCGAGATGGCGGGCCATGGCGGCGACGAAATCGGGCTTTTTGCCCAGGTCGCCGAACACCGGCCGGTAGCCGGCCAGCACCAGGGCGCGGCGATGCGCGGCCTGCGAGGGCGCGGCGGCGCGGGCGGCCACCTCGGCGCGTTCGAGCATGCGGGCGAGTTGCGCGGCGAGCGGATCCTGCACCGCGTAGCGGGCGCCGGTTTCGTCGTAGCCGCGCAGGTAGTGCAGCCACGCCGCCACGGCCAGCGCCAGCAGCTCGATGCTCTCGCCGCGCCGCAGGCGCTCGCGGACGGCGGCCAGCAGGCGCGGCGGCACTTTCTGGGAGCCGTCCATGGCCACCTGGTGGGTGAGGTGCGGCAGCGCCGGGTTGGAGACGCGCGCCAGAAAGCGCTGACGGTATTCGTCCAGGCCGGCTTCGGGAATGCCGCGCAGGGTCGGCGCGATTTCCGTGCGGATCAGGGTGTCCACATAGCGCCGCAGTCCGGGGTTGGCGGCGGCTTCGCTGTTGGTCTTGATGCCCAGCATGGCGCCCAGGTAGGCGAAGGCGGAATGCGGGGCGTTGACCATGCGCAGCTTGAGGCGCTCATAAGGCGCGGCGTTGCCGACGAAGGTGGCGCCGCCCGGCACGTCCCAGGCCGGACGGCCGGCGGCGAACTTGTCTTCGATGACCCAGTTGAGATAGGGCTCGGCCACCACGGGCCAGGCGTCCTGGAAGCCGACGCGCTCGGAAATGCGCTGGCGGTCCTCGTCGCGCGTGGCGGGCACGATGCGGTCGACCATGGAGTTGGGGAAGGTACAGTGCGCGTCGATCCAGGCGGTGAGCATGGGGTCCACGCGCAGCGCGAAGGCCAGCACCAGCTTGCGCAGCGTGTCGCCGTTGGACGGCAGGTTGTCGCAGGACAGCAGCGTCACCGGCGGCAGGCCGCGCTCGCGGCGCAGCGACAAGCCGTGCACCAGCATGCCGATGGCGCTGCGCGGCGCCTCGGGGTGCGCCAGGTCGTGCAGGATGTCGGCGTCGTCCCAGCGCAGCAGGCCGGAGGCAGGCTCGTGGCAATAGCCCTTCTCGGTGACGGTCAGGCTGACGATGCGCGTTTGCGGGTAGGCGATGCGCTCCAGCACCGCGTTGGGGTCTTCCTCGGCCACCATCACGCGCAGCACCGAGCCGACCACGCGCAGCGCCTCGCGCGGCTGGCCGTCGGGGCCGGCGTCGCGCGTGGCGAGCGTGTAGAGGCCGTCTTGCGGCGCCAGGGCGTCGCGCACGGCCGGGCTGCGCAGCGAGACGCCCAATATGCCCCAGCTGAGGTCGCCGCTGGCCTGCATGGCCAGATCGGTGACCAGCGCCTGGTGGGCGCGGTGAAAGGCGCCCAGCCCCAGGTGCACGATGCCGGGCGTGAGCCGTTCGCGGTCGTAGGCCGGGCGCTCCACGCCGGCGGGCAGATGGGAGAGAGACTTCGAATTCAAGCGTTCCAGCATGTTCACCAATGCCACAGAGTGCCATCGTGCGCCAGCCGGTTGACCGGCAGATAGGCGCGTTGGTAGGGGTATTTCGCGGCGAGCCCTTCGTCGATTTCCACGCCATGGCCCGGCGCCTCGCCAGGGTATAGCATGCCCTGCTCGTAGTGGTAAGCGTGGGGAAACACGGCATCGGTCTCCTCCGTGTGCCGCATGTATTCCTGGATGCCGAAATTGGGCGCCCAGATGTCGAAATGCAGGGCGGCGCCCAGGCAGACGGGAGAAAGGTCGGTGGCGCCGTGGCAGCCGGTGCGCACCTGGTACAGCGAGGCCAGGTCGGCGATGCGGCGCAGGTGCGTGATGCCGCCCGCATGCACCACGGTGGCGCGGATGTAGTCGATGAGCTGGTTCTGGATCAGGTCCTTGCAGTCCCAGATGGTGTTGAATATCTCGCCCACGGCCAGCGGCGTCACGGTGTGCTGGCGGATGAGTCGGAAGGCTTCCTGGTTTTCGGCGGGCGTGGCGTCTTCCAGCCAGAAGAGCCGGTAGGGCTCGAGCGCCTTGCCCAGCCGTCCCGCCTCGATGGGGGTGAGCCGGTGGTGCACGTCGTGCAGCAAATGCGTGTCCCAGCCCACGGCCTGGCGCAGGCGCTCGAAAAGCCGGGGCGTGTGATCGAGGTATTTCTCGGTGGACCAGTCGTGCTCCGAAGGCAGCGCGGCATCGGCGGGCTCGTAGAACATGCGGCCGCGCCCCACGCCATACACGGCATTCAGCCCGGGCACGCCGCTTTGCGCGCGGACGGCCAGGTAGCCCATGTCGCGGTAGCGCAGCACCTCGTCCACGGTTTCCTCGATGTCGCGGCCGTTGGCGTGCCCGTACACCATGACGCCGCTGCGGCTCCTGCCGCCCAGCAACTGGTAGAGCGGCATGCCCGCGGCCTTGGCCTTGATGTCCCAGAGCGCCGTGTCCACCGCGCCGATGGCCGCCATGGTGACCGGCCCGCGCCGCCAGTACGCGCCGCGGTACAGGTAGTGCCAGATGTCCTCGATCTGCTGCGGGTCGCGCCCCAGCAGGCAGGGCACGACGTGATCGGACAGGTAGGACGCCACCGCCAGCTCGCGGCCGTTGAGCGTCGCGTCGCCGATGCCCGACAGCCCTTCGTCGGTTTCGATCTTGAGCGTCACGAAATTGCGTCCCGGGCTGCACACGATGACCCGCGCGTCGGAGATTTTCATGGAGAGGCTCCTGTGGAGTAGACGCGGCCCCGCGCCGCTACATCACCGCGCCCAGTTGCCAGGGCACGAATTCGTTCTGGCCGTAGCCGTGTTCCTCGCTGCGCGTGCGGCGGCCGGAAGCCGTCTCCAGCATGCGCTGGAAGATGTGCTCGCCCATCTGCTCCACGCTTTGCGCGCCGTCGACCACTGCGCCGCAGTTGATGTCGATATCGTCGGATTGCCGCTGCCAGAGCGCGGTGTTGGTGGAGAGCTTGAGCGAGGGCGCCGGCGCACAGCCGTAGGCCGAGCCGCGCCCGGTGGTGAAACAGATGAGGTTGGCTCCGCCCGCCACCTGCCCGGTGGCCGAGACGGGGTCGTAGCCTGGCGTGTCCATGAAGACGAGGCCGCGCTCGCGCACCGCCTCGGCGTATTCGTAGACCGCCGTGAGATTGGTGGTGCCGCTCTTGGCGATGGCGCCCAGCGACTTTTCCAGGATGGTGGTCAGGCCGCCGGCCTTGTTGCCGGCCGAAGGGTTGTTGTCCATCTCGGCCTGGTTGCGCGCGCAGTAGTCCTCCCACCAGCGCAGCCGCGCCAGCAGCCGCGCCGCCACGTCGGGATGCTGCGCGCGGCGCGTGAGCAGGTGCTCGCCGCCGTAGATCTCGGGCGTCTCCGACAGAATGGCGGTGCCGCCATGGCGCACCAGCCGGTCCACGGCCGCGCCCAGCGCAGGATTGGCGCTGATGCCGGAATAGCCGTCGGAGCCGCCGCACTGCAGGCCCACGACGAGGTGGCTGGCCGGCACGGGCTGGCGGCGCGCCCGGTCGGCCTGCTCCAGCATGGCCCGCACCAGTTCGACGCCCCGCTCCACCGTCTTGCGGGTGCCGCCCGTTTCCTGGATGTTGAACGTGTGCAGCCGCGCGCTTTCGCGCAGACCCTCCTGTTCCATGAGGCCGCCGATCTGGTTGGTTTCGCAGCCCAGGCCCACCACCATGAGGGCGGCGAAATTGGGGTGGCGCGCATAGCCGCCCAACGTGCGGCGCAGCACGCGCAGCGGCTCGCCGTCGGCGCCGGTGGCGCAGCCCGCGCCGTGGGTCAGGGCCACCACGCCGTCCACGTTGGGGTACGGCGCCAGCGCCTCGGGATGGATATCGCGCCGGAAGTGGTCGGCGATCGCGCGTGCGGCGGTGGCCGAACAGTTCACGCTGGTGAGGATGCCGATGTAGTTGCGCGTGGCCACCCGCCCGTCGGCGCGCACGATGCCGTCGAAACAGGCCGGCTGCGCCACGTAGTCGGTGGGGCGCGCGCCCTGCCCGACCGCATAGTCGCGCTCGAAGTCGGAGAACGCCAGGTTGTGCGTATGCACGTGCTGGCCCGGCGCGATGTCTTGCCGGGCCGTGCCGATGATCTGGTTGTAGCGCCGCACCGGCTCGCCGGCGGCAATGGCGCGCACGGCCACCTTGTGGCCGGGCGGCACCAGCCCCGCCACGGTGACGCCCTCGCTCTCCAGGCGCTGCCCGCTGACGAGCTGGCGCCGCGCGATGACCACGTTGTCCGCCGGGTGGATGCGAATGACTGCCGTATCGGTCTGGAACATGGAGGGCTCCGCGGAAAAGGGCCGGGTTCAGCCGTCGATGAGCGCCGGATCCCAGGCGTGCACGCGCTGGCGCTGCTCGCCCAGGCCGGTGATGCCCAGCTTCATTTCGTCGCCCGCCTCGAGATAGACCGGCGCGGGCTTCTGGCCCATGCCGACGCCGGGCGGCGTGCCGGTGCTGATGAGGTCGCCCGGGTACAGCGTCATGAAGCGGCTCACGTAGGCCACCAGTTGCGCCACGCCGAACACCATGGTGCGGGTGCTGCCGTTCTGGTAGCGCTTGCCGTTGACTTCCAGCCACAGTTCCAGGTCTTGGGGATTGGGCACTTCGTCGGCCGTCACCAGCCACGGCCCTACCGGCCCGAAGGTGTCGCAGCCCTTGCCCTTGTCCCAGGTGCCGCCGCGCTCGATCTGGTATTCGCGCTCGGACACGTCGTTCACCACGCAATAGCCGGCCACGTGGGACAGCGCCTCGGCCTCGTCCACGTAGCGGGCCTTCTTGCCGATGACCACGCCCAGCTCCACTTCCCAGTCGGTCTTGACCGAGCCCCGCGGCAGCACCACCGGGTCGTTGCAGCCCGCCAGCGCGGAGGTGGGTTTCATGAAGATGACGGGTTCGGCCGGCACCTGCAGCCCGGCCTCGGCGGCATGATCGGCGTAGTTCAGGCCGATGCAGATGAATTTGCCCATGCCGCTCCAGGGCGGCGCGATCCGGCCGGGACTGGCCACCACGGGCAGGCCCGCCGCGTCCACGGCGCGCAGCCGCGCCAGCCCTTCGGGCGTGAGCGACTGGGCCGTGATGTCGGGCAGCACGGCGGAGAGATCCCGCACCCGCCCCTGGGCATCCACCAGCCCGGGCTTCTCGGCGCCCCGGGCGCCATAGCGCATGAGTTTCATGACGTGTTCCTTTGCTTGCGTTGTGTTCAGTTCGACCAGCCGCCGTCGATGACCTGGGCGGTGCCCGTGGTGAAGGCCGACTCGTCGCTGGCAAGATACACCGCCAGCGCCGCGATTTCCTCCGGGCGGCCGATGCGGCCCATGGGCTGGCGCGCCACGAAGGCGGCCTCCACGATCTCCCGCGTCTGGCCCGAGGCGCGCGCCTGCGCGTCGATGCGTTCGCGCAGCGAGGGCGACTCCACGGTGCCGGGGCAGATGGCGTTGCAGCGCACGCCGCGCGCCACGTAGTCGGCGGCCACCGCCTTGGTCAGGCCGATGACGGCGGCCTTGGTGGCGCCGTAGGCGCAGCGGTTGGGCGCGCCCTTGATGCTGGAGGCCACCGAGGCCATGTTGATGATGGATCCGCCGCCCCGCTCCAGCATGCCCGGCAGGAAGGCGCGGATCATGCGGTACATGGACCGCACGTTGAGCTCGAAGGAGAAATCCCAGGCGGCCTCGTCGCAGTCGAGAATCGCGCCCGCGTGCACGAAACCCGCGCCGTTGAACAGCACCTGCACGGGGCCGGCGTCGCGCGCCAGCTGCGCGACCGCCTGGCCGTCGGTCACGTCCAGCACCTGGCGCCGGCAGCCTTGCAGCGTCTCCAGCGTGGCCGGGTTGAGGTCCACGGCCAGCACGTCCGCCCCTTCGGCGGCATAGGCTTCGGCGACCGCGCGGCCGATGCCCTGCCCCGCGGCGGTCACCACGGCGAGCTTGCCCTGCAATCTTCCTGACATGACGACTCCTTTCATTTGCCGGCCATGCCCATGACGCCGGGCAGCCAGAGCGTGATTTGCGGAATGTAGGTAATGGCCAGCAGCGCGACGAAAAGCGGCACCAGCCAGGGCAGGATCGCCATGGTGGTGCGCTCCACCGAGAGCCGGGCCACGCGCGCCAGCACGAACAGCACCATGCCCAGCGGCGGGTGCAGCAGCCCGATCATGAGGTTGAGCGTCATGATGAGGCCGAAGTGGATGGGGTCTATGCCCAGCTTGAGCACGATGGGCAGCAGAATGGGCACCAGGATGGTGATGGCCGCGATGGTGTCGATGAAGCAGCCCACGATCAGGATGAGCACGTTGGCCATCAGCAGGAAAACCCATTTGTTCTGCGTGACGCTCAGGATGGCGTCCGTAAGGGCCTGCGCGGCCTGGGTGGTGGTGAGCAGCCAGGCGAACACCGAGGCGGCCGTCACGATGAACAGCACCGAGGCGGTGGTTTCTATGGTGTCGAACGATGCCTTGGCCAGCGTGCGCAGCGTCATGGAGCGGTAGCGCACCAATCCGAGGAACAGCGCCCAGATCACCGCGGCCACGGCCGCCTCGGTGGGCGTGAACCAGCCCAGGGTCATGCCGCCGATGAGAATCACCGGCGCCATCAGCGCCATGACGGCCGAGAAGTTGAAGGTCCAGTCCAGCACGAGCAGCGCGGCGAAGGCGACGCCGGTGGCCAGGTTCGGAGACACGCCCAGACTGGTCATGATCCAGATGGCCAGCGGGAAGGCCAGCACAATGAGCACTTCCAGCGTGGCCCCGCCCAGCCGCTTCCAGTTGAAGGACACGTCGCCGCCCCAGTTGTTGCGCCGGGCGTAGTAGGCCACGGTGAGCATCATCAGGAGGGTGAGCACCGCGCCCGGCAGCAGGCCCGCGAGGAACAGCGAGCCGATGGAGACGTTGGCCATCATGCCGTAGATGACGAAGGGCAGCGAGGGCGGGATGATGGGTCCCAGCGTGGCCGAGGCGGCCGTCACGCCCACCGCGAACTCGGTTTCGTAGCCATGGTCTTTCATGGCCTTGATCTCGATGGTGCCCAGCCCCGCCGCGTCGGCAATGGCCGTGCCCGACATGCCGGCGAACACTACCGAGCCGATGATGTTCACCTGCCCCAGGCCGCCGCGCATCCAGCCCACCAGCGCCACGGCGAAGTTGTAGATGCGCCCGGTGATGCCGGCGATGTTCATGAGATTGCCGGCCAGGATGAAGAACGGCACCGCCAGCAGCGGGAACGACTCGACCCCCGCGATCATGCGCTGGGCGATCACCACGTCGGGCACGCTGCCCGTGGCCAGCAGGTACAACAGCGAGGCCCCGGCCATGGACACGGCCACGGGCAGGCCGAAGATCATCAACAGCAGAAAGGTTCCGATCAGGATTCCCATTTCCGGCTCCTCAATCCAGCGACTCGTAGGCGCCGGGATTCTCCAGGATGGAGTATCCCTGCCGCCAGTTGCGCGCCGATACCTGCAGCGAGCGCACGAACATCATCGCGAAGCCCGCCAGCGCCACCCAGTACACGCAAGCCTTGTTCCAGAACAGCGTGGTCATGGGCTCATCGCCCACCAGCTCGATGTACCGGTAAGTGAGCCACACGGTGTAGCCGAAGAAGGCCGTGCGCAGCACGTCGATCAGCGTGGCGCACACGCGCCCCACGGGGCGGGGCAGGTAGCGGTAGAGGAAATCCACCTGGATGTGGCGGCAGGCGCGCACGCACATGGCCGCGCCCAGGAAAACCACGCCGATGAGGCAGTACACCGCCAGCTCCTCGGTCCAGGCGTAGGAATCGTTGAGCACGTAGCGCGAGAAAAACTGCAGGAAGACCAGCACGGCCATGGCCCAGAACAGGGCCAGGCAGATCCAGTCTTCGGGCTGGTAGCCCTTGAGGCTGACCTCGTGGTGGTCGGCCTCTTCGAAACTCTGCACGATTTCCGCCGCCGAGGACGGCGCATGATGGACGGCGGCGGCCGGCGGCGCGAGGCCGGGGGCCGCCGCGGCGGCGGCTTTGGATTGAGTAGGCATGGGCGTTCCCCTTTCCGGTGTGCTGCGCTGGAAAACGGGCCGCGCGCGGCGGCCCGCGCTCGCTCACTTCACGGCCTGGATACGTTCCCAGTCCGATTTCTCGTAGCCGTACTGCTTGAACGGCACTTTCTCGAGCACGGTCTTGCGGAAGTCGCCGGTGTCTACCTCGACCACGTTCAAGCCGCGCTTGCGAAACACGTCCACCATCTTCTTCTCGTTCCCGGCCACTTCGGCCGAAGCCTTTTCGGCGGCTTGCTGGGCCACCTCGGTGAAGATTTTCTTGTCTTCGTCCGACAGGCTCTTCCACAACCTGCCCGAGATGACCGTATTCAGATGGTCCACGATGTGGACGGTGAGAATAATGTTCTTCTGCACCTCGTAGAACTTCTTGGCCTCGATGGTGGTGAGCGGGTTTTCCTGGGCCTCCACGGTGCCGTTCTGCAGGGCCAGGTACACCTCGGCGAAGGCAATGGGCGCGGTATTGGCGCCACAGGCGCGCGGCATGGCCAGATAGGCCGCCACGTCGGGCACCCGGATCTTCAGCCCCTTCATTTCCGAGCACTTGGTGAAGGCCCGGTTGGAGGTGGTCTGGCGCGTGCCGTAGTAGGTGGTGGCGACGATGTGGTTGCCGCTTTTCTCGTCGTAGCCGCGCGTGAGTTCCTTGTAGATGTCGCTCTTGGTGTAGGCAATGAGGTGCGCGGGATCGCGGAAGATGTAGGGATAGTAGGTGACGCCGATGCGGGGGAAAGTCTTGGCCGCGAAGCTGGAGCCGGAGATGATGATGTCCACCGTGCCGAGCGTCAGCCCCTGGTTGATGTCGTTCTCCTTGCCCAGCTGCGATGCGGGATAGACATCGATGTGATAGCGGCCGCCGGTGCGCTTTTCGATCTCCTGGGCGGCCCACACCGAGGCAGTGTGGAACGGCTCGGAAGTTTCGTAGACGTGCGCCCATTTCAGCTTGGTCTGCGCCAGCGCGCTGCCGCCCGTGGCCAGTATGGCGGCGGCCAGCAGCGCCTTGAGGACGTTGCATCGTTTCATGTCGTCTCCTCCCTCGTGGGGGTTGAGGGTCCGGCGGATGTTGTTATGGCCGGCCCATGGGGGGTCAGTTTTCACATACGAGTTGCACCTTGGTACTGCGACTGCGATCGGCCGCCAGCTCGAACGCCTGCGCGGCGAGCGACAGCGGCAATTGCGCGCTCATCAGGGGCCGCACGTCCAGCCTGCGCGCGCGCAGGAAGGAAACGGCCCAATCGAATTCGGCGCCCGCGCGGAAAGCGCCCACGTAATCCAGCTCACGCGCCATGATGTCGTTGGCGGGAAAGGCGATGTCGCCGGCCGGCAGCGTGCCCACCTGCACGATGCGCCCGCCCCGGCGCGTCGCCGCCAGGCAGGTGGCCAGCGCCGCCGGGCTGCCCGCGGCCTCGATGCTCACGTCGGCCAGGCCCGCCAGATCGGCGGGCGCGCACTGGTCGCCGCGCAGCGCTTCGTCCGCGCCGGCCTCGCTCGCCATGCGCAGCGGACGCTCGGCCACGTCCACGGCCACGATGCGCGCCGCGCCGGCCAGGCGGGCCGCCATGACCGTCATGCAGCCGATGGTGCCCCCGCCCGTCACCAGCACCGTCCTGCCCATGAGCGGGCCGGCGCGGTTGACCGCGTGCAGGCCGATCGACAGCGGCTCGGCGCAGGCGATCTCGCCCAGCGAAATGTCTTCGGGCACCGGCGTGAGCTGGCGCGCGTTCATGACGAAGCGTTCGCGGAACAGGCCCTGCACGTGCGGGTACACGCTGGCGCTGCCCAGGAAGCGCATGTGGCGGCACAGGTTGAAACGGCCTTCGCGGCAGTAATCGCAGGCGCCGCAAGGGTGCGAGGGGTTGATCGCGACTTTCATGCCCGGCTCCAGGCCGTGCACGCCGCTGCCGGCGCGCAGCACCACGCCCGAGGCCTCGTGCCCCGGGATGAGCGGTTCGCGGATCACGAAAGCGCCCACCCGTCCATGCTGGAAATAGTGCAGGTCCGATCCGCAGATGCCCGCCGCCCCCAGCCGCAGCTCCACGTCCTGCGGCGCCAACGGCGCCGGTTCCTCGGACGCCAGGCGCAGATCCCGCGCCCCGTGGATGCGGCAGACCAGGCCGCCGCCCTGGCGGGCCGCGATGGCGTCGATGACCTGGCGGTGTTCGTCGATGGCGGCTGCCCAGCTGGCGGGGTTCTCGAAATAGTCGCCCAGCTTGACCGACAAGGGATTGTGGCGCTCGTCGAAGAGTTCGCCCACCACGCGGGCCAGCACGGCGTTGCCGGCGATTTCCGCCACGCGCAGATGGAACAGCCGGTCGCCGCGGATGGGCACGTTGCCGGCGGCCGCTTCGCGCGCCATGGCGTCCACCGCTGCGCGCAAGCCCTCGACGGCGGCGGGCACGGCATTCTGGGCGGCCAGCGCCGCCAGTTCGCCCTCGACGACCTGGCGCGCGCGTATGGTTTCGAGCGGGCTTTCGGCCGTGAGGCTGGCCTGCGGCGCGGCGCCCGGGCCGCGCACGTAAACGCCCGACCCCATGCGCACTTCGACCCAGCCCTCCACTTCCAGCGCGATCAGCGCCTCTCGCACCGAAGGGCGGGACACGCCCAGCTTGAGGGCCAGGTCGCGTTCCGGCGGCAGACGGGCGCCTTCGGGGAACTCCCCCGCCTCGATCAGCTCGCGGAGCTGGTCGGCAATCTGGCGGTATAGACGCCGGGGTTCGATGATCTGGATAGGCATGGGCGCCGGGTAAAAGGGTAAAGTGGCCTTACCAATTGGCCACTATGCTGCGCGCATGCGCCATGGGCGCACAATTAGGGTTTGCCCATGGATTCGCCCCCCCTGGCGCCTTCCATATCTGTTAAAACCCCGCCAACCGGTTTTCTCGCCCAGCCATGTCCCATCCGCACTCCTCGCCCTACAAAAGCACCGGCGGCCTGCGCCGCATCCTGAATGCGCTGCGCTATTCGCTACAGGGCCTGCGGGCCGCCATCCGCTACGAGGCGGCTTTCCGGCAGGAGCTGGTGCTGGCCGTGCTGCTGATTCCGGCGGCCTTCTTCCTGGGCCGCAATACGGTGGAGGTGTTCCTGCTGGTCGCCACCGTGATACTGGTGCTGGTGGTGGAACTGCTGAATTCCGCCATCGAAGCGCTGGCCGACGCCCTGTCGGTGGAAACCCATCCGCTGCTGGGCCGCGCCAAAGACCTGGGCAGCGCCGCGGTGATGCTGATGCTGCTTTTCACGGTGGCGGTGTGGGCCGGCGTGGCGATCAGCCGATACCTCATGCACTGACCGGAAACGCCAGCCCCGGCCGCCGCCCGGAAGCGGCCGGCCCATCGCGGGCAGACCGCAATGTCCCGCAATTCCTGCCCGCCCGTATACTGGGAGCCATCATGCCTACATCGACGTCAGCCCCCTCCGAACGCATCGTGATCGTCGGCGGCGGCGCGGGCGGCCTGGAACTGGCCTCCCGCCTCGGCCGTGCGCATGGCCGCCAGCGCATCACGCTGGTGGACAGCCGCCCCTTCCATATCTGGAAGCCCTCCCTGCACGAGGCGGCGGCGGGCACGCTGGACATCCACCAGGAGGGCCTGTCGTACCTGATGCTGGCGCATCTCAACGGCTTCAGTTTCGCGCAGGGCCGACTCGAAAGCGTGGACCGCGAGCGCCGGCTCGTCACGGTGGACGCCGTGCGCGACGATCAGGGCGAAGAAGTCCTGCCCCGCCGCGAGCTGGGCTACGACACGCTGGTGCTGGCGCTGGGCAGCGCCTCGAACTTCTTCAATACACCGGGCGCCGAGGCTCACGCCGTCACGCTGGACACCACCGAGAACGCCGAACAGTTCCGGCTGACCATGCTCAAGGCCATGGCGCTGGTGGACCAGGCCAAGGTGCGCGACCCCTCCTCGCGGCTGGACCTGGTCATCGTGGGCGGCGGCGCCACGGGCGTGGAACTGGCGGTGGAGCTGGTGGAAGCCAGCCACGTGGTCAGCGCCTACGGCCTGCCGAACTTCCGCGCCGAGCGCGACCTGGCGATCACGCTGGTGGAAGGCGCGCCGCGCATTCTCTCGGCCCTGCCCGAGAAGATCTCCACCGCCGCCACGGCGCGCCTGAAGGAACTAGGCATACGCGTGGAGACATCGTGCCGGGTTTCCGAAGTCACCGGCGCCTCGGTCAAGACCGCGGACGGGCGGGAATTTCCCGCCCAGCTCTGCATGTGGGCGGCGGGCATTCAGGGGCCCGCGGTGCTGCGCGGCCTGGGGCTGCCGCTCAACAAGCTGGGCCAGATCGAAGTGAACGAGCGGCTGGAGACATCCGATCCGCACATCCTGGCGCTGGGCGATTGCTGCGCCGCGCCCTGGCGCGACGGCCGCACCGTGCCGGCCCGCGCACAGGCCGCGCACCAGCAGGCCGAGTACCTGGCCAAGAAACTGGGCGCGCGCCTGCGCCATGCGCCGGAACCGTCTGCGCCCTATGTGTACGAAGACCACGGCTCGCTGGTTTCGCTCGGGCAGGACGCCGGCGTGGGCAGCCTGATGGGCAAGCTCGCGGGGCGGGGCCTGTTCGTAAGCGGTACACTGGCGCGCCTGATGTACATGAGCCTGCACCTGATGCACCACAAGGCGGTGCTGGGCGTCTCGCGCACCGCGTCCCTGGCGCTGGCCCGACTGCTCATGCGCCGCACCCGCCCGCGGGTCAAACTGCACTGAATCCCATGAATTTCCTGCAAAAACTCGAACACGCCTGGGCCGCCAGCCAATCGCTCCTGCAGGTCGGGCTCGATCCCGACCCGCAGCGCTTTCCGCGCGAGCTGCACGGCAAGCCGGACGCCATCTTCCAGTTCTGCCGCGGCATCGTGGACGCCACCGCGCCCTATGCGTGCAGCTTCAAGCCGCAGATCGCCTACTTTGCCGCGCACCGGGCCGAAGAGCAGCTCGAGGCCCTGTGCCAGCACATCCGCGACCAGCACCCCGACCTGCCCATCGTGCTGGACGCCAAGCGCGGCGACATCGGCTCCACCGCCGAAAACTACGCGCGCGAGGCGTTCGAGCGCTACCAGGCGCATGCGCTCACGGTGTCTCCCTACATGGGGCTGGATTCCGTCGAGCCCTATCTCGCCTGGCGCGATCGCGGCGTGATCGTGCTGTGCCGCACCTCCAACCCCGGCGGCTCGGACCTGCAATTCCTGAAGATGGAAGACGGCACGCCGCTGTACCTGCACGTGGCGGGCCTGGTGGCCGATAAATGGAACGCCAACGGCCAGTGCGGCCTGGTCGTGGGAGCCACTTTCCCCAACGAACTGGCCGCGGTGCGCCAGCGCATCGGCGACGCCGTGCCCCTGCTGGTGCCCGGCATCGGCGCGCAGGGCGGCGACATCACCGCCACGGTGAACGCGGGCGCCAACGCCGCGCGCGCCGGCATGATGATCAATTCTTCGCGCGCCATCATCTACGCCAGCGGCGGCGACGACTGGCGCGAAGCCGCCGCCCAGGCCGCCAAGGGCCTGCGCGACGCCATCAACGCGGTGCGCTGAGCCGCACCCGCGGCGTCGAGGGCCGGCGCAAGCCGGCAGGCGCGCCCTCCCGGACAGCGCCGGCCTAGACCGGCTCGCCGATGAATTCCAGCACGCCCCGCAGCGCGTAGTCCACGGCCGCCAGGCGCACCTGGGCGCGGTCGCCCCGGAATACGTGCGTAACGGCGCGGCTGCTGATGCCGTCGTCCACGCGCAGGGCGAATCCGAAGCACACCATGCCCACCGGCTTGCCCGGCGTGGCGCCGCCCGGCCCGGCGATGCCGGTGGTGGACACGGCCAGGTGCGCGCCCGGCGAGGCCAGCAGCACGCCGTTGGCCATTTCCAGCGCCACCGGCTCGCTAACTGCGCCGAAATGATGCAGGGCGTCGGGCGAAACCCGGAGTTCGGCGACCTTGGCCTCGTTGCTGTAAGTGACGAAGCCCCGGTCGAACCAGCCGCTGGAGCCTGCGATGGACGTGATGGCCCCGGCCAGCAGGCCGCCCGTGCAGGACTCCGCGGTGCCCAGCATCCAGCCGTGGCGCATGAGCGTTTCGCCCAGGCGCTCGGCCAGTCCGTGGATGGTGGCCTGCGCCAGCTGCGACGCCGACAGGCCGGACTGCGTGTACGCGGTTTGATCGCTCATCCGAAGACTCCTGTGCGCGCGGCCAGCGCCATGATGACCAGGGCATAGAACGCCGCGACGATATCGTCCCACATTACGCCGAAACCGCCCTTGAGGCGGGCGTCGAAAAACTTGATGGGCGGCGGCTTCACGATGTCGAAGGTGCGAAACAGCACGAACGCCAGCGCCTGGGGCAGCAGCCCGGCCGGCGAGAACCACAGCACCAGCCAGAATGCCACCATTTCGTCCCAGACCATTCCGACGTGATCGGGCTGGCGAAGTTCCTTGCCCACGCGGTCGCAAGCCCAGCAGCCATAGAGAAACGCCAGCAACAGGAAAATGCCGATGTACAGGTCCGTTGCCGCGGGCGAGGCGGCTACCCAGATCGCCCAGGCCAGCAGCGTGCCCCAGGTGCCGGAGGCCGGACGGACCAGGCCGCTGCCCAGCCCGAAGGCGATGAGCCGCCCCGGGTCGCGGCAGACCCAGGCCAGCGCGGGATAGGCGGCGCGCGAGCGCTCGCGCATGGAGGGAGACTGCGGATCGGAAGACGGCATGCTCATGCGCAGAGAATAGCGGAAGGCGGCGCGTCAGGCCGCCGGAAAATGGTCGAAGCCGCGCGGCAGCCCGGCCAGCGGGCGGCCCTCAGCGTCCCGCACCGCCAGGCCCGGCCCGGCGGTGATCTCGCCCACGCGCGTGACGCGGACGCCGGCCTGCCGGGCGGCTTGGGCCACGTCGGCGCGCCGCGCGGCCGGCGCGGTAAAGCAGAGCTGATAGACGTCGCCGCCCCCCAGCAGCGCCTGGCGGCGGCGGGGCTCGGCCAGGCCGTCCAGCGCCGCGGCGGCGGGCAGGCTGGCGTACCACAGGCAGGCGCCCACCCCGCTGGCAGCCAGGATGTGGCCCAGGTCTTGCAGCAGGCCGTCGGAAATGTCGATGGCGGCGTGCGCGATGCCGCGCAGGGCCAGGCCCAGCGCCACCTGGGGCTCGGGCCATTCCAGCGCGGCGCGCGTGGCCGCCAGCAGGGGCGGGTCGGCCGGATGCTGCCCGTCGAGCAGCCGATAGGCGATGTCGGCCGCGCCGAGCTCGCCGGAAACCCAGATGTCGTCGCCGGCCCGGGCGCCCGCGCGCCGCAGCGCCGTCGCGGCCGGCACGGAGCCGAACACGGTGACGCTGATGGCGATGTCATGGGCGCTTCGGGTGGTGTCGCCCCCGATCAGCGGGCAGCCGTGCGCCGCGGCCAGGTCGTGGAACCCCTGCGCGAACGCGGCCAGCCAGGCTTCGTCCAGCCGCGGCAGCGCCAGCCCCAGCACGCAGCCGATGGGCCTGGCGCCCATGGCGGCGAGATCCGACAGGTTGACCGCCAGCGACTTGTGCCCCAGCGCGCGCGGATCCACGTCGGAAAAGAAATGGCGCCCTTCGAGCAGCAGGTCGATGCTGGTGGCCACTTCCTCGCCCGCGGGGGCCGGAAACAGCGCGCAGTCGTCGCCCACGCCGAGCAGTCCCTGCGGCGCGGCGCGGTTGAAATAGCGCGCGATCAGCTCGAACTCCGACGCCACGGAAACTCCAGGCAGGAAAGTGGAAAAAGGCGGGCCGGGCGGCGCCCAAACGCGCCGCTGCGGACCGGGTCAGCGGCGCTGCTGGGCGGCGGCCTGCACTTCGTGCGCGCGCACGTCGGCCGCCAGCTTGTCGAGCACGCCGTTCACGAACTTGAATCCGTCGGTGCCGCCGAACGACTTGGCCAGCTCCACCGCCTCGTTGATGGCGACCTTGTACGGCACCTCGACGTGATGGATCAGCTCGTAGCTGCCGATCAGCAGAATGCCGTGCTCCACCGGCGACAGCTCGGCCAGCGGGCGGTCCACATAGGGCGTGAAGCGTTCGCGCAGGGCGGGCGCCTCGCGCAGCACGCCGTGCAGCAGGGTCTTGAACCATTGCGCGTCGGCTTCGGAGAAATCTTCGGCATCGCGCAGATGGGCGTCGATTTCGCCGGCGTCCTGCGTGCCCTGGCCGCCGCGCAGCAGCCACGCGTACACGCCCTGCAGCGCGAATTCGCGCGCACGGCGGCGGGCGCTGCGGGCGTTGGCGCGGGCCTGCGCCGCGCTGTCAGCGCTGGTCGTCTTCTTCGTCGTCAAAATCTTCGTCCTCGTCGTATTCGTCGTCGTCATCTTCCTCGGGCTCCAGCGCCGCCACGAGGTTGGCCATCTCCACGGCCACCTGGGCGCAGTCGCGGCCCTTGCCGGCGGCGCGCGCCTGGGCCTGCTCGTCGGTGTCGACGGTGAGCACGCCGTTGGCGACCGGAATGCCGGTTTCCAGGGAGATGCGGGTAATCGCGGCGGCCATCTCGTTGCTGACCACCTCGAAGTGATAAGTCTCACCGCGGATCACGGCGCCCAGCGCGATCAGGGCGTCGAACTCGAAAGTCTCGGCCATGTGCGACAGCGCCACGCCCAGCTCGAGCGCGCCCGGCACGGTGGCGACCATGACATCGCGCTCGTCCACGCCCAGCTCGGCCAGTTCCTTCAAGCAGGCGTCCAGCTCGGCCAGGCCGATTTCTTCGTTGAAGCGGGCGCGTACGATGCCGATGTGCAGCCCTTCGCCGTTCAGGTCGGGGGTGAGGATGTAAGGGTTCATGTGTCGGCCTTCTGTTGGTTGCGTGGTGTTTCGGGAGGGTCGCAATCGTAACCCGTAATGGTGAGCGCGAAGCCCGCCATGCTGGGCATCTTGCGCGGCCGGGCCAGCAGCCTCATCTGGCCCACGTTGAGGTCGCGCAGGATCTGGGCGCCGATGCCGTAGGTGCGCAGGCCGTGGCGGTCGCCCCCGCCCGGGTTGGCCACGGCCTTGGGATCCGTCCAGCCGGCGATCTGGCCGGCCAGGTACTCGGCCGAAGGCTGGCAGTTCATGAGCACCAGCACGCCGGCCGGCGCCGCGGAGATGGCTTTCAGCGCCTGGCCCACGCCCCAGCTGTGCGGGCTGGCGCCGGTGTCCAGCACGTCCAGCACGGAGGCGGGTTCGTGCACGCGCACCAGGGTTTCGCGGTCGGGGGAGATGTCGCCATGCGTAAGGGCCAGGTGCACGGCGCCCGCGGCCGTGTCCTGGTAGGCCACGGCGCGGAATTCGCCCCAGGCCGTCTGCATGGCGCGCTCGCCCATGCGCTTGATGATGGATTCGTGCTCGCTGCGGTACTGGATCAGGTCGGCGATGGTGCCGATCTTGAGCTGGTGCTGGCGGGCGAACTCGACCAGGTCGGGCAGGCGCGCCATGGTGCCGTCGGGCTTGAGGATTTCGCAGATGACGGCGGCCGGCGTCAGGCCGGCCATGGCGGTGAGGTCGCAGCCGGCCTCGGTATGGCCGGCGCGCACCAGCACCCCGCCCGGCACGGCGCGTACCGGGAAGATGTGGCCGGGCTGAACCAGGTCGGAAGGCTTGGCGTCGCGCGCCACCGCCACCTGGATGGTGCGGGCGCGGTCGGCGGCCGAGATGCCGGTTTCGACGCCCTCGGCGGCTTCGATCGACTGCGTGAAATTGGTGCCGTAGCGCGTGCCGTTGCGGGCCGCCATGAGCGGCAGGTCGAGCTGGCGGCAGCGCTCTTCGGTGAGGGTCAGACAGACCAGGCCGCGGCCGTGCGTGACCATGAAGTTGATGGCCTCGGGCGTGACGAATTCGGCGGCCATGACCAGGTCGCCTTCGTTTTCGCGGTCTTCTTCGTCGACCAGGATGACGATGCGGCCGGCGCGCAGCTCGGCAATGATTTCGGCAACGGACGCGATGCCGAAGGATTCCGGCGCGGCGCCGGGCAGGGAGGACAACTGGACGGACATGGCGTACACGCAAACCAGGCGGGAAAGCCCGGATTTTACCGCCCCTGGCGCCGGATTCCCTATCGCGGGCCGCAAGGCCCCCGCGCCATGCCGGCCGGCCGCCGCCCCGGAGTAAACTGCGGCCCGGAGATCTCCCGCCCATTGCACAAGGAAAACGCGCCCATGCAAGCCCTCGCGGCCATGCCCACGGACGTCGCGGCCGCCGTCCGCGTCGTGCTGACCGACATCGACGACACCCTGACCACCGACGGCCGCCTGCCGGCCGAGGCCTACGACGCCCTGGAGCGGCTGGACCGGGCCGGCGTGCAGGTGGTGCCGATCACGGGCCGCCCGGCGGGCTGGTGCGACCACATCGCGCGCATGTGGCCGGTGCGCGCGGTGGTGGGGGAAAACGGCGCCTTCTACTACGCCTACGACCGCCAGGCCCGGCGCATGAAGACGCACTACTGGACCGACGCCGCCTCGCGCGCCTTGAGCCGCCGCAAGCTGGACGCCATCCGCGACCGCGTGCTGCGCGAGGTGCCGGGCGCCGCCGTGGCCAGCGACCAGGACTACCGCGTGGCCGACCTGGCCATCGACTTCTGCGAAGACGTGCCGCCGCTGCCAGAGGCGCAGATCGGCCGCATCGTGCGCATCTTCGAGGAGGCGGGCGCCCGGGCCAAGGTCAGTTCCATCCACGTCAACGGCTGGTTCGGCGAATACGACAAGCTCACCATGACGCGCACGCTGTTCGAGCGCGAATTCGGGGTGGACACCGACCGGGCCCTGGACACCACCCTCTTCATCGGCGACTCGCCGAACGACGAGCCCATGTTCGCGTACTTTCCCATTTCGGTGGGCGTGGCCAACATCCAGTCGCAGTTGCACCGCCTCGCGCACCGCCCCGCCTACGTCGCCGCGCGCCACGGCGGCGGGGGCTTCGTCGAGATGGCCGAGCGCCTGCTGCAAGCGCGCGCCCGCCGCCATACGGACGCCTGAGGGGAGGCAACGTGGCCACTGCATCCAAGACCGCGGCCAAGACCGTTTCCAGAACCGCGGCCAAGCCGGCCGCCAACGACGGCCGCCGCAGCATCCAGTCCATCGAGGTCGGCGCGCCGCTGCTGGCCGCCCTGGTCGAGGCGGGCAAGCCGCTCACCCTGCGCGACCTGGCAGCCGGCGCCGGCATGACCTCGGCCAAGGCCCACCCCTATCTGGTGAGTTTCGTCCGCGTGGGCCTGGTGCAGCAGGATCCGCTCACCGGCCAGTACGAACTGGGCCCCTTCGCCCTGCAGATGGGCCTGGTCAGCCTGCAGCGGCTGGACCCGGTGCGGGTGGCCATGCCCGAGATCGCCAAGCTGCAATCCGAGATCGGCCATACGCTGGGCATCGCGGTGCTGGGCTCGCACGGCCCCACCATGATCCACATGACCGAGGCCAGCTATCCGGTGCACGTGAACATGCGCAAGGGCACGGTGATGTCCATGCTGAACACCGCCACGGGCCTGGTTTTCGCCGCCTGGCTGCCGCCCAAGGTGAGCGAGCACTACATCGCCCGCGAGGAAGGCGACACGGCGGTGATCGCCAGCCTGACGCCGCCGCGCCACGCCAGCGGCGCGCATCTGCAGGCCCAGCTCGCCGACATCCGCGTGCACGGCATGGCCCGCGCCCTGGGCAATCCGCTGCCGGGCGTGGACGCGCTCTCCGTGCCGGTGTTCGACAATACCGGCGCCATCGTGCTGGCGCTCACCGCGCTGGGCCCCACGGGCCTGTTCGACGTGGCCTGGGACGGCACCATCGCGCGGCCCCTGCTGGCCTGCGCGCAGGAAATCTCGCGCAAGCTGGGATACCGGGGCTGAATCGCTCAAAACGCGCAAAAACGAACATCCAACGCAAACAATCAAAGAAAGTCGAAAAGAAAAAGCAGGGACTTTCCCGAGTGTGCCTTGCGTTCTTGTGTGTTTGAATTTGACGACACGTTGACGACCCGTCAGATTCATACATAAAGAGGAGACACACCATGCCCGCCCTGCGTCTGTTGCCGGCGGCCGTCCTGGCCGCGCTCGCCGTTGGCGCCGCACCGGCCCATGCGGCCGACACCTGCCCCAACCGGGGCGACCTGGACCAGAACTTCTGCGACGCCAACAAGGACTTGGTCGCCGACACGCCGACCGACCCGGCCAAGCTCAAGACGCCGTCCACGCTGGTGTTCACCTACACGCCGGTCGAAGACCCGGCGGTATATGAAGATATTTTCAAGCCCTTTACCAAATACCTGTCCGAGTGCACCGGCAAGCGCGTGGTGTTCTACCAGGTGCAGAGCAACGCCGCCGAAATCGAAGCCATGCGCTCCGGCCGCCTGCACGTGGGCGGCTTTTCCACCGGCCCCACCGCGTTCGCGGTGAACATCGCCGGCGCGGTGCCGTTCGCGGTGAAGGGCTATGCCGACGGGTTCCAGGGCTACAACCTGATCGTCATCGTCAAGAAAGACAGCCCGTACCAGAAACTGACCGACCTGAAGGGCAAGAAGCTGGCCCACACTTCGCCCTCCTCCAACTCCGGACACATGGCGCCGGTGGCGCTGTTTCCGAAGGAAGGCCTCACGCCCGACAAAGACTACAAGGTCATCTTCTCGGGCAAGCACGACCAGTCGGTCATGGGCGTGAATTCCGGCGACTACGACGCCGCCGCGGTGGCCTCCGACGTATTCAAGCGCATGGCCGAGCGCGGCCAGATCAAGGAATCGGATTTCCGCATCATCTACACGAGCGAGAAATTCCCCACTTCCTCGTTCTCGTACGCGCACGACCTGGAGCCGAAGTTCCGCGACCAAATGCTCAAGTGCTTCTACGACTACCGCTTCCCGGACGAGATGAAAAAAGCCTTCGACGGGGCGGACCGCTTCTACCCGGTGACCTACCAGAAAGACTGGGCCATCGTGCGCGAAGTGGCCGAGTCCGGCGGCGAGAGCTTCAACCGCGCGGCCTATGACCGCGAAACCGCCAAGAACAAGGGTAAGCAGTAAGCATGACGACGTCTCTGCGCATTTCCGGCCTGGTGAAGGAATACCGGGCCGGCCGGCCGGTGCTCAATGGCATAGACCTGCAGGTCGCCGGCCAGGGCCTGACGGCCATCATCGGGCCGTCGGGCACCGGCAAAAGCACGCTGTTGCGCTGCATTAACCGGCTCATCGAGCCCACCCGGGGCGAGATCGTGCTGGAGTCTCCGGAAGGCGCGGTGGACCTGGCGCGGGTGCGCGGGACGGCCCTGCGGCGGGCCCGCCGCCGCATCGGCATGGTGTTCCAGGAATACAACCTGGTCGAGCGCCTGACCGTCATGGAGAACCTGCTGACGGGCCGCCTGGGCTACACCTCCGCCTTCAAGGCGTGGATGCGCAAGTTCGAACCCGAGGACATCGCCCACGCCTTCCGGCTCCTGGAAATCGTGGGTCTGGAGGGCTTCGCCGACCAGCGCGCCGACGCGCTTTCGGGCGGGCAGCGCCAGCGCGTGGGCATCGCGCGGGCGCTGATGCAGCGCCCCCAGCTGCTGCTGGCCGACGAGCCCACGTCCTCGCTCGACCCCAAGACCTCGGTCGAAATCATGGAGCTGCTGGCCGCGCAGGGCAGCGCCAGCGGCATTCCCGTCATCGTGAACATCCACGACGTGGAGCTGGCGCGCCGCTACGCCACCCGCATCATCGGCATGTCGGGCGGGCACGTGGTGTACGACGGCGACGGCCACGGGCTGGACCCGGCCATGCTCAAGACCATCTACGGAGGCGAGTCGTGGCTGGAATGACCGTTCCCGGCGGATACCGCCCCTTTGCCATGCCGGGCCGCGTGAAGGCGGGCTTGGCGCTGGTGGTCATCTACGCCGTCTACGCGGCGGCGCAGCTCGATTTCAGCTGGGCGCGCTTTCATTCGGGCATCGGTCATGCGGCGACCTTTCTGTCGCGCATGTTTCCGCCCAATTTCGAGAAACCCGACACGCTCTGGAAAGGCATAGGCGAGAGCCTGGAGATCGCCGTGCTGGCCTCGCTGCTCGGCATCCTGCTCTCGCTGCCTATCGGCATGCTGGGCGCGCGCAACCTGATGCCGGCGTGGATCTCCTGGCCGGCCCGCGCGCTGGTGGCGCTGTGCCGGGCGCTGCATCCGGTGATCGTGGCCATTCTGTTCGTGAAGGCGGTGGGCTTCGGCGCGCTGGCCGGCATCCTGGCGCTGATGGTGGCCTCGGTGGGCTTCATCGGCAAGCTTTTCACCGAGGCCATCGAGGAAATCTCGCTCAAGCAGGTCGAGGCCGTGCGCGCCACGGGCGCCTCCTTTGCCAACGTGGTCCTGTTCGGCGTGCTGCCGCAGGTGTTCGCGCGCTTCGTGGGCTTTGCCACCTACCAGTTCGATTCCAACCTGCGCAATTCCACCATGGTGGGCATCGTGGGCGCGGGCGGCGTGGGCGGCACGCTGTTCTCGGCCTTCCAGCGCTTCGACTACGATTTCGTCGCGGCCATCCTGCTCACGCTGATCGCCATCATCATGCTGGGCGAGATCCTGGCCGGCTTCGTGCGCGCGGTGTTCCTGGACAACCTGGGCTTCGACCGCATCCTGCGCAGCCGCCGGACCGGCGCGCGCGGTCCGGATCCGGCCTCGCCGCCCGCGGCGCGCAAGGCGGAGGTGGAAGAATGAACGCCGCCGCCCACCCCACCCCGGCCGCGCACGCCGGCTCGACGCCCCGCCAATGGCGCCGCTACAGCCCGGGCCAGCGCCTGCTGCGCTTCGCCCTGTACCTGGCGGTGGTCGCCGCCATCGTGCAAGCCGTGCGCAGCGTGGAGATCATCCCGGAGTTCCTGTACGACGCGCCGGAACAGATGGCCGACCTCTTCCAGCGCATGTGGCCGATCGACTGGGGCTACTACCTGGAAGGCGTACACGGCCCGCTGGTCGAAACCCTGCACATCGCCACGCTGGGCACCATCCTCGCGGTGATCATGGCCGTGCCGGTGGGCCTGCTGGCCGCCCACAACCTCACGCCCAGCAGGCCCGTCAACCTGCTGGCCCGGCTCATCCTGGTGTCCAGCCGCTCGGTCAACTCGCTGGTGTGGGCGCTGCTCTTCATCGCCATCTTCGGCCCGGGCGCCCTGGCCGGCACGCTGGCTATCGCGTTCCGCTCCATCGGCTTTGTCGGCAAGCTGGTGGGCGAGGCCATCGAAGAGGCACAGCGCGGCCCCATCGAGGCCGTCACCGCCACCGGCGCGAGCCGGGGCGCGGTGCTCTGGTACGCCTACTGGCCGCAGATCCGGCCGGCGTTCTGGTCCATCGTGCTGCTGCGCTGGGACATCAACGTGCGCGAGTCCGCCGTGCTCGGGCTGGTGGGCGCGGGCGGCATCGGCATGGCCCTGGACACCGCGCTCAACCTCTTCCAGTGGGACCGCGTCTCGCTGGTGCTGGCCGCGATCTTCGCGATCGTCGTCGTCGCCGAGATCGTCATCACGCAGGCGCGCAAGCGCATCCTGTGAGCCCCCTCCCGCGCGCCCCGGCGGACTTCCCGCCCCGGGGCGCGCTTCATGCCGCCTTCCCCTGCCCGCTTGTTGCGCCCGTCCGGGCCGACTATGCTGCACATGACCGGAATATGACCCGTCATCAAATCCGCTGCACGGCTTGAGTAATATCCTGCCTTTTCACGCCGGACACCCGCTCCATGTCGGAACAAGAACTCAAATTGCACGTGCCCATGGCGTTCCGCGCAAGCGTGCTGCGGGAAATGAAGCAGCGCGAAGTCGCGCGCGTCCGGCTGCACGCCATGTACTTCGATACGCCCGAGCGCGAGCTGGCGCGCGCGCGCATCGCGATCCGGCTGCGCCAGGAAGGCGCGGAATGGGTGCAGACGCTGAAAATGCCGGGCGCCGACACCATCACCCGCGTCGAGCTGAACCACCCCCGCCCCGGCCCGATACTCGACCTTTCCGTCTATGCCGGCACGGAGCAGGAAGCCGCGCTGGCCGCGCTCAAGGGCGAACTCGGCCTGCGCTACGAAACCGACGTGCAGCGCCTGCTGCGCCGCGTGCGCACCCGCCAGGGCACGGTGGAACTGGCCTACGACACGGGCATTCTGCGCGCCGGTGCGCTGGAACTGCCGATTTCCGAGCTGGAGTTCGAGCTGGTGTCGGGCCGGCCCGCCGCGATCTTCTCCCTGGCGCGCAAATGGCAGCAGCGGCACGGGCTGGTGCTCGACCCCCGCAGCAAGTCCGAACGCGGCGACGCGCTGGCGCAGCTCGCGCGGCGGCTCGAAGACGTGGATGCCGGCGCCGAAGCAGAGCGCGAGGCGCGCCGGGCCGAGGCCATCGCCCGCTTCTGGGCGCCGCGCGCGGCCGCGCCCGTCAGGCTGGAGCCCGGCATGAGCGCGCCGCAAGCCATGGCGCGCGTGGCCGCCGAGTGCCTGGACCAGATCGCCCGCAACGCATCGGTGCTGGCCGAGGTGGACACCGAGGGCGTCTGCCGCGCCGGCAATTCCGAGCACGTGCACCAGCTGCGTGTCGGCATCCGCCGCCTGCGCTCCGCCTGGCGCCTGTTCGACGGCTGGACCGGCCCGGTTCCGGCCTCCCTGCTGGACGACATGCGGCGCCATTTCGCCGCGTTCGGGGCGAACCGCGACCAGGACGTGCTGAACGAAACCATCGCGCCGGCGCTCGCCCGCGCGGGCATGCCCATGCTGCCCGCCGAGTCCGCCGCGCCGCAGGAAGACGCCCGGGCCATCGCCGGCGGCAAGGCGTTCCAGTCCTGGCTGCTGAACCTGCTCGAATGGAGCCTGGACGTGCCGGCCGCCGAGGCGCCCGCGTCCGGAGCGCCGCCCGCCCGGCGTGCGCGGGGCGCCGACGACCACGCCCCGGAGCCCGCCATCCGGCTCGAAGGCGGGCCGTCGTCATCGGCAGCGGCGCGCGTGCCGGCCATCATTCCGCTGCAGGCCGCTCAGCCCGATCCCGCGTCCCTGCGGAAGCTGCTCGCCCGCCGCCTGCGCCGCTGGCACCGCAAGGTCGCCGAAGCCGGCCTGCGCTTCGCCGAGCTTCCGCTGGCCGAGCGCCATGAGTTGCGCAAGCGCGGCAAGCGGCTGCGCTATGGCCTGTCGTTCGCCGAATCGCTGCTGCCGGCCGGACGCCTGCGCGACTACCGCAAGCTGCTCTCGCACGTGCAGGACGTGCTGGGCGAGATCAACGATCTCGCCCTCGCCCGCGACCACTACGCGGCCCGCACCGCCGCCCACCCCGAAGCCTGGTTCGCGCTGGGCTGGATCAGCGCGCGTCTCGACGAACTCACCGCCGAGGCCCGGCGGGCGTTCCAGGACCTGGCCCACGGCAAGCCGTTCTGGAAATAGCCGTCCGCGCCTTGCGCCCCGGCTGACCGGCCGGGGCGCGCGCACCTACCTTCCCGATACGACAGCCGTGCTTCCGCTTGCAAGCGGACACGCTTCTCGCACCGCGTTTCAAAAAAAGGGACGCTGACAGCTTCCCGTCAGCTTGCGGTCAACGGAAAGACATTCCGGCCCCGAATACTGGTGGACCGCGCCGGGCGCCACCGAAAGCGCCCGGCGCGCCCGGGCCCGCCGCGCGGGCCTTTCCCGTCCACCCTCATTCCCGATCATGCCCATGACCGACACGCTGACCACGTTCGCCAGGCGGAGCCTGTACGCCTGTTGCGCCGTTTCGCTGGCGCTGGCGCTCGCCGCCTGCGGCGACGACGACGACGGCTCCGACGATCCCGCGCCGGCTCCGCCCACTGCTCCCGAAACGCCCCCCGCCTGCGCCGCGCATTGCGCGCCGTGACCCCGGTCCGCCACCTATCCGCCTGCTCCCATGACGATCAACGCTTCCAAGAGAAAGTTCATCAAAGCCTCCCTGGGCGCCACGGCCGCCGCGGGCGCGCTGTCGATGTTTCCGCCCAGCATCCGCCGCGCGCTGGCCATCGAGGCCAACAACGCCACCGGCACCATCCAGGACGTCAAGCATGTGGTCATGCTGATGCTGGAGAACCGTTCGTTCGACAGCTATTTCGGCACTTTCCGCGGCGTGCGCGGCTACGGCGACCGCTTTCCGATCCCGCTGTCCAACGGCAAGACGGTCTTTCACCAGACCCGGGCCGACGGCACCGAAGAGCTGCCCTACCACCTGGACGCCACGCAGGGCAACGCACAGCGGGCGGGCAGCACGCCGCACGCCTGGCCCAACTGCCAGGCCGCCTGGGATCACGGCCGCATGAACCGGTGGCCCAGCGCCAAGCAGCCGCTGTCCATGGGCTATTACGAAGACGCCGAAGTGCCCTTTCACCGCGCGCTGGCAGAAGCCTTCACGCTGTGCGACGCCTACCACTGCTCCATGCACGCGGGCACGATTCCCAACCGCCTCTTCTTCTGGACCGGCACCAACGGCCCCACGGGCGACAACGTGGCCGTGGTCATGAACGAAATGAACGACGGCGCCGACGTGGGCCCCTCTACCGAGGGCTGGACCTGGACCACCTACGCCGACCGCCTGCAGCAGGCCGGCGTGAGCTGGAAGGTGTACCAGAACATTCCGGACAACTTCGGCTGCAACGAAATGATGAGCTTCCGGCACTGGCGCGCCGAGATCGAGAAAATGCCGGCCGACCGCCAGGTGACCAACAACGGCGGCCCCGCCTACAACCCGGCCATCGACGACGCCTACAGCCCGTTCGCCAAGGGATTCGGCAACACCATGCCCGACGGCGGCTTTTTGCAGAGCCTGCGCGACGACGTGCTCAACGGCACGCTGCCCGAAGTGTCGTGGATCATTCCCCCCGCGGCGTACAGCGAACATCCCGGGCCCTCCAGCCCGGCCAAGGGCGCCTGGTACATCCAGGCCGCGCTGGACGCGCTGACCCTGTCGCCGGAGGTCTGGAGCAAGACGGTGTTCCTGGTGACCTACGACGAGAACGACGGCTTCTTCGACCACATGCCCTCGCCGTCCGCCCCCTCGCGCAACGAGGACGGCACGCTGGCGGGCAAATCCACGCTGTCCGATGCCGACATGGCCTTCGAGTACTTTACCTACGCGCCCGCCACGCCCAGGCAGCTCACGGCCGACGGCAAGCCGTTCGGCCCCGGCATGCGGGTGCCCATGTGGGTCATCTCGCCCTGGAGCCGCGGCGGCTGGGTGAATTCGCAAGTGTTCGACCACACCTCGGTGCTGCGCTTCCTGGAGCGGCGCTTCGGCGTCGCGGAACCCAATATCGCCCCGTTCCGCCGGGCGGTGTGCGGCGACCTGACCTCCTGCCTGGACTTCGTGTCGCCCAACACCGCGTCGCTGCCCATGCTGGCCGGACGCCGCACGCGCAGCGACGCCGACGGGCTGACGAGCTGGCAGGAAAAACAGCCGGCCATCGCCGTGCCCGCCGTGCAGACCCTGCCCGCCCAGGCGCCGGGAACGCGCCCCTCGCGCGCCCTGCCCTACGAGCTGCACGCCAGCGCGCGCGAAGACGCGGGCGCCGGGCAGGTCCGGCTGATCTTCGCCAACGCCAGCGCCGCCGGCGCGGCGGCCGTCTTCCATGTGTACGACAAGCTGCGCCTGGACCGCATACCGCGGCGCTACGTCGTCGAAGCCGGCAAGTCGCTGGAAGACGCCTGGGACGTTTCCGCCGACCAGGGGCGGTACGACCTCTGGGTGCTGGGCCCCAATGGCTATCATCGTTCGTTTGCCGGCGATCTCGCCCAGGCCGCCGGCGCGCGGCCGGAGATCCAGGTGTGCTACCTGCCCTGCGAAACCCCGCAGGTGCAGGTCAAGCTGCGCAACGACGGCGCCGCGCCCTGCGTGTTCTCGGTGCGCGCCATGGCCTACCGCGGCGACGGCCCGTGGAGCGTGACGGTGCAGCCCGGCGCAACGGGAGAGCTGACGTGGGATGTGGCCGCATGCGGCCAGTGGTATGACTTCGCGGTGGCCTGCGAAGGCTACGCCGCGTTCGCGCGGCGCTTTGCCGGACGCATGGAAACGGGCAAGGATTCCATCAGCGACCCGGCCATGGGGCAAGTGGCCTGAGCCCCGAAGACGAATGCCGGCGCAGAACGCCGGCATTCCAGGAAAATCCTCGGCCGCCCGCCGGCGCAGAACGCGCCGGCGGGCGGCGGTTCAATCGGCCAGCAGCGCGCCGGCGAATTCATCGGCGACGAAGGGCTGCAGGTCTTCCAGGCTTTCGCCCACGCCGATCCAGTAGACCGGAATCGGCCGCACGCCCTGGCTGCCCGCCGCCACGGCGGCCAGCGTGCCGCCCTTGGCGGTGCCGTCCAGCTTGGTCACGACCAGGCCGGTGAGATTGATGGCGGCATCGAAGGCGCGGATCTGCGCCAGCGCATTCTGGCCGGTGTTGCCGTCCACCACCAGCAGCACCTCATGCGGCGCGGAGGCGTCGGCCTTGCCGATCACGCGGCGGATCTTCTTCAGCTCTTCCATCAGGTGCAGCTGGGTCGGCAGGCGGCCCGCCGTGTCCACCATGACCACGCTGGCGCCCCGGGCGCGCCCGGCATTGACGGCGTCGAAGGCCACTGCGGCGGGGTCGCCGCCGTCCTGGGAGATGACCGTGACGTTGTTGCGGCTGCCCCATTCGATGAGCTGTTCGCGCGCCGCCGCGCGGAAGGTGTCGCCCGCGGCCAGCAGCACGCTGGCGCCCTGGCGCTGGAACGTGTTGGCCAGCTTGCCGATGGACGTGGTCTTGCCCGCGCCGTTCACCCCGGCGATCATCACCACCAGCGGCTTGGCGCGGTTGAGCTCGAAGCTGCGCTGCAGCGGCCGCAGGTGGTCGGCCAGCAATTCGCGCAGCGCCGCCTTGACCTTGGCCGGGTCTTCGATGCGTTCTTTCTTGACCCGGGCGCGCAGGGCCGCAAGCAGCTTCTCGGTGGCCTCCAGCCCCGCATCGGCCATAATGAGCGCCGATTCGAGTTCCTCGAAAAGGTTCTCGTCGACCTTCACGCCGACGAAAATGCCGCCGATGCTCTGGCCGGTGCGCGACAGGCCCTGCTTGAGGCGGGTCAGCCACGAAGCCTTCCTGGGCGCGGCCCCGGCGGCCGCCGGGGCGCCGGACTCCGGCGCAGGCGCAGCCGGCTCGGACGCGGCCGACGGCATCGCCGCTGGCGCCGTGGCGGCCGGGGCGACCGGCTCAGGGGCGACCGGCTCAGGGGCGACCGGCTCAGGCGCGGCCGGCTCAGGCGCGGCCGGCTCAGGCGCGGCCGGCGTAGGCGCGGGAGGAACCGGCGGGGCGGGCTGCGACAGTGGCGCAGGCGCGGCCGCAGGCGCCGGCTCGGACGCCGGCGCAGCCTCCGGCAGCGGCGCGGGCTGGGCCGGCGCGGCGGGCGGAGGGGTCTTTTTCTTGAAGAAGCTGAACATGGGCAACAAGTATATTCGTATCGTCGGAGGCCAATACCGGCGCACTCCCATCGCCGTCCCCGACGTGGAAACGCTCCGTCCCACCCCCGACCGGGTGCGCGAAACGCTCTACAACTGGCTCAACCACCTGTGGGGCGGCGAATTCGCCGGCAAGCAGGTGCTGGATCTGTTCGCGGGCAGCGGGGCGCTGGGCTTCGAGGCGGCCTCGCGCGGCGTCGGCCACGTGCTGATGGTCGAGCGCGACAGAACCGCCGCGTCCGCCCTGCGGACACTGCGCGACAAGCTCAAAGCCGACATGATACGCATCCATGCGGGCGATGCGATGCAGGTCCTGCAACGGATGGACGCTTCGCGCTTCGACCTCGTCCTGCTCGATCCTCCCTTCGGACAGGGCTGGCTGCCCCGCATATGGCCGATGCTGCCGGGTATTCTGAACGACGGCGGCCTGGTCTATGCTGAAGCCGAAAGCCCGATCGATCCGCCCGAAGGATTCCGCATGCTGCGCCAGGACAAGGCCGGCGCCGTGCATTACCACCTGATGGAATTTGCTGCATTGCGGAAATAAGTCAATAATCCGGGCTTCGGAGGAAGGTGTACGCCATCAATAACGGTACGGAGCCTGCATGATTACCGCTGTCTATCCCGGTACGTTCGACCCGCTGACCCGAGGCCACGAGGATCTGGTCCGGCGCGCCGCCACGCTGTTCGACAAAGTCGTGGTCGGCGTGGCCCACAGCCGCAACAAGAAGCCGTTCTTCAGCATAGACGAGCGCGTCGCCATCGCCCGCGAAGTACTCGGCCACTATCCCAATGTGGAAGTGCAGAGCTTCGGCGGCCTGCTCAAGGACTTCGTGCGCGAGCAGGGCGGGCGCGTCATCGTGCGCGGCCTGCGAGCCGTGTCCGATTTCGAATACGAGTTCCAGATGGCCGGCATGAACCGCCACCTGCTGCCCGACGTCGAAACGCTGTTCATGACGCCCTCGGACCAATACCAGTTCATCTCCGGCACCATCGTGCGCGAAATCGCCCAGCTGGGCGGCGACGTGAGCAAGTTCGTGTTTCCGTCGGTGGAGCGCTGGCTGCAGGCCAAGGCCAAGGAGCGCCGCGAGCAGTCCTGGCCGGGCTGAACGCCGGGCCGCGGGGCGCTCAGGCGTCCCGCGCGGCCTGGGCGAAGGTCTCGGCCAGCCTGTCGAAATGCCGCAGCGCGGCAGGCGTGAATTCGATCTGCTTGCGGCGGGCGTCTTCGGTATCGTTCAGCGTGAGCCAGCCTTTCGCGCGCATCGAGGTCAGGCGCGCATGAATGGTGGCGGGCGAGCCGAGTTCGCCGTGGGCCATCATGTCGCGCACCGACAGCCGCCCGTTTTTCTGCGTCACCCGGGCCACGGATTCCAGGATTTTCTCTTCGAGCGGGTCCAGCGCGGGCAGCGGCGACAAACCGCGCAACCCTGCCCTCAATTGCAGGAACCGCAGATAGATGTCAGCCGGCCTGGCAGGCATGGCGAACCCTCACGGCGAGCCCACCGCGACCGCGCTGTCGTCGATCTCCGCCAGCGCCGTGGTGAAAATATCTTCGAGCGACGCCAGCATCGCCTCCACCGACTGCCCGCCCTCGTACAGGCCGCGCTCATCGACCAGCGCCTCGAGCCGGGCGCGGTACAGGCGCGCGGCCTCGCAGCGCTCGTCGATGGGCGCCACGAAGTATTCGCCATGGGCGTCGCGGGTGTCGTCGATGGGGCGGACCAGGCCCTGCCTTTCGAGGTCGAAGGCTGCGGCCATGGCCTGGGCGCGGCTGCATCCGAGAAGATCGTGCAGCGTCCGCAGCGGCATGCGGCCCGCATCCAGCGCCATGTCGAGCGCCAACGCGGCCGCGGGCGAGACGTTCAGGGCCCGCGCCAGCGCCGCGGCGTAACGCACGCGGTAAAGGATCATGAACTGGTGGAACCGGGTAATCGCAAACATTGCCTGCCCCCGACCGTCAAGCCTGCCACGCCGCTCGCGGGCAGCGCGGCAGCGCCGGTCCGCAAAACGTTATATAAACGATAACGATGTTGCCCGGCACGGGCAACCGGGCCGGGCGCGGCGCGCCGGATGGGCGCCGGCCGTTTTGAGTAAAATCGGCCCATGGCCGCCTCCGCCGCGCACACGAAGGCTGGCGGACGGAAAAGATCATGGCCCTGACCATCACCGAAGAATGCATCAATTGCGACGTTTGCGAGCCGCAGTGCCCCAACGAAGCAATCTCCATGGGCGAGGACTACTACGTCATCGACCCCAATCGCTGCACGGAATGCGTGGGCCACTATGATGAGCCCCAGTGCCAGGTGGTGTGCCCGGTGGAGTGCATCGAACTCCACCCGCAATGGAAAGAAGGCCAGGAACAGCTCATGGCCAAATACCGCCGCCTGACGACGGGGTCCGCATGAGCGGCGCCGCGCAGTCCCGGCTCGACAACCCTTCCGCACGCCCGCGCCTCGGCCGCGACCTCTCCGCTTCCGCGATCGCGGCCGGCCTGGTCGCGGTGCTGGTGAGTTTCGGCGGCACGGCCGTGCTCATGGTGCAGGCCGGGCACGCCGCCGGCCTGGACGCCGCCCGCATCGGCTCCTGGATCGGCGCGCTGAGCCTGGCGCTGGGCCTGGGCGGCACGGTCTACAGCCTGCGCACGGGCCTGCCCATCGTCATGGCCTGGTCCACCCCGGGCGCCGCGCTGCTCGTAACCGCCCTGGCCGGCGTGCCGTTCGGCGAAGCCGTGGGCGCTTTCCTCCTCGCGGCCGCGCTCACGCTGGCCTGCGGGCTCTTCGGCTGGATCGACCCCATCCTGCGCCGCATTCCGCCCGAGATCGCCGCCGCCATGCTGGCCGGCGTGCTGCTCAACTTCGGCATGGGCATTTTCACCAGCGTGAGCCGGCAGCCCGCGCTGGTTCTCGGCATGTGCGCGGCCTATCTGCTGTGCCGGCGCTTCGCGCCGCGCTACGCGGTGCTGGTGGTGATGGCCGTGGCGGTCGCGCTGGCGGCGGCCCAGGGCCTGATCCGCGCAGACCAGCTCGACTGGCGCCTCACGGAATTCGTCTGGACTACCCCGGTCTTCAGCGCGCAGGCGGCCGTCAGCCTCGGCATTCCGCTGTTCGTGGTGGCCATGGCTTCGCAGAACCTCCCCGGCCTGGCCATCCTGCAGGCTTCCGGCTACCAGCCGCCGGCCTCCCGGCTGGTGGCGACCACGGGCGTGCTGGGCCTGCTCGCCGCGCCGTTCGGCGCGCACAGCATCACCATGGGCGCCATCAGCGCGGCCATCTGCACCGGCCCCGAAGCGCACGAAGAGCCGGCGCGGCGCTACGTCGCCGCCGCCACCTATGGCATCAGCTACGTGCTGCTGAGCATGGTGGCGGGCGCGGTGGCGGTGTTCTTCCAGGCGCTGCCGGCCGCCCTGCTGGCGGCCCTCGCCGGCCTGGCCCTGCTGGGCACCATCATGGGCGGCATGGCTTCGGCCATGGCCAATCCGCGGCGGCGCGAAGCGGCGCTCATCACGCTGCTGGCCACGGCCTCGGGCTTCAGTTTCTGGGGAATCGGGTCGGCCTTCTGGGGCCTGGCTGCGGGCCTGGCGGCGCACGCCGTCTTCGAATACCGGCGCGCCGGCGAAGCCGGCTGAACCGGAGGGCGTCCGGCCGCGCGGCAGGCCGTCAGTCCGGCCAGGACCGAACCGGCGTCTCGGGGTGCACCTTGAGAATGCGGCAGGGCACCCCGACGAAATTCGATATCCACGCGGCGGCGAGCTCGCCTTCGTCCACCACGTCGATCGCCTGCTCGCCCAGGCGCAGGCCGTAGCGCACGCTGTCGTCGTCCTCGATGACGTCCAGCGGAATGTCCATGCGCAGCATGCCCGGGGCCCGCAGCACCAGGTAGCCCAGGCGCAGCTCCACCGACACCTGCTCGAGCTTCGGACACAGCCCGCGGCTCATCCATTGGCCGGCATCGTTGGCCACCAGCCACTGGCGGTGATACGCGGCGGCCTGCGGCTGCGTGGTGCCGCCGCAACCCGCCACGGGCTCGTAAACCGTTTGCTCGCTCATTTGCCCAGCAGTCCCTTGATGGCTTCTTCCACGGCCGCGCCGCCCTTGCCGCCCTTGCCCGTGACGGCGTCGCGCAGCCGGTTCTCCAGGCTGCGCTTGAGGATGCCGCCGATGGCGTCTTTCCAGAGCACGGTATAGGAGAGCTTGTCGAACGGACCCTGCACGTGCACGGGGATGGTCACGTCTTTCAGGTCGACCAGATCCTTGCCCTCGGGGTCGGCGGCCGGATTCACCACCCGCGCGCGCGCCACCAGGTCGAGCTGGCTTTTCACGAAATCGATGGCGGCGGGCTCGCCTTGCGTCACGCGCAGCAGGGGCGACACGACGTTCAGGCGCTTGACCGTGGCCACGCCCTTGGTGAAAGACAGGTCGGCGTCCATTTCCGAGAATGCGGTCTGGCGGGTGGCGTCGGACGCCACGGTTTCCTCGGCCGACTCGGGCTTGAACGCGGCCTTGAGCTCGCGCAGCGTGCGGGCGAGGTCGATGCCCTTGACCGCGCCGTCGCGCAGCCGCAGCTGCATGGTGCCGCCCAGCCCGCTCTTCATGGCGTAGGAATTCGCGCCGGCGGTCTTGAGGTCGAGCGCCAGGCTGCCGGTGCCGCTCAGCACGTTGCGGTTGGCCAGGTCGACCAGCAGCGGCTCGATGGCGATGCCGGCCAGCGACATCTTGGCCGCCACCTGGTTGCCCTGCGCGGCGTCGACGCTGACCGCGCCGGCCAGCTTGCCGCCATAGAGGCCCGCCGTCAGGCTGGAAATGTCCAGCTTGCCGCGCTCCAGCTTGAGGGCGGCCGAGACGTCTTCGGCCTTCAGGCCGCGCACCACCAGCTTGCCCACCTTGAGCGTGCCGTTGACGCTGGGGCCGACGAGCGCGGACAGGTCGATGGAGTCGTCGGCCGGCGGCGCGGCCGCGGGCGGAGGCGCGGGCGGAGCCGGCTTGGACTCGTCTTTCTTGCCGTCGCCGGCGGGTTGCCTGGCCGGCGGCGTGGCCGAGGCGGGCGGCGCGAGCTTGTCCAGGTCGAGGATGTCGACCGCCAGCGCGAACTTCACCTGCGGCGACTCGCTCAGCTTGGCGATGTCGGCGGTGAGGTCGAACTTGCCGCCTTCGAGCACGGCGTTGATCTTGCTGGTGGCCTGGTCTTTCAGCAGGTCGGCGCCGAGGCTGCCGATCACGGGAATCTGCAGGCTGCCCTTGGGCAGGCCCGGATCGGTGATGTTGACGTCGCCGCGCAGCGCCGACATGCCGCCGCTGCGCTGCAGCAGGTTCAGCGTGAGCGGCGAGACGAAGTTCAGCTTGACCACGCGCTCGCCGTTCTTGGAGGTGCTGTCGAGCTTGGCCTCCTTGATGTCCAGCTCGCCCGCGTTGCCGCTGATGCCGTTCAGGCCGAAGCTGGCGTCCAGGCCGCCGACGCGCACCCGGCCGGTCAGGGCCTCGCCGGTGGCCGAGGCGGGCGAGATGTTGAGCGCCGGCGCATCGGCCGCCAGCTCGAAGGGACCGTCTTCGACGGCGCCCTTGGCGCGGATGGCCAGCTTCTCGATCTGCAGCTGGCTCTTGTGCGGGTCGATCGACAGCTTGGGCATGGCCACGCTGGCTTCCACATTGGAGGCGCGGGCGGCGGGGTCGGTCACGTCGCCCTGGAACACGATTTCCAGGCCGGCCACGTCCAGCGCCGACTTGCGGCCATTGAAGGCCAGGTTGCCGCGCACCGCCAGGCTCTTGGCCTCGGCGCCGGGCAGCTTGCCGTCCATGCGCAGGTCCAGCTTCTGGGCCGCGTAGCGCTGCGCCGACGGATCCAGCGTGAGCAATGCCTGGCCGTTGAGGTTGGCGTCCACGCGGGGATAGCCGCCCTCGACCCGGGCGGACAGGCGCACGTCGAAAGGCTGGTTGAACGTCACGCGGCCCGTGTTGGCGTTGATGCGCGTCACGGCCACGGCCATGCCGGTGATCTGGTCCTGGAGCTGGACCTCGCTGTCTTTCAGGTCCAGACCGGCGATGTCGATCTGCATGTTGTTGCGCGGCGCCGGCAGCGTGCCGCTGGTGAGCGCCTGCGCGGCCGCCTGGGCCGCTCCCGCCAGGGCCTCGGCCGGGTTGGCCGGAGCCACGGTGTTGGGCTCGATGCCGCCCACGAGATTGCTGAAATTGAAGGCGCCGTCCTTGCCGCGCACCACGCGCGCCTTCAGGCCGCTGATGGCCACGTGGTCCACCACGAAGCTGTTGGACAGCAGTGGCCAGACCGCCACGGCCAGCCGCGTGCTCTGGATGGAGGCGAAGATGTCCGTGCTATCGGGCTCGGACAGCGACACGTTCTGCACCGACAGCCCGATGCGCGGGAAGAGCGACAGTTCGATTTCGCCGTCGATGCTGAGCGTGCGGTGATAACGCTGCTGCACCAGTTCCTCGAGCTTGTACTTGTACGCGTTGGGGTCGAACGTCAGCAAAAAGATGGCCAGGCCGACGACGGCCACGACAACCAACACAACCAGGCCTATCAATATGCGCTTGAACCACGTTTTCATTGCTGCCCCGTCGGGTACCTCGACTGGAATTCCCTGAATGCCGTCCCCCAAAGCCTGGCGTGGACGGTGCGACTGCGCGCGGGCGGCCCGCGCGGCTGAATGGCCCGTCTCCTGGGCGTGCCCCCGCTCCTGCCGAGCCTTCGGCGCGGGCGTGAGAAAAAGGGAAAGGGTCTGCAGGAGCTGGACTTGATGCATGCCGGCCGCAGGCGCAACCGGGGATATGCACCGCTATCGTAACAAAAACGGGGCGGCGCACGCGGCAGCCCGCCAAAAGGCGGATGGCGCGCGGGCCGGATGGCAGGCGGTTTCCAGGCGCGGCGGCCTTGGGAGTAGAATGTTTGACCTATCAAATATTGACCGATCTACAGATTCATCCCCTCATGCCAGCCCCCTCCCCCTCCGTTCCCGCCGGCCAGCTCCTGCCCTTCCGCCAGACCCTGCTCGCCATGCTGGGCATGTGCTTCGTCATGATGATGGTGGCGGTGGACCAGACCGTGGTGGGCACCGCCCTGCCCACCATCGTGGCCGAACTCCAGGGTTTCGAGCTCTATGCCTGGGTGGCCACCTCGTACCTGCTGACCTCCGTGATCACCGTGCCTGTCTTCGGCCGGCTGGGCGATTACTACGGGCGCAAGCCCTTCGTGGTGGCGGCGATCGCGCTGTTCACGCTGGCCTCGGCGCTTTGCGGCGCCGCCGGCAGCATGTTCGCCCTGGTGCTGGCCCGCGCGCTGCAGGGCGTGGGCGGCGGCATGCTGGTGGGCACGGCCTTCGCCTGCATTCCCGATCTCTTTCCCGATACCCGCGTGCGCCTGCGCTGGCAGGTCATGGTCAGCTCCGCATTCGGCATCGCCAACGCCGTGGGGCCCAGCCTGGGCGGCGCGCTCACCGAGCACTACGGCTGGCGCTCGGTGTTCTACGTGAACCTGCCCATCGGCGTGCTGGGAGCGTGGTTCGTCATCCGCTACCTGCCGCTGCTGCGCAACCATCAGGAAGGCCGCGTGCGGCTCGACTGGCAGGGCGCGCTGCTCATCGCGGCCGCGCTGGGCGGACTGCAGCTCATGGTCGAACTGCTGCCGCGCCACGGGCTGGAACCCGGCACCGTGCTGCTGGCCGGGGTCAGCCTGGCCGCCTTCGCGCTGCTCTATGTGTGGGAACGCCGCTGTCCGCATCCGCTGCTGCCCTTCGACATGCTGCGCAACCGCGCCCTGTCCATGCTGTTCCTGCTGTCGCTGCTGGCCGGCGTCGTCATGTACTCGCTCCTCTTTTATGCGCCGCTGCTGCTGCAGGGAGGCTTCGGCCTGTCGCCGCAGGACGCGGGCCTGCTCATCACGCCCATGGTCGTGTGCATCACCGTGGGCAGCATCGTCAACGGGCGCATCGTCACCCGCATCCGCAGCGCCAACCGCATGCTGTATGCGGGATTCAGCCTGCTGGCGCTGTCGTGCCTGGGCATCGTGGGCACGCGCGCGTCCACCTCGCACGCGCTGATCGCCGCCTACATGATGATGGCCGGCCTGGGCATCGGCTTCATCATGCCCAACCTGACCGTGTTCGCGCAGCAGACGGCGGGCCGCAGCCACTTGGGCATCGCCACCGCGCTGCTGCAGTCCCTGCGCATGATAGGCGGCATGGTGGGCACCGCGGTCGTGGGCACGCTGGTCAACCACTGTTATTTCACCGACGTGGAAACGGCGCTGGGCGGCGGCGCGGCGCGCTGGCTGCCCCAGCTCAAAGACCCCCAGATGCTGGTCGATCCCCAGGCCCAGGGCCGGTTCCTGGCACAATTGGCGCATCACAGCGAAAACGGCGCCTCGCTGATCGAGGCCGCCCGGCTGGCGCTGGTCGGCGCCATCCACAGCGGCCAGGCAATCGCGCTCGCGGTCGCCGTGTTCGCACTGTGGTGCGTGCGGCGCGTGCCGCCCGTCCGGCTGGCGGCCCCGCCTGCGCGCGGACACGGCAATCCTGGAGAATGAGTCTTGCCCAGACAACAACACGGCCTGCAGGTCATCCAGCACCTGGGGCAGACCTACCGCGCCATGCAGAGCGCGTTCAGCCTCAAGGTGGGCCATGCCCTGCCGCGCTGGCGCATCCTGCTGGCGCTGCACGAGTGCGGAGTGTCATCGCAGAAATACCTCGCCGAGCGCTGCCGGCTCGACCCGGCTTCGCTCACCCGGCAGCTGCAGGCCATGCAGAAGCTGGGCTGGCTCGCCCGCGCGCCCGACGCGCACGACAACCGCGTCACCAACGTGCGCCTGACGGCGGCCGGGCAGGCCGTGGTGGACGAAGCCCTGCCCCGGCGCGCGGAATTCTTCGACGATACGCTCAAGGGCCTGTCGACGTCCGACATCGACACCCTCAACCGCATCCTCAGCCGCCTGGAAGAAAACTTCGCCCGCACGGCCGCCCGCGGCCGCCAGACCGAACGCCCGGGCGCCTAGGTTCCGTACGAGGCGGCATTCCGCATCAGCCCCGCCCAGAGCGCGGGGGCTCCGCTCCAGCGCTTCGCCCTGCGCCGCCATGTCCACGGCGGCCAGCGCGCGGGCGCGCCTGCGGCCTCGGTTCACATCTCGATCATCACGCCCGCGGCGATCACGGCCAGCACCAGCGCCGCGATGGCGGCATAGGCGTAGTCCCGCTCGCGCACGAAAAGACAGAGCATCAGCGCCACCCGCGACACCGGCAGGACGATGAACACGGCCACGCCCGCCTTCATGAGATCATGACCGTCGACAGGAACGTCCGGCGGGCCGGCCGCCATCAGGGCCAGCCCCGCGGCGATCAGCGCGCATGCGAGCCAGGTTCCCGTGCGCAGCAGCGCCGCGATGGCCCGGTCGCGCCGTCCGGCGTGGTCCGCATCCGATCTCATGCCCCGCCTCCCGGAATATGGACGCCCAGCGCGCTCAGCAGCATCTGCACCGCCAGCAGCGCAAGCACGATCACGAAGAACACGCGCAGCTTGTCGGCCGGCAGCCCCATCAGCATCCGCGCGCCCGCCAGCGCGCCGGCCACCGAGCCCAGCGCGATGGGCCCCGCGATGCCGATGTCGATGGCCCCGCGCGCGAAATAGGCCCCCGCGCTCGCCGCCGCCGTCACGCCGATCATGAAATTGGACGTGGCGGACGAAACCTTGATGGGCAGGCGCAGCGCCGCATCCATGGCCGGAATCTTCAGCACGCCCGAACCGATGCCCAGCAGGGCGGAGATCAGACCGGCGCCGTACATCAGCGCCAGCCCGAGCGGCACGCGGCCCACCCGGTACGGCACTTCCCGGCCCGACGCCCGGTCGGGAAAACTCGAATGCAGGCGCAGCACCGTGGCCCAGCTCTTGACGTTGGCGGGGCTGGCGTCCACGGCCTCGCGCCGCCGCGCCAGCATCTGCCGCGCCGAAACCGCCAGAATCGCCGCGAACAGGCCATACAGGAACGAGGTGGAGACAATGCCGATCAGGAACACGCCGGTCAGCGCGCCCAGCGTCGTCGCCGTTTCCAGCACGATGGCGAGCCGGACGTTGGTCAGCCGCTCTTTCAGGAAAGGCGCTGCGCTGCCGCAGGAACAGGCGATCACCGACACGATGCTCGCGCCGATCGCCACGTGGATGTCCACGCCAAAGAACAGCGTCAGCATGGGCACGATGAATATGCCGCTGGCCATGCCCAGCACGCCGCCCAGGGCGCTGGCGCCGAACGCGGCCGCGAAGAGCCAGAAGATTTCCATGGCCAGGCGCTGCGGTTCAGCCGCGCCCGCGCGGCCGACGGGCCAGGCGCGTGACGAAGCGGATGAGGTCGCCGCGGTAATGCAGCTTTTCGTAGTCGATGGGCCGGCGACCCTCGGTGTACGAGGTGCGCTCGATCAGGAAAACCGCGCTGCCCGCATCGATCTCCAGCGCCCGCGCCACCTCCGGCGCGGCGGTCACCGCCTCCAGCCGGTACTCCGCTTCCGTGAGCGCAAGCTCGTATTTGTCTTCGAGCAGCGAGAAGATGGGTTCCGCGTCCAGGTCGTGGCTGGCGATCTTCTCGCCGACCTCGCGCGGCAGGTAGGTTTCGTCGAAAGACACGGCCACGCCGTCGGCCAGCCGCACCCGCTGGATCCGCATGACGAGGCTGCCCGGCGGCAGCGCGAGTTGCCGGGCCGCGTCGGCGCCGGCCGGCACGAGCTGCTTGTCCAGCAGCCGCGCCGTCGGCGTGCGGCCCAGCGCCAGCATGTCCTCCACAAACCCCGTAAGCTCGGTGAGCTCCTGCGTGATCTTGGGCGGCGTCACGAACGTGCCCTTGCCGCGCCGGATCTCCACCAATCCGCGCGCCACCAGGTTCTCGATGGCCTTGCGCACCGTCGTGCGGCTGACCTCGAAACGCGCCACCAGCCGGTCTTCCGGCGGCAGCTGGCTGCCCGCGGGCAGCGCTCCGGAGGCGATTTCCGCCGCGAGAGCGGTTTCGACTTTGGCGTACAGGGGTCCGTGATCGGCAGTCGTCAGCATGGCGACATCATGACATCATGATGTCATGATGTCAAGGCGAATCCCGCAGCGGCAGCCCGGCCGGCACACGTCCATCGCCGGGCCGCCCTCAACCTTGGGATTGCCTCACCGATTCCTCCGTCAGGCCCAGCGTCCGCCCGAACTCCGCCCAGCCCTTCGGCGTCACCGTCAGGACGCGCGGCGTGCGAGAACGGCGCAGCCAGCCGTGCGCGCACAGCGTCTCCAGCAAGCGCACGCCCAGCGGGCCGCCCAGGTGATGAAAGCGCTCCGTCCAGTCCAGGCACGGCCGCGCCAGGCCGCGCGGCGTGGGCTCGATAGACGCAATGTCCACGCCGATGCGGCCGAACCATTCCACGCCGGCGGCCGTCACGGCAAACCGCTTGTCGGCCGCGGCCCGCAGATAATCGCGTTCCCGCAGCGCGCGCGTCACCGCCACGCCCACTTGCCCCGCCAGGTGGTCGTAGCAACTGCGGCACCAGCGCAACTGCCGCTGTTCCGGACTCAGCGCCTTCGGCCGGGCCGCGCTCGCCGGCTTCGCGGGGCGGATCGCGGCAAGCTGCTCCAGCGCCTGCGCCACATGGCTGCCCGCGAGCCGGTAATACCGATGCCGCCCCTCCGCCTCCACCTCGACCAGGCCGCCTTCGAGCAGCCTGGAAAGATGGGAACTGGCGGTCTGCGCCGTCACCCCCGCGGCGCGGGCCAGCTCACCCGCCGGCAAGGCTCGCCCGTCCAGCAACACCATCAGCATGGCCGCGCGGGTGGGGTCGGCCACCAAAAACGCCGCGGCCGAAACACTGGACAAATCTGACATGTGAATCTCCCGATGATGCCCGCATGCTAAGCCAGGGCCGTCCGCCCATGCTTCGACCCGCGTCGAAACATCCCAGGGCGCACATCCCTATGCTACCGCCCATGCAAACCCAAACCCTCCCCGCCGCCGCAACGGCACCGCGCCACAGCCGGCTCGCCCTTCTCGCCCTGTGCCTCGCGGTGCTCGCCGCCCAGATCGACACCGCCGTCGTCAACCTCGCCACCCGCGCCATCGGCGCCGATCTCCACGCCGGCCTCGACGCCCTGCAATGGATCATCGACAGCTACAACCTGGTCTACGCCGCGCTGCTCCTCACCGGCGGCCTGCTCGCCGACCTCCATGGCCGGCGCCGCCTGTTCGCCATCGGCGCCGCCGTTTTCACGGCCGCATCGCTGCTGTGCGCGGCAGCGCCGTCCGCACCGGCCTTGATCCTTGCCCGCGCCCTCGCCGGATCGGGCGCGGCCCTGCTCATCCCCGCGTCGCTCTCCCTCATCCGCGTCGTCTGGCCCGGCTCCGCCGAACGCGCCCGCGCCCTCGGCATCTGGGCCGCCTGCAATGGCCTCGCCATGGCCATCGGCCCCACGCTCGGCGGCCTGCTCATCGGCCACGCCGGCTGGCGCGGCGTCTTCCTGGCCGTCGTTCCATTCAGCGCCGCCGCCCTCGCGCTCGCCCTCATCTGCCTGCCGGAATCCTCCGATCCCCAGGACCGCCATTTCGACGGCTCCGCCCAGCTCCTGGGCGCACTTGCCCTGGGCGGCCTGGCTTACGCCGCCATCCAGTCCCACACCTCGCCCGCCGCCGCCCTCGCCGCATTCCTGATCGCCCTCGCCTCGCTCGCCCTCTTCCTCCGCGAAGAAAAGCGCCGCGGCTCCGCCGCCCTCGTTCCCCTCGGCCTCTTCCGCTCCCGCCCCTTTTGCGGCGCCTGCGCCGCCACCGCCGGCATGACCTTCGGCATGTACGGCGCCCTCTTCCTGCTCCCCCTCGCCTGGCAAGTCGCCGGCCGCTTCGACGCGGTGCAGACCGGCCTCGCCCTCATGCCCATGGCGCTCGTCTTCGTCACCGTCTCCCCCTGCTCCGCCGCCGTCGCCGCGCGATACGGCTCGCGCGTCGCCACCGCCGGCGGACTCGCCATCATCGGCACGGGCCTCCTGCTGATCGGCGCCAGCGCACACCTCGCCTCCGTGCTGCCCGCAGGGTTCGGGCTGGCCCTCACCGGCCTGGGCATGGGCCTGGCCACCGGCCCCCTCATGGGTGCCGCCATCGGCGCCGCTCCCGCCGCACGCGCCGGCACCGCCAGCGCCCTCATCAACGTCGCCCGGATGGTGGGAGCAACGGCGGGAGTGGCGTTGCTGGGGACGGTTTATGCAATAGCGGGCGGCGGCGTGGAAGGGTTGCGGGCGGCGATGGCGGCAGGGGGCGCCGTGCAGGTTGCGTGCGCGGCGGGAACGTGGGTGGCGATGAAAGAGAAAGCCGTGCTCCCTCCCGACCATGAGCCAGGCCCTTGAATCGGACGGCTCCGAATAGAGCCTGCATCAGAGCCAGTATCGCCTCATGGTGTCGAATGGCGCCTGGGCAACTGGGACATGGCATGAGCTATTGCTATTCAAAACCATTGCTTCGCCCATCTCCGGCCCGACCTGTTCCACCAAGAATTCAGCGCCAAGCTGGACAAGCCAAGCGGTGTCTCCCGCCACCCTGACTGGCTAAGCAAGCACGTGTATTGACCCAGTGAAAACCTGCTCACGTCATAATCGAGGAAATGACGATGAGCACGAAGATGGAAGAAGACATCAAACGCTGGACAGCCAAGCGCAAAAGCGCGCTGGTGCTGGACATCATCCAAGGCAAGACGACAGTGGCCGAGGCGAGCCGCCAATACGACCTGTCACCATCGGAAGTCGAGCAGTGGGTCGATGACGGCAAGCGGGGTATGGAGAACGCCCTGCGAGCCAACCCGCAGGATGTGCGTGAGCAGTACGAGCGCCAGCTTAAAGACCTGCAAGAGGCGTACGGCGAAGCGATGCTGGAGCTGCGCGCCAGAAAAAAATTGCAGTCCCTGCTGGGCGAGGACGAGAAGTGATCGAGACGATCCGCCAGGGACTGCAAGCCGACGGTATCACCGTCTCGATCGCCAAGCTGTGTCGCTGGTTCGGTGTGCCGCGCCGCACGGTGTACTACAAGCCGGTGAAGTCCGCGCCCAAGGTCGATCCCAAGTTCGCCGTGCCGATCAAGGCAATGATCGAGGAATCGCCGTCGTTTGGGTACCGGACGGTGGCGCATCTGCTGGGGTTCAACAAGAACACCGTGCAACGCGTGTTCCAGTTGATGGGCTGGCAGGTTCGTAAGCGGCCGATCGGGTTCAGGCCCCGGATCCAGGCCCTGCCATCGGTGGCAACGATGCCGAACGAGCGCTGGTCCACGGATATGTGCCGGGTGTGGGCTGGCCGGGACGGTTGGGCAACGCTGGCGCTGGTGATCGACTGCCATACGCGCGAACTCTTAGGCTGGCACCTATCTCGCAGCGGCAAGGCCTGCACCGCGGGCAGCGCCCTGGAACATGCCTTGATTGCCCGCTTCGGGACGTTGGGTCGCGTGCCGATGCCGTTCCTGTTGCGCTCGGATAATGGGCTGGTGTTCACGTCGCGCAGCTACACCGCACTGGTACGCGGCTATGGATTGCGCCAGGAGTTCATCACGCCGCATTGCCCTCAGCAAAACGGTATGGTCGAGCGCGTGATCCGCACGCTCAAAGAGCAGTGTGTACATCGGCATCGCTTCGAGACGATCCAGCATGCCAGCCGCGTGATCGGCGACTGGATACGCTTTTACAACGACCGACGACCGCACCAGGCGCTCGGCATGAAGACCCCGGCTGAGGCATTTGCATTAGCCGCTTAACCTGAGCAGGTTCTGCTGGGTCATTACACACGCCCGGCTGATTGGGCGGCCCCAGGAAGCATTCGCGCGCCACAACCGGCCAAATGCGGTCTTCCCCTGGCGACCGGGGTGGCATGCGAAGCATGGGACTTCGGAACGCTGTCAACGCTATTCAGCGGCATACGCCAAGTCGAACAGGATGCCATTGGCTGCCGAACCGCAACGGGTCAGCCGGTTTGAATCTGACCCGCCTGCATGCGTCGCTTCCTGTCGCTGAAGATCACCCTCCACCTGCTGGGCAACGTCAACCCGCGGTCGATGTTGGCCGGCGAAAATGAAAACGCATCTGCAGACAACCAAAAACCCTCAGCAGCTTCCCCGCCGAAGCAGGGTCATCGAGAGGAGCCGTGTTGACGGGAATTCCAGGCCCGGCAAAGCGGCTCGTCAATCGCCCCGCCAGGGCGACGTTAGGAGTTCTTGACCCGTCCGGGTTCTGTGACACGGCCGCCCGGATATCGCACCAGCGGGCGCCGGGTGGTATGGAAGCCTGGTACCGCCACAGCATGCGGAAGTGCCGCGGCCCAAGGCCGGGCGGTTCAGGACAGCGTATCGATCAGCCGGCGCATGCGCTGGATGTGGTCGTCCATTTCGAATACGAAGAAATTGACGGGAGACAGAATGCCGCCGACCGCATACAGATCGCCTTGTCGCACCGTGTTCTCGGCATACTCCCGCGCCACGGCCACGTCGGGAGCGGAAACACCCCGCGCCTCGAGATGGCGGACCTGTTCTTTCAAATATTCGAGCTGCTTGCCGACGAAAACGTGAGGATCGTCGCCCGAAGCGACCGGCCCGGTTTCCGGGCGTATCGGACAGGGTTTCACCGGCTCGAGCGTATAAATGATCTGATCCACCACATTGGTGCTCGTGGAACGCGCGAGAAACCGGGACTTCTCGTCGAGATCGCGATACTCCGGAAAATAGAAAAAGCCGATCTTGCGCGTCCGGAACTCGATGCCCAGTTCGCTGTTGGCGGAATAACGCAACCCCCATTGCCGGCAACTGGGCGTTTCGTACTGGTACTTGGGCAGCGCGTCCGTCTCCGCGTCGGAGGAAAAAAAGCGGAACGTATGCTCGTTGAAACAGATCTGGTTGTTATGGAACGGATTGGCATAATTGATCGTCGTCGTGAAGTACGGCACCACGATCTTGAACTGCCCCTCCGGCTTCAATACGCGGTACACCTCTGACATGACGTTGAAGAATCCGTCCAGCGTCAGGTGCTCCAGGGCATGCGAGGAAAACGCGAAATCGACGCTGTTATCCTCGAACGGAAATTTTTCCCGGTTCAGGTCCAGCACCACGTCGGCATCGCTCATGGGCGAGAAATCGATGCCGACCGAACCGGCCATCTTCTTGCGGCCGCAGCCGATATCAATGGAAATCATGAATTTCTCGATAAAGCGGATCTGATGAAAAGGAAGACGAAACGCGCGCCACCCTTGCCCGTTTTCCGCCTTCCGCATGACAGCGAACTGTAGCCCGACTGCCGCGGAAATGGGTAGTGCCCCGCCGCCCCGCATCGGGCGCGCAGCTCGACCCGCCGGGTCCGCCGGCACCGGCGCGGCCAGCGCCGCGAAGCAATCGCGTCGCCCCAATGCAAAACCCCGGGGCGCCCCCGGGGAGATGGCGGCGTTTCGGGAACCCCGGCGCTTTGACGCGAGGCCCCCGGGACGGGAAGCGCCTGGTCAGACGTTAAACAAGAAATTCATCACATCCCCATCCTGCACCACATACTCCTTCCCTTCCGCGCGCATCTTGCCCGCCTCCTTGGCGCCTTGTTCGCCCTTGTAGGCGATGTAGTCGTCGTAGGAGATGGTCTGGGCGCGGATGAAGCCGCGTTCGAAGTCGGTGTGGATGACGCCGGCGGCCTGCGGGGCGGTAGCGCCGATGGGGATTGTCCAGGCGCGCACTTCCTTGACGCCGGCGGTGAAGTAGGTCTGCAGGCCGAGCAGCTTGAAGGCGGCGCGGATGAGGCGGTTGAGGCCGGGTTCTTCCATGCCCATGTCGGCGAGGAATGCCTGGCGGTCGGCGTCGTCGAGGTCGACGATTTCGGATTCGATGGCGGCGCAGATGGCGACCACGGGCGCCTTGCGCGCTTCGGCGAATTCGGTGAGGCGGTCGAGCAGCGGGTTATTGGCGAAGCCGTCGTCGGCGACGTTGCCCACGTACATGGCGGGCTTGGCGGTAATGAAGCAGAGCTGGGCGATGTCGGCCATTTCCTCGGGCGACAGGCCCAGGGTGCGGATGGGCTTGGCTTCGTTCAGGTGGGCCACGCACTTCTCAAGCACGGCGACGATGCGCTGCGATTCCTTGTCGCCGGAGCGCGCGGTCTTGAGGTGGCGCTGCAGAGCCTTCTCGGCGGTCTGCAGGTCGGCGAGCGCGAGCTCGGTTTCGATGACTTCGATGTCGGCGATGGGGTCGACCTTGCCCGCCACGTGAACCACGTTGGGGTCTTCGAAGCAGCGCACGACGTTGACGATAGCGTCGGTTTCGCGGATGTGGGAGAGGAACTGATTGCCCAGGCCTTCGCCCTTGCTGGCGCCGGCGACCAGGCCGGCGATGTCCACGAATTCAACGGTGGCCGGGAGGATGCGCTCGGGCTTGACGATCTCGGCCAGCTTCTGCAGGCGGGGGTCGGGCACTTCGACCACGCCGACGTTGGGTTCGATGGTGCAGAACGGGTAGTTTTCGGCGGCGATGCCGGCGCGGGTCAGGGCGTTGAAGAGCGTCGATTTGCCGACATTGGGCAGGCCGACGATGCCGCATTGCAGAGCCATGGGAATCCTGTGTGATTATGGTTTGATCGTTGATGCGTAAGTTTACCGCGTCGCCCTCCCCGCCCTCAGGCGGCGGCCGAGGGCACCCAGCGCATGATGGCCCAGATCACCAGGATGGGGCCGGCGTTGAAGAGCGCATGCAGGAGGACGGCGGCGCCGATGCCGCGGCGTACGCGCATCCAGCCCAGGACCAGACCCGTCACCCATTGCGGCAGCACGAGCAGGGGCAGCAGCCAGTAAGGGGTCTGGTGCAGAACGAAATTGCCCAGGTGCATGCCGGCGAAGGCGAGCGCGACGAGGTGGAAGACCAGGCCGAAGCGGCGCAGGTAGTAGCGCCGCCAGGCGGTGTTCCAGCCGGCGAGCGCTTGGGGGCGCTGCCGCACGCCCCAGGCGGCGAGCAGCAGGAGAGCGGCCAGCAGCAGGCCGGTCCAGAGCCGCGGCCCCCATATCAGCGCCGGCACGATGGCCGGGCACAGCCACAGGGCCTGCAAGGGACGGCGCAGGCCGTAGCGGAACAGCATTTCCTCGACGAGCGGGGCCCAGAGAATGGCGGCAAGCACGGGGATGTTGTTCAGGTCCAGCCTGTGGGTGGCGCCGCCGACGCCGGCGGCGGCCACGGCGAGCGGGCCGAGCGCGAAAAGGTTCAATGCCCAGAGGAAGGCGGCCCAGGCCAGCAGGCGCCGCGGTCCGGTGCCGGGCCAGGCGTCGGCCGCGATGCCGCCGCCGCGCAGCCGGCCGGGCAGGCGGCGCAGCGGAGCCGGTCTGCGGATGAACCGCAGGAAGTCCATGAATTCGCTGCGAAAGCGCGGGCGGGGCGGCGGGTTCATCCGGCCTCGTTGCCGCTGTGCAATTGGCGCGTGGCCAGCGCGAAATCGCCCGCGAGCAAGGCCGGCATGAGGGCGCGGCAACGGTCGATGACGGCTTCGATTTCCTTTTGTTCTTCGCGCCGGGGCTGGTGCAGGACGAAGTCCGCCACGGGCTGGGCCAGCCCCAGGGTGCGGGGATGGCCGATGCCGATGCGCAGGCGCCAGAAATTGGGGCTGCCCAGCGCGGCCTGTATGTCCTTGAGGCCGTTGTGGCCGGCGTGCCCGCCGCCCTGTTTGAGCTTGACCTGGCCGGGCAGGAGGTCGAGTTCGTCGTGCAGCACCAGGACCTGCTCGGGCGCGAGCTTGTAGAAGCGCGCGAGCGCGCCCACGGCCTGTCCGGAGCGGTTCATGTAGGTGGCCGGCTTGAGCAGCAGCACGTTGTCCGCGCCCAGGCGCGCCTTGGCGACCATGCCGAAGAAGGATTTTTCCATGGCGAAGGAGGCGCGCAGGTCGTCGGCCACGTGATCGGCCAGCCAGAAGCCCGCGTTGTGGCGGGTGGTTTCGTAATCGGGGCCGGGGTTGCCCAGGCCGACAATGAGACGTATGGGTGTAGGCATGATGGGGCGATTAAACCAAAAAATCCCGTCCCCACGCTGCGCCTGCGGCTTGGGACTGCCCGCGCGAGGACCTTTCTGGTTTTTGTCTTGGGACGGCCCTGTCTCCGGGACCGCGCCCATGCCGATGCGCGCCGGTCCGGTTACTGTGCGGCCAGGCGCAGCGCGCGCGCCTGGCCGCACACGGCCTCCAGGAACACCTGCAGCGCGGGGAAAATCTCGGCGTCCGCCCGGGTAACCACGCCGACCGGAGGCAGGGACCAGTCGGGCTGGAACTTGAGAATGCCCAGCACGCCCAGCCTGGCGTAGTGCAGCGCGACGCCGCGCGGCATGGCCGCCAGCACGTTGGACTGGCGCAGCAGCACCTCGTTGGCCAGCAGGCTCACCGATTCGACGACGGGGTCGATGAGGGGCGCGTTCTGCTCGGCGAAGTAGGCGTCGATGCGCGCGCGCAGCGGGGCCTCGGGCGGCGGCAGGATCCAGGACTGGCGCGCGAGCGTGGCGGCGTTCACGCGCGAGGAGCGCATCAGCGGATGCCCGATGCGGGCGACGACGCGGATGGGTTCTTCGTACAGGATTTCGGTGCGGAACGTCCGCTGGGCCGCGCCCGTCATCAGCCGGCCGATGACGCAGTCCAGTTCGCCGCGCGCCAGCCCGTTGAGCAGCACGTCGTACGAACCCTCCTGCAGCATGACGGTGACGCCCGCCGCCTCTTTGCGCAGTTGCGCCAGCGCCTCGGGAATCAGTACGGGCAGCACGACCTGCAGCACGCCGGCGCGCACCCGGCCCGAGGCGCCGCGGGTCATGGCTTCGAGCTCGACGCGCGCGCCGTCCAGGTCGGCCAGCAGCAGGCCGGCCTTGTGCGCCAGCGCCAGGCCATAGCGGGTGGGCGTCACGCCCCGCCTCGACCGCGCGAAGAGCGGCACGCCGAAGGTGGCTTCCAGCTCGGCCAGCAGCTTGCTGGCCGCCGGCTGGGTCATGCCCATCTGCGCCGCGGCCTTGTGCACGCTGCGGGTGGAGTCCAGCGCCCGCAGCAGGTCCAGGTGCCGGATGCGCAGGCGCGCGCGGATCTCGCTGGCGCTGGGGAGGCGGACGTCGGAAGCCATGACAGGTGATTCCATTTGGTTTTCACTTGATTATAGTTTTCGATTTCTCGGCATATCACGGCTGCCTACACTGGGCTTTCCCGATGCGGAACCACGACCCGAAACCCCACCTGAAACGGACATGAGGGGAAAGCCATGAAAATCACCATGCTGGGCACCGGCGCGGCGCTGCCGGACCCGGACCGCGGCCAGTCCGCCATTCTGCTGACGCTGGAAAACGGCAGGCACTATCTGTTCGATTGCGGCGAAGGCGCCACGCGCCAGATGGTGCGCGCGAACGTCAATCCCGCCGATGTCGGCTTTGTGTTCCTGACGCACCTGCACCACGACCATATCTGCGACTATCCCTACTTCGTGATTTCGAGCTGGATGCTGAACAAGACGGGCAGCCCCTTGTTGCTGGGGCCGCGCGGCACGCGGAACTTCGTTGACCACCTGTTCGAGAATGGCGCTTTCCACGCGGATTTCCAGGCGCGCAGTTCCTACCCGGCGCGGCAGCGGAACATCGAAGCGGTCCGGCCTGAAGTGCGCGAGGTGGCGCCGGGCACGGTGTACGAGGACGGCGACGTGCGCATCAGCGTGGACTGGGTTGAGCACATTCCCCGCGAGATCTGCGAATGCTTCGGCGTACGCATCGAAGCTGAGGGCAGGGTCGTCGCTTTCAGCGGCGACACGGCGCCCTGTCCGTCCATGGTCGGCCTGGCGCGGAACGCGGACCTGCTGATCCACGAATGCACGTTTCCGGAATCTTTCATCGCCCACCGCGCCAAGACCGGCGTGGGCACCTATGCGCACACCAGCCCTGCCGACCTGGGCAAAATCGCGCGCGAGGCGGGTGTGAAGAGCCTGGTCGCCACGCATTTCGGCCATTTCGATTCGTGCAGTCCGGTGCTCAAGCGCGCTGCCGCGAAACACCTTCCGGTCGAACTGATGGGGCCGCACCTGATGGACGACATCGTGTCGGACATCCGCAGGCACTATGCCGGGCCGCTGCGATTGGCCCACGACCTGATGCGCATCGACCTGTAGACCGGCTGCCGCCTCGCGGCGGCAACGATTATTCGAGTCCCCGCGCCCGGGGGCGCTTACAAGGGGAACCACGATGAACCGCAAGCTATGCATGCTGGGCATTACGGCGGCGCTGGCCTGGATCGCGCCCGGCGCGTCGCCCGCCGCCGCGCAATACCCTGACCGGCCTGTCCGCATCGTGCTGCCCTACGCGCCCGGCGCGGCGGGCGATATCGCCATGCGGCAGTTGCAGCCCCTCCTGGAAAAGACGCTGGGGCAGCCTCTGATCGTGGATTACCGCAGCGGCGCCGGCGGCAATATCGGCGTGCAGGAAGTCGCGCGCGCCAGTCCGGACGGCTACACGCTGGTGCTGGGCGCGACGAACAACTTCGTCATCAACCAATATCTCTACCGCAAGCTGGGGTTCGATCCGCTCAAAGACCTGCAGCCGATCGGAAAGGTGGCCGACGTGCCCTCCTTCATCTATGTCAGCGCCGCCGTGCCGGCCGCGAACTACGCGGAATTCAGGCAATACGCCCAGGCTCATCCCGGCCAGTTGAACTATGGTTCGCCTGGCACGGGCACCGCGCCGCACCTGTCGGCGTATATGCTGACGCGGGCGATGCAGGCACAGATGACGCACATCCCGTATCGGGGGTCCGCGCCGGGCGTCCAAGCCCTGCTCGCCAACGAAGTCCAGCTCTACCTGGGCGGCTACAGCGTGGGCGCGGCGTATGTGCCGCAGCACCGTATCCGGGCGCTGGCCGTGGCGTTGCCCGAGCGTTTCGCCGGCATGCCGGACGTGCCCACCACGCGCGAGGCCGGAATTCCCGACGTCGTGCTGAGCAACTGGTGGGCGCTGGCCGCGCCCCGGGGCGTGCCGCAAGAGGTCATGCAGCGCTGGTCGCGCGCCTTGAATGCGGCGCTGGCGGACCCCGGCGTCCAGAAGGCGTTTCTGCAGAATGGATTCATCCCCGGCAGGAGCGATCCGGCCGGGTTCGAACGCGAGCTGCGGCAGGAAAGCCGGAAATGGCAAGCCATCGTCAAGGAGTCCGGCATCACGCTCGACGATTAAAGGATGGCCGGATAAGAAAAAACCCTGCGCGTGCCGGGCACGGGCAGGGTCTGGCGCCGGGTACGGCAGGCCCCGGCTCAGCCGGGGCCTGGTCGCCGTGCCTGTCAGGCGGCGGGAGCGGCTTCTTCGCCGGCATCGCCTTCGTCGGCGGCGGCAGCGCCACCGCCCTTGACGACGGCGGAGGCCAGCAGCGGGTTGGCATCGCCGCCGTGGGCGACGTAGGTCACGCCCTTGGGCAGCTTGATGTCAGCCAGGTGCACCGAAGCGCCCGGCAGCAGGTTGGCCAGGTCCACTTCGATGAACTGGGGCAGGGCCGAGGGCAGGCACGTCACTTCCAGTTCGGTCAGGACGTGGCTGATCATGGCGCCGCCCAGCTTGACGGCCGGCGAGTTTTCGCCATTGATGAAGTGCAGCGGCACCTTGGTGTGCAGGGCCTGGTTGGCGTCCACGCGCTGGAAGTCCACGTGCAGGACTTGCGGCTTGTAGGCGTGCCATTGAACCGAACGCAGCAGAACGGGCTGCTCCTTGCCGTCGAGCTGCATTTGCAGGATCGAGGCGTGGAACTCTTCCTTGCGCAGGGCGTGGTAGATCTCGTTGTGGTCGAGTTCGATGTTCAGGGGGGCAGCCGTGCCGCCATAAACGATAGCGGGAACGCGGCCCGCGCGGCGCAGGCGGCGGCTCGCACTCGAACCCTGGACGCTACGCGCAGTGGCATTGAATTTCATGGAAAACTCCAGATTGCTTGGACGATGCGGGGCATCGCCGGTTACGACGCGGCGCGCACCATGCGCGCCGCGGGGTCCGTGTCCCGCCGCGACCAGCGGGGCACGGGAAAACGGTGCGTCAGTCGACGAACAGCGAGCTCACCGATTCCGCGTTCGAAATGCGCAGAATGGTTTCGCCCAGCAACGCGGCGCACGACAACTGGCGGATCTTGGCGCTGGCCTGACCCTGCTCCGACAGCGGGATGGTGTCGGTCACGACCAGTTCGTCCAGCGCCGAGGTTTCGATGCGGTCGATGGCGCCGCCCGACAGCACGGGGTGCGTGCAATAGGCGTACACGGCGCCGGCGCCGCGGTCTTTCAGGGCCTGGGCGGCCTTGCACAGCGTGCCGGCGGTATCGACCATGTCGTCCATGATGATGCAGGTGCGGCCGTCGACTTCGCCGATGATGTTCATCACTTCGGACACATTGGCGCGCGGGCGGCGCTTGTCGATGATGGCCAGGTCGGCTTCGAGCTGCTTGGCCAGGGCGCGGGCGCGGACCACGCCGCCGATGTCCGGAGACACCACGACCAGGTTCGAGAAGTTGCGGCGCCAGATGTCGCCCAGCAGGATGGGGCCCGCGTAGATGTTGTCCACGGGGATGTCGAAGAAGCCCTGGATCTGATCGGCGTGCAGGTCCATGGTGAGGACGCGGTCGACGCCGGCCACTTGCAGCATGTTGGCCACGACCTTGGCCGAGATGGCCACGCGCGCCGAGCGCGGGCGGCGGTCCTGGCGGGCGTAGCCGAAATAGGGAATCGCGGCGGTGATGCGGCCGGCGGAGGCGCGGCGCAGGGCATCGACCATGACCATGATTTCCATCAGGTTGTCGTTCGTGGGCGCACAGGTGGGCTGCAGGACGAACACGTCCTTGCCGCGCACGTTCTCGTTGATCTCGACCATCACCTCGCCATCGGAGAAGCGGCCCACTGTCATCTTGCCCAGGGACATGTCGAGGTGGTTGACTACGTCCACGGCCAGGCGGGTGTTGGCCGTGCCCGTGAAGATCATGAAGCTTTCGTTTGCCATGATGGATGATGCGAGGGTCGTTTCAAGACACTGACGAGGTGGTGCGCGGTCCTGCGGGCCGGAAATAAAAAAGCTGCTGAACCGGGGCCAATTGGATGGGCGTGTTCAACAGCTTTTTTATGTATTCGGGTGGCTGGGGAGGAAGGATTCGAACCTTCGCATGCCGGAATCAAAATCCGGTGCCTTAACCAGCTTGGCGACTCCCCAACTATCTTGCAATCCAATTCCGCAACGGGTGTTCAGCTAATCCAGTACAGGCCTGCACTAACCGAAACCGTGGATGCTTCTGACAATCTGTTTTGTCAGCGGCACGCATTGTAGCGGCAATTTCCGTTTTCGCCAAAACGGCTTCGGAGAGCTTGGAGTATTCGGCGTACAAGCACGCGCCAGACCCCGACATGCGAACATGGACACCATGCTCAGCGAGCCACCGCGCGGCCCTGAAGACTTCAGGGTACTGGCGGTAAACCACCGGCTCCAGATCATTCCTGCCAAAGAACTTGCCCTGGCGAAATGTTGGCGAAGCAAGAAAGTCCGCTATTGTGACTAAAGAAGAATCTCTTGTCAAATCCGGCGCGGAAAAAATGCTGGCGGTGGGCACGCTCGCGTCGGGCTGGGCCACGAGATACGCGCGCTCGGGCAGCTCGAGCGGGGACAGGTCTTCGCCCACGCCCTGGGCGAAAGCCGATTGGCCGAACACGAAAACCGGCACGTCCGCCCCGAGCGGCAGGGCGAGCGCCATGAGTTCGCGCCGCGACAGGCCGGTGTTCCAGAGCCGGTTCAAGGCGATGAGGACGGAAGCCGCGTCGCTGGAGCCGCCGCCCAGCCCCCCGCCCTGCGGGATGCGTTTTTCCAGGCCGATGTGCGCCCCCAGGCGGGTGCCGGTGGCCCGCTGCAGCGCGCGCGCCGCGCGCAGGGTGAGGTCCTGTTCCTCGGGCACGCCGGGCAGGTCGCGCGCGCGGCTGACGACGCCGTCGGCGCGCGCCTCGATGTGCAGCGTGTCGCTCAGGTCGATGAAACGGAAAACGGTCTGCAGCAGGTGGTAGCCGTCGGCGCGGCGGCCCACCACGTGCAGGAACAGGTTGATCTTGGCGGGAGCGGGAACGTCGTAGAGGGTCACGGAAACCACCGTCTTGGCATTGCCCGCATTGTAAGCGGCGGCCTGCGGGCCGCGCCGCCCTGCCGTGCGCCGGAATCAGGCCAGCTTGGGCACCGCGCCGGCTGGCAGCGCCACGGCCGGCGCGTCGATCACGTGCCCGTCGGGCAGCTTGAAGACGGCCACCGCGGCGGCCAGGCGGCGCGCCTGTTCCTCCAGCGCTCCGGCGGCCGCGGCGGCTTGCTCCACCAGAGCGGCGTTCTGCTGCGTTACGCCGTCCATCTGGGACACGGCGTCGTTGACCTGGTCGATGCCGCTGGCCTGTTCGTTGGAGGCGGCGGCGATCTCGCCCATGAGGTTGGCCACGCGCTGCACCGATTCGACGATTTCGCGCATGGTGCCGCCGGCCTCTTCCACCTGCCCGGAGCCCAGCTCGACCTTCTGCACCGAATCCTCGATGAGCTGCTTGATTTCCTTGGCGGCGGCGGCGCTGCGCTGCGCCAGCGTGCGCACCTCGCTGGCCACCACGGCGAAACCCTTGCCCTGCTCGCCCGCGCGCGCGGCCTCGACCGCCGCGTTGAGCGCGAGAATGTTGGTCTGGAAGGCGATGCCGTCGATCACGCCCACGATGTCGGCGATGCGGCTGGAGCTGCCCGAGATCGCGCGCATGGTGTCCACCACCGTGGCCACGGCCCGCCCGCCGCGCTCGGCCGCCTGCGCCGAGGCGGCCACCATGCGGTTGGCCTCGCGCGCGGTTTCCGCGTTCTGCTTGACGGTGGAGGCCAGTTCTTCCATCGATGCGGCCGTTTCCTCCAGCGAGGCGGCCTGCTCTTCGGTGCGGCTGGAAAGGTCGGCGTTGCCCGATGAGATCTCGCGCGTGCCCACGTGGATTTCTTCCACGCCCTGGCGCACCGCGCCCACGGTGCGCACCAGTCCGTCCTGCATGTTCCTGAGCGCGGCCAGCAGCGCGCCGATCTCGTTGCGGCCGTGGTCGGCCACGCGGCGCGTGAGATCGCCCTCGGCGATGCGGCGGAACACCTCGCCGGCCTCCTGCAGCGGGCGCAGCACGGCGCGGCGGATCATCAGGTGCGCGCCCGCCGCCACCAGCAGGCCCAGGACCAGCGCGCCGGCCAGCAGGGAAGTGAACACGGCGTTGAACCCGGAGATTTCGTCCATGACCCGCTGGCCCGCTTCATCGGCACGGCGCATGAACGCCTCGCGCGCGGCGACGAAGCTCTCCTGCGCCTGCTGCGTGCCCTGCTTGTAGTAGGCGTCCATGTCGCCCGCCTCCAGCACGTTGCCCACGCTCTGCAGGTTGCGGCTGAAGCTGCCATACGCGCCCAGCAGCTCGGCATAGGCGGCCTGCTCTTCGGCAGTCAGGCCCTCGGCGAAGGCCCTGAAGCTGCGGTCGCCGGCGGCGACGCGCTGCCGCGCGGCGCGCAGCGAGGCGTCGTCGCTGGCCTTGCCCTGGGCCACGCGGGTGGCGTAGCGGCTGAGGTCGGTGCGCGCGGCCACCAGCGACAGCGCGGCATCGTTTACCTCATTCATCTGCCGGGCCGAGAGGCGATAGAGCTGCGCCACGTCCTCGTTGGTCTGGCGCAGGGCGGTGAAACCCATGCCGCCGACGGCGAGCTGCAGCGCGAAGAAAACCGCGATGAGCCCCAACAGCATCGTTGCGATGCGCATGTTCCTGAACATTCGAATACTCCCTGAAGGCGCGGACGGGTCCGGCCGGTGTGACGGCGCGCGGGCAAGCGCCCGCGGCGGCGGTAAGGGTGAATTATTCAGTAACAAAGAAGGAAGCCCGGCGGGAAATACAAGGGTAAACCCTTGATTTTTCCCAGTGCATCAGCGCCGAAACTGTGCTAGGAGGGCTGGTTGACGACCAGGCGGACCAGGATGCGGCGGCCCGGCTCCTGGCGTTCGAGCACCAGCAGGCAGGGCCCCTGCGCGTCGTAGCGCGACAGGCGCGCGTGCCAGCCGCCCTGCTCGAAAGCGGCCAGGTGGCCGATGTCATCGCGCGTGACGCCGGAGGCTTGCGGGCTGGCGGGCAGGCGCCCGCGCAGCCAGTCGCGCAGGCCCGAAACCGGCATGCTGCTGCCCAGCGCCTCGGCGGCCAGCGCATCGGGGTTGTCGGCCGACAGGCGGGTGCCGTCGGCTTTGGTGAGCGTGGCGGCGCCCGGGCCGCCCTCGACGCGGGCCTCGGTGGAGCCGAGCGGGTTGGTCAGGTCAAGCACATAGCGGCTGCCGTCGTCCAGCCACGAAAATCCGCCCTGCACGGCGCTCTGCTTGCCGCCTTCTTCGTTGACGGTGATGGCGAAGCGGCCAACGCGCGAGAACGCGCCCGGCGCGGCGCCTTCGATGGGCCTGGGCGTGGTGCAGGCCGCCAGCGCGGCCGCGCACAGCGCCGTGCCCAGGCCGCGCAGGAAGGCGCGCCGGTTGCGCAGCACGGCGGTCACGGCTGGACCCCGAGCCGCTTGATGACGTCCCGCACGGTTTCGTTGGCCGGGTCTTTTTTCAGCGCCGCGCGCAGCAGCTGCAGGGCCTGGTCCTGCCTGCCCTGCTGCCAGAGCACTTCGGCCAGGTGGGCGCCGATGTCGGCCTCCGGGCGCAGGCCGTATGCCCGGCGCAGGTAGTCGGCCGCGGCGGCGAGATCGCCCATGCGGTATTTCACCCAGCCCATGCTGTCGAGGATGAACGGGTCGTTGGGCGCGAGCTCCAGCGCCTGGGTGATGAGATCCAGCGCCTCGGGCAGCCGCTGGTTGTGGTCGGCCAGCGTGTAGCCCAGCGCGTTGTAGGCGTGCGCGTGGTCGGGGTCGAGCGCGATCACCTGCCGCAACAGGCGCTCCAGGTCGCCGAGGCGGTCCTGGCGCTCGTAGAGCATGGCCAGCTCGTATTTGATTTCGACGGTGTCGGGCAGCGCCTTGTCGGCGGCCTCGAGCACGGAGACGGCCTGCGGCACCCGTCCGGCGTCGCGCAGGATCTGCGCCTTGGTCAGCACGCCCAGCGTGCGCTCTTCGTCGTCCTGGGGATTGGCGGCGTCGATCATGGAGAGCGATTCGTCGACCCGGCCCTCCTTGGCGCGCAGCGTGGCCTGCCGCATGCGCACCGAGTAGCGCAGGGTGGGATCGTCGATGCGGCCCAGCTCGGCGATGGCCTCGTCGTAGCGGCCCTGGTCTTCGGCGATGCGCGACAGCAGCACGCGCGCGTCGGCGGCCGCGGCGCCGGCATCGGTGGAACCGGGCGCCGTGGCGCGCTGGCGCTGGCTCTGCACGTCGAGATACTGCTGCAGCAGCGTGCGGGCCTGGGCCAGCTGCCCCGCCTTGTAGGCAAGCTGGGCCTGCATGAACAGCAGGTCGAAATCTTCGGGGGAGCGGCGCGACATGGCCTGCAGCTCGGCCAGCGCGCCGTTGTAGTCGCCGCTGTCGGCCAGCTGGCCGGCCAGCATCAGGCGCACCTTGCGCGCGTTGGGGTTGCGCGCGATATAGGCGCGGGCCTCGGATTGCGCGCGCTGCGGATCGACCTTGTAGCCATATTCCAGCACGCGCTGGGCGGCCGGCTCGGACCGGGGATCGGCGGCCAGCGCCTGGCGGGCCTCCTGGGAGGCGCGCTCGTAGTCGCCCGCGGCCGAGGCCACGTCGGCCAGCGCCAGGTGCGCTTCGGGCAGCTTGCGGGCGCTTTCGCTCAGGGATTCGTCGAGGATGCGCAGCGCCAGGCGGCGGTCGTTCAGCCGGCTCAGCACGGCCAGCGCCTGGCCGATGGCGGCGGTCTTGTCGCGGGCGCCGTCGATGCGGGCGCGCAGCGCCTGCGCCAGGCCCCGCGTCTGGCCGTTGGCCGCGGCCAGCGCCAGCTCGGTGGAGCTGGCCTCGACGTCGTTGGGCGCCAGGCGGGCCCACACGCGCGCCGCTTCCAGCGCGCCGGGCAGGTTGCCGCCGGCCAGCTCGAATTCCAGGCCGCGCCGGGCCAGGCGCGGATCGCCGGTTTCGCGCGCCAGCCCCACCATGGTGGAGGCGGCCGTGCCGTACATGCCGCGCTGCGCGGCGATCTCGGAGGCCAGCACGCGGTAGAAGATGTCGGCGGTGAGGGTCACATAGGGCAATTGGCCCGGGCGCAGGCGGATGACTTCGGTTTCCGGCTGGCGGCTGGGCGGCGCGATCCGAGGGCCGGTCGCATCGCGCGTCCTGCTGTCGGCGGCCTGGGCTTGCGGGGCCAGTGTGGCGGCCAGCGCAAGCGCCAGCACGGCTATCCCGAGATTCATTTGTTTGAAAGACGACTTCACGCGGCCCGTCCGGTTGATGGCACAATCTTCGTACACGCAATTGATGATCTTACACTGGCTCATGCCGGAACTGCCCGAAGTCGAAACCACGCGCCGAGGAATCGACGCCGTCATCACCGGCCGGAAGCTCTCGCGCCTGGTCGTCCACGAACCCCGCATGCGCTGGCCCGTTCCGCCGGACCTGCCCGGCCTGCTGGCCGGGCGCACGGTGCTGGAATGCGCCCGCCGCGGCAAGTACCTGCTGCTGCGTTTCGAGCACGGAACGCAGATCGTGCACCTGGGGATGTCGGGCTCGCTGCGCAACGTGGCGCCGGGCGAATTCCTGCGCAAGCACGACCATGTCGAATGGATCTTCGACCACGCCGTCCTGCGCCTGCACGACCCGCGCCGCTTCGGCGCGGTGCTGTGGCACGACAGCGCCGCCGGGCCCATCGAGCAGCATCCCCTGCTGGCCCGGCTGGGCATCGAACCCTTCGACCCGCGCTTTGACGGCGCCTGGCTGCACCGGCACTTCCGCGGCCGGGCCATGGCGATCAAGCAGGCGCTGCTGGCGGGCGACGCCGTAGTGGGCGTGGGCAACATCTACGCCTCCGAAAGCCTGTTCCGCGCCCGCATCCACCCGGCCACGCCCGCCCGGCGGCTGTCGCCGGCGCGCTGCGACCGGCTGGCCGACATGATCCGCGCCACCCTGGCCGACGCCCTCGCCTCGGGCGGCAGCACCCTACGCGACTACGTGGGGGCCACGGGCGAGCCGGGCGCCTATTTCGAGATACACGCGGCGGTGTACGAGCGCGAGGCGCAGCCCTGCCGCGCCTGCGGCGCGCCCATCCGCCGCATCGTCCAGGGACAGCGCGCCACGTATTACTGCCCGAGGTGCCAACACCCTTGAATCCCCGTAAAAACCCCACCTGTTTGTTTATAGCAAACGTATTGCACAAACACTAACGCGGGGCTATAGTCGCTTCCATGCCCTTATTCCTATAAAAGTGGAAGGAGTCCCATGAGCAAGCAATTCGCCTCGCACGCCGACCTCGCCGACAAGGTCGTGTCGTTCGAAAAGCTGTCCGACAACGCCTATGCCTACACGGCCGAGGGCGATCCGAACACGGGCGTCATCATTGGCGACGAGGCCGTCATGGTGGTCGACACCCAGGCCACCCCGGTCATGGCGCAGGACGTGATCCGCCGGATCCGCGAAGTGACCGACAAGCCCATCAAGTACATCCTGCTGTCGCACTACCACGCCGTGCGCGTGTTCGGCGCCTCGGCCTACAACGCCCAGGAAATCCTGGCCAGCCGCGACACCTACGATCTCATCGCCGAGCGCGGCGAACAGGACAAGGCCAGCGAAATCGGCCGTTTCCCCCGCCTCTTCCGCAACGCCGAATCCATCCCGCCCGGCCTGGTGTGGCCCACCATGACCTTCAAGGGCGAAATGACGGTCAACCTCGGCAACCTCGAGGTCCGGCTGCTGCAGGTCGGCCGCGGCCACACCAAGGGCGACACCATCGCCTGGCTGCCCGAGCAGAAGATTCTTTTCGCGGGCGACCTGGTCGAGTACCAGTCCACGCCCTATTGCGGCGACGCCTACTTCCGCGACTGGCCCTCCACGCTGGACGCGCTGGCCGGTTTCGAGGCCGAGAAGATGGTGCCGGGCCGCGGACCGGCCCTCAAGAACGCCGAGGAAGTGCGCAAGGGCCTGGCCGGCACCCGCGCCTTCCTCACCGACCTGTATGGCGCGGTGAACCGCGGCGTGGCCGACGGCAAGGACCTGAAGACCATCTACCGCGAAGTCTACGACTTCATGAAGCCGCGCTACAGCGACTGGGTGATCTTCGACCACTGCATGCCGTTCGACGTTTCGCGCGCCTACGACGAGGCGAGCGGCATCGAGCACCCGCGCATCTGGACGGACAAGCGCGACCTCGAAATGTGGAAGCAGCTCGAAGGCTGAGAGGGCTCCACCCCCGAAGCGCCTGCGGCGCTTCCCCTTCGAGGGGAGCCCGCCCAGGGGAGCGCGCCGGCGGAGCCGGAGCCGCGGCCCCCCGCCCGGAGAAGCGTCGCGCCTGGCTGCGCGAGGCCCGCGGCGCGTACTGCCGGGCCGCGGGCAACGCGCCTGCGGCTGGCGTAGCGAACAAAAAACAAAACGAACCCACCCAGGAGACAGACGTGGGAGACATCGATTACCAGGCGATGGAGTTCGCCTATGAAAAATGCGCCGACCAGGCCGCGGGACAGCGCGTCACGCACCCGGTGGTGGTGGTGGGCGCGGGCCCGGTCGGGCTGAGCACGGCGCTGGACCTGGCCCGGCGGGGCTTGCGCGTGGTGGTGCTGGATGACGATTTCCGGCTTTCCACCGGCTCGCGCGCCATCTGCTTCTCCAAGCGCACGCTGGAGATCTGGGACCGCCTGGGCGTGGGCCAGCGCATGGCCGAGAAAGGCGTGTCGTGGAACGTGGGCAAAGTGTTCTTCCGCGACCGCGAGGTGTGGCGCTTCGACCTGCTGCCCGAACCGGGGCACCGCCGTCCCGCGTTCGTCAACCTGCAACAGTACTACGCCGAAGGTTTTCTCTACGAGCATGCGCGGCAGCAGCCGAATATCGACCTGCGCTGGAAGAACAAGGTGGTGGCGCTGGAACAGACCGGCGACGGCGTCTGCCTGACGGTGGAAACGCCCGACGGCCCTTACGCGCTGCACGCGCAATGGCTGATCGCCTGTGACGGAGCACGCTCGCCGGTGCGCGCCATGCTGGGCCAGGAAAGCCACGGCCGCGTCTTCCGCGACCGCTTCCTCATCGCCGACGTGAAAATGCAGGCGGACTTCCCGGCCGAGCGCTGGTTCTGGTTCGACCCGCCCTTCCATCCGAACCAGTCCGTGCTGCTCCACATGCAGCCCGACAATGTCTGGCGCATCGACTTCCAGCTCGGCTGGAACGCCGATCCCAAGGAAGCCGTCAAGCCCGAGAATGTGCTGCCCCGCATCCGCGCGCTGCTGGGGCCCGATGCGCAATTCGAGCTGGAATGGGTGAGCGTGTACACCTTTGCCTGCGAACGCATGGACAAGTTCCGCCACGGCCGCGTGCTGTTCGCCGGCGACGCCGCGCACCGCGTGTCGCCGTTCGGCGCGCGCGGCGCCAACAGCGGCGTGCAGGACGCCGAGAACCTGGCCTGGAAGCTCGCCCTGGTGTTGACGGGCAAGGCGCCCGAGCCGCTCATCGACACCTACTGCGCCGAACGCGAGTACGCGGCCGACGAGAACATCCTCAACTCCTCGCGCTCCACCGATTTCATCACGCCCAAGAGCGACATCAGCCGCAGCTTCCGCAACGCGGTGCTCAACCTGGCCAAGCGCCATTCGTTTGCGCGCGCGCTCGTCAACAGCGGCCGCCTCTCGCTGCCGGCCACCTATGCGGACTCGCCGCTGAACACGCCCGACCAGGACGCGTTCGGCGGACGCCTGCGGCCCGGCGCGGTGGCGCTGGACGCGCCGGTGCGCGTGGCGGGCGAGGACGGCTGGTGGCTGTCGCAGCTGGACAGCGGCTTCGCGCTCGCCCTCTTCTGCGGCGACCGGCTGCCCGATGCCGCGGCCGTGCAGGCCCTGCAGGCGCTGAGCATGGCCGCGACGCCGGTCAAGCCGCTGATCGTGACCAGCGCCGAGTGCGACGCCCCGGCCCTGCCCCCGGGCATGACGCACGTGGCGGACAGCGCGGGCCTGCTCGCCCAGCGCTACGACGCGCGCCCCGGCACGGCCTACCTGCTGCGCCCGGACCAGCACGTCGCGGCGCGCTGGCGCGCGCTGGACGCCGCCGCCGTCAACGCCGCCCTGCGGCGCGCCATCTGCGCCTGATCCCGAAAAGAGGCAGCCATCATGCTCATCACCGAAACCAACCTGCCCGCGCCGGACGATTTCTACGAGGCGCTGATCGACATCCACCGCGACCTGAGCCTGGAGCAGAGCCAGGAGCTCAACGCCGCGCTCATCCTGCTGCTGGCCAACCATCTCGGCGACATGGAACTGCTGCGCGAAGCCCTGCGGCTGGCGCGGGAATCCCTCGTCAGCGCGTAGCGTCGCGCCGTCCCGCCCCGGCCCGCGCGACAGGCGCCTGCTGCCCGTCGGCGCCGAACACCTCCGCGATCAGGCCGCGCAGCCACTGGCTGCCGCCGTCGCGGTCGTAGCGGCGCTGCCAGTACATATTGGTCTGCAAGGGCGGCACCTTGACCGGCGGTGCGATGTAGCGCAGGCCGAACGGGCCGGCCGCGCTGGCGGCGAGCTTTTCGGGCACCGTGGCCAGCAGGTCGGTCGCGCTGACGATATACGGCACGGCCGAGAAATGCGGCACGCTGAAATGCTCGGCCAGCACGAGGCCCGCGCGTTCCATGGACTGGTTGACCTGCCCGTAGGGCGCCGCGCGCGACACGATGAGGTGGCGCTCGGCGCGGAAAGCCTTCAGGCTCATGCCCGCATGGGCCGTGGGATGTCCCTGGCGGAACAGCGTGGCATAGCCCTGCCGGAACAGCATGCGCTGCATGACGCCGGCGCCCATGTCGTCGAAGGCGCCCACGGCCAGGTCGATGCGCCCGGCCTCCATTTCGCGCTGCAGATCCGGCCCCTGGGTGCGCACGGAATCGATGCGCACGCCCGGCGCGAGCTGGGCGCAGGCTTCCATGAGGCGCGGCATGAAGTGGATTTCGCCCACGTCCGACATGGCCACGCGGAAGCGCCGCCTGCTCGCGGCCGGGTCGAAGGCGTCCTGGTCCTGCAGGGCGCGCGACAGCGTGGCCAGCGCCTCGCTCACCGGCCCGGCCAGCCTTTCCGCGCGCGGCGTGGGCTGCATGCCCTGGCCGGTGCGCACGAAGAGTTCGTCGCCGAAGGCGGCGCGCAGGCGCCGCAGCGCATTGCTCGCCGCGGGCTGGGTCAGGTCCATGCGGCGCGCCACCGCCGAGATGTTGCGTTCTTCGAGCAGATGCTGGAACACCAGCAGCAGGTTCAGGTCCACATCGCGCAGACTGGCCATGGCGCTTCCTCATTATTCACGGAATTTATAGTTTCTATTTTCGCATTCCCGTAGCCGAGGGGCCGGATTTTGCCGAAAATGGCCTATCGGCGCGCGGGACGAGACTCTCGCCCGCGCCCCCGGACACCGTAATGCGCGGCCATGCACCGCGCCGCCGCCCAGGAGGAACCCATGGAACTGAAATACCAGACCGGCTTCGGCAACGATTGCGCCACCGAGGCGCTGCCCGGGGCCCTGCCCGTCGGCCGCAATTCGCCCCAGCAATGCCCGTACGGCCTGTATGCCGAACAGCTATCGGGCACCGCCTTTACCGCGCCGCGCAGCGAAAACCGCCGCTCCTGGCTGTACCGCATCCGCCCCGGCGCGCAGCACAAGCCCTTCGAGGCGTTCGACGGCGCGCCCGGCTGGCTGAGCGACTTCGGCACGGGCCCGGTCACGCCGAACCAACTGCGCTGGAGCCCGCTGCCCCTGCCCGCCGCGCCCACCGATTTCATCGAAGGCGTGAAAACCTGGGGCGGCAACGGCGGTCCCGGCGAGCAGAGCGGCGTGGGCATCCACCTGTACGCGGCCAACCGCTCGATGAAGGACCGCTACTTCTACAACGCCGACGGCGAGCTGCTGCTGGTGCCGCAGCTGGGACGCCTGCGCCTGGCCACCGAGCTGGGCCTGATCGACCTGGAACCGCTGGAGATCGCGGTCATCCCGCGCGGCGTGCGCTTCCGCGTGGAGTTGCTCGACGACGCGGCGCGCGGCTACATGCTGGAGAACTTCGGCGCGGCGCTGCGCCTGCCCGAACTCGGGCCCATCGGCTCGAACTGTCTCGCCAATCCGCGCGACTTCCAGACCCCCGTGGCCTGGTACGAAGACGTGGAGGGCGATTTCGAGCTGATCGCCAAGTTCACGGGCGGATTCTGGCGCGCCGCCATCGACCACTCGCCGCTGGACGTGGTGGCCTGGCACGGCACGCACGCACCCTACAAGTACGACCTGCGCCGCTTCAACACCATCGGCTCGATCAGCTTCGACCACCCGGACCCGTCCATTTTCACCGTGCTCACGGCGCCCTCGGACACCCCGGGCACCGCGAACATGGATTTCGCCATCTTCCCGCCGCGCATCCTGGCGATGGAAGACACGTTCCGTCCGCCCTGGTTCCACCGCAACGTGGCCAGCGAGTTCATGGGCCTTATCCAGGGCGTGTACGACGCCAAGGCGGAAGGCTTCGCCCCGGGCGGCGCCAGCCTGCACAATTGCATGAGCGGCCACGGCCCCGACGCCGAAACCTTCGAAAAGGCGTCGCATGCCGACACCAGCAAGGCCCACTATATCCGCGACACCATGGCCTTCATGTTCGAAACCCGGCGCGTGATCCGCCCGACCGGGCAGGCCCTGGCCTCGGTAGAATTGCAGGGCGACTACTACCGCTGCTGGCAGGACATCAAGAAGCATTTCGATCCCCGCAAGGCGTGACTGCCTGCGCGTCCGGACGAGCCGCGGCGATGGGCGCAAGCCCATCGCCGCTTGGCTTTTTCCGGCTTTTCCGCCCCGCGCCGGCGGCGCGTCCATAAACACACTGAGCGAGACACGCATGAGCACTTCCATCAACGAAACCCACGACCCGTCCCTCAAGAGCTGGGTCGCCAGCGCCAATACCGGAACTTCCGATTTCCCGGTGCAGAACCTGCCCTACGGCGTGTTTCGCCGTGCCGGCTCGCAGGAAGCCTTTCGCCCGGGCGTGGCGATCGGCGACCAGATCCTCGACCTGGCCGCGCTGGCCGCGCGCAAGCCTTTCGACGGCAGGGCCGGCGAGGCGCTGGCCGCGTGCGCGGGCGACAGCCTGAACGCGCTCATGGCGCTGGGCCAGGCGCACTGGAGCGCCCTGCGCCTGGCGCTGTCGCGCGCGCTGCGGGAAGGCGCGGCCCTGCGCGCCGAGATCGAGCCGCTGCTGGTGGCGCAGGCCGACGCCGAATACACCGCGCCCGCGCGCATCGGCGACTACACCGACTTCTACATCTCGGTGCACCACGCCACCGCCGTGGGCAGGCAGTTCCGCCCCGACAATCCGCTGCTGCCGAACTACAAGTGGGTGCCCATCGGCTACCACGGCCGCGCTTCCAGCGTGGGCGTGAACCAGCGATTTCCGCGCCCCGTGGGCCAGACCCGCCCCGCCGCCGAAGGCGAGACGCCGCAATTCGGCCCCTGCGCGCGGCTGGACTACGAGCTCGAGCTGGGCATTTTCGTGGGCGCCGGCAATGCCCAGGGCGAACGCATTCCGCTGGCCCAGGCCGATTCCCACGTGTTCGGCCTGTGCATCCTGAACGACTGGTCGGCCCGCGACATCCAGGCTTGGGAATACCAGCCGCTGGGCCCGTTCCTGTCCAAGAACTTCGCCTCCACCATCTCGCCGTGGATCGTCACCATGGAGGCCCTGGAGCCCTTCCGCACGCAATGGAAGCGCGACGCCGCCGACCCGCAGCCGCTGCCCTACCTGGCCTCCGAGGCCAACCGCGAGCGCGGCGCCTACGACGTGCAGATGGAAGTGCTGATCACCACCGAGAAATCGCGCGCCGCCAAGCAGCCGCCCGCGCGCCTGTCGCGCAGCAACTTCCGCGACGCCTACTGGAACGTGGCCCAGCTCATCGCCCACCACACGGTCAACGGCTGCAACCTGCAGCCGGGCGACCTCCTGGGCACGGGCACGCTGTCGGGCCCGCAGCCTTCCGAAGCCGGCTCGCTGCTGGAGCTCTCGCAGGGCGGCAAATCGCCCGTCGAACTGCCCTGGGGCGAAACGCGCGCCTTCCTGCAAGACGGCGACCAGATCATCATCCGCGCCGAATGCGTCAAGGCGGGTTACCCGCGGATCGGGTTCGGGGAAAGCTCGGGCACCGTGCTGCCGGCGCGGACCTGATCCCGGAAGGCGGCGGCGCCCGCGATCAGGCAGCGCGGCGCGCCGTCAGCGTTTCGATCTCGTCGTCCTTGGCCTGCCACTGCTGCCCGAGCCATTGGTGGAACGCCGTGCGGAACGCCTTGTCTGCGGTGTAATCGCCGTCGCAGAATGACGGCGGCACCGGCAGCTGCCGCATGCGCACCGCCACGCGCCCGGCCCGGCCGCAGGCCAGGTCCCAGAAGCTGGGTATGCCTTCCGGGTAGGCGATGGTGGCGTCTATCATCGAGCGAAAGCGCGCGCCCATCGCATTCAGGGCCACGGCCAGCCCGCCCGCCCTGGGCTTGAGCAGATGGCGGTACGGCGAAGACTGGGCCGCGCGCTTGGCCTCGGTAAAGCGCGTGCCTTCGGCGAACACCATCACGCTGGTCGGCACCAGCGAGAACTTCTCGCACGCGCGCCGCGCGGCCTCCTGGTCCGGGCGCCCCAGGGCCGGATTGCGGCGCAGGTCGCTCTTGCCGTGGCGCTTCATGAAAGGGAAGTCCAGCGCCCACCAGGCCAGCCCGATCACCGGCACGTAGATTAGCTGGCGCTTCAGGAAGAACTTCAGCAGGGGGATGCGCCGGTTCAGCGCATACTGCAGCACGAAGATGTCCACCCACGACTGGTGGTTGCAGTTGACCAGATACCAGTCCGCGTAGCGCAGGCCGGTATTGCCCTGGATGTCCCAGTCCGCCCGCTGGATGCGCGCGAACCAGCCGGCGTTGCCGGAAACCCATGCCGTCGCGATACCGTTGAGCACCGGATCGATGCGCCGCCTGGCCGCGGGCCAGGGCAGCAGCAGCTTGAGCAACGCCACGGGGAACAGCAGCAGGCACCAGAAGATCGTGCTGGCGCCCAGCAGCAGCACGCTGAGCGCGCCGGTGATCCAGGCAAGCCGGCCGCGCGGCACGGGCCAGGCGCGGCGTTGCGGTAAAGACCCGCCAGGCTTGCCTGCGTGGCCTGGCATGGCGGCGGGAGCGCGGGCCGCGTCCGGGGGCAGATCTGGAAACGTCATGGACGCCAGTTTGCGTCTCCCGCGCGTAAAGCGGCTTGCGCGGGATCAAGCCGGCCTCAAGGCAGGCGGTACTTTTCCTCCCGATAGGCCCAGCTCGCCCACAGCGCGTGGGCGAGCGCCTCCTTGCCGAGGCCCGGGTCGGCCGCCACGGATTCGTAAGTCTCGTCCTGCCCCACCGGCGCCGCCGCGTAGCGGAACTGGCGCGGCGGCTTGGAAGGCTCGATCACCACCAGCCGCTCGCCTTTCAGATAGCCGAAATTGTCGGCGTACTGCATGATGGCCCGGCCGGGATCGCGCCGCGTGAGATCCGCGCCCGGCATGGGGTTGACGTTGTCCAGGCCGATCAGCGACAGCAGCGTGGGCGCCATGTCGATCTGGCTCACGATGCGCTCGTCCTGGCGCGGCGCGATGTCCGCGCCCAGGATCAGGGCGGGAATCCGGAAATGCCGCACCGGCACGGGAATCGAACCGTACACGCGCGAATCGTGGTCGGCGATCACCAGGAACACGGTGTTCTTCCAGTACGGCGCCTGGCGCGCCTTGTCGAAGAACTGCCCCAGCGCCCAGTCGGCATAGCGCACCGTGTTGTCCACCGAGGCAGGGTCGCCCACCGGCTCGATGCGGCCTGACGGATACTCCCACGGCGAATGGTTGCTGACCGAGAAAGCCAGCGTGAACACCGGCCGGTCGCCGTCGGCGCGCAGCAGCCGGTCGAGCTGCGTGAACATGTCTTCGTCCGACGCGCCCCACGAACCCTCGAAGACCGGGTTCTGGAACTTCGGCCGGTCCACCACTTCGTCGAAGCCGTTGCCCAGGAAAAACGCGCGCATGTTGTCGAAGTGCGATTCGCCGCCGTAGACGAAGCGCGAATGGTAGCCGTGCCGCCCCAGCACCTGCGCCAGCGTGAAAAAACCGGTCTGCGCGCGCGGCAGCTTGACCACGGCGTCGGCCACGGTGGGCAGGAATCCCGCCGTCACGGCCTCGATGCCGCGCACCGAGCGGGTGCCGGTGGCATAGGCGCGGTGGAACATCCAGCCCTGCCGGCCCAGGCGGTCGAGGTTGGGCGTGAGATCCTTGCCGCCCAGGCTGCCCACGTACTGGGCTCCCAGGCTCTCCTCGAGAATGATGACCACGTTCAGCGGCCGGTCGCGCCGCACGCTGGCCTTCTGCTCGTGCAGGCTGGGGTAGCGCGGATCGAGCGGCGGCCCGTCGAGGCCGGCCGCGGCGCGCACGATGGCGTTCATTTCGTCGACCGGCATCCTGGGGTACATGGCCGCCGACGAGCGCTCGTCGCGCATGCGGTAGGCGGCGTCGAACACGCTGTAGAGCGAATTAAGCGCCAGCGCATTGACCATGGCGTCGGAACTGAAGGCGACCTTGGCGGGGTTGAGCGGCCGGTGCTCCAGCGTGCCGCGCGCGCCCAGCACCGCCAGCGCGAGAATCAGCACCGACGCCGCGGGCCGCTTCCACCACCCCATGGCGGGGTCGCGCAGCCGGGTCGGGAAAAGCCGCAGCGACAGCCACGCGGCCAGCGCCAACGCCACAAAAGCCGCCAGCAGCACGCCCTTGTAGCCTTCCCAGAGCATGGAGCCCACTTCGCGCGGGTTGAGCAGATAAATGAAGTAGAGGCGATTGGGCCGCGTGTCGTATTCGGCGATGAACTGCGGCGTGGAGACTTCCAGCAACACGTAGAGCATCCACCAGGCGCGGAACCACCATGCCGTGGCGGCGGCCGCCCCGGCGCGGTGGCCGAACCAGGGCGACAGCACGGCCGGCAGCGCCGCCACCATGCAGAGCAGGCACAGATCGATGCGCAGCCCGCCCAGCATCAGCGGCCACAGCCCGCCGGCCGCCTGCACGCGGTCCCACATCCAGAATGCGAGCCCCAGGCGGGACAAGGTCAGCAGCGCCAGCACCGCCACCACAAAACGCAAGGTCAGGCGGCGCATGCGCGATCCTCCCCCCCATGCGGAGCCGCGCCCCGCGCCGGCGTTTCCGCCCTGTCCTGCCAAACCACGATACCGCTCATGCCGCTATGCGTCCAAAGTCCAAACCGGCAAGATTAACGCGGTTCGGAGCGGGTCAATGGGGGACGGTTCTCCCCGCCCGGAGCGCCGCCAGTTCCAGGGCGTGTTCGCCCTAGGCCAGCCGGCGCAGCCGCTCGCGGCTGTTGCTCAGGTGCGTGCGCATGGCCGCGCGCGCGGCCTCGGCGTCCTGGCGCAGGATGGCGCCGTAAATGTCCTCGTGCTCGAGGTTCACCCGCGCCAGGTAGACGCCGCGGTCTTCCTGGGCGAAGCGGGCCGAATTGATGCGGGTGCGCGGAATGATGGCCGAACCGAGGTGCGACATGAGGTCGGCGAAATAGCGGTTCTCGGTGGCTTGCGCTACCAGCAGGTGGAAGCGGAAGTCGGGCGTGATGGTGTCGCCGCCGGCGTCGAGCGCGGTTTTGAAGTCGTCCAGCGCCTGGCGCATGGCCCGCAGGTGCTCGCCGCTGCGCCGGGCCGCCGCCAGGCCGGCCGCCTCGCTTTCGAGGCAGATGCGCAGCTCCAGCAGGACGAGCACGTCGCGCACCGTGGCGATGTCGGCGGGATCGACGCGGAAATCGGCGCCGCCGCTGGGTTCGAGCACATAGGTGCCCACCCCGTGATGCGTCTCGACCAGCCCGCTGGCCTGCAGCCGCGACAGCGCCTCGCGCACCACGGTGCGGCTCACGCCGAACTCGCGCATGATGCCGGATTCCGTGGGCAGCTTTTCGCCGGGCCGCAGCCCGCCCGACCGGATGCGCTCGGAGAGCGCTTCCACCAGCCCCTGCGCCAGGCTTCGGGGACGGCGCGGCGGCGAAGCGGGCGTATCGGCGGGAGCGGTCATTTGGGGGTTCCGGAAAGCGGAGGGGCCGCTGCTTGACGGCAAAATTTTGCGCTCATTATACTTTTCGGCACGTCACGCGATGACGCGCCGCGCGGCGCGGCAGGCGGTTTTCCGGCCCGCGCCGCCGCGCATCTCCTTCGAGCCTGCCGCCATGCACAGCCCGGCCGAACGCATAGGAACGCTGCTTTGCGGCGTGGGCGAAAGCCCGGTCTGGCGCCCCGGCGACCAGGCTTTCTACTGGACCGACATCCCCGGCAAGACCCTGTGGCGCTGGAAGCCCGACGGCGGCGTCCTGGCGCATTGGAACCTGCCGCGCATGGCAGGCTGCATCGCCATGCGCGATGCGGGCTGGCTGCTCGCCATGGAAGACGGCCTCTACGCCTGCGGCCCGCTGCGCCGGGGAGCCGCCTGCGTCCCCCGCCTGCTGGCGCCGGTGGCGCATGGCGCGCGGGGCATGCGTTTCAACGATGGCCGGCGCGACCGCCAGGGGCGTTTCTGGGCCGGCACCATGGTCATGGAAACGGCGCTGGCCAGCCCCGCCGGGCGGCTCTATCGCTACGACGCAAACGGCCTGCGCGCGGTGCTCGACGGACTGGTCATTCCCAACGGGCTGGCGTTCAGCCCGGACGGCCGCGTCATGTACCTGTCCGACTCGCATCCGACCCGCAGCAGGGTCTGGCGCTTCGATTGCGACGCCGAAACCGGCGAACCCCGCAACCGCCAGATCTTCATTCCCGCCCTGCCCGAGGGGCATCCGGACGGCGCGGCGGTGGACGCCGAAGGCTGCTACTGGATCTGCGGCAATGAGGCCGGGCGCATTTACCGCTATACCCCCAATGGCCGGCTGGACCGGCGCCTGGACGTGCCCGCCCGCAACGTATCCATGTGCGCGTTCGGCGGCGCCGGCATGGACACACTGTTCGTCACGTCCATCCGGCCGCCGTCCAGCCCGCCCGACAGCCTGGAAGGCGCGGTGTTCGCCCTGCGGCCCGGCGTGCGGGGACTGCCGGAAGCCGCCGGCGGCCCCGACGGCGGGCCGGTCAGCCCGGATGCGGATGCGTGCGCGGCGCGTCGGTAGCGGCCTGGCGCGGCGGCGCGACGATGAGCGGGTAGAAAAACACGGCCGCCAGCAGCCACAGCAGGGTTGCCGAATACAGCGTCTGGCTCAGGAAATGCGCGCCCTGCAGGATGCGCACCGCCGAGAACCCCAGGCCCGCGGCCAGGCCCAGCGCCAGCCCGCCCCAGCGCAGCGCCCGGCGCTGGCGCGACCAGCCCGCGAAATACAGCGCCAGCATCGAATAGCCGGCGCCCGCGTGGCCGCTGGGCAGCGCGCCGCCGGCATAGGCGCGCGCCCAGGTCCACCAGAATCCGGGGTACGGCGTGTTGCCGCCCAGCGTCGCCAGGTCATACGGCCGGGGCATGGTCGTATGATGCTTGAGCACATGCACCAGCACCTGCCCCGCGATACAGGTCAGGGCCAGCGCCAGGGCCGGCCGGCGCAGCGGCCGCCAGGCGGCGATCCGGCTGCCCGCCGCCGCCAGGGCGACCGCGATGAGCGCCATGCCCACGGGCAGGGCCAGCGCCAGCCGGTGGCCGAACAGTTCGAGCCAGCGGTGGGCGCGCAGCGGAAAGCCGTCGAGCGCGGGATCGTACAGCGCGCGGGCGATGCGCATGTCCAGCCCGCTCGCGGCGGCGAGCCACGCCGCGCAGGCGAGCAGCAGCGGAATGCCCAGCACGTGGGTAAGCGTGTAGAAGGCGCGTGTCGGCGCGGCTGCGGAAAGCGGATGCATGGGCGGCGGGATGGTCGTGGAAAGCGCGGCAGGCGCCGCGGACATGCCCCGCAGCGTACCCGCGCCGCAGTCGAATATTCGTCAAATGAGACGCGGCGCTCAGGCCCGCCGGTCCGTCGCGCCGTCCAGGTCCAGCCAGAAGCAGGTGCCGTGCCGTTCGCCCTCGCGTTCGGAGGCCACCGTCAGGCTCCAACCCTGCATGTCGCACACGCGCTTGGCGATGGCCAGCCCCAGGCCCCGGGCCGAATCGCCGGCCTGCGCGCCGCCCGCGTCGCGCAGGCGTCCGCGGTAGTATCGGCGGAAAAGAAACGGCAGGTCGGCGCTGTCTATGCCGCGGCCGTCGTCGCGCAATTCGAGCGCGCCTTGCGCGGTCAGGCTGGCGCGCAGCGTGGCCGGAGCGGCGTGCTCCACGGCGTTGCGCACCAGGTTGCGCAGCACCGTCAGCAGGGCGTAGCGGTCCAGCTCGCGCACGCGGCCTTCCGGAATGTGGTTCTCGAACCGCAGCTCGGCGGCGCGCGCCATGGCCTCGTAGCCGCGCCAGGCGTCCTGCATGCAGGCGGCCAGGTCGACCGGTTCGGGCGCACGGAGCTGGTCGCGCGCCATGGCGCGCGCCGTCTCCAGGCTCACGATCACGTCGTCCACCGAATCGACAATGCGCTCCAGCCGCTGCCGCTGCCCCGGCGCCAGGTCCTGCATGAGCAGCATGAGCTCGCTGTCGGAGCGTATGGCGGCCAGCGGCGTGCGCACTTCGTGGCTCAGGTTGCCGGCGAATTCGCGCTCGCGCGCGATGGAGCGGTCCACCTGGTTCTGGACGCGGTTGAAGGCTTCGATCAGGCGGCCCGCCTCGTCGTCGCGCGTGACGGCCAGGTCGGGCGAGCCGGGCGCCCAGGTGGAAAGCCGGTCGGTCAGTTCGAGCAGCGGGCCGACGGCGATCGCCGCCACGCGGCGCGAGAGCGCATACGCGCCCACGACGCAGATCGCGCCCACGCCCAGCACGAAGAGGCCGAAGTCGCGCACGCGCTGCTCGTTGTCGGAGGCGTCGTACATGAGATATACCTTGCCCCGCCCGGTATCGGCCACCATGACGTGCCAGGTGTACTCGGCTGTTTCCAGCAGGTGCAGGCCGTTGTCGAGCGCCAGGATCTGCGCGGGGATGCCCGGGGGAGACTGCCCGTCGGCCTTGAGCCAGGCGCGCATGGAGCCGCCCAGCTCGCGCGCCCCGCGCTGCGGGAGGAACTCGTCGCCGCTGCGCGCGTGCTGCACCAGGCGGTCCATTTCGGTGTTGAGAATGTCGTTGACCAGATCGTCTTCCATCTGGTCGAAGGTCAGATAGGCGAGCAGCGCCAGCGCCGTGACGAACAGGGCGACCGTGCCCGTCAGCGCCCAGACGACACGCTGGGTCAGCGTGCCGCCGGCCACGCGAGTCATGCGCCTTCTCCCTGCGGGTTGAGGCGCCAGCCCGTGCCGTGCAGGGTCTCGATGCCGTCGAAGCCGGCCTCGGCCAGCGCGCGCCGCAGCAGGTGGACCTGGCTGCGCAGCGCATCCGACGAAGGCGGGTCGTTGCCCCACAGCGCCGACTCCAGTTCCTCGCGCGACACCACGCGGCCGGGCTCGCGCAGCAGCGCGTCCAGTATCTGGGCGGCCTTGCGCGTCAGGCGCACCGGCCTGCCGTGCACCGTGGCCTGCCCGCTGCCGGTGTCGTACTGCAGCGGACCGCAGGTGCGCAGCGCCTGCACGGTATTGCCGCGGGCGCGCTGGATCAGGGCCAGCAGCCGGGCCTCCACTTCGAGCAGGGCGAAAGGCTTGGTGAGGTAGTCGTCGGCCCCGTGCGAAAAGCCGGCCAGCTTGTCGTCCAGGCTGTCGCGCGCGGTGAGAATGAGCACCGGCACCGCCTGGCGCCGGTCGTTGCGCAGGGTGTGCAGCACGGCGTTGCCGTCCATGCCCGGCAGCCCGATATCGAGGATCACCGCATCGAAATGCTGCTCGGCCAGCCGCTGCAGCGCCGCCGGCCCGCTGTACGCCACGTCGGGCAGGAACTTGCGCGCTTCGAGAAACGTGTACAGGTTGCCGGCGATGACCTCGTCGTCCTCGACGATGAGGATGCGATGGTTGGCGCCCGGAGCGGGGTTCATGGACATGCGCGTGGCTTCCGACGTGACGCCGCGGACGCTCAGGCCTGCAGTACCTTGCCCGGATTCATCAGGCCCTGGGGATCGAGCGCGCGCTTGATGCGCCGCATGAGCGCCAGCTCCACCGCGCTCTTGTAGCGCGGCAACTCGTCGCGCTTGAGCTGGCCCACGCCATGCTCGGCGCTGATCGACCCGGCGTGCGCCTGCACGCTGTCGTGCACCACGCCGTAGATTTCGCTCTGCAGCGCCAGCAGCTCGCTTTCGGTCTGGCCCGCCGCGCTGGCGACGTTGTAGTGCAGGTTGCCGTCGCCCAGGTGGCCGAAGATCACGTGCCGCACGCCGGGAAAGCGCGCCTGCAGCAGCGCGTTGGTCTTGTGCACGAAGCCGGCGATGGCGGAAATGGGAATCGAGACGTCGTGCTTGACCGACTTGCCCAGTTCGGCCTCGGCCAGCGGGATGCTCTCGCGCAAGTGCCACAGCGCCTTGCTCTGCGCCACATTGGCCGCGATGGCCGCGTCCTTGACGAGCCCTGCCTCGATGGCCTCGCCCAGCACCGTCTCGAAGCGCTCGCGCGCATGCTCCTCGCTTTCGCTGTCGGAAAGCTCGAGCAGCGCGAACCATGGCGAAGCGGCGGACTCGCCCTCGAACGGCAGGCGCTGCTGCGGGAAGAGGCGCACCACGGCCTGCAGGCAATCGCCGCCCATCAGCTCGAAGCCGGTCAGCGAAGCGCCGAACCCGGCGCGGGCGCGCGACAGCAGCTCCACCGCGTCGTCGATGCTGTCCAGCGTGAGCAGCGCGGTGCAGGACGCCACGGGCCGCGGGAAGAGCTTCAGCGTGGCGGCCGTGATGACGCCCAACGTGCCTTCGCTGCCGATGTACAGGTCGCGCAGGTCGTAACCGGTGTTGTCCTTGCGCAGGCCGCGCAGGCCGTTCCAGATTTCGCCTTCGGCGGTGACGACTTCCAGTCCCAGGGTCAGGTCGCGCGTATTGCCGTAGCGCAGCACCTGCGTGCCGCCGGCGTTGGTGGCCAGGTTGCCGCCGATGGTGCAGCTTCCCTCGGCGGCCAGACTGAGCGGAAACAGCCGGCCCGCCTGCGCCGCGGCCTCCTGCACGGCCTGCAGCACACAGCCCGCCTCCACGGTGATGGTGTCGTTGTCGGTGTCGATGGCGCGCACGCGGTTCAGGCGTGCGGTGGAAAGCAGCACGGCGCTGCCCGAGCCGTCGGGCGTGGCCCCGCCGCACAGGCCCGTGTTGCCGCCCTGCGGCACGATGGGCGCGCCGTGCCGGGCGCAGAGCTTCACCGCGGCCGCCGCCTCTTCCGTGGAACCCGGGCGAATCACCGCCAGGGCCGCGCCACGGTAGCGGCGGCGCCAGTCCTGCACATAGGATTCGGCATCTTCGCCGGTCAGCACATGGGATGCCCCCAGCAGGGCCTGCAATTCGCTCAGCAAAGTCATGGACGCCGCACAGTGTTGGGCCCGGACCCGTCCGGGCGCGTTACGAGGGATGTGCGGCCTATTGTAGTAGTAGCGCGGCCTCCCCGGCGGGCCGCTCTTTTGCGGTCCTTCGAGGAGGCGGAGGCCGCGTAAGCGGGCGCGGCCCTACCCCACGACCCGGTCCAGCCGGGTGCCGGTCAGGCCGGAGCAGAAGGCGCGCGAAGCGATGAGGTTCATGAGGAAGGCGCGGTCGACCACGGCCGGGCCCGGCATCTCGGAAAGCGCGCGGTGGGCCCGCCGCAGCGCCTCGCCGCGCGTGGCGCCGCAGACCAGCATGCGCATGGGCGGCAGGCGGCGGTCGGCCTGGTTGTCGATGCGCAGCTCCAGCGCATGCGCCGCCGCCAGGGGACCGGCGGGCCCGTCTTCGGCGGGCGCGGAGCCCGAGCGCGGCACGGCCTGCGCGCCCAGCACGCGGAACACGCCGCTGCGGTCGTCCAGCGCGAACGACACCGTGCCCAGGCCCTCCCATTGCAGGTCGCGCGCGATGCGGGCGGCAATGGCGCGCAGGGCGTTCTCGATGGAGACGGGCAGGTGCGGCGCGGGGCATTCGGCGATCAGCACGCGCGCATCGCGCCAGACGCAGCGCTCCCAGGCGCGGCCCGTGACCGGCCGGCCGTCGGCCGCATCGTAAACGTGGATGTCGAGCCTGCGCTCTCCGCCCGCGGCGGGTCCGGCATGGTCGGTGGGCGGGCCCCGCCTTCTCCTGGCGGTTCCCGACGACATGGCGGTGGAAACGTTGGCACCCATAGGCCCTCCCGGTCTTTCTGCTTGCATGGCAAGCGTATCACCTTCGGACGACGAGCAAATTTTATGCCATTGGCGCATCGGCCCCGCTGCCCCGCGCGCCGCCCCGACGCGCACCGGAACGGGGCCGGGCGGCCGCGCCCCGCGCACCGGAACGGCGCCCGCCGAGGCGGAAATCCGGCTTACGCCGCCCGGACGATGATGTCCCCCTTGCGATGGGGGATAATCCCCATTTGCCGCATGCATATTCACCAACCAGCGCCATCGCGCCACAGAACAAGGAATCGTCGTGGGTGACTCGTCTCAATTCCCCAGCTCGGTTTTCAAGGCCTATGACATCCGGGGAACCGTCCCCGACATGATTGACGCCCGCTTTGCCCGCGCCCTGGGCGCGGCGCTGGCCGCCCGCGCGCGCGCCGAGGGCGTGCAGACGCTGGTGGTCGGCCGCGACGGCCGCCTGAGCAGCGAGATGCTGTCCACGGCCCTCCAGGAAGGCATGCTGGAAGGCGGGGTGGATACGCTGGACATCGGCCAGGTGCCGACGCCGCTGGTGTACTTCGCGGCCCACGTCATGCAGACGGGCTCCGGCGTGGCCATTACCGGCAGCCACAATCCGCCCAAGTACAACGGTTTCAAGATGATGATGGGCGGTCGCGCCCTGTACGGCGACGACGTGCAGGCCCTGGCCGCCGCCATGAACGCGCCGCAGGAGGCCGCAGGACTCCGCGTCGGCACGCGCCGCCAGCTCGACCTGGTGGCCGCGTATGTCGCCCGCGTGGCCTGCGGCGTGAAACTGGCCCGTCCCATGAAAATCGCCGTCGATTGCGGCAACGGCGTGGCGGGCGCCCTCGCCCCGCGGCTGTTCCGCGCGCTGGGCTGCGAAGTCACCGAGCTTTTCTGCGAGGTGGACGGCAATTTCCCCAACCACCATCCCGATCCCGCCGAGCCCAAGAACCTGCGCGACCTGATCGACTGCGTGGCCAACACCGATTGCGAGCTGGGCCTGGCCTTCGACGGCGACGGCGACCGCCTGGGCGTGGTCACCAAGTCGGGCCAGATCATCTGGCCCGACCGCCAGCTCGTGCTGTTCGCGCGCGACGTGCTGGAGCGCAATCCCGGCTCCACCATCATCTACGACGTGAAGTGCAGCCGGCACGTGGGCCTGGCGGTGCAGGCCGCAGGCGGCGAGCCGCTCATGTGGAAAACCGGCCACTCCCTGGTCAAGGCCAAGCTGGCCGAAACGGGCGCGCCGCTGGCCGGCGAAATGAGCGGCCACATCTTCTTCAAGGAGCGCTGGTACGGCTTCGACGACGGCCTGTACACCGGCGCGCGGCTGCTCGAGATCGTCTCGCGCCACGCCGATCCTTCCACGGTGCTGGAGGCCCTGCCGCAGGATGTCTCCACCCCCGAGCTCAAGCTCGAGATGGAAGAAGGCCAGCCTTTCACCCTGGTGCGCGCGCTGCAGGAAAACGGCCAGTTCCCCGACGCCCTGCGCGTCATCACCATCGACGGGGTGCGCGCCGAGTACCCGGACGGCTTCGGCCTGGCCCGCCCCTCCAACACGACGCCGGTCGTGGTGCTGCGCTTCGAGGCGCAGACGCCGCAGGCGCTGGCGCGCATCCAGGCCGACTTCCGGCGCGAACTGACCAAGCTCGCCCCCGACGCCGCCCTGCCTTTCTGAAGCCCATGTCCCTGTCCCAAAGTCCAGCCTGGCAACGGTTCCGCGCGGCGGCCCTGTCGGCCGACCGCAACGGCAGCGAGCTGCGCATCATCGATGCGCCGGGCCTGCGTCTGGACCTCAGCGCCCAGGCCGGCTCGGACGAGCTGCGCGAAGCGGGCGCCGCCCTGCTGGCGCAGCAGGATTTCGACGCCGCGCGCGCCGCGCTGTTCGACGGCGGCCCGGCCAACTGGACCGAGCAGCGCCCCGCCTGGCACACGGCGCTGCGTTCGCCCGAGCCGCCGGCCATGGTGGCGCGCGCCGTGCTGGGCGAACGCGAACGCCTGCGCCAGTTCGTGCGCGAGGCCGATGCCGCCGGCCGTTACCGCTGCGTGCTGCACCTGGGCATCGGCGGCAGCGACTGGGGCCCGCGGCTGGTCACGCGCGCGCTGCGCCACGAGGGACTGCGCCGCGAGGTGCGTTTCGCCTCCAACGTCGATTCGCACGCCGTGGCCGACGCCATGAGCCGGCTGGATCCGCACGACACCCTGGTCATCGTGGCCTCCAAGTCCTTCACCACCACCGAACCCCTGGCCAATGCCGAAGTCGCCATGAACTGGCTGCGCGAAGCCGGCGTGGCCGACCCCGTGCGGCAGGTGGTGGCCATTACCGCCAATGTCGAGGCGGCGCTGGACCTGGGGATCTCGCCCGACCGCATTTTCCAGATGTGGGACTGGGTGGGCGGCCGCTATTCGCTGTGGTCGGCCATCGGCCTGCCCATCGCGCTGGCGCTGGGCGCCGACACGTTCGACCGCCTGCTGGCGGGCGCGGCCGCCATGGACGAGCACTTCCGGCACGCGCCGCTGGCCGCGAACGCGCCGGCGCAGATGGCCCTGGCCGGCGTGGCCAACCGCAGCGTGCTGGGCTACGACTCGCTGGTGATCGCGCCCTACGACTCGCGGCTCTACCACATCGTGCCCTGGGCGCAGCAACTGGAAATGGAATCGCTGGGCAAGGTGGCCACGCGCGACGGCAGCCCCTGCGGCGTGCCCACGGGACCGGCGGTGTGGGGCATGTCGGGCACCGACTGCCAGCACACGTTCTTCCAGTGGCTGCACCAGGACGCCGCCGGCGCGCCGGTGGACTTCATTCTCTGCGAGCAGCCCGACCACGCCTATGCGTGCCATCACGAACTGCTGATCGCCAATTGCCTGGCGCAGCGCGCGGCCCTGCTGCGGGGCAAGACCTACGAAGAGGCCCTGGCCGAGACTTCCGCCGTCGAAAGCGACCCCGCCCGCGCGCGCCTGCTGGCCCGGCATCGCGTGCACCCGGGCGGACGGCCCTCTTCCCTCATTGTGCTGCCGCGCCTGGATGCCTACACGCTGGGCGCGCTGCTGGCGCTATACGAACACAAGGTCTTCACCCAGGGCGTGCTCTGGGGCATCAATCCGTTCGACCAGTGGGGCGTGGAGTTCGGCAAGACGCTCGCCAAGAACATCATCAAGGAACTGGACGCCTGCGCGCCGCAGGCCCCGTCGCAGGACCCCTCCACGCGCTACTGGATCGACGCCATCGCCCGGCGCGGCTGAGCGCCCGCCGGTTCAGGCGCCGAGCTCGTCGTAGAGCGCCACGTGGGTGCGCGCCACCTTTTCGATGTCGAACTCGCGTTCGGCCAGGGCGCGGCCCGCCGCGCCCATGGCCTGCCGCCCGGCGGGGTCGGACGCCAGGCGGGCGATGGCCTCGGCCAGCGCCTGCGCGTCGCGCACCGGCACCAGCACCCCGGTCTTGCCCGGCTCGATGGCGTCCCGGCAGCCGGGCACGTCGGTGGTGACCACCGCGCGGCCGCAGGCCGCGGCCTCGATCAGCGACTTGGGCAGGCCCTCGCGGTATGAGGGCAGCACCGCGATGTGCGAGGCCGCATAGAGATCCGCCACGTCGCTGCGCTCGCCCAGCGCCCGCACATAGCCCGCCTGCTGCCACCGGGCCACTTCCTCGGGCGTGGCGGAGGCGGGATTGCCCGCGTCCACGCCGCCCACGAGCTGCATGGTCACCGGCGCGCCGCGCTCGCGCAGCAGGCGGGCCGCCTCGACGAACTCGCGCACGCCCTTGTCGCGCAGCAGCCTGGCCACCATGGTGGCCACCACGGGCGGCTCGGGCGGCTCGGGCAGCGCGCGGCAGGCCCGCAGGTCCACGCCGGCGCCGCGTATCATCACCACCTGCTCGTCGCGCACGGCGCCCAGCGACTTGAGCAGGTCGCGGTCGCTGGCGTTCTGGAAAATCACGCGGCTGTTCGGGTGCCCCAGCGCGATGCGGTAGAGGCGCGCCACCACGGCGCGCACCATCCGCATCTTGAACGAGCGGGACAGGAACACGAATCCCAGCCCGGAAATGGCGGCCACCATGCCGTGCACGCGCGCCAGGCGCGCGGCGATGCCGCCGTAGAGCACGGGCTTGATCGTCACCAGATGCACCACGCGCGGACGCAGCCGGCGAAAGAGCCGCAGCAGCGCCGCCAGCGTGGCCAGCTCCTGCAGCGGATGCTTGCCGCTGCGCGTCATGGGAATGACGTGGTGGGTCATGCCCAGCGCCTCGATCTCGGCCACGGCGGGGCCGTCCATGGTGGCGACGTGGACCTCGTAGCCGGCGCGCCGGGCCGCCAGCGCCACCGGGGCGCGGTGCGACATGAAGAACGCCGGGTTGTTGACGACGAAGAGCAGCCTGTGCCCCGCGTTCATGGAATCGCCCGCGGCGGGCCGGGACCCGCTCCCGGCGTCGCCTTCGTGCCGCGCACGCCGATATTCGTCTGTGGGACGGTCCGCCGGGCTCATGCCTTTCCTCCCGCGATGTTCCGCCACACGCCGGCGTAGCGCTCCACCATGCGGGCCAGGTCGAAAAGCGCCATCACCCGCTCCCTGCCGGCCTCGCCGGCACGCTGCCGGCCCTTGGCGGCCACCTCGCCCAGGGCCGCCTCGATGCCGCGAGCCAGCGCCTCGGGCTGCTCGGGCGGCACCACGGCGCCCGCGCCGTCGACGATGTAGGCGGCATCGCCCACATCGGTGACCACGCAGGGCACGCCGCAAGCCATGGCCTCGGCGACCACGTTGGGAAAACCCTCGGCGCAGCTCGCCAGCACGTGCAGGTCCAGCCCGTTCATGGCGGCGGGCACGTCGTCGGTAGGGCCGGCCAGCACCACGCGCTCGCGCAGCGCAAGCTTGTCCAGCAGCGCGGCCAGCTCGGGGTTGTCCGGCGTCATGCCGCGGCCGATCAGCACGCAGCGCAGGCCGGCATCGCGCCCGTCGCGCACCAGCGCGGCCACGGCGCGCAGCAGGTTGGCGTGGTCCTTGAGCGGATCCCAGCGCGCCACGCAGCCGATGACGGGCGCTTCGCCATCCAGGCCCCACTGGGCGCGGGCGCGCCGGCCCGCCTGCGCGTCCGGCGTGTAGCGGGAAAGATCGTAGCCGTTGGGGATGACCACCATGCGGTCGCGCCGGTATCCCTTGGCCGCATGGCGCTCGGCGGCCTTCTGCGCCGCGCAGACAATGGCCCGCGGCAGCCAGCCCGACACCAGGGCGCAGGCTCGCAGCACGAGGCGCGCCGAGCGGCTGCTGCGCTCCAGGTGGGCGCCGGAGTTGCGGATGCCCCAGGCCACGGCGCGCACGCCGGCCAGCCGCGCGGCCAGGCCGCCGATGAGGTCGGCGTGATACATCCAGGTTTGCACGGCGTCGGGCCGCGCGCGCGCGATGAGCCGGCGCAGCGCCAGGAACCCGGCCGCCGTGACGCGCCCGCGCGGCATGCCCAGCGCGTGCACGGCCACGCCGGCCTCGCGCAGGCGCGGCCCGTAAAGCCCTTCGTCGGTGAGCGACACCACAATGTGCTCGACGGCCTGTCCGGGGTAGGTGGCCAGCCGGAACAGCACGGATTCCGCCCCGCCCTGCCCCAATCCGGTAATGACGTGCACCACCCGCAGCGGCGCGGCCGCGGGCGCGCCTCCGGTCGGCAGGCCCGCGCTCATGGCGCCACCTGCTCGCGCACGGCTTGCGGGCCCAGCGCCCCCACTTCCTCGAACAGCAGATCCCAGTGCGCGAGCACGCTGGAAAGGGCGTAGCGTTCGCGCACCGAGCCGGCGGCGCGCTCGCCGAGCTGGCGGCGCAGCGCCGGCTCGCCCAGCAGGCGCCGCAAGGCGGCGCCGAGCGCGTCGCGGTTGCCGGCCGGCACGAGCAGCGCGTCCTGCCCATCGCGGGTCATCTCGCGCGGGCCGCTGGGGCAGTCGAAAGCCGCGCAGGGCAGGCCCAGCGCCATGGCTTCGAGCAGCACATTGGGAAAACCTTCCACCAGGGAGCTGAGCACGAAAGCCTGGCCCTGCGCCAGTTCGTCCCACGGAGCCTCGGTGCGGCCCGGCAGGCTGATGCGGTCCTGCATGCCCTGCCGCGCCACTTGCGCCTGCAGCGAGGGCCGCTCGGGGCCCTCGCCCCAGATGCGCAGGCTCCATTCCGGAAAGTCCGGCGCCAGGCGGGCGAACACGTCGATCAGCAGGTCGAACTGCTTGTCCGGCACCAGCCGGCCCATCGCCAGCAGGGCGCGCGGCCCCTCGTCGCGCAGCGCCACGCGCGGCGCGTCCAGCAGCGGCGCAGGCAAGGGGTTGGGAATGACGGCCAGCCGCTTGATGCCGGGCACTTGCCGCGCAAACGGCCCCGCCGTGTCCTCGGCCTGCACGGTGACCATGTCGGCATACGGATAGAGCAGCCGGCGCAGGCGGCGCCACGTGGACCCGGTGGTCGTTTCCGCCACCGGATTGGTGCGCTCGCAGACGATGACCGGCACGCCCAGCCCGCGCGTGGCCAGGATGGCGGCCACGTTGACGTTGGTCAGGAAAGACACCACCACGTCGGGCCGCGTGTCGCGGATGTGCCTGCGCAGCGCCGCCAGCCGCCGCAGCGCGCCGCGCGCGCCGGAGGCCCTCGTGCCCGCCAGGTCGGCCAGCCACGCCAGCCTCACCGTCTCGGAAACCGGATAGAAGCAGGTGCCCTTGGACGAGTACGTGGGCGTGAGGGTGACGTCGTCGCCGCGCTCGGCCCAGGCGTTGACCAGCGTGGCCGCCACGCGCTCGGCGCCGCCCGCATGCATGGAGCTGACCAGCATCAATATCTTCATGCCTCAACGGCCCCCGGCCGATCCTCCCTGATCCGCGCCGCCGCGGTAGCGGTCCAGCCACGCCTGCATCATGAGCACGCCCCACAGGTGGCTGTCCCAGTTGCGATGGCCCGAGCGGTGCTCGCGCCACTTGCGCAGGATGGGCTCGGGCTCGAACCATCCTTCCTGGCGCAGCCGGGCGGGGTCGAGCAGCGCGTCGGCCCATTCCCGCAGCGGGCCGCGCAGCCAGGCCGCCAGCGGCACCGCGAAGCCACGCTTGGGCCGGTCGACCAGCGCCTGCGGCACATGGCGGTACAGCACCTGCCGCAGCAGCCATTTGCCCGTATTGCCGCGCACCTTGTAGCGGTGCGGCAGGCTCCAGGCGAATTCGTACACGCGGTGGTCGATGAGCGGCACGCGCGTCTCCAGGCTCACCGCCATGGCGGCGCGGTCGACCTTGACGAGTATGTCGTCGGGCAGGTAGGTGATGGTGTCCAGCTTCATCATGGACTCGAAGGTCGAGCCCTTCATGGTGCGCGCGAATTCCGAGGGCGGCTCGACGCCGCCCTTGACCACCTGCGCGGGATCCGACCAGTACGACACGAAGAGCCGGTAGAACTCTTCGCGCGAACCGGCCCGCATGAGCTCGCCCAGCTTGCCGACCTTGCCGCGCCAGGCGCCCCGGCCCGGCAGGTGCGTGGAAGCCGAGAGCAGCGCGCCGGCCGGATGGCGCAGCAGGCCGGGCACGCGGGAAATCTGGTCCCACCAGCGGTTGACGCGGAAATAGCGCGAATAGCCGCCGAACAGCTCGTCGCCGCCGTCGCCCGACAGCGCCACCGTGACGTGCTGGCGCGCCATGCGCGTGACCAGCGAGGTGGGAATCTGCGACGAATCCGCGAAGGGCTCGTCGTACATGTCCGCCAGCGTCGGCACCACGGCCAGCGCATCTTCGGCGGTGACGTACAGTTCGGTGTGGTCGGTGCCCAGGTGCGTGGCCACGGCCTTGGCGTGCTGCGCCTCGTCGTAGCCCTTCTCGTGAAAGCCGATGGCGAAGGTGCGCACCGGCTGCGCGCTCTGCGCCTGCATCAGCGCGACGATGGTGGAGGAATCGATGCCGCCCGACAGGAACGCGCCCAGCGCCACGTCCGACAGCATCTGGCCCGCCACCGAGCGCGACAGCACCTGCTCGAGCGCATCGGCGGCCTGCTCGTCGGAATCGAAGGACAGCAGCGACTGCGAGGCGGTATCGGCCTCGTCGCGCGCGGACCAGTAGGCGCGCGGCTGCGGCATGCGGCGGCTGCGCGTGTCGTCGGCGGTGAACTCCACCCAGCATCCCGGCGGCAGCTTGGCGATGCCTTCGTAGATGGATTGCGGCGCCGGGATGTAGTTGTGCCGCATGAACGACGCCAGCGCATTGCGGTTCAGGTTGCGCCCGAAGCCGGGGATGGGCATCAGCCCCTTCAGCTCCGACGCGAACACCAGGTTGGCGCCCGAGTAGCCGTAATAGAGCGGCTTTTCGCCCATGCGGTCGCGCGCCAGCACGAGCTTGCGCGCCGCGCGGTCCCAGAGTGCGATGGCGAACATGCCCACGGCGGCCTGCAGCGTGCTCTCCACGCCCAGGGCGGTGAAGCCCGCCAGCAGCGTCTCGGTGTCGGAATGGCCGCGCCATGCCGGCGCCAGGCCCGACTTCTCGAGCTGCGAGCGGATATCCAGATGGTTGTAGATCTCGCCGTTGAACACCATGACGTAGCGGCCGCAGGCCGAGGTCATGGGCTGGTGGCCGGCCTCGGTGAGGTCCAGGATGGCCAGGCGCACGTGCGCCAGCGCGAGCCCGGCCTCGGGGTCTTCCCAGTAGCCGTTGCTGTCGGGGCCGCGATGGCGGATGCGGCGGCAGCTTTCAGAAAGCGCCTGTTCCTTGTTGGCCAGGGGGCCCCAAATTCCGACGATTCCACACATGATCGGGTTTTCTCGTTATCCGCGGCGCTGGAGCGCGCCGTCAAAAAGGTCCTGCCACAGCCGCAGCACGCGCGCGGCCGAAAAACGTTCGCGCACCGCCGTGGCCGCCTGCGCCATGCGCTGGCGCGCGGCATCGTCGCGCATTATCGCGTCCAATGCCTGGCACAGGGCCGGCACGTCGCCGTTGGGCCGCACCAGCACGCCGTCTACGCCCGGCCGGATGATTTCGCGGGGCCCCGTGTCGCAGTCGAAGGCGACGGCGGCCAGGCCGCTCGCCATGGATTCGAGCAGCGTATTGGAAAGCCCCTCGAAGCGCGAGGTCAGCACGTAAAGGTCGGCGCTGCGGTACCAGTCGCCCACGTTGCCGGCGCGGCCGGGCATGCTCACGCGGGCCTCCAGCCCGGCCTGGGCAATGCGCGCCTGCAGGGCGGCGCGCTCGTCGCCCTCGCCCAGAATAACCAGATCCCAGTCGGGATGCGAAGGCGCGAGCCGCGCGTAGGCGTCGATGAGCAGATCGAACCCCTTGTCGGGATGCAGCCGCCCCACGGCCAGCAGGCGCTTGCGCTGCGGCGCGGCGGGCGGCGCGAGCCGGGGCTCGCCCTGCGGCAGCGGCCAGTGCACCGGATTGGGGATGACGGCCAGCCGCGAGCCCGGCACGTGCTTTTCCAGCCAGTCGGCGGTGCCGCGCGTGAGCGCCACCACCCGCGCGGCGCGTGGATAGGTCAGCCGGCGCAGCCGCTGCCAGAAACCCGACAGCGTCTGTGACGGCGGATGCGTGTGCTCGGTGGCGATGACGCGGCAGCCCAGGCCCGCCGCCGCCAGCACCGCGAGAATGGAAGCCGTGGTCATCATGCCCAGCACGATGTCCGGGCGGAATTCGCGCAGCACCCGGCGCAGGGCGCGCACGCGGCGCGCGTTGGCCAGCAGGCCGCGCAGGCCGCCGCCCTCGCCCGCCGTGCCCAGCACCACCCGCCGCACGCGGGGATCCAAGCTGTAGGCGTCGTCCCGGGCGTCGGCCTGCGTCGCCACCATGACTTCGCGGCCCGCCTCGGCCCAGTGGGCGCTGAGGTCGGCCGCCACGCGCTCGGCCCCGCCGCCGTGCAGCGAATGGATGAAGATCAGCACCCGCAGGGGACGGGCGCCCGGAGCGGAAGGCGCGGACTGGGACATTCAGGCAGCCTCGTCTAGGGTTTCCCTGCGCCACACCGCCGCCAGGTAGCACAGATACGACAGCACATACATCAGGCTGGTGGCCAGCATGATACCCGCCGCGCCCATGCGCGGCGCCAGCACCATGTTGAGCACGGCCTTCAGCGCGAAATTGCCCACCGCGATGGCCGCCATGATGCGGTAGCGGTTCTGGCTGGCAAGCAATTGCACCAGGATCAGCACGCCGAAATAGAACGGCAACTGCAGCAGGCCCCAGCGCAGCACATGCGCCACGGCCTGGGTATTGGCGGCGGTGAAGGCGCCGCGTTCGAACAGCACGGAAACGCCCCACGGCGCCAGCACCCAGCCCACGGCCACCGCCGCCGCGCCCGCGCCCACCATGAGCACGGACCACTTCAGCGCCATGCTGCGCGCGCGCGCGCGGTCGCCCCGGCTCTGCACGTCGGCCAGCACGGGCAGCGCGGCCCGCCCCACCGACACGGCGCCGATGCCCAGCAGCAGGGACAGCAGCCGGCTGGCGTAACCCAGCATGGCATTGGCGTTGGAGCCCAGCCGGGCGGCCGCGTACTGGTCCAGCGGCCCGACGAAGCTCATGGCCACCTGGCCGATGAGCATGACGCCGGCCGCGCTCATGAGCTCGGGCCAGTGCGGCGAACGCAGCGTGAGCCGCGGCGCGCCCCAGAAACCGCCGTCGGCGCGCGCGGCGAGCCAGGCCAGCCACGCGGTCTGGATGAGATAACCGACCAGGGTGCCCCAGAGCAGCGGCCCCACGCCCTGGGCGCCGGCGGCCAGCATCACCCAGGCCAGCGTCGCCACGGCGGGCACGCTGTCCAGCAGGGTGTTCACGTGCCGCTCGTGGGAACGCAGGCGCGCGGCGCTGATGCCCGCCACGAGCAGCAGCGCGGATACCGGCGCGAACGCGACGAGCAGCTCGCCGGTCATGCGGCCCACGCGCTCGGACAGCCCCTGCCCCAGCCAGCCCAGCACGTAGGGCCACGCCAGCCAGGTGATCAGGGCCAGGGCCACGCCGGCGGCGGCGACCCAGCCCTGCAGCTCGCGGATGAACTGCTCGCGCTCGGCCGCTTCGGCGCGGCGCAGCCGCACCAGCACGGGGATGAGCACCACCGACAGCACGCCCACGATGGTGACCGGCAGCCAGGTGGCCATGGTCATCGTGAACTGGTAGGCGTCCACGGCGTCGCTGACGCCGTAGCGGTAGGCCACCGCCATTTCCTTCACGGCGCCGGCGGCCTTGCCCAGCACCAGGAACACGGCCACCCGGAACGCGCCCTTGAATATGCGCAGGTGGTCCGGGTGCAGGGCGCCGAATCTGCGGATGAGGGCTTTCAAATCAACGCAGGAATTGCGTATACCAGGGCATGGCCACTTCCAGACCCTGCAGCACGGTGTGCGTCGGCTGGTAGCCGAGCAGGCGGCCGGCTTTGCTCACGTCGGCCTGCGAATGGCGCACGTCGCCGGCGCGGAATTCGCCATAGACCGGCTTCTTGCCGTACGGCACGCCCTGCTTGCCCAGCGCCTGCACCAGGAAGTCGAAAAGCTGGTTCAGCGTGCTGCGGCCGCTGACCGCCACGTTGTAGACCTGGTTGCGGCCTTCCGGCGGCGCCATGGCGGCCAGCAGATTGGCCTGCACGGCGTTTTCCACGAAGCAGAAGTCGCGGCTGGTCTCGCCGTCGCCGTTGATGGTGACGTCTTCGCCGCGGATCATGGCCGCGGTCCATTTGGGAATCACGGCGGCATAGGCGCCATTGGGATCCTGGCGCTTGCCGAACACGTTGAAATACCGCAGGCCCACGCTCTCGAAGCCGTAGGAGCGCGCGAACACATCCGCGTACAGCTCGTTCACGTACTTGGTTACGGCATAGGGCGACAGCGGCTTGCCGATGTTCTCCTCGACCTTGGGCAGCGCGGGATGGTCGCCGTAGGTGGAGCTGGACGCCGCGTAGACGAAGGACTTCACCTGGGCGTCGCGCGCGGCCACCAGCATGTTGAGAAAACCGCCGATGTTCACCTCGTTGGTGGTGATCGGGTCTTTCAGCGAGCGGGGCACCGAGCCCAGGGCGGCCTGGTGCAGCACGAAATCCACGCCCTCGGCCGCGCGGCGGCAGGCGTCGAGATCGCGGATGTCGCCTTCGATGAAGGTGAAGCGGGCCCACTGCTCGGGGCTCACCGAGCCCTGCACCTCGTCCAGGTTGCGCTGATGGCCGGTGGCGAAATTGTCCAGGCCCACCACGGTCTGGTTCAGCTTGAGCAGGGTTTCGAGCAGGTTGGAGCCGATGAAGCCGGCGCAGCCGGTCACCAGCCACTTGCGCGGCGTGGCCGAGAGTTCTTCGAGGACGGTCTGGAAACGGGTCGTCATGCGTGCGCCCCCCTTACAGCCGCAGGTCCGAGGCCGAGGCCGGCAGCACGTACTTGAGGTCGTACAGGATGTGCTCGGGCTTGCCCAGCTTGCGGATGCCCTCGGCGCCCAGCTCGGCGAACTGGTGGTGCGCCACCGCCAGGATCACCGCGTCGTACTTGCCCTGGGCCGGCTGGCTCACCGGCGTGATGCCGTACTCGTGCACCGCCTCCTGCGGGTCCACCCACGGGTCGTACACGTCCACGTCCACGTTGTACTCGCCCAGCTCGCGCACAATGTCCACCACCCGCGTGTTGCGCAGGTCCGGGCAGTTCTCCTTGA
>NZ_CALSFU010000001.1 GCF_943737005.1 Achromobacter sp. Marseille-Q4962 | reverse complement strand
GGTGCGGAAGCCGCCTTCACGCGGCGTGCGCTCCGCGAAAGGACGCGGATCGCGTTGCGCGCGGTCGGCAAAACCGCCTTGGCCCTCGCGGCCGCTGCGGAATCCACCCTCGCGCGGGCCGCCCTCCCGGAACCCGCCCTCGCGGCGGGGACGGTCGCCGAAGCCGGCGCGTTCGGCGCGGAAACCGCCTTCACGCGGCGCGCGCTCGGCAAAGGGGCGCGCATCGCGCTGCGGGCGGTCGCCATAGGACGGGCGCGCATCGCGATCGCCGCGGAAACCGTGTTCGCGGCGGCCCTGGAAGCCGTCGTCGCGCGGCTTGAATTCGCCACGGGGGCCGCCCTCGCGGAAGCCGCCCTCGCGCGCGCCGGCATAGCCTTCGCGCTGGCCCCAGGGCTTGCCCTGGCCCTTGGCGTAAGGCGGCTTGCCGTGGGACTTCTGGCCGTAGCCCTTGCCGAACGGCTTGCCGCCGGCGGCCGGGCGCGGCGTGCGCTTGGGCTCCAGGCCCGCGATGACCTCGGGGGTGATCGATTGGCCGATGTAGTGCTCGATGCGGCGCACCTTGTGGCGCTCGGCGTGCGTGGCCAGCGTGAACGCCAGGCCGTTGCGGCCGGCGCGGCCGGTGCGGCCGATGCGGTGCACGTAGTCTTCGGCCTGCATGGGCAGGTCGAAGTTCACGGCGTGGCTGATGCCCTGTACGTCGATGCCGCGCGCGGCCACGTCGGTGGCCACCAGGACGCGCAGCTGGCCGCGCTGCAGCTGGGCCAGGGTGCGGGTGCGCTGGCGCTGGTTCATGTCGCCATGCAGCGCGGCGGCGGCAAAGCCCTGGTCGGCCAGGCGGTCGGCCAGGTCGTCGGCGCCGCGCTTGGTGGAGGTGAAGACGATGGCCTGGTCCAGCGTGGCGTCGCGCAGGACGTGATCCAGGAGCTGCATCTTGTGGCCGACGTCGTCGGCGTAGAGCAGGCTCTGGGTGATGTTGGTGTGCTTTTCCTTGTGGCCGGCGATTTCGATGCGCTGCGGCTCGCGCATCATGCGCGAGGCCAGCTTGGCGACGGTGCCGTCCAGCGTGGCCGAGAACAGCAGCGTCTGGCGGCTTTCCGGCAGACGGCCGACGATGGTTTCGATGTCCTCGATGAAGCCCATGTCGAGCATGCGGTCGGCTTCGTCCAGCACCAGGGTGTGCACGGTATTGAGTTTCACGCGGCCGGCGTTCAGGTGGTCGATGAGGCGGCCCGGGGTGGCGACCAGCACGTCCACGCGGCGCGAGAGCGCCTTGAGCTGGGCGCCGTAGGGCATGCCGCCCACCACGGTGGCGGTGCGCAGGCCGGGCAGGTGGCGGCCGTAGGCGGCCGTGGCGTCGGCGACCTGCAGGGCCAGTTCGCGGGTGGGGGTCAGCACCAGCACCTGCACGCCCACGCCCTTGTTGCCCGGCATGCCGGCAATGCGGTTGAGCGCGGGCAGCATGAAGGCGGCGGTCTTGCCGCTGCCGGTCTGCGAGGACACCATCAGGTCATGGCCTTGCAGGGCGGGCGGAATGGCGCAGGCCTGCACCGAGGTGGGCGCCGTGAAGCCGGCGTCGTGGAGGGCGGAGAGCAGGGCGGGCGCGAGGCCCAGGCTTTCGAAAGACATAACTTTCCTTGCCGCGGAAAAAGCGGCGCTGTGCCGGGCCGGGCCGCGATAGGGGCTGCCGGAACCAGGCGACGGTTGATGGAGCATCGTGCCGACCGAATCAACCGTGCGCGTGGCGCGTTCCCGTGTGCTGCTCGGAACGCAGGGCGAAAGGAAAGGAGGTCAGGAAGCGATGACGTCTGGCACGGATGGGCGCTCGGGCCCGCATGACTGCGTGAATGTCCGCCTGGATGGCGGCGGGTGCCAGACTCTTTTTGTGCAGTGCGGCGATCATAACCCGGATTGCCGGGCCTGGCGAGCTATTTTTTTCCGCCGATCCAATCAATAGGGTTTTTCCCTTGGTCGATCAGCCAGTCGTTGGTGCGCCGGAAGTGGCCGCAGCCCAGGAACGGCACGGGCGGGCGGCGGGCCGACAGGGGCGAGGGGTGGTTGGCCATCAGCACCAGGTGGCCGCTGTGGGGCGGCAGCAACGCCTGTTTGGCCTGGGCGTGCGCGCCCCAGAGCAGGAAGGCCTTGGGCCGGGGGTCGCGCGCCACCCGGGCGATGAGGGCGTCGGTCACGGTTTCCCAGCCCTTTTTCGCATGCGAGGCCGGCTGGCCGTCCTCGACCGTGAGCGAGGTGTTGAGCAGCAGCACGCCCTGTTCGGCCCAGGGGCTCAGGTCGTTGCCCGAGGGCGGCGGCGCCTCGGGGAACTCCGCCGCGATTTCGTTGAAGATGTTGCGCAGGCTGGGCGGCCGCTTGCAGCCGTCCGGCACCGAGAACGCCAGGCCCTGCGCCTGGCCCGCCCCATGGTAGGGGTCCTGCCCCAGGATGACCACCCGCACCTCCGCGGGCGCCAGGTGGTCGAGCGCGCGAAACGGCGTGGCGGGATACACCACGGCGCCCTCGGCCAGGCGGCGCTCCACATGGGCGGTTACCGCGTGCAGCGCCGCCGCCACGGGGGCGGCGTCGAAAACGTCTTTCCAGGCCGCCGGCAGGCGCGCGAGCTGGGCGGCGATGGCCCCGGGACGCAGGCGGGTGTCCGGGGCGGGCGGGAGCATCGATGCTTGGGCAGGTGCGGTCATGGGCGGGATTTTGGCACAGGCGCGCCCGCCGCTCCGCTTACCGGGCAGCCTTGGCGGTTTTGGCCGTCTTGCCGGTTTTTACCGCTTTTGCCGCCTGCGCGGCTTTCACCGTTCTTGCCGCCTTGGCCGCCGGCTCGGACCCTGCGCGCTTGTCCGCCAGGGCCTGCAGGGCCTCGCGCAGCACCACGGCCTGGTTGTGCTCGGTATCGCGCGCGCCATAGAGCAGCACCAGGGGGCGCCTGCCCGCGTCGGCCAGCAGCGCCCGCAGCCGTTCCTGTTCTTCGGGCGCGGCGAGTTCTTCGAGGTAGCGCCGGCGGAATTCGGGCCACAGCTCCACCTTGTGGCAGAACCATTTGCGCAGTTCGGTGCTGGGAGCCACGTCGCGCGCCCAGACGTCCAGCCCCAGCTCCTCGCGGCTCAGGCCGCGCGGCCACATGCGGTCCACCAGGGCACGGTAGCCGCCTTCCGGTCCCAGACCTTCATAAACGCGTTGCACGACGATATCGGGCGCTTTCATGGCGCGGCTCCTCGGGACGGCCCCGCCTCAATGCCAGAGCAGGGCGTTCATGGCTTCGACCAGGCGGTCGCGGTAGCGCGGCAGCAGCGCGCGCGTGGCGGCCTGGCGCGTCTTCCATTGCGGGCTTTCGGCGCCGGCCGCCACGCGCGCCGGCGCCCAGATCGGGTCGGGAAAATGGCGGTCGCCGCGCCACCGCGGAATGACGTGCCAGTGCAGATGCGGCACCATGTTGCCCAGCGAGGCCAGATTGATCTTGTCGGGCGAGAGCACCGACTGCTGGGTTTCCTCCACCACGTACACGGCGCGCATCAGCAGGTCGCGCCCGTGGGTGGACAGGCTGGTCATTTCGGCCAGGTGCCCGTTCCAGATGACGCGGGTGAAGCCGGGGTAGTCGGGGTCGTCCACTTCGACGATGCGCAGGTGCGGTCCGCGCCACAGCAGCGCGCCGCCGTCTTCCTGGCATAGCGGACAGTTGGGATCGCGCGCGCTCATGCAAGCACCTTGCGGTACTGGATGAAGCCGGAACGGTCGGCGATGCGGTCGTAGAGCTGCATGGCGGTGGCGTTGGTTTCGTGGGTCAGCCAGTACACCCGCGCGCAGTGGGCGGCCTGGGCCTGCGCATAGACGTGCTCGATGAGCTTGCGCCCCACGCCGGCGCCGCGCGTTTCGGGCGCCACGTAGAGGTCTTGCAGATAACAGTAGTCGCCGGCGGTCCAGGTGGAGCGGTGGTAGATCCAGTGCACCATGCCGATCGCGTTGCCCCGTTCGTAGGCCAGGGCCGCGTGCATGGGCTCGGCCGGGTCGAGCAGCCGCGCCCAGGTGTTGCGGGTGACGGCGTCGTCGATGTCCACGCGATAGAACGCCTGGTAGCCTTTCCAGAGCGGAAGCCAGGCGTCGAAGTCGGCGGAGACGACAGGGCGGATGTCGGCGTTGCTGAGGGAACTCATGAGGGAATGCTCTCCAGGCGTATTCAGAGTTGGTCTTCCAGGGTCTGGACGATGTGCCGCAGCACCTGCAGACGAGCGTACCGCTTGTCGTTGGCGGACACCAGATGCCAGGGCGCGCGCGAGACGTCGGTGCGCGCCAGCATGTCGTTGGCGGCGCGGGCGTAGTCCTGCCATTTGTCGCGGTTGCGCCAGTCGTCCGGCGTGATCTTGAAATGCTTGAACGGCGATTTCTCGCGTTCCTTGAAGCGCGCGAGCTGCACGTCGGGCGTGATCGCCAGCCAGAACTTCAGCACGATCGCGCCGCTGGCCACGAGCTGCCCCTCGAAGTCGTTGATCTCGGCGTAGGCGCGGCGCCAGGTGGCGGGGGGCGTCAGCTTTTCCACGCGCTCGACCAGCACCCGGCCGTACCAGGAGCGGTCGAAGATGGCGATGCGGCCCTTGCGCGGCACCTGGCGCCAGAAGCGCCACAGGTAGGGCCGCGCCAGTTCGTCGCTGTTGGGCGCGGAAACCGGCGTGATGTCGAACTGGCGCGCGTCCAGCGCGTGCGTGACGCGGCGGATCGCGCCGCCCTTGCCGGCGGCATCCTGGCCTTCGAAAACCAGCACCAGCGAGCGGTCCTGGAACTTGCGCGAGCGCACCGCGCCGGCCAGGCGGCCCTGGAGCAGGCCGAGTTCCGAGTCGTAGTCGTCTTTTTCTTCCCGGGCCTGGTAATCGAGGCGGCCGAGGCGGTCGATGACGCGCGTGGGGCCGGAGTGCGCCACGAAGGAAGGGGGAATGCGCGGCACGCCGTGCTGGCGCAGCGCGGCGAGCACCGCCTCGGCCGTGCGCGCCGAACGCATCTGCTCATCCGCGCTGGGTATCACGATCCAGGGCGCGTGGCCGCTGTCGGTGTGGTTGAGCGTGATCTCGCCGGCGGCGCGGATGCGGTGGAATTTCTTGTAGACCTTCAGGTCCGCGGGGCTGACCTGCCAGGCGGTTTCCGGGCTGGCCAGCAGCCGTTCGGCGCGTTCGCGCTGCGCTTGGCGCGACAGGTGGAACCAGAGCTTCACGATCTGCACGCCCTCGGCGGCCAGGATGGCCTCGAAGCGGCGGATGGCGGCGGCCTGCGCCTCGATGGCGTCGTGGCGCGGATGCTTGCGCGCCGCTTCGCGGATCAGCGGCGCATACCAGGAGCCGAACACGATGCCCGTGCGGCCCTTGGGCGGCAGGTCTTTCCAGTAGCGCCACAGGGGCGGCCGCTCCAGTTCCTCGCCTTCGGGCGGGCCGTAGGCCAGGGTCTTGATGTGGCGCGGGTCCATCCACTCGTTGAGCAGATTGACGGTGGCGCCCTTGCCGGCCCCGTCGATGCCCGCCACCACCACCAGCAGCGTCTTGCGGGCCTGCCGCAGCCGCTGGTACTGGGCATTGAGCAGGGCCACGCGCAGCCGGGCTTCCAGCGGCTTGAACTCTTCCTTGGACAGGCAGGGGTCGGCTTCGGCTTCTTCGAACATGGCGCGCGGACGGTCGTCTGACCGGCCGATCTTGCGCGAAATTCCTACAGCGTGTCCAGCGGAATCTTCAGGTAGCGCACGCCGTTGTCCTCGGCCGGCGGGAAGTGGCCGGCGCGGATGTTCACCTGGATGGCCGGCAGGATGAGAGTGGGCATGGACAGCGTGGCGTCGCGCCGCGTGCGCATGGCCACGAATTCCTCTTCGGAGACGCCGTCGCGCACGTGGATGTTGGCGCGGCGCTGCTCCGCGACCGTGGTTTCCCATGCGGCGCCGCGGCCCTCGGGCGGGTAGTCGTGGCACATGAAGAGCCGCGTATCGCCGGGCAGCGCCAGCAGGCGGCGGATGGAGCGGTACAGGGCATGGGCGTCGCCGCCCGGGAAGTCGCAGCGCGCCGTGCCCACGTCGGGCATGAAGAGCGTGTCGCCCACGAAGGCCGCGTCGCCCACCAGGTAGGCCATGTCGGCCGGCGTATGGCCGGGCACGTGCATGGCCCGCGCCTCGATCGCGCCGATGCGGAACGTCTCGCCGTCGGCGAACAGATGGCCGAACTGGGAGCCGTCCAGCGCGAAGCCCGGTTCCAGGTTGAACACTTGCCTGAAAACGCCCTGCACGGCGCGGATATCTTGCCCGATGGCGATGACGCCGCCCAGCCGCCGCTGCAGGTAGGGCGCGGCCGAAAGGTGGTCGGCATGGGCATGGGTTTCGAGCAGCCACTCGGTTTTCAGCCCCTGCCCGCGCACATAGGCCGCCACCCGGTCGGCGCTGGACGTGCCGGTGCGCCCGGACTTGGGGTCGTAGTCCAGCACGGAGTCGATGATGGCGCAGGCCCCGCCGGGCACAGGCTCGTGCACCACGTAGGTCACGGTGGCGGTGGCGGGGTCGAAGAAAGCCTGGATGTGCGGATTCACGATGTCTCCCCGGACGGGGCAATCAATTTACTTTTTTAAATAATATTGTTGGATATTCTATAGGTCAATATAATGAATCCGACTTCATCCAACGATTGACCGGCCGCAAATGAATGCCACCCTTACCGAGCGCGAAGTCGCCGCGCTGCGCGAATCCGCCTCTCAGGCGTGCACGCTGCTCAAGGCGCTGGCCAACGAAGACCGCCTGCTGCTGCTGTGCCAGCTCGTGCAGGGCGAGCGCAACGTGAGCGAACTGGAATCCCTGACCGGCATCCGGCAGCCCTCCCTGTCGCAGCAGCTCGGCGTGCTGCGCGACGAAGGACTGGTGGCCACGCGCCGCCAGGGCAAGTATGTGTACTACCGCATGGCCAGCTACGAAGTCAGCCAGGTCATGAAAACCCTGTCCAGCCTGTACTGCGGCCGGGCGCTGGAGGCCCTGCAATGACGCTGGACCGGGCTGCGTTCGCGCCGTGGCCCGCGCTGGCCGGCGGCGTGCTGATCGGCCTGGCCGCCGTGCTGCTCATGCTGGGGGCGGGCCGTATCGCCGGCATCAGCGGCATCGTGGGCGGCCTCTTGCCGCCGCGCGGAGGCGCGGGCTGGCGCCTGGGCTTTCTGCTGGGGCTGGCGGCCTCGCCCTGGGCGTACCGCCTGGCCGCGGGCCTGCCGGCCATCCGCGTGGAGGCGGGCACGGGCACGCTCGTCGCGGCCGGCCTGCTGGTCGGCCTGGGCACGCGCTACGCGTCGGGATGCACCAGCGGCCATGGCGTATGCGGCCTGGCGCGCGGCTCGGCGCGCTCGTTCGCCGCCACCGCCGTGTTCATGGCGGCGGGCTTCGCCACGGTGTACGCCGTGCGGCATGGCTGGACGGGGGCCTGATATGGCGGGCCTGGCGGCGTGTCTGTGCGGGCTGGTCTTCGGCATCGGCCTGCTGCTCTCCGGCATGGCGGATCCCGCCAAGGTGCTGGGCTTTCTGGACCTGGGCGGCGCCTGGGATCCCTCGCTGGCGTTCGTCATGGGCGGCGCGGTAGCGGTGACGGCACTGGGTTTCCGCTGGCTGCGCCGCCGGCGCGGCCCCAGCCTGGCGGGCGGACCGCTGCAATGGCCCGCGGCGACCCGCATCGATTTCCGCTTGCTGGCCGGCAGTCTGGCTTTCGGCGCCGGATGGGGGCTGGCGGGATTCTGTCCCGGCCCGGCCCTGGTGGCCGCGGCGGCCGGCGTGCCCCAGGCCCTGGTCTTCGTGGCGGCCATGGCGGCCGGCATGGGCCTGTTTTCGCTCATCGAACATCGCAAACCAGGAACATGAAAGGCCGTCCGGGGCGGGCTGACACGCCCTTCGGGCCAGAGGAGACAGCAACATGAGCAAGGATGCAACGGCGCGCGGCGCGCAAGGCGACTTCGACATCGTGGTGGTGGGCGGCGGCTCGGCGGGCATCGGCGTGACGGCCAGCCTGCTGCGCCGCCGCCCGGACCTGCGCATTGCCGTGGTCGAGCCCAGCGACAGGCATTACTACCAGCCGGCCTGGACCCTGGTGGGCGGCGGGGCCTTCGACGTGACGCGCACCGTGCGCCCCATGGCCGATGTGATTCCCCGGCGCGCCGTCTGGGTGCGCGCCGCCGCGGCCGGTTTCGAGCCGGAGCGCAACCGCCTGCGGCTGGCCGACGGCGGCGCGCTGGGCTACCGTCAGCTCATCGTCTGCCCCGGCCTGCGTCTGGCCTGGGAGAAAGTCGAGGGTCTGGACGCCACGCTGGGCCGCAACGGCGTCACGTCCAACTACCGCTACGAACTCGCGCCCTATACCTGGGAGCTGGTGCGCGGCCTCGAATCGGGCCGTGCACTCTTCACCCAGCCCGCCATGCCCATCAAGTGCGCGGGCGCGCCGCAGAAAGCCATGTACCTGGCCTGCGACCACTGGCGTCGCGGCGGCGTGCTGGACCGCATCCAGGTGGAGTTCGATCTGGCCGGCGCGGCGCTTTTCGGGGTGCCGACGTTCGTGCCGCCCCTCATGCGCTACGTGGAGCGCTATGGCGCGGCCCTGCGGTTCAACTCCAACCTGGCGGCGGTGGACGGCGGCGCGCGCAAGGCGTGGTTCGACGTGAAGGACGCCGACGGCAATGTGCGCCGCGAGGAGCGCGCCTTCGACATGCTGCACGCCGTGCCGCCGCAGTTGCCGCACGATTTCCTGCGCGACAGCCCGCTGGCCGGCGCGGCGGGCTGGTGCGAAGTGGACCCGGCCACCTTGCAGCATCCGCGCTATGCCAACGTGTTCGGCGCGGGCGACGCCATCAGCGCCAGCAATGCCAAGACGGCCGCGGCGGCGCGCAAGCAGATCGTGACCGTGGCCGAGAACCTCATTGCGCTGCGCGAGGGGCGGCCCATGCCGGTGCGCTATGACGGCTACGGCTCGTGCCCTCTCACGGTGGAGCGCGGCCGCGTGGTGCTGGCCGAGTTCGGCTATGGCGGCAGGCTGCTGCCCACCTTCCCGCTGGATCCCACCGTGCCGCGCCGCAGCGCCTGGCTGCTCAAGGCCAGGCTGCTGCCGTGGGTCTACTGGAACGGCATGCTCAAGGGCCGCGAGTGGCTGGCGCACCCGCTGGGCAACTGAAACGGGCCGCGCGCGCCGGCGGCCTCAATCGTAGCTGCGCACGTCGTCGATGACCTTGCCGTCGTTCGGCAGGGCGCCGTCGTCGGCCCATTCGATGTCGGCGCGCAGCTTGGTCACGTCGCGCACGGACTCGGCGATGCGCTGGCCCAGCGCGGCGTCGCGCACGTCCGATTCCACTTTCAGCACCATGCGGTCCGATCCCATGCCGCCGCTCACGACCAGCCGGGCCCGGCGGATTTCGGGGTGCCGGCGCACCACGTCTGCCACCTGCGAGGGATGCACGAACAGGCCCCGCACCTTGGTGGTCTGGTCGGCGCGGCCCATCCAGCCCTTGATGCGGGTATTGGTGCGGCCGCACGGCGAGACGCCCGGCAGCACGGCGGAGAGATCGCCCGTGCCGAAACGCACCAGCGGGTAATCGGGGTTGAGCGTGGTCACCACGACCTCGCCGACTTCGCCGTCGGGCACGGGTTCGCCGGTGCCGGGGCGCACGATTTCCACGATGATGTCTTCGCCCAGCACCAGCCCTTCGCGCGCCGAGGTTTCGAAGGCGATCATGCCCAGGTCGGCGCTGCCGTAGGCCTGGTAGCCGTCGATGCCGCGCGCGGCCAGCCATTCCCGCAGCGACGGCGGAAAGGCCTCGCCGGACACGAGGGCGCGGCGCAGGGAATCGAGTTTCACGCCCAGTTCGTCGGCCTTTTCCAGGATGATCTTCAGGAAGCTGGGCGTGCCGGTGTAGCCGCTGGGCGCGAGGTCGGCGATGGCCCGCACCTGCTGTTCGGTCTGGCCCGTGCCGCCGGGAAACACGGTGCAGCCTACCGCATGGGCCGCGGTTTCCATCATGGAGCCCGCCGGGGTGAAGTGATAGGAAAAGCAGTTGTAGGTCAGCTCGCCCGGGCGGAAACCGGCGGCATAGAGCGCGCGGGCAAAGCGCCAGTAGTCGCTGCGCGCGCTTTCGGGTTCGTAGATGGGGCCGGGCGAAGCGAACACCCGCAGGGCCTCGCCCCAGCCGATGGCCGAAAAGCCGCCGAAGGCCTTGGCCGGGCCGGCGGGCGCGCCGGCGTCGGCGCGGCTTTCCTGCTGCCGCTCGAGCAGCTCATGTTTGCGCAGCACCGGCAGGCGCGCCAGCGCCTCGCGCGAGGTCACCGACGCCGGATCGACGCCGCGCAGCTGGTTCGCGATGGCCGGCGCACGGGCGATGGCTCGGGCGATGGCGCCGGGCAGGGCGGCCATCAGGTCTCGCTCGCGCGCCTCGGGCGCTCGCGTTTCCAGTACATCGAAAAACTCGGACATGGGATCGCACCCTCTCGTGTGCCGTTGTGCGGTGTCGTTGCCGATTCAGGCCAGCCACCGCTTGCGGCGGCGGTAGAACTTGTGGTCGCGGAAGCTCTTGCGCTCGCCGCTGGAAATGCCGAGGTAGAACTCCTTCACGTCCTCGTTGCGCGCCAGGTCCGACGCCTCGCCGTCCATCATCACGCGGCCGTTTTCCAGGATGTAGCCGTAGTCGGCATAGCGCAGGGCGATGTTGGTGTTCTGCTCGGCCAGCAGGAAGCTGACGCGCTCGCGTTGGTTGAGGTCGCGCACGATCTCGAAAATCTCTTCCACGATCTGCGGCGCCAGGCCCATGGAGGGCTCGTCCAGCAGGATCATGTTCGGGTTGGCCATCAGCGCGCGGCCGATGGCGGTCATCTGCTGCTCGCCGCCCGAGGTGTAGCCGGCCTGGCTGGCGCGCCGCTGCTTGAGGCGCGGAAAGTACTGGTACACCCGGTCGAGCGCGGCCGCCGTCTCCGCGCGGCTCATGCTGCGCGTATAGGCCCCGGTGAGCAGATTCTCTTCGATGGTGAGGTGGGCGAAGCAATGCCGGCCCTCCATGACCTGGACCACGCCGCGCTTGACCAGTTCGGCGGGCGACAGCTTTTCGATGCGCTGGTCGCGGTACTGGATATACCCCTTGGTCACGTCGCCGCGCTCGCCCTTGAGCAGGTTGGAGATGGCGCGCAGGGTAGTGGTCTTGCCCGCGCCGTTGGCCCCCAGCAGGGCCACGATGCGGCCTTCCGGCACCTGCAGGGACACGCCCTTGAGCACCAGGATGACGTGGTTGTAGATCACCTCGATGCCGTTCACGTCGAGCAGCACCCTGGGGGCGTGCGCGGCGGCATCGTGGGCGGTAGTGGCTGCGGTCATGATCGTTCCTGCTGCGTGGTGGCGGCCGGCCGCCGGGTCGCCGGCCGCCGGTTCATACGAAAGCTGCGGCACCCCTGTGGGGAGGCGCCGCAGGCGCTGCGGGGGTCAGTTGCATCCTCGGGGCGTGATGTTCTTCTCCTTGGCGTACTTCGCCGCGGCTTCCTTCACCATCGGCTCCAGCAGGCTCTTGTCGGCCTGGTACCAGTCGGACACCACCTTGAACTTGGCGCCGTCCCACTGCACGATGCGCGCCCAGTCGTCGCCCATGTGATTGGCGCAGCTTGTCTTCACCGGCCGCATGATGTGGCCGAACCCGAGCTGGTCCAGGCGCTCCTGGGTGAGATTCAGGTTCTCGAAGCCCCAGCGCACCTGTTCCGGCGTCATGGCCTTGCCCTTGCCGAACTTCTCCTGCGCGGTGCGGATGGCTTCCACCTGCAGCATGGAGATCATCATGCCGCGCGTATGCGCGATGGTGCCCAGGGTCGTATTGCCGGACTTGTCCGAGCCCTGGCCCTTGTCGTAGACGTACTTCTTCAGGTCGTCGTACACCTTGTCGTGCTCGGCGCCGCTGTTGTGGATGGTGATGGCGTTGTAGCCCTTGGCGACCTGGCCCAGGTCTTTCACGTCGCCCTCGGAGCCGGCCCACCAGATGGCGTACATCTTGTCGCGCGGGTAACCGCTGGCCTGGGCCTCGCGGATGGCGGTGGGCGTCATGATGCCGGCGCTCCACAGCAGCACGTAGGCGGGCCGCTGCTGGCGGATTTGCAGCCAGGTGGATTTCTGCTCCACGCCGGGCGCCGTCACCGGATACAGCAGCAGCTCGAAGCCTTCCTTGGCGGCGCGCTTCTGCAGGAGCGGAATGGGCTCCTTGCCATACGGGGAGTCGTGGTAGACCAGGGCGATCTTCTTGCCCTTGAGCTTGTCCATGCCGCCTTCTTTCCTGGCGATGTCCTGGATCATCACGTCGGCCGCGGTCCAGTAGGTGCCCAGCAGCGGGAAGTTCCATTCGAACACGCTGCCGTCCACCGATTGCGACAGGCCGTAGCCCATGGTCTCCACCGGCACCTTGTCGACCATGGCCTTGTCGCTCACGGCGAACGTGATGCCGGTGGACTGCGTGTCGAAACCCGAGGCGCCCGTGCCCTTGCCCTTCAGCCGCTCGTAGCACTCCACGCCGCGGTCGGTGGCATAGGCCGTCTCGCATTCCTCGTAAGTGATCTTGACGCCGTTCACGCCGCCGTCGCGCTCGTTGACCAGCTTCAGGTAGTCGAGTTTGCCGTCGGCCCAGGGTATGCCCAGCGGCGCGAACGAGCCGGTGCGGTACACCAAGAGCGGAACGAACTGCTCGTCCGCCATCGCCGGCGCGGACACGGCGCCGGCCGCGCCGGCTGCGGCGACCAGGGCTGCCGCCAATTTCAGGTTCAGACGCTTCATCTCCATTTACCTCCTGCGTGGTGTAAGGGCAGCGCGCCCTGGGACACCGGGATTGGCCCGGTCTGTAGCCGGGTATTCAGGATGCCGAGCCGCGAGGTCGTGCCGCCACGGCCGGCAATGATCGATACGGACCCAACGTTTTGCTTGTGTCTCCTGCTCTTCCACTTCCTGCGCTGCCTGCATTCGCGGCACTGCGGGGTCCGGCGCCGCGGGCGCTTTCGGGGGCAACATCAGTGCGGGAACGGCCAGATCCTCAGCTTCTCCTTGCCTATGCTCCACAGCCGCGCCAGTCCGTGCGGCTCGGCGATGAGGAAGAACACGATGAGCGCGCCGAACACCATGTGTTCCACGTGCGCCGCCGTGTCCACCGACAGCGACAGGCCCAGCATATGCGGCACGTTGGTCAGCGCCACCGGCACCAGCACGATGAACGCCGCGCCGAAGAAGCTGCCGATGATGGACCCCAGCCCGCCGATGATGACCATGAAGAGCAGCTGGAACGAACGCGCCAGGTCGAAGGCCAGGGGCTCCCACGAACCCAGGTGGATGTAGCCCCAGAGCGCGCCCGCCACGCCCACGATGAACGAGCTGACCGCGAAGGCCGTGAGCTTGGCGTACATGGGCCGGATGCCGATGACCGAAGCGGCCACGTCCATGTCGCGGATCGCCATCCACTGGCGTCCGATCGCGCCGCGCACGAGGTTCTTGGCCAGCAGGCTGAACACGGCGACGAAGGCGAGCACGAACAGGTACTTCTCCGTGGAGCTCTGCACCGGCACGCCGAAGACCGTGAGCGGCGGCACCGAGACGCTGCCCGAGGGCGAGTAGTTGGTGAAGAAGGGGATACGCAGGAAGGCCCAGTCCACGAAGAACTGCGCGGCCAGCGTGGCCACGGCCAGGTACAGGCCGCGGATGCGCAGGCTGGGAATGCCGAACACCACGCCCACCAGCGTGGCGAAGCAGCCGCCCAGCAGGATCTGCAGCAGCAGCGGCATGCCCGGGAAGCGCACGCCGAAGTTCCACGCCGCATAGGCGCCCACCGCCATGAAGGCGCCGGTGCCCAGCGAGATCTGGCCGCAGTAGCCCACCAGGATGTTCAGTCCCACCGCCGCCAGCGACAGGATGAGGAACGGGATGAGAATGGCGCGCAGCAGATAGTCGCTGGCCAGCGCGGGCACGACGATGAAGGCCACGGCCAGCAGCGCCCACACGAACACGCGGTCCTGGCGGATGGGGAAGATCTGCTGGTCGGCGCGGTAGCTGGTCTTGAACTGGCCGTTTTCGCGATAGAACATGTGTTTTTTCCCAGAAGGCCCGTGCGCTTACACGCGGTCGATGATCTTCTCGCCGAACAGCCCTTGCGGACGGAACAGCAGGAACACCAGCGCCAGCACGTAGGCGAACCAGATTTCGATGCCGCCGCCCACGAGCGACCCCAGATACACCTCGGAGAGCTTTTCGCCCACGCCGATGATGAGCCCGCCCAGGATGGCGCCCGGCACGGACGTCAGGCCGCCCAGGATCACCACGGGCAGCGCGCGCAGGGCCGCCGTGGACAACGTGAACTGCACGCCGAACTTCGAGCCCCAGATGATGCCGGCCACCAGCGCCACCAGCCCGGCCACGCTCCACACGATGACCCAGATGCGGTTGAGCGGGATGCCGATGGATTGCGCGGCCTGGTGGTCGTCGGCCACGGCGCGCAGCGCGCGGCCGGTGGACGTGTACTGGAAGAAAAGCGCCAGCGCGGCCACGAGCAGGGCGGCGATGACGGCGGCGGTCAGGTCTTCCAGGTTGATGAGCAGCCCGCCCTCGAAGATGGAGTCGAGGATGATGGCCGGGTCTTTGGGCATGCCCACGTTCACCGAATACACCGAGCTGCCGAAGGAGATCTGGCCCAGGCCGTCCAGGAAGTAGCTGATGCCCAGCGTGGCCATGAGCAGCGTGGTGGCCTCCTGGTTGACCAGGTGGCGCAGCACGAAGCGTTCGATGGCCACGGCCAGCAGGAACATCAGGATCGCGCTCACGATGAAGGCCAGCACGTTGGCCAGCAGCATGTTGTCAAAGCCCAGCCACTGCGGGATCCACTCCGAGAAGCGGGCCATGGACAGGGCGGCCACCAGCACCATGGCGCCCTGCGCGAAGTTGAAGACGCCCGAGGCCTTGAAGATGAGCACGAAGCCCAGGCCGATGAGCGCGTACAGCATGCCGCTCATCAGTCCGCCGAATACGGTTTCCAGAAAAAATCCCATACGTCACCTTGTGGTCGTCGAAGCGGAGACCGGGCTTGCGCCGTCGCGAGCCCCGCCGGCCTGCGCCACCGCGTCGTTGGCCGGCGCGGCGCTGCCTTCCACGCCCAGATAGGCGCGGATCACGTCTTCGTTCGTCCGCACTTCGCCGGGCGTGCCGTCGCCGATCTTCTTGCCATAGTCCAGCACCACGACGCGGTCGGAAATGTCCATGACCACGCCCATGTCGTGCTCGATGAGCACGATGGTGGTGCCGAACTCGTCGTTCACGTCGAGGATGAAGCGGCTCATGTCCTGCTTTTCCTCGATGTTCATGCCGGCCATGGGCTCGTCCAGCAGCAGCAGGCGCGGCTCCATGGCCAGCGCGCGGCCCAGGTCCACGCGCTTTTGCAGACCGTAGGGCAGCCGCCCGACCGGCGTCTTGCGGTGCGCCTGGATCTCCAGGAAGTCGATGATGTTCTCGACGAATTCGCGGTGGCGGATTTCCTCGCGCTCGGCCGGCCCCAGCCGCAGGGCCTGGGCGAACAGGCCGCACTTCATGCGCAGGTTGCGGCCCGTCATGATGTTGTCCAGCACGCTCATGCCCTTGAAGAGCGCGAGGTTCTGGAAAGTGCGGGCGATGCCCATTTCGGCCGCGCGCCGGGGGTTCATGCGCGAGAAGCGCCTGCCCTGGAACTCGATGGTCCCCTGCTGCGGCGTGTAGACGCCGTTGATGACGTTGAGCATGGAGCTCTTGCCCGCGCCATTGGGGCCGATGATGGCGCGGATCTCGTGCTCGCGCACATTGAAGGAAATGTCCGTCAACGCCTTGACGCCGCCGAACGACAGGGAAATGTTCTGCATGTCCAGCATCACGTCGCCGATGCGCTGGTCGCGGTCTGTATGGCTCATGATGTCTATGCGGCTCGGGCGGTGATGGCGGGAAAGGTCCGGGCGGAGCGGATCTTCAGGTCGGCGGAAATCTTGCCGACCCGGCCGTCCTCGAATTTCACTTCGGTTTCGATGAATTGCGTCGGCCTGTCGCTGAAGAGCGCTTCCACCAGCACGCCGTACTTTTGCGCGATGAAGGCCCGGCGCACCTTGCGCGTGCGCGTGAGCTCGTCGTCGTCCGGGTCCAATTCCTTGTGCAGGATGAGGAACCGGCTGACCTGCGAAGCCGAGAGCTTGGGGTCGGCCGCCAGATCGGCGTTGACCTTCTCGACGCATTCGCCGATAAGCTGGTACACCTCGTCCTTGCCGGCCAGGTCGGTGTAGCCGGCGTAGGGCAGCCCGCGCCGCTCGGCCCAGTTGCCCACGGCTTCCAGGTCGATGTTGATGAAGGCGCACACGCGGTCGCGTCCCGCGCCGAAGGCCACGGCTTCCTTGATGTGCGGGAAGAACTTGAGCTTGTTCTCGATGTACTTGGGCGCGAACAGGCTGCCGTCGGCCAGCTTGCCCACGTCCTTGGCGCGGTCGATGATCTTGAGCTGCCCGTCGGTGTCCAGGTAGCCCGCGTCGCCGGTGTGGAACCATCCGTCTTCGCTGCGCGCCTCGGCGGTTGCCTGCGGATTGCGGTAGTACTCCTTGAAGAGCCCGGGGCTCTTGACCAGGATCTCGCCGTTGCCGGCCACGCGGATGTCCACGCCCGCCACGGGCGGGCCCACGGTGTCGTCGCGCACCTGGCCGTCCGGCTGCACGCAGACGAACACCGAGGTTTCCGTGGAGCCGTAGAGCTGCTTGAGATTGATGCCGATGGAGCGGTAGAAGACGAACAGATCGGGGCCGATGGCCTCGCCCGCCGTGTAGGCCACGCGTACGCGGCTCATGCCCAGCGCGTTGCGCAGCGGACCGTAGACCAGGACGTTGCCCAGCGCATAGCGCAGGCGGTCCCAGGCGCCCACGGACTTGCCGTCGAGGATGCGCGCGCCGACGCGGCGCGCCAGGTTCATGCAGGCGTGGAACAGTTTGCGCTTGAGATAGCCCGCATCTTCCATGCGGATCATGACGTGCGTGAGCAGGCCTTCCAGCACGCGCGGCGGCGCGAAGTAATACGTGGGGCCGATGTCGCGCATGTCGATGGCGACCGTATCGGGCGACTCGGGGTGATTGACGGTGAACCCGCTGACCAGCAACTGGGTGTAGGAGAACATGTTCTGCCCGATCCAGGCCGGGGGCAGGTAGGCCAGCACGTCTTCGCGGTCGGTCAGCTTTTCCATCTCGGCCACGGCGCGCGCGCGGTCGATGAGCGCGTGGTGCGTGAGCACCACGCCCTTGGGCTTGCCGGTGGTGCCCGAGGTATAGAACATGGCGGCCGGGTCGTGCGGCTGCACGGCCGCCACGGCGGCGTCGAAAAAGCCGGGATGCCGTTGCGCATGCTCGCGCCCGGCCTCTTCCAGCTGCTCGTACGAACGCAGCATGGGGTCGGCATAGTGGCGCAGGCCGCGCGGGTCGTCGTACACCACGTGGCGCAGGGCGGGGCACTGCCCGCGCACTTCCAGCATCTTGTCCACCTGCTCCTGGTCTTCGACCACGGCGACGCCGACTTCGGCGTCCTGCAGCACGTAGACCATTTCCTGCGCCACGGCGTCCTGGTAGAGCGGAACCGGGATGGCGCCCAGGCACTGCGCGGCCATCATGGCCATGTACAGGCGGGGGCGGTTTTCGCCGATGACGGCGACGTGCATGCCGGGGCCGATGCCCAGGGCCGCGAGGCCGTTGGCGGCCAGGCGCACGTGGTCGGCCACCTGCGACCAGGTCAGCGTCTGCCAGATTCCCAGGTCTTTCTCGCGCATCGCGGGCCGCGAGCCCCTTGCGCTGGCATGTGCGAGCAGCAGCGCGGGAAAGGTGTCCAGCGCCGCCGGCGTGCCTGCCGATGCGGGCGTTGAGTGTGCCACGTTGTCTCCTCCGGTTTGGGCCCGCCGCCGCGGCGACTTCGAGAGTGGCGCGCTGCGGTGCCTGACCAGCTGGTTTTAGATTTACGGCAACAGTTAAGGTATAAGGTTGGGTTGCTACCAACTGTCACCATCGCGACATTCAAGGAATTTTTAGGGTATTCCCGATGCAGCCATCCGACTCCCTGCGATTCGCCGCGGCGTGGTTCCGCCTGCTCAGCGATGAGCAGCAGGCGCGCGTCGAGCGCGACGTGTCGGTGCAGCAGGCGCCGGCCGGATCGATCATAGAACGCAAAGGCGAGCCGGCACAGGCCTGGATAGGCGTGCTGGCCGGCCTGATCAAGGTCTCGGTCGGCAACGCCGAGGGCAAGGTGGCATCTCTTACCGGCGTGCCGGCCGGCGGCTGGATCGGCGAGGGCTCGCTGCTCAAGCGCGAGATCCGCAAGTACGACATCGTGGCGCTGCGCGATTCGGTGGTGGCGCGCATGCCGGCGGCCACCTTCGACTGGCTGCTGGACAACAGCATTCCCTTCAACCGCTACCTGCTCGACCAGTTGAACGAGCGGGTGGCGCAGTTCATCGGCAAGGCGGAGTACGACCGCCTGCTGGACCCGGACGCGCGGGTGGCCCGCTGCCTGGGCGAGCTCTTCAACCCGCTGCTCTATCCGGGCATGGGAATGCGCCTGGCGATCACCCAGGAAGAAATCGGCTACCTGGCGCGCGTCTCGCGCCAGCGCGCGAACCAGGCGCTGCGCAGGCTGGAAGAGGCCGGCCTGCTGAAGGTGGAATACGGGGCGGTGCGCGTGCTCGATCTGGAGGGCCTGAAACGCTACGGCCCGGGGCAGGGGCAGGATCCCGCGGCCTGATGAACGCGATAGGAAAATTTCATGGCCGCCGCGGCTTGACCGTTAAATAGTGCGCTATTTAATATTGCGCTATGAAAATCAAGGCCAAGCCCCAAACCGATCCGCTGCTGCTGGACAACCAGCTCTGCTTTGCGCTGTACGCCACGTCGCTCGCCATGAACAAGGCGTATCGCAAGCTGCTGGGCAGGCTGGGCCTGACCTATCCGCAGTACCTGGTGATGCTGGTGCTCTGGGAAGGCGACGGCTTGACGGTTACCGACATCGGCGAACGCCTGTTTCTCGATTCGGCCACGCTGACCCCGCTGCTCAAGCGCCTGGAGGCGGCGGGGCTGTTGGAGCGGACCCGGGCGCGGGAAGACGAAAGGCAGGTCATCGTCAGCCTTACGCGGCAGGGCCGGGAGCTGCGCGCCCAGGCCGAAGGCATCCCGTCGGCGATCGGCGCGGCCGCTCAATGCTCGGCGCAGCAGGCGCAGGAGCTTGCCCGACTGCTCCACGACTTGCGTGGACGGCTCGCGGAAAACGGCTGAAGGGCGCGCCCGCGCCGCGGGCGCACGGGATATGAATAGTGCGCTATTCAATAGCGTATTAGAAGAAATGCCGCAGTGTGGCAATACGGCAGAGGCGCCGCGGCGGAATGGCCCGCGAGGCGCAGCAGTCTCCCAACGTGTTTTCATTCTTTGAGGAATCCGATCATGTCTCTCGAAAAAGTTCTCTATCGCGCCAGCGCCACCGTCACCGGAGGCCGCGAGGGCCGCGGCGTGAGCGACGACGGCGTGCTGGACGTCAAGCTGACGACGCCGCGCGAGCTGGGCGGCGCGGGCGCGCCGGGCACCAATCCCGAGCAATTGTTCGCGGTGGGCTATTCCGCCTGCTTCCTGGGCGCGATGAAATTCGTGGCGGGCCGCGACAAGATCGCGATGCCGGCAGACGCGTCGGTGCAGGGCGTGGTCGGCATCGGGCCGATCCCCACGGGCTTCGGCATCGAGGTGGAACTGAAGATCTCGCTGCCCGGCATGGACCGCGCGCAGGCCGAGAAGCTGGTGTCGGCGGCGCACACCGTCTGCCCGTACTCCAACGCCACGCGCGGCAATATCGACGTGACGCTGACCCTCGTCTGAGGCGGCGCCATCCGCCGCGCCGGCCCGCGCAACCGGGCCGGCGTCGGCAGGCGCCTTTCGGAGGGTCGACGCGCCTAGTGCGAGCCGCCCAGGTACGCCGCCACCACGGCGGGATCGTGCCTGAGCTTGTCGGCGCTGCCGTGTACGGAGATGCGGCCGTTCTCCAGCACGTAGCCGTAGTCGGCCACGTTCAGCGCGGCTGCGGCGAACTGCTCCACCAGCAGCATGGTGACGCCTTCTTCCTTGAGCCGCCCGATGATGCGGAAGACTTCTTCCACCAGAATAGGCGCGAGCCCCATGGAAGGCTCGTCCAGCAGCACCAGCTCCGGGTTGAGCATGATGGCGCGGGCCATGGCGAGCATCTGCTGTTCGCCGCCGGAGAGCGTGCCCGCGAGCTGGTTGCGGCGTTCCTTGAGGCGGGGAAAGAGATCCATGGCGCGATCCAGGTCGGCCTGCACGTCGCCCTTGGGGCGGCTGCCCGTCAGGCGCGGAAACGCGCCCAGCAGCAGGTTGTCGGTGACCGACAGGGTCGGGAACACGCGCCGGCCTTCGGGCGAGTGGGCCAGGCCGAGCCGCGCGATGCGGTGCGATTCCAGGCCGTCGATGCGCGTGCCGCCGAAGCTGATCTCGCCCGCGGTGGGCCGGATCATGCCGGACAGGGCGCGCATGGTGGTGGTCTTGCCCGCGCCGTTGGAGCCGATGAGAGTCACCACCCTGGCCTTGGGCACTTCCATGCTGATGCCGTGCAGCACCTTGACTTTGCCGTAGCCGGCCTCGAGGTTCTTGATCGATAGCATTGTCGGTTTCCTCTTTGCCTCAGGCCGCGGCGCCGCCGAGATAGGCTTCGATGACCTTGGCGTTGCCCTGCACTTCGGCGGGCAGGCCCTCGGCGATCTTTTGCCCGAAGTCGAGCACGGACACGGTGTCGCACACGCCCATCACCACGTCCATGTGGTGCTCGATGAGGATCAGCGTGATGCCGTGGTCGCGCACCTTGCGGATGATGGCGAGCAGCTCGGCGATGTCGGGAGCGGTGAGGCCGGCGGCCGGCTCGTCCAGCAGCAGCAGTTGCGGGTCCAGGGCGAGGGCGCGGGCGATCTCGAGCAGGCGCTGCTTGCCGTAGGGCAGGTTGCGCGCCTCCTCGGCCGCCAGGGATTCCAGGCCCACGAATTCCAGCAGCGCCATGGCGCGGGCGCGCGCCTGGCGTTCTTCCTTTTTCCAGCGCGAGGTGCGCAGCGCGATGCCGGCCAGGCCGGTGGAGAAGGTGTGGTGCAGCCCCACGAGCACGTTCTCCAGCGCCGTCATCTCCCCGAAGAGCTGCACGTTCTGGAAGGTGCGGGCCACGCCCACCGCGGCGATGTCGGCCGGGGCCAGGCCCACCAGCGACTTGCCGGAGAACTCCACGTCGCCCGCGGTGGGCACGTAGATGCCGGTAAGCACGTTCATCATGGTGCTCTTGCCGGACCCGTTGGGCCCGATGAGTCCATGGATGGTGCCGCGCCGCACTTCCAGGTTGACGTCGTTGAGCGCCTTCAGGCCGCCGAACTGCATGAGTACGCTCTTGGCGCGCAGCAGGACGCCGCTGCCGCGGGCGGCGTCGGGCACGGCCTCCTGGCGGTGCGCCAGTTCCCGGTCCACGGCCAGGGCCTTGCGATGCGCGGAGAAGAGCAGGTTGCGCACGAAACCCACGATTCCGTCGGGCAGGTAGTACACGACGAACAGGATCATGGCGCCGAAGATGGTGAGCCGCCAGTCGGTCACGGTATCGAGCCAATAGGAGAACGCGGCCAGCAGCACGGTGCCGGCCACCGGCACCGCCACGCGGCGGACCGTGGCGGCGCCGCGCGCCACCGCGACGGCGCAGCCGGCCGCCACCACGATCGCCACGCCCAGCGCGATGAGGCGGAACGAGTCGATGTCGTCGAGCATCTTGGGCAGCAGCACGATGATGGACGCGCCCAGCAGCGCGCCGGTGCGGCTCTTGCGCCCGCCCATGATGATGGCGAGCAGGAACAGGATGGTGAGCTCGAAGTTGTAGGTATTGGGCGAGATGTACTGTTCCGAGTAGCCGTACAGCGCGCCCGCCAGCCCGGCAAAGCCGGCGCTGATGACGAAGGCGTAGACCTTGTGCCGGTACACCGACACGCCCATGCAGTCCGACGCGATGGGACTGTCGCGCAGCGCCTCGAAAGACCGTCCCAGGTGCGACTTGAGAATGCGGTGCACCACGATGAGCGCAAGCACCATCAACGCGGCCACCAGCCAGAAGTACTCGCTCTTGGTGAGCACGTGGCCGGCGATGGAGGGCTTGGGGATCTTGATGCCCAGCGGACCTTCGGTAAGAAAGGTCATCTCGTTGATGAGGATCTGGATGATGGTGCCGAAGGCCAGCGTGACCATGGCCAGGTACGGTCCCGTGACGCGCAGCGCGGGCAGCGCCAGCACCGCGCCGAAGGCGGCCGCGATGAGAATGGCCGCCGGCAGCGTGACCCAGATCGGCAGGTGCAGGTGGAAGAACAGCACGCCCGCCACGTACGAGCCGATGCCGAACAGCCCCGCATGGCCGAGCGACACCTGGCCGGTATAGCCCACCACGATGTCGAGCCCGAACAGCAGGATCGCATAGATCATGATGGTTTCGATGAGGTGCAGGTAATAGGTGTTGGTGACGCCCAGGGGCACGGCGGCCAGGCAGGCGATGGCGGCGACGGAAAGCGCGATACGCAGGGATTTCATGGCTTACACCTTCTTGATCGCGGTCTTGCCGAACAGGCCGGCGGGCTTGAAGGTCAGCACCAGCAGCAGCAGCACCAGCCCCGGCACGTCCTTGTAGCCGGTGGAGAGATAAAAGCCGGTGGTGGTTTCGGCAATGCCCAGGATCAGTCCGCCCACGACCACGCCCAGCCCGCTGGACAGGCCGCCGATGATCGCCACCGCGAAGGCTTTCAGGCCCAGCACCGCGCCCATGGTGGCGCCCGTGAGCGTGAGCGGCGCCACCAGCACGCCGGCGAAGGCGGCGGTAAGCGAGGACAGCGCATACGAAAAGGTAATGACCAGCCCGGTGTTGATGCCCATGAGGCCGGCGGCGTCCCGGTCGTTGGAGGTGGCCACGAAGGCCTTGCCGTAGATGGACTTGCGGTTGAACAGCTCGACCAGCAGCATCATCGCCAGCGCGCCGAACACCACCAGCAGTTCCATGGGCAGCACATTGGCGCCGAAGAGCTTGATGGGAGACTCGGGCAGCGGCGACGGAAACCGCAGGTCGTCGCGGCCCCAGACGTTCTCGGCCACGTTCTTGAAGATGATGCCCAGCGCGATGGTGGCCATGATCCAGCCGAACTCCGAACGCGTCTTGATCGCGGGGCGCACGCCCACGCGTTCGACCAGCGCGCCCTGCGCCAGGCCGAACAGGCAGACGAGCGGGATCATCAGCCAGTAGTTCACGCCCAGGCCCACGAGCGTCAGGCCGACCAGCGCGCCCAGCATGAGGGACTCGCCCTGGCCGAAATTCAGCGTGCCGGACGTGGCGAAGGTGAGCTGGTACCCGAACGCGATGACGGCATAGATCATGCCCAGCGCGATACCGCTATAGATGAGCTGTAGAAGAATCATGGTGTGTGTTCGTGACGCCGGCATTCCGCTCCATGCTGCATGGGCGGAACGCGGTGTTCAGTTGTCCAAGGCGCAGCGCGCCACCTGCATTGCATGCAACGGGCATGACCCGATCGGCCGGGCCGGTGCGCCGCGCCCAAGGGAAGGACCGTCCGACCGCGGCCACACGGCTGCGCCGTCGCAGCGTCTTTCCTTCAAGGCGAAACGCCACCGTCCGGCAGGGCCGCCCCGAACCCAGGTCGTCGGGCGGTTCCGGCTACGCCGGTCCGCCTGCGGCGCATGGGGCGGGCTCCTACTGCGCCTTGACCACTCTGCCGCCCTTGACCTCGCCGATCACCACTTCCTTGACGGTGATGGCGTCATGGTTGTCGCGCGTGAACGGTTTGTTGTAGGTCATCACCACGCCTTCGACGGGTGTCTGCAGATTTTCGAGGGCTTCGCGGATCTTCGGGCCTTCGGTGGAGTTGGCCTGCTTGATGGCGGCGGCCAGCAGATAGATCGAGTCATAGCCCTGCGCGGCCGACACGGGAGAGTCGATGCGGTTGTTCTTGGGCTTGAACTTCGCCAGGTAGGCGTCGATAAAGGCCTTGCGCCTGGGCGTGTCGGGCTCCTGGATGAAGGTCTGCGGCATGCGCGCGCCTTCGCCGTTGGCGCCGGAATTGTCGATGTAGTTGGCCATGGACAGCGTCCAGCTCCCGATCATGGGAACCTTCCAGCCCAGCTTGGCCATGCCGTTGGCGATCTGCGCCAGCTCGGGGCCGATGCCGTAGGTGAGGATCGCCTCCGCGCCCGCTTCCTTGGCCTTGAGGAGCTGCGCCGTCATGTCCACGTCCTTGATGTTGAACTTCTCCACGGCCAGGGCCTTGACGCCCTTGGCCGCCAGCGCCTTTTCGAGGTCTTCGCGGCCCAGCTGGCCGTAATTGGTAGAGTCCGCCAGAATGGCCACCTTCTTGTAGCCGCGCCGCGTGATGGCCTCTTCGACGATCATGGGCGCCTGGATGCTGTCCTTGGCGGAATTGCGGAAGACGTAGTTCTCGGGATACTCCGGCGCCTTGAACTGTTCGGTGATGACGGTGCCGGTCGCCACGTTGTTGAAGACGGGGATCTTCGCGTCCTGGTAGAAGCGCTGCGAAGCCAGGGCCACGCCGGTGTTGATGTAGCCCACCGTGGCCACCACCTGCTCCTTGTTGATCAGCTCCTGGGCGATCTGCACGCCGCGCTCGTTCTTGGCTTCGTCGTCGCGCTCCACCGCCACAAGCTTGCGACCCAGCACGCCGCCGTTCTTGTTGATTTCCTCGATGGCCAGGCGCACGCCGTCGCGCATGCTGACGCCCATGGACGAGGATCCCCCGGTGTAGGGCCCGGATACGCCGATCTTGATGGCGTCGGCGGCGTGCGACGCGGCCGACACGGCAAAGATCAGGGTTCCTGCAAGCAGCTTCAAACGAAAATCCATTGATGTCTCCGTTGTCTTGGTGGAACTGCATGGAAAACCGGATGCCGGCGCCTGGCGGCGTGTTGCGGTGTTGGCGCTCCTCCTGTTGCTGCGAACAGTGACTGTCGGCTCCGTCACTTACGCGAATCTGACCGCGGGGCGCTTGTCGGTATAAATCCCTAGTTAATGGACACCGGCATGCCTGTCATTGCTGCGCCGCAAAAGAAAAAGCGCCTGCTCCCCGGGGGAGAGGCGCTTCGGCGCGGCAGGCGGCGGGCAGGCGGGCGGCTTCAGACGCCCTTGAGCGCCAGGCTCGCGGCCAGCGAGGCCATTACGACGGCGATCACGCCGTCCAGCACGCGCCAGGCCAGCGCGCTGGAAAAGAATGGGGCGAACAGCCGCGAGCCGATGCCCAGCACGGCCAGCCAGAGCAGGCTGGCCGTCAGCGCGCCGGCCGCGAATGCCATGCGCGCGTCGTCGAAACCGTGGGCCAGCGAGCCCACGACCACCATGTCCAGCCAGAAGTGCGGGTTCAGCAGCGAAAACCCCAGCGCGCCCAGTATGGCTGCGCGGCGCGACGGCACCACGTCGCGCGCGGCGGCCAGCCCGCCCTGCGCGCGCCAGGCGCGGCACGCCGACTGCAGCGCGTACCAGGAGAGAAAGGCCACGCCGAACCACAGCACGGCGGTCGTGAGCCAGGGAAACCACTGGGTGAGCGCCCGCAGGCCCGACACGCTGGCGAAGATGAATACGGCGTCGATCAGGGCGCATACCGCCATCACGCTCAGCAGGTGGGCGCGCATGAGGCCCTGGCGCAGGATGAACGCGCTCTGCGCGCCCACGACGGCGAACAGCCCCAGTCCGGTGGCGGTGCCGCTGGCCCAGGCGGTAACGAATAGGGGGGAGGAAAGCGTGGCGAACATGACTGGGTACAACCTGTTGTGTGTGCGAAACCCGGCGCGGCGCGCCTGCGGAAATGCCGGCCGCCGCGGGTTGCGCGGCGGCCTGGCAGTATTGTGGCTTGCGTGCGATATGAAATAAAGCTAATTTTCCTTAGCTATATTAAGCAAAACTAATCATCGGGAACGGGAGCGCATACGCATGAGAATCGACCATGGCAACCTGCGCGCGCTGGCGGCGGTGGTGCGCGAAGGCAGCTTCGAGCGCGCCGCCGTGGCGCTGAACGTCACGCCGTCGGCCGTGTCGCAGCGGATCAAGTCGCTCGAAGACCGCATGGGGCGCCTGCTGGTTCAGCGCACCGTGCCGGCGGCGGCCACGGCCGACGGCCAGGTGCTGGTGCAGCTGGCCGAGCAGACCGCGTTGCTGGAGCACGAAGCGCTCAACCGCCTGGGCGTCGCCGACGACGAGGTTCCGCACGCCAGCATTCCGGTGGCGGTCAACCACGACAGCCTGGAAACCTGGTTCGTGGAGGCCGCGCTGCTCTTCTCGGCGCGCACCCGCGCCACGCTGGACATGCGGCCCGAAGACCAGGACCACACGGCGGCGTTGCTGCGCAACGGCGCGGTGCTGGGCGCGGTGACCACGCTGGCCGACGCGGTGCAGGGCTGCCGCATCCACGCGCTGGGCAGCATGCGCTATGTGGCGACCTGCACGCCGGCGTTCCATGCGCGCTATTTCGCGCAGGGCGTGAGCGCCGCGACGCTGGCCCGCGCGCCGGTGCTGGTGTTCAACCGCAAGGACGCCCTGCAGGCCCGTTTCGCGCACCGCATCGCCGGCCGCGAAGCCTGGCAGCCGCCAGTGTGGTGGGTGCCTTCCACGCGGGCGTTCGTGCAGGCCACGCTGGGCGGGCTGGGCTGGACCATGAATCCCCTGCCGCTGGTCCAGGAACACCTGGACGCGGGCCGCCTGGTGCTGCTGCGGAGCCGGGCGTGGGAAGATGTGCCGCTCTACTGGCAGCATTGGCGGGTAAACTCCGAGGTGATGGAAGCCCTGACCGAGTCGGTCCTGTCAGCCGCCCGCAGCCTGGTCCGGCGGCGCCAGCGTCTGTTCCCAGGCCCTGTTCACAAGGAGGATGTCTCATGAAATTCCGCACCTGCGCCGCCATCGCGGCGTTTGGCCTTTGCGCGGCCGGATCGGTCTGGGCCGGCGACTACAAGGTGGGCCAGATCGAGGTGGACGATCTCTGGGTGCGCGCCTCGGCGCCCGGCCAGACCAACGGCGCGGGCTACCTGGATATCGACAACGATGCCAAGACGCCCGACCGGCTGCTGTCGGTGACCTCCAGCGCGGCCGAGCGCGTCGAGCTGCACACCGTGCAGACGGAGAACGGGGTGGCCCGGATGCGCCAGGTCGACGGCGGCATCGCCGTGCCGGCCGACGGCGAGGTGAAGCTGCGCCCGGGCGGCTACCACGTCATGTTCATCAAGCTGAAGGCGCCCTTCGCCGAGGGCGGCACCGTGCCGGCCACGCTCAAGTTCGAGCGGGCCGGCGAAGTGGCCGTGCAGTTCAAAGTGAAGCCGGCGGGCCACATGCCCGGCATGGACCATGGCCACGGCGGGATGAAGCACTGAGCCGGCTCCGCCCCGCCGCGGGCGGTTCCGTCAGTACAGCCCTTGCTGCCGCATCGCGTCGGCCACCTTCACGAAGCCCGCGATGTTGGCGCCGTCCAGGTAGTTCACGTATTCGCGCTCGGTGTGGCCGTGGCGCACGCAGTTTTCGTGGATGTCGCGCATGATGGCGTGCAGGCGCGCGTCCACTTCCTCGCGCGTCCAGGACAGGCGCGCCGCGTTCTGGCTCATTTCCAGGCCCGACACGGCCACGCCGCCCGCATTGCTGGCCTTGCCGGGCGCGTACAGCACGCGCGCGGCGATGAAGGCCTTGGCGGCCTCGAGGGTGGCCGGCATGTTGGCGCCTTCGGCCACGCACAGCACGCCGTTCTTGATGAGCGTCTGGGCGTCGGACAGCTCCAGCTCGTTCTGCGTGGCGCAGGGCAGCGCCACGTCCACCGGCACGTGCCAGGGCCGCTTGCCCGCTTCGTAGGGCAGCCCGAACTCGCGCGCATAGGTATCCAGGCGCCCGCGCAGGTCGTTCTTGATGTGCATGAGGGCGACCAGCTTTTCGTGGGTGAAGCCGGCCTCGTCCACCACGGTGCCGCCGGAGTCGGACACGGTGACCACGCGCGCGCCCAGCGCCATGGCCTTTTCGATGGCGTACTGGGCCACGTTGCCCGAACCCGATACCGATACGCGCAGCCCGTCGAAAGAACGGCCGACGCGCTTGAGCATTTCTTCGGCGAAGTACACCGTGCCGTAGCCGGTGGCTTCCGGGCGGATCAGGCTGCCGCCGAAGGTCAGGCCCTTGCCGGTGAATACGCTGGCCGTGGAGTTGGACAGCTTTTTCATCATGCCGGCCATGAAGCCCACTTCGCGCGCGCCCACGCCGATGTCGCCGGCCGGCACGTCGGTGTCCGGACCGAGGTGGCGATAGAGCTCGATCATCAGCGCCTGGCAGAAGCGCATCACCTCGGCGTCGGACTTGCCCTTGGGATCGAAATCCGAGCCGCCCTTGCCGCCGCCCATGGGCAGGGTGGTGAGGGAGTTCTTCAGCGTTTGCTCGAACGCCAGGAATTTCAGGATGGACAGGTTCACCGAGGGGTGAAAGCGCATGCCGCCCTTGAACGGGCCGATGGCGGAGTTGTGCTGGATGCGGAAGGCGCGGTTGACCCGGGCCTGGCCCCGGTCGTCGGTCCAGCAGACGCGGAACTGGATCACCCGTTCGGGCTCGACCAGCCGCTCCAGCAGGGCCTGCTCCGCATAGTGGGGATGCTTTTCGATGAAAGGCCAGAGGCTCATCATGACCTCCTGCACGGCCTGCATGAATTCCGGCTGCTGCGGATCGCGCGCGGCCACGCCACGCAGGAAGTCGTCCAGGCTCTGCACTTTCAACATCCTCTCCTTGGATGCCCCGGATGGGGGCAAAAAATGCGCCGGATCAGGGCGCCTATATTCGTTTTGGTGCAGATGACGCACCGACGTGGTGCGGAATTGTAGGATCAAAATGTTGCCCTGCGCAAAATAGGAAAATGCTCCAGGGCATTGATATACAAGGAAAAATTTTGCTATTTAAATGGGGTCGTATTAACGTGGAACGGATGGCGGCTCCCTCGTATCTACCGGCCCTGTTTCGGTAAACCCAGCAAAATTGCCAGCTTCAGACATGTCCCCAATAAATTGTGCCGTGTGAAACGGGGGCGGGACGAGGCCGTCCCTTGCCGGTTTGGCAGGCAGTCCCCGCTTTTCCCAGCCCTGTGGGGTGTTTGGGCTTATGTTACGTCCCTTATTTATTGGGGCGCTTGCGCAACGCTCGCGATCACGACAGCGTGGCGTCGTAGTCGATGGTAAGAGGCGCGTGGTCGGAGAAACGCTCGTCCTTGTAGATGGATGCGGTGCGCGCCCGGGCGGCGATGCCGGGGGTGGCGATCTGGTAGTCGATGCGCCACCCCACGTTCTTGGCCCAGGCCTGGCCGCGGTTGCTCCACCAGGTGTATTGCTCGGGCCGGTCGTCCAGTGTGCGGAACACGTCCACGAAACCGCGCTTGTCGAAGACCTCGCTCAGCCAGGCGCGTTCCTCGGGCAGGAAGCCCGAGTTCTTCATGTTGCCCTTCCAGTTCTTGAGGTCGATTTCCTTGTGGGCGATGTTCCAGTCGCCGCAGATGACGAATTCGCGGCCGGTCTTGCGGTGCTCGTCCATCAGGCTGTCGAGCCAGGGGCCGAAGCGGTCCAGGAAGCGGTATTTGGCCTGCTGGCGCTCGTCGCCGCTGGAGCCGGACGGCAGGTAGGCGCTGATGACCGAGAGGCTCTTCCAGTCGGCGCGGATGATGCGGCCTTCGGGGTCGAACTCTTCGCAGCCCAGGCCCGTGTGCACGCGCTCGGCCGGGTCGCGCAGGTAGATGCCCACGCCGCTGTATCCTTTCTTGGCGGCGTGCAGGAAGTGGCCCGTGTAGCCGGGCGGATGGCGCAGCTCGTCGGTCAGGTCGGATTCGGAAATCTTGATTTCCTGCAGGCAGAGAATGTCGGCGGCGTGGGCCGCCATCCAGGGCTGCAGGCCCTTGCGGAACGCGGAGCGTATGCCATTGAGGTTGATCGAGGTGATGCGCAGCACAGCGGGACTCCTGTAAAACCGGCGGGGCCTGCGGACCGGCCCCGTGCAATGGCAGGAATTTAACCGACTCGCCCCCGGCATGCGCCCGGCCGGGGGCGTGCCCGCTGCCGCGGCGCCCGGGAGGAGGCAGGCCGGATGCGGGCAAGAGGCGATAAAATCCCGGGGTTTGCCACTCCCGGACTCCGCCGCATGACCGCCTCCCAGAACTCCGCCACCTCTCTCGATTTCGTCCGTTTCGCCCTCGATGAAGGCGTGTTGCGGTTCGGCAGCTTCAAGGTCAAGTCGGGGCGCATCAGCCCGTATTTCTTCAACGCCGGCCTGTTCAACAGCGGCCGCTCGGTGGGCCGGCTGGCCCGGTTCTATGCCCAGGCGCTGCTGGATTCCGGCGTGGCTTTCGATATGCTGTTCGGCCCGGCCTACAAGGGCATCCCGCTGGCCACCGCCACCGCGGTCGCGCTGGCGGGCCATCCCGCCATGCAGGGCAAGAGCGACGTGCCTTTTGCCTACAACCGCAAGGAAGCCAAGGACCACGGCGAGGGCGGCACCCTGGTGGGCGCGCCGCTGGCCGGCAAGGTGGTCATCATCGACGACGTCATTACCGCGGGCACCTCGGTGCGCGAGTCGGTGGAGATCATCCGCGCTGCCGGCGCCGAGCCCGCCGCCGTGCTGATCGCCATGGACCGCATGGAGCGCGCGGGCCCGGACGACGCCCTGTCGGCGCATTCCGCCGTGCAGGACGTGGCCAAGACCTACGGCATTCCGGTGGTGTCGATCGCCTCGTTGGCTGACATTCTGGCCCTGCTGCAGGACGACGCGTCGTTCGCCGAGCACCGCGACGCGGTGCTGGCCTACCGGACGAAGTACGGGGTGTAACAGGCGTGCATCCCTGGCGCGCAAGAGGGCGGCGCGGGCAGCGGACGGCCGAACGGCGGCGCGTCCGGATCTGGAAAAATGGGCGACCGTTCGAGAAGCTGGTTGAACGAGAACACCTGGTCTTCGGAGACGCGTTGACTGCGTTCGGCGCGCAACATGCCGTTTGCAGTTCATGGCCCAAGCCCCGACCAAGAAGCGACCACGTCATTCTTGGACAAACAAAAGGCCGCGGCAAGATGCCGCGGCCTTTCGCTTCGTCTGATGCTGCCTGAACGCGTCCGTTGAAGGACGCGCTGCCCGCCCGCTCAGCCGTCCAGCTTCTGCTTCAGCAGTTCGTTGACCTGTTGCGGATTGGCCTTGCCGCGAGCGGCCTTCATGATCTGGCCCACCAGCGAGTTGAACGCCTTCTGCTTGCCGGCGCGATATTCCTCGACCACCGCGGGGTGGGCGGCCAGCACCTCGTCGATCATGGCGCCGATGGCGCCGCTGTCGCTGATCTGCTTCAGGCCGCGGGCCTCGATGATGGCGTCGGGCTGTCCGCCATGCTCGCCGGCCCACATGGCGGCGAAGACTTCGCGGGCGATCTTGTTGGAAATGGTGCCGTCGATGATGCGGCCGATGAGGGCGGCCAGCGCGGGCGCCTGAACCGGCGATTCGGCGATTTCCTTTTCTTCCTTGTTCAGGGTGGCGGCCACTTCGCCCATGATCCAGTTGGCGGCCAGCTTGGCCTGGCCGGCGGGCAGGGCATTGGCCACCGCCTCGAAGTAGGCGGCGAGGTCGCGGCTGGCGGTGAGCTGCGCCGCGTCGTAGGCCGGCAGGCCGTACTGCGATTCGTAGCGTGCGCGCATCGCGGCGGGCAGCTCGGGCATGGCGGCGCGCACCTCTTCCACCCACTCGCGCGAAATCACCAGCGGCGGCAGGTCGGGGTCGGGAAAGTAGCGGTAGTCGTGCGCGTCTTCCTTGCTGCGCATGCTGCGCGTTTCGTCGCGGTCGGCGTCGTACAGGCGGGTTTCCTGCACCACCGTGCCGCCGTCCTCGATGAGCTCGATCTGGCGGCGCGCCTCGTACTGGATGGCGCGTTCCAGGAAGCGGAACGAATTGACGTTCTTGATCTCGGTGCGGGTGCCGAACGCCTTCTGGCCCGCCGGGCGCACGGATACGTTGGCGTCGCAGCGGAACGAGCCTTCCTGCATGTTGCCGTCGCAGATGCCCAGCCACACCACCAGGCTGTGCAGGGCGCGCGCATACGCCACCGCCTCGGCGGCCGAACGCATTTCGGGCTCGGTGACGATTTCCAGCAGCGGCGTGCCGGCGCGGTTGAGGTCGATGCCGCTGGCCGGCGCGCCGTTGGACAGGTTGAAGGCGTCGTGCAGCGACTTGCCCGCGTCTTCTTCCAGGTGGGCGCGGGTCAGGCGCACGGTTTTCTCTTCCTCGCCCACGAAAAAGGAGATGGCGCCGCCCACTACCACCGGCAGCTCGTACTGGCTGATCTGGTAGCCCTTGGGCAGGTCGGGGTAGAAGTAGTTCTTGCGGGCGAACACCGAGCGCGGCGCGATCTCCGCGCCCACGGCCAGGCCGAAGCGGATGGCGCGCTCGGCCGCGCCGCGGTTCATCACGGGCAGGCTGCCGGGCAGCGCCAGGTCGACCACGTTGGCCTGCGTGTTGGGCGCGGCGCCGAACCGGGTGCTGCTGCCCGAAAAAATCTTGGAGTCGGTGGAAAGCTGGGCGTGCGTTTCCAGGCCGATGACGATTTCCCAGTTCATTGTTTCTGATTCCAATCAAGAGTGCCGGGGCAGGGCGCCGCCGCCCTGCCGCCGGGCCTCGTCAACGCGGCGAGCGCTTGTGCCAGTCGGTGACCTGTTGATAGCGGTCGGCGATGGCCAGCAGGCGGCCTTCGTCGAAGTAGTTGCCGATGATCTGCAGGCCGACCGGGCGCTGATGGCCGCCGGCACCGCCGGGCCGTCCATCTCCGCCGAAGCCGCAAGGCACGGACATGGCGGGCAGGCCGGCCAGGCTCACGCCCAGCGTGTACACGTCGGCCAGCCAGTCGGCCGTGGGATCGTCGCGGTTCTCGCCGATGTTCTTGGCCACCGTGGGCGTGACCGGCCCCATGATGACGTCGCACTGGCCGGCGAAGGCGCGCTGGAAGTCCTGGGCGATCAGGCGGCGCAGGCGCTGCGCCTGCAGGTAGTACGCGTCGTAGTAGCCGTGGGACAGCACGTAGGTGCCGATGAGGATGCGGCGCTTGACTTCGTCGCCGAAGCCCTCGGCGCGCGAGCGGCCGATCATGTCGTTCAGGTCGCCGTACCGGGCGGCGCGGTGGCCATAGCGCACGCCGTCGTAGCGCGCCAGGTTGCTGGAGGCTTCGGCGGGGGCGATGACGTAGTACGCGGGAATGGCCAGCTCGGTGCGGGGCAGCGACACCGCCACGCGCTCGGCGCCCAGCGCCTCGAATTGCGCCAGGGCGGCCTCCACGGCGGCGGCCACGTCGGGCGCCAGGCCGGCGCCGAAGTACTCGGCCGGCACGCCGATGCGCAGGCCCTTGAGGGGCTGGCTGCCGGCGGCGTCGAAGCCCGCCTGGGCGGTGTCGAAGGCGCGCCGCACCCGGCCGGGCTCGTTGGGCTGGCCGTCGCATTGCGTCAGGCTGGTCGCGTCGCGCGGATCGAAGCCGCTGACGAGGTCGAGGATTTCGAGCAGGTCGCGGCTGCTGGCGGCCAGCGGGCCGGCCTGGTCCAGGCTGGAGCCGAAGGCCACGATGCCGTAGCGCGACACGGTGCCGTAGGTGGGCTTGATGCCGCTCACGCCGCACAGCGCGGCGGGCTGGCGCACCGAGCCCCCGGTGTCGGTGCCGGTGGCCGCGGGCACCAGGCGGGCGGCCACGGCGGCGGCCGAGCCGCCCGAGGAGCCGCCCGGCACGGCGGCCGGATCCCAGGGGTTTTTCACGGGGCCGTAGGCGGAGTTCTCGTTGCCCGAGCCCATGGCGAACTCGTCGCAGTTGAGCTTGCCGATGGAAACTGCGCCGGCGGCCTGCAGGCGCTCGACCACGGCGGCGTCGAACGGGCTGAGGTAGCCTTCGAGCATCTTGCTGCCCGCGGTGGTGCGCCAGCCGCGCGTGACGAAGGCGTCTTTGTGGGCGATGGGAATGCCCGCCAGGGGGCCGGCGTTGCCGGCGGCCAGGGCCTCGTCGGCGGCGCGGGCCTGGGCCAGCGTCAATTCGGCATCAATATGTAAGAAGGCATTCAGGTCGCGCGCCGCCTCGGCGGCCGCGAGGCTGCTCTGCGCCAGCTCGACGGCGCTGACCTTGCGTTGGGCCAGCGCGGCGCGCAGGCCGGCGATGTCCCCGAATTCGGTGTGCAGGGCGAGTTTGGTCATGACTTATTCGATCACCTTGGGAACCAGGAACAGGCCGTCCTGGGCTTCGGGGGCGTTGGCCAGGAGCTCCTGGCGCCGCGCTTCCGAGGAGGGTTCCGTCACGGCGTCTTCGCGCAGGCGCAGGGCGATGTCCTCGTGCGCCGAGAGCGGGTGGGCCAGCGGCTCCACGCCCTGGGTGTCCACGGACTGGAGCCGTTCGATGAGGTGGAGGATGCCGTTCAGTTCGGCCTGCGCGACTGCGCGCTGGTCGGGGGTCAGTTCGATTCTGGCCAGCCGGGCAATGCGGGCCACATCTGTGTCGTTGAGCGCCATGGGGATTGCAAATCGAGTAGCGAAGGCCGAAGGGCGGGAGGGGGCAGTATGCACGCGCCCAACCCGTTACAAAGCTTGAATAGCCTGGATTTATGCGCTATTTCCTCGGAAATTATAAGTTATGATTCACGGTTTAATCGCCGTGAAGACCTGGCGCGCCCGCCCGGCGTCCGGTTCCGAAGCGGGCCACACGCCCCACGGCCCAGATTCCCGTTCCCCCCAGAATTCAGCTGAGCTCCCATGTTCGGATTCCTGCGCAGTTATTTCTCCAGCGATATGGCGATCGACCTCGGTACCGCCAACACGCTGATCTACGTCCGTGGCAAGGGCATCGTGCTCGACGAGCCCTCCGTGGTCGCAATCCGTCATGAAGGCGGGCCTCACGGCAAGAAGATCATCCAGGCCGTGGGCCACGAAGCCAAGCAGATGCTCGGCCGCGTGCCCGGCAACATCGAGGCCATCCGGCCCATGAAAGACGGCGTCATCGCCGACTTCACCGTTACCGAGCAAATGCTCAAGCAGTTCATCCGCATGGTGCACCCCCGCAACATGCTGGCCCCCAGCCCGCGCATCATCGTGTGCGTTCCCTGCGGCTCCACCCAGGTCGAGCGCCGGGCCATCCGCGAATCGGCGCTGGGCGCGGGCGCGTCCCACGTGTTCCTCATCGAGGAGCCCATGGCGGCCGCCATCGGCGCCGGCCTGGCCGTCTCCGACGCCAGCGGCTCCATGGTGGTGGATATCGGCGGCGGCACCACCGAGGTGGCCGTCATCTCGCTGGGCGGCATGGTCTACAAGGGCTCGGTGCGCGTCGGCGGCGACAAGTTCGACGAGGCCATCGTCAACTACATCCGCCGCAACTACGGCATGCTGATCGGCGAGCCCACCGCCGAACTCATCAAGAAGGAAATCGGCTCGGCCTTCCCGGGCTCGGAGGTCCGCGAAATCGAGGTCAAGGGCCGCAACCTTGCCGAAGGCGTGCCGCGCAGCTTCACGGTGTCCTCCAACGAGATCCTCGAATCGCTCACCGATCCCCTGAACCAGATCGTCTCCGCCGTGAAGATCGCCCTGGAACAGACGCCGCCCGAGCTTGGCGCCGACATCACCGACAAGGGCATCGCCCTGACCGGCGGCGGCGCGCTGCTGCGCGACCTCGACCGCCTGCTCCAGGAAGAAACCGGCCTGCCGGTGGTGGTGGCCGACGATCCGCTCACCTGCGTGGTGCGCGGCTGCGGCGAGGCGCTCGAGCATCTTGAGAAACTGGGCGCCATCTTCATCAACGACTAAGTCCGCCCGCCGGCACGGAGCCCCGCCTGCTTCGGGCTGCGGCCCCGGCGGGGGCGGCGGGCGCGGGCGCCCGGGCTGAGATTCATGCAACGACAAGGGACTCCCCCCCTATTCAGGCGCGGCCCACCCGCGGAGGTGAGGCTGGCCGTCCTGGTCGTCCTGGCTCTGGCGCTCATCGTCCTCGATTCCCAATGGCGCATGCTGGAGCCGGCGCGCCGGGCGATATCCGTGGCCCTCTATCCGTTCCAGCGCGCCGTGATGGCCCCGCGCGACCTGGTCCAGCAGGTCAACGAGTGGGTCAACGCCGCCAACCTCATCCGCACCGAGAACGAGGCGCTGCAGCGCCAGCGCATCGAGTTGGCGCAGGTGGCCACTCACGCGGCGCAGCTTGCCGCCGAGAACTCGCAGTTGCGGCGCCTGCTGGGCGTGACCGACACCGTGGCCCAGTCGGCCGTGGTGGTCGAGGTGCTGTACGAGCCCACCAACGCCTTCAACCAGCGTCTGGTGTTCAACAAGGGCAGCAAGGCCGGCCTGGCGCCGGGCATGCCGGTCATCGACGAAGGCGGCGTGGTGGGCCAGATCGTGCGCGTCACGCCCATGACGGCCGAGGCCGCCCTGGTCACCGACGAGCAGGTGTCCATCCCCGTGCAGCTACTGCGCAACGGCCTGCGGCTCATCGCCTTCGGCGGCAATTCGCCGGGCAAGATGGAAGTGCGCTATCTGGCGGCCAACGCCGACATCAAGGAAGGCGACACCATCGTCACCAGCGGCGTGGGCGGCCTGTTTCCCGCCGGCCTGCCGGTGGCCAAGGTGACAGCCGTCGAGCGCGACACCGCGTCGGGTTTCGCGCGGGCCCTGTGCGAGCCGCTGGCCCACCCCGAACGCTACCGCCACTTCCTCGTGCTGCAGGTGGACGTCGAGCGCGCGCAAACCGACCGCCAGGAGGCCGAAGGCAATGGATCGGAATAATCCGTCGCAGGCGCAGCCCAGGCGCCTGGGCATGCCCAGCAATGTGCAGCCCGAGCGCCTGTCCGGGCCGGCGCACGGCGTTTTCGTGTGGGGCACCATCCTGCTGGTATGGCTCGTGTCGCTGCTGCCGTGGCGGTTGTGGCAGGGCGCGCCCGACGTGCTGGTGCTCATCATCGCCTTCTGGTGCGTGCATGAGCCGCGCCGGGTCGGCCTGTTCACGGCGTTCTGCTTCGGCCTGCTCATGGATGTCCACGACGCCGGCCTGCTGGGCGAGCACGCGCTTTCGTACACCCTGGCGGCCTACGGCGCCGTGGCGCTGCACCGGCGCCTGCAGCGCTTCGACCTCTGGAGCCAGGCCATGCACATGCTGCCGGTGTTCTTCCTGGCCCGCTTCGTCACCCAGATCATCCACGCCTGGCTGGCCGGCAAGTGGCCGGGTTGGGAATGGACGGTCGGCGTGGCGCTCACCGCGGTCATCTGGCCGCTGGCCGGCTGGGTGCTGCACCTGCCCCAGCGGGGCGCCGACGACGCCGAATCCTCCTCCGCCTGAGGGCGGCCGCGCGCATGTTCGAGTTCAAGAAAACCGGCCAGCAGCAGAAGCAGCGTTTCCGGCTTCGCGCCTGGGTGGGCGGCATTTTCGCGCTGGCCTGCTTCGGCGTGCTGGTGGGCCGGTTCTGGTACCTGCAGGTGGAGCGCTACGAAGGACTGTCGGAGCGGGCCGACCGCAACCGCATCGCCGTGGTGCCCATTCCGCCGCGGCGCGGCGAAATCCTCGACCGCAACGGCGAGGTGCTGGCGCGCAACTACCGCACCTATACGCTGGAGGTCGTGCCCGCGCAGGCGGGCAATCTCGACGAACTCTTCAAGCGCCTGACCGAGGTGGTGTACATCAGCCCGGCCGACCAGCGCCGGTTCAAGCGCCGCGCGGCCGAGTCCAGCCGCTACGCCAGCCTGCAGTTGCGCAATAACCTGAATGACACCGAAGCGGCCTGGTTCGCCGCCCACGCCTTCCAGTTCCCCGGCGTGGAGCTGCGCGCGCGCTGGGTGCGCGAGTACCCGCAGGGGCCCTCGGCCGCGCACGTGGTGGGCTATATCGGCCGCATCGCCGACAGCGACATCGAGGAGCTGGAGCGCGCCGGCCAGTTGGGCAACTACCGCGGCACCGACGTCATCGGCAAGAAGGGCATCGAAAAGACCTGGGAAGAGCAGCTGCACGGGCGCACCGGCCTCGAAGAAGTCGAGGTGACGGCTGGGGGCCGCCCCATGCGCACGCTGCGGCGCATCGATCCGGTTCCGGGGTCGGACATCATGCTGTCCATCGACCTGGGACTGCAGAAGGTGGCCGAGGAGGCGTTCGAGGGCCAGCGCGGCGCGCTGGTCGCGATCGACCCCGATACCGGCGAGGTGCTGGCCTTCGTCTCGCAGCCGTCTTTCGACCCCAACCTTTTCGTCGACGGCATCGACGTGGACAACTGGCGCATGCTGAACGAATCGCCGGACCATCCCCTTATCAACCGGCCGCTGTACGGCACGTATCCCATCGGCTCCACCTACAAGCCTTTCGTGGGCCTGGCGGCGCTGGAGCTGGGCAAGCGCCGCGCCACCGACCGTATTTCCGATCCGGGCTACTTCGAGTTCGGCGGCCAGAAGTTCCGCAACGCCGGCGGCGCCGCCTACGGCATGACCGACATGCACAAGGCCATCGTCGTGTCTTCCGATACGTATTTCTACTCGCTGGGGCCCGAAATCGGCGTGAACGCGCTGCACGATTTCACCAAGCAGTTCGGCTTCGGCCAGATCACCGGCATCGACCTGGAAGGCGAGCGGCGCGGCGTGCTGCCCTCCACCGAGTGGAAGCGCAAGGCCTATAAAGACAAGGACCGCCAGCGCTGGTACGCGGGCGAAACCATTTCGGTGGCGGTGGGCCAGGGTTACAACGCCTTCACGCTGCTGCAGCTGGCGCAGGGCACGTCCACGCTGGCCAACAACGGCCTGTACCGGCGCCCGCACCTGGTGCACGCGGTGCGCGATCCGCGCAGCGGCGAGGTCAAGCCCACCGAGTCCGCGCCCGATTACCGCATTCCGCTCAAGCAGGCCAACGTGGACGTGATCAAGAACGCCATGGCCGACGTGGTGCGCGTGGGCACGGCCCGGCGCGCCTTCGCCAACGCGCCCTACCAGGCGGCGGGCAAGACCGGCACGGCGCAGGTGTTCAGCCTGCGCGGAGGCCATTACCGCGCCAGCGCCATCGACGAGCGCCTGCGCGACCACGCCCTGTTCATGGGTTTCGCGCCCATCGAGCATCCGCGCATCGCCGTGGCGCTCATCGTCGAGAACGCGGGCTGGGGCGCGAGCGTGGCGGCGCCCGTGGCGCGCAAGGTGTTCGATTACTGGCTGGCCAGGCAGGGACAGGTTCCGCAGCCGGCCGCGCCCGCGCCGCCGGCCAAGGCGGCCTCGGCCGCGCCGTCCCGCCAGGAAGGGAGCAAGCCATGAAGCGCATCGGCCTCATCCTGGCGCGCGTATTCACCGCCTTCGACTGGCCGCTGCTGGCCATCCTGCTGATGTTCGCGGGGCTGGGCCTGACCGTCATGCATTCGGCCGTGGGCGGCACCGACTGGCGCTTCGCGGAGCAGGCGCGCAATTTCGTGATTGCGTTCTTCGCCATGTGGACGATGGCGCTGATTCCGCCCAAGACCCTCATGAAGCTCGCCCTGCCGTTCTACATCGTGGGCGTGGTGCTGCTGCTGGGGGTGGAATTCTTCGGCGAGACGAGCAAGGGCGCCACGCGCTGGCTCAACCTGGGCGTGACGCGCATCCAGCCCTCCGAAATGATGAAGATCGCCGTGCCCATGATGCTGGCCTGGTACTTCCAGCGCCACGAAGGCGCGGTGCGCATCCGCGACTTCCTGGCCGCCGCGGCCATGCTGGCCGCGCCTTTCGGGCTCATCGTCCTGCAGCCCGACCTGGGAACCGCCCTGCTGGTGTTCGGCGCGGGCTTCTTCGTGATCTATTTCGCGGGCCTGTCGTTCAAGCTGCTGGTGCCTGTCATGCTGGCCGGCATCATCGGCATCGGCACGCTGGTGTACTACGAAGACCAGCTCTGCGAGCCGGACGTCAACTGGGTGGTGCTGCACGATTACCAGAAGCACCGCGTGTGCACCCTGCTCAACCCGAGCTCGGATCCGCTGGGCAAGGGCTTTCACACCATCCAGTCGATGATCGCGGTGGGGTCGGGAGGCGTGTACGGCAAGGGCTACATGAAGGGCACCCAGACCCACCTGGATTTCATCCCCGAGCGCACCACCGACTTCATCTTCGCGGTGTACGCGGAGGAGTTCGGGCTGTACGGCGGCATCGCCATCCTGGTGCTCTACGGCCTGCTCATGGCGCGCGGGCTGACCATCGCCTCGCGGGCCACGTCCCAGTTCGGACGCCTGCTGGCCGGGTCCCTCACCATGATGCTGTTCATCTACGTGTTCGTGAACGTCGGCATGGTGACCGGCATCCTGCCGGTGGTGGGCGTGCCGCTGCCCTTCATGAGCTATGGCGGCACGGCCCTCTTCACCATGGGCATCGCCTTCGGGATCATGATGAGCATCAGCCGGCACCGGTCGGAAAAGACCTGAGGCCGGCCCCCGCTTAACCCCTACGGCAGGGCGTCAGGCACGCCCAGCTCGGCGGCCAGGCGCTTCATTCCCTCGTAGATCGGCGCATCGAAGTCCAGGGCGTCGGCATTCAGCTCGCGGTTGCGCGCCTCGTACTCGCCCGGATACTGCACCCGGTCCACGCCCGGCTGGGGCGGGCAGGCCTGCAGATAGTCGACGAAGGCCGCGACTTCATGCGTGCGCCAGTCGGCGTTGAAGTCCACCTGCGGGTCCAGCACGATGGCAAAGAGGTTGTTCGTGACCACGCCGCTGCGCGGATGCTCGGGCTGTATCGTGCCCCCGCCCGACAGCACGCCGGCCAGCAGTTCGGCCACCAGGCCCAGCGCATAGCCCTTGTGGCCGCCGAAAGGCAGCAGGGCGCCGGGCGGGTCGGTGAACAGCGCTTGCGGATCGGTGGTCGGGTTTCCCCGGGCGTCGATGAGCGAGCCGGCGGGCGCCGGCTCGTTCCTGGCCGCCAGCACGCGCGCCTTGTTCACGGCGATGGAGCTGGTCGCCATGTCCACGATGAACGGCGGCCTGCCGCCCGGCAGCGGGCCGGCGAAGCACAGCGGGTTGGTGGTGAGGCATGCCCGCGCGCCGCCGAAGGGCGCGACGGTGGGCGGGCGGTTGGTGACGTTGGTGAACGCGAGCAGGATGAGCCCCTGCGCCGCCACCAGCTCCCCGTAGTGGCCCATGCGGCCCAGGTGATGGCTGTTGCGCAGGGTCACGATGCACTGGCCGTGCTCGCGGGTGCGCGCGATGGCGTCCTCGATCACCACCTTGCCCACGTATTGGCCCAGCCCCATGTGGCCGTCGTAGGCCAGCATGGCGCCCCGGTCGTTCACGCGTTCGGGCCTGCCGTCGGCGCGTACCTGGCCGCTTTGCAGCGTGCGCCGGTAGCTCGAAAGAATGGACAGCCCGTGGCTGGTGTAGCCCACGCGGTCCGACTCGACCAGGTGTTCGGCCACCACGCGGGCAATGTCGTCGGGCGCGCCTTGGGCCAGCAGGACGCGGCGGCCGTACTCCAGCGCCTGGGGGATCGGCAGTTTCATGGCGCGCGCTCCGTTCACAGCCAGCCCAGCCAGCGCCAGTACGTCATGCCGAAGACCAGCATCAGCAGGTAGCCCACGATGGTGATCACGATGCCGACCTTGGCGAACTGCTTGGCGTTGAAGGTTTCGGTGCCCAGGCACACCATGTTCTGCGGCGCGTTGATCGGCAGGATGAAGCCGTAGCTCACCACGAAGCCCAGCAGCATGGTCATGCCCAGCCGGCTGAAGTCGCCCGGCAGCGTGGCCAGCACCGAGATCAGAATGGGCAGCATGGCCGAGGTGAGCGCGGTGGCGCTGGCAAAGCCCAGGTGGATGACGATGAGGAAGGCCGAGAGAATCGCGAAGATGGCCAGCGGGCCGAGGTGGTCCAGGCCGGTGTGCTGCACCACCTGGTTGCCCAGCCATTGGCCGGCCTGCGTGGTGAGCAGCGCCGTGCCCAGGCTGATGCCCACGCCGAACACGATGACGGTGCCCCACGGTATGCGGGTCTGCACGTCTTTCCACGTCATCACGCCGAAGCGCGGCAGCAGCAGCAGCACCAGCCCGAAGTAGGTGGTGGAAGTCGTATCGAAGCTGTGCAGCTTGCCTTCCGTTGCCCAGAAGAGCAGCAGCAGGATGGACACGCCCATGAGGCGCTTCTGCGCGGGCGTCATGGGACCCAGGGCGGCCAGCTCCTGTTCGACCGCTTCCTTGCCGCCTTCGATGTTGTCGCTCTCGGGCGGCAGCATCTTCAGCACCACGATGATGAGCACGACCGACATGATGAGCGACCACGGTGCGCCGGCGATCAGCCAGTCGGACCACGCCACGCGCTGGCCCAGCATCTTGTCCATGAAGCCCACGGTCAGCAGGTTCTGCGCGGCAGCCGTCTGGATGCCCACGTTCCAGATGCTGGTGGCCTGGGCCACGATGATCATGATGCCGGCGGCGATGTTGGAGCGCTTGTCCACGCCGAAGGCCGCGATCACGCCCATCATGATGGGCACCACGGCGGCGCTGCGCGCGGTGGCGCTGGGCACCACCAGGCTGAGGACGATGGTGACGGCGATGGCGCCGATCAGGATGCGCCGCGTGCTGGTGCCGATCTTGGACAGCGTCACCAGCGCGATGCGGCGGTCCAGCCCCGTGAAGGTCATCGCGGCGGCGATGAACAGGGCGCCGGCCACCAGCGCCAGCGCCGAGTTGGCAAAGCCCGTCAGGGCCATGCTGATGGCCGCCGAGGTGCCGTAGAGCGTATTGGGGTCCGCGACTTTCGGCGCCGTGCCGAGCAGGAACGCCATCAGCGTGGTGATCATGATGGCGCTGGCTTCGTACGACACGGCCTCGGTAATCCAGACCACCACGGCAAACACCAGGATGGCCAGCATGCGGTGCCCGGCGACGGGCAGGTCGGCGGGCAGCGGCAGCAGCAGGACGATGATGAGGGCGGCGAAACCGGCGATCAGGCCGAGGGGTATTTTGATTTTTTGCGGGGCTTGCGGGGCAGGGACTGCGGCTTGCGCGGTCATATGCTTCTCCGGTTGGGGTCAGTCTGACGACACGCCGCGGCACCAGGTCTGCCTGGGAATCAGTACGGCGCGTCGAAACTACAGCAAAATGGTGACGCCATTAAGGAAAACCCGTATTGATTGATATCAGGAATAGGACGGATTGCGCTTGTCCTGATTTCGTGTTTTGCATTATGCGCACGGCTCCACCGGCACGGCAAGCGCATAAATGTTGCATGAAATGCACAAAATGTGCGAAGCGGAACGGCTATCCCAGCGCGAGGCGCAGCTGTTCGTCCAGGTGCAGCGTGGGCGCCACGCGCCAGCCGCTCTGGGCATAGCGCAGCCAGCGGCCCAGCACCAGATGGGTGAGCAGGCTGGCGTGGGCCGACACGTTGGCGTGCGGCGGCAGCCCGCCGTCCGTCACGGCGGTGCGCAGCGACTGGCGCAGCGACGCCTCGATGCGGTCATTGATGTGGTTGATGCGTTCCTGCAGCCGGTTGTCTTCGGTGACCAGCGCGTCGCCGGTGAGCACGCGCGTCATGCCGCGGTTGCGTTCGGAGAAGGCGAGCAGCATGGCCACGGTCTGCCGGGCCTGCGCCAGTCCATGGGGCTCGGCCGCCGCGATCTGGTTGACCAGCGTGAAGATGCTGTTCTCGATGAACTCGATCAGGCCCTCGAACATCTGGGCCTTGCTCGCGAAGTGCCGGTACAGCGCCGCTTCGGAGACTTCCAGCCGGGCGGCCAGGGCGGCCGTGGTGATGCGGCTGGCGTGAGGCTGTTCCAGCATCTCGGCCAGGGTTTGCAGAATCTGGGTCTTGCGCTCGCCGGGTTTGCTCGCCATGGAAGGGGATTGCTACGCAGGCAGACAGAGGGAAGGGGAAAACCCGCCGTTATCCCCGCAGGGGACGCCGGCGCAACAGCAAATCACTGACGCAGTTTACCCGCAAGTCCACGTAGCCCGGACGCTGCGCGCGGCCGCGGCCGAACGGCGTGCCCGGATGATAGACGTGCACCGTGCGCAGCCCGGCCCGGCGCGCGCCCCGCAGATTGGCCAGCGTGTCCTCGACCAGCACTGCGTTGCGCGGCGAGACGCCTTCGCGCGCCAGCACGTGGCGCAGCAGCGCGGGCGAGGGCTTGGGCCGGTACTCGCCATGCAGGCGCATGTGCTCGATGGCCCAGATGCTGTCGAACTGGCGCAGGATGCCCAGGCGGCGCAGCACCGCGCGCGCATAGTGCAGCGGCGCATTGGTCAGCAGCACCTTGCGCCCGGGCAGCCGACGCAGCTTGTGGGCCAGCGCCTTTTCGGCGCGCACCAGCGGGTTCACGTCGAAGTCGTGGCTGCGGTGCAGGAATTCGTGCGGGTCCACGCCGTGGTGGCGCACCAGGCCGATCATGGTGGCGCCGTAGCGCATCCAGTATTTGCGGCGCAGGTGGTTGGCCGTGTCGATGTCCACATCCAGCGTTTCGGCCACGGCCAGCGTCATGCCCTGGTCGATGCGCGGGAAGATCGCGTGCGAGGTGTCGTGCAGCGTATTGTCCAGGTCGAACAGCCACAGCAGCCCGTCGTTCTGCGTGGCGGTCCGGCGGGACCGCCGCACGCGCGCCGCGGGCCGCTGCAGCTGGCGCTCAGTCCGCATCAGCCGTCTATGGCGCAATGCGCCATCCTCCATGCGGTGCTTCGGGGGCCGGCACGATCAGTGCGAGCTGATCATCGTGCCCACGCCCTGGTCGGTGAGGATTTCGAGCAGCAGGCAGTGCGGCACGCGGCCGTCGACGATGTGCACCGAGTTCACGCCGTTCTTGGCGGCGTCCAGGGCCGAAGAGATCTTGGGCAGCATGCCGCCCGAGATGGTGCCGTCGGCGAACAGTTCGTCGATGGTCTGGGCCGACAGGCTGCGCAGCAGCTTGCCGCTCTTGTCCAGCACGCCCGGGGTGTTGGTCAGCATGAGCAGCTTTTCCGCGCCCAGCACTTCGGCCATCTTGCCGGCGACCACGTCGGCGTTGATGTTGTAGGCGGTGCCGTCCTCGCCATAGCCGATCGGCGAAATGACGGGGATGAACTGGTCATCCTGCAGCGCCTTCACCACGGCGGGCTCGACGGTGGTGATGTCGCCCACGAAGCCGATGTCGAGCGGCTCGGCGGGGTTCTCCTTGTTGTCCATGAGCTTCTTGCGCGCCTGGATCAGACCGCCGTCCTTGCCGGTCAGGCCCACGGCCTTGCCGCCGACCTCGTTGATCATCATGACGATGTCCTGCTGGACCTGTCCGCCCAGCACCCATTCGACGACTTCCATGGTTTCGGCGTCGGTCACGCGCATGCCCTGCACGAACGTGCCCTGCTTGCCGATGCGGCGCAGCGCGTCGTCGATCTGCGGACCGCCGCCATGCACCACCACCGGATTCAGGCCCACCAGCTTCAGCAGCACCACGTCGTGGGCGAAGCTGCGTTGCAGCCGCTCTTCCGTCATGGCGTTGCCGCCGTACTTCACCACGATGGTCTTGCCGTGAAATCGTCGGATATACGGCAACGCCTCGGACAGCACGGCGGCTTTGACGGCGGGAGACGAAACGGCGGCAGGGTCGGGGGTGTCGGTCATGGCAGCTAAGTCGGCAAAATGGGAAACGGCAAAGTTAGAAAAAATGCCTGCGCTCAGGACGCGTGGACACGCGCGGGCGCAAGCATACGGCCAATTGTAGTACCCGCGCGTTCCTTATGCTTTAAACCCATTCGTTTATGCCCGACAAATAAATGCCATTCAGGTAAATTGGGGGCGTTTTCGCAACAGGAGGCCCGGAACCGCCAGCCGGCCCGGGCGCCGAGGGGGCGCATGCCCTTATTTTTACAACGATCGAGAGGCAACACATGCGTTTGAATTTCGTCCGCTCCGTCCTGCTGGCGTCGGTTTTTCTCGCCGGCGCCGCCCATGCCGAAAAGCTGGTCGTGGGCGCCACCCAGGTGCCGCACGCGGAGATCCTGGAAGTCGTCAAGCCGGGGCTCGCCAAGGAAGGCGTGGAACTGGACATCAAGGTGTTCAGCGATTACGTCCAGCCCAACCTGCAGCTGGCCGACAAGCAGCTCGACGCCAATTTCTTCCAGCACAAGCCCTACCTGGACTCCTTCAACAAAGATCGCAAGACCGGCCTGGTGCCCGTGGTGGCGGTGCACGTCGAGCCCTTCGGCGGCTATTCCAGGAAGATCAAGAACATTTCCGAGCTGAAGCAGGGCGCCACGGTGGGCATTCCCAACGACCCGTCCAATGGCGGACGCGCGCTGATCCTGCTGCAGAAACAGGGGCTCATCAAGCTGAAGGATCCGTCGAACATCCTGTCGACCGCGGCCGACGTGGTCGAAAATCCCAAGAAGCTGAAGTTCCGCGAACTGGAAGCGGCCATGCTGCCCCGCTCGCTCGACGACCTGGACCTGGCGCTCATCAATACCAACTACGCGCTCGAGGCCGGACTGGTGCCCACCAAGGACGCCCTCTTCATCGAAGGCTCCGATTCGCCCTATGCCAACATCGTGGTCACCCGGGCCGACAACCGGAACGATCCCGGCGTGCAGAAGCTGGTCAAGGCGCTGCACACGCCCGAGGTGAAGAAATTCATCCAGGAAAAATACAAGGGCGCGGTGGTGCCGGCCTTCTGACGCTGCGGCAGCGGGCGCGGCGTCCCGTCCTCGTCCATGGAAAGGGGGCCTCGAAGGCCCCCTTTTCCTGCCCCGCCAGTCCGGCAGGCGTTGCGGGACGGATCAGCCGGCGGCCAGCGCCTTTTCCACCGTGGCGTGGAATTCGGCGACGTCGTAGTCGCCCAGATAACGCTTGATGATGCGCCCGTGCTTGTCGATGAGGAAAGCCGTGGGCGTGAGCCGGATGTTGCCGAAGGCGCGCGCGATGTCGCCCTTGGTGTCCAGGGCCACCGGGAACGGCAGCTTGCGGCTCTGGGCGAAATTCAGCACGTAGTTGGGCGGGTCGTAGTTCATGGCGACCGCCACGGCTTCGTAGCCCTTGGGCGCGAATTCGTTGTAGGCCGAAATGGTCTGCGGCATCTGTTTCACGCAGGTCACGCAGCTCGTGGCCCAGAACTTCACCAGCACCACTTTGCCGCGCAGGTCCTGCAGCGAGAAGGTCTTGCCTTCCAGGGTGGTGAAGCTCACGTCGGGGGCGGCCGGGGCCGGGCGCCACACGAACCAGGCGCCGATGCCGGCCGCCACCAGGACGGCCAGGGCGATGATGGCTTTTTTCATTTGATGGGCATGACTTCCACGCCGCCGCCGGCCGGCGCATCCTGGGCGCCCGCGCCGTTCTCGACGGGCGCGCGGGTGTCCGAGGCGCCGGACTGCGACGACTGCGAACCGCTGGTGTTCGAAAGCCGGATGGCTTCCTCGCGACTGATGATCTCGAAAAGTTTAACAACCTTGGCCACGCCGCCCACCTCGGCGGCCGCGTTGGCGGCGTACTCGCTTTCGGTCTGGGTCACCTTGCCCATCAGGTAGACCACGCCGTGGTCGGTGGTGACGGCGATGGTGCCGGAGGGCACGTACTTGGTGTTCAACAGCGCGGTCTTCACCTTGGAGGTGAGCCAGGTGTCGTTGGAACGCGCGCCGAACGAGGCGATCGGGCCGACGTTGAGCTGGTTGATGACCTCTTTTACGTTCTCGATGCCCTGCGCGATGGCGGTGGCCTGGCTCTTGGCGGCCTCGCTGGGCACGTCGCCCGTGAGCAGGAGGCGGCCGGCGTAGGCCATGGCGTTGACGCGGGCCGTTTCGCCCAGCTTCTGCGAAATCTGGCTTTCGGCCTTGAAGGCGATGTTCTGGTCTTCGAGCTGCACGCCGGAAGTGCGCCGGTCGGTGACCACCACGGCGGTGGTGGCGGCGGCGCCGCCCACCACGAGCGGGGCGCACGCCGACAGCGACAGGCCGGCCGAGGCCAGGAGGGCGGCCATGAGCAGCGGGCGGACAGCGGTTCTGGCGTCGGGAATCATTCGGTGTCTCCAAGCAGAAGGGCGTCGATGCCGTCGCACAGGGCGTGCAGCAGCAGAATATGGACTTCCTGGATGCGCATGGTGCGATCGTGGGGCACGCAGAGATGGACGTCCATGGGCGTAATGAGTTCCCCCATGACGCCGCCGCCCTTGCCCGTCAGGGCGATGACATGCATTTCGCGCTCGTGGGCGGCCTCCATGGCCTTGACCACGTTGGGCGAGTTGCCGCTGGTGGAAATGGCCACCAGCACGTCGCCCGGCTGCCCTAGCGCGTTGACCTGGCGCTCGTAGATGTCGTCGAAGCCGTAGTCGTTGCCCACGGCCGTGAGGATGGAGGTGTCGGTATTGAGGGCGATGCCGGCCAGGGGCAGGCGCTCGCGCTCGAAGCGGCCGACCAGCTCGGCCACGAAATGCTGCGCGTCGGCGGCCGAGCCGCCATTGCCGCAGGCCAGAATCCTGCCATTGTTCGCCAGGGCGCCGAAGAGCAGGTCCACCGCCACGGCCAGCGGTTCGGCCAGGACGTCCGTGCTTTGTTCGAAGACTGCCATGGCGTCGCGAAAGTGCGACGTCATTCGAGAGGTCATATCCATGGCCGCGATTATCTCATGGGGAGGCGCGCCGATCTGACCAGACGTAACCGCGATTCGCCAGATCCGGCAGTCCGGCGGCCGGCGATCCCGGCGGCGGTTCACGGTATCCAGAAAACGCCCCGCAGCCAGGCCGGCCGGCCGCCCTCGAACACGACCGCGTCGAAGCGCGCGGCGGGTGTCGCGCCCGCCCAGTGCGCCCGGGCCAGCCTGGGCAGCCAGCAGGCCGCCGCCCGGGCCAGCCGGGCCTGCTTGGCCGCGTCGATGCTGGCGGCGGCGCCGCCATACCGGCCGTTGCGCCGCGCCCGCACCTCGACCAGCACCAGCGTGTCGCCCTCGCGCATGGCCAGATCGATTTCGCCGTGGCGGCAGCGCAGGTTGCGCGCCAGCAGGCGCAGGCCCCGCGCGGCGAGCAGGCGGGCGGCTGCCTCTTCGTGGACATCGCCCGCCCGCTGTGCCGGCGAGCGTGCGGGCGGCGTCGCCCGGCGCGGCCCCGGCTGGGCCCGCCGCCGTCTGCGCGCTGCGCGTTGGCGAGCCTCGCGCGCAAGAAGAAAGGGCAATCCGTGGTCGTCGGGGTTCATGCGGGCCGCCTGCCGATAGGGACACAGGCGGCTACACTGACATGATTTTCCGGATGGATACGCAGTCATGAACCAAAATGTCTCTGCGCCGCAGGCGGGGGATGCCTGGAGCCGGGTCGCCGCGCGGGTCGCCGGGCAGCACTGGCCCGAGGCCGCGCTGTACGTCGTGGCCACGCCCATCGGCAACCTGGGCGACCTGGGCCTGCGCGCCTGGCACGCGCTGCAGCGCGCCGACGTGATCGCGGCCGAAGACACGCGCGCCAGCCGCACGCTGCTGGACGCCTGGGGCGTCAATACCCCGCTCATGGCGGCCCATCGCCACAACGAGGCGTCGGCCGCGCAGGCCATTTGCGAACGCCTGGCGCAAGGGCAGCGCGTGGCGCTGGTGTCGGACGCCGGCGCGCCGGCCGTCAGCGATCCGGGCGCGCGCATCGTGCGCGCCGTGCGGGAAGCCGGCTACGTCGTGGTGCCCGTGCCCGGCCCCAGCGCCGTGATCGCGGCCCTGATGGGCAGCGGCGTCACCACGGACGAAAACCCCGCCTACGCCTTTGCCGGTTTCCCGCCTTCCAAGGCCGCGGCGCGCCAGCGCTGGCTGCGCTCCTGGGCCGCGCTGCCCGCGCCGGTGGTCATGTTCGAGTCGCCGCACCGGCTGCAGGCCGCGCTGGCGGACCTGCTGGAAATCTGCGGCCCGCAGCGGCCGCTGACGGTGGCGCGCGAACTGACCAAGCGCTTCGAGGAAATCGCCACGTTCCCGCTGGGCGAGGCCGCCGGCTGGCTGCAAGCCGATCCGCACCGCACCCAGGGAGAATTCGTGCTCATCCTGCACGCCGCGCCCCAGGAAGAGGGCGGCGCCGACGCCGACCCGCAGGCCGATGCGCTGCTGGACGCGCTGCTGGAAACGCTGTCCGTGCGCGACGCGGCCCGGGTCGCGGCCAGGGCGACCGGGCTGCCGCGAGACGTGCTCTACAACCGGGCGCTTGCCCGAAAGAAGCCGGACTGACATGCCTTACAAGACCATCGTGAGCCAGGGCGGCGAGCGCCTGGCCTATTGCGACATCGATACGCCGCTGGGCGCCATGCGGCTGGTGGCCTCCGAGGCCGGCCTGCGCGGCGCCTGGTTCAACGACCAGCCGCTGCTGCCCAGTCCCGAGGGCTGGACGCTGGACGCCTCCCATGCCGTGCTGGCCCAGGCCGCGCGCGAGCTGGAAGCGTGGTTCGCGGGCCGGCGGCGCGAGTTTTCGGTGGCGCTGGATCCGGTGGGCACGCCGTTCCAGCAGCAGGTGTGGCGCGCGCTGTGCGAGCTGCCGTTCGGCGCGCTGGCCAGTTATGGCGAACTGGCGCGCGCCGTGGGCAGGCCCAAGGGCGCGCAGGCCGTGGGCGGCGCGGTGGGCCGCAACCCGGTCAGCATCATCATCCCGTGCCACCGCATCATCGGCAGCGATACCTCGCTGACCGGCTTCGGGGGCGGATTGCCGCGCAAGCAGGCGTTGCTGGCGCACGAGGGCAACTTCTACCGGGGGCGCACCGCGCGCACGCGCCGGGTCTGCGACGGCCAGGCCGAACTGCCGCTCTGAAGGCGGGCGCCGCGCCGGACGGCCCGGCGGCCCCCTACTGGACGGCCAGCGAAGGCAGGATGCCGATGCGTTCCGAGACGCGCTGCACCGCGTTCAGTGCGGCCTGGCGGTCGGGATAGGGGCCGATGCGAACGCGGTAGAGGTTGTTGGCCTGCTCGACCATGGCGGGCGGCGTGCCGTCCGCGCCGAGTTGCGTGTTGATGCGGCTGACCAGCGACTGTGCGTTGGCCGGCTGGCTGAAGGCGCCCACCTGCAAATAGACGCTGCCCGCGGCGGCGGCCGGCAGCGTGGCGCTTGCCAGCGGCGCGGAGGCCAGCGCCACCGGAGCCGCCGAGACGGCAGGCGCGACCGGGACGGCGCCCGGCTCGACCGATGCGCCGGCGGGCTGGGCCGACGCGGTGGCCGTGCCGCTGCGCCGCGCCGCTTCCATCTGGCGGATTTCGTCGGGCTGGATGCTTTCCACCACCACTTCGCCGCTGCCCGGCCCGATGATGCCGAGCTTGTACGCCGCCGCGTACGAGAGATCCATGATGCGGTCGCTGTGGAAGGGGCCGCGGTCGTTCACCCTGACGATGACGGTCTTGCCGTTGACCAGGCTGGTCACGCGCGCATAGCTGGGAAGGGGCAGGGTCGTGTGCGCCGCCGTCATGGCGTACATGTCGTAGGGCTCGCCGATGGAGGTGGAGTTGCCGTGGAACTTGCGGCCGTACCACGATGCGATGCCGCGCTTTTTGTAGGGCGCTCCGGTGGTGTCGGGCACATAGCGCTGGCCGAACACGACGTAGGGGCGGTTGGCGCCGCTGGCGTAGGGCTCGATGCGCGGCTCCGCATCGGGGATCTGGTCGATGTTGGCCGGCGGATTGTCGCCCGGGCCGTCGTCCTTGTAGTAGCCGCCTTTCTTTCGTCCGCCGGTGGAGGAGCAGCCGGCGATCGCGAGGGCCAGCAGCAGCGTGAGGATCAGGGCGCAGGGGCGGGGCAGTGTCATGCGGAGTCGTCGGGCAGCTGGTTGCGGTGGCGGATCAGCAGCGGCTGGTGGTCGGCGAAGCGCAGCGCGAGCTGTTCCACCACGTAGACCGAGCGGTGCTGGCCGCCCGTGCAGCCGATGGCCACGGTGAGGTAGTTGCGGGTGTCCTGTGTGTAGTGCGGCAGCCAGCGGCGCAGGTACGCGGCGATGTCGTCGATCATCTGGCCCACCAGATCGAAGCTCGCCAGCCAGGTCGCCACGGGCTCGTCGCGCCCGGTGAGCGGACGCAGGTTGCGGTCGTAATAGGGGTTGGGCAGGCAGCGCGCGTCGAACACCAGATCGGCGTCGCCCGGCACGCCGCGCTTGTAGGCGAACGATTCGAAGGTCAGCACCAGCGGGGCCTGGTCGGTCTTGATCAGGTCGCGTATCCAGGCGCGCAACTGGCTGGGCGTGAGGTCGGAGGTGTCGATCACGTGTTCCTGCTCGCGCAGCGGCGCGAGCAGTTCGCGTTCCACCGAAATGCACTCGGCCAGCGAGGGCGTGGCGCCGTCGCGCTGCAGCCGGTCGGTGAGCGGATGCCGGCGGCGCGACTCGGAATACCGCTGCACCAGCGTCGTGGTGCTGGCATCGAGGAACACCACCCGCAAGGCCGTGCCCATGGCGCGCAGCGCCGTGACCACGTCCGGCAGCTCGGCCAGCTCGCCGGGCGAGCGCACGTCGATGGCGACGGCAACGCGCTCCATGCCGTCATCGCGGGCATTCGCGATGAACTCCGTGAGAAAGCGCACGGGGAGGTTGTCGACGCAGGTATAGCCCGCGTCTTCGAGCATGCGCAGGGCTACCGATTTGCCGGAGCCCGAGATGCCGGTGACTAGGACGACTTTCAACATGGACATGATTGTGGCACGCTTTGCCGGTCGACGCGGCCGGATATCCGGACACCCGCCCCGCGGCCCCGGCCATGCCGGGCCGTGCAATGGCGTATGCTTGGGGCCGGATCGCGCATGGCGCGCCCGCCTGTCATGCGCCTGGTGCAACGCACACGCGCCTCGCCTCCACGGCTTCGAGGGGTAGGAACCAGAACGAGATGTTAGCCCGCCTTTCCTTTCGTATTGTTTCACCGCCCCGTTTGCGGGCCTTTTTACCCCTGCTTGCGGCGCTGCTGCCGCTGGCCATGCCGGGCGCCGCGCGCGCTGACGGCCCCCTGCGGCCGGACACCATGGCGGCCCGGGTGGCGGCCTGTACGGCCTGTCATGGCGAGCAGGGCCGCGCCGGCGCCGATGGCTACTATCCCAGGCTGGCGGGCAAGCCGGCCGAATACCTCTACCACCAGCTGCTGAATTTCCGCGACGGGCGCCGCCAGTATCGCCCCATGGCGCACCTGCTGGCCGGACTGCCCGACGCCTATCTGCGCGAGATCGCGGCCTATTTCTCGGGCCAGCACGCGCCCTATCCGCCTCCGGCCCGTGCGGAAGCGGCCGCCGCCGTGCTGGAGGCGGGGCGGGCGCTGGCGCTGGAGGGCGACCGCGCGCGCGGCCTGCCCGCCTGCGTGTCCTGTCATGGCGCGGAACTCGGAGGCATGCTGCCGGCCATCCCGGGCCTGCTGGGCTTGCCGCGCGACTATATCGGTTCGCAGGTGGGGGCCTGGAAAAACGGCCTGCGCCGCGCCGCGCCGCCGGACTGCATGGCGGACGTGGCCGCCCGCCTCACCCCCGCCGACATCGCGGCGCTGGCGGCCTGGCTGTCCAGCCGGCCGGTGCCCGCCTCGTACGCGCCGCAGCCCGCGGGCGCGGCGCAGTTGCCCGCCGAGTGCGGCGGCCAGGGGCAGCGTTGAGGAGGCGCGCATGAAACGGATCAAGCGTTTCCTGCTCTGCCTGCTGGCCTGCCTGGCGCTCGCGGCCGGGGCGCTGGCCTGGATGGGCACCCGCGAAGACGCCTCCGCCGGCCCGTCCGCCGCGTCCGGCCAGACCGGGGGCGCGGCGCTCATCGAGCGCGGCCGCTACCTGGCGCTGGCCGGCAATTGCGCCGGTTGCCACACCAGCCGCGGTGGCCTGCCCTATGCGGGCGGCACGGCCGTGCCCACGCCGTTCGGCACCGTATACGGGCCGAACATCACGCCCGACGTCCAGGCCGGCATCGGCGCCTGGAGCGCCGACGATTTCTGGCGCGCCCTGCACAACGGCAAGGGCCGGGACGGCCGGCTGCTGTATCCGGCGTTCCCGTACACCGAGTACACGCGGATCACGCGCGCCGACGCCGACGCGCTCTATGCCTATCTGCGCACCGTGCCGCCGGCCAGCCAGGCCAGCCGCGAGCCGGAGCTGGCGTTTCCGTACAACCAGCGTTTCCTGCTGGCGTTCTGGCGCGCCCTGTATTTCAGGCCCGGCGTGCACGAGCCCGACGCGGAACGGCCGGCCCAATGGAACCGCGGCCGGTATCTGGTGCAAGGGCTGGGGCATTGCGCGGCCTGTCATGCCCCGCGCAACGGGCTGGGCGCGACCCGCGCCGCGCAGGGGCTGGCCGGCGGCCTGATCCCCGTGCTGGACTGGTATGCGCCGCCCTTGAACAACGAGCCCGGTTCGGGCCTGGCGGCCTGGACTGCGCAGGACATCGCGGCGCTGCTCAAGACCGGCATGGCCGCGCATTCCAGCGCCGGCGGGCCCATGGCCGAAGTGGTGCTGGGCAGCACGCGCCATCTGGACGACGCGGATGCGCTGGCCATGGGCGTCTACCTGAAGTCGCTGCCCGCCGCGCAGGCCGACCGGCCGCGCGCCGCGCCGCCGGCCGCCGCGGTCATGAGCCTGGGCGGCAAGCTCTACGGCCAGCATTGCGCGCAGTGCCATCAGGACGACGGGCGCGGCAGCGGCCTGGCCTGGCCGGCGCTGTCGGGCAACCCCACGGTGACGGCGCCGCTGCCCGTCAACGCCATCCGCATGGTGCTGGACGGCGGCTTCGCGCCGGCCACCGCAGCCAATCCGCGTCCGCACGGCATGCCGCCCTTCGGGCAGCTGCTGGACGACAACGATATCGCGATGGTGGTGAGCTATATCCGCAACAGCTGGGGCAACGCCGCCGGCGCGGTGACGCCGCTGGAAGTGAAGCGGGCGCGCGACGCTTCGACGCGATAGGGGCGCGGCCCGCCGGGCTTGCCGGGCAGGCCCGCGGCGCTTGCGCCGGGAGAGGATTCCACGAACCCGCCGCGCAGCGCGAGCGGGCGCTGCGGTTACTTGCTGCTTTGCAGGATCGCCATGGCCTGGCGTTCCATGAACTCGCCCAGGGTGTCGATGCCGCGCAGCTTGAGAATGGTGTTGCGCACGGCGGCCTCGACGAGCACGGCGAGGTTGCGGCCGGCCGCAACCTGCAGCATGACCTTGCGCACCGGCAGGCCCAGCATGTCCTGGGTGATGTCCTGCAAGGGCAGGCGCTCGAACTTGTCCTGCGCGGTGGCCCGCACCAGGTGCACGATGAGCTTGAGCCGCATCTTCCGGCGCACCGAGGTCTCGCCGAAAATGGTGCGGATGTCCAGCAGGCCCAGGCCGCGCACTTCGAGCAGGTTCTGCAGCAGTTGCGGGCAGTGGCCTTCGATCATGTTGGGCGCGGTGCGCGAGAACTCCACCGCGTCGTCGGCCACCAGGCCGTGTCCGCGCGAAATGAGCTCCAGCGCCAGTTCGCTCTTGCCCAGGCCCGACTCGCCCGTGATCAGCACGCCCAGGCCGAGCACGTCGAGGAACACGCCGTGCACCGTGGTGGTGGGCGCGAGCTTCTTGCCCAGGTAGATGCGCAGCAGGTCGATGAGCTGCGCGGCCGCGACCGGCGTGGACAGCAGGGGCACCTGGTGCTGGTCGCACTGGTCGACGAGGTCTTGCGGCGGCGTCAGGCCGTCGGCGAGCAGGATGGCGGGCACGCCGCCGATCAGCAGCTCGTCCATGTGGTGCATGCGGCGGCGCAGGTCGAAGCGGGTGTAGTAGGCCAGCTCTTCCTGGCCGAACACCTGGATGCGCGAGGGGTGGATGAGGTTCAGGTGGCCGACCAGGTCGGCGGCGGCCATGCCGTCGTCGGGAATGGCGCGGTCGGCCGCGCCCTGTCCGGCAATCCAGTTGAAGGGGATTTTGTCGGCGTTGTCGTCGACGAGTTCCTGCACCGTGAGCATGGCAGCGTCTTTGCGGGGATCAGAGTTGACCGGTGGTGAGCATGCGATGCACGACGGCGGGGTCGGTCTCGGTGGCCAGCGCCTCGCGCAGCGCCTTGTTCGACATGAGCTGGGCGAGTTCGGCCAGGATGTCCAGGTGCTGCTGCGTGGCGGCCTCGGGCACCAGCAGGCACATCAGCATGGAAACGGGCTGGCCGTCGGGCGCGTCGAAGGGAATGGGCTGCGCCAGGCGGATAAACGCCGCCAGCGCCTGTTCCAGCCCTTTCACGCGGCCGTGAGGCACGGCCACGCCCTGTCCCAGCGCGGTGGACCCCAGGCGTTCCCGGGCGAACAGGCTGTCGAAGACGAGCGCGCGCGCCAGGCCATGGTTGTTCTCGAAAAGAAGGCCGGCCTGCTCGAACGCCCGTTTCTTGCTCGTGGCAAGCATGTCGAGCACGATGTTGCCGGCGGGAAGAATGCGCGACAAATGATTCATGCGGATCATTATAGGTTGATATGACGCACTGCAATATACGGAGGGTCTGTCCCCGCACAAGACCGTGGCGCAAGAGCGAAGCATAGTCGCTTCGCGCAGGCTTGTGGATGGCGGGAGGGGTTCATGGGGGCGCCGCGCGGCGGGTTGAGAGGGAAAATCCGGGAAAACCCTTTGGACATCGGGGCGTGATACGCGCGTTCGTGCGCGGCGCATGCGCCGATTCGCCGGAACCGGGCCAGGCGCAAGCCGGGCGGGACGGGTGAACAGGGGGCCGGGAAAGAAGAAAAGAAGGAAGGGAGGAAGACGGTTTGCCGATGCCCCGGCTGAACATGGAAGGTCAGCGGGACACCGGGACTCAGGCAGCAATGTTACTTACTGCATTGCCAGCGCACGTCGAGCATGCGTGAAGCGCGGTTACTGCTGGGGTGGCGTGAGTGTCGCCGCTTGCCGCTTCACGGACTCGGCCGTGTGGCTACGCACCTTGTCCTTGTGCTTGATGACCTGACGGTCGACTTTGTCTGCCAGCAAGTCGATGGCGGCGTACAGATTTTCATCCGTGGCTTCGCAATGGATGTCCTTGCCGCTCAGACGCATGGTGATTTCGGCTTTATGCCGCAGGGGCTCAACTGAGAGCATGACCTGGGTATCGATGACGTGATCGAAATGCCGCAACACTCGCGCCAGTTTGTTCATGACATATTCCCGGATGGCCGGGGTGACGTCGAGGTGACGACCGCAGATGCTCAGGTTCATAGCTTGCTCTCCTTTCTAAAGAGGAAAATGGGTGCGCAATGCGCGCGTTGAAGTCGTTAGGCGTTCTCCTTGGTTCAGTGATTCGGGTTGTGTAGTACTAGTGTATAGACTCGGGCCGATAAAACAAGCTGATCTGCCGCAAGTCCATGACACTTTTATGGATGATCCCGGGCCGTGACGAAGGGGGCGGATGCCGCCTCGCGAGGGCGCGCGTTACATGCGGAAATGCTCGCCCAGGTAGACCCGGCGCACGGCGGGGTCGCCCACGATTTCATCCGGATGGCCGTCGGTGAGCACCTTGCCTTCGCTGATGATGTAGGCGCGGTCGCAGATGCCCAGGGTTTCACGCACGTTGTGGTCGGTGATGAGCACGCCGATGCCCCGTCCCTTGAGAAAGCGCACAATGCGCTGGATCTCGATCACGGCGATGGGGTCCACGCCGGCGAAGGGTTCGTCCAGCAGGATGAAGCGCGGGCTGGTGGCCAGCGCGCGCGCGATCTCCACGCGGCGGCGTTCGCCGCCCGACAGCGAAATGGCCGTATTGCTGCGGATATGGCCGATCTGCAGTTCTTCCAGCAGCAATTCGAGCTGTTCGTTGATCCGGGCCGTGGACAGGTTCTTGCCGTGCGCGTCGAACTGCAGTTCGAGCACGGCGCGGATATTCTGCTCCACCGTGAGGCGTCGGAACACCGAGGCGTCCTGGGGCAGGTACGACAGACCCATGCGCGCCCGCTTGTGGATGGGCATGGCCGTGATGTTGCCGTCGTCGATTTCGATGCGGCCGGCATCGGCGGGAACCAGCCCGACGATCATGTAGAAGCTGGTGGTCTTGCCCGCGCCGTTTGGCCCGAGCAATCCCACCACTTCGCCGCTGTTGACGGACAGGGACACATCCTGCACCACGGTGCGGCCGTTGTAGGTCTTGCGCAGTCCGGTGGCGCGCAGGCTGCCTTGTTTGACGCCCAGCGGCGCGGAGGTGACGGGAGACGGCACGGAGGGTTGGTTCATCGTGGCTGCAAATGGGGGTTGGGAAAGCGCGCTTAACGCCCCTTCTTGGTGGTGTTCTGGGCCGGCTGCTTGCCTTGCTGCTGCTTGGCGCGGCATTCGGCGACGAGGGCGTCCGACTTGGCGCGCGGCTCGGCCAGCGAGCGTACGCGGCCGCCGGCGGCCGCCGAATTGGGGCCGCCTTGCGCTTCGTAGGTGCCGCTTTTTTCGTTGTAGCGCACCCGCTCGCCGCGTATGGTGTCCAGCGGCTTGCCACAGACGTAGCGCACCACCACGGCCTGACCGATCAGGTCGAACGTGCTCTTGGTGCCATCGTATTCGGCGCGCAGGCCCTTGCCCTCGATGAGTTCGAAATTCTCCGGACGCTCCTGGCGGATGGTGACGACCTTGCCCTTGTCGGCCGTCGCCGTGCCGTACTGGTTGCCGTCCTTGTCTTCGTGCATCTCGAGCGTGTCGGACGTCAGCGTCATGAGGCCGCGCGTCATGTGGACGTTTCCGGTGAAGATGCTCTGGCGCTTGACGTCGTCGTAGTGCAGCGTGTCCGACAGGATCAGCGTGCTCGGCTCCTCGGCCGGCGCGGCGGGCTTCTTGGCGTCCGCGGCGCAAGCGGGCGCGAGCGCCGCCGCCGTCAGCAGGGCGGCCGCCATCAGGCGCGCCGTCGGGGCGAGGACAATCCGGAGATCGGTCATGGTTTCTTCTGGTCAGTGTTGTGGGCGGGAATCTCGGTCTCGCGGCGCTTGCGGGTTTCGTCGCCCGAGATCTCCACGTCGGTGGAGGAGGAAACCTGCAGTTGGCGGGTCTTGTTGTTGTAGCGCATGCCGGTGCCGTTCATCCGCGAGCGGCCTTTCAGGACCTGGGCGGGCAGGTCGGTGTAGACCAGGTCTTCGTCCGGCAGCAGGATGAGCTGCTGGCTGCGCACGTCCAGCACGTCGTTGTTGGCGTCGGGCTGGCGGTGCACGTGGGCGTCGCCGTTCATGACGATGCGCTTGCCGCCTTCTTCCATGACGGCGGTCTTGGAGACCGCCACGGTGATGGGGCTGTCTTCGCGCTGGCCGACCGCGCGCGGCGTGGTGATGTGGTAGGAGTCGTCGTCCGGGAAATGTTCGGCGTAGACGCCTTCCAGGCGGTTGATGGGCTTGCCGGTGGGGTCGGTGCGCAGCATGACGAAATCGCGCGACCAGGCGTCGATTTCGTGGGTGATGCGGCGCGGCGGGTCGACCTGCACGGCGCGTTGGGCGTAATCGGCCGCCCACCAGCTGCACAGGACGAGCACCAGCAGCAGGAACAGCGCGATGAGGGAGGGCAGGCGGTCTTTCATGGGCAGGGGAACTCGGTGGGGCGCGTCACTGGATGGCGCCCGGGCCGAGCACGCCAGGCGCGGCCAGCAGCGCGCCCAGCCGGCCTTGCGACGCCAGCAGCAGGTCGCAGCACTCGCGCACCGCGCCGCTGCCGCCGGGCTGGCTGGCCACCCAGTGCGCCGCCTGGCTGACGTAGCCCGGGGCGTTGGGCACGCTGGCGGCGAAGCCCGCGCGCTGCATCGCCGGCAGGTCGATGATGTCATCGCCCATATAGCCGGTCTGGTCGAGTTGGACCGACGAACGCTGCGCAAGTTCGGCCAGCGCCGCGCCCTTGTCGCGCACGCCCTGTATCACCTCGGCGATGCCCAGCTCGGCGGCGCGGCGCGCCACGATGGGGCCGGATCGGCCCGTCATGAGCGCGACCTTGAAACCGCCTTCCAGGAGCAGGCGCAGGCCGTGGCCGTCCAGCACGTGGAAGCGCTTCTGCACTTCGCCGTTGTCGCCGTAGTAGAGGCTGCCGTCGGTCAGCACGCCGTCCACGTCGAACACCATCAGGCGCACGGCCGCGGCGCGTTCGCGCACGGCGGGCGCGATCCGCGCGAGGACCAGGGCCTCGGCGGGGTGGGGCACGGAGCGGGGGAGATTCATTGTCATACCACCTTTGCGGCCATCAGGTCGTGCATGTGCAGCGCGCCGAGCAGCTTGCCGTCGCGGTCCACCACGAGCATGTGATTGAGCCTTTGTTCGTCCATTTGCTGGGCGGCTTCGACCGCCAGCGCATCGGGGTTGATGGTGCGCGGAGAGCGGGTCATGCCGGCGTCCACCTGCAGGCTGCGGATGTCGCCGTGGCGCGCGATCAGGCGGCGCAGGTCGCCGTCGGTGAAGATGCCCAGCGGCTGCTGCCGGGGATCGGTGACCACCGTCATGCCCATGCCCTTGGCCGACATGACCTCCAGGGCGCGGGAAACGGGCGTGCCCGCCGTGACAATGGGCAGGGCGTCGCCCTTGCGCATGACGTCGCGGACGTGCGTGAGCAGCCGGCGGCCCAGCGCGCCGCCCGGATGCGAGCGGGCGAAGTCCTGCGGACTGAAGCCGCGCGCCTCGAGGCACGCCACGGCCAGCGCGTCGCCCAGGGCCAGCGCGGCGGTGGTGCTGGCCGTGGGGGCCAGGTTCAGCGGGCAGGCCTCCTGGGCCACGCTGGCGTCCAGGTGGATGTCGGCCAGCCGCGCCAGCTCGGATTGCGGATTGCCGGTAATGGCCACCAGCCCGGCGCCCATGCGGCGCACCACGGGCAGCACGGTCAGCAGTTCCTGGCCCGTGCCGGAATAGGAAATGGCGATCAGCACGTCGTCGCGGGTAATCATGCCCAGGTCGCCGTGCACCGCCTCGGCTGCGTGCATGAAGAAGGCCGGCGTGCCCGTCGAGGCCAGCGTGGCGGCGATCTTGCGCGCGATGTGGCCGGTCTTGCCGATGCCGCTGACCACCACCCGGCCGCGGCATGCGAGCAGCATGTCCACGACACGGGCGAAACGCTCGTCCAGCCGGGCGGCGAGGTCGTGCAGGCCCTGGCTTTCGATTTGCAGCGTTCTGCGCGCAGATGCCAGCGCGGTTTCGGAAGTTATGGTGGGATGGTCGGTCATGGCGGGATTTTAATATCAGGCGGCGGGTTTGCCCCCGCCTGGGGGGTATGGCATGCTGGCGGCTCTTTTGCCGCCCGTCTTAATTCACACGTTCAGGTCCGATCCATGTCCCGCATTCCCAGCCCCGTTCTTGGTACGCCGCTTTCTCCCCTGGCCACCCGCGTCATGCTGCTCGGCGCGGGCGAATTGGGCAAGGAGGTCGCCATCGCCCTGCAGCGGCTGGGAGTGGAAGTCATCGCGGTGGACCGCTACGCGGACGCGCCCGGCCACCAGGTTGCGCACCGCGCGCACGTGGTGCCCATGACCGACGCCGAGGCCCTGCGCAAAATCATCGAGCAGGAGCGGCCGCACGTCATTGTCCCTGAAATCGAGGCCATTGCCACCGACCTGCTGGTCGAGCTGGAGGCCGCGGGCGCGGCGCGCGTGACGCCCACCGCCCGCGCCGCCCATCTCACCATGAATCGCGAAGGCATCCGCCGCCTGGCCGCCGAAACCCTGGGCCTGCCCACCTCGCCCTATCGGTTCGTCGATTCCGAGGAGGCGTTGCGCGAGGCCATCGACGGGGGCGTCGGCTATCCCTGCGTGCTCAAGCCGGTCATGTCGTCCTCGGGCAAGGGCCAGTCGGTGCTCAAGAGCGCCGACGACATTCCGGCCGCCTGGCGCTACTGCCAGGAGGGCGGCCGCGTGGGCAAGGGGCGGGCCATCGTTGAGGGCTTCGTGCGCTTCGACTACGAAATCACCCTGCTCACCGTGCGCGCCCGCGGCGCCGACGGCCAGATCGAAACCCGCTATTGCGAGCCCATCGGCCACAAGCAGGTGGACGGCGATTATGTCGAAAGCTGGCAGCCGCACCCCATGTCGCCCGCGGCCCTGGAGCGGGCGCGCGAGATCGCGCTGGCGGTCACTTCCAACCTGGGCGGCCTGGGCATTTTCGGCGTGGAGCTTTTCGTGGCGGGCGACGACGTGTGGTTCTCGGAGGTCAGCCCGCGTCCGCACGATACGGGCATGGTCACCATGATTACCCAGGCGCAGAGCGAGTTCGAGCTGCATGCGCGCGCGCTGCTGGGCCTGCCGGTCGATACCCGGCTGCGCCAGCCGGGCGCCAGCTGCGTCATCTACGGCGGCGTGGATGCCGGCGCGGTCGGCTTCCACAACGTGGCCGAGGCCCTGGCCGAGCCTGGCACCGATATCCGCCTGTTCGGCAAGCCCGAATCCTACGTGAAGCGCCGCATGGGCGTGGGACTGGCGGTGGCCGACGACGTGGCCGAGGCGCGCGCCAAGGCCAAGCGGGTGTCGGCCGCGGTGTCGGTCAAGGCCGGTTGACCCCATTCCGGCGGCCGGCGGGGCCGCATCCGGATTTCCCGGGAAACGGGCGCCATGGCGCCCGTTTTTTTTCGCCATCGGAAGGCTGCCCGGGGGCGGCGCGCTTTTTTCTTGCGCCAGATCAATAAAGCCGCGAATCGGGGACGTAAAGCCGGGTCCGGCCCGCCGCCCGGCCGATACACTGCGCGCCGTCGCATGCCCATTTTCGCGGAATGGATTTGCGCTTCATCACAGTTTGTTCGATAATTTCAAAAAAAACTAGAACCAGCGTAACTAAAATTGTCAGAACGGCCCTGCGGGGCCATCGCACAGGCGGTCATGGAACTTTCACCTCAAAACGAGCGTTTCGTCCTGCACTTCGGCGAAATGGGCAGCCGATGGGGGGTGAACCGGACCGTCGGCCAGATCTATGCGCTGCTGTTCCTGTCGCCCACACCGCTCAACGCGGACGACATCGCCGAGACCCTGGGCTTTTCCCGTTCCAACGTCAGCCTGGGCCTCAAGGAGCTGCAATCGTGGCGGCTCGTGCGGCTGATGCACCAGGTGGGCGACCGCCGCGACTATTTCGAGACGCCCAAGGACGTGTGGGAAATCTTCCGCATCCTGATGGAAGAAAAGCGCAAGCGCGAAGTCGATCCCACCCTGACGCTGCTGCGCGATTCGCTGCTCGAGCCGGCCAAGGCGCCGGGCGATAGCTACGCGCAACAGCGCATGACCGAAATGCTGGAGCTCATCGAACTGTCTACCGGATGGTTCGATGAGGTTCAGCGTCTGCCGCCCGAAACCCTGCAGAGCCTGATGAAGCTCGGCTCGAAAGTGCAGAAGGTGCTGGGTTTCGCCGGCAAACTCCGGGGCAAGAGCTGATCCGCCCCAATTTTTCAGGAAACCTCTATGAAGTTGTATCCAACGCCCGTATCATGGCGCGAGAGACGGCCTGGGAACCACGCCGGTTGCTGCGGCATCTCGAATCCTTGGGAGCGCAACAATGATTGATCTCGACGTCGTCAACCTGTCGCGATTCCAGTTTGCCGCGACGGCGCTTTATCACTTTCTCTTCGTTCCCCTCACGCTCGGCCTCTCTTTCATCCTGGCCATCATGGAGAGCGTGTACGTCATGACCGGCCGCCAGATCTGGAAGCGCATGACCATGTTCTGGGGCACGCTCTTCGGCATCAACTTCGCGCTGGGCGTGGCCACGGGCGTGGTCATGGAGTTCCAGTTCGGCATGAACTGGTCGTACTACAGCCACTACGTGGGCGACATCTTCGGCGCGCCGCTCGCGCTCGAAGGGCTGATGGCCTTCTTCCTGGAAGCCACCTTCGTCGGCCTGTTCTTTTTCGGCTGGAACCGCATGTCCAAGGTGAGCCACCTGGTCGTGACCTGGCTGGTGGCCTTCGGCACCAACCTGTCCGCGCTGTGGATCCTCATCGCCAACGGCTGGATGCAGAACCCGGTGGGCGCGGTGTTCAACCCCGACACCATGCGCATGGAGATGACCGACTTCGCTTCGGTGCTCTTCAATCCCGTGGCCCAGGCCAAGTTCGTGCACACGGTGAGCGCGGGCTATGTGGCCGGCGCCATGTTCGTGATGTCCATCAGCGCCTGGTACCTGCTGCGCGGCCGCCATACCGACCTGGCCAAGCGCTCCATGGCCGTCGCCGCCAGCTTCGGCCTGGCCTCGGCGCTGTCGGTGGTGGTGCTGGGCGACGAAAGCGGCTACCTCACCACCGAGCACCAGAAGATGAAGATCGCCGCCATGGAGTCCATGTGGCACACCGAGCCGGCGCCGGCGGACTTCAACCTCATCGCCATTCCCAACCAGGCGGAGCGCAAGAACGACTTCGCGATCCAGATCCCGTACGTGATGGGGATCATCGGCACGCGCTCGCTCACCACGCCGCTGCTGGGCATCGACGACCTGGTCCTGCGCGCCGAGAACCGCATCCGCGACGGCATGGTGGCCTACGAGGCCCTGCAGAAGATCCGCGCCAATCCCAAGGACACCGACGCGCGCATGACCTTCGACAAGACCTGGCCCGACCTGGGCTACGCGCTGCTGGTCAAGCGCTACCAGTCCGACATGAGCAAGGTCACCGAAGAAGACATCAAGAAGGCCGCCTGGGACACCGTGCCCAACGTGGCGCCGCTCTTCTGGACCTTCCGCGTCATGGTGGCGGTGGGCATGTACCTCATCCTGTTCTTCGCCGTGGCGTTCTGGCTGGCCTCGCGCGGCCGCCTCGACAGCCGGCCTGGCCTGCTCAAGGTCGCCCTGTGGAGCCTGCCGCTGCCCTGGGTCGCCATCGAATGCGGCTGGTTCGTGGCCGAGTACGGCCGCCAGCCCTGGGTCATCGAAGGCGTGCTGCCCACCTACTACGCGGCGTCGGGCCTGACCATTCTGGACCTCGCCATCAGCCTGGCGATCTTCCTGGTGCTCTACACCGCGCTGTTGATCATCGGCGTGAAGGTCATGCTGCATGCCGTGCGCAAGGGCCCCGCGTCCGATGCGCCGCCGCCGGCCGAAGCCGCGGCCGATCCCGTGCACGCCGCCGTGCGCGCCTGATGGAGAGATAGCAGATGGATACCCTTATTCCTTTGGACTACGCGACACTGCGCGTGATCTGGTGGGTGCTGCTGGGCGCGCTGCTCATCGGTTTCGCCATCATGGACGGTTTTGACCTCGGCGTGGCGGCCCTGCTGCCCGTGGTGGCCCGGACCGACACCGAACGCCGCATCGTCATCAACGTGGTGGGGCCGGTCTGGGAAGGCAACCAGGTCTGGCTGATTACCGCGGGCGGCGCCATTTTCGCCGCCTGGCCGCTGCTGTACGCCGCCTCGTTCTCGGGCTTCTACCTGGCGATGATGCTGGTGCTGATCGCGCTCATCCTGCGTCCGGTGGGCTTCAAGTACCGCAGCAAGATGGAAGGCACGCGCTGGCGCAGCCGCTGGGACGCCGTGCTCTGTTTCTCGGGCGTGGTGGCCTCGCTGGTGTTCGGCGTGGCCATGGGCAACGTCATCCTGGGCGTGCCCTTCACCTTCGAGAGCGGAACGCTGCGGCCCATGTACGAAGGCCATTTCTACCAGCTCTTCGCGCCCTTCGCGCTGCTGGCGGGCGTGCTGAGCGTGGTGATGCTGGCCATGCACGGCGCGGTGCTGCTGGCCTGGCGCACCGACGATCCCGTGTCCTCGCGCGCGCGCGCCTGGGGCCGCCTGTGCGCCCTGCTGACCATCGTGCTGTTCGTCGCGGGTGGCTTCTGGGTGGCGGGCGGCATCGGCGGCCACGTCATCACCAGCCCGGTCGACATGGCCGCGCCTTCCGACCCGCTGCTCAAGACCGTGAGCGTGCAAACCGGCGCCTGGATGGCCAACTACGCCAAGTGGCCGTGGATGTGGGTCGCGCCGGCGCTGGGCGTGGGCGGGGCGGTGCTCGTGCTGCTGTTCCTGAGCCTGCGCGCCAACGTGTTGTCGTTCCTGGCCTCGTCGGCGTCGATCGCGGGCGTCATCCTGACGGTGGGCTTCTCGCTCTTTCCGTTCATCATGCCGTCCTCGACCAATCCGCGGGCCGGCCTGACGATCTGGGACGGCTCGTCCAGCCACATGACGCTGTGGATCATGGTGATCGCCGTCGTCATCTTCCTGCCCATTGTCACGGCCTACACGGCATGGGTCTACCGCGTGATGCGCGGCAAGGTCACCCATGCGTCCGTCGATGGCACGCCCAACTCGTACTAAGGAGCTTCCACCATGTGGTATTTCTCGTGGATTCTGGGCCTGGGCCTGGCGTGCGCGTTCGCCATTCTGAACGCAATGTGGTTCGAGCTGCGCGAGGGCCATGCGCATGACCCGCGCGTGAACAGCGACGCGGCGTGAGCAACGGCGCCAGCAGCCTGGAGCACGATCCCTCCGCGGCCCTGAACAAGCCCACGCGCGAACAGTCGCGCTGGCTCAGGGCGCTCGCCGGGGTTGCCAGGCTGCCCCTGTTGATCGCCAGCGGCGCGCCGCTGCTCGGGGGCGTCCTGCTCGTGGCGCAGGCCTGGCTGCTGTCGCGGGTGCTCGACGCCGCCATCGTCGGCCACGCGCCGCGCGAAGCGCTGCTGGGCGGCATTGCCGCCATCGCCGCGCTGATGCTGCTGCGCGCCTGTATCGGCTGGGCCGGCGAGCGCGCCGGCGCCGACGCCGCCGAGCGCATCAAGCGGCGCGTGCGCCAGGCGCTGTTCGGCCGCCTCGTCGCCCAGGGCCCGCACTGGAGCCGTTCCCGATCCTCGGGCGAGCTGGCCAGCGCTATCGTCGAACAGGTCGAGGCGCTGGACGGCTTTTTCTCCAAATACCTGCCGGCCATGGGCGCGGCCGCCTTGCTGCCGGTGGCGTTCTCGGCGGCGCTGCTGCCGGTGGACGTGGTGGCGGGGCTGGTGCTGCTCGTGACCGCGCCGTTGATCCCGCTGTTCATGGCGCTGGTAGGCTGGGGCGCGCAAGGCGCGAGCCGCCGCCACCTGCGCGCGTTCGCCCGGCTCTCGGGCTTTTTCGCCGACCGCTTGCGCGGCCTGTCCACGCTCAAACTGTACGGGCGCGCCGAGGCCGAGGCGCAGTCCGTGGCCGCCGCCAGCGATGTGCTGCGCCAGCGGACCATGTCGGTGCTGCGCATCGCGTTCCTGTCTTCGGCCGTGCTGGAATTCTTCGCCGCGCTGGGCGTGGCCGGGGTGGCGGTGTATATCGGCCTGTCGTATCTCGGTTTTCTCGATCTGCGCTTTTCTCCCTTCACGCTGCAGGCCGGACTGTTCTGCCTGCTGATGGCGCCCGAGGTCTATGCGCCGCTGCGGCAGTTCGCCGCGCACTATCACGACCGCGCCGCCGCGCTGGCCGCGGTGGGCCAGATCGCCGCGCTCTTCGACGGCCTGCCCGAGCCCGCGCCGCACGCACAGGCCGCGCCGCCGGCGGCGGCTCCGTCGGGCGGCGCCGCCGCGTTGCAGGCGCGCGCGCTGGCGCTCGAGGCGCCCGGACGGGCGCAACCCGTGCTCAACGGGGCGGCGCTGGCGCTTGCGCCGGGCGAGCATGCCGCGCTCATGGGCGCCAGCGGCATCGGCAAGACCTCGCTCATCGAGGCGCTGTCCCGGCTGCGGCCCTGCCAGGGAGACATCCTGCTCGACGGCAAGCCGCTGGCGGACTGGGACGAAGCCGGCCTGCGCAGCCGCGTGGCCGTCATCGGCCAGCGCCCGCACCTGCTGCCCGGAACCATTGCGGACAACATCCGGCTGGGCTGTCCCGATGCGCCGGACGCCGCGGTGCGCGAGGCCGCCGCGCGCGCCTGTGTGCTGGATTTCGCCGAGGCGCTGCCGCAAGGGCTGCAGACGCGCCTGGGCAGCCGCGGCCATGGCCTGTCGGGCGGGCAGGCGCAGCGCGTGGCGCTGGCCCGGCTTTTCCTGCGCGACCCGGGGCTGGTCCTGCTCGACGAGCCCACGGCGCATCTCGACGCCGCGACGCAGGCGCGCGTCCTCGACGAAATCCTGCGGTTCTGCCAGGGACGCACGCTGCTCGTCGCGACGCACGCGCCCGCCGTGGCCGCGCGTTTCGGCCGGGTGTTCCGGATCGCGGCCGGCAAGGTCACGTCTCCATGAGAAAGCTGTTGCTGCTGCTTCCCCTCTATGGCCGCCGCAAGGGCGGACTGCTGCTGGCGCTGCTCTGCGCCATCCTGACCGTGGCGGCCGGCGTCGGCCTGCTGGGCGTCTCGGGCTGGTTCCTCACCGGCGCGGCGCTGGCGGGGGCGGGCGCCGCCTTCAATCTGTTTGCGCCTTCCGCGCTGGTGCGCGGACTGTCTTTCGTGCGCATCGCCTCGCGCTATGCGGACCGCGTGGCCGGGCACGCCGCCACGCTGCACCTGCTGGCCGACCTGCGGCGCACGGTTTTCGGCGCCCTGGTCCGCCTCACCCCGCGCCAACTGGCCCGCTATCGCGGCGGCGACCTGGTGGCGCGCCTGACCGGCGACGTCGATGCGCTGGATACGGTATTTCTCTTCGTGCTGGCGCCGCTGGCCACGGCCCTGCTCGCCGGCGCCGCGATCACGGCGGTGCTGGGCTGGTGGATTCCCGCCGCCGCCCTGGCCGTCGCGCTGGCGCTGCTGGCCGTCTGTGTGGTGGTGCCCGCCTGGCTGTTGCGGGCCGCGCGCGCGCCCGGCGCGGCGGCGCAGGAAAGCGCGGCCGGCCTGCGGGCCGCCACGCTGGACGCGGTGGAGGGCCATGCGGACATGGTGGCCCTGGCGGCGCAGGCCCAGACCGCGGCGCATTTCGAGACGCTGTGCGAGCAAAGCGCGCGAGCGCGCCGCGCCCAGGCGCGCGTCGCGGCGCGTGGCCAGTGGTTTCTGCAGGCCGGCGCGGGCGTGGCGGCGCTTGCGGTGCTGTGGTTCGGGCTGGGCGCGCTGCAGGACGGGCGGCTGGACGGCCCCACGCTGGCCGGGCTGCTGCTGGCGGTGATCGGCATCTTCGAAGTGGCGGGGCCCATCATGCGGGGCGCCTCGCGCATGGGGTCGGCGCTGTCGGCCGCCGCCCGCATTTCCGACATCCTGGACAGCGAACCCGACATGCGCGACGCGGCCCGGCCGGCGCCGCTGCCCGCCAGCGGCGTCCTGGCGCTGGACAAGGTGGTCTTCGCCCATCCGCCGCGCGATCCGGGCGAACCGGCGCGGCCGGTGCTGGCGGGCGTCAGCCTGAGCGTGCGGCCGGGCGAGCGCGTGGCCGTGGCCGGCCCCAGCGGCGCGGGCAAGACCACGCTGCTCAATCTGCTGCTGCGCCTGGAAGACCCGCAGTCGGGGGCGGTGCGCTACGCGGGCGTCGATGCCCGCGATTGCGCGCAGGCCGAATGGCGCCGCCGCATTGCCCTGCTGTCTCAGGACGCGCCGGTTTTCCTGGGCACGCTGCGCACCAACCTGCTCATCGGCGACCCGCGGGCCGACGATGCGGCCCTGTGGCGCGCGCTGGACGCGGCCCGGCTGGGCGATTTCGTGCGCAGCCTGCCCGAGGGCCTGGACACCTGGGCGGGCGAAACCGGCTCGCTGCTGTCGGCCGGCCAGGCGCGCCGGCTGTGCCTGGCGCGCGCGCTGCTCTCGCCGGCGGCGGTGATCGTGCTGGACGAGCCCACGGCGGGGCTGGACGCCGCCGCGGAGGCGGCTTTCCTGGCGGATCTGCGGCAGGCGACCGGCGGCCGCGCCGTGGTGCTGGCCACGCACGCCAGCCTGCCCGAGGGTGCGGTGGACCGCATTTGCGAATTGCGGGACGGCGTGCTGCGCGAGCTGCCTTCGGCCATGGTGGCTTAAGCGGCACGGCGCGGTTATAGTGCGGCTTGCTTCATTGATCCGGGATCGTCCACCATGCAGACAGACTACGCCGAGTTTATCCGGCGCACCATCCGCAGCGTTCCCGACTGGCCCCAGCCCGGCGTCATTTTCCGCGACATCACGCCTGTGCTGCAGGATCCGCGCGCGTTCCGGGTGCTGATCGATCTGTTCGTCTACCGCTACATGCGCCAGCGCCTCGACCTGGTGGCGGGCGTGGACGCGCGCGGCTTCATCGTGGGCAGCGTGCTGGCCTATGAACTCAACCTGGGGTTCGTGCCGGTGCGCAAGAAGGGCAAGCTGCCCTTTCGCACGGTGGCCGAGGAATACTCCCTCGAATACGGCAATTCGGCCGTGGAGATGCACACCGACTCGGTGCGCACGGGCCAGCGCGTGCTGCTGGTGGACGACCTGATCGCCACGGGCGGCACCATGCTGGCCGCGATCAAGCTGCTGCAGCGCCTGGGCGCCAATGTCGTCGAGGCGGCCGCCATCATCGACTTGCCCGATCTGGGTGGTTCGGCGCGCGTGGCGGCCACCGGCACACCGCTCTTCACGGTCTGCCAGTACGACAGCGGCGCGGTCGGCCAGGACGCTCCCGGCCACGGCGTCCCCGACTGAGGCGTCCCCGACTGAGGCGTCCCCGACTGACGTTGCGGGCGCTGCTCAGGCGTCGGACAGGCGGGGCTGGATGAAGTCCAGGAATGCCTTGGTCTTGGCGGGCAGCATGCGCGAAGGCAGCAGCGCGAACAGCGGCAGCGGCGTCAGGCTCCATTCGGGCAGCACCCGCACCAGCCCGGCCTGCTCGATGGCGCGTTTCATGGCGTCGAACACCAGCAGCGGCGTGATGCCCAGGCCCTGGCTCGCCAGGCGGCCCAGCATGCCGACATTGTTGGCCGAGAGGCGTCCGCTGACCTGCACGCGCTCGACCTTGTCGCCCGAATGCAGCATCCAGAAAGAGGACTCCTCCCGCATGGTGGGGCGCAGGCATTCGTGGTGGCTGAGGTCGGCCGGCACGCGCGGCTCGCCATGGCGAGCCAGGTATTCGGGCGAAGCGTAGAGCTGGTGCTCCATCAGCACGATCTTGCGCGAGATCAGGTTGGAATCCGGCTGCTGCCCGAAACGCAGGATCAGGTCGAACGGATTGCTGATCGGGTCGATGGGCCGCATGCCGAGGTCGAAATCGCACTCGATGTCGGGGTGCTGCTCGCGGAATTCCCGGATGACGGCCGGCAGGAAGAGCTGCGCCAGGCTGGTGGGCAGCGAAATGCGCAACCGTCCCTTGGGCTGCACTGCCATGTCGAGCAATTGGTCGTGCGCAATGCGCGCTTCTTCCACGATGTGCCGGCAACGCTCGAAGTAGATGGCGCCCGCCTCGGTGAGATCGATCTTGCGCGTGCTGCGGTTGAGCAGGCGCATGCCGATGCTGCGCTCGAGCTCGCTGACCCGGCGCGAGAGGGTGGAGGTGGGGATGTTGAGCGCTTCGGCGGCGTGGCTGAAGTTTTTGCGCTTGGCGACTTCGACGAAAAGCGCAATGTCGTTCAGCTGGATGTCCATGGTGCCCTCGAAGCTTGTAATTCCATGATTGGCAGATTCATATGATAAATGGAATTATTGTTCCGCCAATGGGAATGTCTCTTTATCCGCGCTGAATAATCCCGTGCCGCGGGGCGCTTTCATCTTCCGTTACCTAGCTTGCGCATTCCTGAATGCGCGCAGCCCTTGTGCCGCCTTGCTTGCGTGGCGGCCGCCCAGATTTTGAGCGGAATTTCCCGGGCAAGCCGGTCGATTATCCCGTCTCTGAAAATATGTTCACCAAAATAAGGGTTTTTACTTATACGTCATCGGGGAATACTCCGACCCCAGAAATGAATTTGTCATCGTCCCGTCGACCCTCCTGGCCGCGGACGCCGTTCACCGATAGGATGGAGTTTCCTCATATGAAAGCCCTGGCTTCCGCAATCATGGTTACCGCAGCCCTGGCGGGCATGTCCGCCGCCCACGCCGAAGGCAAGACGCGCGAGCAGGTCCAGCAGGAGCTGCGGGACGCCAAGGCCGCCGGCCAGGTCACGTTCGGCGAAGAAGACTATCCGCCCGCCGCTGCCGCCGCCCAGGGCGCGGCCGCGCAAACGCCCGTGGCCTCCACCTCCGCCGCGCCCGCCCGCCAGTCGGCCGGCAAGACGCGCGAACAGGTCCGTGCCGAACTGGCCCAGGCCAAGGCTCGCGGCGAATACACCTTCGGCGAACTCGACTACCCGCCCAAGGATCGCTGATCCGCGGACCGGGCCTGCGCAGCCGCCTGTTGTGCCCCAAACGCAACAGCCGCAGCCCGCGGCGGCCCGGTTCCCGGCGGCCGCAGCCTGCCGGAGGCGCCTGCCGAAGCCGGCGCAATCCCGTTGGATATCAACGCGTTAGCCTGAGTTGGAAGAGCTTGGGCGAGAAAATCCAGGTGCGATTATTCCGCCCATGGAAAGTTGTTATTCGGAATCGGGGTTACTTCGAATTGTTGCAGGCGGGAAACTAGCGTCAGTGCATCGCCGCTGCCCCATGCAGCGGCACGCGGAATGTCCGTCCCGGACGCCGCGGTGCCTTTTCATTTCGCCATTTTGGGGATACCTATGAAAAAGACGCTATTGGCCGTCGCGCTGCTGGCCGGTTTCGCCGGCGCTGCGCAAGCCGCCGACTCTGTCACGCTGTACGGCTTGATCGACGCCGGTATCGGCTACGAGAAAGTGAAGTTCGACGGCAACTCGCAAAGCCGCTTCGGCGGCGTGCAGGGCGTGAGCAGCGGCTCGCGCTTCGGCCTGCGCGGTTCGGAAGACCTGGGCGACGGCCTGCGCGCCGTGTTCAATCTGGAAGGCGGTTTCGGCCCGATGAACGGCCAATCGCTGCAAGGCGGCCGCCTCTGGGGCCGCCAGGCCACCGTCGGCCTGGACAGCGACAGCTGGGGCCGCCTGGAATTCGGCCGCCAGACCAACCTGGCCTCCAAGTACTTCGGCGCCATCGACCCGTTCTCGATCAGCTACAACGCCGCCAACATGGGCACCACGTTCGGCAGCGCCAACACGATGCGCCTGGACAACATGGTCCTGTACCAGACCCCCAGCATGGGCGGCTTCAAGTTCGGCGTGGGCTACTCGTTCAGCGCGGATGACACCGTTTCGGACGCTTCGCAGAAAGAGTTCCAGACCGGCAACAACAACCGCATCCTGACCGCCGGCGCGCAGTACGTGAACGGTCCGCTGTACCTGGCCGCCGCGTACGACCGCTTCAACCCGTCCAATGGCCAGACCGGCGGCAAGTCCAGCGCCCGCATCCAGGAATACATGGTCGGCGGCACGTATGACTTCGAAGTCGTGAAGATCGCCGCGGCCTTCGGCCAGACCTTCGACGGCTGGTTCATCGGCCAGAACATGGGCACCACGCCCGACGGCATGAGCAAGCTGGGCACCTTCTCCCTGGCCGACGGCTTCCGCGCCAATTCGTACATGCTGGGCGCCACCGTGCCGCTGGGCCGCCACGCCGTGTTCGGTTCCTGGCAGCGCGCCGACGCGAAGAACGACCGTCTGACCGGCGACGACGCCACGTTCAACGTGTACAGCCTGGGCTACACCTACGACTTCTCCAAGCGTACCAACCTGTACGCCTATGCGTCGTACGCCGACAACTTCGCGTTCCAGCGCGACGCCAAGGACACCGCTTTCGCGGTGGGCGTGCGTCACCGTTTCTAAGCCGGGGGGCGTCCGGTTCCAGCTTGCTGAATAGGGCGGCCTGTTCTCCGTGGGCCGCCGAGTGACAGCGAACCCCCCCTACAGGTTGTGACCGGGCGCGCTTTGCGCAGAGAAGGGAAGGGCCTCCGTCAGGAGGCCCTCTCGCATTCCGGACGCCGGTTTTCGGCCTACAGGAAGAGTTTGTAGGCGGGGTTGTCCGTCTCGTTCCAGTGCGGATAGCCGAGTTCGGCCACGAAGTTGCGGAACTGTTTCTTGTCGGCCGGGGGAACCTGGATGCCGATCAGGATGCGGCCGTAGTCCGCGCCCTGGTTGCGGTAGTGGAACAGGCTGATGTTCCATTCGGGGTTCATGGCGTTCAGGAAGCGCATGAGCGCGCCCGGACGCTCGGGAAACTCGAAGCGGTAAAGCAGCTCGTTGCGCGCCAGCGCCGAGCGGCCGCCGACCATGTGGCGCAGGTGCGTCTTGGCCATTTCATCGTGGGTGAGATCCAGCGTGTCGAAGCCGTGGCGGCGGAAGTTGGCCGCGATCTTGTCGGGCTCGGCGGGCGAGGAAACCTGCAGGCCCACGAACACGTGCGCGCGCTCCGCGTCGGAAATGCGGTAGTTGAACTCCGTGACGCTGCGCTCGCCCACCAGTTCGCAGAAGCGGCGGAAGCTGCCGCGCTGCTCGGGCATGGTCACGGCGAACACGGCCTCGCGCATTTCGCCCACCTCGGCGCGCTCGGACACGAAGCGCAGGCGGTCGAAGTTCATGTTGGCGCCGCAGGCGATGGCCACCAGCGTCTTGTCCTTGAGCTTGTGCTCGGCGGCATACTGCTTGGCTGCCGCCACGGCCATGGCGCCGGCGGGCTCCAGCACGCTGCGCGTATCCTGGAACACGTCTTTGATGGCCGCGCAGATGGCGTCGGTGTTGACCACCACGAAATCGTCCACGTATTGGCGCGTGAGCCTGAAGGTTTCCGCGCCGACCATCTTGACCGCCGTGCCGTCGGAAAACAGGCCCACGTCGTTGAGTTGCACGCGGCGGCCGGCGCGCACGCTGCGCAGCATGGCGTCGGAGTCTTCGGTCTGCACGCCGATGATCTTGATCTCGGGGCGCAGCTGCTTCACGTAGGCGGCCACGCCGGCGATCAGGCCGCCGCCGCCGATGGCCACGAAGATGGCGTCGATGGGGCCGGGATGCTGGCGCAGGATCTCCATGCCCACCGTGCCCTGCCCGGCAATGACGTCCGGATCGTCGAAGGGGTGCACGAAGGTGAGCTTTTCTTTCTTTTCGAGCTTCTGCGCGTGCTCGTAGGCGTCGGAAAAGCTTTCGCCGGCCAGCACGACCTCGCCGCCCAGCCGGCGCACGGCGTCGATCTTCACCTGCGGGCTGGTGGTCGGCATGACGATGACGGCGCGGCAGCCCAGCCGCCTGGCCGCCAGGGCCACGCCCTGGGCATGGTTGCCAGCCGAGGCCGCGATCACGCCGCGGTTGCGCGCGGCCGGCGGCAGGTTGGCCATCTTGTTGTAGGCCCCCCGCAGCTTGAAGCTGAACACCGCCTGGGTATCTTCACGCTTGAGCAGAATCGTGTTCGAAATTCGCTGCGAGAGCAGGGGGGCTGCTTCTAGCGGCGACTCGACCGCGACGTCGTAAACCTTGGAAGTCAGGATGCGTTTCAGATAATCGGTGGACATGGACTGCGGGACAAAGATCAAGGGGTAAAAAGCCGTGGGCCAGATTACCACAGCGATACGCGGCTTCCGCGCCCGCGCCCGCGGGGGCGCGCGCCGCTGCGGCTACACTCGCGCCATCATGGAAGAATCCCTGCTCTCCGCCGTCCACTGGCTGCTGGACCTGCTTGCGCTGCCGTCGGTCGGGCTGTCCGCGATTTTCGCTGTTTCGCTCGTGTCGGCGACCTTGTTGCCGCTGGGTTCCGAACCCGCCGTCTTCGGCTACGTGAAGCTGGCGCCCGACATGTTCTGGCCGGCCGTGCTGGTGGCCACGCTGGGCAACACGGCCGGCGGAGCCATCAGCTACGCCATGGGCCTGGGGGCGGAGCGCGCCTACCAGCGCTGGAAGGAAAAGCATCCCCACCCGCATCCGCGCGCCGACGAGGCCGGCCGCATGCGGGGAAGCTGGAACCGACGCGCGCACGATTGGCTGCATCACATGGGGCCTCCCGCGCTGCTGCTTTCCTGGCTGCCGGCCGTGGGCGACCCGCTGTGCGCGGTGGCCGGCTGGCTGCGGCTGTCGTTCTGGCCCTGCGTGCTGTACATGGCCATCGGCAAGTTCCTGCGCTATGCCGTGATGACGGCCGGGCTGCTCTGGTTTTTCCCCGGGCAAATATAATTCCGCCCGCTCGCCGGCATGGCCCCGAGGTTATTCCGGGGTCATCCAGACGAATGACATAAAATGGTTTTTTAAGGGCCCACTCTTGCTGCTTCCATGAACGCCCCCCTCGCCAGCCATATCCTGAATGGGGCGCTGCCCCCCGCCGCGCCCGCGCGCCTGCGCGAAATCCCCTACAACTACACCTCGTTCTCCGATCGCGAAATCGTCGGGCGGCTGTTGGGCGACGACGCCTGGCAACTGCTGACCGACCTGCGCGGCGAGCGCCGCACCGGCCGCTCCGCCCGCATGCTCTACGAGGTGCTGGGCGATATCTGGGTGGTGCGCCGCAACCCCTATCTGCAGGACGATCTGCTGGACAATCCCAAGCGCCGCAAGCAGCTCATCGACGCGCTGCACCACCGGCTGGGCGAGATCGACAAGCGACGCGAGCCCGGCGCGCCAGCCGAGGTCGGGCACGACCCGCACCGCGACGAGAAAGTGGTAAGCCTGCTGGCGCGCGCGCGCTCGGCCATCGCCGCTTTCGAGGGCGAGTTCGACCAGACCGCCATGCTGCGCCGGCAGGCGCTGAAGACGCTGGGCAAGATCACCGCGCGCGACAACATCAAGTTCGATGGCCTGTCGCGCGTGTCGCACGTCACCGACGCCACCGACTGGCGCGTGGAGTATCCCTTTGTGGTCCTCACGCCCGATTCCGAGGACGAAGTGGCCGCGCTGGTGCGGGCCTGCATCGGGCTGGGCCTGACCATCGTCCCGCGCGGCGGCGGCACGGGCTATACCGGCGGCGCCATTCCGCTCACGTGGAAGTCGGCCGTCATCAACACCGAGAAATTCGACCGCCTGGGCAAGGTGGAGTCCTGTATCCTGCCCGGCTTGTCCGAGCCGGTGGCGGTCATCCACACGGGCGCGGGGGTGGTCACCAAGCGCGTGGCCGAAGCGGCGGAGCAGGCCGGTTTCGTGTTCGCGGTCGATCCCACGTCGGCGGAAGCCTCCTGTGTCGGCGGCAACATCGCCATGAACGCCGGCGGCAAGAAGGCCGTGCTCTGGGGCACGGCGCTGGACAACCTCGCCTGGTGGCGCATGGTGGATCCGGACGGCAACTGGCTGGAAGTCACGCGCCTGGCGCACAACATGGGCAAGATCCACGACGTGGACGTGGCCCGCTTCGAGCTCAAGTGGTTCGATGGCGCGGCGCGTCCGGGCGAGCGCCTGCTCAAGACCGAGCTGCTCGAGATCGAGGGCCGGCGCTTCCGCAAGGAAGGGCTGGGCAAGGACGTTACCGACAAGTTCCTGGCCGGCCTGCCGGGCGTGCAGAAGGAAGGCTGCGACGGGCTCATCACCGCGGCGCGCTGGGTGCTGCACCGCATGCCGCGCCACACGCGCACGGTGTGCATGGAGTTCTTCGGCCAGGCCCGCGACGCCATTCCGTCCATCGTCGAGGTGAAGAGCTACCTCGATGGCGAGGGCCGCGCGCGCGGCGCCATCCTGGCCGGCCTGGAGCACCTGGACGAGCGCTACCTGCGCGCGGTGGGCTATGCCACCAAGAGCAAGCGCGGCGTGCTGCCCAAGATGGTGCTGATCGGCGACATCGTGGGCGATGACGAGAACGCCGTGGCCGCGGCCGCGAGCGAAGTCGTGCGCCTGGCCAACACCCGCCATGGCGAGGGCTTCGTGGCCGTGAGCGCCGAGGCGCGCAAGAAATTCTGGCTCGACCGCTCGCGCACCGCCGCCATCGCCCGCCACACCAACGCTTTCAAGATCAACGAAGACGTGGTGATCCCGCTGAGCCGCATGGGCGAGTACACGGATCACATCGAGCGCATCAACATCGAGCTGTCCACGCGCAACAAGCTGCGTCTGCTCGACGAGCTGCAGTCGTTCCTGCAGAGCGGCTCGCTGCCGCTGGGCAAGGCCGAAGACGCCGAGGACGCCGAGGCCACGCGCGCCGAGGTGCTGGCCGAAAGCTCGCGCCAGGCGGTGGAATTGCTGGAACACACCCGCCGGCGCTGGCAGTGGCTGCTGGACAACCTGGACATGCCGCTGGCGCAGGCCCTGCCGGATCTGCACGGCCTGGGGCTGTCGCACCTGCAGGCCGCGCTGGCCGACCGGGTGGCGGCCCAGCCGCAGGCGCGGCTCTTCGACGTGGTGCAGGACCGCACCGTGCGGGTGTCCTGGAAGACCGAAGTGCTGGCCGGGCTGCAGGGCATCTTCTCGGGCGCGGCCCGCAAGCCCATTCTGGACGAACTGGTGGCCATCCACGGCCGCGTGCTCAAGAGCCGGGTGTTCGTGGCCCTGCACATGCACGCGGGCGACGGCAACGTGCACACGAACATCCCGGTCAACTCGGACGACTACGGCATGCTGCGCGAGGCGCACCAGGCCGTGGACCGCATCATGCAGATCGCGCGCGACCTGGACGGCGTGATTTCCGGCGAGCACGGCATCGGACTGACGAAATACGAGTTCCTGACCGAAGCCGAACTGGCTCCCTTCCAGGAATACAAGCGGCGCGTAGACCCCAACGGCCACTTCAACGCCGGCAAGCTCATGCCCGGCGCCGATCTGCGCCACGCCTGGACGCCCAGCTTCAGCCTGATGGGCCACGAATCGCTCATCATGCAGCAGAGCGACATCGGCGCTATCTCGGCTTCGGTCAAGGACTGCCTGCGCTGCGGCAAGTGCAAGCCCGTGTGCTCGACCCACGTGCCGCGCGCCAACCTGCTGTATTCGCCGCGCAACAAGATCCTGGCCACCTCGCTGCTGGTGGAAGCCTTCCTCTACGAAGAGCAGACCCGGCGCGGCGTGAGCCTCAAGCACTGGGAAGAATTCGAGGACGTGGCCGATCACTGCACGGTCTGCCACAAGTGCTATACGCCCTGTCCGGTGGACATCGACTTCGGCGACGTGTCGATGAACATGCGCGCGCTGCTGCGTCGCATGGGCCGCAAGTCGTTCAACCCCGGCACGGCCAGCGCCATGTTCTTCCTGAACGCCAAGGATCCGGCCACCATCAACGCCACCCGCAAGGCGATGGTGGGCGTGGGCTACAAGGTGCAGCGCGCCGCCCATGACCTGCTGGCCGGCCTGGCGCGCAAGCAGACCGAGCATCCGCCCGCCACCGTGGGCAAGCCGGCGCTGCGCGAGCAGGTGATCCACTTCGTCAACAAGAAGATGCCGGGCGGGCTGCCCAAGCAGACCGCGCGCAAGCTGCTGGACATCGAAGACGCCAACTACGTGCCCATCATCCGCGACCCCAAGTCCACCTCGTCGGACACGGAAGCGGTGTTCTATTTCCCGGGCTGCGGTTCCGAACGCCTGTTCTCGCAGGTGGGCCTGGCCACCCAGGCCATGCTGTGGCATGCGGGCGTGCAGACCGTGCTGCCGCCGGGCTACCTGTGCTGCGGCTATCCCCAGCGCGGCAACGGCATGAACGACAAGGCCGAGCAGATCATCACCGACAACCGCGTGCTGTTCCACCGCGTGGCCAACACGCTCAACTACCTCGACATCAAGACCGTCGTGGTGAGCTGCGGCACCTGCTACGACCAGCTTTCGGGGTACGAATTCGACAAGATCTTCCCGGGCTGCCGCCTGATCGACATTCACGAGTACCTGCTCGAAAAAGGCATCAAGCTCGAAGGGGCCAAGGGCGTGCGCTACATGTACCACGACCCCTGCCATACGCCCATGAAGCTGCAGGATCCGATGAAGACGGTGCGTTCGCTGGTGGGCGAGGGCGCCATCAAGAGCGACCGCTGCTGCGGCGAATCCGGCACGCTGGCCGTTACGCGGCCCGACGTGTCCACGCAGGTGCGCTTTCGCAAGCAGGAAGAACTGGAGAAGGGCCAGGCCGCGCTGCGCCAGGACGGCTACGCCGGCGAGGTGAAGGTGCTGACCTCCTGCCCCTCGTGCCTGCAGGGCCTGTCGCGCTACGAGGGCGACACCCACATGGACGCCGACTACATCGTGGTCGAGATGGCGCGCCACATCCTGGGCGAAAGCTGGATGGAAGACTACGTGCGCCGCGCCAACGCCGGCGGCATCGAGCGCGTGCTGGTCTGAAAAAAGGAGGGAGCCGCGCTCCCCCCTTTTTCTTTCGTGCCCGCAGGCATCGCCCGCCTATTCGAGGTGGATGTCCGCCTTCTTGATGACGCCTGCCCAGCCCGCGCGCTCTTTTTCGGCATAGGTCTTGAAGTCCTGCGCCGACATCGGCATGGGAATCACGCCCATGTCCAGCATCTTCTGCGCCACTTCCGGCGTCTTGAGCGTGGCGTCGAGCTGCGTCGACAGCTTCTTCACCACGTCCGCCGGCAGGCCGGCCGGGCCGACCAGCCCCTGCCAGGCGTAGGCCGTGAAGTCGGACACGCCCTGTTCGGCCATGGTGGGAACGTCGGGCAGGATGGACAGCCGCTCGGGCGTGGCGGCGGCCAGCACGCGCAGCTTGCCCGCCTTGACGTTGGGCAGGCCCGAACCCAGGTCGATGAACATCATGTCCACCTGGCCGCCCAGCAGATCCTGGATGGCGGGCGCGGCGCCCTTGTACGGGACGTGCAGCACGTTGACGCCCGTGCGCTGCTTGAAGAGCTCCAGCGCGAGATGGTGCGGCGAGCCCGAACCGGCCGAGGCGGACGTGAGCTTGCCCGGCTCTTTCTTGGCGGCTTCCAGCACGTCCTGGACCGTCTTGTAGGGCGAATTCACGTTCACGGCCAGCAGCAGCGGGAACTTCGCGATGCCGCCGATGTACGTGAACTTGGCCGGATCGTATGAAAGCTTGGCGTACAGCGACGGGTTGAAGGCCAGCGTGCCGGAATCGGCCGTGCCCACGACGTAGCCGTTGGGCTCGGCCTGGGCCACGGCGGTGGCGCCGATGATGGTGGACGCGCCCGGGCGGTTTTCCACCACGATGGTCTGGCCCAGCGTTTTTTCCAGGCCGCTGGCCACGGTGCGCGCCACCACGTCCGTGCCGCCGCCGGCGGGGTAGGGCACGATCCAGCGGACGGGTTGGGTGGGCCAGGACTGGGCGGATGCGGCGGTGGCGGCCAGCGATAGCGCGGCCAGCGCCAGCAGGCGCTTTGCGGACTTGTGCATGGGGGGTGTCTCCTCGTGCGGGTGATGGGATGCGGCGCCTGGGGCGCCTTATGATTTGCGCCGCTATTATGCCGCGCCCGCGGATCTTTGGAGACGGGCGATTTCCCTGCCTTGCCGGGGCGCCTCAGGCGCCCTGCGGATAGGCGCGCGCCCCGAAAATGGCCGTGCCGATGCGTACTTCAGTGGAGCCTTCCTCGATGGCCAGCTCGAAATCGCCGCTCATGCCCATGGACAGGCGATCCAGCTCCACGCCCGCGATGTCGGCGGCCCGCAGCGCGTCGCGCAGTTCGCGCAGCCGGCGGAAGCAGGCGCGCACCGCCAGCGGGTCGGGCGAGTTCTCGGCCAGCGTCATCAGCCCGCGCACTTTCAGCGTGGGATAGTCGCCCGCCACGCGGCGCAGAAACTCGGGCGCCTGGGCGGGGTCCAGGCCCGACTTGGTGGGTTCGGACGAGGTCTTGACCTGCACCAGCACGTCCAGCACGCGCCCTTCGGCGGCCAGCCGGCGATGCAATGCCTCGGCCAGTTCGATGCGGTCCAGCGACTGGACTTCGTGCGCGTCGCGCGCCGCGTCCTTGGCCTTGTTGGTCTGCAGGTGGCCGATCAGCACCCATTGCACGCCGAGTCCGGCGAGTTCGGCGGATTTCTGGCGGATTTCCTGCGTCTTGTTTTCGCCGAAGCGCCGCAGCCCCAGCGCCATGGCCTCGCGGATGGCATCCACGCCGAAGGTCTTGCTCACCGGCAGCAGGGCCACGCTGCCGGGCGCGCGGCCGGCGCGCTGGCACGCCAGATCGATGCGTTGCTGGATGCGGGCGATACGCCCTGCCATGGTGTCGGCGGAGGTCATGCGTCTCTCTATGGTTGCGGGACTGGCCATAGTGTAGGACCGACACGCGCGGTTTCGCCACAGAGGCGGCGCGCGCGCGTTGACCCCCTCATTTCGGCCGGCTTAGAATCTCCAGGGATTTGCTTATATTTCAATCATCTAAGCCCACCCGCCCGCGGATTCCCGCTTCCACCGCCCGTCCCAGTCTCCATGTCCCCCATCGCGCCCGACTACGCTTTCGCCACGCCTTTCCTGAATCCGCCGGCTTCGCCGATCCGCTCGCTCATGCCTTACGCCATGCGCCCGGGCACCATCTCGCTGGCGGGCGGCTATCCGGCCCAGGAGCTGTTCGACGTCGAAGGGCTGTCGGTGGCGTCCACCCAGGTCATGGCGCGGCTGGGCGGCTGTCTGCAGTATTCCAACATCGACGGCCAGGCCAGCCTGCGCGAGCAGCTCGCCCGGCTGAGCGCCGCGCGCGGCCTGCGCTGCAATCCCGATACCGAGCTGGCCGTCACGGGCGGCTCGCAGCAGGCCCTGGCGCTGCTGTCGCGCGTCATGCTGCAGCCGGGCGACCACGCCGTCATCGAGACGCCGGCCTTCCCGAATTCGGTGCAGGCGCTGCGCTACACGGGCGCCGCGGTGCACACCGTGCCGTCCGGGCCGCAAGGCATCGATCTCGATGCGCTCGACGAACTGGCCGCGCGCGTCAAGCCCAAGATGGTCTGCGTGGTGGCCTCGTTCTCCAATCCCTGCGGCGCCACCCTGGCGCGCGAGCGCCGGCTGCGGCTGCTCGAACTGGCCGTCAGGCACCGTTTCCTGGTCGTCGAAGACGACCCCTACAGCGAGCTGCGTTTCGACGGCGAGGCCGTGCCGCCCATCGCCGCCCTGGCCGAAGGCGAGGCGCGCCACTGGGCCGTGTACCTGTCCAGCATGTCCAAGACCATGGCGCCCGCGCTGCGCATCGGCTGGCTGGTCGCGCCGGCCGAAATCCGCCGCCGCTGCGTCGGCGCCAAGGCCGCCGACGACATGGCCTGCTCGGCCTGGATCCAGGAAGTGGTGGCCCAGTACCTGGCCAACGGCCGCTACGACGAGCACGTGCCGCGCATTCGCGCCGCCTACGGCCTGCGCTGCGACGCCATGGCCGGGGCCCTGGCGCGCGAGCTGGACGGCCGCATCCGCTTCAGCAAGCCGCAGGGCGGCATGTTTTTCTGGGCGCGCCTTACCGGCGATGTCGATGCTACCCGCCTGTTGCCCTACGCCATCGAGCACGAGGTGGTTTACGTGCCCGGCAAGGCGTTCTACGCCAACCCGGCCGAGGCCGACCTGCACGCCATGCGCATGTCTTTCGCCACCATGAACGAGGCGCAGATCGCCGAAGGCATGGTGCGGCTGGGCCGCGCGCTCACCGCGTGCGAGGCCAACGAGCCCGTCTCGGTGTCGCTGGCGGCCTGAACCGCGCCGGCAGGCGCTATGCGCAGGTCCTAATGAGCGCCGGTTATTTGGCGCGCCGGGCCGGGGCCGATAAGCTTGCGGTCTTGGCGCGTTGCGCGTCCGCATCACAGAGGAGTCCTGGTCATGAAGATAGCAAAGGGTTTGTTGGGGGCGGCGCTGCTGGCCGCCGCGGCGCATGGCGTCGCGCAGGCGGACACGCTGGACGTGGTGCGCAAGCGCGGGGCCGTGGTCTGCGGCACCACCACCGGGTTTGCCGGGTTCTCCGCGCCGGATGCCCAGGGCAAGTGGCAGGGCCTGGACGTGGACCTGTGCCGCGCCGTGGCCGCCGCCGTGTTCGGCGACGCGGACAAGATCAAGGTGGTGCCGCTCAACTCGCAGCAGCGTTTCACCGCGCTGCAGTCCGGCGAGGTGGACGTGCTCACCCGCAACACCACCGTCACGCAGCAGCGCGACACGGCGCTGGGCCTTATCCACGCGGGCATCAACTTCTACGACGGCCAGGGCTTCCTGGTGCCCAAGTCGCTGGGCGTGAAGAGCGCCAAGGAACTCAACGGCGCTACCATCTGCCTGCAGACCGGCACGTCCAACGAGAACACGCTGGCCGACTGGGCGCGCGCCAACCGCGTCACCTACAAGCCCGTCGTGATCGAGACGTTCAACGAAGTGGTCAACGCCTTCGCCTCGGGCCGCTGCGACGTGTTCAGCACCGACGCTTCGGGCCTGGCCTCGATCCGCATTTCCAAGCTCCAGAATCCGGACGACTATGTGGTGCTGCCCGAAATCATTTCCAAGGAGCCGCTCGGGCCGTTCGTGCGCCAGGGCGACGACGCCTGGCTCAACATCGTGCGCTGGTCGCTGTCGGCCATGATCGAGGCCGAGGAATACGGCATCACGTCCAAGAACGTGGACGAACAGCTCAAGAGCGCCAATCCCAACATCAAGCGCATCCTGGGCGTGACGCCCGGGGCGGGCGCCAACCTGGGGCTGGATGAAAAGTGGGCCTACAACATCGTCAAGCAGGTGGGCAACTACGGCGAGAGCTTCGACCGCAACGTGGGCGAGGGCAGCCCGCTCAAGATCAAGCGCGGCCTCAACGCGCAGTGGACACAGGGCGGCCTGATGTACGCGCTGCCGATCCGCTGAGCGTCCGGGGCGCTAGCGCCGGCGGTAGAGCTGCGCGATCTTGACGAAGGCGGCGCGCAGCTCGCGCGTGCCGCCCTGCAGAATGACCGGCCGGCCGCGGTGCGTGAACACGACCAGCCGCTTGGAAAACACCATGGGCACGTAGCGCGCCTCGCGCACGTCTTCCCAGGCCACCTCGCGGCGCGTGAACCAGGTCTGGCGCATGCCGCGCTCGTCGATGGTGGTGATGGACGTCTGCATGTGCCACGACACGACCAGCAGCACCACGAAGCACAGCGCCACCAGGGCGGCCAGCGCCGTGTCGTAGGCATGCGCGGGCGCGCGGATGGCGGTGGTGAAGACCTGCACGCCCAGCACCGCCAGCAGCACCCAGGTCAGGATGCGCACCCAGTCGGGCCACGCCTGGCCCGACAACGGCAGGGGGCCGATCTCGCGCAGCAGCGCGGCGTGGGATTCGGGTGCGGGTCCGGGGGCGGGAGAGGTCATGCGGCTGCGGGGCTCGGGTGTCGTGTGAGAGGCAGGCGCGCCGCCGGGCGGCGGCGCTCACGCGAAACGCGCGCGGCCATTCTACGGGGTTTCGCTTCAGGCGGCCCGCTTGGCGGCAATGGCATTGCCCGCGCGGCTCGCCCCCTTGCGGTTCAGGTGGCCGGAGATCCATTGGCCGATGTCCACCACCGCGTCGAAGTCCACGCCGGTGTCGATGTCCAGCCCGCGCAGCATGTAGAGCACGTCTTCGGTGGCGACGTTGCCCGTGGCGCCCTTGGCGTAGGGGCAGCCGCCCAGCCCCGCCACCGAGGTGTGGAAAATGGAGATGCCGGTTTCGAGCGCGGCCAGGATGTTGGCCAGGGCCTGGCCGTAGGTGTCGTGGAAATGGCCCGACACGCGGGCGGGGTCGACGACCTGCGTGACGGCGCTCATGACCTCGCGCACCCGGCGCGGCGTGCCCACGCCGATGGTGTCGGCCACGTCGATCTCGTCGACCTGCATGGCCAGGTAGCGCTGCGCCACGTCCACCACGGCTTGCACGGGCACTTCGCCCTGATAGGGACAGCCCAGCGCGCAGCTGATGCTGCCGCGCACGCGGATGCCGGCTTCGCGCGCGGCCTGCACCACGGGCTCGAAGCGGGCGATGGATTCCGCGATGGAGCAATTGATGTTCTTCCGGGAGAAGGCTTCGCTTGCCGCGCCGAAGATGACGATCTCGTCCGCGCGGGCGGCCAGCGCGCCTTCGAATCCCTTCATGTTGGGCGTGAGCACCGAATAGATGGTGCCCGGGCGGCGCGCGATGCGGGCCATGACGTCGGCGCCGTCGGCCATCTGCGGCACCCACTTGGGCGAAACGAACGAGGCGGCTTCCACATTGGGAAAGCCGGCCGCGGACAGGCGGTCGACCAGTTCCACCTTGATGTCGGTGGAGACGAATTCCTTTTCATTCTGCAGACCGTCGCGCGGCGACACTTCGACGATCTTGACGCGTGAGGGCAAAGCCATGTCTCTTCCTGTGTAAGTATGGACCGGACCGCGGACAGGCGCGGCAACAACCAATATTAGCCCCCCGGGCGCCGGGCCGGGCTTCGTATTCGCCGTAGCCCCGTTTCCGCATTCCGGCGCGCCGCCGCGGACGTCAGCGCAGCCTCTGGTAGCGCCCGTCGTCCAGCCGCGCGACGGCGCCGTCCAGCTCCAGTTCCATCAGCGCCGCCTGCAGGGCGGGTACGTCCAGGCCGCTGCGGGCCTGGATGGCGTCCAGGTGCAGCGGGTCGTATCCCATGGCCCGCAGCAGCGGGGATTCCGGGGCAGGAGGGGCGGCGGGCGCGGGCGGCGCCGCTCCGCCCAGCTCGTCGGTGATGTCGCCGGCGGTTTCGACCAGCTTCGCGCCCTGGCGGATCAGGGCGTGGCAGCCCCGCGAGAGCGGGGAATGGATGGAGCCGGGAATGGCGAACACCTCGCGGCCGCTTTCGCCGGCCAGCCGGGCGGTGATGAGCGAACCGCTCTGGCGCGCGGCTTCCACCACGAGCACGCCGCGCGCCAGTCCGGCCACGATGCGGTTGCGCTGCGGAAAGTGATGGCGCTGCACGCCGGTGCCCAGCGGCAGTTCCGACACCACCGCGCCCCGGGCTGCGATGCGGTGCGCCAGGTCGCGGTGGGCGGGGGGATACACGCGGTCGACGCCCGTGCCCATGACGGCGACGGTGCCCGCGCCTTCGGGGCCGGCCTCCAGCGCGCCCTCGTGCGCGGCGGCGTCGATGCCGCGCGCCAGGCCGCTCACCACGCACCAGCCGTTGGCGGCCAGGTGGCGCGCAAAGGCGCGCGCATTCTGCTCGCCGCCCGGGGTGGCGTTGCGCGCGCCGACCACGGCCAGCGCGGGGCCCTGCAGGCGGGCGGGGTCGCCGTTCACGTAGAGCAGGATGGGCGGGCCCGCCGTGGTGAGCAGGCTCTGCGGGTAGGCGGCATCGGCCAGGGTGAGGATGTGGTGCCCGGGCGCTTCGTTCCATTCGAGGGTCTGCTCCACCTGGCGCGCCATGTCCGCGGGCATGGGGGCGGCGAGCTGGCGCGCCAGGTTGTCGGGCAGGCAGCGCGCCAGCGCGGCGGCGCGCTGCGCGTAGATCTGCTCGGGCAGCCCCAGCGCGGAAAGCAGGGTGCAGGCGGTGGCGGCGCCGATGCCCGGTTCGAGCGATAGGCGCAGCCAGGCGGACAATTCTTCGGGAGCGTGGGAAAGCGGCATGGCGGGTGCATGAAAGGCCAGGGCGTGAGTGTCGCACGGGCCGGGCGGAGCAGGCGGACAGAGGGCTGCAAAAGCGCGCGCCTGCGTCAATGAAACGGGGACAAAACAAGCCCGCGCAATCTGGCGTTTAGCTGAAAACTATTAGAAATCAAGACTCTAATGAATTAAACTCTTATCCAATCCTCTTTTACCGGCAATTTTCTTCCAATGGCTTTACTTCCCATTCTTCGTTACCCGGATCCGCGCTTGCACAAGAAGGCCAAGCCGGTCGCCGAGGTTGACGACCGCATCCGCCAGCTGGTGCGCGACATGGCCGAAACCATGTACGACGCGCCGGGCGTGGGCCTGGCCGCCACCCAGGTCGACGTGCACGAGCGCGTGGTCGTGATCGACGTATCCGAGGAAGGCAACCAGCTCCTGGCGCTCATCAATCCCGAGATCACCTGGAAGAGCGAAGAGCGCAAGGTCTACGAGGAAGGCTGTCTGTCCGTTCCCGGCATCTACGACGAAGTCGAGCGCGCGGCGCGCATCCGCTGCAAGGCGCTCGACGTCGAGGGCAAGCCCTTCGAGTTCGAGGCCGACGGCCTGCTGGCCGTGTGCGTGCAGCACGAGCTGGACCATCTCGATGGCAAGGTGTTCGTCGAATACCTCTCCAATCTCAAGCAGAACCGCATCAAGACCAAGCTGAAGAAGGCCGAGCGCGAAGCGCTGCGCGCCTGACCGCCAGTTTCTTCCGGGTTTCATTCATGCGCATCGTCTTTGCCGGCACGCCGGAGTTCGCCCGTATCGCTTTCGAGGCCCTGCGGGCCGCCGGCCACGACATCGTGCTGGCGCTCACGCAGCCCGACCGCCCGGCCGGCCGTGGCCTGAAGCTCACGCCCAGCCCGGTCAAGCAGGCCGCGCTGGCGGCCGGCGTCGAGGTGGCCCAGCCCCGCAGCCTGAAGCTGGACGGGCGCTACCCCGACGAGGCCGCGCAGGCCCGCGCCCTGCTCGGGCGCGCGGCGCCCGACGTCATGGTGGTGGCCGCCTACGGCCTGATCCTGCCGCAGTGGGTGCTGGACCTGCCCCGCCTGGGCTGCCTGAACATCCACGCCAGCCTGCTGCCGCGCTGGCGCGGCGCGGCGCCGATCCAGCGCGCCATCGAGGCCGGCGACGCGCAGACCGGCGTGACCATCATGCAGATGGACGCCGGCCTGGACACCGGCGACATGCTGCTCGAAAAAATCGTGCCCATCGGCGCGGACACCGACGCGGCGCAACTGCATGATGCGCTGGCGCAGGCGGGCGGCCAGGCCATCGTGGAGACGCTGGCCGCGCTGGAAAGCGGCGGCCTGCCGCGCCGCCCGCAGCCGGCCGAGGGCGTGACCTATGCCGCCAAGCTCGAGAAGGCCGAAGCCGCGCTCGATTGCGCGCAGCCGGCCGGGCTGCTGGCGCGCCGCGTCCGCGCCTTCAACCCCGTGCCCGGCGCCAGCATTCGCCTGCCGGGCCTGGCCGACCCCGTGAAAGTGTGGCGTGCCCGCGCCCTGCCCGGCGACGCGGGCGCCGCGCCCGGCACCGTGCTGCGCGCCACGGCGGAAGGCGTGGACATCGCCACCGCCGACGGCGTGCTGCGCCTGCTCGAATTGCAGAAGGCGGGCGGCAAGCGCCAGGCCGCGGACGTGTTCGTGCGCGGCTGGCAGCCTTAGCCAGCCCGCGCGCGGCCGGCGCGCCTTCAGGGCGCCGGGTCTTCCGTTTTGCCCGCCGCGGACAGCAGGTCCAGGTAGGCGCCCGCCACCAGATGGCCGGGCGCCACGCCCAGGCTGGCCATCAGGGTTCGCGCCTCGGCCATGCCGGCCTGTGTGCTCTCGCCGTCGCGCAGCACGACTTCCAGCTCCAGGAATTCGCCCAACCCTTCCACGCGGTCGAGGTGGATGCGCGTGCGGCCCGCCAGGAAAAGCAGGCGCGTCTTGCGCACGCGGCCGATGACGCCCCAGGCCAGTGTCAGCGTCTTGCGCAGCGTGTCCGGAGAGCGGGTGGGCGAGATCTCGTAGAAGCTCTCCTTGAGGGAGGGCGAGTCGTCGCGCCGGTAGAAGATGAGCTCGCCCGTGCCGTCGCCGAAGTCGCGCAGCTTCAGGCGGCCGTTGGGGCAGCGGAAGAAGGTGTCGTCCTGCCGGATGATGACGGGTTCGCGGCCCGACAGGGCCGCAGCCAGCGGCTCGATGGCGGCCAGGTCGGCCACCCGGGCCTTGATTTCCACATTGCGCGGCATGGCGGTGCTCCGGGATCAGTACAGCGAGCCGGCGAGACGGCCGGGCAGGTCGCGGTCGTAGGCCCGCCCGTCGAAAGTGCCGGCGGTGATGTCCGACAGGATGCGGCCCACGCTGGGCAGCGTATCGCGCGGCACCTGGGTGGCCGGATCCCACAGGCGCGAGCGCAGCAGGGCGCGCGAGCATTGGAAATACACGGTCTGCACGTCGATGATGAGCACCGAGCGCGCCGGCTTGCCGTCCATGGCGTAGCGCTCGAGCAGCGCCGGCTCCACGCTGATGCGGGCCACGCCGTTCACGCGCAGCGTCTCGCCCACGCCGGGCACCAGGAAGAGCAGCGCCACGCGCGGATCGGCCAGAATGTTGCGCAGGCTGTCCATGCGATTGTTGCCGCGGCGGTCGGGCAGCGCCAGCGTCTTCTCGTCCAGCACGTCCACGAAGCCGGCGGGATCGCCGCGTGGCGAGGCGTCCAGCCCGTCGGGGCCGGCGGTGGCCAGCACCGCGAAGGGCGCGGCTTCGATGAAGGCCCGGTAGTGCGGGTGCACGTGGTCCACTTCTTTTTTCAGCGAGGCTTCGCCGGGCTGGCCGTACAGGGCTTCGAGGGCGGCGGCGTCGGTGACCAGATAGGCGGGATCGGCGTGCATGATGTCTCCGTGTCAGGCGAGCGCCGCGGGCAGGTCGGCGGCGGTGTAGAACACTTCGTCGGGCTGGCGTCCGCGCAGCGCATCAATGTGGTTATAGCCCCAGGCCACCGATCCCACGCGCACGCCGGCCTTGCGCGCCGCGTCGATGTCGCGCATTTCGTCGCCCACCAGCAGGAAGCGCGCGGGATCCGCGTCCTGTTGCCGGAGCAGGCGCTGGATCTTGGCCGCCTTGCCGAAAAGGTCGGTGCCGCACTCATAGGCGTCGAAGAGCGCCGAGGTCCGGCCGCCCAGCACGCGCTGCACGTTCTGCAGCGAATTGGAGCTCACCACGGCCAGCTTCAGGCCCGCCGCCTTCAGCCGTTGCAGCGCCTCCGGGATGCCGGGGAAAACCTGCACCGCAGGGTCGATGTCCTGCATCAGCGCGCGCACGTGCGCCATGATGGCCGGCAGCTTCCACAAGGGAATGCCGAGGTACTTGAGAATCTCGGCGGCCTCGCGATGGCGCAACTGCTCGCGTTCGGCGGCGTCGATCCTGCGAAAGCCGTACTTGTCGGCCACCGTATTGAGAATGGAGTTGAACCACGGCATGGTGTCGGCCAGGGTTCCGTCGAAATCGAACGCGGCGATGTCGTATTTCACGTCGGCCATCCGGGATGCGTTCGCCGGATCAGAGGCCCTGCGGATGCAGCAGGTAATGCACCACGGGCGCCAGCGCCTCGAGCGGCGGCGCGCTGTCGGCGGCGCGCCGCGCGGTGGTCCAGGGGTACTCCAGCCCCAGCAGCCAGCCGAAGACGGCCCCGGCGTCGCCCGCCGGCAGCGTCACCATGCTCTCGATGGTGATGACCAGCGAGCTGGCGCGATAGGGCTCGGGCTGGAACTCCCATTCGTACCGGCCGCAGCCCACCCGCGCGTCGCCCGTCGCCTTTTCGGTCATGCCGACCAGCCAGTCGCAGTTGTAGGCCGCGAGCCGCGCGCCGGGCTCCGGGCGCGACAGGTAGAAGGTATGGACGTTTTCGTAGGTCTGGCCGAACTTGCGCACCAGGGTGTCGGTAATGGCCGCCAGCCCGTGCGACTCCGGCGGAAAGGCGATGGCCTGCGTGCGCAGGGCCATGCGCAGCACCGCGTCGCTGGCGAACGCCCGCGTCATGTAGAGCGGGCGGTTCTCGTCCTTGGCGTGGAAGTAATCCCGCAGTACGGATTCGGTGGTGGCGTTGTGCATGAATACGTCTGACATGGCGCGGATTCCCCTCTTTGTCGTTTAGCAGGGCCGTTTCAGGCCTTGACCGGATCGAACCATTTGGAGATGTTGGGCGGCTCGTAGGCGGCGTAGCGGTCCAGCAGCAGGGCAGGGTCGTGCTCCACCACCAGCATGTCGCGATGCTGCGGGCGGATGAAAGCCTCTTCGACGGCGTGGTCCACGAACCGCACCAGCGCGTCGTAATAACCGGCGATATTGAGCAGGCCGCACGGCTTGCTGTGCATATTGAGCTGGGCCCAGGTCCAGACCTCGAAGAATTCCTCCAGCGTGCCCGACCCGCCCGGCAGGGCGACGAAGCCGTCGGCCTTTTCCATCATCAGGGCCTTGCGCTCGTGCATGGTCTGCACCAGGTGCAGTTCGGTCAGGCCCTTGTGGGCGTGTTCTTTCTTGAGCAGCAGTTCGGGGATCACGCCGATCACGCGGCCGCCGGCGGCCAGCACCTCGTTGGCCACCACGCCCATGATGCCCACCACCGAGCCGCCATAGACCAGCCCCAGGTCGCGCTTGACCAGCTCGCGCGCCAGCACGCGCGCCTGTTCGATGTACTCGGGGCGGCTGCCGGGGTTGGAGCCGCAATATACGCAGATGTTCTTCAGGGTCATGGAAAAAATCAGGGAGCCGCTGGTCCCGTTACAGATTGCGTCACAGGCGCTTGGGAAAGCCGATAGTGTACGCAAGGAACGCCGGCCCTTCATGGCGCGCCGCGGCACCGTGCGCAAGCTGCTCAACAAAGCGCTCGCCACGGATGTCGTCTGCGTGCTGCGCTACAAGCGCCATTACTTCAGCGCAGCCATTCCGAGTGCGTGGAAGGCAGGTCGCTCAAGGATCGGCGAACGGGAACCCACCACGCGCCGCCTGCTGGAGGAAATCCTGGCGGTGGAGGAAGAGCACGCCGACGATCTGTCCAGATTTCCTGGACGGCAACTGACGCGCGGAGGGCCCCCGGGCCGGGGCGCCGGGGCCGGTTTCAACGGGCGGCCGCGCCCAGGTCGTCGGCCCAGAGATCGTATTCGTCGGCGTCGGTGACGCGGGCGCGGACCAGGTCGCCAGGCTTGAGCGCGCGTTCGGCGCTCACGTAGACGCAGCCGTCGATCTCGGGCGCGTCGGCGCTGCTGCGGCCCACCGCGCCGTCTTCGTCCACCTCGTCGATCAGCACCTCGATCTCGCGCCCGATCCGGGCCTGCAGCCGTTCGGCCGAAATGGCTTGCTGCTGCTCCATGAAGCGCTCCCAGCGCTCCTGCTTTACCTCGTCCGGCACGGGGTTGTCCAGCGCATTGGCCGGCGCGCCTTCCACGGGTGAATACTGGAAGCAGCCCACGCGGTCGAGCCGGGCTTCCCGCATCCAGTCGAGCAGGTACTGGAAGTCTTCCTCGGTCTCGCCCGGAAAGCCCACGATGAACGTGGAGCGGATGGTGAGATCGGGGCATTCCTCGCGCCAGCGCTTGATGCGCGCCAGCGTCTTGTCCTCGAAGGCCGGCCGCTTCATGGCCTTCAGGATGCGCGGGCTGGCGTGCTGGAACGGAATGTCCAGGTAGGGCAGCACCTTGCCCTGCGCCATGAGCGGAATCACCTCGTCCACGTGGGGATAGGGATACACGTAATGCAGGCGCGTCCAGACGCCGAGCTCGGACAAGGCCGTACAGAGCTCCGTCATGCGCGTGCGCACCGGACGGCCGTTCCAGAAGCCGCTGCGGTACTTGAGGTCCACGCCATAGGCGCTGGTGTCCTGCGAAATGACCAGCAGTTCCTTCACGCCCGCGCGCACCAGCCGCTCGGCCTCGTTCAGCACCTCGCCCACGGGCCGGCTGACCAGGTCGCCGCGCATGGACGGGATGATGCAGAAGCTGCAGCGGTGATTGCAGCCTTCGGAAATCTTGAGATAGGCGTAATGGCGCGGCGTGAGCTTCACGCCCTGCGGCGGCACCAGGTCCACGTAGGGGTTGTGGTCCTTGCGCGGCGGGGCGGCGTCGTGCACCGCGCGCACCACCTCTTCGTATTGCTGCGGCCCCGTCACCGCCAGCACGTTGGGATGCACGTCCCGGATGGCCGACTCTTCCACGCCCATGCAGCCGGTCACGATGACCTTGCCGTTCTCCGCCAGCGCCTCGCCGATCGCTTCCAGCGACTCCGCCTTGGCGCTGTCGATGAATCCACAGGTATTGACCACCACCACGTCGGCGTCGTCGTAGTCGGGCGTGACTTCGTAGCCCTCGGTGCGCAGCTGGGTCAGGATGCGTTCGGAATCGACCAGCGCCTTGGGGCATCCAAGACTGACGAATCCGACGCGCGGCACATGGGCTTCGGTTTGGGTAGGGGAGGCAGGGGTCTTCATAAGGCTTCCGTGCGGCTTTGCGAGTGCGGGCGCCGCCGCAGAAAATGGGGACGCCAAAGGTTCAAGCCAACCCAGCATTTTACCCTGCCGCGGCCGCGCCCTGCCTTGCGCGGGGCGTTCGCCCCTCGCCGGCGGCGGGCCCGCGCTTGCCGCCGGCACGGACCCGCCGCGGCGTCTTCCGACGCCAGAACAACGCCCGCAGCGTCAGTGCGGCGGTGCGGCCGTCGCCGTAGTAGACGCTGTTGTTGAAGCCCATGGTGCGGAAGTAGCGCTTGTCGAAGACGTTGTTGACGTTCAGGGTCAGCGGCATCATGGGCGTGATGTCGTAGCGCGCCATCAGGTCGGCGACCGCGTAAGGTTTCTGCACGATGCTGCGCGACTCGTCCACCCAGTAGCCGAGGTTCTCGGTCTTGCTCTGCCAGCGCAGGCCGCCGCCGACGGTGGGTTGATTCAGCGCGCCCGGGTTGTAGTCCACGTACTCGGCCACGTTCTTCTGGTTGGTGAGAAAGAGCGCGCGCGACGCGTTGAGGCGCTTGTCCAGGAATGCGCCCTTGATGCCGAGCTCGTAATTGTGTCCGTACGCGGGATCCAGGTTCTTGCCGTTGGTGTCGACGTAGGTCTGCGGCTTGGCGATCTGGCGCGCGCCGCCCTGGGCCATCCAGCGGGTGAACGATTCCTGCACCAGGTCTTCCGCATCGTCGCGGCAGCCCAGCTTGCGGCTCAACAGGCGCAGCAGGGGTGTCCGCCACCACAGGTACGTCCGCACCAGGGTGGACTCATCCTCGGCGCTCATGGCTGCTCTGTGGGTAAAGCGCGCATGGAGGACGATGCGGGAGGGCGGCGGATTTAGAGAACGAGAACAACCATCAATTTCGACTGCGATGTCCATGCCTTCCCTGGGCTGACCGCCGTCCGGCGAAGCGGCGGTCAGCCGGGGGAAGGCGGCGGAACGCCGTTCCTCCCGTTGCGGCCGCGCCGCCTGTCCGGGCGCTCGACGGCCAGCAGGTGCCTGACGACGGGCGGCGTGCCGCCCTGGTGGAATCGCAGCACCTCGGCCTGGATGTCGGCATCCGCCCGCGAGACGCGGTGATGCTGGCGCAGGTGCTCCGCCCACGATTCGATCTGGAACCACTCCACCATCAGCGTCGGGTCGGCGGAGTCTTCCGCGACGCCCCAGGCATAGGCGCCGTCGCGGCGCCGCTCGGCCGAGAGCCGATACAGCGCGTCAACGAAGCCGGCGCGGTCGCCGGCCGCGATCCGGTATTCGATCAGCACCGTCACGGGGCCGCGGTCGTGCTCGACCGGCGTCGCCGTCAGCGGCTCCGGCCAGTGGTTCGAGGGCACGAGGTCGGCCTCGCCCGCGGGCAGTTTGATGCGGTGCGCGGCCAGGCCCACCAGCGCCAGCGCGGCCGCGCCCGCCAGCAGCGCGCCGGGCACGCCGACGCCCTCGGCGACCGCGCCCCAGCCCAGGCTGCCGGCGGTCATGGCGCCATTGAAGACGGTGAGGTACACGGCCAGCGAGCGGCCCCGCACCCAGTTGGGCAGGATGGCCTGCGCCACCCCGTTCAGGGTGGTGAGCGCGGTGATCCAGGCCGCGCCCAGCACCAGCAGCGCGGCGGTGGCCAGCCACTTGGGCGGCGCGTAGGACAGCAGCGCCATGACCGCGGCGGTAACGAGCGCGGCGGCCAGCAACAAGCCGTCGGGGCTGAGCCACGCGCGCAGCCGGGGCAGCACGACCGCGCCGCCGATGGCTCCCAGGCCCACCGCTCCCAGCAACACGCCGTAAAAGCCCGGGCCGCCGTCGAGCAGGCTGCGCGCCACGAGCGGAAGCAGCGCCCAGACGGAACTGGCCAGCGCGAAGAACAGGAATGCCCGCGCCAGGACGACGTGCAGCTCCCGGCTCGCGCGCGCATAGCGCAGGCCGGCGCGGAAGGCGCCGCCGAATTGTTCCGAAAGCGCGTCCTGCCCGGCTGCCGGGCGGCGCCACCACAGCAGCGCGGCGATGACGAAAACGTAGGTGAGCACGTCCACCCCGTAGGCCACGGCGGCGCCCACGGCGGCCAGCAGCAGGCCGCCCAGGGCCGGGCCGACGGCGCGCGCGATGTTGATGCCCAGTGAATTGAGCGCGACCGCGCTCTTGAGGTCTTTTTTCTCGACCAGCTCGGGCACGATGGCTTGCCAGGTGGGCCCCATCAGCGCGGCCCCGATGCCGCCCAGGAATGTGAGCGCCACCAGCGAGGCCACCGATTGCAGCCCCAGGGCCGATAGCGCCATCAGACCGAGGCTGGTGCAGCCCAGCAGCACCTGTATGCCGACGAGAAACCGGCGGCGGTCGAGAATGTCGGCCAGCACCCCGGCCGGAATCGCCAGCAGGAAGACGGGCAGCGTGGCGGCCGCCTGCACCAGCGCGACCGCCGCCGGCGACGGCGACAGATCGGTCATCAGCCAGGCGCTGGCGACGTCGCGGATGAAGCTGCCGGTGTTGCCGATCACCGTGGCGATCCACAGCACGGCGAAGACGGTCTGGCGCAGCGGCGCGAAGCTGCTGGCCGCAGCGGGTGGCGCGTTCGGGTTCATGGCGGGTTTCTCTCTCGCAGGCTTTCTTGCAGGCTGGCCCAGGCGGCCAGCAGCAGGCCGCCGGCCAGGCCCAGGTGTTCGAAGAAGGCGTTGGCCATGGCGAAGCGCGCGGGGCCGTGCCGCAGTTCCCAGAAACGCAAGGCCAGAAACGTGGCCAGCACGGTGAAGACGGCCAGGCCCAGCGCGCCCAGCCAGCGCTGCCAGCCGATGAGCAGCAGGGCGCTGCCGCCCAGTTCCAGCGCGATCACCAGGGCGGCGAACACGGGAGCGGGGGTCAGCCCGAAATGGGCCATTTCAGCGACGGCGCCGGGAAAGTCTCCGAGCTTGGCCAGCCCGCCTTGCAGGTACGCGGCGCACAGGCCGAGATGGGCAAGGCGGCGCGCCGCCCTGCCGCCCAGCGCGCGACGGGCGAGTCCGGCCGGCCCGTGCGCGGAATCGGTTGGGGGGCGCATGGCCGCGGTTCCGCCGACTGCGCCTCAGACCGCCCAGCAGGAGCAGCCCAGCGCGCCGAAGAAGCCCTTGACGTCGGAGACGGGCGCCCGGGCGGCCCAGGCGCGGGCGTGGTCGTGGCCGTGCAGGCCGCAGGCGCTGGCGCAGCCGCAGGCCGCCAGGGCCTGGTAGCGCGGATACAGCGAGTTGCGGCCCGCGCCGTCCGGCTCGCCCCATGCGGCATAGCCCTTGAACAGGCGCGTGGGCGACCAGTCCGGCATGGCCGGCGGCGGGGGGGTGTCGTCCAGGCCGGCAAAAGCGCCATCGCCGTAGACGACGCGGCCGCCCACCACGGTGAGGTCGGAAGTCAGGAAGGAGATCTCGTCTTCGGCGACGGCGAAGTAGTCCTTGCTCGGCACGATGAAGTCGGCGAAATGGCCCGCTTCGATCCGGCCGCGCCGGCCTTCCTCGTTGGAGAACCAGGCGACGTTTTCGGTCCACATGCGCAGCGCCGTTTCGCGGTCCAGCCGATTGCGTTGCGGGTAAAGCCGCAGGCCGCCCAGCGTCTTGCCGGTGACCATCCAGGCCAGCGACACCCACGGGTTGTAGGACGCGACGCGCGTGGCGTCCGTGCCGGCGGATACCTGCACGCCTTTTTCCAGCATGCGCCGGATGGGCGGCGTGGCTTCGGCCGCCTCGGCGCCGTAGCGTTCGACGAAGTACTCGCCCTGGTAGGCCATGCGGTGCTGTACGGCGATGCCGCCGCCCAGCGCCGCCACGCGGTCGATGGAGCGCTCGGAAATGGTTTCGGCGTGGTCGAAGAACCAGTTCAGGCCCTGCAGCGGAATGTCGCGGTTCACTTTCTCGAAGACGTCGAGCGCGCGCGAGATGGTTTCGTCATAGGTGGCGTGCAGCCGCCACGGCCAACGGTTCTGGGCCAGGATGCGCACCACTTCCTCGAGCTCGCCTTCCATCTCCGGCGGCATGTCCGGGCGCGGCTGGCGGAAGTCTTCGAAATCGGCCGCGGAGAACACCAGCATTTCGCCCGCGCCGTTGTGGCGGAAGTAATCGTCGCCCTGCTTGTATTTGACGCTGGCGGTCCAGTCGAGGAAGTCCTGTTTTTCCTGCTTCGGCTTCTGCGTAAAGAGGTTGTAGGCCAGGCGCACCGTCATCAGGCCCTCGTCGGCCAGCTTCTGGATGACGGCATAGTCTTCGGGGTAGTTCTGGAAGCCGCCGCCCGCGTCGATGACTCCCGTCACGCCCAGGCGGTTCAGTTCGCGCATGAAGTGGCGGGTGGAATTGAGCTGGTACTCGAAAGGCAGCTTGGGGCCCTTGGCCAGGGTGGCATAGAGTATGGCGGCGTTGGGCTTGGCCAGCAGCAGCCCGGTGGGATTGCCCTGCGCGTCGCGCGTGATTTCGCCGCCCGCAGGCTCGGGCGTGTCTTTGGTGTATCCCACCGCGCGCAGCGCCGCCGCGTTCAGCAGCGCGCGGTCGTACAGGTGCAGCAGAAAGACCGGCGTGTCGGGCGCCACGGCATTGATCTCGTCCAGCGTGGGCAGCCGTTTTTCGACGAACTGGTGCTCCGTGAATCCGCCCACCACGCGCACCCATTGCGGGGCGGGCGTCGCCGCCACCTGCCGCCTGAGCATGTCCATGGCGTCGGCCAGCGAGCGCACGCCGTCCCAGCGCAGTTCGAGGTTGTAGTTCAGGCCGCCGCGCACCACGTGGGTGTGGTTGTCGAACAGGCCCGGCAGCACGCGCCGGCGCTGCAGGTCGACGACGCGGGTGGACGGGCCCGCCAGCGCCAGCACTTCCTCGTCGGAGCCGACGGCGAAGAACCTGCCGGACTCGATGGCGACCGCGCTGGCTTCGGGCCTGGCGCGGTCCAGCGTGGTGATCCGCGCGTTATGGAAAATGATGTCGGGGTGGGAAGCGGACACGATGAATACTCTCTGCGTGGTAGCGCGGGCGGGCGCGGCGGAATCAGGCCCGGTCCGCGCCGTCCGGGGCTTTGGCGGCATGGCGGCCCGGCAGCTCGCCCAGCACGTGTTCGGTGGCCCGGGTTTGCGAGCACGCGGAGGAAAAGCCGGCGCCCTTGAGCAGTTGCTTGCTCACCGGGATGACCTGTTCGCCCAGCAGGATGCCGAGCAGCCCGACCAGCGCCACCAGGGGCGGCGCCGGCGAGCGGACTTGCAGCAGGCTGTAGATGATGCCGACCAGCAGGCCGGCTCCCAGGGACAGTAGGTAGAGTTTCATCTATCACCTCGGTGCGCAGCCTGCCGTGCAAGGCGTCACTTGGCGGGGTTGGGGCCGATGCGCTCGCCGTGCCGAACGCGCTCGGGGCCCTTGTGGACGTGCGTGACGGCATAGTCGATGCCCATGCCGTAGGCGCCGGAGTGTTCCTTGACGATGGCGGTGACGGCGTCATAGGTTTCCTTGCGGGCCCAGTCGCGCTGCCATTCCAGCATGACCTGCTGCCACGTCACGGGCACCGCGCCGGCCTGCGCCATGCGGTCCATCGCGTACTTGTGCGCGTCGGTCGAGGTGCCGCCGGAGGCGTCGGCCACCATGTAGATCTCGTAGCCGCCTTCCAGCATGGCGCACAGCGCGAAGGTCGTGTTGCACACTTCGGTCCAGAGGCCCGACACCACGACCTTCTTGCGGCCGTGCGCGGCCAGGGAATCGCGCACGTTCTGGTCGTCCCACGAGTTCATCGAGGTGCGTTCGAGAATCTTGTGGTCGGGGAACACGGCCAGCAGTTCGGGATAAGTATTGCCCGAGAAACTGTCGGTTTCAACGGTGGTGATGGTGGTGGGAATGTTGAAGACCTTGGCCGCCTTGGCCAGGCCCACCACGTTGTTCTTCAGGGTCTGACGGTCGATGGACTGCACGCCGAAAGCCATTTGCGGCTGCTGGTCGATGAAAATGATCTGGCTGTTCTGGGGCGTGAGGACTTCGAGGTATTTGTTGCTGGTCATGGCGATCACCTGCGGGCGGAGAAAAAAGAGGACGCGGAAGTATCCGCATGTGGCGCAACCAGTTTACGTTCGGGAAATTGCGTGGAGAATGCGAAAAACGGAATTCCATGTTTTCCGTTTTTTCGGGAATGCGGCGCGCCTGGATGACAGAATGGCGTGCTAAAACGCCTGCCTTTTGCGGACTCGGGAAGCGCGCAATGAAGAAACTACCGGACCTGGAAGCCTGGGCGATTTTTGCCAAAGTCGCCGAAACCGGCTCTTTCGCCAAGACCGCGGCGGCATTTTCGCTGTCGCAGGCCACCGTCTCGAAAGCGGTCTCGAGACTGGAATCCCGCATGCAGACCATGCTCATCCACCGCACCTCGCGCCAGCTGTCGCTGACCGACGCGGGCTACGCCGCCATCGAGCGCGCCGCGCGCATCCTGGAAGAAGGCGAGGCGGTGGAGTCCGAGGTCACCGAGCAATCCGGCAGCCTGCGCGGCACCGTCCGGCTCGCCGCGCCCATGTCCTTCGGCGTTTCGCGCCTGGCGCCCATGCTGCCGGGCTTCATGCGCGCCCATCCCGAAGTCGGGCTGGAGATCGAATTCAACGACAAGCTGGTCGATGTCGTCTCCGAACGCTTCGACGCGGCTTTGCGCATCTCCTCGATGACCGATTCCAGCCTCCTGGCCCGCCGGCTGTGCTCGGTGCGCATCCTGCTCGTCGGCGCGCCCGCCTATTTCGCGCGCTACGGGCGGCCCACGCATCCGCGCGATCTCGTCCATCACCGCGCGCTGCGCTACATGTATTCGCGCCACGGGCCGAACTGGCGCTTTCGCCACCCGGTGCACGGCGACCATTCCCTGTCCATGCCCGCCTACCTGCACGTGAACAATGCGGAAGCGCTCGTGCCCGCCCTCAAGGCCGGCCTGGGCCTGGCGCTGCAACCTGAATTCCTGACCTGGAACGAGCTGCAGACAGGCGAATTGGAAACGGTCATGGACGACTGGCTGGTGGACCCGATCTCGCTGCACATCATCACGCCGCCGGGACGCCGCCGTCCGGCGCGGGTGCAGGCCCTCATCGAATACCTGGCCGGGCAGTTGTCCGGCGAGCCCTGGGCCAAGGAGGCGCCGGGCCATGAGGCGCTGGCGGCCGGCGCCGGCCTGCGGTGAGCGCCCCCGGTGCGCTTCAGGGCGTCCGGCGCTGGCAGAAGTCCAGGAACCGCGCCAGCGAGGGCTGCCATTCGCGCGCGCGTTCCCAGGCAACCAGGGTGGGCGGGTTGTGCAGGCCGAGGTCGATCGGCAGGATCGCCGCATCCCCGGCATCGGCCAGCCGGCGCGCCGCCGCGACGGGCAGCATGACCAGGTAATCCGTGGCGCGCACGAATTCGTCGGTCAGCAGGAGGTCGCTCGCCTCGATGCCGCGGGGCGGCAGATCCAGGTCGGCCCGCAGGAACAGTTCCGACAGCCTGGCGTGCATCATGGTGCCGGGCCGGGGCCTGCACCACGGCTGCCCGTGCAGGTCGCGCAGCGTGACGGCCGTCCGGGACGCCAGCGGCGACAGGCGGGCGTTGGCCACCACCACCAGCGGCTGCGGGGGCGCCAGGCGCAGGCGCCCCAGTTCCGGCGAAACCAGCTTGCTGTCGTCATAGCACACCAGCGCGTCCAGCCCGTCTTCACGGAGCAGGTCCGCCATGGCCTGGAATCCGCCGGTCTGCACGTTGAGCGCGATGCCGGGCTGGGCTTGGTTGAACGCATGGATGAGCGGCGCGAGGATGAGCTTGCCCATGTCGGTCGCCACGCCGACCCGCAGGCCGCCCTGGCTGCCCGAGCGCACCTCGGCGATGATCTCCGCCATCGAACGCGCCCGCGACACCAGCGCTTCCATGACGGGCAGCACCTGCGCGCCCATGGCCGTCGGCCGCCTGCCGTTGCCGGCGCGCTCGAACAGCCTGAAGCCCAGCTGCTCCTCCAGTTCCGCCAGGGTCTTCGAAACCGCGGATTCGCTGACGTTCGCGCGGCGGGCCACTTCCTTGGCGGTGGGCGCGTCCCGCAGGGCCAGGGCGATCTGCAGATGGCGCAGCTTGATCCGGGACGCCAGCGCTTCCACGGTCTTTGGGTTGACCATTTTCTCAACTGAACTGTAAAAAAATTCACTATACGGCAAGTCAAGCAGGGACGATCATGTCCCGATGCCGGAAGCTCGGTCCGGCTGGCGGCTGCGCAACGCGCCGACGGTCCCGCCGCCGCAACCTTGTCCATCAGACGGGAGAATCGCCTTGACCGCCAGACGCCGTATCCATGCCTGCGTGCTCGCCGCCGCCGCGGCCTTCTGGGTTTCGTCCGACGCCGCCGCCCAAGGCGCGGGCGAGCCCGCCAAAGTGGTGAAACTCGTGGTCGGCTATGCGGCCGGCGGCGCGGCCGATGCGGTGGCCCGGGCCTATGCGGAGCGCCTGCAGGCCGCCGGATTCGCCAACGTCATTGTCGAGAACCGGCCCGGCGCATCAGGGCGCCTGGGCCTGGACGCCGTGAAGAAAGCCAAGGCGGACGGGCTGACGCTCTACCTCGGCTCCTCGCCGATGTTCGTGATTTTTCCGCTGACCTACCGCAAGCTGGGTTACGACCCCGATCATGACCTGCGCCCCGTCGCCGTGGTGGCCGACGTGCCCACGGCAGCCGCGGCCGGGGCGAACCAGCCCTACGGCAACATGGCCGAGTACGTGAAATGGGCCAGACAGGCCCAGGGCAAGGCGAATCTCGGGTTGGCCACGCAGGGCAGCCCCGGCCAGCTCGGCACGATCGAACTGGGCAGGCAGAACGGCCTGCAGATCGAGCCGGTGGTGTACCGGGGCGCCGCGCCCATGCTGGTCGACGTGGTCGGCGGCGAGGTTTCCATGGGGTGGGACGCCGTGGCCAGCATGATGCCGCTCTACAGCGGCGGCAAGCTGAAGATCCTGGGCGTGGCCGGCGCCCGGCGCCTGCCCATGCTGCCGGACGTGCCCACGTTGCTGGAGCAGGGGTATCCGCAGTATGAGCACGCGTCGAGCTGGTACGCCGTCTATGCGCCGGCCGGCACGCCGGACGCGGCCGTCGGCGAGCTGGAGCAGGCATTCCTGGCCGCGGGCAAGGATCCGGCGCTGGTCGCCAAGCTGCAGGCCGGCGGCTTCCTGGTGGCGCCCCGGCCCGCCGCCGAGGCCGCGCGCCGCATGCGCGCCGAGCGCGAGCATTGGGCTCCCATCGTCAAGGAGGCCGGCATCGTCTTCGACGAATAGCCCGGCCGTCGAGCGCAAATGAGCGATTCCCTCTGGCAGTTGAGTGCCGTCGAAGCGGCGCGCCTGGTGCGTGGCAAGGCCCTGTCTCCCGTGGAACTGGTGCGCGCAGCCATCGAAAGGGCCGAACGCCTGCAGCCGGCCCTGAACTGTTTCATCACGCTGTGCCCGGAGCAGGCCCTCGAAGCGGCGCGCGCGGCCGAGCAGGCGCTCATGCGGGGGCAAGCGCCGGGCCTGCTGCACGGCCTGCCTTTCACGGTCAAGGACCTCGTGAATACCGCCGGCGTGCGCACCACATTCGGCGCCGTGCCCTTTCGCGACAACGTGCCGGCCGAAGACGCCGTGGCCGTGGCGCGGCTGCGCGGGCAGGGCGCGATACTGATCGGGAAGACCACCACGCCCGAGTTCGGCACCAAGTCCATGACGGACTCCCCGCTCTTCGGCCATACCCGCAATCCGTGGAGCCCGGACCGCACCTGCGGCGGTTCGAGCGGCGGCGCGGCGGCGGCGACGGCGGCGGGCGTCACCGCGCTGGCGGTCGCGACCGACGGCGGCGGCTCGACCCGGATTCCGGCCGCCTGTTGCGGCGTGGTCGGGTTCAAGCAGAGCATCGGGGCCATTCCCCACAGCCAGGCGCCCGACGCCATCGGCAACCAGACCTACGTCACGCCCACCACGCGGACCGTCGCGGACACCCGCCTGATGATGGCCGCCATGAGCGGGCCGCATCCCTGCGATCCCTGGTCGATGGGGGCGCCCAAGACCGACTACCTGGGGCAGGCGGAGCCGCCGGACACCCTGCGCGGAAAGCGCGTGCGCTATTGCGTCGCGCCGCCCGGCCGGCCGGTGGACGCCGACGTGCGGCGCGCCTTCGCGCTCGCGCTCGAGCGCCTGGCCGGCCTGGGCGCGCGCATCGAACCGTTTGACGGCGCCGGTTTCGACGTGGAGCCGGTCTGGCGTGTGATCAACCACACGGTATGGCGCGCGCGCTACCTGCCCCTGATCGCGCAGGCGCCCGACGCCTACAGCGCGTCGCTGCGCCGGCAGATCGAATCCGCGATGCAGTTCAGCGCGGTGCAGTACCAGGAGGCCATGTTTGCGCGCACGGCGCTCTACCGCAAGGTGCAGGCGCTGTTCGACGAGGCCGATCTGCTGGCCATGCCCACCCTGTCGCGGACCGCCGTGCCGCTGGGCACGGACATTTTCGATTCCATCGTCATCGACGGCCGCCAGTGCGCCGATATCCGCGGCCACTGGTATCCGTGGACCATGCTGTTCAACATGACCGGCAATCCGGCGATCAGCGTGCCCTGCGGGCTGGGACGGGACGGCATGCCCATCGGGCTGCAGCTGGTCGGCCGCTGCCGCGCCGACCGGGAGCTGCTGCTGGCCGCCGAAGCGTTCGAGGACGCCGGGCCGGGCTGGTCCTGGCCGCCGCAGCCGGAATAGCCTGCGCGGAACCGGGGCCGCGGCCAGGCCGCGGCTGGCGCGCCTGCGCGCTTTCTGTTTCTGTTCACGGGGCGTTGCGGCGGTAGAGCGCAAGCGTGGCGGCCAGGACGATCATGGCGCCGCCGCACAGGCGGTTCAGCCACCGCAGCCCGCCGGCGCGCAGCGCCCGCACCAGGCGCGCGCCCAGCGCCGCATAGGCCGTCATCACCGCGACGTTCAGGGCGGCCATGATGGCGGCCAGCGTGGCGTATTGCGCGAGCAGCGGCGCGCGCGGGTCGATGAACTGGGGCAGGAAGGCGGACATGAAGAGCAGCGCCTTGGGGTTGGTGATGGCCACCAGGAAGCTGCGCGACCCGAGGGCCAGCCCCGACGGGCGCGGCGCAGGGCCCTGGCCGGCCAGGGCCGGAGGCAGCGCCGCGTCGGCGCGCAGCATCTTCCAGCCCAGGTAGGCGAGGTAGGCGGCTCCGGCCCATTTGACGGCCTGGAAGGCCGTTTCCGACGCCGCCAGCAGCACGCCCAGCCCCGAGGCGACCGCGCCGATCAGCGCCAGGTCGGCCAGCACGGCGCCGGCCATGCCCCAGCCGGCCGCGCGCACGCCGTGGCGCGAACCGTTGTCCATGGCCAGCAGCATGGTGGGGCCGGGAGTGAGGATGGTGGCGGCGGACGCCAGGACGAAAAGCAGCAGGGTGGCGGCGGACATGGGCGGCTCCGGATAGGGAGCCAGTGTGCCGCAGGCGCGCGCCGGGTGTCCAGCTGCGGCTACCATAGCGGTCTTGTGTCAAAAAATCGTCTTATGTCTGCGCGTTCCGATTCCCCCTCCCTGGCGCCGCCGCTGTCGGCCGTGCTGCTTTCCAGCGCGGACGCCGTCCAGGGCGTGCTGGAAGGGCGCTCGCTGACCGACATGCTGGCCGCCGTGGAGCCGGCCCTGCGTCCGGCCACCCAGGCCGTCAGCTTCCATGCCATGCGCCACCTCGGCTGGGCCGGCGCCATCGCGGGGCAACTGGTCCAGCGCTACCCCAACACGCGCCTGCAGGCCCTGCTGCTCGTCTCCCTGGCGCTGCTCGTGCGCGGCGACGAGGCGGGCGTGCCGGGCATGCCCGCCTACGCGCCGCACACCGTGGTGGACCAGGCGGTGACCGCCGCCGCGCGTGCGCGCAACCTTTCGGCCTACAAGGGCCTGCTAAACGGCAGCCTGCGGCGCTTTCTGCGCGAACGCGCAGCCCTGGAAGCCGCCGTGGCCGACCGGCCCGAAGCGCGCTGGAACCATCCCGGCTGGTGGGTGCAGGCGCTGCGCCGCGCCTATCCGCAGGATTGGCAGGCCATCCTGGAGGCGGCCAATGCGCCGGCGCCCCTGACGCTGCGCGTCAACCGCCGCCGCGCCACCCGCGAGCAGGTGCTCGGCGCCCTGGCGGCCGCGGGCCTGGCCGCGGAGCCGGCCGGCGAATCGGGCCTGGTGCTGGCGACGCCGCGTCCCGTGGCGCAGATTCCCGGTTTCGCCGAAGGCTGGTGGTCGGTGCAGGACGCGGGCGCGCAGCGTGCCGCCGAATTGCTGGCCCCGCGCGACGGCATGCGGGTGCTGGACGCCTGCGCCGCCCCGGGCGGCAAGACCGCGCACCTGCTGGAGCTGGCCGACATCGAGCTGCTGGCGCTGGACGTGGACGCCGCCCGCCTGGCGCGCGTGCGGCAGAACCTGGACCGCCTGGGCCTGGGCGGCGAACGCGCGCGGCTGCAGGCCGCCGACGCGGCCGACCCGCACGCCTGGTGGGATGGCCGGCCCTTCGACGCGGTGCTGGCCGACGTGCCCTGCACGGCCTCCGGCATTGTGCGCCGCCATCCGGACATCCGCTGGCTGCGGCGCGAGGACGACCTGCGCCGCACCGCCGCCCTGCAGGCCCGCATCGCCGACGCCCTGTGGCGCACCGTGGCGCCGGGCGGGCGGCTCCTGTATGCCACCTGCTCGGTGTTCCCGGCCGAAGGCGAGCGCCAGGCCGAGGCTTTTCTCGAGCGCCACCCCGACGCCCGCAGGCTGGACGCGCCCGGCCAGCTGCTGCCTGTTGCCATCGGCGCAACACCGGCCGCCCAGCGCGACGGTTTTTTCTATGCCTTGTTTGCCAAGCTGTCATGAATCGCCAAGAATAAGGGCGTGACGTTGGTCTGGTGTCGTATGTCCATTATTTCGCGCTCATTTCTAGGCTTGTTGCTGGCATCTGCCCTGTTTTGGTTCCTGCCGGGCGGCGTCGCCCATGCGGACGAGCCCAAAGTGCTGAAAGTGGAGCCGGTCATCCGCAACGGCATGCTGGAAATCGACGCCGATATCCGTTTCGACCTCAATGACCAGCTCCGCGAGGCGGCGCAGCGCGGGCTGTCGCTGTATTTCACGGCCGACCTCACCATCACCCGGGAGCGCTGGTGGTGGTTCGACAAGTCCATCGTCGAAACCAGCCGCACCTGGCGCGTGGGCTATAACGCCCTGACCCGCCAGTGGCGCGCCGGCGTGGGCGAACTGACGTTTCCCGTGGCCTCGCTCGACGACGCCATGAGCGTCATCCGGCACGTGCGCAACTGGGCCGTGGCCGATGCCGGCGAGTTCGACGAAGACGTGGAGTACGGCGGGCAGCTGCGCCTGCGGCTGGACACCTCGCTGCTGCCGCGGCCCTTCCAGGTCAATGCGCTCAACAGCAGCGCCTGGACCCAATCCACTCCCTGGAGCGATTTCACCTTCACCGTGAAACAGGAGAAAGACCCGTCATGAGGCTGCTGCTGCGGCTTGCCCTGTTGATAGGCGCGGTCAGCGGCCTGGCGCTGCTGGGGCTGCTGGCCTGGTCGACCGGAAACGCGTCCCGGTTCGCGCGCTATTACGACGTGCTGCTGGTGCTCAACGGCATTTTCGCGCTGGCGCTGTTCATTTGGGTGGTGGCGCTGACGGTGCGGCTGTCGCGCCAGATCCGGCGCCGCCAGTTCGGCGCGCGCCTGACCGCGCGCTTCTCGCTGGCGTTCGCCCTGATCGGCGTGGTGCCGGGCGCGCTGATCTACACGGTGTCGGTCCAGTTCATGTCGCGCTCGATCGAATCGTGGTTCAACGTGCGGGTCGATTCCGCGCTGGAGGCCGGCCTCAACCTGGGGCGCGCGGCGCTCGATTCGCTGCTGGCCGACCTGGACGCGCGCGCCCGCTCCATGGCCACCGAGCTCAGCCGCAACAGCGACACGGGCATTTCGTTGGCGCTCACCCGCCTGCGCGAAAGCAACGGCGTGCAGGAAGCCATGGTGTTCACCGGCAGCGGCCGCATGGTGGCGTTTTCCACCAGCCAGTACGGCCAGCTCATGCCGGCCATGCCGCCGCCGGCCGTGATGAACCAGTTGCGGCTGGCGCGCGGCTATTCGGCGGCGGAAGCCGACGACCCCGTGGCCCCGGGCGACGAAGGCGGGCTGCACCTGCGCGTGGTCATTCCGCTGTCCGGCCCCGACCGCTACGACGGGCTGCTGGGCGCGTCCGAGCCGCGCTGGCTGCAACTGGTGCAGCCGGTGCCGGAGCAGATCGCCCACAACGCCAACCGCGTGCAGCAAGGGTTCCGCGACTACCAGGAACTGGCGCTTTCGCGGCTGGGCCTGCGCAAGCTGTACGGCATCACGCTGACGCTGGCCCTGCTGCTGGCGGCCTTCGGCGCCATTGCCGTGGCGCTTTCGCTGTCCAAGCGGCTGGTGCGCCCGCTGCTGAGCCTGGCGGCCGGCACGCAGGCCGTGGGCGTGGGCGACTACCGGCCGCTGCCCGAGCCGCCGGAGCGCGACGAGGTGGGCCAGCTTACCCGTTCGTTCAACGCCATGACGCGCCAGTTGGACGAGGCGCGCCGCATGGTGGAGAGCAACCGCCAGCAGTTGGAACGCTCCAATGTCTACCTGGAGAGCGTGCTCTCCAACCTGTCGTCGGGCGTGCTGGTGTTCGACGAGTCTTTTCGCGTCACCACGGTCAACCAGGGGGCCCAGACCATTCTGCAGGCCGACCTGCGCTCGGTGATCGGACGTCCGCTCGAAACGGCCGACGGCATGCTGGAATTCGCCAACGTGGTGCGCCAGGCGTTTTCCGCGCACGCGGCCGTGGGCTCGGAGCGCCAGCACTGGCAGCAGCAGTTCGAGATATCGCTGGCGCAGCCGGGCGGCGACGAGTCGCCACAGACGCTCACGCTGCTCGCGCGCGGCACGCACCTGCGGGTGGACGGCCGCGGCAACGGCTACCTGGTGGTGTTCGACGACATCACCGAGGTCATTTCGGCCAACCGCACGGTGGCCTGGGGCGAAGTGGCGCGCCGCCTGGCGCACGAAATCAAGAACCCGCTCACGCCCATCCAGCTTTCCGCCGAGCGGCTGGCCATGAAGCTCGCCGGCAAGCTGCCCGAGGCGGAGGCGCAGATCGTCGAGCGCTCCACCAATACCATCATCAACCAGGTCGCCTCGCTGAAGCAGATGGTGGACGATTTCCGGGAGTACGCCCGCACGCCGCCGGCCGTCATGCAGCGCCTGGATTTCAACGCGCTGGTGGCCGACGTGCTGTCGCTCTACGGCTGGGATCCGGCCGAGGGCGGCATGACGCGCCACGGCGCCAAGGCGTTCATGCTGGACGTGGCGCTGGCGCCCGACCTCCCGGCCATCGAGGGCGATCCCACCCAGCTGCGCCAGGTCATCCACAATCTGCTGGCCAATGCGCGCGACGCGGTGGCCGAGCAGGGCGGGCAGGGGCAGGTGAGCATCAAGACCCAGCTTACGCACAGCGAACAGCCCGACGGCTCCGACCAGCAGGCCGTGCGCCTCACCGTGGCCGACACCGGCCCGGGCTTCTCCCAGCAGGTCATGCAGCGCGCCTTCGAGCCATACGTCACCACCAAGGCGCATGGCACTGGGTTAGGATTGGCCATCGTGCGCAAGATCGTGGAAGAACACGGCGGGCGCATCGATCTTGCGAATCGCAAGGAAGGGGGGGCGCGGATATCCATTCTGTTGACCCGGCTGGCGCCCGGGGCCGATACTATGGACGCGACCGCGCAACAAAAGCATAATGCGGCTACGCAATAGGTGGATGCTTTATGGCCAGAATCCTGGTGGTTGACGACGAAGTCGGTATTCGCGAACTTTTGTCGGAAATCCTTTACGACGAGGGGCATACGGTCGAATTGGCCGAAAATGCGGCGCAGGCGCGCGCCGCGCGGTTGCGCATGCGTCCCGACCTCGTGCTGCTGGACATCTGGATGCCCGACACCGACGGCGTCAGCCTGCTCAAGGAATGGGGCTCGCAGGGCCTCCTGGACATGCCCGTCATCATGATGAGCGGCCACGCCACCATCGATACCGCCGTCGAGGCCACGCGCATCGGCGCCATGGATTTCCTCGAAAAGCCCATCACGCTGCAGCGCCTGCTCAAGACCGTGGCGGCCGGGCTGGCGCGCGGGCGCGCCCCGCATCCCGCTCCCGCCGCCGCGCACCAGGCGGCGCCCAGCGCCCCGGTCGCGCTCGAAGACGAGCTCGATCCGCCCACGCTGGCTCCCGCGCCGTCCGGCGAAGTGCCGGTCACCGCCAACGGCCAGCTCGGCAGCATCTCGCTCGACCAGCCCCTGCGCGAAGCGCGCGACGAGTTCGAGCGCATCTATTTCGAATACCACCTGGTCCGCGAAAGCCACAGCATGACCCGCGTCTCCGAGCGCACGGGCCTGGAGCGCACCCACCTCTACCGCAAGCTCAAGCAACTGGGCATCGAATCCGCGCGCAAGCGGGGCACATGAAGATCCTCATCATGGGCGCTGGGCGCGTGGGCACCAGCGTGGCGGAAAACCTGGTTTCCGAAGAGAACGACATCACGGTCGTCGATACGGATGCCGGGCAGTTGCAGTATCTCCAGGAACACTTCGATCTGCGCGTCATCCACGGCGACGGCACGCAGGTTTCGATCATGGAGGCGGCCGGCGCCGCCGACACCGATCTCCTCATCGCCTGCGCGGCTTCCGACGCCGCCAACATGGTGGCGTGCAAGATGGCGCGCCAGCTGTTCAACGTGCCGCGCCGCATCGCGCGCATCCGGTCGCCGGAGTTTCCCGAGCACCCCGAACTGATGGGCGAGGACGGCTTCTGTATCGACGCGCTCATCAGCCCCGAGCGCAGCGTCACCACCTATCTGCACAGCCTCATCGAGTTTCCCGAGGCCCTGCAGGTGGTCGAGTTCGCCGAAGGGCGGGTCAGCGTGGTCACCGTGAGGGTCAGCCACGGCAGTCCCATGGCGCATCATCCCATCGACGAGCTGCGCGACGTCTGGCCTGACGTGCAGGCGCGCGTGGTGGACGTGCTGCGCGGCGGGCGGCCCCTGCGCGGCGGCAGCGGCACCGTGATCGCCCCCGGCGACGAGGTCGTGCTGGTGGTGGACACGCGCCATGCGCGCCGCGCCGTGCGGCAGCTGCGCGAGGCCGAGCGCGCCGTGCGGCGCGTCATGATCGCCGGCGGCGGCAATATCGGCCTGCGCCTGGCGCGCCAGCTCGCCGAGGAAAACTACAGCGTGCGCATCATCGAGCGCGACCGGAAGCGCTGCGAATACCTCGCCACGCAGCTTCCGGACAGCGTGCTCGTCCTGCACGGCAGCGGCACCGACGAAAGCCTGCTGGAGCGCGAGAACATCGAGGACATGGACACCTGGCTCGCCCTCACCAGCGACGACGAGGACAACATCATGTCATCGCTGCTGGCCAAGCGCCTGGGCGCGCGCAAGGTGATCGCGCTCATCAACCGGCAGGCCTATGGCGAGCTCATGCAGGGCAGCCACATCGACATCGCCGTGTCGCCCTCGCAGGCCACCATGAGCGAGCTGCTGCGCCACGTGCGCCGCGGCGACGTGGCGGCCGTGCACCGCCTGCGCCAGGGCGTGGCGGAGGCGCTGGAAGCCATCGCCCACGGCGACCGCTCCACCTCGAAGGTGGTGGGCCGGCCCGTGGGAGAAATCCACTTGCCCAAGGGCGCCACCATTGGCGCCCTGGTGCGCGGCGAGGAAATCCTGCTGCCCGATGCCGACACCGTCGTCGAGTCCGACGACCACGTGATCGTCTTCGTGCCCTCGCGCAAGCAGATGCCGCGCGTGGAAAAACTGTTCCAGGTCTCGGCTTCGTTCTTCTGATGCGCGCCCCAGACCTCAACGCCGGGGCCGGCGCGGCCGGACGAGCATCATGAAGCGCGTGCTGGCCACCCTGCACATTCTCGGCCTGACCATGGTGATGTTCGCGCTCACCATGGTCATTCCGCTGGGCGTGGCGTACCTGGGCGAGGATGCCGCGCGCCAGGCCTTCCTGGAGGGCTTCCTGCTGTCGATCGGCATCGGCGCGGGCCTGGCCGCGCTTACCCGGCGCAATCGCAGCGAGCTGCGCGCCCGCGACGGTTTCGTGCTGGTGTCGGCGGTGTGGGCGGGGCTGCCGCTGCTGGCCGCGATCCCGCTGCTCATCTATTTTCGCCACGCCGGCCTGCCGCTGTCGTTCACCAGCGCCTATTTCGAGGCCATGTCCGGCCTCACCACCACTGGCGCCACCGTGCTGACCAATCTCGACGCGCTGCCGCCGTCCATCAACCTGTGGCGCGCCACCCTGATCTGGGTGGGCGGCATGGGCATCCTGGTGCTGGCCGTGGCCATTCTGCCGCTGCTGGGCGTGGGCGGCCACCAGGTGGTGCGGGCCGAGACGCCCGGCCCCATGAAAGACGAGAAGCTCACCCCGCGCATCGCCAGCACGGCCAAGGCGCTCTACGCGGTGTATTTCGCGTTTTCCATCCTCTGTTTCCTGGCCTACCGCGCCGTGGGGCTGCCGTGGTTCGACGCCTGGTGCCACATGGCCACCACCATGGGGCTGGGCGGCTTTTCCACCTGGGACGACGGCTTCGCCCACTTCGATTCCCCGGCGGTGGAGGCGGTGGCCATGGTGTTCATGCTGATCGCGGGCATCAACTTCGCCACCCATTTCAACGCCTTGCGCCAGCGCAGCGCCCGCGCGTACCTGCGCTGCCCCGAAGCCGTGCCCTACCTGGTCGTCGTGCTGGGCGTGGGGCTGGTGATCTCGGCATACCTGTACATCAAGGGGGTGTACACGGCGCCGCTGCAGGCCCTGCGCTACGGCATGTTCAACACGATCTCCATGGCCACCACCACAGGGTACGCCAACACCGATTTCGCCCAGTGGCCGCTCTTCGCGCCGCTCACCATGCTGCTGCTGTCGGGTTTCGCCACCTCGGCGGGGTCCACCGGCGGCGGCATCAAGATGATCCGCGCCATTCTCCTCATCAAGCAGGCGCGCAACGAGCTGGTCACCATGCTGCACCCGCACGCGGTGAGCCCGGTGCGCATCAACGGTCGGGCGGTGGAAGGCCGCACCATGTCGTCGGTGCTGGCGTTCATGCTGTTCTACGGTCTGTCCATCGCCGTGTTCACCAGCCTGCTGCTGCTGTCGGGGCTGGATCCCATCACCGCTTTTTCGGCCGTGTTCGCCAGCGTGAACAACACCGGTCCGGGCCTGGGCCCGGTCGGCCCCATGGGCAATTTCGCGGTGCTTTCGGATTTCCAGATCTGGGTGTGCACCTTCGCCATGCTGATCGGACGCCTGGAGCTGATGACGGTGCTGGTGCTGTTCACCCCTATCTTCTGGCGCAAATAGCGGCCGCCGGATCTGCCGCCATTCCCCCGGGATATCCCTAATCCGGGATATCCCGAACCCCTCTCCAGGCCCTGCCAGCGCTTGCTTTCCGGGAGCCGCCGGCCGCAATCCCCCGTCAATCCTATGTTGTAAGTGCTTGCTTACCGGCTCTGTGCGGGTAAAACGGGATGCTTCCCGATGTTGCACACAAATGTCACGATTTACAATCGTTTTGCCATAAAGCTGCGGCTATCATGCACGCATAAGCAGCCGTCTAGTGCCCCCCGGGAAGCTGCCGGGCTTCAAGGTCGAACGGCGCAATCCCCCACCACAAATATCAAGGAGTCCGAGATGGAACACATCCCGTTCATTTCGTCGGCCCCCAACACCCTGGGCATCGAACTCGAACTGCAGCTCATCGATCCGCGCAGCTTCGACCTTGCCGCCGCTTCCGATGAGCTCCTGGCCCAGATGGCCAACCATCCCATCGCCGACCGCGTCAAACCCGAGATCACGCGGTCCATGATCGAACTGAATTCCTCGGTGCACGAGCACCCCATGGGCCTGCTGGCCGAAATGCGCGAGATGCGCGACGCGCTGGTCGAGGCCGCTGACGCCGTGGGGGTCTCTGTCGCCGGCGGCGGCGCGCACCCCTTCATGCGCTGGCAGGAGCGCTCCATTTCGGACACGCCGCGATTCCAGTACCTGGCCGAAATGTATGGTTACCTGGCGCGTCAATTTACGGTGTTCGGCCAGCACATTCACCTGGGCGTGAAGACCGGCGACGAGGCCATCGGCCTGCTGCGCCGCCTGTCGCCCTATGTTCCGCACTTCATTGCCCTGTCGGCCTCCTCGCCGTACTGCGAAGGCGTGGACACCCTGTTCTCGTGCTCGCGCCTGAACGCGGTCAACAGCTTTCCCCTGGCTGGCCACCTGCCGCCCGAAGTCAAGGACTGGTACCAGTTCGAGGCGCATCTGTCGCAGCTGCGCGCGTTCGGCCTGGCCGAGAGCATCAAGGACCTGTACTGGGATATCCGGCCCAAGCCCGAATATGGCACGGTGGAAATCCGCGTGTGCGACACCCCCCTGACCGTGGAGCGGGCCTGCCAGATCGCGGCCTTCGCCCAGGCCCTCTCGGTGCTGCTGCTGCGCGAAGACGAGCCTTCCGACGGGGCCTGGCTGTCCTACCGCAGCAACCATTTCCAGGCCTGCCGTTTCGGCCTGCAAGGCAGCTACGTCACGCCGGACGGCCAGCGCGTGCGCCTCATCGACCACCTGCGGGCCCTGTTCCAGCGCCTGATGCCGGTGGCCCAGGAGCTCGGCACGGCCGACATGATCGCCGCGCTGCGCGACGAGGCCATCCGCAGCGGCAACGACTCCCGCTGGCTGCGCAACCAGTTCCATCGCCTGCGCGAGCTGCCGCTGGTGGTGGAAAGCATGACCCAGACCTTCCGCGGCGAGGCTTGCGCCACCGCGCCCGCGCCCGAACCCACCGCCGTGCTGCGTCGGCGCATCCGCGCCACTTCCGAGCCCATGCACGTTGCCGTGCAGCCGCTGTCGGAGCCCGGGGTGGAGCCCCTGCCCGAGCACCTGCACTGACCCGCCCGGGACAGGTCAGGGCGCGGCGCCCTGCCTGCGGCCGCCGATGGCGCTGACGGACAGGCGGGTTTCCCCGGCCCCGGTCCGATGCGCCGCGGCGCGCCAGGCGTGTCCGTAAGCCACCTCTATCGAAAGCCGTATCAGGCCGTCTTCGCCCCGCTGCGCTTCCAGGGCTGCGCACAGCCGCTCGCGCCAGCGCCTGCCGGCCAGGCCCGCCCGGCGGCCTTCGGCCGGATTGCCGCCCAGCGCGCGCACGTCCGCCAGCAGCTTGTCGGGGCCGCGGTAGGTGAGGGTCAGTATTTCCTGGTCCATGACCGGATCGGCAAAGCCGTTCTCCACCAGCAGATCGCCGAAATCGTGCATGTCCACGAACGAGGGCGTGGCCGTGCGCAGGCCGGCGTCGTCCAGCGCCTGCCGCAGCTCGCGCAGCGTGGCGGGCCCCAGACAGGAGAACATCGCCAGTCCGCCCACCTTGAGCACGCGCCGCCATTCGGCCAGCACGGCGTGCGGTTCGCGGTGCCAGTGCAGCGCCAGGTTCGACCACACCAGGTCCAGCGACTCGGGGGGCAGTCCGCTGGCCGCCAGGTCGGCGTTCAGGAAAGCCGGCCCGGCCGGGCCGCGACGGGCGAGCCTGCCGATCCAGGCGCCCAGGCCGCCGGCCGCATGGCGCTTGCGCGCGATCGCCAGCAGCGGCTCGCAGTTGTCCAGCCCGGTATAGGCGGCCTCGGGATAGCGCTCCCGCAGCAGGGCCAGGTTGTCGCCCGCCCCGCAGCCGGCGTCCAGCATGGCGGCCGGCCGCAGGCGGATATAGCGCAGCCGCCCCAGCATGCGCCGGGCCACTTCCCCATAGAGGAACTGGGCCTCGGACAGGTCGCCGCGGCGGGCGAACTGGCGCGGCACGTCGGCGCTGACGATGGGCAGGGAAGGCGGGGGGGAGGTTTCTGGCAGGGACATTGGGATCGCGCCCGTACTGGCGGCGCGGGGCGGAGCATGATTACATGAAGCGATGTCCGACATTATTGCGCATACGGGCTCAGCCTTCCGATTGACCCTGCGCCGCGCGGGGCGATCGCTGCTGGCCCGCATCGGCTGCGACTGCCCGCTATGCGGCGCGCGCGTCGCGGGGGCGCGGCTGTGCGCCGGGTGTGAGTCCGATATCGCCGGGTCCATGGTCGATCCGGCGGTTCCGCGCTGCCCGCGCTGCGCCCTGCGCCTCAGGCACGGCCACTGCGCGGCCTGCCTGGCGGGCGCGCCGCCGTTCTCGCGCTGCGTGGCGGCGTTCGATTACGAGCCGCCCGCCGACATCCTGGTCCATATGCTCAAGTCCGGGCTGCGGCTGAGCATGGCCCCCGTGCTGGCGGGCATGATGGCGCGCGCCTGCGCGCGACAGGGATTGGTTCTGCCCGCGGGCGCGGTGCTGGTGCCGGTGCCGGCCGGCCGCGCCTCGCTGCGCCGGCGCGGCATGAATCCCGCGGCCGAGATCGCCCGCGCCCTGGCCGGCGAGCTGGATATCCCGCTGGCGCGCGCCGTGCTGGCGCGCCGCCGCGAAACGCCGCGCCAAGCCACGCTGGACCGCCGGGCCCGCCGCCGCGCGGCGCAGGGGCTGTACGTCTGCCGCGAGCCCCTGGCGGGCCGGCACGCGGTACTGGTGGACGACGTCATGACGACCGGCAGCACCGTGCGTGCCGCCGCCCAGGCGCTCATCGCCGGCGGCGCGCAGGACGTAACGGTGCTGGTGGCGGCGCGCACCCCCGGCGGCGCGCCGTAGAGCGCCCGGGAGAACGGCAAATCGGCGACAATCCGCCACATCCGCGTCCCGTTCGGAACGCCGCCGTTTTCTGCGCCTTCGCCATGTTTCACGTCATCCTGGTCTGCCCCGAAATCCCGCCCAACACCGGCAACGCCATCCGGCTTTGCGCCAACACCGGCGCGCAGCTGCACCTGGTGCGCCCGTTGGGATTCGACATGGACGACGCGCGGTTGCGCCGCGCCGGGCTGGACTATCACGAATGGCAGCCTGTGCGCGTGCACGACAGCCTCGAAGAGGCGCTGGCAGACACCGGGGCCGACCCTTCCCATATCTATGCGCTCACCACGCGGGCGCAGCGCAGCGTGGGCGACGTGGCGTTCCGCCCGGGGGATGTGTTCGTGTTCGGCCGCGAAACCTCGGGCCTGTCGGAAGCCCACCAGGCGCTCTTCGCCCCGCAGCAGCGGCTGCGCCTGCCCATGCGTCCGGGGCAGCGCAGCCTCAACCTGTCCAACGCCGTGGCCGTCACCGTATTCGAGGCGTGGCGCCAGCAGGGATACGACGGCGGCCTGTGAGCGGCCGCCGGCCCAGGCGCCCGCGCGGGGCCCCTGGCGCAACAGGCGTCAATCCAGCGAGAGATTCAGCTTCTGGATCACTGGGTCCCAGAGCGCCTTTTCGTCCTTGATGCGGCGGGTGAGCGCCTCGGGCGTGGAAGGCGCGGGCGTGAAGTACTGCTGCGTGAACTGCTTGCGCACCGATTCGCTGCCCAGGATGCGCGACAGCTCGCCGTTCAGGCGCTCGATGATGGGCGTGGGCGTGCCGGCGGGGGCCAGCACGGCGTTCCAGGAAATTGCCTCGAAACCCGGATAGCCTTCGGCCGCCATGGTGGGCACGCCGGGCAGCGCGTCGCTGGGCTGCAGGCTGGTCACGGCCAGCAGCCTGACCTTGCCGTCGCGCGCCTGGGGCACGGCAATGGCGGGCACCATGAAGCCGGCCTGCACGTCGCCGCCGATGATGGCCGAGATCACCTGCGGGAATCCCGAGTACGGGATGTGCGCCAGGTCGATGCCGGCGCGTCCCTTGAACATTTCCATGGCCAGATGGGCCGAGCTGCCCGGGCCCACGGAGCCGTAGTTCAGCGAATTGCCCCGCGATTTCACGAGCTTGACGAAGTCCTGCACCGTGTCCACCTTGAGGCTGGCCGGCACCACCAGCACGTTGGGGCTGGTGCCTACCAGCGTGATGGGCGCCAGGTCGCGCAGCGGATCGTAGCCCAGGGTCTTTTTGTACAGCGTGGGCGCCGTGACCAGCGGGCCGTTGATCGTGTAGAGCAGGGTGTAGCCGTCCGGCCTGGCCTGCGACACGATGCGGGTGCCGATGTTGCCGCCCGCGCCCGGCTTGTTGTCGATCACGATGGGCTGGCCCAGCGCCTGCGACAACGGCTCGGAGATGGTGCGCGCCAGCAGGTCGGGCGAGGAGCCGGGCGGGAAGGGCACCACCAGGTGGATGGGGCGCTCGGGCCAATCGGCGTGGGCGGCCAGCGGCAGCAGGGCCGCCAGCCCCAGGCACAGCTTGCGCAGCAGGGAACCGACCCGGAAATTGCGGGCTATCGACATGACGGAGGTCTCCAGAGTGTTGTGGGCGTTGTGATCGTGCGGACGGAAATCGGGGGCGTATGAGGCTTTCAGCCGGGCGCGTTGCCGCTTTCGTAGCGGGCGTCGCGCGCCAGCAGGGCCGAAACCGCCGTCATGGGCGCCACGCCTTCGAAGAGCACGGCGCAGACGGCCTCGGTGATGGGCAGCTCGACCCGGGCGGCGCGGGCGCGTTCGAGCGCGGCGCGCGCGCAGCGCACGCCCTCGGCGGTGATCCCGCTGGCCAGGATGTCGGCCAGTTTGCGGCCCGCGCCGATTTCCAGGCCCACCTTGCGGTTGCGCGAGAGCTCGCCGGTGGCGGTCAGCACCAGGTCGCCCAGCCCCGTCAGGCCGGCGAAGGTTTCGGCCTGGGCGCCCAGGGCCACGCCGAGGCGGGTCATTTCGGCCAGGCCGCGGGTAATGAGCGCGGCGCGGGCATTGGTGCCCAGCGCCAGTCCGTCGCAGATGCCGCAGGCCACCGCGATGACGTTCTTGAGCGCGCCGCCGACCTCGACGCCGACCAGATCGGCGCTGGCATAGACGCGCAGCGCGCCGCCATGGAAGGCGCGGGTGGTGGTTTCGCGCAGCGCGGCGCTGGCGCTGGCCACGGTGAGCGCCACGGGCAGGCCCCGGGCCACCTCGCGCGCGAACGACGGACCCGACAGCGCGCCGCCGGTGGCGCCGGGCAGCGCCTGGCGCATGATTTCGTGGGGCAGCCGCGCGGTGTCGGCTTCGAAGCCCTTGCAGGTCCAGACGATGGGGGTGTCTTCCAGGCCCAGCGCCGGCAGGCGGCGCGAAAGCTCGCCGCAGAGGGCGGTCAGCCCGGCCACCGGCACGCCCAGCACGATCAGGCGGTCGGCGTCGGCATGGCGCAGGTGCAGGAGCGCGGCGTCGAGGTCGCCGGAGAATTCGAGGGCTTGCGGCAGGGCAATGCCCGGGAGATAGCGCGCGTTCTCGCGCGTGGCGGCCATGGCGGCCGCTTGCGCGGGATCGCGCGCCCAGAGCACGGCGGCATGGCGGCGGCTCGCGGCCGCCGCCAGCGCGGTGCCCCAGCTACCCGCGCCCAGGACGGCGACGCGCAGGCTGCGGGCGGCGGGAGTGGCCATGGGGCGCCGCGTCCCGGCTTACTGGCGGGTGGCGCCCGGGGGCAGGATGATGCCCGAATCGGCGCCGTTGCCATTGGAGGCGCTTTGCTGCTGGGCCAGCTCGGCCAGGCGCTGTTCGTACAGGGCCTGGAAGTTCACCTCGGTCAGGTGCAGCGGGGGCAGCGAGCTGCGCGTGATCGCGTCGGCGATGTTGGCGCGCAGGTACGGGTACAGCATGGTGGGGCACACGATGCCCAGCAGCGGATCGAGCTGCTCGGCAGGGATGTTGGCGGCCTCGAAGATGCCGGCCTGCGTGCCTTCCACAAGGTACAGCACCTTGTCGTTCACGCGGGTGGTGACCGTGACGGTGACGGTGGTTTCGAACACGGTTTCGGCCAGGCGCTGGCCGCCGACGTTGATGCTCACTTCCACCTGGGGCGCTTCCTGCTCCAGGAAGATGTGGGGCGCATTCGGCATTTCCAGGGACAGGTCTTTCAGGTAGACGCGCTGCAGATTGAACGAGGGCGCGTCGTTGCCGCCTTCCTGCTGGGTGTTTTGGTCTTGATCAGCCATGAGTGTTTCCGTTGGTGGGATGGGCAAAAGGCGGTTGTCAGCCGTTGTTGAGCAGCGGAGCGAGGCCGCCGGCGCGGTCCAGCGCCATCAGGTCGTCGCAGCCGCCGACGTGAGTATCGCCGATGAAGATCTGCGGCACGGTGCGTCGTCCGGTGCGTTCGATCATGATGTCGCGCTGCGACGGGTCGCGGTCGATCTGGATGACTTCGAGGTCGGCCACGCCGCGCTGCTCCAAGAGCGCCTTGGCGCGCGCGCAATACGGACAATAGTCCTTGCTGTACATGACCACTTTTTTCATAGGCGCTCCTGATGATGCGTTCGTTGCCGGGCTCAGCCCTTCTGGGTGATGGGCAGACCGGCGGCCAGCCAGGCGCGCATGCCGCCTTCGAGCGGCGTCGCGTCGGCGTAGCCCTGGGCGCGCAGCCGGGCGGCGATGCGCGTGGAATCGCGGCCATTTTCGCAGACCACGATGAGGGGCTTGTTCTTGGGCAGGCTGGCGGCCTTCTTTTCGAGATCGGCGGCCGGCACGCTGCGGGCCTGGGCGATGTGCCCGGCCTGGAACTGCTCGGCGGGGCGCACGTCCACCCACACGGCCTGGCGCTGGTTCACCATCTGGATCGCTTCGCCGGTGCTGACGGCGCCGCCGGCGCGGCCCTTGCGCAGCGCCGGCCAGGCCAGCATCGCGCCGGACACCACGGCGATAGCGACGATGAAGAGGTTGTTCTTGTCAAGCAGAAAGTGCAGAAAGTCCACGAGGCATCCTGAAGTGCGGCGCCGGCCGGAAGCGGCCGGGTCCGGAGTAAGAACCGAATGAAAGCCGGCCCCGCGCGCCCCGCCAATGGACGGACGAGGTGCGCCGGGGTGAAATCAAGGGCAAAATCGCGCAATTATAAAATGAGCGCATTCCTCAACTTTAACCCGCGCCGAAAGCGCGCCACGCCATGCACAAACTCGTTCTGATGCGCCACGGCGAAAGCCAGTGGAACCTCGAAAACCGCTTCACGGGCTGGACCGACGTCGACCTCACCGAAACCGGCCGCGAACAGGCCCGCAAGGCGGGCGAATTGCTCAAGAAAGAAGGCTATGCCTTCGACCTGGCCTACACCTCGGTGCTCAAGCGCGCCATCCGCACCCTCTGGATCGCGCTGGACGCCATGGACGCCATGTACACCCCCGTGGGCGTGAGCTGGCGGCTGAATGAGCGCCACTACGGCGCGCTGCAGGGGCTGAACAAGGCCGAAACCGCCGCCAAGTTCGGCGACGAGCAAGTGCTGATCTGGCGCCGCGCCTATGCCATCGCGCCCGAGCCGCTCTCGCTGGACGATCCGCGCCACCCGCGCTTCGACAGCCGCTACGCCAAGGTGCCGGCCGACCAGCTTCCGGCCACCGAATGCCTGAAAGACACCGTGGCCCGCGTGCTGCCGTTCTGGAACGAGTCCATCGCCCCGGCCATCCGCTCCGGCCGCAAGGTGCTGGTCGCCGCGCACGGCAACAGCCTGCGCGCGCTCATCAAATACCTCGACGGCATGTCCGAAGACGACATCGTCAACCTGAACATCCCGACCGGCCAGCCGCTCGTCTACGAGCTGGATGATGACCTGCGCCCCATCCGCCACTATTATCTGGGCGATGCCGCCGAGATCGAGGCGGCCATGGCCGCCGTGGCTGCCCAGGGCAAGGCCAAGAAGGACTGATCTCCAGGGAAAAGGTTGGCACACATGCGTCGCGCCGCGGGGTTGCTGTTGTCGGTCATGCTGGCCGCGGGGGCGCATGCCGCCCGCGGCGCGCCCGCCGATCTGGCCGGCAGGCAGTCCGAGGCCGAGCGGCAGCAGGCCCGGCTGCGCGAACGCATCGAGGCCCTGCAAAAGGACATCGACGTCCGGGAGGCGGCCCGCAAGGAGGCGGCCGACGCGTTGCGGCAGTCCGAGTCGGCCATTTCCCGCATCAATCTCAGGTTGCGCGAACTCGCCGAGGCCGGCAGCCAGGCCGAGGCCGACCTGGCCAGCCTGGAAAAGCAGATCGCCGCACAGCAGGCCGTGCTCGCCAGGCGGCGCGCCGAGCTGGCCGGCCAGCTTCGCACGCAATACACCAGCGGCCTGTCGCCCTGGACGGCCCTGCTTTCGGGCGACGACCCGCAGGAGCTGGGGCGCAACCTGGGCTATCTCGACTACGTGTCGCGCGCCCGCGCCCAGGCCGTGCAGGCGCTGCGGACCGACATCGACCGCCTTGCCGCCCTGCAGGGCCGCGCCGACGCCCGCCGCGACGAAATCCAGAAGGTGACGGCCGAGACTTCCGAGCAGAAGTCGGCCCTGGTCCAACAGCAGAAAGAGCGCGCGACGCTCCTGGCGCAGCTGGAGGGCCAGATTACCGCCCAGCGCGCCGAGGCCAGCAAGCTGGGCCGCGACGACCAGCGGCTGTCGCGCCTGATTTCCGATCTGGACGCCGCCATTGCCCGGCAGGCGGAGGAAGCGCGGCGCGCCGAGGAAGCCCGCCGCAAGGCGGAAGAGGCGCGCCGGCAGGAAGAGGCCCGCCGCGCCGCCGAGGAAGCGCAGCGGCGGGCCGAGGCCGCCCGCCGGCAGGCCGACAGCGCCCGCCGCGAACGCGAGGCCCGCGAGGCGGCCCAGGCGCGCGAGCAGGTCGAGGCGGCTACCCGCCAGGGCCAGCCGCCTCATGGTCCGGTGGCGCTGGCCGATCCCGATGCGGCCGGGCTGCGGCCCGCGGAGGGCGATCAGGGCTGGAAGGCGCGGGGCGCGGGCGCTCCGGAAAAACAGGTGGAACCGCCGCGCAAAGCGGAACCGGAAGCCGCCGCCGCCACTCCAACCCGCAGTGCGTCCGTGCAACCCGCGCCGCGCGCCGCGCCGCCGGGCAACGGCCTGCACCGCGGTCTGACGCCGCCGGTGCGCGGCCAGGTGCAGGGCCGCTTCGGCGTGGACCGTCCGGACGGCGGCGTGTGGCGGGGCATCGTGCTGCGCGCCCCGGAAGGCACCCCCGTCAAGGCGGTGGCGCCGGGTACGGTGGTCTACGCTGATTGGCTGCGGGGTTTCGGCAACCTCATCATTGTGGATCATGGTCAGCAATACCTGACGGTCTATGCTTACAACCAAAGTCTGCTCAAGAGGGTGGGGGATCCCGTGGCGGCGGGCGACACCATCGCCAGCGTGGGGGCGACCGGCGGCCAAGTGGAATCCGGCCTATACTTTGAAATTCGCCATCGTGGCGCTCCTGTGGATCCGGCCCAGTGGCTGGCGCCATAGGGTTGAATGAGTCGTTGGTCGAAGGCTGCTGGTATATCGGTGCCGTTCTACTGAATCCCATCGGCGAAAACATATTCGGGAAGTGTGCATGAGCACTCGCAAGTTTCGCGGTTTCGGTCTGATTGCCATCGGTGCGGTGGCGGGCGCGCTGCTGAGCGTGGGCGTGACGGCAGTCGCGCAGCGCGGCAGCCCCTTGCCCCTGGACGAGCTCCGGCAGCTCAGCAACGTCTTTGCGGCCATCAAGAACAACTACGTCGAGGCGGTCGATGACAAGACGCTCATCGACAACGCCATCTCGGGCATGGTGTCCAACCTCGACCCGCACTCGGCCTACCTCGATGCCGACGCCTTCCGCGAGATGCAGACGGCCACGCAGGGCGAGTTCGGCGGGCTGGGCATCGAAGTCGGCGCCGAAGACGGCTTCGTCAAGGTGATCTCCCCCATCGAAGACACGCCCGCCGCGCGGGCTGGCGTGCAGGCCGGCGACCTCATCATCAAGATCGACGACACGCCCACCAAGGGCATGTCGCTGAGCGACGCCGTCAAGCTCATGCGCGGCGCGCCCAAGTCGCCCATCACGCTCACCATCATGCGCGCCGACCATCCCCAGCCCATCGTGCTGAAGATCGTCCGCGACATCATCAAGGTGCGCAGCGTGCGCAGCAAGATGCTGGACAACGGCGTGGGCTACGTGCGCATCGCCCAGTTCCAGGAAAAGACTGGCGCCGACCTGGCCAAGCAGCTCAAGGATCTCGGCGCCAAGGAAGCGCCCAAGGGCCTGGTGCTCGACCTGCGCAACGATCCGGGCGGCCTGCTTACCAGCGCCATCGGCGTGGCCGGCGCCTTCCTGCCGCCCGACGCGCTGGTGGTGACCACCGACGGCCGCACGCCCGACGCCCGCCACAAGTACCTGGCCACCCCGGCCGAGTACGCGCGCGGCGAAAGCAACTATCTGGCCGGCCTGCCGGCCTGGGTGAAGACCGTGCCCATGGTGGTGCTGGTCAACGTGGGCTCGGCCTCGGCCTCCGAAATCGTGGCCGGCGCGCTGCAAGACCACAAGCGCGCCAAGGTGCTGGGCAACCGTACCTTCGGCAAGGGTTCGGTGCAGGTCATCCTGCCGCTGTCGGAGTCCACGGCCGTCAAGCTCACCACGTCGCGCTACTTCACGCCCAGCGGCCGTTCCATCCAGGCCACGGGCATCGAGCCCGACTACGTGGTGGCCGACACCGCGCAGGGCGACCTGTTCCGCCTGCCGCGCGAAGCCGACCTGCAGCGCCACCTGTCCAACCAGCAGACCGCCAACGAGGTGAAGTCCAACGCCGACCAGGACAACGTCGACGTCCCGACCAAGGTCTTCGAGTTTGGCGGCAAGGACGACTTCCAGCTCCAGCAGGCGCTGAACCTGCTGGCGGGCAAGCCGGTCGAGAAGGGGTCGGCGCGCGCCCAGGCCAAGGCCGACTCCAAGCCCGCCATGGGCTCCACCGAGCGCATGAAGATCACCCCGTCCGGAGTGGAACCCTCCAAGGGCAAATGAACGACGAGCAACTGCTGCGCTATGCCCGGCACATCCTGCTCGATGAGCTGGGCATCGAAGGGCAGGAAAAGCTGCTGGCTTCGCACGCGCTGGTCGTGGGTGCCGGTGGGCTGGGCTCCCCGGCCGCGCTGTATCTCGCCACGGCGGGGGTGGGCGAAATCACCCTGGCCGACGACGATTCGGTCGAGCTGAGCAATCTCCAGCGCCAGATCCTGCACACCACGGCCAGCGTGGGCCGGCCCAAGGCCGAATCCGGGCGCGACCTGCTGGCCGCCTTCAACCCGCAGGTGCGCGTGCATGCCCGCGTGGAGCGCCTGCAGGGGCAGGCGCTGTCCGATGCCGTGGCCCAGGCCGACGTTGTGCTGGACTGCACCGACAATTTCGCCACCCGCCACGCCATCAACCGCGCCTGCCTGCGGCACCGCAAGCCCCTGGTGTCGGGCGCGGCCATCCGCTTCGACGGCCAGGTCAGCGTCTATGACCTGCGCGACGGGCGCGCTCCCTGTTATCACTGCCTGTTTCCGGAAGCCGACGACGTCGAAGCGGTCAATTGCGCCACCACGGGCGTGTTCGCGCCGCTGGTGGGCATCATCGGCAGCATGCAGGCGGCGGAGGCGCTGAAACTGCTTGCCGGCGTCGGCGAGAGCCTGTCCGGCCGGCTGCTCTGGCTGGACGCGCGCACCATGCAGTGGCGCAGCGTAAACGTGCTGCGCGATCCCGAATGCGCGGTCTGCGGGCGCCGGCCCGTTGCTGCCGGTGAAACTGTTTCGGAATATTAATAAGATCAAATTCCTGCTATAACGCAGCCAGTCCCGCGTTTCTGGCGGGAAACCTTGGACCCCACGGCGTGGATACAGGACCCAGTTTCCGATTACCCAGGTGGCGCCTGACGCGCTGGCTTACCGATTCCGGCCCAGACACCCCTCCCGACATCCGCGTGGCGTTGGTGGGCAGCCTGTTCGGCACGCTGCCGATCTTCGCTGGCGGGGTCATCAATACCCTCATGGTTTCCGGCGTGGTCACCTGGCGGCGCCCGGAGCCCATGTACATTTCGTGGCTGATCCTGGAGGTGCTGCTGGCGCTGGTGCGCGTGCTGGTCCTGCGGCATGCCCTGAAAGCCTCGCGCGCCGGCGGCAACACCCACACCGACCTGTACATCATGCTGGCCCTGGCCTGGGCTTTCAGCGTGGGCTACGGCGTTTTCGCGACCTTCATCAACGGCGACTGGCTGGCCGCCACTCTGGCGGGGATATCCTGCGGGGCCATGGCGGGCGGCATCTGTTTCCGCAATTACGGCGCGCCGAGGCTGGTGGGCGCCATGATCTTCCTCAGCCTGGGGCCGATGTGCCTGGCGGCGCTGTTCACGGGCGAAGTGGTCATGGGCATTGTGTTCATCCAGATTCCGTTCTACCTCGTCAGCATGAGCATCGCGTCGCACCGGCTGAACCGCATCCTGGTGTCCACCATGCAGGCCGAACGCGAAAACGAGCGCCGCGCGAGCCAGGACGCATTGACGGGCCTGGCCAACCGGGCCGGGCTCGAAGCCGCGCTCGAGCGCGTCTGCGCCAGCAAGCGCGAGCACGACGCGGCTGCGGCGCTGCTGTACCTGGACATGGACGATTTCAAGATCATCAACGACACCCATGGCCATGCCGCGGGCGACGAGGTGCTCAAGACCATCGCCGCGCGCATGCGCGGCATGCTGCGCGTGGACGACGTGGCGGCGCGCATCGGCGGCGACGAGTTCGTGGTCCTGGTGACGGGCATCGACGCCGAAGCCGCGGTGCGGCTTGGGGAGCACTTGCTGCTCGAAGTCTCCAAGCCCATCGCCCTGGCCGACGGCACCCTGGTGTCGGTGGGGCTGTCGGCCGGCATTTCCATCCTGGCCGGCCCGCAGCGCACGCCCCAGGCGGCCATGCTGGCCGCCGACACGGCGCTGTATCGCGCCAAGGCCATGGGCGGGCGGCGCTGTGCCGTGGCCGACGCGCAGGCAATCACCGATCTCGGCCTGGACCAGGCGGCCGCCGCGGCCTGAGAGCGGCGGCTCGACGCCGGCTAGGCCGCCCCAAAAGTTTTCATATAACCTGAAAACTATGCCTATAATCCCGCCATGCTCGCCCGCACGCTCACATTGACCGAACAGGTGGCCCACCGCATTGCCGAAGACATCGCCAACGGCGTGTACCCCGTGGGCGCCAAGCTGCCCGCCGGCCGCGCGCTTGCGGACCAGTATGGCGTCAGCGCCGCGGTAATCCGCGAAGTCACCGAACGGCTGCGCGCCCAGGGCCTGATCCAGAGCCGCCAGGGGTCGGGCTGCACCGTGCTGGCGCGCACCGGAGCCCAGGGGTTCCAGGTATCGGCCGACGTGGGCCTGGACCGGCGCCAGCTCGCCAGCGTCTACGAACTGCGCATGGAACTGGAAGGCGGGGCCGCCGCGCTGGCCGCGCTGCGCCGCACGGAGCCCGACCTGCGCGCCATGGAGCGCGCGCTGCAGCGCCTGGAGGCCCACCTGGACCATCCCGAGCACGGCGTGGAGCACGACATCGCCTTTCACGTCGCCATCGCGGCCGCCACGCACAACGGCTATTACCAGGAGCTGCTGCGCTACCTCAATCTGCAATTGCGCATGGCGGTTGCCACGGCGCGCTCGCATACCGCGCGCCAGCAGGGGCTGGCCGCCGCCGTCCACCAGGAACACGTGGCCGTGCTCCAGGCCATACGCCGCCAGGATCCGGAGGGCGCCCGCCAGGCCGCCACCGGCCATCTGAAGCTGGCCGCCGCCCGGCTGAACCTCGATCTCCCTTTATCCGACCCGAGTCCGCAATCATGAGTCCCTCCGATTTCCCCGCGCGCCTGCTCCAGACCCTGGGGCCGGACACTGTTCTCACCGCTGCCGACGACATCGCGCCCTGGCTTGCCGATTGGCGGGGCCTGTACAAGGGGCAGGCCCAGGCCGTCGTCCGTCCCCGCAGCACGGAAGAGGTCGCGGCCTGCCTCGCGCTGTGCCAGCAGGCCGGCGTGGCCGTGGTGCCGCGCGGCGGCAATACCGGGCTGTGCGGCGGCGCGACGCCGGACGCCTCGCCCGCCAACGTGGTGCTCAGCCTGGATCGGATGAACGCCATCCGTTCCATCGACACCATCGCCAATACCATGGTGGCCGAGGCGGGCTGCATCCTGGGCAATCTGCGCCGCGCGGCGCAGGAAGCCGGGCGCCTGCTGCCGTTGTCGCTGGCGGCCGAGGATTCCAGCCAGATCGGCGGCAACGTCGCCACCAATGCCGGCGGCGTCAACGTGGTGCGCTACGGCATGGCCCGCGAGCTGGTGCTGGGCCTGGAAGCCGTGCTGCCCACCGGCGAGGTGTTCCACGGCCTGCGCACGCTGCGCAAGGACAACACGGGCTACGACCTCAAGCAGCTGCTGATCGGTTCCGAAGGCACGCTGGGCGTGATCACCGCGGTGGCGCTGCGGCTGTTTCCCCGGACCGACGTGCGTTCGGTGGTGCTGGCGGCGGTGGAGTCGCCCATGCAGGCCCTGCGGCTTTTCGAGCTGCTGTTCCAGAAGTGCGGCGCGCGCCTGCAGGCGTTCGAATTCTTTTCCGGCGACTGCGTAGACCTGGTGCTGAAGCACGCTGAGGGCGTGCAGGAACCCTTTGCCCAGCGCTATCCGGCCTACGTGCTGGTGGAGCTGGCCGACACGGCCGACGAGGCGGCGCTCAATGCGCTGCTCGAAAGCGTGATCGGCCAGGCGCTCGAAGAGGGGCTGTGCCTGGACGCGGCCGTTTCGGCCTCGCTGGCGCAGCTGCAGGCGCTGTGGAAGCTGCGCGAGGAAATCTCGGAGGCGCAGCGCGCCGATGGCCCGCACCTCAAGCACGATGTTTCGCTGCCTATCGAGCGCATTCCCGATTTCATGGCTTCCGCCGAGGCGCGGGTGCGGGCCCTGTACCCCGATATCCGGCCGTACATCTTCGGCCACTTCGGCGACGGCAATCTCCACTACAACCTGTCGCGCCCGGCCGGCGCCGACCGCGATTGGGCGGCGGCGCACGGGGCGGCGATCACGGATGCCGTGCTGGACGAGGTGAATCGCTACGGCGGCAGCATTTCGGCGGAGCACGGAATCGGGCAGTTGAAGCGGGACCATTTCCTGCACAGCAAGAATCCGCTGGAGTTGCGCTTGATGCGGGAGATCAAGGCGGTGCTGGATCCTGCGGGGATCATGAATCCGGGGAAGTTGCTCTAAGTTTTCGGGCGCCCGGATGTCAGTCTGGCATGCGCGCTGGCGCGCATCGGGAGAGCGTGCGCGGGCGAGACTGCGGAGGGATGCCGGCGGACCCGCCATGTCAGCCCGGCTTGACTGCCTCCAAAGAGGCGGACGCCAAACCGGCGCCCATGCCGCACGCGAAGCGTCATCATCACGACGCAAGACGCCGCGCGAGCCCCGCAAGGCCGCTCGCGCGGCCGGTGCGGGGCGGGCGTCGCAGGATTCCCCCTCCGCCTGCGCCCGTGGCGCAACCCCCAGGCACGCGGCCCGTCCCGGCCGGCGGTCGAGGTTCGAGTGCCGGGCGGCCCAAGAACCCAAGCCGCGCCCCGGCAGACCCGCAAACTCCGCTTCAGCAGGCCCTCACTGCCGGTGATAAACCTCGGCCCCCTTCCGCACGAACTCCACCGACTTTTCCTGCATGCCCTTCTGCAGGGCTTCTTTTTCACTCACACCCAGCGACGCGGCATAGTCGCGCACGTCCTGGGTGATCTTCATGCTGCAGAAGTGCGGGCCGCACATGGAGCAGAAATGCGCGACCTTCATCGAATCCTTGGGCAGCGTCTCGTCGTGGAACTCGCGCGCCGTATCCGGGTCCAGGCCCAGGTTGAACTGGTCTTCCCAGCGGAACTCGAAACGCGCCTTGGACAGCGCGTTGTCGCGGATCGCTGCGCCCGGATGGCCCTTGGCCAGGTCCGCCGCGTGGGCCGCGATCTTGTACGTGATGATGCCGTCCTTCACGTCTTTCTTGTTAGGCAGGCCCAGGTGTTCCTTCGGCGTCACGTAGCAGAGCATTGCCGTGCCGTACCAGCCGATCAGCGCCGCGCCGATGCCCGAGGTGATGTGGTCGTAGCCCGGCGCGATGTCGGTGGTGAGCGGCCCCAGGGTATAGAACGGCGCTTCGTGACAGTGCTCGAGCTGCAGGTCCATGTTCTCCTTGATCATCTGCATCGGCACGTGGCCCGGGCCTTCGATCATGACCTGCACGTCGTGCTTCCAGGCGATCCGGGTCAGTTCGCCCAGCGTCTTGAGTTCGGCGAACTGCGCCTCGTCGTTGGCGTCGTAGCCCGAGCCCGGCCGCAGGCCGTCGCCCAGCGAGAAGCTCACGTCATACGCCTTCATGATTTCGCAGATTTCCTCGAAACGTTCGTAGAGGAAGCTTTCCTTGTGATGCGCCAGGCACCACTTGGCCATGATGGAGCCGCCGCGCGAGACAATGCCCGTCATGCGGTCGGCGGTCATGGGAATGAAGGGCAGGCGCACGCCGGCATGGATGGTGAAGTAGTCCACCCCCTGTTCGGCCTGCTCGATCAGCGTGTCGCGGAAGATCTCCCAGGTCAGCTCCTCGGCCTTGCCGTCCACTTTCTCAAGCGCCTGGTAGATGGGCACCGTGCCGATCGGCACCGGCGAGTTGCGGATGATCCACTCGCGCGTCTCGTGGATGTGCTTGCCGGTGGAGAGGTCCATGACCGTGTCGCCGCCCCAGCGGATGGCCCAGGTCATTTTCTCCACTTCCTCGCCGATGCCGGAACTGACGGCGGAATTGCCGATGTTGGCGTTGATCTTCACCAGGAAATTGCGGCCGATGGCCATGGGCTCGATTTCCGGATGGTTGATGTTGGCCGGGATGATGGCGCGGCCGCGCGCGACCTCGTCGCGCACGAACTCGGGCGTGATGGCCGCGGGAATGGACGCGCCGAAAGACTGGCCCGGATGCTGGCGCAGCAGCCGGCGGGCCAGCTTCTCGCCTTCGGGGCCGCTGTCGCGCAGCGATTGCAGGTACTGCTCGCGGCGCAGGTTCTCGCGGATGGCCACGAACTCCATCTCGGGCGTGATGATGCCGCGGCGGGCATAGTGCATCTGCGTTACGTTGGCCCCGCTGCGCGCGCGGCGGGGCGGGCGGCGCAGGTCGAAGCGCATGGCGGTCAGCTTCGGGTCGGTCAGGCGCTGCTTGCCGTATTCGCTGGTCGGGCCAGCCAGCAATTCCGTGTCGCCGCGTTCTTCGATCCAGGCGCGGCGCAGCTCCGGCAGGCCGCGGCGGATGTCGATCTTGACGTCCGGGTCCGTATACGGACCGCTGGTGTCGTAGACTGTCAGCGGCGGGTTCTTCTCGCCGCCGAACATGGTCGGCGTGTCGTCCTGCTCGATTTCCCGGAAGGGCACGCGGATGTCCGGCCGCGTGCCGGTCTGGTACACCTTGCGGGAACGGGGCAAAGGCGCGACGGCGGCCGCGTCCACTTCGGCGGTGGCGGCCAGGAATTTGGGATTGGCGTTCATGGAAAGCTCCAAACGAAAGGTTGGAGCCGATCGGGAAGGAATTCCCGCGGCGCGGCACGCTGGACGGGAAGACGGCTCCCAGCATCGGCATTATCCGTACTGGTACGAAGGGACTCTCTCAACACGCCGCGGCCCGGAAAGGGCAGCGGCGAGTACCCCTGCACGAAGCCGAAGTATAGAGCCTGCGCGCGCGGGGCGGCTACGCACGCTGCAATCCGCGGGTCGTATTAACGCTTTACATTTGGAATCAGTCTGCGGCCACACCGCCTTTCAGCTTCTGTACACTTTTTTCAGTGCGCCGGACGCCGCAAAGCCGTCCGGCTTCTTAGTCCATTAAAGAAGGAATCGAGCATGCAACTGACACTACGCAAACTGGCGCCCGCCCTCATGGTCGTGACTTTGGCGCTTGCGGGTTGCAAGACCGCCCCGACTAAGAGCTCCGGCGCCGACGCCACGCCGCAGGCGGGCCAGCAGCAGGCCCCGGCGAGCTCTCCGGCCACTGCTTCCACGGTGGAGTTCTATGTCGCGCAGACGCAGTCGGCGCCGGGCCTGGTCGAAGTCAGCCTGCCCGACGGCAAGCTGTACATGCAGCAGCAGCCCGTACTGACGCGCGCCGACCTCACCGAAGCGGCGGCCCTGGTCGACCGCCAGGGCAAGAACTTCGTGGGTCTGCGCTTTTCCGAAGCCGGCGCGCGCAAGCTGACCGAAGTGAGCACCAAGAACGTGGGCAACATGCTCGCGCTCGTGATCGACCGCGAACTCATCGCCGCGCCGCGCATCGGCGAGCCGCTCAACCGCGGCGTGCTGGCGTTCAGCGTATCCTCGGCCCAGGCGGCCTCCGAAATCGCGGCCAAGATTCGCGGCGACGCCCCGCCGCCGGCCGGCGCTCCCACGGCGCCCGCGCCCGCTTCCAAGCCCTGATTCCTCGAGCGCGCGGGGCTCTCAATGCAAAACCCGGCCGTCAGGCCGGGTTTTGCATTGGCGCGCCGGACGGCGGCGTGCTCAGCCGGATTTGCGGCCGCGCGGACGCGGCGTCCGCTGCGCCTGCACGGTATCGAGAAAAGTCTTGTTCAGTTCCTCGAGCAGCAGGCGCTCGGCGGGAGACAGCGCGTCGAACCGCGAAGGAGAGATATTGGGGAAGGGCCACGGCGCCTGCGGACGCGGGCGCCGGCTTGTGCGGTTGGCCGAGTCGGCCACGATGACGGGCGGCAGCGTATTGCTCAGATCGTAGCTTTCGAGCGGCGGCTCCATGGGGCCCTTGCCCGTTTCCAGCCACTCCACCTCGACCTTCAGCACGTGCGCCAGCTTGCGCAGCGAGCGGCTGGATTGGCGCAGCCCGCTCTCGTAACTGCCGATGGCGCTTTGCGACAGGCGCGACAGCCGCGCAAGATCCTTTTGCGTGTAGCCACGCAAAAGCCGGGCATGCTTCAGTCGGTCCGAAAATGTTCTCACGCGTCGATTGAAGCTTGCCGCTGAAACACGTTGGTGGTTATAACTATCACCTAGGTGATATGAGCGTAGGAGACATCCCATGCGGCAAACGGGCTGCGTCTTCATGGTGCAGATCCACAACGCGGCCGACGCCGCGCTTGCGCAGGCATTGCGCGGTTATCGCTGGCGTGTCGTCGAATACCAATCCTGGGAGCGCGTATTCGCCGACCTGCGCAATTTCAGCGCCGAAGCGGTCGTCGTGCAGGGCGAGTGCGAGCAGATCCCGCAGCGCATTGCCGCCTTGCGCCAGGCCGCGCCGGGCGCCGCCCTGGTATGGCAGGCCCACGCCAGCGCCTGCCAGCGTATTGCCGCGCTCGATGCCGGGGCCGACACCTGCCTGTCCGCCGCCATCGAGGCGCGCGAATGGGACGCGCTGCTGCGCAACCTGAGCGGGCGCCGGCGAGCCGTGCCCGGCCCCGCCCCGTGCTGGCACGTGGACGGGCAGGCCAGCGTGCTGGCCGGGCCCGCCGGCGAGCGGCTGCCCCTCACCGCGAACGAGCGTGCCTTTTTCATCCGCCTGCTGAACGCGCCGGGCCAGTGCCTGGCGCGCGAACGCTTCTTTCCATCTTGTTCCGAAGCCGCTCACGACGGCGCGCGACGGGTCGACGTGCTGGTATCGCGCCTGCGCAGCAAGGCCCGCCGGCTGAACATCGACCTGCCGGTGGTCGCCGTGCGGGGTTGGGGCTACATGATGCTGCCTGCACAGGCCGAGTTCTGCGAAGCGATCGTCGAGGCCTGAACGCACGCGCCGCTCATGCTTCGCCCCGCTGCCGCGCGGGCGGACGCTTCGGCCGGCGGCGCGGCAGCACCACCCGCTACAGCACTACCATGTTGTCGCGGTGCATGAGTTCCGGGTCGGTCATGCTGCCCAGGATGCGCGCGATCTGGCTCGATGGCTGGCGCAGGATGCGGCGGGTGTCCGCCGATGAGTAATTGATGAGTCCGCGCGCGCATTCGCGGCCGGCGCCGTCCACGCACGACACCACGTCGCCGCGCCCGAACTCGCCTTCCACGGCGGTGACGCCGATGGGCAGCAGGCTCTTGCCGTCTTGCAGCAGCGCCTGCACGGCGCCGTCGTCGAGCACCACGCGGCCGCGCAGCCGCAGGTGATCGGCGAGCCACTGCTTGCGCGCCGACCACACTGGCAGCACGGCCCGCAGTTCGGTGCCTATGCATTCGCCTTCGGCCAGCCGCGTCAGCACGTTGCGCTCGCGCCCCGAGGCGATCACGGTGTGGGCGCCGCTGTGCGCGGCACGCTTGGCCGCCAGCACCTTGGTCAGCATGCCGCCCGTGCCGATGCCCGTGCCGGCGCCGCCCGCCATGGCTTCCAGGGCCGGGTCGCCGGCCTGCACGTGCGAGAGAAATCGCGCGTCCGGGTTCTTGCGCGGATCGGCGTCGTACAGGCCGCGCTGATCGGTAAGAATGATGAGCGCATCGGCTTCGATGAGATTCGTCACCAGCGCGCCCAGCGTGTCGTTGTCGCCCAGCCGGATCTCGTCGGTGACCACGGTGTCGTTCTCGTTGACGATGGGCACCACGCCCATGCGCAGCAGGGCGAACAGCGTGCTGCGCGCGTTCAGGTAGCGGTGCCGGTCGGCCAGGTCTTCGTGCGTCAGCAGGATCTGGGCCGTGCGCAGGCCATGTTCGGCGAAGGCGGCCTCGTAGGCCTGGCAAAGACCCATCTGCCCGACGGCGGCCGCAGCCTGCAGCTCGTGCATGACCGACGGACGCTTGCGCCATCCCAGGCGCGCCATGCCTTCGGCGATGGCGCCGCTGGACACCAGCACCACCTGCCTGCCGTGCTTGCGCAGCGCGGCGATCTGCGCGGCCCAGTGCGCCACGGCGGCGCGGTCCAGGCCGCGCCCTTCATTGGTGACCAGCGAGGAACCGACCTTGGCGACCAGCCGCTGGGCGCTGGCGACGACGGACACGGAGGAAGCGGATTCGACGGACATGATGACGGCGTACTGCGTGTAAACGGACTGCGGCGCGAAAAAACCCGATCGGAAGGAATGCGATTATGGCTTATTCGTCACCGCCGCGCGGCGCGTCGGGGGGCAGGGCGTCGGAACGCGTTTCGTCGAAGCGGGGGTCTTCGGCCACGTAGGAGCCGTCGGCGCGGTCTTGCGCCTCCTGGTCTTTCTCGCGCTGGGCGTCCAGGTAGTCCTGCAGCGCCCAGATCAGGTCCTGCGTACCTTCGCCGGACAGGCCGGAGATGCCGAACACGGGGCCGGTCCAGCCGTACAACTCGCAAAAACGCTTCTTGACCGCGTCCGGGTCTTCGACCATGTCGAGCTTGTTCAGGACCAGCCAGCGCGGCTTGCCGGCCAGCGCGGGATCGTAGCGGCGCAGTTCCTCCACGATGGCGCGCGCATCCTGTACGGCCTGCTCGATGGGATCCTGGTCGGGATCGGGGCTGGACACGTCCACCAGGTGCAGCAGCACGCGCGTGCGCGCCAGGTGGCGCAGGAACAGGTGGCCCAGGCCCGCGCCTTCGGACGCGCCCTCGATCAGGCCCGGGATGTCGGCCACCACGAAACTGCGCGAGGGCGAGGTGCGCACCACGCCCAGGTTGGGGTGCAGGGTGGTGAACGGGTAGTCGGCGATCTTGGGTTTGGCGTTCGAGATGCGGCTGATGAGCGTGGACTTGCCCGCATTGGGCAGGCCCAGCAGGCCCACGTCGGCCAGCACCTTCAGCTCCATGCGCAGGACGCGGTGCTCGCCTTCCTTGCCGGGCGTCCATTGACGCGGCGCGCGGTTCACGCTGGACTTGAAATGGATGTTGCCCATGCCGCCTTGTCCGCCCGCGGCCAGCGTGACCTTCTGGCCATGCCGGTTCAGGTCGAACAGCAGCTCGCCGGTCTCGGCGTCGTGGATCATGGTGCCCACAGGCACGCGCAGGGTGATGTCGGGAGCCGCCGCGCCGTACTGGTCGGAACCACGGCCGTTTTCGCCGTTCTTGGCCCGGTGCAGGCGCGCGTAGCGGAAGTCGATCAGCGTGTTGATGTTGCGATCGGCCACGGCATAGATGCTGCCGCCCCGGCCGCCGTCGCCGCCGTCCGGGCCGCCCTTGGGAATGAATTTCTCGCGGCGAAAGCTCGCCACGCCATTGCCGCCTTTGCCGGCGATGACCTCGATGGTGGCTTCGTCTACGAATTTCATGATGTCTGCGCGTGTGAATAATGAAGAGGGGCGTCGCGCCGGTGGCGCCGGGCGTCCGCACGCAGCGGCGCCGGGGGCATGGCGTTCATTCTGCCCTAAAACAAAAAGCCCTGCCGCATGCGGCAGGGCTTTTGCCGTGTGCCGGCGCGGCATGCCGCGCCAGCGGATGGGTGGCCCGATTATTCGGCCACGACCGACACGGTCTGCTTGTTCAATGCGCCTTTGTAGCCGAATTGAACCTTGCCGTCGACCAGCGCGAACAGCGTGTGGTCCTTGCCCATGCCGACGTTCACGCCAGCGTGGAAACGGGTGCCGCGCTGGCGCACGATGATCGAGCCAGCCGGGATCTGTTGGCCGCCAAAAACCTTGACGCCCAGTCGCTTCGATTCTGAGTCGCGACCGTTACGCGTAGAGCCGCCGCCCTTTTTCTGTGCCATGTTTAGCTCCTGCTAATGTGGTGCCGGATCCGATCAGGCCGTGATGGCTTCGATGCGGATTTCGGTGTAGTTCTGACGGTGGCCCTGATGCTTCTGATAGTGCTTGCGACGGCGCATCTTGAAGATCTTGACCTTGTCGTGGCGGCCTTGCGCAAGAACCGTCGCCTTGACCACGGCGCCCGAGACGAGGGGCGTGCCAACCTTGAGCTGGTCGCCTTCGCCCACGGACAACACCTGGTCCAGGGTGATTTCTTGCCCAATGTCAGCCGGTATCTGTTCTATCTTGAGTTTTTCGCCAGCAGCAACACGATATTGCTTGCCGCCGGTTTTTATGACCGCGTACATGGGGGTATTTCCTTAAATGGGTAATGGCTGTGGGGCGCTCGCGGAAGTTTCGGAAGCCAGGTTCGGGTATCCGGGTTGGGTATCCGAGATAGGCATCCGGGCCGGACATCCCGGGTTTGTTCGGGATTCCCGGCTTGGGCCTCGGATTTGCCGCGGGCTTTCAACTGGCGCCTCCGGACACAATGCCTGGCCCCTGCCTGCGGCTTTCCGCGCACCCGCCCAGGCAAACGCCCGCAGCCGACGCAATTCCGGCCATTGCTAGCCGAATCGGAAATTCTAGCCGCGCCTGTGGAAAAAGTCAAAAAGACCTTGCCCACTAAGGGCTTAGCCGTGGCGCGCGCGCATCGGGCGGGCAGCCGCCCGCGCGGCGAACGCCGGCGCGGCCGGAGCCGGAACGATCCGGTCGCAGCCCGTATAATCGCTGGTCGAATCCCCCGCCCCGTGGCGGCCTTGCGGCAAGAGCCTACCCTGGCTCGCTTCACTCTCCGGATACGTCTTGAATCTCCCCGCGCTCATTGCCCCCATAGCTGACGACATGAAAGCCGTCGACGCGGTCATCCGCCAGCGGCTGAATTCCGATGTGGTGCTGATCCGTACGATAGGCGACTACATCATCGGGGCGGGCGGCAAGCGCATGCGTCCGGCCCTGGTGCTCATGGTGGCGCGCGCGCTGGGCTACGAGGGCGAGCGGCACCACCTGCTGGCCGCCGTGGTCGAATTCATCCATACCGCCACGCTGCTGCACGACGACGTGGTGGACGAGTCGGACCTGCGCCGCGGGCGCGAGACGGCCAACGCCGTGTTCGGCAACGCGGCCAGCGTGCTGGTGGGCGACTACCTGTATTCCCGGTCGTTCGAGATGATGGTCGAGGCGGACTCGATGCGCATCATGAGCATTCTGTCGGAGGCCACCACCGTCATCGCCGAAGGCGAGGTGCTGCAACTGCTCAACGTACACGACCCCGACGTTTCGCAGGAGCGCTACCTGCAGGTCGTGCGCTACAAGACGGCCAAGCTGTTCGAGGCGGCCGCCCGGGTGGGCGCCGTGCTGGCCGGCGCCACGCCCGAACAGGAAGACGCGGCCGCGGCCTATGGCCGCCACGTCGGCACGGCCTTCCAGATCGTGGACGACGTGCTCGACTACCGTGGCGATGCGGCCGCCCTGGGCAAGAACGTGGGCGACGACCTGCGCGAAGGCAAGCCGACCCTGCCGCTCATCCGCGTCATGGAAGTGGGCACCCCGCAGCAGCAGCAACTGATCCGCGATGCCATCCGCACGGGCGATGCCGACTTCGCCGCCGTGGCGGCCGCCATCCAGGCCACCGACGCGCTGGACCACGCCATGAAGGCCGCCGAGGCCGAAGCCAGGCTGGCCAGCGATGCGCTTTCCTGCTACCCCGCTTCCATTTACCGAAAATCTCTGCTAGAATTCTGCGCTTTCGCGGTGAACAGAGATCGCTAGCGAAAAAGACGAGCAGGCGGTTTTCCCGTGTACTAAAACCGCAGGAAACCACTGCATCGGAATCGGGGCGTAGCTCAGCCTGGTAGAGTACTGCGTTCGGGACGCAGGAGTCGGAGGTTCGAATCCTCTCGCCCCGACCACTCATGTGGTCGAATTCTCGGTGGAATTCCATCGGCAAGAGCCGGTATCGCGCAAGCGGTGCCGGTTTTTTTGTTGCCTCGGCGCTGGCTGGGGAGTGCAATCGAAACCGCGGAACGGCGCGGGCATGGCCCGTGCCGATGTAATGTATCCGGTCTGTATCGCCTTTTCTCCGAATCGTGCGGCCGCGCGGGCGAAGCGCGTCCAAGACGCTGCAACGCTGAGCGCTTTCGTAAACCTTCGAGACATTGAGCCGAGTCGCGCGTGCTAGCCTGCCCGCGTGTTTTGTTTGGCGGGCGGTTGCCCCGCAATGCCGGTTCATGTCCGATATCGTTGTTTTCCTGCGCAGCCATTTTCGCTACGGCGACCAGATCGTGGCGTTTCCCACGCTGTACCAGCTCGCGCAATGGTGGCCGCGCAAGCGGCTGCGCGTGGTGTCCAAGTATGACGTGGGCAGTTTCTACCGCGACCTGCCGTGGGTGGACGAGTTCGTCATGGCGCCGGACTTTCGCCGCCAGCTCGCCAGCCTGCCGCGCCACGCGATGATGTCGGTCAACCTCCATCACACCAGCGAGCGCTTCGGCCTGATCAATCTGCTGCGCCGCCCGCCCCTGCGCATGGGCTACCGCCATGCGCGGCTCACCGACGCGGTGTGGACGCACCATCACGTCAAAGACGAGTCCGAGTACATCGGCCTGTCGGGCCTGCGCATGCTCTCGACCTATCGTCCGGTGGATCCGGAAACCGCCGCCAGGCAGTGTTTCGGCGCGCTTGCCGCGCGCGTGCGCGGCCGGGTGGCCCCCGCCGACGTGGTCTTCATTCCGGGCGGCGGTTCGGGCGCGTTCAAGCGCTGGGACATCGGGCGCTACATCGCGCTGGCCGGCCTGCTCAAGCCCGCGCTGGGGCCGGACGCGCGATTCACCTTCGTGCTGGGGCCCGACGAGGCGCGGGAGCTGGCCCTGCTGCGCGCGCTGGCGCGCCCCGATTTCCGCATCGAGCATTGCCGCTCCGTGCCGGAGCTGGCGGCCATGATGCTGCCCGCCCGTTTGATCGTGGCCAACGACTGCGGCCCTTCGCACATCGCGCAGGCGGCCGGCGTGCCATACGTGGGCGTTTTCAACGAGCCCAATCCCGAATGGTTCTGGCGGCGCGATCATGCCCGCGACGTGGTGCCGGACGACGGCTCGGACAACATCGACTCCATTGTTCCGCACCGGGTGCGCGATGCCTGCCTCGCGGCGCTGGCGGCCTATCGGGCGCGGCCGGCGCGCCAGTCCGCCACCAGCCCTCATGGCGCCGCGCCGTCCGTTCATGAGCGCGGACGGCCCTTCGCTCGAGGGCGCCGGCCAAGCGCGCTGGGCGCCGCCGCGCTGAGGGCGCGCAGTCTCTGAGCGCGTCCGTTCGTCCGAGACGATACGGGGCGAGAGGCTGCCGCGAGGGGCGTGGCCAGGGGTTTCAGGGTTACTCCGCGTGCCGCCTTGTCGCCAAATTTGTATGATGATCCGATAAATCATCGAGGAGACGAGCATGACGCAGGCCCCGAGGCGATGCCGCGCTTTATCGCGCCGGAGCGCGGCATGAGCCAGGAGTCCCGCATCCGCGAGGAAATCTGCGCCGTGGGAGCGAGTCTCTACAACCGCGGCTATACGGTCGGGTCCGCCGGTAATATCAGCGCGCGCCTGGACGATGGCTGGCTCATCACGCCCACCGACGCCTGCCTGGGCCGGCTCGATCCCGCCGAGCTGGCCAAGGTGGATGCAGGCGGCAATCCGGTTTCGGGCGGCAGGCCTTCCAAGACGCTGGCGCTGCACCGGGGCGTCTATGCGGCCGATCCCTCGGCGCGCGGCATCGTCCACACCCATTCCACGCACCTGGTGGCGCTGACCCTGGCCGGCGTGTGGCGCGAAGACGAGGTGCTGCCGCCGATCACGCCTTATCAGGTCATGAAAGTGGGGCGCATCCCGCTGGTCCGCTACCGGCGGCCGGGCGATCCGCAGGCGGCCGCGCAGGTGGCGGCGTTGGCGGGCAGGGTGCGCGGCGCGCTTTTCGAGCGGCTGGGCCCCATCGTGTGGGAGCGCTCGGTGTCGCAGGCCGCGCACGCGCTGGAGGAGCTGGAGGAAACCGCGCGTCTGTGGCTCATGACCTCGCCCCGCCCCGAGCCGCTGCCGCCCGCGGCCATCGAGGAATTGCGCGCCGTTTTCGGCGCGCGCGACTGAGCGGCCGGGCATGTCTGCGCTCCGCGTTCTCTTTTTCTTTCCGTCCTGTCCGGCGCCCGAGGCGCCGCTTTCCGAGCACATTCCATGAATATCCTGATTACCGGCGGCGCCGGTTTCCTGGGCCAGCGCCTGGCCCGCCAGTTGCTGGCCCAGGGCGGGCTGCGGCGCGAAGACGGCTCGCTGGAACCCATTGCCCGCATCGATCTGCTGGATCTCGCCGCCGCCCCCGACTTCGGCGACGCCAGAGTGCGGGCCATGGCGGGCGACATCTCCGACCCGGCCGTGCTGGAGCGCGCCATCGACGCGAAGACGCGCGTGATCTTCCACCTGGCCGCGGTGGTGAGCGGGCAGGCCGAGGCCGACTTCGACCTGGGCATGCGCATCAATCTCGACGCATCGCGGGCGCTGCTGGAGCGCTGCCGCCAGCTGGGCCATTGCCCGCGCGTGGTGTTCACCAGTTCGGTGGCGGTATACGGCGGCGCGCTGCCGGAGGTGGTGCGGGACGACACCGCGCTCAACCCGCAGTCGTCCTACGGCGCGCAGAAGGCCATGGCCGAACTGCTGCTGGCCGACTGCACGCGGCGGGGCTTCGTCGACGGATGGACGCTGCGCCTGCCCACCATCAGCGTGCGGCCGGGCCGGCCCAATGCGGCGGCTTCTTCGTTCGCGAGCGGCATCATCCGCGAGCCGCTCAATGGCGAATCCGCGATCTGCCCCGTGGCGGCGGGCACCCGGCTGTGGCTGCTGTCGCCGCGCCGCGCCGTGCAGGCGCTGGTGGCGGGCGCGGAACTGCCCGCCCATGCGGCGGCCGACCGCCGCCCCATCAATCTTCCCGGCGTGTCGGTCACGGTGGCCGATATGGTGCAGGCCCTGCGCGACATCGCGGGCGAAGAAACGGCGTCGCGCATCCGCTGGCAGGCCGACGAGCGCGTGGAACGCATCGTGGGGAGCTGGCCCGCGCGCTGGGACACGGCGCGGGCCGAACGGCTGGGATTCAAGGGCGACGGCGACTTCGCCGCCATCGTTCGCGCCTATATGGACGACGATCTCGGGCGCTGAGGCGCGCGGGCCGCAAAGGAGGCACACATGGAATCTTCCCAGGCAGGCAGGAACGTGGGCGTGATCGGGCTGGGCGCCATGGGCGCCGGCATTGCGCAAAGCCTGCGCCGCTCCGGGTATGCCGTGCACGTCTACGACATACGGCCGCAAGCCTGCGCCGCCTTCGCGGCGCAGGGCGGCGTGGCCTGCGCGTCGCTGGCGCAGATGGCGCAGGCCTGCGACGTGGTGGTGAGCGTGGTGGTCAATGCCGCGCAGACCGAAGACGTGCTGTTCGGCGCGGGCGGCCTGGCGGCCGGCCTGCGGCCGGGATCGGTGTTCGTTATGTGCTCCACGGTGGATCCGAACTGGTCCGCGGCGCTGGAGGGCAGGCTGCGCGAGCGCGGCATTCTTTACCTGGACGCGCCGATCTCGGGCGGCGCGGCCAAGGCGGCCGCCGGCGAAATGACCATGATGACCGCCGGCAGCCCGCAGGCGTATGCCGCCTGCGGCGGCGTGCTGGAGGCCATGGCGGGCAAGGTGTATCGCCTGGGCGACCGGGCCGGGACGGGCAGCAAGGTCAAGATCATCAACCAGCTGCTGGCCGGCGTGCACATCGCCGCGGCGGCCGAGGCCATGGCGCTGGGCCTGCGCGAAGGCGTGGATCCGCAGGCCCTGTATGAAGTCATCACGCACAGCGCCGGCAACAGCTGGATGTTCGAGAACCGCATGCCGCACGTGCTGGCGGGCGACTACACGCCGCTGTCGGCGGTGGACATCTTCGTCAAGGACCTGGGGCTGGTGCTGGACACGGCCCGCCACGGCAAGTTTCCGCTGCCGCTGGCGTCCACGGCGCACCAGATGTTCATGCAGGCGTCCAGCGCCGGTCATGGGCGCGAAGACGACAGCGCCGTCATCAAGATATTCCCGGGCATCACGCTGCCGGAGGCCGAATGAGCATCAAGCTGGGCTGCATCGCCGACGATTTCACGGGGGCCACCGATCTGGCCAACAACCTGGTGCGGGCCGGCATGCGGGCCGTGCAGACCATGGGCGTTCCGCAGGGGCCGCTGCAGGCCCGGGCCGACGCCGTCGTGGTGGCGCTCAAGACGCGCACCGCGCCGCCCGCCGAGGCGGTGTCGCAGTCGCTGGCGGCGCTGGCCTGGCTGCGCGGGCAGGGGGCGCAGCAGATCTACTTCAAATACTGCTCCACTTTCGACAGCACGCCGCAGGGCAATATCGGGCCGGTGGCCGACGCCTTGATGCGCGCGCTGGACACGGGCTTCACCATTGCCACGCCCGCGTTCCCCGACAACCAGCGCACCGTGTTCAAGGGCTACCTGTTCGTGGGCGACATGCTGCTCAACGAATCGGGCATGCGCCACCATCCTCTGACGCCCATGGCGGACGCCAACCTGGTGCGCGTGCTGGCCGCGCAGACCGCGCGCCGGGTGGGGCTGATCGACTACAAGGCGGTGGCCCGGGGCGCAGCCGCCATCGCCGAACGCATCGCCGAGCTGAAGTCCGAAGGCGTGGAGATCGCCATCGTGGACGCCGTGTCCAACGCCGACCTGCTGGCGCTGGGGCCGGCGCTGCGCGGCATGCCGCTGGTGACGGGAGGATCGGGCGTGGCCATCGGGCTGCCGGCGAACTGGGGGCTGGCGCCCTCGGCGCGGACCCGCAGCCTGCCCCTGCGTCCGGGCCTGCAGGCCGTGGTGGCCGGAAGCTGCTCGCAGGCCACGCAGGCGCAGGTGGCGGCGTTCATCGGCGCCGGCGGGCCGGCGCTGGCCATCGACCCGCTGCAACTGGCGGCGGGCGTGGACGTGGCGGCGCAGGCGCTGGCCTGGGCCGAACCGCTGCTGCCGCAAGGGCCGGTGCTCATCTATTCCACCGCGCGGCCCGAGGCCGTGCAGGCGGCCCAGGCGGAGCTGGGCGCGCAGCGCGCGGGCAGCCTGGTCGAAGACGCCATCGCGCGCATCGCGCTGGGCCTGGTGCGGCGCGGCGTGCGCCAGCTCATCGTGGCCGGCGGCGAAACCTCGGGAGCGGTGGTGCAGGCCCTGGACCTGCAGCAAATGGCCATCGGCGAGCAGATCGACCCCGGCGTGCCCTGGTGCGCCGGGCTTGCCCGGGCGGCGGGGGCCGACATCTCCATCGCCCTCAAGTCGGGCAATTTCGGCGCGCGGGATTTCTTCACCCGCGCTTTCGGCGCGGGCGGCGGGCAGGCGTAGCGCGCCGCCCGCGCCGCGCCGGGCTCACTGGTCTTGCGCGGCGTCGGACAGTACGCAGTCCAGGGGCTCGGGCGCCGACAGCCTGACGTCGAATGCGCGCAACTCGTCGCGGCGGAATACGTGCACCCGCACCCGGTCGCCGGGCCGGTACTGCGCCAGCAGCAATTCCAGGCCCGCCGGCGCATCCACGCGCAGCCCGTCGATGGCCACCAGCACGTCGCCGGCCGACAGGCCGCCCCGATGCGCCGCGCCGCCTTCGAACACGGTGGCCAGCACGAGCGAGTCGCCCTGTTTGCGCGTGCGCGCGTCCAGCGAGGGCAGGTTGGAGGCGGGCTTCCATTGCAGCGATACGCCCTGCGGCGCCAGCAGTTCGGCCAGCGGCACGTCCGCGGTGCCGTAGGCGTGGCGGGCGATGTAGCGGCGCGCGTCCACGCCCGTGGCCTCTTCGACCAGGCCGGGCAGCCCATCTTCGGGCAGCCCCTGCTGCTTCGCGCCCGGCGCGTAGAAGCCGCGGCCGTAGCGTTGCCAAAGCAGGCGCATCACGTCGTCCAGCGAGCGCGCGCCGGCGGTGTCGCGGCGTATCAGCAGGTCCAGTCCCAGGGCCACCAGCGCGCCCTTGGTGTAATAGCTCACCAGGGCATTGGGCGAGTTCTCGTCCTGCTTGTAGTAGCGGGTCCAGGCATCGAACGAGCTTTCGGCCACCGACTGCTTGGCGCGACCCGGCGTGCGCGCCACGCTGGTGATGGTCTTGCCCAGCATCCGCAGGTAGTCGGCCCGCGTAATGGCGCCCGAGCGCAGCAGCAGCAGGTCGTCGTAGTACGACGTGAAGCCTTCGAACACCCACAGCAGGCGGGTCAGGTCCGGCCGCGACAGGTCATAGGGCACGAAGGCGGCCGGCTTGATGCGCTTGACGTTCCAGGTATGGAAGTACTCGTGGCTGACCAGCCCCAGGAAGCCCCGGTAGCCTTCGCCCTGTCCCTTCTGGCCCAGTACGGGCAGGTCCTTGCGCGAGGTCATGAGGGCGGTGCTGGCCCGGTGCTCGAGGCCGCCGTAGCCGTCGCCGGTGACCATGGTCATGAAGACGTAGCGGTCGGCGCTGTCCAGGAACGGGGCGCGCCGGCTGCGCGGCTCGAAGAACGCGATCTGCGTTTCGCAGATGCGGCGCACGTCCTGCGCGATGCGCGCGAGATCGAGATTGGGCGCCACGCCGGTGAAAACCAGTTCGTGCTCGGCGCCGTGCGCCGTGAAGCGGGCCACCTGCGGCGTGCCCATTTCGACCGGATGGTCGATGAGCGCGTCATAGTCGGGCGCGCGGTACAGGCCGAAACCATGCCGCCGCGCCGCGCCGGCATGGCCGCGCGCCTCGGGCAGGCTGGTGTGGACTTTCCAGCCCGCGATGCCGCGCGGCGGCTGCAGATCGAGCAGGCAGGGCAGGTGTTCCTGGCCGTGCACCTGCAGGAACACGCTGGTGCCGTTGAAAAACCCGTGGGTTTCGTCAAGGTGGGCGCCGCGCACCGAAAGATCCCAGGCGTACACCGTGTACTCGACCCGCAGCGGGCCGTCGCAGGGAGCGGCCTGCCAGGTGTGGTTGTCCAACTTCCGCACCGGCACGCGCCGCCCGCCCGCGTGGGCGGCGAGCGATTCGACCTGCCGGGAGAAGTCGCGGATGAGATAGCTGCCGGGAATCCAGGCCGGCATGGACAGCCGCTGCCCCTCGGGCGAGGGGGAGGGCACGGTCAGGGTAATCCGGTAGCGATGTCCTGCCGGATCGTGCGGCCAGAGGCGGTAAAGTAGGGGAGTTTTTTCCATGTTCATATCTTAACTTTCATATTGCTGGAGACATCAATGAGCGAGTCGTTTGTGCTGGTCGAAACCCGCGGGCGCGTCGGCCTGCTGACGCTTAACCGTCCCAAGGCCCTCAACGCGCTGAATGACCGGCTGATGGACGAGCTGGGCGCGGCGCTGCTGGCCTTCGAGGCCAATGCGGACATCGGCGCGATCGTCATCACGGGTAGCGAAAAGGCCTTCGCCGCCGGCGCGGACATCGGCGCCATGAAAGACTGGTCGTACATGGACGTCTACGGCAGCGAGTACATCACCCGCAATTGGGAAACGCTCAAGCGCATCCGCAAGCCCGTCATCGCCGCGGTGGCGGGATATGCGCTGGGCGGCGGCTGCGAGCTGGCCATGATGTGCGACATCGTCATCGCCGCCGACACCGCCAAGTTCGGCCAGCCCGAGATCAAGCTGGGCGTGATTCCCGGCGCGGGCGGCACGCAGCGGCTGCCACGCGCGGTGGGCAAGGCCAAGGCCATGGACCTGGTGCTGACGGCGCGCATGATGGGCGCCGAAGAAGCCGAGCGCGCCGGCCTGGTGTCGCGCGTGGTGGCGGCCGACAAGCTCCTGGACGAAGCCCTGGAGGCGGCCGCCGTGATTGCGTCGATGTCGCTGCCTTCGGTCATGATGGCCAAGGAATGCGTGAACCGCGCCTATGAAAGCCCGCTCAACGAAGGGCTGCTGTTCGAGCGCCGGGTCTTCCATTCGCTGTTCGCCACCGAAGACCAGAAGGAGGGCATGGCCGCCTTCACCGAGAAACGCAAGCCCGACTTCAAGCATCGTTGAGCCGTCGCGGCCTGTCCGGCCGTCAGCGCCCCGCCAGGGGCGCTAATGAGATGGTCAGCCCGATCCCCACGAAGCGGTACGCTGAGTGGGGATCGGTCTTTCTGGGAGCCCTCTCATGAACACCGTCACGCTAATTGGCATTGATCTGGGCAAGCATGGCTTTCATTTGCACGGGCAGGACGCGACCGGCAGAATGGTGTTTCGCAAGAAGTGCTCGCGCCAGCGGCTGCGCGAGGCTGAGCGCGGCCAGCGGCTCCCGGAACTCCCCGGCATCGGGCCGATCACGGCGAGCGTGCTGATGACAGAACCGGGCGATGCGCGGCAAGTCGGCTCGGCACGCCAGTTCGCCGCCTCGGCGGGCTTGGCGCCTCGCCAGTACAGCACGGGCGGCACACCCACGCTGTTGGGTATCAGCAAGCGCGGCGGCAAGAATCTCAGACGATTGTTGGTGCAAGGCGCGCGAGCGGTCATGCAACGCATCGGGCGGCGCACGGATCGACTCGGCATCCGGGGGCGCGAGCTGCCGGCAAGGCGTCACTCGAATGTGGCGGCCTGCGCGCTGGCCAACAAATTGGCGAGGATAGCCTGGGCCATCCTCGCCAACGGAACGCACGACCGAAGTGAGCAGGCGGTTGGCGCAGCCTGACCTTCATCACCGTTTTACGCTGTCACTTCCTGGTTTTGCGACGCGAGTACGTGCAGACATAAACGGCTCGACGGCCTGGCAAGAAACCTGGCAAAAATCGGGCTGACCATAGATTTCTTTTCATTTGCGCGGCGCGCGGGCCGGACGGAATCGTTGCGCCTTGAAACGTTTGAAATGCACCTTGTTTCATGCTTCGGTCCTATGCTGGCTGGGCGTGATAACTGAAGGTGCCGCGCATCCCAGGATCCGCGCGGCGGCTTGCTTGCCAACAAAATGAACAAGGAGCCCTGCATGCGTACTTTCATTGCCACCCGCCGCTGGCCCGCGGCCGCCCTTGCCGGAGCGCTGGGCGTCTGCTTCGCTGCCGCCGTTTCCGCGCAGCCCCCCGCGCCGCAGCCGTCGCTGCGTCTGGTGTCCGAGACTCCCTATCAGCCCGGCGGCGCGCCCGCCGCCGCGCCCATGAGCGAGGAAGAGCTGCGCGACACCGCGGTCGACGCGTATGTGTATGCCTATCCCATGGTGCTGATGGAGCTGGCGCGCCGCCAGGCCACGGCCGTGCAGACGCCGCTGGACGGCAAGGCGCCCATGAATCAGTTCGGCCACAAGGCGGCCTTCCCCGATCCGCAGGCGACCGATACGCCCTGGCCCAGCGCCGACACCCTGTACTCCAGCCTGTGGTTCGACGTATCGCGCACGCCGCTGGTCGTGCGCCTGCCCGACACGGGCGGGCGCTATACCGTGCTGTCCGCGCTGGACATGTGGAGCGACGTCTTCGCCTCGCGCGGCACCCGCACCAACGGGCCGGGTGCGCAATCGTTCCTGCTGGTGGGGCCGGGCTGGCAGGGCACGCCGCCGGCGGGCATGGATGTGATACACAGCCCCACCTCCACGGGTTGGCTGCTGGGCTGGACCCAGACGGGCAGTCCGTCCGATTATGCGGCCGTGAATCAGATCCAGTCGGCCATGACGGCCACGCCCATGGCGGCGCCGGCCGCGGCTTCGGCTTCGTCCAGGCCGGCCCGTCACCGCGGCGGAGTTTCGCCGTATCCCATGACGGGTTCGGGCATAGGCACGGCGCCCATCGGCAGCGACGTGCCCATGCCGACGCCGGTCCAGCTCCCCGCGGGCACGCCCGCCGAGCAGGCGGCCAGTCTGGACGCGGCCACGTTCTTCGGGCTGTTTTTCGACGTGCTGCGCAACAACCCGCCGCACGCCAACGACACGCCCATGCTGGAGCGCATGCGCCGCATCGGGCTGGACACGCGCGCGCCGTTCTCTTATGCGCGCCTCAGCCCGGCGGTGCAGCAGGCCCTCACGGATGCGCAGCCCGTGGCCGGCCGCCGCATCGCCGACAGCGTCTGGCGCCTGGGTACGCCGATGAACGGCTGGAACACCGTGCTCACGGGCATCGGCACCTACGGCGCCGACTACACGCGGCGCGCGGCCATCGCCTATGCGGGCCTGGGCGCGCCCACGCCCGAGGATGTGCTGTACCCGGTGACCGTCTCCGACGCCGACGGCGACCCGCTGCAGGCCGACGAGGATTACGTGCTGCATTTCGACAAAGGGCAGCTGCCGCCCGTGAACGCGTTCTGGTCGCTGCATCTGTACAACGACAAGCACAACTTCGCGGACAACGCGGCCAAGCGCTACGTCATCCGCAGCACCGACGACCTGAAATACAACAGCGACGGGTCGCTCGACATCTACATCCGGCGCTCGGACCCGGGCGACAACAAGCGCTCGAACTGGCTGCCCACGCCGACGGCCGACGGGCCCTTCCTGCTCAGCATGCGGCTGTACTGGCCGAAGAACACCGCGCTGGACGGCCTCTGGGCGCCGCCGCCGGTCCAGGAAGACTGATCGCGGGCGCCGGGGGGGACGCGGATTCGCGTCCCCTTTTTGGCGTGCCGCGGCGCCTTACAACGGGCCGAAAGCAATTTGCCCGTCCAAAAAGAATCACGCTATACTCTGCGGGTTTGACGCTTGCGGGACTAGAACACATAGCGCCTTTGCCGACGGGTGGCGCCAGGAATTTCCGCCGGGAATTGTCTTCGACTTCTGTCTGATTCTCTGGCTTTGGTTTGCACCAGAGGACGGAGTGGGCGCGGTGACAAAAGCCGGCAAATTCATGGATCGATCTGGCGGTAAAATAACGCGCCGTTTCAGCAGGTAGGAGCGAGGAAACCGGGGCTGGCCGATGCAGAACGCGATGCAGCACAAGGTGGGAGAAAGCCTGATGCCGCAACACGAGGAGCATCGTCCCAGGGAGTTCACCGACGCGGATCGCGCGGCGCTGAATGCCCAGGCTCTGCGCGGACTGCTGCTGACTTTGGCTGCGCAGGGCGCCATGGGGCTCGCGGCGGCGGTAATTGCGGGGGTTGTCGGAGGGGCGGCGGCAGGTCTGTCGGCGCTGGCGGGGGCGGTAGCGTATTTCTTACCCAATGCATTGTTTGCATTGCGCCTGGTTGTCAGCGTGCGGACCGGCAAGGCCAGTCCCTTTACCTTTCTCTTCGGTGAGTTGATCAAGCTGTTCGCAACGGCGCTGCTGTTGTGGCTGCTTTCGCGTGTCGCCCAGGGCTGGCTGTCATGGCCCGCCGCGCTGCTGGGGCTGATACTCACCCTGAAGGGCTATCTCCTGCTAATGATGTTCCGCAAGTTGTCATAGCGCCGAGCAGTTGCGGCAAACGAAATCGTGGAATCGCCGGGATCCGCAAGGGTTCGGGCATACAGCAAATAGGGTAGGATTCAAATGGCTGCTGCCAGCGACGTGTCGCCTCAGTCCGCATATATTCAGCACCACCTGGTGCATCTGAACAATATCGGCGAAAAGCAGAGCGCTATCGCTCAGTTCAATGTCATCAACTACGACTCGCTGTTCTGGTCCGCCCTGACCGGGCTGGTCGTCATCTTCTTCCTGTGGCGCGCCGCGCGCCGCGCCACGAGCGGCGTTCCCTCGCGCTTCCAGGCCTTCGTCGAAATGATCGTCGACATGGTCGACGATCAGGCCAAGGGCATCGTCCACAATGCCAAGAGCCGCCTGTTCGTGGCGCCGCTGGCCCTTACCGTCTTCCTCTGGATCGTGCTCATGAACGCGCTCGATCTGCTGCCCGTCGACCTGCTGCCCTCCATCTGGCGCTGGACCGGCCTGGGCGCGCACCACGGCGATCCCCTCTACTACCACCGCATTCTGCCCACCGCCGACCTGAACGTGCCCATGGGCATGTCGCTGGGCGTGCTGCTGCTGATGTTCTACTACGGCATCAAGATCAAGCATCCGGGCGGTTTCGTCAAAGAACTCTTCACGGCCCCGTTCCATGCGCACGGCGTGGGCTCCATCCTGCTGTCGCCTTTCAACCTGCTGCTGAACCTGATCGAATACGCCGCCAAGTCCGTCTCGCTGGGCATGCGGTTGTTCGGCAACATGTTCGCCGGCGAACTGGTGTTCATGCTGATCGCCCTGCTGGGCGGCGCCTGGACCGGCTTCAACGCCACCAGCGTCGGCCTGGGCATCGGCCAGGTCCTGGCCGGCTCGGTGTGGGCGATCTTCCACATCCTGATCGTCCTGCTGCAGGCCTTCATCTTCATGATGCTGACGCTGGTGTACATCGGCCAGGCCCACGAAGGACACTGACCCCCCGGATTTCCGGCGACGGCCCAGCGGCCGGCGCCGGATGGCAAGATCCTCTTGCATTGAGCTGTACCCTTATTCCTTAATTTTTGACTTCAGATTTCTAACCAAGGAGTTGTCATGACCAACGTCGCTTTCGTCGCTCTCGCTTGCGGTCTTATCATCGGTCTGGGCGCCATCGGCGCTTGCATCGGCATCGCACTGATGGGTGGCAAGTATCTGGAAGCTTCGGCTCGTCAGCCTGAACTGATGAACGCTCTGCAGACCAAGATGTTCCTCTTGGCCGGCCTGATCGACGCGGCGTTCCTGATCGGCGTGGGTATCGCCATGCTGTTCGCCTTCGCCAACCCGTTCGTCGGCTAAGGCACTGCCCGCCGGCGAAGAGGCGGGTCATGACGCCGGCGGCGACGGGCCGAACAACCCGTCGCCTGTCGGCAAAGTATCGAGTGCTCCGTGCGGCATGATGCCGTGGTGGGGCCGAAAGGTGTTAAAGGAACGACCGTGAATCTGAACGCGACGATCATTTTCCAGATGCTCGTGTTCTTCGTTCTGGGCTGGTTCACGATGAAATTCGTGTGGCCCCCTCTGACGAAGGCGATGGACGAGCGCCGCCAAAAAATCGCCGACGGCCTGGCCGCCGCCGAGAAGGGCAAGGCCGATCTGGCTCAGGCCCAGGCGCGTATCAGTCTGATCGAGGCGTCTGCCAAGTCTGAAAACCACGCCCGTCTGATCGAGGCGGAGAAACAGGCTGCCGCGCTGATCGAACAGGCCCGCCGCGAGGCGGAAGCCGAGCGCGCCCGCATCGTGGCCCGGGCTGAGCAGGATGCCGCTCAGGAAGTCCAGCGTGCCCGCGATGCGCTGCGCGATGACGTCGCCGCTCTGGCCGTCAAGGGTGCAGAACAAATCCTCAAGCGCGAGGTCGACGCCCGCGCTCACGCCGAGCTGCTCAACCAGCTCAAGGCGCAGCTTTGATCCGGGAACGCCATGGCTGAACTTTCCACTGTTGCCCGTCCCTACGCCGAAGCGCTCTTCGGCGCAGCGTGCGACGACAAGGCCGGCCTCGAGGCCTGGGCCAACCTGGTGAGCGAGATGGCGCAGGTTGCCGCCAATCCCGATGTGCGCGAGGCCATGTCCGATCCGCGCCTGGGCGACGAGCAGCGCGTGCAGCTTTTCAGCGGCCTGCTCAAGAGCGAGCTTCCCCAGGCCGCCCGCAATTTCATCGAGCTGCTGGTGCAGAACGGCCGGCTGCTCCTCTTGCCCGTCATCGCCGAGCAGTTCACGGCGTTGAAGAATCGTCGCGAAGGCACGGCGCAGGCGGAAATCGCCAGCGCGTTCGAACTCAGCGAAGCTCAGGTCAAAGAACTGGTCTCCGCGCTCGAACTCAAATTCGGTCTCAAGATCAAGCCCGCCGTCACGGTCGACCCGTCGTTGATCGGCGGCGTGCGCGTGTCGGTCGGCGACCAGGTGCTCGATACTTCCGTCAAAGCCCAATTGGCCCGCATGCGGGACACGCTCGCCGCTTGAGGCAACTTACAGGATTCCAGGAGTCATTATGCAACTCAATCCCTCCGAGATCAGCGAACTGCTCAAGAGCCGCATCGAGGGCCTGGGCGCTTCGGCTGATGTCCGCACTCAGGGCACCGTCGTCTCCGTGACCGACGGCATCACCCGCATCCACGGCCTGTCCGACGTGATGCAGGGCGAAATGCTCGAATTCCCCAACAACGTCTACGGCCTCGCGCTGAACCTCGAGCGCGACTCTGTCGGCGCCGTGATTCTGGGCGACTATACCGGCGTGTCCGAAGGCGACCAGGTCAAGACGACCGGCCGCATTCTGGAAGTGCCGGTCGGCCCCGAGCTGAAGGGCCGCGTGGTGAACACGCTGGGCGAGCCCATCGACGGCAAGGGTCCGATCAATACCAAGGAAACCGACATCATCGAGAAGGTGGCGCCTGGCGTCATCGCCCGCCGCTCGGTGTCGCAGCCGCTGCAGACCGGCATCAAGGCCATCGACTCGATGGTGCCCATCGGCCGCGGCCAGCGCGAGCTGATCATCGGCGACCGCCAGACCGGCAAGACCGCCGTGGCCGTCGACACCATCATCAGCCAGAAGGGCAAGGGCGTCACCTGCGTGTACGTCGCCATCGGCCAGAAGGCGTCGACCATCAACAACGTGGTCCGCAAGCTCGAAGAGCACGGCGCCATGGAATACACCATCGTCGTGGCCGCCTCGGCTTCGGATTCGGCGGCCATGCAGTACCTGGCCCCCTATGCCGGCTGCACGATGGGCGAATACTTCCGCGACCGCGGCGAAGACGCCCTCATCGTCTACGACGACCTGACCAAGCAGGCCTGGGCCTACCGCCAGGTTTCGCTGCTGCTGCGCCGTCCGCCGGGCCGCGAAGCCTACCCGGGCGACGTGTTCTACCTGCACTCGCGCCTGCTGGAGCGCGCCGCTCGCGTGAACGAAGAGTACGTCGAGAAGTTCACCAACGGCGCCGTCAAGGGCAAGACCGGCTCGCTGACCGCGCTGCCGATCATCGAAACCCAGGCGGGCGACGTGTCGGCCTTCGTTCCGACCAACGTCATTTCCATTACCGACGGCCAGATCTTCCTGGAAACCGACCTGTTCAACGCGGGCGTGCGTCCGGCCATCAACGCCGGTATTTCGGTGTCCCGCGTGGGCGGCGCCGCCCAGACCAAGGTCATCAAGAAGCTGTCGGGCGGCATCCGTACCGACCTGGCGCAGTACCGTGAACTGGCCGCTTTCGCGCAGTTCGCCTCCGACCTGGACGACGCCACCCGTCGCCAGCTCGAGCGCGGCAAGCGCGTGGTGGAACTGCTCAAGCAGCCCCAGTACCAGCCGCAGCAGGTCTGGGAACTGGCCGTCACGCTGTACACCGTGAACAACGGCTATCTGGACGACGTGGAAGTCGGCCAGGTGCTGGCTTTCGAGAAGTCCCTCAAGGATCAGCTCAAGGCCAAGCACGCCGCCCTGGTCCAGCGCATCGAAGACACCAAGGAACTGTCCAAGGATGACGAGGCCGAACTGTCCGCCGCCATCCAGGATTTCAAGAAGCACGGTGCTTTTTAAGTAAGTGACGGGGCGCGCGCCGCGGCGTGCGCCCCGTCCTTCGGATGAGGCGGGGCGTGCGCCCCGCCTCATCGGCCAGTCTTCACAGGAAAGCGCAATGCCCGGAATCAAGGAAATCCGAACCAAGATCAAGAGCGTGCAAAACACGCGCAAGATCACCAAGGCGATGGAAATGGTCGCCGCATCCAAGATGCGCAAGGCGCAGGAGCGGATGCGCGCCGGACGTCCGTACGCCAACAAGGTGCGCGAGATTGCCGCGCACCTGATGCAGGCCAACCCCGAATACAGCCACCCGTACCTGGTCGAACGCGAAATGAAGGCGGTCGGCGTGGTCCTGGTGACCACCGACAAGGGCCTGTGCGGCGGCCTGAACACCAACGTCACCCGCGTGACGCTGGCCAAGCTCAGGGAATTCGCGCAGCGCGGCATTTCCGTGCAGGCGACCGCGCTGGGCAACAAGGGCCTGGGCGTGCTGACCCGCATCGGCGCCAAGCTGGTGTCGCAGGAAGTGCAACTGGGCGACAAGCCGCAGCTCGACCGCCTGCTGGGCGCCATCAAGGTGCAGCTCGACGACTACCTGGAAGGCCGCATCGACGCGCTGTACGTCGCGACCACCCGCTTCGTCAACACGATGCGCCAGGAGCCGGTGTTCCTGCGCCTGCTGCCGCTGGCCAGCGGTTTGGACGATCCGTTCCAGACGGGCGCCGAAAGCCTGGCGCCGGCCGCCGAGCTGAAGACGCAATACAGCTGGGATTACATCTACGAACCCGACGCTCGTAGCGTGATCGACGACCTGTTGCAGCGTTACGTCGAAGGCCTTCTGTACCAGGCCGTGGCCGAGAACATGGCTTCGGAGCAGTCGGCCCGCATGGTCGCCATGAAGGCGGCGTCGGACAACGCCAAGAAGGTCATCGGCGATCTGCAGCTGGTCTACAACAAGACCCGCCAGGCCGCGATCACCAAGGAAATTTCGGAAATCGTAGGGGGCGCCGCCGCCGTCTGAGGCGAGGGGCATCCCGTCAAAAGCTATCAAGCAAGGAATCGACATGAGCAACGGAACCATCGTTCAGTGCATCGGCGCCGTGGTGGACATTCAGTTCCCCCGCGATCACATGCCCAAGATCTACGAAGCGCTCACCCTGGTCGACGAGGGTTCCTCGTTCGCCGAGAAGGGCCTGACGCTGGAAGTGCAGCAGCAGCTGGGTGACGGCGTGGTGCGCACCATCGCCCTGGGCTCCAGCGACGGCCTGCGCCGCGGCATGAAGGTCGCCGCCACGGGCGCCCCGATCTCGGTGCCGGTGGGCGCCGGCACGCTGGGCCGCATCATGGACGTGCTGGGCCGTCCCATCGACGAAGCCGGCCCCATCGAAAGCGACGAAAAGCGCGCCATCCACCAGGATGCGCCGGCCTTCGACGAGCTGTCGCCCTCCGTGGAACTGCTCGAAACCGGCATCAAGGTGATCGATCTGGTCTGCCCGTTCGCCAAGGGCGGCAAGGTGGGCCTGTTCGGCGGCGCCGGCGTGGGCAAGACCGTGAACATGATGGAACTCATCAACAACATCGCCAAGCAGCACAGCGGCTTGTCGGTGTTCGCCGGCGTGGGCGAGCGTACCCGCGAAGGCAACGACTTCTACCATGAAATGGAAGAGTCGAACGTTCTGGACAAGGTCGCCATGGTGTTCGGCCAGATGAACGAACCCCCGGGCAACCGCCTGCGCGTGGCGCTGACTGGCCTGACCATGGCCGAGAAGTTCCGCGACGAAGGCCGCGACATCCTGTTCTTCGTGGACAACATCTACCGCTACACCCTGGCCGGCACCGAAGTGTCCGCGCTGCTGGGCCGCATGCCTTCCGCCGTGGGCTACCAGCCGACGCTGGCCGAAGAAATGGGCAAGCTGCAGGAGCGCATCACCTCCACCAAGACGGGCTCGATCACCTCGATCCAGGCCGTGTACGTGCCCGCCGACGACTTGACCGACCCGTCGCCCGCCACGACCTTCCAGCATCTGGATTCCACCGTGGTGCTGTCGCGCGACATCGCCGCCCTGGGTATCTACCCGGCCGTGGACCCGCTCGATTCCTCCAGCCGCCAGCTCGACCCGCAAGTCGTGGGCGAAGAGCACTACCAGGTGGCCCGTGGCGTGCAGCAGACGCTGCAGCGCTACAAGGAACTGCGCGACATCATCGCGATTCTGGGCATGGACGAACTGTCGCCGGAAGACAAGCAGATCGTGGCGCGCGCGCGCAAGATCCAGCGCTTCCTGTCGCAGCCCTTCCACGTGGCCGAAGTGTTCACCGGCTCGCCCGGCAAGTACGTGCCCCTGGCCGAGACCATCCGCGGTTTCAAGATGATCGTGAACGGCGAGTGCGACGCGCTGCCGGAACAGGCCTTCTACATGGTCGGCTCGATCGACGAAGCCTTCGAGAAGGCCAAGAAACTGCAATAAGGAACCGATATGGCTACCCTGCATGTGGATGTCGTCAGCGCAGAGGAAGCGATCTTCACCGGCGAGGCGAAGTTCGTGGTGCTGCCTGGCGAGGCGGGCGAGCTGGGCATCCTGCCTGGCCACACCCCGCTGATTTCGCGCATACGCCCCGGGACGGTAAAGATCGTTCGTGCCGACCAAGGCGAGGAAAACATCTTCGTCGCCGGGGGCATCCTGGAAGTCCAGCCGGGCAGCGTGACGGTGCTGGCCGACACGGCCATCCGTGCGGCCGACCTCGACGAGGCCCGCGCCCTGGACGCGCGCAAGCGCGCCGAAGAGGCGCTGCGCAACGCCAAGGACAAGGCCGACATCGCTGTCGTCGAAGCCGAGCTCGCCATGCTCGCGGCCCAGGCCGCGGCGGCGCGCCGGCTGCGCGAAGGCCGCCGCTCGCACTGAGCCGGCCCTCGCGGCATGCAAGAACCCGCCCTCGTGGCGGGTTTTTGCTTTCGCGGCGGCGCCATGCGGCCGCTGCGGCTCCGACCCGCCGCCGGGGCGATGCCCCTGCGGCCTGCCGCAATGCGTGATCCACGAATGGATGCGGCGCGGCGCGCGGCGTAGCCTTGCCGCTGTTCATACGGAATAGGAGGCCAGGAGCATGCGCGAAATGCTGGATTGCGGCGTGCTGCTCGCGCCCGCCCACGTGGGGGCCATGCGGGCATGGATGGCGGGGCGGCAGCCGCTGTTGCCCCGCGTGCGGCTGCATGCGGTAGACCTGGGCGCAACGGACGGCGCGCCGTCCGGGCCGGCGGACGCCATTGCGCGGCTCGCCGTGGCGCTCAGACGCTACGATAGCTGCCTGCTTCCCGTCTCGGCGCCCTCGCTCGGCTGGGCGCGCACGGCGCTGGCCCAATGCCAGGGGCGCCTGGACACGCCCCTGCTGTTGCTGGTGCGGGAGCTGAAGGCGCCCGCCATCGAAGACCTGCTGGCGCTGGGCGCGGCCGACTTCGTCACCGAGCCGGCATGCACGGAGGACCTGCGCGTGCGGCTCGGCCGTTGGGCGGGCGGCCCGGCCCGGCTTCTGCCGGCCGGCCCGCGCCGCGATGGCGCGGACTTGACCCGGTTTGCCTGCGGCGCCGGGCGGGGCGTGCGCGAGCCGGCGCCGCCGCGCTATGGCGCCCATGCCCGGGGAGCGCATGTTCCAGGAACTCATGTCCCGGGCACTCATACCCCGGAAATTCACTTCCCGGGCGCCTATCCGCCAGGGCCATATGAACCGGGGCCGAGTGGGCCGGATGCGCACGGACCGGGCGCGCATTCCGCGCCATGGGCGGGCCGCCCGGGCTGGCCCGGAAATCGCCTGCCGGAGTCCGCCCTGCCGCGCCGGCTGCCGCGTCATGCGCAGGAGCCTTTCCGGCAGGCCAAGGCGCGGGTGGTCAACGGTTTCGAGTGCGAATACCTGCATCGGGCGCTGTCGCGCCACGGCGGAAACGTGGCGCAGGCCGCGCGCGCGTCGAGCAAGCACCGCCGCGCCTTCTGGGCGCTGATGCGCAAGCACGGCATCCAGGCCGCGCCGTACCGGCAGGCCGCGGCCGACGGCCTGGACGGCGCGGCGCTGCACGAGGACGACGAAAACCCCTGACCGCGGCGGCGCGCCGCGCGGGCGCTTGCGTCCGCACAAGAATGCGGCGCGGGCCGCGGCGGGCCGCGCGTTCCCGGGGCAGTAAAATCACGGCTTCCGATCATCGAGGACAGCCGTGCCTGCTTCCGCCCTGAAGAATGACGTGTTCCTGCGCTCGCTGCTGCGCGAACCCGTGCCCTATACCCCCATCTGGCTCATGCGCCAGGCGGGCCGCTACCTGCCCGAATACAACGAGACGCGCGCCCGCGCGGGCTCGTTCATGGGGTTGGCCCAGAATCCGGACTATGCCGCGGAGGTCACGCTGCAGCCCCTGGCCCGCTACGCCCTGGACGCCGCCATCCTGTTCTCCGACATCCTGACCGTTCCCCACGCCATGGGCCTGGGGCTGGATTTCGCGGCCGGCGAAGGGCCGCGCTTTGCGCGCCCGGTGCGCACCGAAGACGACGTGGCGCGCCTGGCCGTGCCCGACATGGACAAGCTGCGCTATGTGTTCGATGCCGTGCGCGTGATACGCCGCGAGCTGGACGGCAAAGTGCCGCTCATCGGCTTTGCCGGCAGCCCCTGGACGATCGCGTGCTACATGGTCGAAGGGCAGGGCAGCGACGACTACCGTCTCGTCAAGACCATGCTCTATGCCCGTCCGGATCTGCTGCACCGCATCCTGGAGGTCAATGCGCAGGCCACCCTGCAATACCTGAACGCGCAGATCGACGCCGGCGCGCAGGCCGTCATGCTGTTCGACAGTTGGGGCGGCGTGCTTGCCGACGGCCTGTTCCAACAGTTCTCGCTGGCCTACACCCGCAAGGTGGTGGCGGGCCTGAGGCGCGAGAACGAAGGCCGGCGGGTGCCGGTCATCGTGTTCACCAAGGGCGGCGGACAGTGGCTGGAAGAGATCGCGGCCTGCGGGTGCGACGCGGTGGGGCTGGACTGGACCGTGGACCTGGCCGCGGCGCGGCGGCGCACGGGCGACCGCGTCGCGCTGCAGGGCAATATGGATCCCATGGCGCTGTTCGGCGGGTCGCAGGCCGTGCGGGCCGAGGCGCGCCGCGTGCTGGACGCCTACGGCCCGGTCGGCGAGGGGGGGCACGTCTTCAATCTGGGCCACGGGATTTCGCGTTTTACTCCGCCGGATGCCGTAGCCGAATTGGTGGAAGAAGTCCACCATCACAGCCGCTCGCTGCGGCGATAAGTGAGTGTACGCTTCGGTCCGGGAGGCCGAAGCCCGTGGTTCGGCGTCACAGTTGTGCACAGCACGATGGGCCTCGGGGAAAACCCTCTAATACTTGGCTTACAATCTCGGAAGCTTGCATAACTATATGTTTTTTAAAGAAAAAAACGGGTTTTCAACAGGTTTGCAAGAACTGAAGCAATTCTGCAGATTGCCGTTTTTCCATGTGGTCCCGGCCTTTTCCCCAAAGTTATCCACAGCGCCGTCCCCGCTATGCGCGGCGGCCGGGCGGAAACCGGCCCCATTTGACGCCCCGATCCGCGACCGCGCCGGATCGGCCATAGGATGGCCGGCCGGCCGTCCCATTCTTTCGTCTCGTCGCTCTGTCCATGTCTGAGGAACGGCCCGCAGACGTTTCGCCGCCGTGCTGGGTGCGCGTGGCCCTGGACGTGCCCCTGCCCGGCCCGTTCGACTACCGCCACCATGAGCCGGTGGCGGCGGGGCTGCGGGTCATCGTTCCATTCGGTCGCCGCCGCCTGATCGGGGTAGTGGTGGACAACCCGGCAGGGCCGTCCTACGACCCGGCCCAGATCCGTCCCATCGAGCAGGTGCTGGACGACCTGCCGCCCTTTGCCGAGGATTGGCTGCGCCTGGCGCGCTTTGCCGCGGAGTACTACCAGCGTCCGCTGGGCGAAGTCATGCTGCCCACGCTGCCGCCGCCGCTGCGCAAGACCAGCGCCTACCTGGGCAAGCGCTCGGCCGGCGGTCCGGTGGCGCGGCTGGACGCGCGTAAGCGCAAAGCCGCGCGCGCACCCGCCGCGGCCGACCAGCCGCCCGAGCTGAACCAGGCCCAGCGCGCCGCGGCCGACGCCATTGCCGCGCTGCGCAGCTTCAAGCCCGTTCTGCTGTACGGGGTGACGGGCAGCGGCAAGACCGAGGTCTACCTGCGCGCGGCCGAGCGCGTGCTGGCCCAGGGGCGGCAGGTGCTGCTGATGGTGCCCGAAATCAACCTCACGCCGCAGCTCGAGGGCGCGCTGCGGGCGCGCCTGGAAGGACTGGTGGGGCCGGAGGGCGTGGCGGTGCTGCATAGCGGCCTGTCGGACGGCGAGCGTCTGCAGGCCTGGGCGCGCGCGCAGCGTGGCCAGGCGCGCATGCTGCTGGGCACGCGCATGGCCGTATTCGCGCCCATGAGCGAGCTGGGACTGATCGTGGTGGATGAAGAACACGACCCGTCCTACAAGCAGCAGGAGGGCTTGCGCTACTCCGCGCGCGACCTCGCCGTGTGGCGCGCGCACGATCTGGACATTCCGGTCGTGCTGGGCTCGGCCACGCCTTCGCTGGAAACCTGGCAGCACGCGCTGCGCGGGCGCTACCTGAAGCTGGATCTGCCGTCGCGCGCCCGTTCCAGCAGCCTGCCCGCGATACGGCTGATCGACACGCGCCGGCTGCAGATGAAGCAGGGGCTGTCGCCGCAGCTTCTGGAGGCGGTGGGCGAGCGCCTGGAGCGGGGCGAGCAATCGCTCATTTTCCTGAACCGCCGGGGCTATGCGCCGGTGCTGCACTGCCCGTCCTGCGCATGGGTGAGCAATTGCCCGCGGTGCACCGCGTTTACCGTGCTGCACCGCACCGAGGGGCGGGGCCATCGCCTGCATTGCCATCATTGCGGCTACCAGGCGCCCGTGCCGCGCGCCTGTCCCGAGTGCGGCGACCAGGATCTGTCGCCCATGGGACGCGGCACGCAGCGGGTGGAAGAGCACCTGGCCGAGCTGTTTCCGCAGGCGCGCATCCTGCGCATCGACGCCGACAGCACGCGCAGGAAGGGCAGCGCCGAGGCACTGTTCGCGGCGGTGCATGCCGGCGAAGTGGACATCCTGGTCGGCACGCAGATGGTGGCCAAGGGGCATGACTTCGCGCGCCTGGGGCTGGTGGGCGTGCTCAATGCCGACTCCATGCTGTTCGCCCACGATTTCCGCGCGCCCGAGCGCCTGTTCGCGCAGCTCATGCAGGTGGCGGGGCGGGCGGGCCGGCACCAGGGCAACGGCGAAGTGCTGATCCAGACCGGCTACCCCGAGCAGCCCGTCTACCAGGCGCTGCTGCGCCACGATTACCCCGGCTTTGCCCGCCACGCGCTGCAGGAGCGCGAGAGCACCGGCCTGCCGCCCTACGCCTACCAGGCCCTGTTGACCGCCGAGTCGCGCGAGCTGGCCACGGCGGTGGCATTCCTGCAGCAGGCGCGCGCGCTGCCCGAAGGCGAGTGGGCGGCCGACTTCCCTACACTGAATGCCGTCATGCTCTACGATCCGGTGCCGCTGCGCATCGTGCGGGTCGCCAACGTGGAGCGCGCCCAGCTGCTGGTCGAAAGCGTCAACCGGCCCGCCTTGCAGGCGTTTCTGGCGTCGTGGTCGCATCATTTGCCCTATCTCGCCAACGAGGCGCGGGTGCGCTGGCAGCTCGAAGTGGATCCGCTGGAGATCTAGGGCCGGTTGACTCCGCAAGAAGCCTCGCGCGGCCCCGGCGCGCATCGCTGCGGCGCAGCGCCGATTGTTCTATCATCTTTGACCTCCGACGCGGCCGCCGCAAGGCGCCGCTCTTGAGCCATTCCGCAATCCATGTCCGCCAGCGAACCCATCGGCCACGGCCTGAATCCCGCGCAGAAAGCCGCCGTGCTGTACCTGGACGGCCCTTGCCTCGTGCTGGCCGGCGCAGGCAGCGGCAAGACGCGCGTCATCACCCAGAAAATCGCCTACCTGCTGCGGGAGTGCGGCTACATGGGCCGCAACGTGGTGGCGCTGACGTTCACCAACAAGGCCGCGCGCGAAATGGGCGAGCGCGTGAAGACGCTGGTGGACCGCAAGCTGGCCAAGGGCCTGACGATCAGCACGTTCCACTCGCTGGGCGTGAAGATGCTGCGCGAAGAGGCCCGCCACGCGGGCCTGAAGCCCACGTTTTCCATTCTGGACGCCGACGATGCCCTGGCCATCATCCAGGAGCTGCTGGCCACTACCGACAAGGCCCGGCTGCGCCACGTGCAGGGCATCATCTCGCTGTGGAAGAACGCGCTCATGGAGCCCGACGACGCCGCTCGCCAGGCCATCACGCCGGGCGACGTGGAGGCGGCCAACGTGTACCGCAGCTACGCTGCCACCCTGAACGCCTACCAGGCCGTGGATTTCGACGACCTGATCCGCATCCCGGCGCTGCTGCTGCAGAACAACGAAGCCGTGCGCACGCGCTGGCAGAACCGCGTGCGTTACCTGCTGGTGGACGAATACCAGGACACCAACGTCTGCCAGTACCGGCTGGTGCAGCTCCTGACCGGCGACCGGGCCATGTTCACGGCGGTGGGCGACGACGATCAGGCCATCTACGCGTGGCGCGGCGCCACCATCGAGAACCTGGCCAAGCTCACCACCGACTATCCCGACATCAAGCTCATCAAGCTGGAGCAGAACTACCGCTCGGTGCAACGCATCCTGGCCGCGGCCAACCAGGTGATCCAGAAGAACCCCAAGCTCTTCGAGAAGAAGCTGTGGTCGGACCTGGGCATGGGCGAACCTATTGTGGTTTCGGCCATGGACAGCGAGGAGCACGAGGCGGAGTCCATCGCCATCAAGCTGTCTGCGGCCCGTTTCGAGCGCCAGGCCCAGTGGAAGGATTTCGCCGTCCTGTACCGCAGCAACCACCAGTCGCGCATATTGGAGCAGGCGCTGCGCAACCTGAAGATCCCGTATACGGTGGCGGGCGGGCAGAGCTTCTTCGACAAGGCCGAGGTGCGCGACATCCTGGCCTATCTGCGCCTGCTCGCCAACGATGACGACGATCCGGCTTTCATCCGCGCGGCCACCACGCCCAAGCGCGGCATCGGGCAGGCCACGCTGCAGACGCTGGGGCAGTATGCCGCCAGCCGCGAGATATCGCTGCTGGCGGCCGTGGCCGAAACCGGACTGGAGAGCCTGCTGGCCCCGCGACAACTCGAGCCGCTGCGCACCTTCACGGAATTCATCCGGCGCATGCAATGGCGCGCGGGCCGGGGCGCGGCGTCCGGGGGGGCGGACGCGCCCGCCGAGCCGGCGGGCCGCATCCTGGACGACCTGCTCGAAGCCATCCAGTACGAGCGCCACCTGTACGAGCTTTTCGACGAGAAGCCGGCGCAGACGCGCTGGCAGAACGTGCTCGAACTGACGGGCTGGCTCAAGCGCAAGGCCGAGGAAGACGGCATGAGCCTTTTCGACCTGGTGCAGCACGTGGCCCTGGTCACCATGCTGGAACGGGGCGAGGAGGAAGAGCCCGACGCGGTCAAGCTCTCCACGCTGCATGCCTCCAAGGGCCTGGAGTATCCGCACGTGTACCTGGCGGGCGTGGAAGAGGGCCTGCTGCCGCACCTGGGCAAGGACGACGAGGTCGGCGACCCGGCCCGCGCCGCCGAGAACCTCGCCACGCGCATCCAGGAAGAACGCCGCCTGATGTACGTGGGCATCACGCGCGCGCAGCGCAGCCTGAACCTGAGCTGGTGCAAGCGCCGCCGCCGCGCGCGCGAGGACCTGGTGCGCGAGCCGTCGCGCTTCATCGAAGAGATGGGGCTGGGCGAGCAGCGCATCGAGGAAGACGAGGCCACGCGGGCCATGAACCCCAAAGCGCGGCTGGACATGCTCAAGGCCCTGCTGAAGAAATAGCGCCGCGGCCGCGGAACCGCGGCGGCGGCGCGCCGGTCCCAACTCTTTGTCGCGAGGAGCGCATCATGTGCCGATGGCTGGCTTATACGGGTAGTCCGCTGCAAATGGAGAGCGTGCTCTTCAAGGCGAAGCACTCGCTCATCGACCAGAGCCTGCACGCTCGCCTGGGCGCCGCCACCACCAACGGCGACGGCTTCGGCCTGGGCTGGTATGCCCGCCCGCCGGGCGGCCAGCCGCTGGAGCCGCCGTTCCGCTACCGCAGCGTGCGTCCCGCCTGGAACGACCGCAACCTGCGCGAGGCGGCCCGCGCCATCCATTCGCCGCTGTTCGTGGCCCACATCCGCGCCGCCACCGACACGCCGGCGCAGGAAACCAACTGCCATCCGTTCCGCCACGGCAACTGGCTGTTCGCGCACAACGGCCTCATTCGCGACTATCCGCTGCTGCGGCGCGACCTGATGCTGATGATCGCGCCCGCGTATTTCGGATCGCTGGAGGGTTCCACCGATTCGGAGGTCATGTTCCTGCTGGCCCTGAGCTTCGGCCTGGAAAACGACCCGCTGCCGGCGCTGGCGCGCATGGTGGGCGCGGTGGAGGAAACCGGCAGGCGGCACGGCGTGGCGTATCCCGTCAACATGACGGTGTGCGCGCTCGACGGTTCCCGGCTCGTCGCGGTGCGCTATTCCAGCGAGGGCGATTCGCGCACGCTGTTTCACAACACCAGCGTGCGCCATCTGCGCGAGCTGTATCCCGACGATCCCCGCGTCGCCGCGCTGAGCGACGATGCCTATCTGCTGCTCTCGGAGCCGCTGTCGGAACTGCCGGGCGCCTGGGAGGAAGTGCCCGAGGCCACCGCCATCATCGCGGGCGGCGGGGAGCTGCGGCGCTATCCGTTCGCGCCGATCGCCCCCGGGCCGTAGCGCCGCCGCCGCGCGGCCAGGGTTGACATGCCCTAGTGCCCGGTGTGCAGCGCAGGGTTGAGCGTGCCCCACGCGGCGGTGCGCACCAGCGTTTCGACGGCGCCGGTCTGCGAATTGCGCCGGAACAGCAGGCCGTGCTGGCCCGCGAGCGCCACGGCCTTCACGACCGCGCCTTCGGGAGTGAGCACGCGGGTGCCGGCGGTGACGTAGCAGCCGGCCTCCACCACGCAGTCGTCTCCCAGCGAGATGCCGAGGCCGGAATTGGCCCCGAGCAGGCAGCGCTTGCCGATGGACACCACCTGCTTGCCGCCGCCCGACATGGTGCCCATGATGGAGGCGCCGCCGCCGATGTCGGTGCCGTCGTCCACGATGACGCCGGCGCTGATGCGGCCTTCCACCATGGAGGCGCCCAGCGTGCCCGCGTTGAAGTTGCAGAAGCCTTCGTGCAGCACCGTGGTGCCGGGCGACAGGTGCGCGCCCAGCCGCACGCGGCTGGCGTCGGCGATGCGCACGCCGGCCGGTGCGACGTAGTCGGTCATGCGCGGGATCTTGTCGATGGCGTGGACTTCCAGCGTCTGGCCCGCCGCGCGCAGCAGCCAGCGCAGCGCGTCCACCTGGTCCACCGGGCAGGGGCCGGCCGAAGTCCAGGCCACGTTGGACAGCACGCCGAACAGCCCCTCGAGATTGGCGCCATGCGGGCGAATCAGGCGGTGGCTGAGCAGGTGCAGGCGCAGGTAGGCGTCATGCGCGTCCGCCGGCGGGTCGGCCAGCGCGGCGATGGCTGTGCGCACCGCCACGGTTTCCACCTTGCGCCGCGGGTCGCGCGTCAGCGCGGCGGCTGCCTGCTCGCCCAGCGCGGCGCGGGCTTCCTCCGCCGAAAGCCGCCGCGTGCCGCTGGCCGGCACCTGCCCGGCAAGTGCGGGCCGGGGATACCAGGTATCCAGCACGGCGCCGTCATCCGCGACGGTCGCCAGCCCGTACGCGACCGCGCCCGTTGCCTGGGGAGAAGTGTTCATGGAAATCGCCTGACCGGATTGCATGACGGCCCCTATTGCAGGGGGCCAGCGTGAACAGCGCCTAGGCCAGTTCCTTCAGCAGCAGCTCCCAGAATTTCAGGCGCATTTCCAGCGTGGGCACGAGCACGTACTCGTGCAGCGTGTGCGCGCCGTCGCCGTCCGCGCCCAGGCCGTCCAGCGTGGGCACGCCCAGGGCGGAGGTGAAGTTGGCGTCGCTGCCGCCGCCGGTCATGGGCGCGTCTTCGAGCGGAAAGCCGGCGCGCTCGGCATAGCCCTGGGCCAGGGCCAGCAGGGCGGCCGCGGCTTCGGTCTTGACCATGGGCGGACGGTTGAGCTCCACGTCGATGTCCAGCTCCACGTCCGGCCCCACGGCGCACAGCTCGCGCATGCGGCGCAGCACGTCTTCGGCGGCGCCCATGTCGGGCACGCGGAAGTCCACGACACAGCGACACTGCGCCGGCACGGTGTTGGTGACGGTGCCGCCGGCGATGGTGCCCACGCTGACGGTCACGCCGCGCTCGTAGTCGGTCATGGCTTCCAGCGCCAGCACCTGGTGCGCCATTTCGCGGATGGCGCTGCGGCCCTTCTCGTGCGCCATGCCGGCGTGCGAGGGGCGGCCCTTGACGTTCAGCGTGAGCATACCCGTGCCCTTGCGCGCGGTGACGCATTTGCCGCCGTTGGGGCGGGCGGGCTCGCAGACCAGGGCGTACTTCGCATTGGCCGCGAAGCGTTCGATGTGCACGCGCGAGGCGTGGCTGCCGGTTTCCTCGTCGGGCACCATGAGGAAGTCCACGGGCAGCCGCGTGGCGCCCGGCCGCGCCAGCGCGGCGAGGGCGGAGAGCGCCAGGTAGATGCCCGCCTTCATGTCGTAGCCGCCGGGGCCGTAGAGGCGGTCGCCTTCGATGCGCACGGGGTTTTCGAGCAGCGTGCCGACCGGGTGCACGGTGTCCATGTGGCCCAGGATGAGGATGCCGGGGCGGGTGTCGCCGGGCGCGCGGTTGGTCACGTAGAGCAGCGGGCCGGTGGCGGAGCCGAGCGAGGACACTTCCACCGTCAGGCCGGCGGCGGCGGCCTGGTCGGCGATGATGCGGGCCATCGCGGCGATGCCTTCCGGGTAGTTGGAGGGCGATTCGCAGCGCAGCCATTGCTGGATGCCGGCGACGAGCTGTTCGGTGTTGGGAAGGTTGGACATGGGAATCTCCGCGCGTTGGCGTCTTGGAAAGGAGGGTCAGGCGACTTGCTGGCCGGCGAGCCGGGCCAGTTCGGCCGCGTCGGGCATGCCGCCCTCGAACCAGAGGCTGGCGCAGACCGCCGACATGGCGCGGCCATCGTGGCCGATGCCCGGCACGACTTGCAGCTTCCAGTTGAACGGCACGCCGCGGCGCCCGGCCTCCCGGCGGCCAGCTTCGAAATAGTAGTGGGCGCGCGCGAAACGGTGCGGGCCCTGGCGCAGGGCGGCGGGCTCGGAAGGCAGGTGCGGGTCGTCGGTGGCGATGTCCTGGTCGCCCGCCAGGATAGTCATGGGGTAGCCCAGCAGCTTGACGAGATGGTCTTCGGTCAGGCCCACGCCGTCCATGCCCTCGGGGAAGGGGTAATCGAAGGTGGGCAGCGTGTACCAGCCGGGATTGGCGGCGACGACGGCTTTGAACAGGTCGTGCGGCTGGCTGCTCATGAGGCGGTGCACGAACTGGCCGCCGGCGGAATGCCCGAAGAGATAGACGTTACGGCCGTCGGCGATGTCCGCCGCGACCAGGTCGCGGATGACGTTGCCCACCAGGGCATAGGTCCAGCCGGCGATGTGGCGCGGATTGCCCGTGGCCGTGAAGACGCGGCCGTTGTTGTAGCTCTCGACGCCGGGCCAGATCTCGTTGGAGAAGGTGAGGGCCACGATCAGCAGCTTGTGGCGGTCGGCGGCCGGCACCCAGAAGTCGCGGTACTCGTCGCCGTTGCGCAGCACGCCGTGCTGCACGATCACGACCGGGCGGTCCGGCGTGTACCCGTAGGGGCGGTAGGTCTGGAGCTTGAAGGGGCGGTCGGCGTTGCGGTCGTCGTCGACGTAGTGAATGGCGTTGCGGCCGGCATGACCCAGCTCGATGGCGATACGGTCCACATTGGACATCTCTGAGGCTTTCATGGCGTTATGCGTTGGCGTCGTTCAGGTGACAGGCCGACCAGTGGCCCGGGGAGATTTCCCGCAGCGCGGGCGCCTGTTCGCGGCAGCGCGGCATGGCGTGGGGGCAGCGCGGATGGAAGGTGCAGCCGGGCGGCGGATTCAGCGGCGAGGGGATCTCGCCGCGGATCGGCGTGAACTTGCGGCCGCGCCGCGCCACGTCGGGCACCTCGGCCATCAGGGCCTGGGTATACGGGTGGTTGGCATGGGCGAAGATTTCCGCCGCGGTGGAAATCTCCACGATCTTGCCCAGGTACATGATGGCGACGCGGTCGGAGATGTGCTTGACCACGCCCAGGTCATGGCTGATGAACAGGTACGTGAAACCGTGCTGCGCGCGCAGGTCCATGAAGAGGTTGATGACCTGCGCCTGGATCGACACGTCCAGCGCCGCCACCGGCTCGTCGCAGACCAGGAACTTGGGCGACACCATCAGCGCGCGGGCGATGCCGATGCGCTGGCGCTGGCCGCCGGAGATCTGGTGCGGAAAGCGGTCGCGGTATTCGCGGTCCAGCCCCACTTCGGACAGCGCGCGGTCGATGCGGGCGGGGATGTCCCGCGGCGGCGCGAGCTTGTGCACCTTGAGCGCCTCGCCCAGGATCTGGCGCAGGCGCTGACGCGGATTGAGCGAGGCCTGAGGATCCTGGAAGATCATCTGCACGCCCAGCGTGTAGGCCAGCTTGCTGGCGCCGCGCAGCCGCGAGGCGTCCTGGCCCAGGTAGCGCAGTTCGCCCTCGCTCTGGCGGTGCAGGCCCGCCACGATGCGGCCCAGCGTGGACTTGCCGCAGCCGGACTCGCCCACCAGCCCCACGACTTCGCCGCGACGGATGGCGAGGTCCACGCCGTTGACGGCGTAGACCGTGCGGCGGTCGATGGGCCGGCCGCCCAGCGCCAGGATGCGCTGCGCCAGGTCGGGGCGCTGCTCGAAGCGCTTGTGTATGTTCTTCAGCTCGATGACGGGGGTATCGGCCTGGGTCAAGGAATGGTCCTCCGTGCTGCGCACTGCGGATGTCTCGGCGGCGCTCATGCTTTTTCCGCCTCGCGGGCAATGGGCGCATAGCAGCGGTAGCTGCGCGGGCCTTCGGTGGTGACGGCCGGGGCCTGTTCCGTGCAGCGCGTGATCGCGTGCGAGCAGCGCGGGCGGAACGGACAGCCCGAGGGCCGGCCGGCGAGGCTGGGCGCCATGCCGTCGATCTGGTGCAGGCGCCCGCCGGGCGGCGCGGCGCCGGGCATGGAGTCGAGCAGGCCCTTGGTGTAGGGATGGCGCGGCGCGTCCAGCACCTGGTCGACGGGGCCGGACTCGACGATGCGTCCGGCATACATGACGGCGACGCGGTCGGCCAGCTCGGCCACCACGCCCAGGTCGTGCGTGATCCAGATGAGCGCGGTGTCGTGCTCGCGGCAGATCTGCTGCATGCGGTAGAGAATCTGGCCCTGGATGGTCACGTCCAGCGCCGTGGTCGGCTCGTCGCAGATGATCAGGTCGGGCTTGTTCAGCATGGCGATGGCGATGGCCACGCGCTGGCGCATGCCGCCCGAGAACTCGTGGGGATAGCTGCGCAGCCGCTTTTCCGGCGAGGGGATGCCCACCATTTCCAGGGCTTCGCGGCAGCGTTCCAGCGCCTGCGCGCGCGGCACGTCCTCGTGCGTGAGGATGGCCTCCATCATCTGCTCGCCCACGCGCAGCACCGGGTTGAGCGTCATGAGCGGGTCCTGGAAGATCATGGCGATGCGGTTGCCGCGCAGCTGGCGCATCTGTTCTTCGTCGAGCTTGCGCAGGTCCGTGCCCTTGAACTTCACTTCTCCGTCCACGACTTCGCCGGGCGGGTCGATCAGGCCCAGCAGCGAAAAGCCGGTGACGGATTTGCCCGACCCCGATTCGCCCACCAGGCCCACGATCTCGCCGCGGCGCACGGTCAGGTCTACGCCGTCGACGGCCAGCCAGGCGCCGGCCTCGGTATGGAACGCGGTGCGCAGGCCGCGCACCTCCAGGATGGTTTCCTTCATTTCATTCATCCGTTGCGCCGGTCCGCCACGGCGCCGCGTCGAGGGGAAAGCGCGCAGCGCTGCGAGGGGTGGGCCTTGTTCATGCTCGTCGCGGGTCCAGGGCTTCGCGCAGGCGGTCGCCCACGATGTTGATGGAAAGAATCAGCACGAGCAGGGCGATGCCCGGGAAGAGGCTGATCCAGTAGTCGCCGGACAACAGGTACTGGAATCCGTTGGAAATCAGCAGGCCGAGCGAGGGTTCGGTAATGGGTACGCCCACGCCCAGGAAGGACAGCGTGGCTTCCAGCGCGATGGCGGTGGCGATCTGGATGGTGGCGAACACCATCACCGGGCCCAGGCAATTGGGCAGCAGGTGGAACACCATGATGCGCCAGGCCGGAAAGCCCAGGTTGGCCGCCGCTTCCACGTATTCCTTGCGCCGTTCCTGCAGGGCGCGGCTGCGCATGATGCGCGCATAGTGGCCCCACTGCACCAGCACCAGCGCCAGGATCACCTTGTCCACCCCGCGCCCCAGCACCACCAGCAGCACCAGCGCCACCAGGATGGTGGGAAAGCCCAGGATGAAATCCACGAGGCGCATCAGCACCGTGTCGACCAGCCCGCCGATATAGGCCGCCACCAGCCCGACCGCGCCGCCGATGGCCGTGGCCAGCACCACGGCGCTCAGGCCCACCATGAGGCTGATGCGCAGGCCGTACAGGATGGCGCTGAGCATGTCGCGGCCCTGGTCGTCGGTGCCCAGCCAGGCGATGCTGCCGTCCATGAGCGCCTGCCCGGGGGCCAGGCGGCCGTCCATGAGCGAGAGATTGGCGAGATCGTAGGGATTCTGCGGCGCGAAGAAGGGCGCGGCCATGACGAGCACGACGAGAATGGCCAGCGCGATGGCCGACCCCTTCACGGTGGGCCGCGCGTGCAGCTTTTTCAAGATGGCGGCGCGCCGGGGCGTGTCGGCCAGCGGCTGGACCGTGCGGGTGCGGCCGGGATTGGGAGTATGGGGCATGGTATTCATTGAGCGGGAGTCACGAGCTGTACGCGCGGGTCGAGCGCGGCATACAGAATGTCCACAACCAGGTTGATGATGACGAAGATCAGCGTGACCAGCATCACGTAGGCCACCACCACGGGGCGGTCGAGCTGGTAGACGCTGTCGATGAGCAGCTTGCCCATGCCGGGCCACGCGAACACGGTTTCGGTGATGGTGGAGTAGGCGATCAGCGTGCCGAATTCCATGCCGATCACGGTGACGACGGGGATGAGGATGTTGCGCAGGATATGGCGGCGCACGATGCGGCCGGGCCTGACGCCCTTGGCGCGGGCGAACTTCACGTAGTCCTGGCTGCGCGCCTCGACCACGCCGGAGGCGGTCAGGCGCAGCACCAGCGCGATATTGGCCAGCGCCAGGTTGATGGCCGGCATGATGAGATGCGACCAGCCGTCGGCGGTGAGAATGGACAGCGGCACGCCCAGCACGGTGACCGTCTCGCCGCGGCCGGTGGCCGGCAGCCAGCCCAGCCAGACGGCAAAGAGCAGGATGAGCATCATGCCCTGCCAGAAGTTGGGCAGCGAGAAGCCCAGCACCGACGAGGCCATGATGCCCCGCCCGAGCGGCTCGTCGCGGTACAGGCCGGCCACCAGCCCGAGCGGAATGCCGATCAGACAGGTCAGGCTGATGGCGACCACCACCAGTTCGAAGGTGGCGGGAATGCGCTGCACGATGAGATCGACGGCGGGGATGTTGTGCACGAAGGACGTGCCCAGGTCGCCGTGCAGCGCGCGCCACAGGAAATGGGCGTATTGCTGCCAGACCGGCAGGTCCAGCCCCAGCCGGGCGATCATGGCTTCGCGGGCGGCCTGGCTGGCTTCGGGGCTGACCAGCAGTTCGATCGGGTCTCCCACGGCGTAGACCGCGAAGAACACCACGACCGACACGGCCAGGAGGACGAACAGACTCTGTATCAGTCTGCGCAGGATGAACAGGGCCACGAGATGAGTTCCTTGCTGGGCATGATGGTTTCGTTTCCGGGAGAGGCGGGCAGGCCGCGCGCTGGCGGGGTCAGGCGATAGGCCGGGCCAGCCGGACCACGGTCACGCCCGGCCGCAGATTGGCGGTGGAGGGCATGATGAGCACGCAGTCGTCGTAGGGCGTGACGACGGGCTCGCCTTCGGACCAGCCGATCAGCGTGCCGGCGCGGGGCAGGGTTTCGAGCCCCTTCCAGGGCTGCGCGAAACGGAAATCTGCGCTCCGGGCCGCGATGGCCTCCGTGACGCGCAGCGCGCGCTGCGCGGGCGCGTCGGGCGCGAACCAGGCGGCCGGCAGGTCGGTGCGGTCCAGCGTGCCTGCCGCGCACAGGAAGCGCGCCAGCTGGTCCAGCGCCACGTCGCGCGCCTCGGGCGCGCCATGAAAGCCGCACTCGATGAGCAGCGAGCGCGTGCCATTATCGCCCGTCTCGCCGAACCGGCCATAGTCGCGCATGCGCACGCCCGCGGCGTGGCCGGCGTCGGCGATGACGTAGGCCGGGTTGCCCAGCGAGCGCGCCAGCGCGATATTGCGCGGCTCCAGCCCGGTGAGCTGCAGCGGCACGTCGGAGTTGCTCATCGAATGGAAGTCCATGAGCCAGTCGGCCCGCTCCACCCAGGGGCGCAGCTCGGCGGCGCGGCGGCGTTCCTGGGTGTCGGGCCGCGACAGCTTGTCTTCGCTCCAGACGCGGTTCATGTCTTCGTCCACGAAGCGCGACGGCGCGTAATTGGCGGGATCGAAGCGGTCGAACGCGGCCAGGTTGCAGAACGCCAGGGTCAGCGAGCCCCGGCGCGGCCGCAGCCCCGCCTGCAGCGCCGCCTTGAGCGCCCAGGCGCCGCACAGCTCGTTGCCGTGGACGAGGGCGGTGAGCATGACGCGCCGGCCCGCGACGCCCGAGTCGAAGTGCCATACGCCCGGCGTGCCGGTATTGCCCTGGCGCTCGGCGGCCAGGTCCGGACAGGCAAGCAGGAAGGGGCGCGGACGCGGCGCGGATTCAGGCGATGACATGGCGACTCCGGTAAAGCGGGGGCATTGTATAGGCGATCCGGCGGATGCGGTCCCGGGGGCGCGCCCGCCCTAAGCGGCCGGGGGCGCGCGGCGCCGGGCGGCGAGGGCCGGGCCCTGTTCGCCCAGGTCCCAGAACAGCCCGGCCATGACGGCCAGTCCTTCGCGCGCGACGCTGGCCAGCAGGTGTTCGTCCGGGCCGTGCTGGCAACAGGCCGGATAGGAATGCGGCACCCACACGGTGGGCAGGCCCAGCACTTCCGAGAATGCATCGTTGGGCACGGTGCCGCCCAGGTTGGGCAGCAGAGCGGGCGCCTTGCCGGTCGTGCGCGCCAGCGATTCCAGGGCCCAGCGCGCCCAGGGGTCGTCCGGGTCCAGGCGCGTGGCGGGCGTGCCCCTGCGCACCGAAACCTGCACGCATTGCAGGCCGTGCGCGTCCAGATGGCGGCGCAGGATGCCCGCGGCGCCGCGCCAGTCCGTGCCCACCACGAAGCGCAGGTTGCAGGTGGCGCAGGCGCGCGGCGGAATCGCGCCCACCGGGTTGTCGGGGTTGCCGGTCTTGTAGGCCAGCACTTCCAGCGTGTTCCAGGCAAAGAGGCGCTCGGCCACGGTCAGCCCCGGCTCGCCCCAGCCGGGGTCCAGCTCGGGGGCGTCCTCGTCCCGGCCCACCTCGATGGTGGACAGCGCCTCGCGCACGGCGGGCGGCACGGGAGGCGGCCGCAATCCTTCGACCAGCAGGCGGCCGCGCGCGTCCACCAGGGCGGCCAGCGCATGGGCCAGCAGCAGGCCCGGGTTGGGCAGTACCCCGCCCCAGTTGCCGGAATGGTGCGCGTGTTCGCGCAGGTCCACGGTCAGGTCGAACAGCAGCGTGCCGCGCGAGCCCAGGAACAGCGTGGGCCGTTCGGCGGCCAGGCGCGGCCCGTCGGAAGCGATGAACACGTCGGCCGCCAGCTCCTGTTTCCATAGGCGGCAGGCGTCGTGCAGGCCCGGCGAACCGACTTCCTCGCCGCATTCCACCAGCATGCGCGCGTTGAAGCCCAGGCGGCCGCCGCGTTCGGCCAGCACCTGTTCCAGGGCATTTACGTTGATGCAGTACTGTCCCTTGTTGTCGGCCGTGCCCCGTCCGTACCAGCGGTCGCCTTCGGCGGCGAGCCGCCACGGGCCCTGGCCGGCGCGCCACTGTTCGTCGTAGCCGCGCACCACGTCGCCATGGGCATAGAGCAGCACGGTGGGCAGGGCGGGATCTTCCACCCGGTGGGCCAGCAGGAAGGGCGGGCCGTCCGCGGCCGGGTTTTCGGCGATGCGGCAGGCGAAGCCCAGCCGTTCGAGGCGCGGCGCCACGGCTTCGCGCAGATAGGCATACAGCGTGGGGCGCTGGGCGGGGTTCTGGCTTTCGCTGCGGTAAGCCACCAGGCCGGCCAATTCGCGCTGCAAGGCGCCGCCATCGGCCTGCGCGACGGCGCGGGCGATGGCGGCCTCGCGGGTGGCGCTCGAAACTGCTGCTGACACGGTTTTCCCATCCCGGCGCGTCGTGGCGCGCCGTTTTCGTTGGCAATGGCGAAAAATTCTAGGAGCGCGCGTCCTTTCTCGACAATTAGAATAATTGTTCATTGCTTTGCCTTTTCGGCAAGGATCTCTTTTCCCGGAGCCGCGCATGCACGGCATCGCCCTGAAGTATTTCGTGGAAGTGGCCGACGCCGGCAGCCTGAGCGCGGCCTCGGCGCGGCTGCACGTGGCCGTGTCCGCCATCAGCCGCCAGATCGCCAAGCTGGAGGAAGAGGCGGGCGCGCCGCTGTTCGAGCGCGCGGCGCGCGGCATGGTGCTGAGCGAGGCGGGCCGCCTGTTGCTGGCGCATGCGCGCCGTTCGCTGCTGGAATCCGAATCGGTGCTGCGCCAGATCGCCGGGCTGAAAGGTTCGCCGCGCAACGAGATACGGGTGGCCTCGTCCGAAGGGCCGGCGCAGGGCTTTCTGCCCCAGGCCATGGCCGAATTCCACGCCGAATGGCCCTGGGTGCGTTTCGACCTCCACGTGGCCTCGCCGCTCGAAGCCACGCGGCGCGTGGCGAGCGGCGAGGCCGAACTGGCCGTGACCTTCAATATGGAGCGCGGCCAGGGCGTGACCGTGCGGCATTCCCGCCGCGCGCCCGTCTATGCGGTCATGCGCGCCGGCCATCCCCTGGCCTCGCGCGCCAGCCTGGACTTATCGGAGCTGGGCGGCTATCCGCTGGCGCTGACCGGCGCGGCCACCACCACCCGTCGCCTGTTCGAGCTGGGCTGCGCCCTGGATTCGGTGACGCTGGAACCGGCCCTGACCACGAATTACTCGGGCGCCCTGCATGCGTTCGTGCGGCGGTCCGACGCCATCATGCTGAGCGGCCATGTATCGGTGGCGTGGCGACTGGCGGAAGAAGAACTCGCCGCCGTGCCGATCGCCAATGCGGAGCTGCAGTCGCGCACGCTGCAGATCCAGGTGATGCAGGGCCGCCTGCTGCCGGCCGAGGCCGAGGCTTTCGCGGCGCTGCTGGCGCGGCGGCTGGACGAGCTGTAGGCCCGGCGGAAAAAAAAGACGCCGCGGGCCGGCGGCGTCTTTTCGGGGGGGCGGGGGGCCGCCTTACTTCTGGCCGGCAGGCTTGACCGACATCGCCAGCGTGTACTGGTCGCGGCGGCCTTCGTAGGTGATGCCCTTGCGGAAGGCCCAGATGCTGCTTTCGAAGTGCAGCGGGATCAGCGGCACGTTGTCCAGGGCGATCCGGGTGGATTCCTGCAGCAGTTTTTCACGCTTGGGCGCGTCCACGGTGACGATGGCCTGCTTGTAGACCTTGTCGAAATCGGCGTTGGAGAAGCCGCCGTAGTTGCTGGTGCCCAGGCTGTTGGGCGAATCCAGCGAGGCGACCCACAGTTGGAACAGCGCCGAGGCTTCGCCCGTTTCCGCCGGCCAGCCGCCGATGGAGAAGCTGAACTCGCGCTTGGCGCGCTTGGGGAAGTAGATGGAGGCGGTCATCGCGTCCACGTTGGCCTTGATGCCGATGCGCGAGAGATACTGCGCCACCGCCTGGGCGACCTGGCCGTCGTTGACGTAGCGGTCGTTGGTGGTGGAGATGGTGAGCTCGAAACCGTTGGGATAGCCGGCTTCGGCCAGCAGCTTCTTGGCGCCTTCGGGGTCGTACTTGATCTCGGGCGCCTTGGGCAGCGCGCCGAACATGCCGTCGGGCATGTACTGGTAGGCCGGGGTGGCCATGCCGTCCATGATGCGGGCGGTGATGGCCTTGCGGTCGATGGCCATGGAAATGGCCTTGCGTACGCGCAGGTCCTGCAGCGGGTTCTTGCCGTCGGCGCTCTTGACGAACGGGCTCGGGCTGCGGGCCACGTCGGGCTGGAAGAAGATCAGGCGGGTGGACGGCGTGGCCACGTAGCCGAACTTGGGATTGTCCTTCAGGCGCGTGAGGTCGCGCGCGGCCGGGTTCTCGATCATGTCGAAGTCGCCCGACAGCAGGCCGGTCAGGCGCGGGCCCGCGGCCGGCACCGGCACGAACTTCACTTCCTTCCAGTAGGGTTTGGGGCCCCAGTAGTTCTCATTGCGCACCAGCTCGATGCCTGTGCCCTTCACGTAGGACTTGAGCAGGTAGGGGCCCGTGCCGATGGCGTCCTTGCCGTTGTTGAAGTCGGCCACGGTGGGCCAGGGGCCGGTCACGCCGCAGCCCTTTTTCGGATCGAAGGTCAGCTTGCCGTGCTCGACGATGCCATTCCAGATGATGGGCAGCGAGCGCGCCATTTCGGCGGGCATGAGCGGGAAGGGCTGGGCCGTCTTGACGATGACGGTGTGGGGATCCGGCGTCTGCACATCGGTGATGCGCTTGGTCATGTCCATGTACGACTGCGACACGTTGGTTTCGTTGTTCAGCGTGCGGCAGATGGTGAACAGCACGTCCTCGGACGTGAAGGGCTTGCCGTTGGAGAACTTGACGTCGTCGCGCAGCTTGAATTCCCAGGTCAGGTCGTCCAGGTTCTTCCAGGACGTGGCCAGGGCGGGCACCAGCTTCATGTCGGCGTCGCGGCCCACCAGCGAGCTGTAGACGTGCGCGGAAAACGCGTCGTTCTGCGTCATCTTGTGATAGTGGGGGTCGGCCGAGGTGGGCTCGGAAGACAGGCCGATCTTCAGCGTCTGGGCCTGCGAGGCCAGGGGCAGGGCGGCCAGGCCGGCGCTGGCGGCCGCGAGGGCCAGGGTGGTGCGCAACTTCATGGTGACAACTCCGGAGGGAAAACGGACCGGGTCGTGCGCGGCGCCTGCCTGGCGGCCGGCCGCGTGCGGACGGCGCGGGGGCAGGGGCGGACGCCGGGCGCGACGGCAAGGGGCCGATTATCGGTAGGGGGTTCGGAAGCTGTCAATGCGCCGCAGGCGCAAGGGGCGCTAGGGAAAACGCCTAGGATGCCGCCGGAAGGCGGACGGGGAAGGCGCGTCGCGGGGGCCTGGCCAAAGCAGGCCGGCGCGGCGCGGATCGGCGCCCGCAGAGGGGTCGGGCAGCCGCACCGGCACGGCGGGCGCGGGGAAGACGCGGGCGCCGCTACGGTGTTGCGCCCGGCAGGCTGCGCGGCGGTCGGGACGCGGCGGGCCTGCCGGGCGCGGCAGCGATTACCACTGGGAGCCGGAGAAGCGGGCGCTGGCGGCGCGGGCGCGGTTCATCGACTCGTTCACTTCGTCGATGAAATCGAAGAAGCTGCCGATGGCGCCGGCGACGGCGTGGCCGGCCTTCTTCAGGCTGGTCAGGGGGTGGGCGTTCGGTTGGCGTTCGAGGGCGCCGCGCAGCAGGTCGCGCTCCAGCGCGTCGGTCAGGCGGGCGTTGTGGTTCAGGGTCAGTTCGCTCATGGTTCTCTCCAGTCCGTTTCGTCTTGGGGTAAACCATTATAGGGATAACCCTAATGAAAAGGCAATCGAATTTCCTGCCGCAGGAGAAGAATGTTGTAAATAGGGTTTACCCTAGTGTTTCTGATTGCGCAATGCGCGGGCCGCGTCGGCCAGTTCGCCGGCCGTAAGGCCGATGGGGCCGATGCCGCGCGCCACCAGCGCGTCGGCGGCGGCGCCATGCAGCCATACCGCGCCCGGCACCGCCTGCTCCAGCGGCAGGCCCTGGGCGATCAGCGAGCCCAGCATGCCCGCCAATACGTCCCCCGTTCCGGCGGTCGCCAGGCCGGGGTTGCCGCTGGCATTGACCTGGCAGCGGCCGTCGGGCGCGCACACAATGGTGCCCGCGCCCTTGAGCACCACCCATGCGCCGTAGCGGGCGGAGAGTTCGCGGGCCGCGGCCGGGCGGTCGGCCTGCACGCGGGCGGCGTCGGCGCCGAGCAGGCGGCCCGCTTCGGCCGGGTGCGGCGTCAGCACCACCGGCCCCTTGCCCCAGTTGGGCTGAATGTCGCCCCGGGCCAGCAGGTTCAGGCCGTCGGCGTCCAGCACCAGGGGCGCGCCCCGGCGCAGCACGAACAGCTCGGACAGCGCATTGGCCGCCAGCGTGCCGCCGCCGATGCCGCAGCCCGCCACCCAGGCCGTCACGCCCCAGTCTTCTTCCAGCAGCGAACGCGCGTCGCGCAGCATGAGTTCGGGCTGCAGGGGATCGCAGGGGAGCGGGGCGGACTCGGCGGCAAAACCCGCCAGCACCTTGCCCGCTCCGATCTTGAGCGCCGCCCGGGCGGCCAGCAGGACCGCGCCCGTCATGCCGGCGCCGCCGCCCACTACGCCCACGGTGCCGAAACTGCCTTTGTGGGTGTCGGGCGCGCGCGGCGCGAAGAGGGCGGGCAGGCTGGCGCGGTCGATGACGGGCAAGACGGTGTTCATGGGCTGGGCTCCTGGCAGGCGTGGGGCGCGCGAGGCCCCGCACATCCTCTATAGTGCCCAAAAACGCGCCCGCTTTCCGGTCCGGCCGGACCAGGCCCGGCCCGCGCCGGGCGCGGAACACGAAACAGCACCCCGGAGCAGACAATGAGCGATATCACGCTGGAACATTATTCGGCCTATGAAGCCCTGAAACTGCGCCGCCATCCCGGCGGCGTGCTGGAACTCGTCATGGGCTCGAAGGACGGCCTGCCCGGCAAGCTGTCCACGGCCGACGACCGGCTGCACCGCGAGCTGGCCGACATCTGGCGCGACATCGACACCGATCCCGATACCCGGGTGGTGGTCATCCGCGGCGAAGGCAAGGGCTTCTCGGGCGGCGGCGACCTGGCGCTGGTGGAGCAGATGGCCAACGACTTCGACGTGCGCGCCCGCGTGTGGCGCGAGGCGCGCGACCTGGTCTACAACATCGTCAATTGCAACAAGCCCATCGTGTCGGCCATGCACGGTGCGGCGGTGGGAGCGGGGCTGGTGGCCGGCCTGCTGGCCGATATTTCCATCGCGGCGCGCAACGCGCGCATCATCGACGGCCACACCCGGCTGGGGGTGGCGGCGGGCGATCATGCCGCCATCGTCTGGCCGCTGCTGTGCGGCATGGCCAAGGCCAAGTACTACCTGCTGCTGTGCGAAACCGTGTCCGGCGAGGAGGCCGAGCGTATCGGCCTGGTGTCGCTCTGCGTGGACGAGGCCGAACTCATCGAAAGGGCCTTCGAGGTGGCCAACCGGCTTGCCGCGGGCTCGCAGACCGCCATCCGCTGGACCAAGTACGCGCTCAACAACTGGCTGCGCCAGGCCGGTCCCAGTTTCGACACGTCGCTGGCGCTGGAATTCATGGGCTTTGCCGGACCGGACGTGCAGGAAGGCATCCAGTCGCTGCGCGAGCGCCGCGCGCCGCATTTCCGCCCCGACTCCCCCTTCTGAGGCGGGCCGGGGCGCCGCGTCTCATTTCTTGAAGAAGCGCGCGAAGGCGGCCTGGGCCTCCTCGGTTTGCAGGCGCGCGCGGAATTGCCCGGCTTCGTAGTCCAGCGTTTCCTGGATGGCCTGGCGGTCGGCGCGCTTGAGCATGGCCTTGGTCAGGCGCAGCGCGGCGATGGGCTGCGCGGCGAGGTCGGCCGCGGTCTGGCGCGCGGCCGCGAGCGCCTGGCCCGCGGGCTCCACGGCGGTGGCCAGCCCGGCCTGCAGCGCCTCGGCCGCCGTGAACGCCTTGCCCTGCATCAGCCAGCGGGCCGCGCGCCGCGCGCCGGCGAGCCGGGGCATGAGCAGGCTGGACGCGCCTTCGGGGCACAGCCCCAGCGCCACGAAGGGCATGCGCAGCGTGGCGGCGTCGCCGATATGCACGAAATCGCAGTGCTGCAGCAGCGTGACCCCGATGCCGATGGCGTAGCCTTCCACCGCAGCGATGACGGGCGCCTCGCACGTCGAGAGCACGCGCAGGAACGCCAGGCCGGCGCTGTCGCCCGGGCCCCGCCCGGACTGGAAATCGCGCAGGTCGTTGCCGGCCGTGAAGTGCTCGCCGGCGCCGGTGAGAATCACCGCGCTGACCGAGGCGTCGGCCGAGGCCTGGGCGATCCGTTCCGACAGCGCGCCATAGGTGGCCGCGTCCAGCGCGTTGCGGCGGTCGGGACGGTTGATCGTCAGCGTGACGACCGAACCCTCGCGCTGCGCCAGCAGGCTGGCGGGCGTGTCCTCGTGCGGCGCGTTCCGGTAGCCGCCCGCGGGGCGGTCCGGCGGGCTCATGCGAAGCTCCCTTCGGACAGGCGGGCGCGGGCCTGGGCGTATTCATGGCGCAGGGTGGCCACGATTTCGCGGGTGGGCGCCACGCTGGCGATGCCGCCCACGCCCTGGCCCGCGCCCCAGATGTCTTTCCACGGCTTGACGCGGGTGGAGCCGAAATTGGAGGCGCCGCGGTCCGGCTCGGGCAGGTTGGCCGGGTCCAGCCCGGCGGCCACGATGCTGGATTTCAGGTAGTTGCCCGGAATGCCGGTGAAAAACGGCGTATAGAGAATGTCCGAGGCGCTGGCCTGGACGATGGCCTGCTTGTAGCCTTCGCTGGCATTGGCTTCGGCGCTGGCGATGAAGCGCGTGCCCATATAGGCGAAGTCCGCGCCCATCGCCTGGGCCGCCAGGATGTGCTCGCCCCGCGTGATCGCGCCCGAGAGCACCAGCGGGCCGTCGTAGAAGCGCCGTACTTCGGACACCAGGGCGAAGGGGCTGAGGGTGCCGGCATGGCCGCCCGCGCCCGCGCACACCAGGATCAGCCCGTCCACGCCGGCTTCCAGGGCCTTTTCGGCATGGCGCAGCGTGGTGACGTCGTGAAAGACCTTGCCGCCCCACTCGTGGATGCCCTTGACCAGGTCGCCGGGCGCCCGCAGGCTGGTGATGATGAGCGGCACGCGGTGGCTGGCGCAGACCGAGAGATCCTGCTCGAGCCGGTCGTTGGACTGATGGATGATCTGGTTGACGGCGTAGGGCGCCACGCGGGCGCCGGGGTTGGCCTCGCGGTAGGAGGCCAGCCCGGCCTGGATCTCGTCCAGCCAGTCGGTCAGCAGCGATTGGGGGCGCGCATTGAGCGCCGGGAAAGCGCCCACGATGCCGCTGGTGCATTGCTCCAGCACCAGCTTGGGGTTGGACACGATGAACATCGGGGAACTGATGACAGGCAGCGTCATCTGGCCGTACAGCTCGGTCACGAGGGAGTGGGGCATGGCTTCTGGAGCAGCGTGGTGGGGTCGGAGCAAGCGGGGCGGATGCGCGGCGCGAAGCCGGGCCCGAGCGACGGGCCCGAACGCAGGACTTGAGCGCGCGCCGGCACCATGCCTATAATTACCTACCGACCGTCCGGTAATTAATTAATCCTTATTTAACGGCATGCCCCAAATCCCTGTCAATGGAGCCGCGCGCTTCCGGCGGGCCGGGGGCTGCCTGCCCCGAAATCCCATGGACACCGCCACCGCCGCTTCCCCCAAACGCGCCCGCGCCGGCCGTCCGCCCACCCTGGCCGCGCCCCGCGAGCGCATCCTCGAAGAGGCCGCGCGCCTGTTCGCCAGGAGCGGCTACGACGGCAGCTCGGTGTCCGACCTGGCCGCCGCGCTGGGCGTGTCCAAGGCCGCGATCTATCACTACTTCACCACCAAGCAGGACATTTACGACGCCATCATCCTGTCCGTGCTCGGCGGCCTGGTCCAGGCGGTGGGCCAGGAAGTGGCGCGCGCGCAGGGCGCGGCGCAGCGGCTGCGCGCCTTCATGCTGGCGCACGCGGGCTACTTCGAGGCGCACCACGCCGAGTTCGTGACCATGCTGATCGGCTATTCGGGCATGGCGCTGCCCGAGCGCGAAGACGCCGCGCGCCTGCGCGACGACTACGAAAAGCGCCTGCGCGAGATCATCGCGCAGGGCGTGGACGACGGCAGCTTCCGCGCCCTGGACGTCGCCGCAACCGGACGCGCCGTGCTGTCGCTGCTGAATTGGATGGTGCGCTGGTACAAGCCCGGCCAGGGCGACAGCGCCGAGCAGATCGCCGCCGGCTATTTCGATCTGGTCGTGAACGGCATGCGCGCCTGAGCGCGCCGTCGCGCAATCTTTTCCGACATATTCGAGACATACCTGGAGAACCCGCCATGGCCCTGGATACCGAAACCCTGAACCTGCTGCTGGACGCCGTGCGCCGCTTTGTGCACGAACGCCTCATTCCCGCCGAAGACGCGCTGGCCGCCAGCGGCGAGATTCCGCCCGACATCGTCAATGAAATGCGCGAGCTGGGACTGTTCGGCCTGTCCATCGCCCCCGAGTACGGCGGCCTGGGACTCAATATGGAAGAAGAGGTGCGCGTGGTGTTCGAGCTGGGCCAGACCTCGCCCGCCTTCCGCTCGCTGGCCGGCACCAACATCGGCATCGGCTCGCAGGCCATCGTGCTGGCCGGCACCGACGAGCAGCGCCAGCGCTACCTGCCCAGGCTGGCCAGCGGCGAGCTCATCGGCTCCTTCGCGCTCACCGAGCCCGACGCGGGCTCCGACGCCATGTCGCTGCGCGTGAGCGCCGAGCGCGACGGCGATCACTACGTGCTCAACGGCACCAAGCGCTTCATCACCAACGCGCCCATCGCCGGCCTGTTCTCCGTCATGGCGCGCACGGCGCCCGAGCGCAAGGCCGGTTCCATTTCGTGTTTCCTGGTCGAGGCCGGCACGCCCGGCCTGTCCATCGGCAAGCCCGACAAGAAAATGGGCCAGGCCGGCGCGCTGACCAGCGACGTGGTGTTCGACAACTGCCGCGTGCCGGCCTCGGCCCTGCTGGGCGGCGAGGAAGGCAACGGGTTTCGCACCGCCATGCGCGTGCTGGACAAGGGCCGGCTGCATATTTCGGCGCTGTGCGTGGGCATCGCCGACCGGCTGCTGCGCGACGCGGTCAAGTACGCCACCGAACGCAAGCAGTTCGGCCAGCCGATTTCCGAGTTCCAGCTCATCCAGGCCATGATCGCCGACAGCCAGGCCGAGCTGTACGCGGCGCGCTGCATGGTGCTGGACGCCGCCCGCATGCGCGACCGCGGCGAGAACACCACCCTGCAGGCCGCCTGCTGCAAGCTCTTCGCCACCGAGATGGTGGGCCGCGTGGCCGACCGCGCGGTGCAGATCCACGGGGGCGCGGGCTACATGTCGGAATACGCGGTGGAGCGCTTCTATCGCGACGTGCGCCTGTTCCGCATCTTCGAGGGCACCTCGCAGATCCAGCAACTGGTGATCGCGCGCGAGACGATCAAGGCGAATTCCTGAGAGTCCGGCCTCCGGACAGGCGCGCGCCGCGCGCGCCCGAAAGGCTAATATCCTGTCTGGTTCCGCGGGTCCGGGGCGCGTCCCCGGCCGCACGGCGCCGGCGGCCCGCGCCGCCGGCATGGTCGAGATTCCCCGGCTGGCGCATGCCGCGAGCCGGACGTCATCCGTATTCATCCATTCCCTGGCGAAAAATACCCATGTCGCAACGTCCCGCTCCTCTCACCGGCATCCGCGTGCTGGACCTGACCCGCGTGCTGGCCGGCCCCTGGTGCACCCAGAACCTCGCCGACCTCGGCGCCGAGGTCATCAAGATCGAACGTCCCGGCAGCGGCGACGACACCCGCGCATGGGGGCCTCCCTACCTCAAGGACGCCGCGGGCAACGACACCAGCGAGGCCGCCTATTACCTCTCGGCCAACCGCAACAAGCTCTCCGTGGCCCTGGACATCGCGTCGCCGCGCGGCGCCGAACTGGTGCGCGCCCTGGCCGAGCAGAGCGACATCCTGGTCGAAAACTTCAAGGTGGGCGGCCTGGCCAAGTACGGCCTGGACTACGAAAGCCTCAGGCAGGTCAATCCGCGCCTCATCTATTGCTCCATCACGGGCTTCGGCCAGACCGGCCCCTACGCGAGCCGTCCCGGCTACGACTTCATGATCCAGGGCATGGGCGGGCTGATGAGCATCACGGGCGAGCGCGACGACCTGCCCGGCGGCGGCCCGCAGAAGGCCGGCGTGGCGGTGGCCGACCTGATGACCGGCATGTACTCCACCGTGGGCATCCTGGCCGCGCTGCACGAGCGCGGCCGCAGCGGGCTGGGCCAGCACATCGACATGGCGCTGCTCGATTGCCAGGTGGCCATGATGGCCAACCAGAACCTCAACTACATGACCTCGGGCAAGGCGCCCAGGCGCGCCGGCAATGCGCACCAGAACCTCGTGCCCTACCAGGTGTTCGCCGCCAGCGACGGCCACCTCATCGTGGCGGTGGGCAACGACAGCCAGTTCCGCAACTACTGCGGCGCGATCGGGCTGCCCGAGCTGGCGGCCGACCCGCGCTTTTCCACCAACCCGCAGCGCGTGAAGAATCGCGAGGAGCTGGTGCCGCTGCTGGCCGAGCGCATGGCCACGGGCGAGCGCGACCACTGGCTGGCGGCGCTGGAGGCGGTGGGCGTGCCGGCCGGCCCCATCAATACGCTGGACCAGGTCTACGAAGACCCGCAGGTGCTGGCGCGCGGCATGAAGCGCGAGCTGCCGCACCCGGCGGCCGGCGTGGTGCCCATGGCGGCCAGCCCGCTCAAGTTCTCGGACAGCCCGGTGGAATACCGCCGCGCGCCGCCCATGCTGGGCGAGCACACGGCCCAGGTGCTGTCCGAACGGCTGGGCCTGTCCCAGGAAGAAATCCAGGCGTTGGCGCAGTCGGGCGGCTGACGCCGTCCGCCGCGCGGCGCGGTTGTCGTTTCACAATACAGGCAGGAGATAGTTGATGACGGAGATTCAAACCATCGGCGTCGTGGGCGCCGGAGCCATGGGGCGCGGCATCGCGCAGATCGCGGCGCAGGCCGGATTGCGCGTGCGCCTGTACGACACCAGCGCCGAGGCCATCACCGCCGCGCGCGAGTCGCTGCGCGGCACCTGGGAAAAGCTGGTCCAGAAGGGCAAGATGGCGCAGGCCGATGCGCGCGCTTCGCTGGAGCGGGTGGAGTCGGCCACGGCCCTGTCCGACATGGCCCAATGCCAGGTCGTGATCGAGGCCATCGTCGAGCGCCTGGACGTCAAGCGGGATCTCTTCGCCGCCCTGGAGGGCGTGGTTTCTGACGATTGCATTCTTGCGTCCAACACCTCTTCGCTTTCCATCACCGCCATTGCCGCCGCGTGCAAGCGTCCGCAGCGTGTGGCGGGCTACCACTTCTTCAATCCCGTGCCGCTGATGAAAGTGGTGGAAGTGATCGACGGCCTGCGCAGCGCGCCCGAAGTCGGCGACACCCTGGCCGCGCTGGCGCGCCGCATGGGGCACACGCCCGTGCGCGCCAAGGACATGCCGGGCTTCATCGTCAACCATGCGGGGCGGGGCATGAACACCGAGGGCCTGCGCGTGGCGCAGGAGGCCGTCGCCAGCTTCGCCCAGGTCGACGCCATCATGCGCGAGCAGGCCGGCTTCCGCATGGGGCCGTTCGAGCTGCTGGACCTCACGGCGCTGGACGTGTCGCACCCGGTCATGGAATCCATCTACCGCCAGTTCTTCGACGAGCCGCGTTTCCGTCCGTCTCCCATCACGACGGTGCGCCTGGCGGGCGGCCTCATCGGCCGCAAGACCGGCGAAGGCTTCTATGCCTATGTCGACGGCCAGAAGCAGGTGCCGCCCGAGCCGTCCGTGCCGGCGCTGCCCGAGGGCCTGAAGGTCTGGGTCAGCCCCCAGCACGCCGAAGGCCGCGCGCGCGCTGTCCAACTGCTGCAGGATCTGGGCGCGGCCCTGGCGGAGGGCGCGCAGCCGCCCGCCGACGCGCTCATCGTGGCGACACCGTTCGGCGAAGACGTGTCCACCGCCGTGTCGGCCCAGGGCCTGGACGCCGCCCGCACCGTGGGCCTCGATACCCTGCATCCCTTTGCCGGCGCCAAGCGCCGCACCGTCATGGTGTCGCCCGCCACGCAGCCGCGCTGGCGCGACGCGGCGCACGCCCTGTTTGCCAAGGACGGCGTGCCCGTCTCCGTGATCCAAGACTCGCCCGGCTTCGTGGCGCAGCGCATCGTGGCCACCATCGTCAACATCGCCAGCGACATCGCCCAGCAGCAGATCGCCACGCCCGAGGACATCGACCGCGCCGTCACCCTGGGCCTGGGCTATCCGGTCGGGCCGCTGTCGCTGGGCGACAAGCTCGGCGCCCCGCGCATCTACGAAATCCTGAAAAACATGGAGCGCGTCACGGGCGATCCCCGCTACCGTCCCAGCCTCTGGCTGCAGCGCCGCGTGCAGCTGGGCATGCCGCTCACCGCCAGCGCCGCCGGCTAGGCCGCGCCGCCGCGCCCGCCAAGACAAAACGCCCCGCAAGGGGCGTTTTGTCTTGGCGGGCGCGCAATGTCCGGCCTGCGCGCGGGCCGTTGGCTTACTTGGCGTGGTCCACCATGTACTGCACGGCCGCGCGGATGTCTTCTTCCGTGGCGTTGGCCGCGCCGCCCTTGGGCGGCATGGGCGGTTTGCCTTCCATGGCGACCTTGACCATGGCGTCGAGGCCCGTCTTGATGTAGGGCTCCCAGTCGGCCTTGCTGCCGAACTTGGGCGCATTGGCCACGCCGGTGGCGTGGCAGGCGAAACAGGTGCTCTTGTACAGCTTCTCGCCCGCCGGGTTGACGGCGGCGGTCTGCGCCGAGGAGGCGGGAGCCGGAGTGGGCGCAGCCGCGGGCGCCGGCGCGGCGGCAGGCGCGGCAGCGGCTGCCGGAGCAGCCGTCGCGGGGGCGCTCGCTGCGGCCTCTTCCTTCTTGTCGCCTTCGGGCGCGGCCGGCTCGGGGAACGAGGCCCCCGACTTGTTGGCCATATAGACCACGGCGCGCGCCACTTCGTAATCGGACAGCGAGGGGTTGCCGCCCTTGGCCGGCATGGCGCCCTTGCCGTGCAGGGCCACGTTGAGCATGGCGTCGAAGCCCGTCTTGATGAACGGGGCCCAGGCGCCGTTGTCTCCCACCTTGGGCGCGCCGGCCACGCCGGCGGCGTGACAGGCCGTACAGACCGAGGCGAAGACCTGTTCGCCGGTCTTGAATACCTTGGGCGCGTTGGCGTCGACCAGCTGGAAGCCGGCGACCGGGGCGATGCGCTTGGCCACGGCCTCGCTGGACAGGGAGTCGGAGCCGGCGCCGGTCTTGGAACCCGAGGCCACCATGTTCACCAGCAGGATGATGATGGAAATGGGCACCACGAAGGCGAGAACGACCGTGACGATCAGTTGCTTCGGGGTCTTGATGGGGGAGGTGTGCTCTTCTATGTGTTCCTGCTCGTTGCTCATGACCTAATCCTGCGAACGGGTATGGGGCGCCTTGCGGCGGCAACAGAAAATCAGAACTGCACGAGGGAAGTCGGCGTCACCGACCTAAAGCAAACGCTGGATTATATAACGGTGCCGGGTCTGGTTGGCCGCGCCCCGGGCCCCGCCTGCCCCGCCACGAACCTCGGATTCGACGCAATTCATGCGCGAAGCCGAAACTTGGGTACAATACCGCCTCCCTTGCACTGCGCCCGTAGTTCAATGGATAGAATGAGAGTTTCCGAAGCTCTTGATACAGGTTCGATTCCTGTCGGGCGCGCCACAAAATCAAAAACTTACCTTTTTTGAGCCCGGATCGGGCCCAAAACGCGCAACTTGGTGCGGGTTCCTTAAAGGTTGCGTGGGTCTGTTTCGCGGCCCGATGTTCCGCGTACAGGGCAGTCATCCAGGGTAGTGCGGCTGCATGGTGTCATGGGGCACATAGGCGAAGCCCATGCCGTCCAGGGCGGCCTGGAGCATCAGAAACGGGTTGTTGAAAACCGCCTGGCCCGTCACGCGGACACGCGCCGCCTGTCCGTTCTTTTCGAAATCCCAGGCGTACAGGTCGCCTCGCGTGGGCAGGCGCAGATTGATGCAGCGATGTCCGGCGAGGTCGTTCGGCATGGCAGGCAGGGGCTTGCCAGCCAGGCAGCCGGGCGATGCCGCCACAGCCATGCGCAGGTCCGGCGCGATGCGCACCGCCACCATGTTCTTGTCCACGCTGTCGCCCACGCGCACGCCGGCGTCGTCGCGGTGCGCCGCGATGTCCGTAAGCGTGTAGTCCACGCTGAACTCGACCTGGATCTCGGGGTAGTCCCGCAGCACGGGCAGCCGCCGCGGCCAGAGGGCCGTGGTGATGGCGTGATCGCTTGCCGTGATGCGCACCGTGCCGGCCGGTTGCTCGCGCATGGCGCCGAGAAAATCCAGTTCCCGCTCGATTTCGCCCAGCCGGGCTTCCAGGCCAGCATCGCATGGCTCAGGGCCGAACGCGACAACCCGAGTTGCGCGGCCGCGCGGGTGAAACTGCGTTCGCGGGCCACGGCGACGAAGGCTTGAAGATCGTGGAGGTTCTGCTTGGGTATTGGTGAATGCGTTGCACCAGAGTATTCGCATACCACTTACTTCTCACTCAATTACCCGAAACCTGCAATTGCCAATTATCAATAGATTTGATTGATAGGCCATCATCGAATCTATTGCGGGTGCCTGTCGAGCGCTGGCCCGCGTGGTTGCAGCATCCGCGCGGCCAGCCCTGGTCTTGCGGCAAGTCGCCAACGCGCACGATGCGCATCATGAAGATCACCTGTGCTCAACAAACCCGAACCAGAGGCTTCCAATGCTCACGTCTCCCGTACGGACGCGCTCACGGCTGGCATATACCGTGTTCGCGCTGCTCAATCGTTCTCATGGCCCTCGGGTTCATTGTCAGCGCATGGCGGCAGGCCGCAACGCAGGGAGGCAGCCATGCATAAAGCAAATCTGGCCAAGGCGTGCGCGGTCGTCCTGGCGATGGCGCTCGCCGGCTGCGAAAAGGCGGCCTATGAGCCCGCGCAGCAATCGGGCGCGAATCCTCCGTTGCCCGAAGCGAAGAACTTCCTCGTGCCGCCCATGAAGGTTCCCGAGGGCGCGGGCTGGGCGCCGGTCACCGGCAAGCTTCGCCGCACTGAGCACGGGCTATATCTGGCGCGCCGGTGGGTGGCAGGTCCGGACCTACGGCCGGATCGACAATCTCTTCGACCGCCGGTACGCGGGGTCGGTGATCGTGAACGAAGGGAATGGACGTTACTTCGAGCCGGCGCCCGGCCGGAATTGGAGCGTCGGCGTCGGAGTCGCTTACGCGTACTGATCCCGCGTTTTCGGCGGGCCGGCGAACGTCCGGCCCGCCGGCCCGGCGCGGCCGCGCTCAGCGCGGCTCGTGCTCGTCCTGCCCTGTGCTGCCGCCTACACCCAGGCCCAGTCCCATGCCCACGCCGGCGCCGGCCGCGCCGCCTCCGCCGCCCCGGCCTCCGCCCTGGCGGCCGCCGGCCGCCGCGCGGTTGTCGCCGCCCTTGGCGCGGCTGGACGCGGAGGGGCGGGCGGGGCCCTGGCGCGGAATGTCGAGGCTTGCGGGCACGGGTTCCAGGGCCAGCACTTCGCGGATGAAGTTGCGCAGCGACACCACGAGCTCGGCCGTATGGATGGGGCGGCCCTCGGCCAGTTCCGTGGCGGCCTGCGCGGCGAGCCGGACCTGTTCTTCCGTGCCCAGCAGGATGATGTCGGAAAGCGCGGCCTCGACCGCGTCGCGCACGCGTCGCGGGCGGTCGAAGCTGCCGGAGGGGCTGTCTTCCTCGGGCTCGCCCTGTTCTTCGCCCGCCGCGCCGCGCTGCCGCAGGTCGCGCAGGTGGGTGGGATCGACGGCCAGGTTGCCGGTGAAGGAGCCGCCCAGCGTCTTGTAGGCCGCGATGAGCGTGCGCAGCCGTTCGTTGATCTGCCGGTTCTCGCGTTCGCGGCGCTGCTGCAGCGTCTGCATGACGACCAGGCGTATGCCCACGCCGATCAGGGTGATGAGGGCCAGCCCCAGCAGCGTGGAAAGCAGGCCGTGCCAGGAGGTGAAATCGAAATTTCGCATGTGGAAGGCTCCGGAAGCGGCGGCCAGCGCCCGACGATGCCGTCTAGCATGCCAGAAACGAGGTCGGGCGCGAAGAAGACGAAGGCAGCGAGCGCGCTCGGGGCGTGGGCTTCAGCGCGCACGCGGCCGTTCCGGCTGAGGGGCCCGTTTCCAACCGAGTGGACGGCTTGGGCCATGCCGGATGCCGGCCAGGGCCTGCGGCTTCAGAAGCTGGACCAGTCCTGCGCGGCCGGCGCCTCGCCCGGCTTCGGAGCGCCATGGGCCAGGCGCGGGGACACACGCCGGGAGACGCGCGGCGCGGCCGCGGCGGCGGGGTTGTCGTGCCGGGAATGCCCGATCCGGAACACGCTCATGAGCTGGACCAGTTCGGCGGCCTGCGAGTTCAGGCTTTCCGCCGCCGCGGCCGCCTCTTCCACCAGCGCGGCGTTTTGCTGGGTGACTTCGTCGAGTTGGGAAACGGCCAGGCCGACTTGCGAGATGCCCTGTTCCTGCTCGCCGGTCGCGGTCCCGATCTCGGCAATCAGGGTGGCGACGCGGCGGACCTGTTCCACCACGTCGTTGATGGTGCGGCCGGCATGGTCGACGGTCTGGCTGCCGAGCTGGACTTTGCCGATGCTGTGTTCGACCAGATCCTTGATCTCGCGCGCGGCGTTGGCCGACCGTTGCGCCAGGGTGCGGACTTCGCTGGCCACGACCGCGAAGCCGCGCCCTTGCTCGCCGGCCCTGGCGGCCTCGACGGCGGCGTTCAGCGCGAGAATGTTGGTCTGGAAGGCAATGGAGTCGATGAGGCCGATGATGTCGCCGATCTTCTGGGAGCTGCGGGTGATCTCCTCCATGGTCCTGACCACGGCATCTACCGCCTGTCCGCCGCGTTCGGCGGTTTCGCTTGCCTGCATTGCCAGGCTCGACGTGGCGCGTACGGTTTCCGCGTTCTGCCGGACGGTGGACGTCATCTGTTCCATGGACGCCGCGGTTTCTTCCAGGTTGGCGGCCTGTTCTTCGGTGCGCTGGCTGAGGTCGGTATTGCCCGCCGAGATCTGGTTGGCGCCGGTGGCAATGGCTTCGCTGTTTTGCCGCACCCGCCCGACGATGCCGGCGAGCTTCACGCGCATCGATTCCATGCTGGAGAGCAGGCTCGTTCCGTCGCCCGCGCGCAGCTTCACGGCCGTGGACAGGTCGCCGTCCGAGATCTGCTGCGCGATCCGCACGGCGTAGGCGGGTTCGCCGCCGAGCTTGCGCACAATGGAGCGCGTGATCGCGACGGAAACTGCGATGCCGAGCACGGCCATCGCGGCGGCCAGGACGGAGGCGAGCACCGTGGCCCGCGTTACGCTGTCTTCGGCCCGCAGGGCCACCAGGTCGGCCTGGTCGCGCTGGTAGCGCGCCAGGTCGTCCAGCACCTTGAAATACGCGGCCTGTTTCGGCGGCAGCTCCGACACGAGCACGGCGGTCGCCGCGTCGTCCTGGTTGCGCGAAGCCAGGTCGAGCGCTTTTTCCATGGTGGCGACATATGGGCCCCGGGCCTGCTTCAGGCGCACGACGAACTCCCGTCCTTCGGCGTTGACCAGGCGCTTTTCGAGCGCCTCGATGTCCGCCGTGATCTGGTCGCGCACTTTCAGTTGTTCGGCCATGAGCAAGCCTATCCTGGCCTGGTCTTCCTCGAAAACCGCGTCGCGGGCCAGGCGCGCGCGGACGTTCACGCCGTCCTTGATGTTGCCGGCATAGACCAGGTTGCCGATGCGCACGCGGGTAAGCAGATTGATGTCGGTCTGGATCTGGCCGAGGTAATGGCGCGCGACGAGCAGCCCCAGCACGCCGCAGACGATAACGCTGGCAAACGCCATGCCCAGCAATTGGCCCAGCCGCAGCCTTTTAAGAAAACCCATGCTTCTTTCCTGTCAACGTAAAGCCCTCCTGTTTCGAATCTCCGTTGTCACAGTGAGGATTCTTCGTCGACTTCGCTGCTTCGATCCCGCCCCGCTTGTCTCAATTACGAGGACCGCGGCGCCGAACTTAAACCCGCGCGCTTGACCTATATCAAGGCGCGGCGCAGTCGGCCATGCGCCGCCGTGGCGGCGCATGCCGGGCGGCGCGTTATGCGCTTTGGGCGCCGGCGCTCCAGACGCTTTCGCGCGGGCCGTGTTTGACGCGCCGGGACGTGGCGCGCGCCATCCATGCGAAGCCCAGGGCGCCGGCCAGGGCGGTGAGATCCACGGCCAGCGTGGCGGGGGCGGCATGGGCCCAGGGGCCGGCCGCGGGGTACAGCCAGCCCAGCAGCGACGTGGCGGGAATGGCCAGGGTGAGGGCCGTGGCCAGCCACAGCAGGTGCACCGACGCCGCCGCCGCGCCGCGCGCGAAGGACCAGGCCAGACTGCCGAAGAAGGCCAGGTAGTAGAGCGCCCGGATCCACGCATCGGGATCGCCGACGCGGCCATGCAGCCATTTGGAGGCGGCAATCATGAGCGACACCCCGCATACGCAGCCGAGGCAGACGCCCACGGTGGCCGAGGCCATGAGGCGGGTGTCCAGTCGCTGCGCCGGCACGGCGCCGCCCTGGCGGTCGGCGCGTTTGCGGCGGGTTTCGATCCACAGCAGGTTGCCGCTGTAGAACAGCCACGCGCCGGCCAGCCCGAGCACGAAGTACATCCACTGCACGGCGGCGCCGCCGAACGCGGCCATGTGCAGCGCGAAGAAACTGCTGATCAGCAGGTTGGGCGCGTTCTGTCTGCCCGGCATGTAGTCGCTGTTGAGAACCTTGCCCGTGTAGGGATCCAGCGCGACGAAGCCGCCGCGCGCGCGGGGCGAGACGGCGGCGGCGTCCTTGCCCCATACGCGCACGAGCGCGCGCGGGCCGGTGACTTGCTGGTATTGCAGGCCGTAGGGCTCGAAACCGGGCGAGAGGGCGCGTGCCCGGGCGACCAGTTCCTGCGGCGCCAGCATGGCGGCCGGGTCGCGCGGCGCGGCGGCCGGCGCCGCGCCGCCGGGCCGCTGGAAGGACGCCTCGAGCCGGCCGCCGTGCAGCAGCTTGTCCTGGATGAGATAGATGCCGTCGTGATAGGCGAACACGACCGAGCTCAGGGCCATGACGATGTGAAAGGGCAGGCTGACGATGCCCACGACGTTGTGGGCGTCCAGCCACATGCGCTTGAGGTTCTTGCCGACCCTCAGGGCGAAGAAGTCCTTGACGAGGGAGGGCAGCAGCACGATGACGCCCGACACCAGGGCTACCGCGTACAGCGCGGCGATGACGCCCATGATCCAGCGGTTGGGGTCGTTGTCCACCGGCAGGCCGACCACGCGATGCAGCACGTCGATGAAGGCTCCCAGACCCGACGGATGGGCCGGCTCGACCTGGGCCGCGCCGCCGCCGTCGAGATAGGCCATGTAGTGGCGGACGGACGACTCGTCGTGATCGTCCGCGCCGGGGTCGCGCACCGCCCATTCCATGCGGGCGGGCACGTGTTCGGCATCCCGGAGGTGGATGTTGAAATCGCGGGCGACTTCGGGATGCGCCCGCAGCGTCTTGGCGATGAGGTCTTGCGCCTGGTCCAGCGGCACGAGTTCGATGGCCGGCTGCGGCGAGGCCCAGCGTGTCAGGGGATCCTTGAACACCGTGAGCGCGCCGGCATAGAAGGCGATGAACAGCGCCATGCCGGCGACGATGCCGGTCCAGGTGTGGACCGATTTGTAGATGCGGATGTAGTCGGCTCTCATGATCGGTGTGTCCGGGGAGGGAAGGGCGCGGGCTTCAGGCCAGCCGGGCCAGCCACAGGCCGCCGTGGAAGAGCAGCGTGGCGCCGCCCAGCCAGGCCCACGCGCGCAGGCCGCTGGAGAAGAAGTAGACGCAGCCGGCGATGCCCAGCCAGATGGGGGGCACGACCCACATGACGAGCTGCGCGCGCGTGGTCAGCGGAATGTCCTGGGTGAAGTGCGAGAGCAGGCCGCTCGCGCCCAGGGCCAGCGCCAGGCCGAGCAGCACGCCGGCAAGCGTCTTGGAGGTCCAGTCGCGCCGGATGGGGGCGGGTTTTTCGTTGCGGATCATGTCAGCGGCTCCGGCGGATGCCGACCAGCGCGCCCACGTAGGGCACCAGCCAGAAGAAAAGCATGAGCGCGGTGGCGAAAGCGAAAAGACCGGCGACCGTGTCCATGCGCTGCAGGAAGCTCCAGGCGCCGGCCGCCAGCAGCGCGGCGCCGATGACGCGGGCCGGCAGGCGGGGCCAGGCCGCCTCCCGCCACCGCTGGTTGGGAGAGGCCATGTAGATACAGAAACAGCCCGCCAGCACGGCGGTCAGGCCAATGAGGATGAAGGCTTGCATCGTTGTTCGGTCCAGGCAGTCATGGATGATGTCGGCGGAATGCGGCCGGCGGCGGGGGCCGCCGAGCTGGAAGCGAAAGGCCGCGGGCGCGGACAGGCCCCGCAAGGCCCGTCCGCGCCCGGCCAGCCGGGAAGAATCAGAAGCTCACGCTCGCCGACGCCATGACCGACCGCCCTGGTCCGAGCGTGGCGACGGGCGTGGTGTCGCTGAAGGCGCCCGAGTAGTAATGCTTGTCGAACACGTTGTTGACGTTCAGGCGCAGCACCACGTCGCGGCCGGCCAGTTTGGTGGCGTAGCGCGCGCCCAGGTCGAGCTGGCCCCAGCCGGGGATTTCCAGATTGTTCGCGGCATCCAGGTATTGCGTGGTGGAGGCTTGCAGGCGCGTGCTGAGCGTCAGGCCCGGCACCCAGGGCGTATCCCATTCCATGCCGATGTTGCCTTGCCAGCGCGGCGCGCCCACGGCGGTGTTGCCGTCGTATTGGCCGAAGGCGGTCTTGGTCTGCACGCCCTGGGTGTACGTCACGCCGCCCAGCACGCGCACGCCGCGCGTCAGTTCGCCGAAGGTGTTCCACTCGATGCCGCGCACACGCTTCTCGCCGCCGTCGGAGTAGGTGGGATTGTTCGTGGTTCCAAACGCCACCATCGTGGGCTTGGTGATCTCGAACAGCGCCAGCGTGTTGGTGAAGGCGCCGGCGTCCCACTTCACGCCCACTTCTTTCTGCTCGGTCTTGTAGGGCGCGAAGGTCTGGCCGTAGTTGGTGGCCAGCGTGTCGGTGACCGATTCTCCCTTGCTCAGGCCCTGCACGTAGTTGGCGTACAGCGAGACGGCCGGCCCCCAGGGCTTGGCGACCAGGCCGAAGGCGGGCGTGACCGCGCTCTTGTCGTAGCGCGCGGTGACATCGCCCGTGGTGGCGTTGTACGAGGTGGTTTTCACGCGTTGGTTGCGCACGCCGGCCGTGAAGCGCACCTTGTCGTCCAGGAAGGAGATGGTGTCCACCAGCGCGACGCTGGACAGCGTGTTTTTCGCCGTCCTGGAAGTGGAGTCCGGCACGGCCGGCATGGGGGGCGTGATCGGATCGTAGATGTTGGAGGTGAAGGTCGTGCGGGGGCTGGTGGGGGCCGAGCCATCCTCGATCTTCATCAAGGTGCCTTGCAGCACCACTTCGTGCGCGACGCTGCCGGTATTGAAGCGTCCGCGCAGGCCCGCTTCGGACGAGGTCGTGTCGGTGTAGCTGCGCTGGCCGGTAATGATGCCGCTGAAATTGCCGTTGGAGTCGACGTTGCGCGCATGGGTGCCGTTGATGAAACCCATCGCGTCGTAATCGCGCTTGCCCAGGCCGGCGAAGGCGGAGAGGTTGTCGTTGAAGCGGTATTCGAGCCGGCCGATCACGGCATTGCTCTGCAGGCTGCCGTAGGTGCCCTTGAACAGGTTGATGCTGGGGTCGGGCGCGGCGGGAATGTGCGTGGCGTTCGCGCTGAACAGGTACATCGCGGGCGTGCCGCCCCGGAACGATTCCTGGCTGTGGTAAGCGTCGAGCGAGGCGCTCAGGGCGCTGCCGCGATAGTCCAGCCCGGCCGAAATGAACTCGCGCTTTTTCTTCTGCCCGTCCACCGCGGTCGCGCCGTCGCTGAACGCGCCGTTGACGCGCACGCCCCATTCGTTGTTGTTGCCGAAGCGGCGGCCTACGTCGAGGTCGGTGCCCAGCTGCCCGTCGGACTGGTAGTTCACCGAGGCTGTGGCGTTGGGCGTGTCTTCGGCGCGCTTGGGCACCAGGTTCACCGTGCCGCCCACCGCGCCGCTGGGCGCCATGCCGCTGAACATGGCGCTGGGGCCCTTGAGCACTTCCACGCGCTCGACGAATTCCAGCGGCACGTGGCCGCCCGGCGCCAGCCCGAACATGCCGTTGATGGCGATGTCGTTCTGGTTGACGTCGAATCCGCGGATGCGGAAGTTCTCGTAAGCGTGGCCAGTCGAAGTGGTGAAGCGGACGGACGGGTCGTTGGCCAGCACGTCGGCCAGGGTGCGGGCCTGCTGGTTCTCGATCAGCTCCGAGGTGTAGCTGGTGATGTTGAAAGGGGTGTCCATGACGTTCTGGTTGCCCAGAATGCCCAGGCGGGCGCCTTCGGCCACCTGGCCGCCCGCGTAGGGCGCGGGCGCGCTGTCCGCGGACATGGAGGTCGCGGTGACCGTCACGGTAGGCAGGGTGGTGGCGCCCGACGCGCTGTCGGCCGGCGCGCCTTGCGCCCAGGCGGAAGGGAAGGGCAGCAGGGCTGTAAGTGCGATGCCCGGGGCGGCGCGCCTGATGGCCTGCGACAGCGGCGACAGGCGGCAGCGGCGCTGCGCGCGGCCGAAGAATGCCGTCCCTGGGGTGAGTTCTTTGGACAAAATATTTCCTCTTTCAATATTGATAATGATTTTTGTTGCGATTATAGGCGCAGCGGCCGCAGGAGAAAGCAGACTCTGTTGGAAAGACGCAACGGCGCGGGCCTGCCGCTGCCTGGCCGTTTCCGCTGCGCGGGCCCGGCGCGGGAGCGGGGCCGCGCATCCTGACCGCAGCCTGTCGGCACGCGGCCCGGCGCCCCGCGCGCCGATGCTTGCGCGCCGGTGCGGCATCGGCAATGATCGGCGTCTATGGCGGACCCGGGTCCGCGCGCCGCCGCTTCCGCGGCGGCGGACATGGCCACCGCTGGAGCTGTTTTCGATGTCTTTGCCCCTGGTTTCCCTGGGCCGCCCCGACGTGGGCGGCATCCGTATCGACACGGCCGGCGCGTCCGCCGCCGCCGAAGCCTGGGAGCAGGCCGGCCGGTTCCTGTCCAGCCTGTCGCTGGACGAAGCCGCGGCGTGCGACAGGCTGTCCGGCGACGCGCCGGGCGTGCGGATCGCGCTGCGTCCGGCCTTCGCGGCCGCGCATCTGCCCCAGGCCGACACGACCGGCGCGGCCGCCTCGCTGGGCCTGCGCACGGACGCGGACGAGGCGGACCTGGACCGCGAGATCGTGCTCGCCATGCTGGCCTGTCCGGTGGCGTTCACCTTTCCCGACGTGGCGGAACTGGAGTCGGCGGTGCGCATCCGCCGCTACATCGTGCAGGCCGCGCGCAAGACCGCGCTGGCCTTCGATACGGAGCACGCGGAGCGGCCGCCCGAATACTGGACCTACGACGAAGCGCGCGGCTTCACCATCCTGCCGGGCCGCTCGCTGGTCGAGGGCTTGCGCCGCGCCACGCAGCCGGAGGCTTCCGGCCAGCTCTATGCGTTCTCGTGCTACCGGGCCACGGAATACGTTACGGTGCTGGGCATCGCGCAGGAGCTCCAGCAGGTCAATCCGGAGCTCGCGGCGCGCCTGCAGCGCCAGTGGGAAACGCGCGCGGTGATGTCGGGCCGCTTCCACGACGCCTTCCTGCGCGAATACGGCTCGCTGGCCAGTCCGCTGCCGCCGCGTTTCTACGTGCCGGGAGACAGGCTGTGGTTCCGCAATCCCGACGAGCATTCCTCGAACGTCGAGGGTTATGAAGGTTCGTGGGTGTTCTACCTGGGCGCGGGGCGCTTCAATAATTTCTGGGAGCGCGACCGGCCCTACACTCTGACCTCGAAGTGCGTGGAGATCTACCATTGGCGACATGGCGCGCGCACGGACGCCGCGGGCAGGCTCTTCATCGATGAAGACATCGTGAAAGCGCGGGTGGGGCGGACGCTGGACGACCCCGGAGCCACGGCGCGGGTGCTGGAGCGCATGCTGCGCATCCGCGACCCGCAGGGCGTGTATGCGGAGGGAGGCTGCATCGACGCCACGCGCGAATGCGCGCGCTGGGTGCGGCCGGGACATGCGGACATCGTGCTGCCGGAATTTCCGCAGCCGGACCCGGCCTGGGGGCGGACCGCCCGATGAGGGCGGCGGGCGGCACAACCCGTCAAGAAATACGTGGGCTAATTACGTCCCCTGTTTTCAATGTGATACGAAAGTATTGAGGTTACGTCCATGACAGATGTGTCATGTATCAACGGCTGCGGAAACCTCGATCAAATCCGACTTTTTGTGTCTGCCGTTCGAGCGCGGATTACATTTCTTCTCATCCAACTACAAATTTCCAACAAAACGGCGGCGTTCGTTAGAAGAGCAAAGTTTTGTTAGTTGTCGCCATTTCCGCGGGGTGTCGTACCTAGAATCCGACCTTTCCAAGGTATGGGCCCGTTCCGGGCGCCGGCTCCGATACGCGAGCCCGGGCTCGGAACCCACCCGGCGGATCAGGCACGATGGCATTTGCAGAAGCGACTTCCACATTGTTGAACCCGGACCTGCCCTGCGGCGAGGATCTGGAGTACGACCCTGTGTTCCTGGCGCTGCAGCAGGCGGCGCTGGGCAAGAGCGAGCAGCAGTTCGGCGACACCATCATTCCGGCCGAGCCGGCCGACTGGCGCGAAGTGGAGCGGCTGGCCCAGCAGCTGCTGGAGCGCACGCGCGACGTGCGCATCCTGGCCTACCTCACGCAGGCGTGGACCGAACTGCGCGGACTGCCCGGCTATGCCGCCGGCCTGGGTCTGATCGCCGACACCCTGGAGCGCGACTGGGAACCCGTGCACCCGCGCCTGGAGATCGACGGCGAGTTCGATCCGCTGCCGCGCATGAATGCCCTGGCGTCGCTGTGCGACACGCTGGGCGCGGCGCGCAGCGTGCGTTCGTCGCGCCTGTTCAGCGGCGTCCATGGGCAGCTCACGCTGCGCGACGCCGAAACGGTGATCGAGGGCGGCCGGGCGGCCGAACAGATCTATCCCGGAGGCCGCGAGCGCCTCACGGAGAACCTGCGCCAGGCCTGGCTGCAGCAGGCCGCCGAAGCGCTGGCCATCGACGAGGCGCGCCAGACGCTGCGGCGCATCCAGTCGCTGGTGTCCGGCCGCATCGGCGATGAGTGGTGCCCCGATTTTTCGGGGCTGCTGCGCAGCCTGGACATGGTCGCGCAGGCCTGGGCAGGCGTGGAAACCGCAAGCGCCCAGCCCGAGCCGGAGCCCGAACCCGCGCCGCAGGATGCGGCCGCCGCCGCGTCCCCCGTCGCCGCGCCCGCCGTTTCCTTGCGCTGGCAGGATGCGCGCATCCTGTCGCGCGAGGACGCCGTGCTCATGTTGAGCAAGGTGAGCGCGTACTTCGAGACGCATGAGCCCAGCCATCCCGCGCCTTACCTGATCCGCCGCACCCAGCAACTGATTTCGCTGAGCTTTCACGACATTCTCAGGAATCTCGCGCCGCAAGGGTTGGAACAGTTCGAAGCCTGGCTTCCGAGGAACGAGGCGGGCGGCCCGGACGGCGGCGCGTAACCGCGCGCCCCGGCCTTTCTCAATGAACGAAATGGAGAAGTCATCATGGCTACAACGTTGAAGGGCAGCGGGCAGAAATTCATTGCCCGCAACCGCGCGCCCCGCGTACAGATCGAATACGACGTGGAAATCTACGGCGCCGAACGCAAGATCCAGCTTCCGTTCGTGATGGGCGTGCTGGCCGACCTGGCGGGCAAGTCCGAGACGCCGCAGCCGGAAATCGCCGAGCGCAAGTTCCTCGACATCGACATCGACAATTTCGACGAGCGGCTGAAGTCCATCCGGCCGCGCGCCGCGTTCCAGGTGCCCAACACCCTGACGGGCGAAGGCAGCCTCAACGTGGACATCAGTTTCGAGAGCATCGACGATTTCTCGCCCGCCACCGTGGCGCGCAAGGTCGGCGCCCTCAATGAGCTGCTGGAAGCGCGCACCCAACTGGCCAACCTGCTGACTTACATGGACGGCAAGACCGGCGCGGAAGAGCTGATCGGCAAAGTGCTGAAGAACCCGGCGCTGCTGAACGCGCTTGCATCGACGCCCAATCCCGAGGCGGCGCCCGCCCCGGCATCCGAAGAACCGAAGGCTTGAGGGAGCACGCCATGACCGCTGTGGCCAAAAGCGAGCAAGCGCGCGCCGCGCAGGCGCTGGAAGCGGACGATCTGTCGTCCCTGCTGCGCAAAGAGTTCAAACCCAAGACCGAGCAGGCCCGCGAGGCCGTGGAGCACGCCGTGCGCACGCTGGCGCACCAGGCCCTGGCCAACACCCAGGTGGGCCTGGGCTCGGATGCCTACCGCACCATCCAGGCCATCATCGCCGAGATCGACCGCAAGCTGTCGGAACAGATCAACCTCGTCATGCACCACCCCGACTTCCAGCAACTGGAAGGCGCGTGGCGCGGCCTGCACTACCTGGTGACCAACACCGAGACAGACGAGCTGCTGAAGATCCGCTTCATGTGCATCTCGAAGAAGGAGCTGAGCCGCACGCTCAAGCGCCACAAGGGCGTCGGCTGGGACCAGAGCCCGATATTCAAGCGCGTGTACGAGGAAGAGTACGGGCAGTTCGGCGGCGAGCCCATCGGCTGCCTGGTGGGCGACTACTACTTCGACCACAGCCCGCCCGACGTGGAGCTGCTGGGCGAACTGTCGCGCATTTCGGCCGCGGCGCACTGCCCTTTCATCGCCGGCGCCTCGCCCAGCGTGATGCAGATGGATTCCTGGCAGGAGCTGGCCAATCCGCGCGATCTGACCAAGATTTTCACCAACACCGAGTATGCCGCCTGGCGCAGCCTGCGCGAGTCCGAGGACTCGCGCTACATCGGCCTGGCCATGCCGCGCTTCCTGGCGCGCCTGCCCTATGGGGCGCGCACCAATCCGGTGGACGAGTTCGACTTCGAGGAAGACACCGACGGCGCCAACCACGACCGCTACACCTGGGCCAATTCGGCCTATGCGATGGCGGCCAACATCAACCGTTCTTTCAAGCTGTATGGCTGGTGCACTTCGATCCGGGGCGTGGAGTCCGGCGGCGCGGTGGAAAACCTGCCTTGCCACACTTTCCCGACCGACGACGGCGGCGTGGACATGAAGTGCCCGACCGAAATCGCCATCAGCGACCGCCGCGAGGCGGAGCTGGCCAAGAACGGTTTCATGCCGCTGGTGCATCGCAAGAATTCGGATTTTGCCGCCTTCATCGGCGCGCAATCGCTGCAGAAGCCGCACGAATACTACGACGTGGACGCATCGGCCAACGCCAAGCTGGCGGCGCGCCTGCCGTACCTGTTCGCCTGCTGCCGTTTTGCGCACTACCTGAAGTGCATTGTGCGGGACAAGATCGGGTCGTTCCGTGAGCGCGACGACATGGAGCGCTGGCTGAACGACTGGATCATGAACTACGTCGATGGCGATCCGGTGAATTCTTCGCAAGAGACCAAGGCGCGCAAGCCGCTGGCGGCCGCCGAGGTGCAGGTGCAGGAGATCGAAGACAACCCGGGGTACTACTCGGCGAAGTTCTTCTTGCGGCCGCACTATCAGCTCGAAGGGCTGACGGTGTCGCTGCGCCTGGTGTCCAAGCTGCCTTCGCTGAAGCAGAACGAAGGCTGAGGACGCGTCTACTCATCTTTGTGCTCGCGAGCACGCATAGGAGAAAGCAGTGGCTGTTGATATGTTCATGAAGATCGATGGCGCCAATGGCGAATCGAAGGACGCGAACCACAAGGACTGGACCGATATCGTGTCCTTCTCGTGGGGAGCGACCCAGCCCGGCAACATGGCCTCGGGCGGCGGCGGCGGGGCCGGCAAGGCCAGCTTCAACGACCTGCATGTCGTGGCGCGCATCGACAAGGCCGCCCCGGCCGTCATGAAGCATTGCGCGTCCGGCAAGCACCTGAGCAAGGTCGAGCTGTCGGTGTGCAAGGCGGGCGGCCAGCAGGTCGAGTACTCCAAGATCACCCTGGAAGACGTGCTGGTGACCTCGGTGCAGATCAGCGGCGAGAACCTGTCCGAAGCGGTGATGGTGAACTACGCCTTCCAGGCCGCCAAGGTCAAGCAGCAATACTGGGAGCAGACCGAGAAGGGCGGCAAGGGCGCCGAAAGCCTGGTCGCCTGGGACATCAAGCAGAACAAGGAGGGCTGATGCCCGGGGCGCGCCGCGGCGCGCCCGTCGGCCGGGAGGCGGCGCATGGCCGCGGCCTCCCGCTCCTGATTTTTCCCGCTACGGCTGTTTTTTCTTTCCGGGACCGGCTCTTCCATGACGCAAACCCTTACGCTGAGCGACGGCGGCATCGCGCAGAAATTGACCCTGGTGCAGGAGCGCATCCGCGCCCAGCCTGCCGACGCGGACCTGCGCGCCCAGCTTTTCCAGCTCGCGGCGGTGCAGGGCGACTGGAAGCGCGCGGCGGACCAGTTGCGCATCAGCGCCGAGCTCAACCGCCAGGCGCAGCCGGTGGCGGCGCTCTACCAGGGGGCGCTGGCGGCCGAGGCGCAGCGGGAGGCGGTATTCGCGGGCCGGGCCGAGCCCGCCCTGCTGGGTCTGGCCGAACCATGGGTGGAAACGCTGGCGCAGGCGCTGCGCGCGCCCGCGCAGGCCGCCGCCGACATGCGCCTGCAGGCGGCCGAGGCGGCGCAGGCGCGCGCGGGCAGCCTGGCGTGCGCGCCGGCGGACGCCCGCGCACCGTTCGCCTGGCTGTGCGACGGCGACAGCCGGCTGGGGCCGGTGTGCGAACTGATTGCCGGCGGCCGCTATTGCTGGACGCCGTTTGCCGCGTTGCGCAGCCTGCGCATCCTGCCGCCCGAAGGGCTGGCCGACCTGATCTGGGCGCAGGCGGAGGCGGTTTTCGAAGACGGGCGCCAACTGGCCTGCCTGATTCCCGCGCGCTATCCGGCGCCCGACGGCGCCGCGCAGTCGGAACTGGACGAGGCCCTGAGGCTGGGGCGGCGCACGGAATGGCTGCCCCTGGGCGGCAAAACCTACCGCGGCGCGGGCCAGAAGATGTGGCTCACCGACGCGGGCGAATACGCATTGCTGGACGTGCGCGCGCTGGAGCTGGACTGACATGGCGGTGCAGGATGCCGAATCGATGCGCGTCTGGCGGGCCGCGGCCCGCCGGCAGGCGCGCGGAGCGGCCCTGGACCGGCTGCAGCCGGCGCTGCTCGACCGGCTCATGGACGACAACCCGGGCGAGCGCACCGAGCCGCCGGGCCGCGCCGTCATGTCGCACATGGAGCTGCGCGCGGCGGTGCTGCGCGACCTGCGCTGGCTGCTCAATACCGTCAACCTGGAAACCACGGACGACATCTCGCCGTACCGCTGGGTGCACGGCTCGACGCTGAATTACGGCGTGCGGGCCATGGCGGGCAAGCGCATGTCGGAAATCGACTGGGTCGACGTGGAGGATTCCATCCGCGACGCCATCATCCGCTTCGAGCCGCGCATCCTGCCCGACACCATCGAGGTGCGCTGCGTCACCGACACCGGCACGCTGGAGCACTACAACGTGCTCAGCCTGTCGATACGCGGCCTGCTCTGGTGCGAGCCGCATCCGCTGGAATTCCTGTTCCGGTCGGACATCGACCTCGAGAGCGGGCACATCGACCTGCGCGACCTGGGAGGCGCCTGATGGATACGCGCCTGCTCGAGTACTACAACCGCGAGCTGGGCTACATGCGCGAGATGGGCGCGGAGTTCGCGCGCCAGTATCCCAAGGTGGCTTCGCGCCTCGGGCTGGGCGAAACCGAGGTGGCCGACCCCTACGTGGAGCGGCTGCTGGAGGGCTTCAGCTTTCTGAGCGCGCGCGTGCAGCTCAAGATGGACGCGGAGTTTCCGCGCTTTTCGCAGCGCCTGCTGGAAGTGATCTATCCGCATTACCTGGCGCCCACGCCGGCCATGGCCGTGGTGGCGCTGGAGCCCAGCATGAACGAGGGCACCCTGGCCAAGGGTTTCCGGCTGCCGCGTGGCACCCTGCTGCGCGCGCGCCTGACGCGCGGCGAGCAGACGCCCTGCGACTTTTCCACCGGCCACGACGTGACGCTGTGGCCGCTGAAGGTGGCGCGCGCCGAGTTCACCGCCACGCCGCCCGACCTGCCGCTTACGCGGCTGGGCTTCGGCGGCCGCGCCGGCAAGGTCGCCGCCGCGTTGCGCCTGCGGCTGGAAGTGTGCGGCGGCCTGTCGCTGGAGGAACTGGACGTGGACCAGCTCACGTTCTTCCTCAACGGGCAGGACGTGGCCATGAACCAGCTGCTGGAACTGATCCTGACCAAGTCGGTGGGCGTGCTGTGCCACGAGGCGCAGCGCCCGCCCGCCTGGCTGAACCTGCTGCCGCCGGATGTCATCCGCCACGAAGGCTTCGACGACGCGCAGGCGCTGCTGCCGGCGCAGGCGCGCGCCTTCCAGGGCTACCGGCTGATGCAGGAGTATTTCGCCTTCCCGCAGCGCTTCCTGTTCTTCAGCCTGAACCGGCTCCGGCAGGGGCTGCGCACCGCCGGCCGCGACGGCAAGGCGCCGGAGACGCGCGCCTTCGACATCACCATCCTGCTTTCCGAGGGCGCGCCGGACCTGGAAAGCACGGTGCAGACCTCGAACGTGGCGCTGCACTGCGTGCCGGCGATCAACCTGTTTCCCAAACGCAGCGACCGCGTGGCGGTGACGCCGCGCACTCACGAATACCACCTGGTGGTGGACCGCACCCGTCCGCTGGATTACGAGGTCTTCGGCGTCACCCGCGTGATGGGCCATCGCGCCGGCGGCGAGGAGCGCGAGTTCCGCGCCTTCTACGGCACCCTGGGCGACGACGAGGACGAGTACGGCGCATACTACGCCACCCGGCGCGAGCCCAGGCTGCTGTCGGACACCGCGCAGCGGCAGGGGTCGCGCACGGGTTATGTGGGCAGCGAGCTGTTCCTCTCGCTGGTGGACCGGCGCGAGGCGCCGTTTTCGGGCGACCTGCGCTATCTGTCGCTGGATACGCTGTGCACCAACCGCGACCTGCCGCTGCTGATGCCGCTGGACCGCGAATCGGATTTCAGCCTGCGCGTGTCGGCGCCCGTCTCGCGCATCAAGGTGCTGCGCGGCCCTTCGCCGCCGCGTCCGGCGCTGGCCGAAGGGGCGGCCGCGTGGCGGCTCATCAATCACCTGGGCCTGAACTATCTCAGCCTGACCGACCTGGACGCCGAGCAGGGCGCGCAGACCTTGCGCGAGACGCTCAAGATCTACGCCGACCTGTCCGATCCGGTCGTCGCCAGGCAGATCGCCGGCCTGTACCGCGTGCGCGCGGTGCCGATGCACCAGCGCCTGCCGGTGCCGGGCCCCATTGTGTACGGGCGCGGCGTGCGCATCGAGCTGACGCTGGACGAGACGGCGTTCTCGGGCATCAGCCCCTTTCTTTTCGGCGCGGTGCTGGAGCGGTATTTCGCGCGGCACGTATCGATCAACATGATGACCGAGCTGGCGCTCGATTCGCTGCAGCGCGGCGCGATCGCCCGCTGGAAACCGAGGCACGGAGGCCGGCCCGTATGCTGAAGCCAGCTCCGCGCCCGCAACCAGGAGATCTGCCCATGCAAGCCGCCCGACTCGCCCAGCCCCGGTACGAACCCGTGCACCTGCTCGGGGAGGTGCGCGCGGTGGACGGGCAGGACTGCGTGGTCTGGTGCGACGGCCGCGAATGGCGCTGCCGCCGCGCGGCAAGCTGCCTGCTGGCGCCCTCGGTGGGGGACCAGGTGCTCATCAGCGGCCCCGATCCGCAGCGGGTCTATCTGATCGCGGTGACCGAGCAGGCCGACGCCGCGCTGAGCCGCCTGCGCGCGCCGGGCGCCCTGCTTATCGAAGCGGCGGACGTGTCGCTGCGCGCGGACCGGGGCCTGCGCATGGAAGCCGGGCGGCTCGAACTCAAGGGCGGCGAGGCCGACTGCGCCATCGACGAAATGCGCTACCGGGGCAAGGACGCGCGCCTGACGGTGGGACAGGTGCGGCTGGCGGGCAGGCTGTACGAGCTGGTGGTCGACAAGCTGGTCCAGCTCACGCGCAACGCCCTGCGCCTGACCGACGAAATGGACCAGACCCGCGCGGGCATCGTGGACGTGGAGGCGCGGCAGTCGGCGCGCGTGCACGGCAAATACAGCGTGGTCACGGGCGAAGAGCTGGTCAAGGTGGATGCTCGCCAGATCCACATGGGATGACGCGGCGCGGCGGGAGCGCGGCAAGCAATCAGGGAAACGGGATATGGAACGCGTAGTCAAGGCTTATACCCCTCTGCCCGAGGAACAGTTGAAGTTCCGCGGGATGTACGGGCACGAGACGCTGTCGCAGCTTTTCGAGTTCGACGTGGAGCTGGTGTCGGATTCGCATTCACTGGACATGAAGCAGTTGCTGGGGAAATCCGTCACGCTGGAGATCGAGACGTCCGGCGCGAAGCCGCGCTACCTGAACGGGCAGGTCACGCGCTGCGTGCTGGTGGGGCGCGAGGGCGCGACCGCCCGCCACTATATCTACCGCGCGACCCTGCGTCCGTGGCTCTGGTACCTGACGCAAACGTCGGACAACAAGATCTTCCAGAACAAGTCGGCCCCGGACGTGATCCAGGAGGTGCTGTCCGACTACAAGTTTCCGGTCGAGGTCAAGCTGGCCGACAACTACCGCAACTGGGAATACTGCGTGCAGTACCAGGAAACCGACTTCGCCTTCATCAGCCGCCTGATGGAGCACGAAGGCATCTACTACTGGTTCAAGCACGAGAACGGCAAGCACACGCTGGTGCTCACCGATGACGTCACGCAGCACGATCCGCTGCCCGGCTACGAGACCATTCCCTACTACGGGCCGGACCGCGCGGCGGTGCCTCAGGAGGAGTACATCTCCAGTTGGGAGGTGTCGGAGGAGATCACGCCGGGCGCTTTCGTCACCAACGACTATCATTTCAAGACCCCGGGCGCCATGCTGGAAGCCCGGCGCAACAATCCGGGCGCCTACGACAACGGCGACCTGGAAGTCTACGAATGGCAGGGGGGCTACACCAGCGCGGCGGATGCCGAGCGCTATACGCGCGTGCGCCTGGAAGACCTGCAATGCCGCCAGGAGCAGGTCAGCGGCGCTTGCAATGTGCGCGGCGCCGCGCCCGGCTATCTGTTCACCTTGCGCAACCACCCGCGCCAGAGCGAAAACCGCGAATACCTGGTGGTGGGCGCGCGCTACCGCATCCGCGAGGGCGGCTACGCGAGCGGCGCGGGCGGCGCCAGCCTGTTCGACGTGGACTTCACGGTGCTGCCGTCCAACGTGCAGTTCCGCGCGCCGCGCGTCACGCCCATGCCCCACACGCACGGCCCGCAGACCGCCAGGGTGGTGGGCAAGCAGGGCGAGGAAATCTGGACCGACAGCTACGGCCGCGTGAAGGTGCAGTTCCACTGGGACCGCTATGGGCAGAAGAACGAAAACAGCTCCTGCTGGGTGCGCGTTTCCAGCCCGTGGGCGGGCGGGGGCTTCGGCGGCATCCAGCTTCCGCGCGTGGGCGACGAAGTCATCGTGGACTTCATCGGCGGGCATCCCGACCGGCCCATCATCATCGGCCGCGTCTACAACGCGGGCAACATGCCGCCCTGGAACCTGCCGGACAACGCCACGCAGAGCGGTTTCCTGAGCCGCTCCAAGGACGGCACGCCGCGCACGGCCAATGCCTTCATGTTCGAGGACAAGCCCGGCCAGGAAGAGATCTGGCTGCACGCGGAACGCAACTACCGCACCGAGGTCGAGCTGCACGAAACGCACACCACGGACGGCAACCGCACGACCGCCATTGGCGTGCACGACGCCACCACCGTGGGCGGCAACCGCAGCATCCACGTCACCGGCGCCGACCTGCTGACGGTGGGCCAGACCCGCGACGTGACGGTCACGGGGCATGAAAACTACACCGTCAAGGCCTCGCGCAAGACCGAGGTGCAGAACGGCATGAACACCGAGATCTACGGCCAGGGCCTGACCACCACGGTCAAGGCCGTGGGCGAGACTCGCGACATCACGGGACCGTTCAAGGAAACGCTGCACAATACCGAGACCCGCACGGTGACGGGCCTTTTCAACGAAACCTTGAACGGCGGCGAGCTGCGCACGGTGAACAAGGCTTCGAACGTCACCATCAAGGACGGCAGCATCCTGACTGTGGCGACCGGGGACTCGGTGCGCAAGGTGTCGGCCGGATCGCTGGAGGAAACGGTGAACGGCCACGTCAAGCTGACTTCCGAAACCTCGGGCATGGACATCCACGCGCCGCAGACCATCAACATCACCAGCGACGTCGACGTGGTCCTGCAGGGCAAGAAGGTCAAGGACCTGTCCACGTCGAGCTGGCTCAAGGCCACGCCCTTCGGGCTGACCCTGACGGTGGCGCAGAGCACCATGGGCGTCTTCAATGCCGCGCTGTGGCGCTCCAACCTGGCCATGGCGCTTTCCACCGCTTCCGTTTCGGTGATCAGCAGCAACGTGTCCGGCGTTTCGTACAAGGTGGCGGCGGCGGATTATAAGAACAAGGGGCTGGAAACCGAAGCCATCGGCTTGAAGTCGGCCCTCTGCGGCCTTTTTACGCTGATCTGAGCGCGGCAGCGCATGGACGGCCACCAACCTCCAACACAGAAGAAAGGAATATTCAAGCATATGGATTTGCCAACTTGGGCGTGGTGGGCGATCGGGCTGGGTCTGTTCGTGGTGATCGAGGCCTGCGTGGCCCTCTGGTTCATCCGCAAGCAGGTCCAGCGCCGCCAGGAGGCGGCCGCGCAGGTCGAGCAGGTGCGGCGCACCGGCGATCCGGCCTCGGCCCTGGTGCTGGAGGCCACGGATACCGGCAAGCGGCTGGGGGCCTACACCTATTTCGTGGTGAAGCTGCGCCTGCGCGTCACGCCCGCGGCGGGCGAGGCGTTCGAGACGGAAATCAACGCCAACATCTCGCCGGTGCGCATTCCGGATTTCGCCGAGGGCAAGGTCATCGCCGTGCGCGTCGATCCGCGTACCCGCGCGGTGGCGGTGGACCAGCGCACGCAGTAGGACATGAAAACCGTGAAGCCGTCCCGCCTCAGCCTGCTCTCCCGCCCCTACCGGTGGCGCGGGGAGGACTGGCTGGGCGTGGCCGTCATGGCGCTGGCCGGCCTGGAGGACGAGCCGCGCCTCTACACCGAGCAGGACCTGTGGCGCACGGCCGCCGAAGAGGGCGACGGCGCGCTGGACCTGGGCATTCCCAAGGCCGAGGCCGAAGTCTTCGTGCACGGGCGCGCCTATACCGCGCCTTCGGGCCAGGACCGCTCGTGCGCCGTGCGCATGCGGGTCGATACGGTGGACAAGTCCCTGCTGGTCTTCGGCGACCGCTATTGGCTGGACGGCCGCATCACCGAGCCGCTGCCCTTCGAGGAGATGCCGCTGGACTGGAGCCGCGCGTTCGGGGGGCCGGGCGATCCGCGCAATCCGGCCGGCCGCGGCGCGGCGGTGGAGACGCTGGGCAGCATGAGCCTGCGGCCCCTGCCCAACATCGAAGCGCCGCTGGAGCGCATGGAATCGCCCGCGCAGCGCCCCGCGCCCGCGGGCTTCGGGCCGCTGCCCGTCGACAGTCCGCAGCGGCTGGCGCTGCTGGGAGGGCGCTATGACCAGCGCTGGCTGGAGCAGTCGTTTCCGGGCCTGCCGGACGACGCCGACTGGCGCTATTTCAACGCCGCGCCGCCCGACCAGCGCTGGGAGGGCCGCGACACGCTGCCCGCCCGGGCCGGGTACGCATTCTGGAACATGCACCCGCGCAGGGCGGTGCTGAGCGGCAGCCTGCCCGACTGGCGCGCGCGCGTGTTCGTGCGCCGCGCCGACCAGGCGGACGGGCTGGAGGAAATCGGCCTGCGCCTGACCACGGCCTGCTTCTTTCCCGGACGCGAGCGCGTGGCCCTGATCTGGCACGGCGCGGTGGCCGTGGCCGAAGACGACGCGGCGGACGTGGCGGTCATCATGCCGGCGCTCGAACAGGCGGCGGACGCGCCCCGCGCGCAGGATCACTATCGCGACACGCTGGCCCGCAGGCTCGATCCGCGGCACGGCGCCCTGCATGCGCTGCGCGACGACGACCTGGCGCCGCGCGCGCTGTATGCCGGCGAGGGTGCGGCCCTGCCCGACGTGGAGGACCGTCCGCTGGCGCGCCGCCTGCGCGAAGGGCGGCGGCGCGACCGCCAGGCCCAGCGCGAAGAGCTGGCCGGGCTCGGCCTGCGGCCCGACGACTACCTGCCGCCCGAAGACGCGCCGGCGCGGCCGCTCACGCTGGACAACCTGCCCGAGCGCCTGATCGAGCAGGAGCGCGAGGCCGAACGCACCCGGGAGCGCCTGCTCGCCGAGCGCGAGAAGATGCTGGCCGATTCCGACGTGCGGGATTTCGCGAAGCAGAGCGCGATGAATCTCGACGCCATGGGGCCGGAAGGCGAGGGCGGCGCGCGCGGCCGCTTCGATCCGCCCGCGCTCGAACGCCAGTTGCGGCAGGCGGACATCCTGCAGGAGCCCGGCGGGGCGCGGGCGCGCTGGGCCGAAGACCTGCGCCCCGAACTGCGCGATGCCTACCGGCACACCGCCCACCTGTTCGACCGCGCGCCGTCCATGACCCCGCTGCGCGCCCGGCGCACCCGGCGCAAGGTGGAGGCGCTGCTGCGCGGCTCGCGCGATCTGTCGGGCCTCAACCTCATCGGCGCCGATCTGGCCGGCATGGATCTGGCCGGCGCGCGCCTGTCTGGCGCCATGATGGAGAGCGCCAATCTGCGCGGCGCCGTGCTGGACGGCTGCGATCTCACCGGCGCGGTGCTGGTGGGGGCCGACCTGCAAGGCGCATCGCTGGCCCGGGCGCAACTGACGCGCGCCAACCTGGCGGCGGTGCGGGCAGGCGAAGCCAGCTTCGAGGCGGCCGACTTCACCGAGGCCAATCTGCAGGAAGCGGACCTGGCGGCCTGCGGGTTCCGGCAGGCGCGCCTGGTGCGCACCGGCCTGCAGAAGACGCGCTTCGCGGATTGCGACCTGCGCCGCGCCGCGCTGGAGGAACTGATGCTGCTGGAAGTCCGGCTGGTGCGCTGCGACCTGGGCGGGTCGGCGTGGCGGCAGTGCCTGCTGATCGATCCGGCGCTGGAGGGCGCGAGCCTGCAGGGCGCGACGCTGGACCGCGTGGGTTTCATCAACGCGCGCGCCGATGCGGGCGTGGATTTCCGGGGCGCCGCGATCACGGCCAGCTCGTTCTCGGGCACGAGTTCGCTTTGCGGCGCCCTGTTTGCCGACGCGGCGCTGTCGCAATGCGGTTTCCGGGGCACGGCCCTGCGCGGGGCCGACCTGCGCGGCGCGAAGCTCAGCGGCTGCGACTTCTCGGGCTGCGATCTGAGCGAGGCGCGCCTGGACGGGGCGATCGCGCCGGACAGCCTGTTCATCCGCGCCGATTTCACGCGCGCCTCGCTGCGCCGCGCGGTGCTGATCGACGCCAACCTGTCCAAGGCCGTGCTCACGGGGGCCGACATGGGCCAGGCCAATCTGTTCCGGGCCGACGTGTCGCAGGCGCGGATAGACGGCGGCGCGTCCACGGCCGGCGCTTATACGCATGGCGCCAAGCTGTGGCCCGCGCGGCGGGAGCCCAAGCCATGACGGCGCAAGAGTTGCTGGCCCAGGTCGCCGCCGGCCGCCGGGTGGCGGGCGCCGATCTGGGAGGCGCGTCCCTCGCGGGGGCCGACCTGTCCGGCGCGCTGCTGGAAGACGTGAACCTGGGCGGGGCCGACCTGCGCGGCTGCGACCTGCGCGACGCCCAGCTGCTGGGTTGCGCCCTGGGCGGCGCCGTGCTGGAAGGCGCCAACCTGGCCGAGGCCAGGATCGTGCGCTGCGACGCCGCGGGCGCGCGCCTGGCGGGCGCGGACCTGGCGCGCAGCATGTGGTCCGGCGTGCGGCTGCCCGGGGCCGACCTGTCGGGCGCGCGCATCGACGGCGCGACCTTCGAATCCTGCGACCTGGGCCGCGCCGTGCTGCGCGGCTGCCTGATCGACCGCGCCACCATGATGCAGACGCAACTGGCCGAGGCCGACTTCGAGGGCGCGGAAATCCGGTATGCGACGTTCTACCGCCTGGATCTGCGCACCGCCCGCCTGGCGGGGCTGCGCAGCGAGCGGGCGATCTTCGTGGAGTGCGACTTGCGCGGGCAGGATCTGGCGGGCCTGCCCCTGGACGGCGCGCAGTTCACGGGCGCGCGCCTGGACGGGGCGCGGCTGGCGGGCGCCGGCCTGGCGCAATGCAGCTTCCAGGGCGCGTCGATGCGGGGCGCGGACCTCACGGGCGCGCGCGCGCCGCAGGCGCTTTTCGTGCAGGCGGACCTGAGCGGGGCGCGGCTCGGCGGCGGCACATACCTGCAGTCGGTCTGGGCCGACGCCGTGCTGGAAGGGGCGAGCCTGGACGAGGCCGATCTCACCATGGCCGTCATGCACAGGGTGCGGGCGCGCCAGGCCACCTTCGGCCGCGCCTGCCTGCGCGACGCCGATTTCACCCAGGCCGACCTGCGCGAAGCCGACCTGCGCGCCGCCGACGTGCTGCGCATGCGGCTGCATCGCGCCGTGACGGGTTCGGCGCAGTGGGGCCGGCGCGCCGGCATCATCGAGAACGACCCGGCGCTGCTCGAGGCCGAGCTGTGGTCGGCGGGACAGACATAGGAGCGAGATGCGATGTTCGCCAACTGCCAACTGATGGGCATGGACCTGGCTTTTCCGGACGTGTGCAAGACGCCGCCGGCGGCCATGATGCCGATTCCGTATCCGAACATGGCGCTGGGGCCGATGGCGGTGCCCAATGCCTGGAACATCCTGTTCATGGCCGCGCCGGCGCACAACATGGCGACGGTGACGCCCATTACGCTGGGCGACATTCCCGGCGCCGGCGGCGGTCTGGTGTCGCAGACCTTCATGAGCCAGTCGCGCCACATCACGGGGGCGTTCACCTGCCTGGTGCGCGGTACGCCGGTCACCCGCATGACGAGCCTGGCGGTGCAGAACCGCTGCAACGCGCTCGGCATGCGCATCGTGCCCAGCCAGTTCAAGCTGCTGGTGCTGGCGCCCTGAGGAGCCCGCGCATGGATACGCGTCATGTCCCGGAAACCGGGGACGGCCAGGTGAACGCCCCCCCGGCCGGCATGCCGGTGTCGTTCTGGCGCGCGCTGGAAGCGCAGCCCTACGCCCACGACCTGTTCAATACCCTGCGCTGGATCGACGCCCGTGCCGGCGCCCGCGCGCCGCTGGGCCGCGCGGCCTCGCCGCGCGCCGAGCCGGTGCGGGTGCGGCAGGAGCCTTCGCTGGCGTTCGCGCCCGCCACGCTGGCGCGCGCCTCGGCGCCGCGCGAGGGCCGGCCGGGCGAGATTTCCGTTTACGGATTCGGCCTGTTCGGGCCCAACGGGCCCTTGCCGCTGCACATGACGGAGCACGTGCGCGAGCGCGTCCAGCATCATGGCGACCGCACGCTGTCCGCGTTCGCGGACCTGTTCCACCACCGCGCGGCGTTGCTGTTCTACCGCGCCTGGGCCGATGCGCAGGCCACCGCCAGCCTGGACCGCGGGGAGGACAGGTTCTCGGCCTACGTGGCCAGCCTGTTGCACATGGGCCAGCCGTCGATCCGCCGCCGCGACGCCGTGCTGGACCATGCCAAGTACCACATGGCGGGCCACCTGGTGCGGCTGACGCGCAATCCCGAGGGGCTGGCCCGAATCCTGCAGCGCTTTTTCGGTGTGGCGGTCGGCCTGCGGGAGTTCGTGCCGCAATGGATACGCCTGGAGCCCGCGCAGCGGCTCAGGCTGGGCGCGGCGGCGGGTCTGGGGCGCGACACGCTGCTGGGCGCGGCGGTGCGCGACGCCCAGCACAAATTCAGGCTGGAGATCGGTCCGCTGGACCTCGATGCCTACTGCGATTTCCTGCCCGGCGGGCGGCGCGCCCGCCAGTTGCTGCACTGGGTGCGCCAATACGTCGGCATCGAATTCGCCTGGGACGCGCGGCTTGCGTTGCGGGCGGAGCATGCCGAGGGCGTGCGCCTGGGCGGGCGGGCTCCGCTGGGGCTGGCGAGCTGGCTGGGCCGCCGCCCGGCCTCGCTGGGCGACGCCCGCGACGTGGTGATCGATTACGAGGCCCGCCAGCGCGGCCGGCCGCCATCCAATCCCGAAAACACGAACCGACGAGGAGAAAACGCGTGATCGCCGATATGACGTATGACGGCCAGGTGCTGCGCTGGCCGGGCCATGGCGCTTTCCGGGCGTCCAGCGGCCTGCCCGGCTTCCAGACCCCCGATCAGACCTGCGTGAAAGACAACGGCCCCATTCCGCCCGGCCGGTACAAGCTCTTCCTGGCCGACCAGGGCGCGGCGCGCGACGACGGCACCGGCTCCTGCGCGCTCAAGCCGGCATGGGGCGTGCAGACCATTCCGCGCGGCGCGGCGGCTGGCGACTGCGAGCCCTATTGGGCCCACTGGGGACGCCATCGCGCCCGCATGGAGCCCGCCGACGCCGAGACACGCAACCGCTGCCCGGTGGCGCGCGGCGGCTTCTACCTGCACGATTCCACCAAGGGCTACAGCCACGGCTGCATCGAGGTCGAGGGACGCATCTTTCCGATTCTGGCCTCCTATGCCCGCACCAGCCAGCGCAACTCGCTCATTCTCGAAGTGGCCTATGCCGGCGGCCGCAGCACCTACGGAGGCACGCGTGTCGATACGGAATAAGTGGATGCCGGCGGCGGCGCTGGCGCTGTCCGCCGGCCTGGCCCAGGCGCAGACGGTCACGCTGGACAACCCGCTGGACGCCTGCGTGGCGCCGCAGCTCGGCGTGCGGCAGACGAGCGAGGGCATGCTGCTGCAGCCATGGCGGCTGGACGCCCGCAAGCCCGTGGCCGAGTGCGGCTGCAAGTCGGCGCTGCTGCGCTACGAGGCGCGCGCGGTCACGGACGACGGCGACGAGGTGGTCCTGCAAAGCGGGCTGGTGAACAGCCGCAATGCCGGCGTCGCCGCGCTCACCCTGGCCTCCGACGCCCAGCTGGCGCGCGGCCTTGCCACGCGGGGGCTGGTGCTGTCGCTGGGCTGCGCCCCGCCGCGCTGAGGCGACGCCCCGCCGGCAAGCCCCCTTCTTCAACCGCATTGCATACACCATGTCAGATATCGGCCGCATCGACCTGTTCGGCAAACTGAACCCGCTGCTCTACCAGACGCTGGAGGGCGCGACCGCCTTCTGCAAGCTGCGCGGCAATCCCTATGTGGAGCTGGCGCACTGGCTGCACCAGATCCTGCACAGCGCCGACAGCGACCTGCATCGCATCGCCCGCCACTTCGAACTGGATCCCGCGCGGCTGGCCGCCGACACCGCGGCCGCGCTGGACCAGCTTCCGCGCGGCGCGAGTTCGGTGTCCGACCTGTCGGAGCACGTGGACCACGCCGTCGAACGCGCGTGGGTGCTGGGCTCGCTGCGCTATCACGCGGCGCGCATTCGCAGCGGCCACCTGCTGGCCGGGCTGGTCAAGACCTACGCGCTGCGCAACGTGCTGCTGGGCATCTCGCCGTTGTACGCGCGCATCGTGCCGGACGTGCTGCTGGAGTCGCTGGAACGCATCGTGCAGGGCTCGCCCGAGGACGCCCAGGCCGGCCAGGCTGCGGGCGGGGCGGCGAACGAGGGCGCCGGCGAAGGCGGCGCGCTGGCGCGCTACGCGGTGGACCTGACCGAACGCGCGCGGGCCGGCAAGCTCGATCCGGTCACGGGCCGCGACGCGGAGATACGCCAGATCGTCGACATCCTGATGCGCCGCCGGCAGAACAACCCGCTGCTCGCCGGCGAGGCCGGCGTGGGCAAGACGGCCGTGGCGGAGGGGCTGGCGCTGCGGCTGGCCGCCGGCGACGTGCCGCCCGCCCTGCGCGACGTGCGGCTGCTGTTGCTGGACATCGGCCTGCTGCAGGCCGGGGCGGGCGCCAAGGGCGAGTTCGAGCAGCGCCTGCGCGCCGTCATCGACGAGGTGCAGGCCAGCGAGCGCCCCGTGGTGCTGTTCATCGACGAAATCCATACGCTCATCGGCGCCGGCGGCGCGGCCGGCACGGGCGATGCGGCCAACCTGTTGAAACCCGCGCTGGCGCGCGGGCAATTGCGCACCGTGGGCGCGACCACCTGGTCGGAGTACAAGAAGTACATCGAGAAAGACCCGGCGCTGACGCGCCGATTCCAGGTGGTGCAGGTGCACGAGCCTGACGAGGAGCGCGCCTGCGCCATGCTGCGCGGGCTGGCCGACACGCTGCAGGGCCACCATGGCGTGCTGCTGCTGGACGAGGCCGTGGAAGCGGCCGTGCGCCTGTCGCACCGCTACATTCCCGCGCGCCAGCTGCCGGACAAGGCCGTGGCGCTGCTGGACACCGCCTGCGCGCGCGTGGCCGTGAGCCAGCACGCCGTGCCGGCGGCGCTGGAAGACGCCCGCCGCCGCATCGAGGCGCTGGAAATCGAGCGCGGCATCGCCGGACGCGAGGCGCGCCTGGGCCTGTCGGACGACACGCGGGCCGCCGCCCTGGACGAGGCGCTGGCGGCGGCGCGGGCCGGAGAGGCAGATCTCGCCGCGCGCTGGAAGGAAGAGGCCGGGCACGCCGCCCGCGTTTTTGCGCTGGGACGCGAGCTGGAAGACGAGGCCACCGCGCCCGAGCGCGCCGCCGAGCTGCGCGGGGAACTGGCGCAGGCCCGCGCGGCGCTGGCCGAGCGCCAGGGCGAAGCGCCGCTCATCTTCCCCTCGGTGGACGCCGCCGCCGTGGCCGCCGTGGTGGCCGACTGGACCGGCATTCCGGTGGGCCGCATGGTCAAGGACGAAGCCCAGGCGGTGCTGGGCCTGGCCGACACGCTGGAGACGCGCGTGCTGGGCCAGCGGCACGGCCTGGAAGCCATCGCGCGCCGCATCCAGACGTCGCGCGCGCGCCTGACCGACCCGGGCAAGCCGGTGGGCGTGTTCCTGCTGTGCGGCCCCAGCGGCGTGGGCAAGACCGAGACCGCGCTGGCGCTGGCCGAGACGCTGTACGGCGGCGAGCAGAACCTGATCTCGATCAACATGAGCGAGTTCCAGGAGTCGCACACGGTGTCCACGCTCAAGGGTGCGCCGCCGGGCTACGTGGGCTACGGCGAGGGCGGCGTGCTGACCGAGGCCGTGCGCCGCCGTCCCTACAGCGTGGTGCTGCTCGACGAGATCGAGAAAGCCCACGCCGACGTGCACGAGATGTTCTTCCAGGTGTTCGACAAGGGCTGGATGGAGGACGGCGAAGGGCGGTACATCGACTTTCGCAATACCGTCATCATCCTGACGTCCAACGTGGGCGCGGACCGGGTAGCCAGCCTGTGCGCCGATCCGGAGCTGCTGCCCACGGCCGACGGGCTGGCGGCGGCGCTGCGCGAGCCGCTCCTGCAGGTCTTCCCGGCCGCGCTGCTGGGGCGGTTGACGGTGGTGCCGTACTACCCGCTGTCGGACGCCATGATGGGCCGCATCGTGGACCTGCAGGTCGGCCGCATCGCGCGGCGGCTCCAGGAGAACCACGGCGTGGCGCTGGAGATGTCCCCCGCGGCCGTGGCGCTGGTGGTGGCGCGCTGCACCGAGGTGGAGTCGGGCGGCCGGCTGGTCGAGGCCATCCTGACCAACGCGGTGCTGCCGCCCATCAGCCGCGAGCTGCTGGGCGCGTCGGCGGGCGGGCGGCGGCTGGGCCGGGTATGCGTGGATGCGGAAGGCGGCGAGTTCGCCTTCCGGTTCGAATAAGCCGGCGGACGGGCGGGCGGCGAACGGGGGGCGTGGCGTGAGCATCAAGGCACTGGAACGGACGGGAGAGGTGGCGGCGCTGCGGCGGCCCGGCGAAGTCATGCTGGTCGGGCCCTGGTACGCCTTCGACCGCGTGTCGTCGCGGCTGCTGATGACGGATGCCGCCGAGCTGCGCGCGGCGATGTACCCCTACGTGCGCGACGACGCGAACCGCATGCGGCTGCTGACCATGTATCGCCGCATCATGTGCACCAGTTCGGCCGGCTGGCAGCAGTCGCCCGCGCAGGTTGTCGAGCACGTGGCCGGCCTGGCGCGCATGCAGGCGGTGGCTGCGATGGTGGTGCCGGAAGCGGCCTCGGACAGCGGCAACAGCGTGCCTGCCGCCGCCGCCGCGCAGCTGCAGATACCGGCCGGGCCGGTGGAGCAGTGGCCGATGGCGGCGCGGTTCCGCTACGTGCTGGAGCGCGCGCGGCGCTATATGTCGCCGGCCATGGCCGAGGAGTTCGACAAGCTGATTTCGCCGGCGGCGATCGGCACGGTGGTGGGCGTGCTGGTGGTCTGGGCCGCCTCGCACGCCTTCGGCGTGGGCGAGGTGGTGGACGTCATTCTCATCGTGGTGGGCTACGCGCTGGCCGGCTGGGCCATCTTCGACGCCGTGGGCCATATCGTGGACTTCATTACGCTGACCACCGGCGCCAAGAGCCCCGAAGACCTGGACCGCGCGGCCCGCGCGCTGGCCGACGCCGCGGCGGCCGTGGGCGTGGGGGTGCTGATCGCGATCCTCACGCGCGGCGCGGGCCGGCTTTCGCGCCAGGCCGGCGGCGCCCGCCGCGCCCGCGCCGCCGAGGAGCTGCCCGAGGGCCAGGCGGCCGGGCGCAAGCCCGTGGCCGGCTCGCCGGGCCGCGCTTCCCTGGATCCGAACGAGGTGCGGTTTTCGCAGAATTCGGTTTCGTACGCCAAGCGCGACCGCCTCACGGGCGAGCGCTATACCTACGACGATCTGGTCGACAGCATGCGCACGCACGGCTGGCAGGGCGACCCGGTGGACGTGGTGCGCATGCCCGACGGCCGGCTCACCAGCATGGACAATACGCGCATCGCCGCCGCGCGCGAGGCCGGCATCGACGTGCAGGCCACCATCCGCGGGTTCGACGAGCCCGTGTCGCCGCAGATGATTCTGGACCGCGGGTGGGCAGATAATACGACTTGGGGCAAGGCACTGACCTCGCGCATCCAGAATCAGAGCGGCGGTTTCGGCGCGAGCAATCCGTATGGCTCGCTCGACTTGCCGCGCATTACAGGAAAGCCCAAATGAAGACGCCGTTTCTTTTCGATTCGCCCATCCTGCCCGACGCTTTCAGGCTGCCCGAGCGCTACGTCCGCATGGCGCAGGCGGGAGACTGGCCCGACCTGGCTCCGTGGGGTTTCCTGGCCGCAGACATGGCCCGTTCGCTGTGGTACTACGGCGCCATGCTGCTCAAGTTTCCGGGCAAGCCGCTGATTCCGTTTGCCGAGATCAACGACGCCGACGGCTATTACAACGAGGGATATTCGGTGCTGGCGTGCTTCGATGGCAGCGATACTTCCGGCGACCCGGTCGTGCGCATCTACGATTACGGCACGCACCGCGTCACGCCGTGGCAGAACAAGAGCTATGACAACTTCGAGGCCTGGCTGGCGTTCGCGGCCGAGGAATCGGCCGACTACAAGGCCGGCCTGGCCGACCGCGACGCGGACGCCTGACGGGGCTGGGGGCGGGCGCCGCGCGTCAGCCTGCGGTATCCACCGGCGCGAGGAAGGCGGGCGGCACGTGCGCCACCAGCCAGACGCCGTTGTCGGCCCGGTAGAACGCATGGCCCTGCGCGTGCATGGCCCTGGCGTCCACGCGCAGCACGACGGGCTTGCCGTAGCGCATGCCCACGGCGCGCGCGGTGGCCGTGTCGGCCGACAGGTGCACGTGGTGGCGCTCGCCCGGGCGCAGTCCCTGGGCCAGGATGGATTCCAGATTGCGCGTGGCGGTGCCGTGGAACAGCACGTCGGGCGGGATGCGCGGTTCGTAGGCGATGGCCACCGCCGCCGAGGAATGCCCCTGGGCGGCCCGGATGCGGCGGCCGTCCTCGGACACGGTGAAACGCTTTTTCTCGCTGGTGGAGACTACCTCGTCCAGCAAGGCGCGGGTGAGCGGCTTGCCGGCGGCGGCGGCGCGCGCGATCAGGGTGTCGATGTCGGTCCAGCCTTCGGTGTCGAGCTCGATGCCGATGGCCTGGGGCTCATGGCGCAGCACATAGCTGAGGAACTTGCTGGCGTCGGTGCGGGAAAGACTCATGATGGATGCGTGAAGGGCGGGCGGGGCCCGCGGCAGGTGTCATTGAAACCCGCGGGGGCGCCGCCGTCCAGGGCCGCGCCGTCAGCGCTTGGGCGTGGGCGGCCGCAGGTGGCCGCCGCTGTAGTCGCGCGCGGCGTGGCGCTGGGGCGCGGCGCCGCGCTCGTCGCGGCTGTGGCCGGCGCGCAGCGTCCCGCCGATCGGCGAAGACGGATTGGCCGCCGCTTCGCCCTCGTGCAGCGTGCTGGGCGTGAGGTCGCTGAGCACGTGGCGCAGGTGCGCGCTGTCGGGCGTGGCGAAGGCGTCGAGCGGATCGCGCGCGCGGGCGCGGCCGGGATCGGCGGGCGCCAGGTCCGCCAGCGGGTCGGCCGGATTGCGCGACATGGCGCTGTCCATGGCGAAAGGATGGGTGTGCACGTCGGGGGCGCTGCCCACCGGCAGCGTGCCGGGTCCGAACAGATCGGCGAATACGTCGTCGGCCGGCGCGGGCGCAGGCCCGGCGGCCGGAGCGCCGGCAAGCGTCTGCGGGGCCGCCGGTTCCGCGGCGGCAGGCGTTTCCGCCGGCAGCGGATCGGCGGCGGGCTTGCGGTCGGGCCGGGGATCGCCGCCCGACGGACCGCCGCCCGACGGACCGCCGCCCGACGGATCGGCAAGAAGGGGATCGGCAAGAAGAGGGTCCGCGAGCAGCGGATCGGCCAGCAGCGGATCGGCTGGCGGGGAATCGGGCGCGGCGGCGGCCGGCTCGCCCGCCGCCAGCACGTAGGGGCCGATTTCGATGCGGTCGCCTTCGCGCACCGGGGCTTCTTCCCAGGGCGCCAGGGCGCGGCCGTTGATGCTCACCGGCGACATGCCGCTCAGGTTGAGCAGCGCGCATTGTCCCTGGGCCACGCGCAGCGCCGCCTGCACGCGGCACAGGCCGTCGCCGGCCGGCAGCGCCAGGGTGTTCTGCGGCGCGGCCCCGATCGTGCCTCCCGGGCTGTCGAACAGGACGGACAGCGGCGTGAATCCGGGATGGCGGCTATGGCTCAGGGCGGTCAGTTTCATGGTGGGGGGCTCCAGCCGGGCGCGCCGCCGGCGGCGTCAGTGCGCGGCGCGCGCCTTGGCGAACACGGGGCCCCATTGCGGATGCCCGGCCTCGCTGGGCGACAGCGTGAAGGAAGGATCGATCTGCAGGATGCGCTCGAAGCCGTCCTGGCAGAGTTGCGTGTAATTGCTCATGCAGTAGCTGAAGGACTGCAGCTTCAGCGCCTCGATGCGCTCGGCGTCGGGCGCGCCAGCCAGCGTGTCCGAACGCGCCACGCGGCGGATGACTTCGCCATAGCGGCCGGCCGCGTAGTCGCTCTTGACCTGCGCCAGCTCGGCGGTTTCTTCGGCGGTGGCCGTGCGCTGCACCTTGCCGGGGACGGCGCAGCCGGCGGCCAGAATCATGACAAATGTTGCAGCGATGTATCGGAGGGGTTGGACCGGGATCATGGGAGGCTGAAACAGCTTTTCAGAGGGAAAAGACACAGGGGGTGCGCCGAATCATATCGGCACCGGGCGCTGAAATTACGTCTTTTCGTTTCCACACTGAATCAGAGTTGTTTTGAATGTGACAACCCGGTAAGAGCCGTAACGTCATCCTTGCATCACGGAAAAGTCATTTTTTTGCGGCCAAGATACGCGCTTCGCGAAATACAAGAATGGAGGGATCCATGCTCATGCGAGGCGCGACCTTGCACGCGTCCCTCGGGCGCCTGGCCCGCGCCGCCCTGGCGGCGGCCTCGGTCCTGGCGGTCGCAGGGTGCGCGTCCACCGCGCGTCAGGTGGCGGTGCCGTATGCCGTCGAGCTGACCGCGTCCAAGGACGTCAACCCCGATTCCAACGGCCGAGCGTCGCCGATACAGGTCACGATCTTCGAGCTGCGTTCGTCGAGCCAGTTCGAGAGCAAGGACTTCTTCACGCTGCTGGGCAATCCCCAGGCCGCGCTGGGCGCCGAGCTGCTGGATACCGAGCAGGTCATTCTCAAGCCCGGCGAAACCCGCGTCGTGCGCCGTCCCGGCAATGTCCAGGCGCGCGTGATCGGCGTGGTGGCCGGATACCGAGATCTCGAGCAGAGCGCGTGGCGGCGCACGGTGAATCTGCCCGAGCCGCAGAACACCAACATCTACAAGGTCTGGCAGTTCTCTCCGAGCGAAGAGCCGGTGCCCATCAAGGTGGACCGCAAGGGCCTGGAAGTCGTCAAGAAGGAGCGCGCCTGGTGGATGATCTTCTGAGAACCGCGACGCCGCGCGGCGTTTCTGGTGGGGCCTATGGCATCTAACAATAAAGTGGTCTGGTCGGAGGGCATGTTCCTGCGGCCGCAACATTTCCAGCAGTTCGAGCGCTATCTCGAGCACACGGCGCGCCTGCGCGCGCCCCAGTCGCATTTCTGGGGCTTCTACGAGCTGGCCTTCGACGAGGATGCGCTGGCCATCGGCAAGCTGGTGCTGAGGCAGGCGCAGGGCATCTTCCCCGACGGCACGCCGTTCCTGTTCCGGCACGCCGATGAGGCGCCGCCCGCGCTGGAAGTGCCGGCGACGCTGCGCGACGAACGCGTGATGCTGGCGCTGCCGCGCCTGCGCGAAGGCGCGTGCGACGTGCTCTACGAGGAAACGAACGCCGACCTCGCGCGCTATCTGGTGCACGAGGAAGAAGTGGCCGACAGCGGCGCGCTGGCGCTGGAGCCTGCCCTGCTGCAGCTGGGCCGTCCGCGCCTGCGGCTCATGCCCGAGAGCGAACTGGGCGATGACTGGGTGGGCCTGCCGGTGGCGCTGGTGCGCGAGCGCGGCCCCGACAACCGCGTGGCGCTGGACCCCGACTACATCCCGCCCTGGCTGGCGGCGGGCCGCCACGAAGTGCTGGGCGGCCTCATCGACGAGCTGTCCGGCCTGCTGCAGGCGCGTGCCGAATCCATGCACGAGCGCCTGGCGCAGCCCGGCCGGGGCGGTGTGTCGGAAGTGGCCGACTTCCTGCTGCTGGAAACCGTCAACCGCTACACCGGCGCGCTCTGGCACGCGCGGCAGGCGCCGGGCACGCACCCGGAGCGCGTGTTCCACGACTGGCTCATGCTGGCCTGCGACCTGGCCACCTACACCACCGAGGAGCGGCGTCCGCGCGTGCTGCCGGAATACCGGCACGACGACCTGCGGGCTACGTTCCTGCCGCTGATGCAGGAGCTGCGCCGCTCGCTGTCGGTGGTGCTGGAGCAGCACGCCATCCAGATTCCGCTGCAGGACCGCGGCCAGGGCGTGCGCGTGGCGCAGATCCCGGACGTGGAACTGCTGCGCACGGCGGCCTTCGTGCTGGCCGTGCACGCGGACCTGCCGCGCGACGTGGTGTCCGCGCGTTTTCCGGCGCAGGTCAAGATCGGCCCGGTGGACCGCATCCGCGATCTCGTCCACCTGCAGCTTCCCGGCGTGACGGTGCGCACGCTTCCGGTGGCGCCCCGGCAGATTCCGTACAACGCCGGGCACGTCTATTTCGAACTGGACAAGAGCGGCGATTTCTGGAAGCAGCTCGAGCGCACCGGCGCCATGGCCATGCATTTGGCCGGCGAATTTCCCGGACTCTCGATGGAGTTCTGGGCGCTGCGCGACTGACCGCCCCTGCCGGCCCCCCTCCGCGGGCGGCGCCGGCGCTGAGATGACCCAATATGACAACCGACGCCATTCTCGATTCGCCCTTTCCCGGCCCCGCGCGCGGCGAAGGGCCGTGGCACCGCAGCGGCGAGTACGTCATCAGCGGCAGCAATCCGCTGGTGGCGGCCGCCAATCCGCTGCTGGACCTCGTGCCGCAGATCCGCAATACGGCCTCCCATCCTTCCCCCGCCATGCTGCGCGAGCAGCTGGTGGATGAGGTGCGGCAGTTCGAGCTGCGCGCGCAGCAGGCCGGCATCCCCAACGAAACCATCCTGGGCGCGCGCTACTGCCTGTGCACGGCGCTGGACGAGGCCGCCGCGCTCACGCCCTGGGGCGGCGGCGGGGTGTGGTCCGCGCACAGCCTGCTCGTGACCTTCCACAACGAAACCTGGGGCGGGGAGAAGTTCTTCCAACTGCTGGCCAAGCTGTCGCAGAATCCCAGCCATCACCTGGACCTGCTGGAGCTGCTGTACTACTGCCTCCTGCTCGGTTTCGAGGGGCGCTACCGCGTGCTGGACAACGGGCGCTCGCAGCTGGAAACCCTGCGCCAGCGGCTGCTGCGCATCCTGCGCGGCGCGCGCGGGGAATATCCGCGCGAGCTGTCGCCGCATTGGCGCGACATTCCCGCGCAGGTCGCCACGCGTCGCCTGCCGGTGCCGCTCTGGGTGTTCGCGGCGCTGGCGGGCGCGCTGGCCCTGGCAGCCAATTTCGGGCTGACGTGGCGCCTGGGCTCGGTGTCGGACAGCGCGTTCGCCGCGGTCGGCGCGGTGCAGACGCCGCGCCTGGAACTGGCGCGGGCGCCCGCGGCCAAGCCGGCGCCCAAGCCGCGCCTGGCCGAATTCCTCGCGCCGGAAATCCGCGAAGACCTGGTCACGGTGCGCGACGAGGCCGACCGCAGCGTGGTGGTGCTGCGCGGCGACGGCCTGTTCGATTCCGGCGCGGCCGACGTGCGCGAACGCTATCTGCCGGTGCTCGCGCGCGTCGCCGACGCGCTGCGCGAGACGGAGGGCAGCATTCTCGTGAGCGGCTATACCGACAACATTCCCAGCCGCGGCGCGCGCTTCCCGTCGAACTGGCACCTGTCGCAGGCCCGCGCCGACGCGGTCAAGGAGATCCTGGAAAAACGCCTGGACGATCCCAGGCGCGTGCGCGCCGAGGGCCGGGGCGATGCGGACCCGGTGGCGCCCAACGACACCGCCGCCAACCGCGCCCGCAACCGGCGCGTGGAAATCACGCTGCTGGTGCCGCCCGTGCCGCGCTCGTCCACGGTGGAAGGAGCGGCGCAATGATCCATACCTTCTTCGGTTTCCTGATGAGCCGCGGCCTGTGGAATTTCCTGGGCCTGGTGGCGCTGTCGCTGTTGATCTGGGTGGCGGGGCCGCTGCTCGCCGTGGGCCAGTGGCGGCCGCTGGAGCCGGCCGCCGCGCGGGCGGGCCTGATCGTCGCGCTGTTCGCGGTCTGGCTGCTGCGCATTCTGTGGCGCAAGTGGCGCCAGGGCCGGTTGAACGCCCAGCTGCTGGGGCAGCTGCGCCGGCCCGCCGCCGCCAAGCGCGAAGAGGCCAAGGAGCCCGTCAACCCCGAGGTGCGCGAGCTGCAGGAGCGCTTCGACGAGGCGGTGGAGCTGCTGCGCCGCACGCGCTTCGAGCATGGCGAGCGGCCGGGGTTCTTCTCGCGCTTTTCGCGCCAGTATCTGTACCAGCTTCCCTGGTATGTGTTCGTGGGCGCGCCGGGTTCGGGCAAGACGACGGCGCTGGTCAATTCGGGCCTGAATTTCCCGTTGGCCGACCGCTACGGCAAGGTCGGGCTGCGGGGCGTGGGCGGCACGCGCAATTGCGACTGGTGGTTCACCGACGATGCGGTGCTGCTCGACACGGCGGGGCGCTACACCACGCATGAGAGCGACCCCATCGGCGACGAGAACGAGTGGAAAGGCTTCCTGGGGCTGCTGTCGCGTTTTCGCGGCCGCCAGCCCATCAACGGGGCCATTCTGACCGTCAGCGTGGCCGACCTGCTTTCGGCCTCCGATACGGAGCGGGTGCAGCATGCGGCGGTGCTGCGCAAGCGCCTGCAGGAGCTGCGCGAGCAGCTCGGCATCCAGTTCCCCGTCTATGTGCTGGTGACCAAGGTGGACTTGCTGGCCGGCTTCGAGGCTTATTTCCAGTCCTTCGGCCGGGAGGATCTGGAGCAGGTGTGGGGCTTCACGCTGCCCTATGCGCGCTCGCAGGAAGAGGGCTTCGACCTGTACGAGGCTTTCCATGCCGAGTACCGCCTGCTGCAGCGCCGCCTGGACGACGCGCTGCCCGAGGTGCTGGCCGCGCAGCACGACGAGGCCGGCCGGGCGCTGGCCTACATGCTGCCGCAGCAGTTCGCCAGTCTGCAGAACGTGCTGGGCCAGTTCCTGAGCGACGTGTTCTCGGCCACGCGCTACGAGGCCCGGCTGGTGCCGCGCGGCGTGTACTTCACCAGCGGCACGCAGGACGAAGGCGAAACCTTCGACCAGGTCACCGGCAGCCTGCGGCGCTACCTGCGCCTGGACAACCGGCTGGAGACCCAGGCGCCGGCAGGCGAGGCGCGCAGCTTCTTCCTGAAGAACCTGCTGCAGGAAGTGATCTTCAAGGAAGCGGGGCTGGCCGGGCGCAACCTGCGCTGGGAGCGGCGCTACCGCCGCCTGCACTGGGCGGGCTACGGGCTCATCACGCTGCTGCTGGTCGGGCTGCTCGCCGGATGGTTCGTGAGCTATGGCAACAATTCGCGCTACCTGGCCGAGATCGAGCGGCGTGTGCCGGTGGCCGACAAGCTGGGCAAGGACTTGAAAATCACCCAGGCCGGCGACGTGCTGGGCCTCATGCCTTTCCTGGACGCGCTCTGGTACCTGCCGCAAGGGGCGGACTTCGACATCCACTCGCCGCCGCTGGGCTACCGCTTCGGGCTGTACCAGGGCGAGAAGATGTATGCCGCGGCGCAGGGCGTCTACCGCAATACGCTGGACCAGGTGCTGCTGCCTCAGGTTGCGCGGCGCGTGGAGTCGGCGCTGCGCAACGCCTCGCCCGACGACCTGGAATACGGCTACGAGGCCCTGCGCGCCTACCTCATGCTGTACGAGCCGGACCACTACGACGCCGACTTCATGCACGCCTGGCTGCTGTCCGACATGCAGAAGACGCTGCCCGAAGGCTACACGCGCCGCCAGTACGACATGATGTCGCTGCACCTGCGCAACCTGGTGCAGGGCAAGGTCATCGTCTCGCCGTTCCCCAAGGACGAGGCGCTGGTGGCCAGGGCGCGCGAGCAACTGGCGCGCTACACGCTGGCGCAGCGTTCCTACAGCCGGCTGCGGCGCCTGCTGATCGGCGGCTCCAAGGCGCCCGAGACCACGGTGGTGACGCTGGCCGGGCCGCAGGCCGGGGCGGTGTTCACGCGCAAAAGCGGCAAGCCGCTCACGCAGGGCATTCCCTCGCTGTACAGCTACGACGGCTACTGGAAGGTGTTCAATACGAGGGTGGGGCAGGTGGCCGAGCGGCTGCGCGCCGACGATGCCTGGGTGCTTGGCATCGAGCCGGGCAGCCTGCGCGAACGGGCGGGGCAGGACACGCTGGTCAACGACATCCGGCGGCTCTATCTGAACGACTATGTGGCCACCTGGGACGCCTATCTCAACGACATCAAGCTCGCGCCCAGCTCTTCGCTGCTGCAGAGCATCCAGACCTCGCGCACGCTGTCCGCGCCGGATTCGCCGCTGGTGAAGCTGGTGCAGGGCGTGGCGCGCGAAACCACGCTGCTGCGCGAGCAGGAAGGCGGCGCGCGCTCGCTGGTGGACGAGGCCAGGAGCCGGGTGAGCAGCACCCGCGAGACGCTGGAGCAGCTGTTCGGGCCGGTGGGGCCGACCGGCGGCACGCGCGCCGATGCGTCCGAGGGCAAGCTCGAAACCATCGTGGACCAGCATTTCGATTCGTACCGCCGCCTGGCCCAGCCGGACGCCAACGGCATGTCGCCGATCGCCAACACCACCGGTCTCATCAACGAGCTGTACACCTACCTGACCGCCTCGGACGCGGCGCTGCGCAGCGCCAACCCGGCGCCCAGCTCCGACGTGGTGACCAAGCTGCGCGCCGAGGCCGGCCGCATGCCCGAGCCGGTGCGCGACCTGCTCAACGGCCTGTCGGTGAGCGCCTCGGGCGAGGTGTCGGGCGTGGTGCAGGAGCAGCTCAACGACGAGGTGGCCGCTACCATCGGCCTGTTCTGCCGCCAGTCCATCGCGGGGCGCTATCCCTTCGCGCCCGCTTCCACGCGCGACGTGGCGCCCAACGACATGGCGCGCCTGTTCGCGCCGGGCACCGGCATGATGGACGATTACTTCCAGCGGCGGCTGGCGACGCAGATCGACGTGTCAGGGCCGCGCTGGCGCTTCAAGCCGGGCATCGACGGCACGCCGGGCAAGACCTCGCCCGTGCTCGACGCCTTCCAGCGCGCGGCCGTGATCCGCGATGTCTATTTTTCGGCCGGCAGCGTCACGCCGCAGTTCCGCGTGTCGATCCGGCCGGTGGAGATGGACAGCAGCATCACGCAGTTCCTGATGGATGTGGATGGGCAACTGGTGCGCTACGCGCACGGGCCGCAGGTGGCCACCCAGGTGCAATGGCCCGGCCCGCGCGGCACCAACCAGGTGCGCATCGAACTGCAGCCGCAGACCGGCACCGCCGGCGTGGTGGCCAACGGGCCCTGGGCGCTGAACCGGATCCTGCAGAAAGCCACGCTTTCGCGCGGCAGCGCGCCCGAGACGGTACTGGCGACCTTCGACATCCAGGGCCGCAAGGTGGTGCTGGAAATCACGGCCAGCAGCGTGAAGAGTCCTTTCAATCTGGCTGAGATGCGGGGGTTTGCATGTCCAGGCCGTTCGTGAAGACCGCCGGGGCGGCCGGCGCCGATGGCGTGGGCTGGTACGGCAAGCTGCCCGCTTCCGGGGATTTCGTGCATCGGCGCCTGCCGCGCGAGCTCATCGCGTGGTGGGACAGGTGGCTGCAGCACGGCCTGGCCGCGCTGCGCGCCGCGCTCGACGAGAGCGAGGCGCAGCGCGCCTATGCGGCCGCGCCCATCTGGAACTTCGCGATTCCCGCCGGCCTGGGCGCGGGCGTGGTGCAGCTGGGCTGCATCGGCGCCAGCCGCGACCGCGTGGGGCGGCGCTATCCGCTGTGCCTGGTGTCGTACCTGCACCCCGACGACTACGATGCCCGCATTCTCGAGAACGCCGGCGATTACTACCGCCAGCTGGGAACGGGCGTGCTGGGCGCCGTGCGCCATGGCCGCGGAGCCGAGCAGCTCGACCAGATGCTGACGCAGCCGGGCCTGTCGCTCGCCTCGCTCGGCCGCCCCGATGCGGCTTCGCCGGGCAGCGACATCATGGACATTCTCAACGCTGGCATCGCCCGCGAGCCCGAGCCCGCCCGGGGCGTGGCCTGGACCGGGCTGCCCGCGTACTTCAACCCCGGATCGCACACCAGCTATTGGTGGACCAACCAGGCCGACGGCGCGGCGCTGCTCACGTATGTGCATGGCGGCGCGCTCAACGCGACGCTGTTCGGCAAGCTCTTCCTGCCGCTGGGCGGCGGGCGGCGCGGCTGACAGGAGACGAGAACCATGTCGATCGACACCCAACCGGCGGGCATCCGCCGCCTGGATACACTGCCCGCCGTGCTGCGCGGTGGCGTGCCGCAGGCGCGCATCGTGCGCCTGCTCGACGAACTGGCGCAGGCGCTGGCGCCGCTGCATGCCGCCGGCACTGTGCATGGCGCGGTGCACCCTGGCAGCGTCGGCCTGGACGCGCAGGGACGCGCCCACCTGCTCGCGCCGGCGCTGGGCGGGCAGGCCAATGCGGAGCTGGCGCCGCGCGCGCCCGGCTACGCCGCGTTCGAGCAATACACGGACGACCCCGCCACGCCTTGCGGCCCCTGGACCGACGCGCATGCGCTGGCGGCGCTGGGCTATCTCATGGTCACCGGCCAAGCGCCGCCGCCCGCGCTTGAGCGCTGCGTGCTCGACACGCGCCACATCCTGGCCGGCAGCGGCCGTCCGGGCTACGACGATGCGTTTCTCGCCAGCCTGGACCGCAACCTGTCGCTGCGCTTTGACGCGCGCGACGCCGCGCTCGGGGGCAATGCCGCCGGCGCGCCGGCCGCCGGCGGCCGGCCCGATGCCGGGGAGGCGCACGCGCTGCCCGGCGCGGCCGCGTCCCATGAGGCGGATGCGACGCCCGGGATGACCGGCACGCAGGAAGCGGACGCATTGCCCGGCGCCGGCCCGTCGGCCCCGCCCGCCGGCGCTTCCGCCGCGCGGGCGCCGTCCGATGCCTTGCCGCGGGCGGAAAAAGAAACCCCGCCGCCTGGCGTGCAGCCTGCGGAAACGGAGCCGCCGCCTGCCCCGGAACCGTTGCCCGCCGCGGAGGCATCCCGCCGGCCGCCGCCCGCGGTGCACCGGCCGCCGCTGCCCGAACCGGCCGAGCGCAAGCGGCCTCCCGTCGTCATGATGGCCGGGGTGGCGCTGGCCCTGGCGGCCGCGGCGTACTTTGCCTTGCGCGGCGACGGCGCCAGCCCGCCCGCAGCGCCCGCGGTGGCCCGGAACATGCCGGCGCCCACGGCGGGAGACGCGCCGCCGCAATCCACGCCGGCTGCGGGCGCGTCCGACGGAGCGCCAGGCGGACAGGCGGGCGTGCCTTCCCCGGCCGGCGCATCCCCGGACGGTATGCCCGCAGCCGGTACGCCCGCAGCCGGTACGCCCGCAGCCGGTGTGCCTTCCGCGGGCACACCCGGCCCGCAGGCGGTTGTTCCGGATGCGGCGGAAACGGGCGCGGGAGCCGGCACGCCGTCCGTGCCGCCTGCCGCCGCGCCGCAGGCCGGCCAGCCCGAGCCGGGCGCTTCGGGGCAGGCGTCGAATGGCCCGGCGCAAGCGCCGGATGCCCGGGCGCAGGCCGCCGCGCCCGCCGTGCCGGAACCGCCCGGGCTGCACACGCTCTATCCGCCGGCGCGCGGGTCAGCGTCCGAGGCGGGCGCGGCGCGGCCGGAAACGTCCGCCAGCGGCCCCCCGGCCGCGGCATCCGGTCCGGCCTACGCCGGCGCGGCCAGCGCTGCCGTCCAGAAGCCCGGCCACGAGCCGGAGCATGCCTCCGCGACCGAAGCGGGCCGCGCCGGGCCGCCGGCCGCCGCGCCGGCGGCTTCGCCCGGCGCGCTCGCGGGCGAGCGCTGCCCGGCGCCGCTGCGGCTGAATATCCAGCCCTGGGGGGAAGTGGCGGTCAATGGCGCGGTGCGGGGCGTGAGCCCGCCGCTCAAGACCCTGTGCCTGCGTCCGGGCAGCTATACGGTCACGGTGCGCAACGGCGACCTGCCGTCCCACACGGAAACCGTGCAGATCCAGTCCGGCAAGGGGGCGACGGTGGCGCACCGGTTCCAGTAGTCCGGCAGGCGGCGTGAGGGGCGGCGATTCGCGCCGCCGCGAGCCGAAAGCAAATGCGCCCCCCGGGGCATGCCCGGGGGGCGCACATGTGGAGCGCCCGCCGGCGGGCGGGGTTCAGTCGTCGAGGGGCGGCACGGCGCCGATCTGCGTCAGCACGCGAGGCGCGTCCATGTCGCCGGTTTCGGTGTCGACCAGCACGGCGTAGGCGGCCACGCCCGCGAACTTGGAGGCCATGGACTCCGCGATTCGCACTGCGCCGAATTCGCTGCTCGCGGCGCGTATTTCGCCCGGCGCGACGCCATGCGTGACGGCTCGGTAGGGAACGACGATGTACTTGAGGACTTGCGCGGGTTCGGACACGAAAGACTCCCGATGAGGTTTTCAGGCGGAGCGAAATGTATCACGTGTTACTGTGTTTTTGTACAGTATTTCCGGGGCGCGGCGCAAGATCGCGGGCGCCGCGGGAGCCCGAGGGTAGAATGGGCCGCGCCGGCCGCAGCCGCGGCGGGCGCGCCGCGATTTCCCTTCCGCCGCTTTCCCTTGCATGGCTGACCTCAAACTTCTCGAAGACCTGGTGGCGCTGGCGCAGACCGGCAGCTTCGTGCGCGCGGCGGAGTCGCGCCACGTGACGCATCCGGCCTTCGGCCGGCGCATCCGCGCGCTGGAAGCCTGGGCCGGCGCGCCGCTGGTGGAGCGCCACCGGACGCCCGTCACGCTCACGCCCGAGGGCGAGGCGCTGCTCAAGACCGCCACCCAGGTGGTGGAGCAGATGGGGCTGGTGCGCCACCGCATCCGCAGTTCCGGCGCGGGCGGCGAGGCGGTGCTGCGCATCGCCACGGGCCGCAGCCTGGCGCGCACGCTGGTGGCGGACTGGATCGCGCGGCTGCGCCACCGGGCGCCGAAGGTGCTGCACGAGGGCACGCAGGTGGAGATTTCCACCGGCATGATGAAAGACATGGCGGCGCGGCTGGAGCAGGGCAGGGTCGATCTGCTGTGCTGCTACGAGCATCCCGCGCTGTCGGTGCAGCTCACGCCGGGCCGCTACCGCTACATGACGCTGGGCACCGACAAGCTCGTGCCGGTCAGCCAGGCCGATGCGCGGGGCCGGCCGCGCTACGCGCTGCGCGAAGGCGGCGAGGCGGCCCCGCTCATCACCTATGCGGGCGGGCTGGCCATGGAGCGCATCGTCGGCGACCGCCTCGAGAACACGCCCTACGCGCTCAGTCCGTTCGTGCGCAGCGATTCGCTGGACGCCGCGCACGGCGCGGTGGCCAAGGGCCTGGGCGTGGCATGGCTGCCGTGGTCCATGGTGGCCGCCGATTGCCGCCGTGGCGTGCTGGCCGCCCTGGGCGGGCGCAGCGACGAGATCGCCTTCGAGGTCCGGCTGTACCGGCCGCGCGCCCGGCTGGCCGACCTGGCCGAGGCGGCATGGGACGCCACGGCGCGGCGCAAGACCTGAATCCGCCGCCCGCGCGCCGCGGCAGGGAAAACCCGCACCGTGGCGGTGCGTGGCATGGTGCGGTAAGCAATCCGCACGGAGATGTGCCGATTCAGCACGGAACGGCGGGACGCCGCGCCGCAGAATAGCTCCCGAAATCACGACAGAGACGGCGCCGCCGTCCGCCTCAGCACCCCAGGGAGAAAGAATGAAAACCGTTATGCATCCGCTGCGCGCCGCGCTCGCCGCGTTCTGTTTCGCGGCGGCCGCGGCCGTGGCGCCCGCCGCCCATGCGGCCGATTACCCCGACCACCCCATCTCGCTGGTGGTGGGCTACCCCGCCGGCGGCAGCGTGGACCTGACCGCCCGTCTGTTCGGCGAGGAGCTGGCCAAGCGCCTGGGCCAGAGCGTGGTCGTCGAGAACGTGGGCGGCGCGGGCGGCACCATCGGCGCGCAGCGCGTCGCGCGCGCGCCGGCCGACGGCTATACGCTGCTGTTGGGCTCGACCAACGAAATGGTCATTGCCCGCATGATCAACAATGCCGTCAAGTACGACCCCGCCAAGGATTTCACGGCGCTGGGCGTGATCGCCTCGCAGCCCATGCTGCTGGCGGCCAGCAAGAATTCGGGCGTGAAGACGGCCGCCGAATACCTGGAAAAGCTGCGCGCGGCCAAGCCCGGCAGTTTCAACTACGGTTCGTCCGGCGTGGGCACCACGCTGCACCTGGCCGGCGAGATGATCAACCAGTCCACCGGCACCCGCGCCGAGCACGTGCCGTACCGCGGCGTGTCGCCGCTGGTCACGGACCTGATGAGCGGCCAGCTGGACTTCGGCATGCTGGTGCTGTCCTCGGGCCTGCCGCAGGTGCGCGGCGACAAGATCGTGGCGCTGGGCGTCACCGAGAAGAAGCGCTCGCCGGTGGCGCCCGACCTGCCCGCCCTGGCCGAGACGCCGGGATTCGAAGCGGTGGACATCAACGTCTGGTTCGCGCTGTACGGCCCGGCCGGCCTGCCCGAGCCCGTGGCCGCCAGGCTGCGCGGCGCCCTGGTCGATATCCTGAAGTCCGAGCAGTTCCGGGCCAAGATGCAGGAGGCGGGCGGGGCGCTGTCGCAGCCCGGCATCGATCCCGTGGCGTTCCAGGCCGACGAGACGAAAAAATACGGCGCGCTGGTCAAGGCCGCCCGGATCGAGGCGCAATAGGGATTGCGCACTGGGCGGGCGCGGACCGGCGGTCCGCGCCCGCCGTCTTTTATGGATGCACTCATGGAATTCAAGCTTCCCGTTCCCGACCTGGGCGCGGAACGCGCCGGCAATACCGGCACGCCCGGCGTCTGGCATTTCGAGTCCGGCGCGCCGGGCCGCGCGCTCATGATCTCGGCGCTGGTGCATGGCAACGAGCTGTGCGGGGCCTGGGCCCTCAAGGAGCTGCTGGCCGCGGGCCTGCGCCCGCGCCGCGGCAGCCTTACGCTGGCGTTCTGCAACCTGGACGCGTTCGACCGTTTCGACCTCGCCCGCCACGACGCGTCGCGTTTCGTGGAAGAAGACATGAACCGGGTCTGGAGCGCCGGGCGGCTGGAAGACCCCGCCACCGCCGACCGCCGCCGGGCCGCGGCGTTGCGCCCATGGGTGGAGCGCGCCGACTGGCTGCTCGACCTGCATTCCATGCACGAACCCGGCGCGCCGCTGCTGCTCACCGGCCTGCTGCCGCGCAATATCGCGCTCGCGCGCCGGCTCGGCGCGCCGCAGCACGTGATCGTGGACGCCGGCCACAAGGACGGCGTGCGCATGCGCGACTATGCCCGGTTCGGCGATCCCGCGCAGGAAGACGCCTGCGCCCTGCTGATCGAATGCGGCTTCCATGGCGACCCGTCCTCGCGCGACGTGGCGCGCGACATGGCGGCGCGCATGCTGCGCGAATCCGGCGTCGTCGACGCCCAGGACCTGCCCGCCGGCTGGCTGCTGCCCGAACCGTCCGCCCAGCGCGTGCTCGAAGTCACCCACGCCATCGTCGCGCCTTCCATGGACGTGCGCTTCTCCCAGCCCTGGCAGGGCCTGGAAACGCTCGAACAGGCCGGCAGCGTCATCGGCTGGGCCGACGGCCAGCCCATCGTCACCCCCTACGACCGGTGCACCCTCATCATGCCCTCGCTGCGCCAGCTCAAACCCGGCGTAACCGTCGTCCGCCTGGCGCGCGACCACGCCGCATAAGCGCCGGCAGAAAGCAACAGGCGCGCCCAAGACGGAACGGGCGCCCCCAAACCGGAGCGCCGCGGATCCGGCTTGGCCGGTCCGCCATCGCGCCCTCTTCGAGGGGGAGGCGCCGCAGGCGCCTCGGGGATGGGCCTAGCGCTGCGGCGTATATTGCAGCTCGTCCAGCGTATAGCCCTGCGCCGTCGCGGCGGCCAGCGCCTTGTCGAGCTCTTCCTTGGGCATCTGCGGCGAGCGCGAGAGTATCCACAGGTACTTGCGGTCGGGCGTGCCCACCACCGCCCAGCGGTAGTCCGGGTCCAGCCCGATGATCCAGTAGTCGCCCTTGAAAGGCTTGAAGAACGAGATTTCCAGCTTGGCGTTGTTGCTGCCTTCGATGGCCGTGGCCGTGCCGGAGGTGGAGTCGATGTCTCCGTCCTTGGTGCGGCAGCGGTTGTTCACGCCCAGCGTGCCGTCCGGATGCACGGTGTACTCGGCCGTGGTGTCGCCGGCGCAGTCGCGCTGGAAGAACATGGGGAACTTGGCGATCTCGTACCACATGCCCGCATAGCGTTTCAGGTCCACCGACGCCACGGTCTGCACCGGGGGCGGCGCGGCATGGGTCTGCACGGTGATGGCGGCAGTCAACGCCAGCAGGAATGTTGCGATGCGGCGCATGGGATAAACCTCCTCGGGATGGCGGGCGGGCCGGCGCCGGTTGTTGCGCCGCCGGCCGAAACCCTAACGATACGCCTTTATTCGACGCGCCTTATTTGCTGCCCGGCGCCTTGAGCGCGGCATGGTAGCGCGCCACGTAGGTGTCGAAGTCTTCGGTGTCGCTCTGCTCGATGCGCCGCTGCTCTTGCAGCGAGGCCTGCGCGGCCTGCCGGTAGGCCGCGGCCACCTCGGGCGGCAGGGGCTGCGCGCGCAGCGTCTCGGCGTGCTTGCGGCTGAGCGCCAGGGAATATTCCAGGAAGCTTGCGCCCGAGTCCTTCAGTTCGGCCACCAGGCGCGCCGAGGGCGTGCTGCCGGGGTCGGCCAGCTTGCCGCGCTGCGCCTGCACGGCCTGCGCGTAGGCGTCGCCGCCCAGCGCCGCGTCATACAGCGCGGCATACGGCGCGATGCGGTCCAGCAGCTCTGCGCCCCATTGCGCCAGGCCGATGGGCTGGCCGTCGCGGTCCAGCATGAGGCCGGGCTTGCGGCCTTCCTTGACCACGGTGGCGAAGTTGTCCACGCTGCGCTGGCAATAGCCGCTGGCGGGGAAGAAGGGGCTGTCGGACGCGGCGCAGAACAGCAGGAAGGCGTCCATGAAGCGGGTGGTGGCCGCGTCGATGCCCACCGGCGAGTAAGGGTCGATGTCCAGGCAGCGCACTTCCACGTACTGCACGCCGCGCTCGGCCAGGGCGGTGATGGGGCGCTCGCAGCGGCCCGTGGTCCGCTTGGGCCGGATGCTGGAGTAGTACTCGTTTTCGATCTGCAGCACGTTGGTGTTGAGCTGGATCCACTCGCCGTTGCGGTGCGTGCCGATCTTCTGGTATTCGGGCCAGGGCTGGGTGACCGCGTCATAGAGCCGGCCCAGGAAGGTTTCCAGGTCGTTGTAGCAGAGCTTGAGCTGGGACTGCGCCTTGTTCTGGTAGCCCAGGTCGCTCATGCGCAGGCTGGTCGCGTGCGGCAGGTACAGCGTGCCGGCGTCCAGCGCCTGCAGCGGGTGGTCGTGGCCGCGCAGGAAGTCGCGCGCCAGGGCCGGCGCCGCGCCGAACAGGTACATCAGCAGCCAGGAGTAGCGCGTGAAATTGCGGATGAGGCCGATGTAGCCGCGCGAGCGGCGGTCCTGGGTGCTGCCGGGCGCCGTGTCCAGCATTTCCCAGATGTCGTCGGGCAGCGAGTAGTTGTAGTGCACTCCGGCGATGCACTGCATGGTCTTGCCGTAGCGCTCGGCCAGGCCGCGCCGGTAGACATGCTTGAGCATGCCGGTGTTGGAGGTGCCATACCAGGCGATGGGGATGTCGGCTTCGTCCGGCAGGGTGGCCGGCATGGACTGGTTCCAGATCAGCTCGCCGTCGAGCACGCTGTAGACGTGGCGGTGCGTGTCGGTGAGTTCGGCCAGCAGCGATCCGGCGTCGGCATGCGTGCCGGTAATGAGTTCCAGCAGCGACTCCGAATAGTCGGTGGTGACGTGTTCGTTGGTGAGGGCCGAGCCCAGGGCGGCGGGATGGGGCCTGCGCGACAGCTGGCCCCGTTCGTCGACGCGCAACCCTTCTTTCTCGATGCCCCGCAAGGTGCGGGCCAGGAGCGGCAGGTTGGCCTCGAGGCGCTTGAGTCGGTTGGCGGCGGTATCGGTCACTTTGGTTCTCGTTCGGGTATGTCGGCGGATTTTACGGGCTGCTGGCCGCTCGTGCCGAGGGAGCCAGCACGGCATGCAGGGGCAATCGGCCCCGGGCCGCCACCCGCTCCGCTGCCGCGCCGAGGGGGCGGCGCGCGGCGGAGCGGGAAATCGGCGACAATTTCCGCTGGTTTTCCAGACGAACGCCGGCCGGGGCAATGCGCCAATGGGGATTTCATCGCTGTTTCGTTTCGTTCTCAAGAGGGGCCGCGCGCTGGCCGCCATCGCCCTGGTGGGCCTGGCGGCGGCCTGTACGCCCAGCTACAACTGGCGCGAACTCGACGTGGCGGGCGGCCACGCGCGCGCCGCGTTTCCGGCCAAGGTGGAGTCCGAGACGCGCGACCTGGCGCTGGGCGGCGAGACGCTCAAATTCACCCTGGAAACCGCTTCCGTGGGCGAGGCTTTCTTTGCCGTGGGGTCGGCGCCGCTGCCGCCGGGCATCGCGGGCGACCCGGTCGCCCGGCGCGCGGCGGGCCTGGCGTTGATGCGGTCGCTGTACACCAACATGCAGGCCGTGCCGCCGCTGGAGTTTCCCGCCTACGGCGAAGACATCGAGGTGCGCGGCAAGGCCATGGGCAAGCCGGGCTGGCTGCGGGCCCGCGTCTGGGTGACCGACACCATGCTGATCGAGGCGGTGGCCGCGGGCACGGAAGAGAGCCTGCCCGAGGAGCGCGCCCGCGAGTTCCTGCGGTCCGTGGTCGTCAAGCCGTGAGCCCGTCCAGCAGGCCCCGGCGTATCGCCTCGGCCACGGCGGCGCGCCGCCCGCGCACGCTCAGCCTGTCGCAGGCATTGCGCAGGTGGAAATTGACGGTGCTTTCGCTGATGCCCAGAATGCGGGCGGTTTCCCAGCTGGTTTTTCCCGCCGCGGCCCAGTGCAGGCAGGCGGTCTGGCGTTCGGTGAGCGGTGTGGGGGGCATGGTGGGACGCGGCGCAGGCCGCCCGCTATGCTGCGATGCCGCCCATGCTCGGCGAACGCCCGCATCTGCGGCAAGCGTTCATGGCCAGCCGCATCGTTTTTGCCATCTTTGACGGAATAGCCGCATGCTGGCCATTTTTCAGTTCTATTTCTCGGCCATCGTGCTCATGCTGCCCCTGCTGTCCTGCGTGGGCATCGGCGCGTTCTGGGCCAGGCGCGACCTGCCGTTCGGCGGCAGCTTCATCACCACCCTGGTCACCTCGGTGACCACGCCCGCCCTGGTGTTCCACACCTTCGCCACCACCCGGCTCGACGATCGCGCCCTGGCTGGCGTGGCGGCCGCCACGCTGCTGGCGCTGGCCCTGTGCGCCGGCGCCAGCGCCTTGCTGCTGCGCGCGGCGAGGCTGCCCGCGCGCACCCTGCTGCCCACCGCCTTCCTGCCCAATGCCGGCAACCTGGGCCTGCCCATGTCGCAGCTGGCCTTCGGCGATGCCGGCATGTCGGTGGCGGTGGCGTTCTTTGCCGTGAACTCCTTCGTGATGCACACGCTTGCCGTGCGGCTGCTGCCGGGCGTGAACACTCGGGGCAGCTGGAAGAGCCCGGTGCTGCTGGCCTGCCTGGTGGCGGTGGGGCTGCGCGCCCTGCGCGTGCCCGTGCCGGACTGGGTCGTGGAGACGGCGCGCATGCTGGGCGCGGTGACGGTGCCGCTGATGCTGCTGAGCCTGGGCCACGCGCTGGCGCTGATCCCGTCCGGCGGGCTGCGCGACGGGGCGCGGGTGGCGGCGATCCGGCTGGGCACGGGCCTGCTGGCAGGGCTGCTGGTGGCCTGGATGCTGGACCTGGAGCCGGTGCTGGCGGGCGCGCTGACCCTGCAGATGGCCATGCCCTGCGCCGTGGTGAGCTATATGTACGCCCGCCGCTACACCGACTTGGGAGACACCGCCGCCAGCGCGGTGCTGGTGTCCACCGTGGTGTTCCTGGCCTTCGCGCCGCTGGCGCTGTGGTTCGCGCACGGCGCCTGAGGGCGGCCGTCCCGACCGGCGGCGCGCGGCCTTGGGGTTGACGCCTCCTAGCCGGCTCCCGCGAGCGCGCGTAGCTGCGCGAGCAGCGCGTCGGGCACGTCCAGGCCGTGCGCCAGGGCCTGTTCGCGCAGCTTGCGCCGGCGTTCGCCGGGCAGGCGCACGCCCTCGTCGGCCAGCATGGCCTCGACCAGTGTTTCCACCCGTTCCAGATAGGCTTCGTTGCCGGCCAGCGCGTCCGGGTCGATGGCCAGGAAGGCCTGGCCGAGTCTGGCGGGTCCGCCTTCGTCCACGAAGAACGATTCGTTCTCGAAGCCGAAGCGCGATCCGGTGAGCGCGCACACCAGCAATTCCACGATGAGGGCCAGCATGGCGCCTTTCACGCCGCCGGCCGGCAGCATGCTGCCGGCCAGGCCGGCCTTGGGATCGGTGGTGGGCCGGCCTTCGGCGTCCAGCGCCCAGCCCTCGGGAATGGGCTGGTTGTCGCGCGCGGCGATCATGAGTTTGCCGCGCGCGACCTGCGAAAGCGACAGGTCGATGAGCAAGGGGGCCTCGCCGCGGCGCGGAAACGCGGCGGCGATGGGATTGGTGCCGAATAGCGGGCGCTTGCCGCCCCAGGCCGGCATGGCGGCGGGAGAGTTGCTCATGGCCAGCGCCACCAGCCCCTGACCGGCCAGCTCTTCCAGGTGATAGGCGGCGGCGCCGAAATGGTGGCTGTTGGCCACCCCCGCGAAAGAGACGGCGTGCGCGCGGGCGCGCTCGGCCGCCTGCCGGACGGCCAGGGCGCAGGCGGGAAAGGCCAGCCCCGACCCGGCGTCGATGAGTACGGCGCCGCCGCGCTCGTGCACGATGCGCGGCTCGGCCGCGCCGATGGCGCGCCCGGTCCGCAAGTGCCCGGCGTAGAACGGCACGCGCGACAGGCCATGCGAGCTCAGCCCCTGGCTTTCGGCATGCACCAGGGCGCGCGCCGTGGCTTCGGCCATGGCGGGATTGGCGCCGGCGGCGGCCAGTCCGGCGGCGGCCAGCAATTGCAGTTCGTCCAGATAGATATGGGCCATACGCTTCCTGTCGGTGGGCGGCGGCCGTCAGGCGGCCTTGCCGGTGAGCGCCATTGTCACACCATTGGCCACCATCTCGGAAACCCGCGTGTTGGCCTCGGCCGTGAGGCCGGCGATGTGCGGCGTGAGAATCAGGCTGGCCGCCGAGGGCGTGTCGGCCAGTACGGCCGCCAGCGCGCCGCCGGCGGCCAGCGGCTCCTGGCCGAACACGTCCAGCGCGGCGCCGCGCAAGCGTCCCGCCCGCAGGGCCGCGGCCAGGGCGGCCTCGTCCACGATGCCGCCGCGCGCGGTATTGATGAGCACGGCGCCGGGGCGCATGAGGGCCAGGCGGCGCTCGTCCAGCAGATTGCGCGTGTCCGGCGTGAGCGGCACGTGCAGCGACACCACGTCCGCTTCGGCCAGCAGCGCGTCCAGCGCCGCGGGGCGGGCGCCCGTTTCCGCCCACGCGGGATGGCCCGGCGCCAGCGCGGCGTCGCAGCCCAGCACGCGCATGCCCAGCCCGCGCGCCAGCGTGGCCACCAGTTGTCCGATGCCGCCGAATCCCACCACTCCCAGCGTCCGCCCGTGCGCTTCCAGGCCGGCGGACAGGCTGGCCCGGGGCCAGTGCCCGCCGGCCACCGCGCCCGTGGCCCCGTACACGCCGCGCAGCAGCGCGAGCGTGGCCCCGATGACGTATTCCGCCACCGCCCGGGCATTGGCGCCGGTGGCGGGCATGACGCGGATGCCGCGCGCCGCGCAGCCGTCCAGGTCGATGTTGTCCAGCCCCACGCCCAGCCGCCCCACCGCCTTCAGGCGCGGCGCGGCGGCCAGCAACGCGGCGTCTACGCGGCTGCGGTTGCGGACGATGAGCGCGTCGGCCTCGCCCGCCGCCGCGAGCAAGGCGGCGCGCGACTCCGCCAGGCCGGGGTCGTAGCGCACCTCGAAGCGCTCGCGCAGCGCCTGGACGGCGGGTTCGTCCATGAACTCGGAAATCACGATCAGCATGGCGGCTCCGTTTCAGGCGACCTGGATGTTGGCTTCGCGGATGATCCTGGACCAGCGGTCCACCTCCGACTTCAGGTAGGCCGCGAACTCTCCGGGGCCGCGCGGCTGGGGCACGAAGCCGAGCTGGCGCAGCGACTGCTGCATGGCCGGCTGCCGGAGCTGCCGCACGATGGCGTCGCCGACCCGCTCGACAAGCTCCGGCGGCGTGCGCGCGGGCATCATCACGCCGGTGAAGTTCTCGACGATGAGATCGGGCAGCCCCGCCTGCGCCACGGTGGGCACGTCGGGCAGGTCGGCGCTGCGTTCGCGCGTGGTGATGGCCAGCGCGCGCAGCGCGCCGCTCTTCACGTGCGCCAGCGACTCGGGGTAGTTGGAGAACACCACGTCCAGGTGTCCGCCGATGAGATCGGTGAGCGAGGGCGCGCCGCCCTTGTACGGTACGTGCATGAGCTTGAGCCCGGTGAGCTTCTGGTAGAGCGCCAGGGTGAGGTGCGGCGGCGTGCCGTTGCCGCTGGAGCCGGCCGACAGCGACTTGGCCCTGGCGGCGCGCGCCAGGTCTTCCATGCTGCGGATGCCGCTCTTGGCATTGACCACCACCATGATGGGCGAAGACGCCAGGCCGGCCACGGGCGTCAGGTCGCGCAGCAGGTCGTAGCCGGCCTTGCCGGTGAAAAGCGTGGCGTTGGCCGCGTGCGAAAGCGTGATGGCCAGCCAGGTGTAGCCGTCCGGGGCGGCGTGCGAGACGTGGGCCGCCCCGATGTTCGCGCTGCCGCCGGGTTTGTTTTCGACCACCACGTTCCAGCGCTCGGCGTCGCCCAGCGCCTTGCCCACCTGGCGCGCGGCCACGTCGGTCAGGCCGCCGGGAGGAAAGGGCACCACATAATTGATGGGACGGTCCGGCCAGGCGCTTTTTTTCGCCAGCGCGCGCTGCCAGGGCGCCAGGGCGCAGGCGCCGGCCGCGCCCAGCGCGGCCAGCACGCGCCGCCGGGCGGACAGCGGGTGTTGCGGTTGTTCGTGACTCATTTCTCTTCCTCCTTGGGGGGCGCCCGGGTAGGAATGCATGCGCCCGTACCGCTGGGGCTCGCGCCCGGGTCTGGTGGTGGCGTGGCGGATGGCGGGCCGCGTGGCGCGGCCCGCGGGCTCAAGCGCTTTCGAAGATGCGCGTGAGCACGAACTCGCGGTGGCCCAGGGCCTCGGCCGCCGTCCAGCGGCCGTTGGCGGTGGCCAGCATGCAGGCCAGCAGCTTGTCGCCGGCCTGGTCCAGGTCGATTTCGCGCTGCAGCAGGCCGCTGGTGTCCACGTCGATGTGTTCCGACATGGTGCGCACCGTGCGCGGGTTGGCGCAGATCTTGATGACGGGCAGGATGGGATTGCCGATGACGTTGCCCTGGCCCGTGGGAAAGAAATGCACCGCATATCCCGAGGCCGCGCACAGTGTGACCATCTCGGCCGCGGCCGACGACGAATCCATGAACCACAGCCCCGGCCCGTCGGGCGTCTCGGCCTTGTCCAGCACGCCGTCGACGCGGCACTTCCTGCCGATTTTCTGGATGTTGCCCAGCGCCTTTTCCTCGATGGTGGTGAGGCCGCCGGCGATGTTGCCCTTGGTGGGCTGCGATTCGGAAAGATCGCTGGTCTTCCAGCGGTCGATCATGGCCTGGTAGCGGTTGAACATGAACATGAACCGCTCGCGCACGGCGTCATTGGCGCAGCGCTCGGCCACGATGTGCTCGCCGCCGGTGAGTTCCGAGGTTTCGCCGAACACCAGCGTGTTGCCCAGCGCGTAGAGCTTGTCGAAGGCGTTGCCCACCGTGGGGTTGGCGCCGCAGCCCGAGGTGGTGTCGGATTCGCCGCACTTGGTGGAGACCCAGAGTTCGGAAATCGGGCATTCGGTGCGCGAGAGCGCGGTGGCGTAGTGCACATATTCCTTGGCCTGCCGCGAGGCGCGCATGATGGTGTCGTGGTCGCCGTGCAGCTCGATGCTGAAGCCCGATACCGGCTTGCCGGTGGCGGCGATGCCGTCGACCACGCGCCGGGTCCAGCCTTCTTCGATGCCGATGACCACCACGGCGGCCACGTTGGGGTTGCAGCCCGTTCCGATGAGCGTGCGGAAATGCAGCTCCAGGTCTTCGCCGAACTGCAGCCGGCCGTAGGGGTGGGGCAGGGCGAGCGTGCCCTTGATGTTGTTGGCCACGGCTTCGGCCGCGGCGTTGGAGATATCGTCCACGGGCAGCACGATGACGTGGTTGCGCACGCCGACGCGGCCGTTGTCGCGGCGGTAGCCCTGGAAAGTGGTGGAGGCGTTGATGACGGACATGGGGATTCTTCCTTACGGGTGAGGGCTTACCAGCGCTTGGTCTTGATGTTGTGCACGTGGGCGTGCTCGCCCGCCTTGATGGGCGCGACCACGCGGCCGATGTCGGCCCCGTACTTGTAGACCGTGTCGCCCACGGCCATGTCCTTGAGCGCCACCTTGTGGCCGATGGGAATGTCCTGCGCGGCCCGCACGTGGATGATGCGGTCTTCGTCCATGATCCAGGCGTTGAGTTCGGTGCCCGCTGTCAGTCCTTCCACCACGGCGACCGCCACCGTGTCCTTGGCGTCATGCAATACGGCGTGAATCATTGTCTTGGTCTCCTCTTCCGGCGCGTCCGGGCGGACGCGCTGCCGTTGGTCAGGCCATCTTAGGTCGGGCGCATGGGCATGTCAACTAAATCATATAGATGAATTGTATGACTTGAGCGCGACTCGTCCGCGCCGCTACACTGTGCCTTCCCGAACATCGCGAAGCGTCTCAATGAACATCAGCCTTTCGTCGACGGTGCCTTTGGGCAGCCCCCTGTATCAGCAGGTCAAGCAGGCGGTGCTGGCCGCGCTGGCGCAGGGAGAATGGAAACAGGGCGAGGCCATCCCGCCGGAAAAGCAGCTTGCCGAGCGGTTCGGCGTGTCCATCGGCACGTTGCGCAAGGCCATCGACGAACTGGCCGCCGAGAACATCCTCGTGCGGCACCAGGGGCGCGGCACCTATGTGGCGGCGCATACGCGCAATCATCATTTCTTCAAGTTCTTCCGCATCCTGCGGCAAGACGGCAGCAAAGCCTATCCGTCGACCGAACTGCTGCGCTTCCGGCGCACGCGCGCCACGGCGCTGGCCCGCGAGAAGCTCAACCTTCCGGCCAGCGCCTATATGTTCGAGTTCACCAACCTGCTCACGCTCAACGGCGACGTGGTGCTGGTGGACGACATCTGCCTGCCCGAGACGCGCTTTCCGGGCATGACGGAAGCCCATCTGCGCGACCGCCCCAGCACGCTGTACGCGCTCTACCAGGACGTGTTCGGCGTGAACGTCATCGCCACCGACGAGCGGCTGCGCACCTGCCTTGCCGACCGCGCCCATGCCCGCTGGCTGGGCGTGGAGGAGGGCGGCGCGCTGCTGGAGATCCGCCGCGTGGCTTACTCCTACAACCGCCAGCCGGTCGAATGGCGCATTTCCCGCGTCAATACCGAGCGCTACGAGTACCTGGGCCACGAGCCCTGGGAAGCGGGCGGCGGAGCGCGGCCATGACGGAGCGGGCGGCCGGGCCCGCGCCGAAGTGCTAGAATCCCCGCTGTCACATCGGCGCCGATTTGCCTGATCCGCTTGCGGGCGCCGCCAATAAATCCAGCTAAAGAGGTCCGAATGACCACTCCTGCCCTGAATCTGGCCGGCGAACCGGCCCACGCCCTTGCTCCCGAACCCGGCTCCGTCGGCCTGGTTTCTCCCACCTTCCTCCGCTTTGACGAACCGCTGCCGCTGGCAAGCGGGCAATCGCTCGCGTCCTACGAACTCGCGGTCGAAACCTATGGCACGCTGAACGCCGAGCGCAGCAACGCCGTGCTGATCTGCCACGCGCTCAACGCCTCGCATCACGTGGCGGGCCGGGCGGCAGGCAACCCGGCCGACGTGGGCTGGTGGGACAACATGGTGGGCCCGGGCAAGCCGGTGGACACCAACGTCTACTTCGTGATCGGCGTCAACAACCTCGGATCGTGCTTCGGCTCCACCGGCCCGGCGTCGATCAATCCGGAAACCGGCAAGCCCTGGGGCGCGGCCTTTCCGGTGCTGACGGTCGAAGACTGGGTGCGCGCGCAGGCCCGCGTGGCCGACCACTTCGGCATCGAGCGCTTTGCCGCCGTCATGGGCGGCTCGCTGGGCGGCATGCAGGCATTGAGCTGGGCCATCACGCTGCCGCGGCGGGTGGCGCATTGCGTGGTGATCGCCAGCACGCCGCGCCTGTCGGCGCAGAACATCGGCTTTAACGAGGTGGCGCGGCGTGCCATCATCACCGACCCGGATTTCCACGGCGGCGACTATTACGCGCACGGCGCGGTGCCGCGCCGCGGCCTGTCGGTGGCGCGCATGATCGGCCACATCACGTACCTGTCCGACGACGACATGGCCGAGAAGTTCGGGCGCGCGCAGCGCGCGCCCGCCGAGAACGGCGCGTACCGCTACGGCTATGACGTGGAGTTCGAGGTCGAGTCGTACCTGCGCTACCAGGGCGAGAAGTTCACCCGCTACTTCGACGCCAACACCTATCTGCTCATCACCCGCGCGCTGGACTACTTCGATCCGGCGCGCAACACCGGCGGCGACCTGGCGCGCGCGCTGGCGCCGGCGCAGGCCGATTTCCTGCTGGTGTCGTTTTCCACGGACTGGCGCTTTCCGCCCGAGCGTTCGCGCGAGATCGTCCGCGCCCTGCTCAAGAACGCCCGGCCCGTCACCTACGCAGAAATCGACGCGCCGCACGGCCACGACGCCTTCCTGCTGGACGACGCGCGCTACCACGCGGTGGTGCGCGGCTATTACGAGCGCATCGCCCGCGAGCTGGGGCTCGCCGGCGCGGCCCTGACCGGAGAAAGCCCCGCATGACTTCCGCAACTCTGAGCCCCGCCGCCGGCGCGCTGCGGCCCGACCTGGCCCGCATCGCCGGCTGGATAGAGCCGGGCAGCCGCGTGCTGGACCTGGGCTGCGGCGACGGCGCCCTGCTCGCGCATCTGCGCGACCATCGCCAGGTGCGCGGCGCGGGCGTGGAACTGGACGACGACTGCGTCATCGCCTGCGTGCGGCGCGGCGTCGAAGTCATCCAGCAGAACCTGGAAGACGGGCTGGCGCTCTTCGACGACGCGCAGTTCGACACGGTGGTGCTGTCGCAGACGCTGCAGTCCATGCACCGCACCGAGCACATCCTGCGCGAGATGGCGCGGGTGGCGCGCTACGGCGTGGTGTCGTTTCCCAACTTCGGCTACTGGCCGCACGGCTGGTCCATCCTGCGCGGACGCATGCCCGTCACCGGGCAGATGCCCTACCAGTGGTACAACACGCCGAACATCCACCTGTGCACGCTGCGCGACTTCGAGCGGCTGGCCGCCGACCTGGGTCTGCGCATCCTGGAGCGCGCCACCTTCAACGAGGGGCGCGAGGTGCGCGTGCTCCCGGGCTGGCGCAGCACGCTGGCCGTGTACCGCTTCGCGTCCTGAAGGCGGGCCGGGCCCGGCCCGGCCGCTGCCCTACAATGCCCCAAGCCCGCCGCCCCCGGCCGGGCCACGCATCGGGAGACCGCCATTTCCGCAGTACTGAACGTCTATACGAGTCCGCGCGTCGCGCCCCTGCTGGTGCTGGGTTTCGCCAGCGGGCTGCCGCTGGCCCTGTCGGGCAGCACCTTGCAGGCCTGGGCCACCGTGGAGGGCGTGCCGCTGCAGGAAATCGGTTTCCTCACCCTGGTCGGTTCGGCCTATACCCTCAAGTTCCTCTGGGCGCCCCTGGTGGACCGCTACGTGCCGCCGGTGCTGGGACGCCGGCGCGGCTGGATGCTGGTGACGCAGGCGCTGCTGGCGTTGACCATCATGGTGATGGGGCTGCTGTCGCCGTCGGAGGCGCTCAAGCCGCTGGCCCTGCTGGGGCTGCTGGTGGCCTTCCTGTCGGCCACGCAGGACATCGCCTTCGATGCATACTGCACCGACGTCCTGCACAAGGAAGAGCGCGGCGCCGGGGCGGCGGTCAAGGTGTTGGGCTACCGGCTGGCGATGATCGTCTCCGGGGGGCTGGCCTTCATCCTGGCCGACAGCGGCCTGCATTGGGGCGAGCACGTGCTCGTGCCGCCGCTGGGCTGGGGCCGCACCTACGTGTTGATGGGCGTGTTCATGCTGCTGTGCGCGCTGGCGACGCTGGCCGCGCCGGAGCCCGACCACGTGGCGCTGGCGCCACGCCGCCTGCGCGAAGCGGTGGTGGAGCCGCTGTCGGAGTTCTTCAGCCGGCGCGGCGCGCTGGCGGTGCTGCTGCTCATCGTGCTGTACAAACTGGGCGACGCTTTCGCGGGCGCGCTGTCCACCACCTTCCTGCTGCGCGGCGCCGGCTATACGCCGACCGAGGTGGGGGCGGTGAACAAGGTCATGGGCATCGCGGCCACCATTGTGGGCGCGCTGGCCGGGGGCGCCGTCATGGCGCGCTGGAGCCTGTACCGTTCGCTGATGTGCTTCGGGGTGCTGCAGGGCGTGTCGAACCTGGCGTACTGGCTGATCGCCGTCAGCCCCCGCAACCTGTGGCTGATGGCCGCCGGCGTGGGGCTGGAGAACCTCTGCGGCGGCCTGGGCACGGCCGCCTTCGTGGGCCTGCTGATGGCGCTGTGCCGGCAGCGTTTCTCGGCCACGCAGTTCGCGCTGCTGTCGGGGCTATCGGCCGTGGGCCGCACGTACCTGGCCGGGCCGCTCACGCCGCCGCTGGTGCAGGAGCTGGGCTGGCCCGGTTTCTTCCTGGTGACGGTGGCGATCGCCGTGCCCGGCCTGCTGCTGCTGCACGCCTTGCGCGGGCGCATCGAAGCCATGGTGCGCGAGGGCGAGGACTGAGCCCCGCCCCGTGCGTGGCGCGGTCCGCCGCGGCTACTCTTCGGTGGTGAGCCGCACGATCAGCACGTCGCTGGGCAGCGATTCGAGCAGGCGCTCGGCCACGCTGCCGATCGCCGTGCGCAGGATGCCCGTGCGGCCGTGCGTGCCCGTCACCACCAGGTCGGAGCGGTGGGTGAACGAATACTCCGAGAGCACGGTTTCGGGCTGGCCGCATTCGAGCACCACCTTGGGCGCCGGCTTGCCGGACAGCTCGGGCGTGGCGGCGAGGAACGCGTGCGACTCCTGCTCGGCCGCCTTGTGGAAGCTGCGCACCACGGCTTCTTCCGGGGCGCGCTTGCCGTGGAACGGCACGTCGTAGGCATGGAACAGGGTCAGGTCGGCGTTGGGCACCAGGTCCAGCGCCGCGCGCAGGGCCTCGCGCGAGCCTTCCGAGAAGTCGGTGGCGACCAGCACGTCGCGGTACGGCTTGCGCGGCCGCGTCTTGACGATGAGCACCGGCTGGCTCGCCTTGCGCACCAGTTTCTCGACCGTGGTGCCCAGCAGCAGGCGGCCCAGCGTTTCGTCGCGCGCGATGCCGGTCACGATGAGCGAACAGCCGTAGCTGTCGGCGGTGGCCATGATCTGCGCGAGCGGATCGCCGGACACCACCACCACTTCGGTGCGCACCTTGGCGCCGGCCAGGTCTTCGGCCAGCTCGCGCTCGGCCAGGGCCTTGTGGTCAGGAGACAGGCGGCGCCAGACAGGCGTGGTGAGGCGGGCGGTCTGCCCTTGCGCTTCCATGACGTGCAGCACGATCAGGGGGCGATCCAGTTCTTGCGCCAGTTGCAGCGCCCGGTCCAGGGCGCGGTCGCCGCGCGAGCTGAGATCCGTGGCCAGCAGAATGGGGCCAGGTTGCTTAGACATGCTTTTCTCCCGTATTGAGGACCGGTTCGCGGCTCCCGCAATCCACGGACCGGCATTGCCGCCCTTGCGGGCACATGCCCATTGTCGCGCCGCGGTGCGCGTCCGGGCTTGACTGATATCAATGCATTTCCGAGCGTAAGGGATGCGGCCAAAGCAGGCAACGTCCGCTTGCGCGAAGTCTGCCGCCGCTTCAATACAATGGCGTTTGCGCAGAATCCGTCCCGGCCATGTTTTTCTCCACCATCTCCCCGCTATTGCTGCACAGCCTGTACCTGGTCGCGATCGTGGCCGAAGCCATGACGGCCGCCCTGTCGGCGGGGCGCCGCGACATGGACTGGCTGGGCGTGTGCGCCATTGCCTGCGTTACCGCCCTGGGGGGCGGTTCCGTGCGCGACGTGCTGCTGGGCCACTACCCGCTCACCTGGATCGTGCACCCCGAATATCTCTGGATGACGGCCGGGGCGGCCCTGCTCACGGCGCTCATCGCGCCGGTCATGCGGCGCCTGCGCAGCGTGTTCCTGCTGGCCGACGCGCTGGGCCTGGTGGCGTTCACCGTCATCGGCTGCCAGGTGGCCCAGCAGATGCAGCTTTCCGTCACGGTGGTGCTCATCAGCGGCATGATTACGGGCTGCGCGGGCGGCGTGCTGCGTGACGTGCTCTGCAACGAGGTGCCGCTGCTGTTCCGCAAGGAACTGTACGCCAGCGTCTCCGCCGCCACGGGCGCGCTGTATCTCGGGGGCCAGGCGCTGGGCCTGTCGGCCAACGCAGCGGTGCCGCTGGCGCTGGCCGCCGGCCTGGCGTTCCGCCTGCTGGCGCTGCGGTTCAACTGGCAGATGCCCAAGTTCGTTTATCGCGACGACTGGGATTGACGCCGCCCACCGCGCGGCAACCCGCCGATGAAACATTTTTATCATTCATGTTTCAATAGTTTTCTAGTATCGTCACGTTGTCGCAACACGCATCGCAGTACAAGGGGAGCCGATTGGACCTCAAAGCGCCCGCCACGATTCCACCCGCCACGATTCCGTATTTCCTCCAGGAACAGATTCGTGACCTGATCGTGGATGGCACCATCCGGCCCGGGCAGCCGCTGCGGGAACAAGAGCTCGAACAACGCTTCGGTACCAGCCGCAGCCCGATCCGCGAAGCCTTGCGCTTGCTGGAGCTCAGCGGCCTGGTCACCCATGTGCAGCGCAAGGGCTTTCGCGTCACGCTGTATTCGGAAGTCCAGATCCGCCACTTGTACGAGCTGCGCGCCGAGCTGGAGGCCTATTGCCTGCGCCAGGTTGCCTCTCTGCCGGACCTGGGCCCGCTGCTGGACCAGCTACGCCGCCTGGATGCGGCGCGCGACGATGCCTTCGCCCGGCGGGACATACGCGCCTATCTGGCCGCGCTGCGCGATTTCTATCTCGTGGGCGCGCGCCACACCGGCAACGCGCCCCTGCGCGACGTGCTGGCCAAGCTCTACGAGCAGGTGGAGCCGCTGCGCTACATGCTGGCGCGGCGCATCTTCGAATCGGGCGTCAAGCCGGATCTCACCGAAGGCGTCGCCGATGCCCTGGAGCGCGGCGACTTCGACCACGCCGCGCAATTGGCGCGCGGCCACGTGCTGACCGCCTTGCCCGGCATTCTGGAAGCCTACCGCGATACCCTGGCGCAGGACGCGCAGGCGCAGCCGCGTCTGCCGCGCTGATCCGCGCCGGGGCTTATCCCGCTTTCGGCCGGCTCCCCTGGCCGGGCGTGCGCACTTCGATGCCCGCATCTTCGAGCGCGCGGCGGATGCCGCTGGCGAAGACCAGCGCGTTGGGCTGGTCGCCATGGATGCAGAGCGTGTCCGCCTGCACCGCCACGTCCTTGCCGCCCACCGAGCGCACCTTGCCCTCGCGCACCATGCGCACCACCTGGGCCACGGCCTGTTCCACGTCTTCGATCATGGCGTCCGGGCGCGTGCGCGGAGTGAGCGAGCCGTCGTCCTGGTAAGTGCGGTCGGCGAAGACTTCGCTGGCGGCCGTCAGGCCGAGCTTGCGCGCCGCGTCGATGAGACGGCTGCCTGCCAGACCGTACAGGATGAGCGTCGCATCCACGTCCTTGACCGCCTGGCAGATGGCCTCGGCCAGCGGCGCGTCCTTGGCGGCCATGTTGTAGAGCGCGCCGTGCGCCTTGACGTGATGCAGGCGGGCGCCCTGCGAGGCGGCCACGCCGGCCAGCGCGCCGATCTGGTAGACCACGATGTCGTAGGCTTCCTGGGGGCTGATCTGCATGACGCGGCGGCCGAATCCGGCCAGGTCCTGCAGGCTGGGATGGGCGCCCGGCGCCACGCCGTGCCCGAGCGCGGCGGCCAGGGTCTTGCGCATGGTGGCGGGGTCGCCGCCGTGAAAGCCACAGGCGATGTTGGCCGAGCTGACGTAGGCCAGCACTTCGGCGTCGTTGCCCATTTTCCAGGCGCCGTAGCTTTCGCCCATGTCGCAGTTCAGGTCGATACTTGCATTCATGAGGACTCTCCGTCGTTGAGCAGGGCGCGCAGGGGGGCCAGCGCCTCGTGCAATTGCGCGAAAGCGCGTTCCCGCGCGGCGTCCAGCCGTTGCGCCTCTTCGAGCGGAATGGGCTCGAAGCGCAGGGCGTGCCCTGGCGCGCATTGCGCGAGTAGGGGCAGGTCCACCGTGGCGATCTGCGCGATCTTGGGGTAGCCGCCGGTGGTCTGGCGGTCGGCCATGAGAATGATGGCCTCGCCGCCGGCCGGCACCTGTACCGTGCCGAAGCACGCGGCTTCCGACAGCATCTGGCGCGGCGCATCCATGGCGAGCGCCGGGCCGGTGAGCCGGTACCCCATGCGGTCGGACTGCGGGCTGATGCGGAACTCGGCTTCGGCGAAGGCGCGCCGCGACGCGGCGGAGAACTCGTTCCAGTGGCGGCCGGGCAGGAAGCGGATGCCTGCGCGCGTGCGGCCGCCCAGGGCCGACGGCAGGTAGACACGCAGGTTCCACAGGGCCTGGGCCAGCGCGTCCAGGTCGGCGCCGGCCGGCAGCGGCCTGGCCAGCGGCACCTGGTCGCCCTTGGCGAGCGCGCGTCCATGGAAGCCGCCGAAGCCGCTGCGCAGGTAGGTGGCCTGGCTGCCCATGACGGGCGGCAGGGCATAGCCGCCATGCACGGCCAGGTAGGCGCGCACGCCCAGCGCCGGCCGCGCGCCGAAGGCCAGCGTGTCGCCCGCGCGGGCGACCAGCGGGCGGTGGCGAGGGATGTCCTGCCCGTTGAGCGTGGCGCCCAGGTCGGCGCCGGCCAACGCGAAACAGGCGGGCGCGTCGAAGCGCAGCGTGGGGCCGGCCAGCGTGATTTCCAGCGTGGCGCAGTCTTGTGTGTTGCCCGCCAGCGCATTGGCCAGCCGGTGCGCGCGCTCGTCCATGGCGCCCGCGGCCGGAATGCCCTGATGCTGGCAGCCTTCGCGGCCGCGGTCCTGGAAGCTGGACAGCATGCCGGGCTTGAGCACCGTGAAGCCCGCGGGCGCATCTTCGCGGGGCGCGCCTTCGCGGGGCGCGCCGCGGTCTTCGCTCCTGGACTGGCGCGGGAGGCTCATGCGCGTTCTCCCCGCAGCCGTTCGAATTCTTCGGGGCCGATGGGCACGAAGCGCACCGAGTCGCCGGGCTGCAGGAGCGCCGCGGGCTCGCGGGCGGGATCGAACAGCGCGAGCGGCGTGGCGCCGATGAGGTTCCAGCCGCCCGGCAGCCGCGCCGGGTAGATGACGGTCTGGCGGTTGGCCACGGCCACCGCGCCGGCGGGCACGGCGGTGCGCGGCGACGCGCGGCGCGGAATGTTGAGCCTGTCGTCGTGCACGCCCAGGTAGGCGTGGCCGGGCGCGAAGCCCAGCATGAACACCATGGCGCGCGGGCCGCTGTGCAGCGCGATGATCTCGTCGGGCGTCAGGCCGGCGGCGCGGGCGACGTCGTCCAGGTCGGGGCCGTGTTCGCCGCCGTAGCAGACGGGGACGTCGATCTCGCGCCCGATCGCGTCCTCGGCCGCGATGCCGGCGCCGAGCAGGGCCTCGATGCGGTCCGCCAGCGCGCCGTAGGTGGGCGTGCCGCCGGCGTCGGGCCGGTAGTGCACGGCCACGGCCACGAAGGACGGCACCACGTCGGTCACGCCGGGCAGCCCGGCTTCGCGCAGCCGCCGCGCGGCGGCCAGGCACAGCCGGCCGGTGGCGGCATCGATTTCCGTACCGAAGTCGATGATGAGGCAGCGGTCACCCTGGGGGAGGATGCGCCAGCGGGTCCCGGCCGGTGAAAGAGAATCGGAATGGGCATTCAACGGCGCGAAACCTTCATAGAGGGGGTTACTTGGCGAACAGGGAATCCAGGTTCTTGAAGGCCTTGAACTCCAGCGCGTTGCCCGACGGATCCAGGAAGAACATGGTGGCCTGCTCGCCCACCTCGCCCTTGAAGCGGATGTAGGGCTTGATGACGAATTCGGTGCCGGCGTCGGTCAGGCGCTTGGCCATGGCTTCCCATTGTTCCATGGAGAGCACGGCGCCGAAATGGCGCACCGGCACATTGTGCGAATCGACGGCGCTGGTGGCCTTGTGGCCGCATTCGCCGGGCGACAGGTGCGCCACGATCTGGTGGCCGTAGAAATTGAAGTCCACCCATTCGGACGAGCTGCGCCCCTCCGGACAGCCCAGTTTTTCGCCATAGAAGGCGCGGGCTTCTTCCAGGTCGCGGACCGGGAAGGCGAGGTGGAACGGCGGGAGGGAGGTTTGGGCGGACATGCAAGGCTCCAGAAGGCAAAGATTAAATCAAAACGCGGATGCGGGCGGCAAGCCCGCGCTCCGCGTTCCGGAATAAAGGCAGACTTAGTGTAGAGATTGTTTTTTTGATTGAAAAACGATATTTTTTGAGACTAAGCAACAAAAAAATCGATTGTGATAAAGGAATTCAAAACCTTCATCGCCGTGGCGCGCGACGGCACGTTTACGGGCGCGGGGGCGCAGCTCGGCCTGACGCAGTCCGCCGTCAGCGCGCAGATCCGGCGGCTGGAGGAATACCTGGGTGTGGCGCTGTTCGACCGCGGCGCCCGCGCGGCCGTGCTCAACGCCCATGGCCGCGACATGCTGCCCCAGGCCGAAGAGCTGGTCGCCATGGCCGAGCGCATGGCGGCGGGGGCGGGGCAGGTGAGCGGTTCGCTGCGCATCGGCGCCATCGTGTCGGCGCAGCAGGATCTGATGGTGCGCGCGCTGGGCGGCTTGCGCGCCGCCTATCCGGATGTGCGGGTGCGCATCGTGCCGGGCGTGTCGCTGTCGCTGCTGGGCCAGGTGGACGCGGGCGAGGTGGACATGGCCGTGGTCATCCGGCCGCCCTTCGCGCTGCCGCCCGAACTGGGCTGGCTGCCGCTGCTGCGCGAGCCCATGGTGCTGGCCGCGCCGGCCGCCGCGCCGCAGGCTTCCTGGCGCGAGCTGCTGTCCACGCAGCCGTTCATCCGCTACGATCGCGCGTCTTTCGGCGGCCGCGCGGTCGACCGCTTCCTGAAAAAGCACCGCATCCACACGCACGAAGCGGTGGAGCTGGACGAGATCGAGGCCATCGCCGGTCTGGTGCGCCACGGCCTGGGCGTGGCGCTGCTGCCGCACCTGCGCGGCCTGGACGAAACCGGGCTGCGCCTGCTGCCGCTGGGCGAGGCGGCTTTTTATCGGGAGATCGGCATCATCGGCCGCCTGCCTTTCGAACCGGGCAGCGTGCGCCAGAAAATGGCCGACTGCCTGGCCGAGGCGGCCGCCGAGCCCTGAAAGCGGGCCGGCGGCCCGGGCCTCAGACGCGGTCGCAGCGCACGGTGATGGGGTGGTTGCGCAGCGTGCTCATCACCACGTCGTCCACCTGGCCCTCGACATCGGTGATGACATAGCCGATCTGCCCCTTGGTCTGCAGGCTCTGGCTGACGATGTTCAGCCCGTGCTGCGCCATGAGGTTGTCCAGCGTGCCCAGCGCGCCGGGCGCGTTGCGGTGCACGTGCAGGATGCGCGCGCCGCCGGCGGGCTCCAGGTAGGGCAGCTCGGGGAAGTTCACCGCGCCCTTGGTGGTGCCGGCCTGCAGGAAGCGCACCAGCTTTTCGGCCACTTCGCGGCCGATGTTCTCTTGCGATTCCTGCGTGCTGCCGCCGATGTGCGGCGTGAGAATGACGTTGGGCAGGCCGATGAGCGGGCTGGCCAGCGGCTCGCCCGCGCCCTTGGGCTCCACCGGGAACACGTCCAGGGCCGCGCCGGCCAGGTGGCCGGACGTCAGGGCGGCATGCAGGGCGTCGATGTCCACCACCGTGCCGCGCGAGGCATTGATGAGGATGGCCCCGCGCCGCATGCGCGCGATGGTGTCCGCGTTCATGATGTTCTCGGTGGACTTGCCGCCCGGCACGTGCAGCGTGACCACGTCGGACTGCTCCAGCAGCTCGTTCAGCGTGGACACGGCGCGCGCGTTGCCCAGCGGCAGCTTGGCTTCGACGTCGTAGAACACCACGCGCATGCCCAGGCTTTCCGCCAGGGTGCTGATCTGCGAGCCGATGTTGCCGTAGCCCACGATGCCCAGCGTCTTGCCCCGCGTTTCGAAGGCGCCGGAGGCGGTCTTGTCCCAATGGCCCTGGTGCACGCGGGCGTTCTTCTCGGGAATCCGGCGCAGCAGCAGGATGGCCTCGCCCAGCACCAGCTCGGCCACCGAGCGCGTGTTGGAGAAGGGGGCGTTGAAAACCGGAACGCCCCGCTGCATGGCGGCGTCCAGGTCGACCTGGTTGGTGCCGATGCAGAAGCAGCCCACCACGCGCAGCTCGGGGTTGGCGGCGATGAGGTCGGCGTCCAGGTGGGTGCGAGAGCGGATCCCGGCCACGTGCGCGCCGCGCAGCGCGTCGCGCAACTGCTCGGGCGGCAGCGCGGACGCATGCGTGACGATGTCGGTGTAGCCGGCCGCTTCGAAGACGGCGCGGGCGCTGGGATGGATGTTCTCGAACAGGACGATTTTTGCCATGGCTGCCTGCAGGGGTGGAAAAACGGATGGAGAAAACGCGGACGGGCGAACGCGGGCGGAGAATGCGTTCTATTTATTGTGGCGCATTTCCGCCGCGCTGCAGCAAGTAGCCATTAAGCCGGCAGGGGCGAATGATTTCAACGGTAGGGCCGCCACACCGTGGCGCGGCCGGTCCTGTCCACCAGCAGCACGTCGTGCGGCGTCTTGCGGCCGCCGTATTCCGGGCCGTCCATGCCGGGCGAGCCCAGCGGCATGCCCGGCGCGGCCAGCCCGGCGGCGTCGGGGCGCTCGGCCAGGAGCCGCCGTACGTCGCGGGCGGGCACGTGGCCTTCGATGGCGTAGCCGTCCACGACGGCCGTGTGGCAGGAGCCGTAGCCGTCCATGCCGGCGTGGCGGCGCACCGCCGAGGTGTCGTTCACCTCGTGCGCCGCCACGTCGAAGCCGTTTTCCCGCATGTGGCGGATCCAGTCCTCGCAACAGCCGCAGGCCGGGGTTTTCCAGACCTGCACGGACACCGGAGGCTGGGCGGGCGCCAGGGCGGGCAGGGCCGGGAGGACGGCCAGGGCGGTTGCCGCGGCGAGGCGGCGGACGAGGGTAGCGGACATCATGGCGGCGGTTCTCATGAAAGCAGGGGGAGGGGAAGCGTCAGAACCAGAAACGGACGCCGGCCAGGGCGCGCACCTGCGAGCGCCCCTCGCCCGCGTCCGCCGCGTAGCCGGCCGTGCGGCCGAACTTGCGCTCGAAGGACACGCCCACATAGGGCGCGAACTCGCGCGTGGCCTCATAGCGCAGCCGCAGCGACAGCGAGCCGGACGACAGGCCCGAGCCCACGCCGCGCGCCGGGTCGTTCTTGCCATACAGGCTGGCTTGCAGTTCGGGCGTGAAGACCAGGCGCTGCGTGAGCCGCAGGTCGTATTCGGCCTTCAGGCCCAGCGCGGTGCGGCCCGAGCCGCCGGCATAGGCCGTGGCTTGCAGGTCGATGCGGTACGGCAGCACGCCCCCCATGCCCAGCGCGGCCCAGTTGCGCCGCGGGCCGGCGCCGATGTCGCGCCGCGCCCCGAGCTGCAGATCCCAGAAGGGGGAGACGGCACGGCTCCAGTAAGCCTCCAGCCTGCCGTCGCCGCGGCCGCCTTGCCGCTCGCCCTCGCTCTTTATGAGCAGACGGTCGGTGGCGGTGCCGAACCAGAAGCGGCCGTCCCATTGCAGGGCGTCGCGGCCGTCGCGGTCGCCGGCCCAGCCGAACTTGTCCATCAGCAACTGCCAGGCGGGCGCGTTGTCCATCATGTGCGGATGGATGCCGTAGCTTGCATAGTCGCCCGTTCCCGCGCCGTCGCCGGAAGGCAGGCTGCCCACGGGAACGGCATCGGGGGCGGGCGAGTCCGGCGCGCCGCGCCGGGCGTGATCCATGCCGGCATGGCCCGGGGCGGCGGCGTCCCGGCCGGCGGGGTCCATGCCGCGAGGATTCCCGTGGCCCGCATGGCCCGCATGGTCCGCGTGATCCGCGGCGGCGTCCGGGGACGCTGGCCCGGACGCGCCGTGCGCCATCGACGCGTGGTCCATCGGCTGCGCCCAGGCGGGCGGGGCGGCCAGCGCGAGCGCCAGGGCCGCGATGATAGTCCGGTTCCGCATGGCTACTCCACCACGACCGCCCTGAACATGCCGGCCTCCATGTGATACAGCAAATGGCAGTGATAGGCCCATTTGCCCCGGGTGTCGGCGCTGACGCGATAGCTCAGGCGCTGCGCCGGGTTGAGCGAGATCGTGTGTTTGCGCACCTGGAACGCGCCGTCGGGCGACTCCAGGTCGCTCCACAGGCCGTGCAGGTGAATGGGGTGGGTCATCATGGTGTCGTTGACCAGCACGAAGCGCACCCGCTCGCCCAGGCGCAGCACGATGGGCCTGGCGTCCGAGAACTTCACGCCATTGAAAGACCACATATAGCGTTCCATGTTGCCTGTGAGATGCAGTTCGATCTCGCGCGTGGGCGGCCGGTTGTCGGCGGGCTCGCGCAGCGAGCGCAGGTCGGCGTAGGTCAGCACGCGCCTGCCGTTGTTGCGCAGTCCCACGCCCGGGTCGTCCAGCCGGGTGGAAACCGCATCGGGCAGCATGGCGTTGCCCACGCCGCGCTCGGCCGGATAGGGGTGCGCCTGCGGGACCATGCCGTCCGCCGCGCCGCCATGGTCCTGCATGGCATGGCCTTGCGCGGCATGGCCCGGCATGGCGTGGTCCGCCATGCCGGGCATGTCCTGCGCCGCCGCCTGGCCGCGCGGCATGCCATGGGCCGCGCCGTGCGCCATGCCCATGTCGCGCATGCCGAGCAGCCGCACGGGGTCCAGGGGCGGCACTTCGGCCTGCATGCCGGGCCGGGGCGCCAGCGTGGCGCGCGCGTAGCCGGAGCGGTCCATGGCCTGCGCATAGATCGTGTAGGCGCGGTCTTCGGCGGGCTCGACGATGACGTCGTACGTTTCGGCCACGGCGATGCGGAACTCGTCCACTTCCACGGGGCGCACGTCCTGGCCGTCGGCCGCCACCACCGTCATCTTCAGTCCGGGGATGCGCAGGTCGAAATACGTCATGGCCGAGCCGTTGACGAAGCGCAGCCGCACTTTCTCGCCCGGCCGGAAGAGCCCCGTCCAGTTGCCTGCGGGCGTGACGCCGTTGGCCAGGAAGGTGTAGGTGGCGCCCGAGACGTCCGCCAGGTCGGCCGGGCTCATGCGCATGCGTTCCCACATCAGGCGCTCCGAGAGCGCCGCGCCCCAGCCTTCGGCGCGCGCGGCGCGCACCAGGGTTTCCACGCTGGGCTGCAGGCGGTTGTAGTAGTCGGGCATCGCCATCAGCTTGCGGAAGACGCGCATCGGATCTTCATCGGTCCAGTCGGACAGCAGCACCGTGTATTCGCGGTCGCTGGCCGCGGCCTCGCCGCCGCGCGGTTCGATCACGATGGGGCCGTACAGCCCGGTCTGCTCCTGGAAGCCGGAATGGCTGTGATACCAGTAGGTGCCGCTCTGGCGCACCGGAAAGCGGTAGGTGAAGGTCGCGCCCGGCGCGATGCCCTCGAAGCTCATGCCGGGCACGCCGTCCATGTCCGAGGGCAGCAATATGCCGTGCCAATGGATGGAGGTCTGCTCGCGCAGGCGGTTGGAGACGTGCAGCGTCACCGTGTCCCCCTCGCGCCAGCGCAGCAGCGGCGCGGGCAGCCGGCCGTTGACCGTGGTGGCCATGCGGGACGCGCCCGTGAAATTCACGGGCGTCTCGCCGATCTCCAGGTGGAATTCGGTGCCGCGCAGTTCGTCGGCGGGCGGATGCGCATGCGCCATGGCGGCGCGCCAGCCGCCCATCGCGGCCAGCGCGCCGCCGGCGGCCAGCCCCTGGACGAAGCGGCGGCGGGCGGCGCGGGGCGGAGTGCCTGTCACTGTCTTCCTTGTTGCGGGAGTTGCGGTGATGGCACTGTAGAGAAGCCGGGATGACCCCAGGCTGTCGGCCGGATTACTTTTCTGTAATGTTGGCGCGGTCCGGCCCGCGCAGCGTGATGCCGACCACCGTGCCCGCGGCGTCGGACCGGGCATCGGCGCCGCCGCCGTGCATGAGCGCGATGGCGCGCACGATGGCCAGGCCCAGCCCGTGCCCCTCGCCGCGCGCGGCATGGGGCGCCCCGGCCCGGAAGAAGCGGTCGAAGATGCGCGGCAGGTCGGCTGGCGCGATGGGCGGGCCGGGATTGCGCACTTCGGCGCGCGCGCCGGCCGGCGTCTGCCGGCAGGCCAGCACGATCTCGCCGCCGCGCGGCGTGGCCTGGATGGCGTTGGAAACCAGGTTGGCGAGCGCGCGGCGCAGCAGCCCGGGGTTGGCGGCCGCCACGGCATCGCCCTCGCAGCGCAGCCGCAGCCCGCGCTCTTCCAGCGCGGCTTCGTAGAACTCGGCCACGCGGCGCGCCTCGGCGGCCAGCGATACCGGCGCCAGTTCGGCGGCCCGCTCGCCGCGATCGGCGCGCGCCAGGAACAGCATGTCGTTGACCAGGGTCTTCAGGTCTTCCAGCACTTCCAGGTTGGATTCCAGCGCATCGCGCAGCTCGGCCGCCTCGCGCGGCGAAGACAGCATGACCTGGGTGCCGTTGATGAGGGTGGCCAGCGGCGTGCGCAGCTCATGGGCCACGTCGGCATTGAAGCCTTCCATCTGCTGGTAGGCCGCCTGCAGGCGTTCCAGCGTGCGGTTGAACGAACGCACCAGATCGTGCAGTTCGCGGTCGGTGTCCTGCAGGGGCAGGCGCAGGGCCAGGTTGTCGGGCTGGATGCGCGCGGCCTGCTCGGACAGCCGCCGGGCGGGCGCCATGCTGCGGCGCACGGCCCAGGCCGCCAGCATCACCGTGGCGCCCACCCAGAGCGCGCAGATCAGCAGCAGCGCCGTGCCGTAGGCGTAGAGCAGCCGGGCGCCGGCATCGGTGCCGACCGCCACCGTGAGCTGGCCGCCCGGCGCCAGGCGCTCGTCCAGCGGCATGCGCAGGCCGCGCAGCCGCGCGCCGTCGGCGGCCTGCAGCACGACTTCCCGGCCGGGCAGCGCCTGCAGGATGCGAGGCGGCTCGCCGCCGTAGAGCAGGGCGCCGCGCCCGTCTTCGATCCAGATGCCCAGGTGGCCGTGGCCGGCGCGCATGCCATCCAGGGCCGCGGCCAGCTCGTCCAGTCCGCCCGCGCCGCCCTGCATGTCGATCAGGTGCTCCACGAGCTCGGACTTGCCGCTGGCCTCGGTAATCTCCTGCCGCGCCACTTCGCGCTTGAGCGCCCAGAACAGCGTGGCGCCGGCGACGCTGGAAACCAGCAGGGCGATCGCGCCCAGCAGCAGCGTCAGCCGGGCCTGCATCGAGCCCATGCGCGGCGGCTTCATGGGCCGCGCGATTCCAGCACGTAGCCCATGCCCCGCACGGTGTGCAGCAGCTTGGCGGGGAAGGGATCGTCGAGCTTGCCGCGCAGGCGGCGCACGGCCACGTCGATGACGTTGGTGTCGCTGTCGAAATTCATGTCCCACACCTGTTCGGCCAGGGTGGTGCGCGACAGCACCTGGCCCTGGCGCCGCAGCAGCAGCGCGAGCAGGTTGAACTCCTTGGCCGTGAGGTCCAGCCGCTGGCCGCCCCGGGTGGCGCGCCGGCGGGCCAGGTCCAGCTCCAGATCGGCCAGGCGCAGCACCACCGGCTCCTGCGCGCGCCCGCGCCGCAGCAGCGCCTGCACGCGGGCCAGGAACTCGGAAAAAGCGAAGGGCTTGACCAGGTAGTCGTCGGCGCCGCCTTCCAGGCCGCGGACCCGGTCCTCGACCGCGTCGCGGGCGGTGAGCATGAGTATGGGCGTGTTCTTGCGGGCGCGCACCGAGGCCAGCACCTCGAAACCGTCCACCCCCGGCAGCATGACGTCCAGCACGATCAGGTCGTGGCTGCCTTCCAGCGCCAGGTGGCGGCCGTCGATGCCGTCGTGAGCCAGGTCCACGACGTGGCTCTGCTCCGACAGTCCCTTCTTGAGATAGCCGGCCAGCTTGGGTTCGTCTTCGATGACCAGGATGCGCATGGGCGGAAATGTACCACCCGGGCGGCCGGCGCGGCCGCTTCAGCCGGCGTCGCCGGCGATGCGCTCGGGCGGGAACCGCAGCGTGAACACGCTGCCCTTGCCGGGCTCGCTGCTGATGAGCAGCTCGGCATCGTGCCGCATGGCGATGTGCTTGGTGATGGCCAGGCCCAGGCCCGTGCCGCCCACGGCGCGCGAGCGGCCGCGGTCCACGCGGTAGAAGCGCTCCGTCAGCCGGGGCAGGTGCCGGGCGGCAATGCCGATGCCGGTGTCCCGCACGCTGTAGCGCGCGCCGCCGTCCTCGTCGCGCTCCCAGCGCACGGTGATCTCGCCGCCCTCGGGCGTATAGCGCACCGCATTGGTGAGCAGGTTGGAGATGGCCGAGGCCAATTCCGTTTCGGTGCCCACCACGTCCAGCGATTCGTCGATGTGCCAGCGCAGCGTGTGCCGTCCGCCGGACAGGGCCTCGATCTGCTGGCGGGCCTTTTCGAGCAGGGCGCGCATGTCCACGGGCCGCTGGTCGCCGCCGGGCGACGATTCCAGCGTGGACAGCGTCAGCAGGTCTTCGACGATGGCCTGCATGCGCTGCGCCTGCTCGTGCATCATGGCCAGGTATTGCGCGCGCTGCTCGGCCGGCAGCGCCTCGTCGGGCATTTCGCGCAGCGTCTCGAGAAAGCCCGCCAGCACGGTGAGCGGCGTGCGCAGCTCGTGCGAGACGTTGGCCACGAAATCGCGGCGCGTGGTTTCCAGCCGCTCGATCTGCGTCACGTCGCGCGTGATGAGCAGGCGCTGATTGCTGGCGTAGGCCGTGAGCTGCATCATCATGAGCCGCTCCTGGCCGTTCTGCCCCAGGCGCACGAGAATGGGCTCGGGCCACGAGCCCCGGTGCGCGTACTCCACGAACTCGGGGGCGCGCAGCAGGTTGAGCAGGTTGTGCCCGCGGTCGGCGGGCAGGCGCAGGCCCAGGTGCTGGCGCGCCATGCGGTTGCACCAGTCGATCTGGAAATCCTCGTTCATGGTGACGGCGCCGTCGGGCAGGGCCTGGGCGGCCGCCAGCATGCCCTGCATGGCGCGCTGGGTGTCGGCCAGCTCGCGGGCGCGGGCGCGCGTGTAACGGTAGAGCGGCGCCAGGATGTCGTCCCAGGGGCCGACCGAGGCCGGGGGCGCGGTATCGGGGTGGCGCGCCCAGTACGACACTTTCTGCAGCCGCCAGCTGCGCCAGAACAGCATGGCGACCAGCGCCGAAGCGAAGACGATCCAGCCGGCTGGCTCTCCGATGAGCCAATGCGCGGCGAGCGCGGCCAGCGCCCACAGGGCGACCAGGAAAAGCGTGCGCAGCCAGATCATCGAAAGCGGCGTGTCAGCGCGTCGGGAGCTGGGCCGTGAAACGGTAGCCGCTGCCGCGCACGGTTTCCACGTGCGCGTCGTGGCCGGTGGGTTCGAGGGCCTTGCGCAGGCGGCGGATGTGCACGTCCACCGTGCGTTCCTCCACGAAGACGTGGTCGCCCCAGACCTGATCGAGCAGTTGCGACCGCGAGAAGACCCGCTCGGGGTGGGTCATGAAGAAATGCAGCAGCCGGAATTCGGTGGGGCCGATCTGCAGGGCCTGGCTGTTGCCCGAAAGCCGGTGCGTGACCGGGTCCAGCTTCAGGCCGCCCACGTCGATCACGTCGTCGGTGAGCTGGGGCGCGCGGCGGCGCAGCACGGCCTTGATGCGGGCCATCAGCTCCTTGGGCGAGAAGGGCTTGGTGATGTAGTCGTCGGCGCCGGCCTCCAGGCCGTCGACCTTGTCCTGCTCGGAGCCCTTGGCCGTGAGCATGATGACCGGCACCGCGCGCGTGCGCTCATCGTTGCGCAGCTTGCGCGCCAGCGCCAGGCCCGAGGTGCCGGGCAGCATCCAGTCGAGCAGGATCAGGTCGGGCAGTTCGGCGCGGATGAGCGTCTGGGCCTGGTCGGCGTCGAAAGCGCGCAGCACTTTGTGCCCGGCAAACGACAGGTTGACCGCGATGAGTTCCTGGATGGCGGGTTCGTCTTCGACGACGAGTATGGTGCTGGACATGGCGGAAATTGAAACATCTCGAAGCGCCGGCGCGGCGCGAACGTTGCGATAGTATGGCCGCAATATTTCAGGTATGTGACCGCCGCCCGGGCGTTTTGCGCGCCGGTTCGCGCCCGATAGGCTACCATTTCACGATATATCGGGAACACACCATGCAAAACCCCTCCGAACCGCAACAATCGGCGGATGCCGCCGGCTCCACGCATTTCGGCTTCCAGACCGTCCCTGAAAGCGAAAAGGCCCGCAAGGTGGCGGAAGTCTTCCATTCGGTGGCCCAGCGCTACGACATCATGAACGACTTCATGTCGGCGGGCCTGCACCGGGTATGGAAGGCCTTCACCATCGGCCGGGCCGCCGTGCGTCCGGGCATGAAGGTGCTGGACATCGCCGGCGGCACGGGCGACCTCGCGCGCGCCTTCGCCAAGCGGGCCGGCCCCACCGGGGAAGTCTGGCTCACCGACATCAACGATTCCATGCTCCGGGTGGGGCGCGACCGCCTCACCGACGACGGCCTGCTGTTGCCGGTGGCCGTCTGCGACGCCGAGCGCCTGCCATTTCCCACGGGCTATTTCGACCGCGTCAGCGTGGCCTTCGGCCTGCGCAACATGACGCACAAAGACCGCGCCCTGGCCGAGATGACCCGGGTGCTCAAGCCGGGCGGCAAGCTGCTGGTGCTGGAATTCTCGCGCATCGCCAAGCCGCTCGCGCCCGCCTACGACTGGTATTCCTTCAACGTGCTGCCCTGGCTGGGCCGCAAGATCGCCAAGGACGAGGCCAGCTACCGCTACCTGGCCGAATCCATCCGCATGCACCCCGACCAGGAGACGCTGGCCGACATGCTGCGCACGGCGGGACTGGAGCGCGTCCAGTACTTCAACCTCACGGCCGGCATCGCCGCGCTGCACGAGGGCGTAAAGCTGAGCTGAACCCCGTTCGTCCACGGACAGGCCGCGCACCCGCAAGGGAACTTGTGGGGGGACGCCTTGTCCGTTATTCTTACGCCATTCAGATTTCTGTAAGAATACTTCGTCCCCCAAAAAGGCGGGCGCAAGCACGAGGGAGCCCCTATCTATGTCGAAGATCTGTTTTTCGCGGTTTCTGGCCGCGGCGCTCGTCGCCGTCGCCGGCACGGCAATGGTGACCGCATCCTTTGACGCCGAAGCCCGGCGCATGGGCGGCGGCGCCAGCGTGGGCCGCCAGTCCACCAACATCACCCAGCAGCGCCAGGCGGTTACGCCGCCGGCCGCGCGTCCCAACGCCGCGAATTCCGCCGCGGCGCCGGCCGCCGGCGCCGCCACGGCGGGCGCGGCGACCGCGGGCGCCGCCGCCAAGAGCGGCGCGTCGCGCTGGCTCGACCCCATCGCCGGCATCGCCGCCGGCCTGGGCATCGCCGCGCTGCTTTCGCACCTGGGCCTGTCGGGCGCCTTTGCCGAATTCCTGTCTTCCGCGCTGCTGATCGCGCTGGTCGTCTTCGCCATCATGTTCATCGTGCGCCGCCTGCGCGGCGCCGGCCCGCGGCCTGCCGCCCAGGGCGCGTACGGCCAGGGCGCCGGCCAGCAGGGCCAGCAGTCCCTGTGGCGCGAAAGCCTGAAACCGGCTGCCCCGGCTGCGCCGGCGGCGGTCCCGGCGGCCTCTGTCGCGGCCGCCGCCCCGGCCGCGGCGCTGCCCAAGGCCGGCGAGGACGGCAACTGGTTCATTCCCGGCGACTTCGACACCGTCGGCTTCCTGAAGCAGGCCAAGGAGCAGTTCGTCCGCATCCAGGCCGTCTGGGACAGCGGCGACACGGACCGCCTGCGCGAATTCCTCACCGACGATCTCATCGCCGAACTCATGCCCCAGCTGGCCGAGCGCGGCAGCGCCGCCAACAAGACCGAAGTGGTGCTGCTCAACGCGGAGCTGCTGGGTATCGAAACCGTGTCCGACGGCCATCTCGCCAGCGTGCGCTTCTCCGGCATGCTGCGCGAAACCCCGGGCGCCGAGGCCTTCCGCTTCGAAGAAGTCTGGAACCTGTTCAAGCCGTCCAACGGCGGCTGGCTGCTGGCCGGCATCCAGCAGATTCCGGTCGAATACGCGAGCTGACGCGGCGCCCCGCGCCGGCGGGCCCGCCCGCCGGCCGGTTTGCCGAACCCATGAACCGGCCCGCAAGGGCCGGTTTTCGCATGCCCGGTCGAAAACGCCGGCGACCCGGTACACTCCCGGTTTAGTCATCAACTCCGTCCGGCGGACCCGTCTTCGGGTGTCCCTGCGTATCATGCTGCCTTTTTCGTTTCTGCCCACTCCCTCGCGGCTGGCCGTCAATGCGCTCAACGCCCTGTTGCGGCGCGAAGCCTGGGCGCGCGAGCGCCTGGTCCGGCACGCCGGCAAGACGGTGCGGTTCGCGCTGGGCGGGTTCACGCTGGGGCTGACCATCGACAGCGAAGGGCTGGCCGACCTGGCCGACGCGGCGGTGGTGCCCGACGTGACGCTGACGGTTTCGCCCGGGAAGCTGCCGGTGCCAGGCCTGCCGGCGGCGGGCGGCCATGCGCCCGATTTCGCCGACGCCACCCATATCTCGGGCGACGCCGCGCTGGCCCAGGTGGTGGCCGACCTGGCCAGGCAGTTGCGCTGGGATCCCGAAGACGCGCTGGCGCGCGTGGTGGGCGACATCGCCGCCGTGCGACTGGTGAGCGGCGCGCGGGCGGCGGTCGGCGGCATGCGCACGGCGGGCGAGCGCCTGGCGGGCAATGTGGGCGAATACCTGGCCGAGGAGAGCGGCGTGCTGCTGGGCCGTCCGGCCCTGGAGCAATGGCGCCTGGACCTCGCCGAGCTGAACGCGCGCGCCGACGCGCTGGCGCGGGCGGCGGCTTCCCTGGAATCCCGGCTGGCCCCGGCCGGCGCGAAGCGGGGCGGCTGATCCATGTTTCCCTTGTTCCGTCTGCTTCGCATCACCCTGGTGTCGCTGCGCTACGGCCTGGACGAGCTGGTGCTTTCCAGTCTGAACCATCCCCTGGCCACGCTGCTGCTGCGGGTCATCCGCCTGGGCACGCGCCCGCGCCAGCCGCGCGGGTTGCGCCTGCGGCGGGCGCTGGAGTCGCTCGGTCCGATTTTCGTGAAGTTCGGCCAGGTGCTTTCCACCCGGCGCGATCTCATCCCCGCCGACATCGCCGACGAGCTGGCGCTGCTGCAGGACCGCGTGCCGCCGTTCCCCTCGGCGCAGGCGGCCGCCTGCATCGAAGCCGCGCTGGGCGCGCCGCCCGACAAGCTCTTTGCCCAGTTCGACGTGGACCCCGTGGCCTCGGCCTCCATCGCCCAGGTGCATTTCGCCGTGCTGCGCGACGGCCGCGAGGTGGCCGTCAAGGTGCTGCGCCCCGGCATGCTGGACATCATCGAAAAAGACCTGTCGCTGCTGAAGATCGTGGCGCGCGTCATCGAGCGCCTGGGCCCGGACGGGCGCCGCCTGAAGCCGCGCGAGGTGGTGGCCGAATTCGACAAATACCTGCACGACGAGCTGGACCTGGTGCGCGAGGCTTCCAACTGCAGCCAGCTGCGCCGCAATTTCGGCCCGGAATCCGGGCGCGGCGACATGCTCATCGTGCCGGAGGTGATCTGGGAATACACCGCTTCCACCGTATTCACCATGCAGCGCATGTACGGCGTGCCCGTGGGCCAGGTGGAACGCATGCGCGCCGCGGGCATCGACATCCCCAGGCTGGCCCGCACGGGGGTGGAAATCTTCTTCACCCAGGTGTTCACCGACGGCTTCTTCCATGCCGACATGCACCCGGGCAACATCTACGTTTCCGACCGCCCCGATACCCTGGGCAGCTACATCGCGCTGGATTTCGGCATCGTGGGCTCGCTCTCGGAGTTCGACAAGAACTACCTGGCGCAGAACTTCCTGGCGTTCTTCCACCGCGATTACCGGCGCGTGGCCCAATTGCACATCGAATCGGGCTGGGTGCCGCCGGACACGCGCGAAGAAGAACTGGAAGGCGCGGTGCGCGCCGTGTGCGAGCCGTACTTCGACCGTCCGCTGTCCGAGATATCGCTGGGCCAGGTGCTGCTGCGGCTCTTCCAGACGTCGCGCCGCTTCAACGTGGAAATCCAGCCGCAGCTCGTGCTGCTGCAGAAAACCCTGCTCAACGTGGAGGGGCTGGGCCGCCAGCTCGACCCCAACCTCGACCTCTGGAAAACCGCCAAGCCCTACCTGGAGCGCTGGATGCGCCAGCGGGTGGGCATTCAGGGCCTGCGCCAGAGCCTCGAGAAAGAGGCGTCGCAGTGGTCGCAGACGCTGCCCGCGCTGCCCCGCCTGGTCCACGACTACCTGGGCCGGCCCAATGTGTCGCCGGCCATGCTGGCGGAGCTGACGCAGCTGCGCCGCGCGCAGGAGCAGAACAACCGGCTGGTCGCCGCCCTGGTGGGCGTCGTGGCCCTGGGCATCGCGGTCGCCCTTTGGGCGCTGACACGGTAGGCGGTTTCATGTTCTAGCGCCATCGTCACGTTTCGGTCACGAAACCGTCATCAGATATACGCCAACGGCGGAAAGAATGTTCCTGCGCCGCGCCTGCGGCCTGGGGCCGGACCAGCGAGGGCCGGCGCCCCGGGGGGCATGCGGGTTCCCCGGGCGCCGTCCACCACGATCACCAACGCCCCGCGGGGGCGACACAAGGGCAGACCATGCTTTATCCCGAACTCTTCAAGACCATGGAAGCCGTGCGCTGGAACATGGCGCACGACATCCCCTGGGGGGATTTCGACCGCAGCAAGCTCTCGGACGAGCAGGCGCACACCATCAAGATGAACGCCATCACCGAGTGGGCGGCGCTGCCGGCCACCGAGATGTTCCTGCGCGACAACCGCGGCGACAGCGACTTCTGCGCCTTCATGTCGGTGTGGTTCTTCGAGGAGCAGAAGCATTCGCTGGTGCTCATGGAATACCTGCGCCGCTTCCGCCCGGATCTGGCGCCCACCGAAGAGGAGCTGCACAAGGTGCGTTTCGAGTTCGACCCCGCGCCAGAGCTGGAGACGCTGATGCTGCACTTCTGCGGCGAGATCCGCCTCAACCACTGGTACCGCCGCGCGGCCGAATGGCATACCGAGCCGGTCATCAAGTCCATCTACCGCACCGTGGCCCAGGACGAGGCCCGCCACGCCGGCGCCTACCTGCAATACATGCGCCGCGCCCTGCACGACCGCGGCCAGCGCGTCAGCGAGCAGGCCCGGCTGGCGTTTTCCAAGATCGGCGTGCTCATGGCCTCGGCCTCGCGCACCCAGCAGGCCCTGCACCCCACCAATCTGCACGTGAACAAGGCCCTGTTTCCCAACGACACGGTGCAGTCCCGCCTGCCCGAGCCGGGCTGGCTGGAGCACTGGCTGGACCAGCAGATCCGCTTCGACGGCGTCTGGGAACAGAAGGTGGCCAGCCGCATCCTGCACGTGCTGTCCAAGCTCATGGACCGCAGCTTCGAGACGGTCAAGGACCTCAACCGCTACCGCAAGGAAATGACCGCGCTGGTCGCGCCGCGCGAGCGCGAGATCGCGCCGGCGGGCGCCTAGGGCCGCCCGCACGGGGCAGCTTCGGGCGCCGGCTGGCCCCGGCCGCCCCGGGAGGGCGGCGTCGTACAATTCGCCCATGACCGCCGCCCGCTTTGAATCCAAAGTCCTGTCCCGCGCCGAGTGCGTCGCCGCCATCGCCTCGGGCCGCTACCCGCGCCCGCTGGTGTTCACCAACGGCGTGTTCGACATCCTGCACCGGGGGCATGCCACCTACCTCGACCAGGCCGCCCAGCTGGGCGCCACGCTGGTCGTGGCCGTCAATACCGACGCGTCCGCGCGCCGCCTGGGCAAGGGGCCGGAGCGGCCGCTCAATCGCATGGAAGACCGCGCCGCCCTGCTGGCCGCGCTGGGTTGCGTCACCCTGGTGACGTCTTTCGACGAAGACACGCCCGAGGCGCTTATCGGCGAGCTGCGGCCCGATCTCATCGTCAAGGGCGGCGACTACGACATGGAAAAACTGCCCGAAACCGCGCTCGTGAAGTCGTGGGGCGGCAGGGCGGTGGCGATTCCTTTCGAATTCGAGCGCTCCACCACGGCGCTGGTGCGCAAGATACAGGCGGGGTAGAGCAGCCCGCTGCTCGCCGGTTCATGCATGGCGGGCAGGGCAGGCGCCGGCGTCTTTCAGCGCGGCTCGCGCAGCAGGCGGTTGATGGCTTCGAGGTCGCTTTCGGCCAGGATGCCGCTGGCCGCCTTCAGGCGCAGCCCCGAAAGCACGGTGCCGTAGCGGGCCAGGGCCAGGTCGCGCTGGGTGGCGTAGAGCTGCTGCTGGGCGTTGAGCACGTCCAGGTTGATGCGCACCCCCACCTCGTAGCCCGTGCGGTTGGCCTCCACGGCGGCGCGGCTGGATTTTTCGCCCGCCTCCAGGGCGCGGATGCGCGCCAGCCCGGTTATCACGCCGGTGTAGTATTCGCGCGCCGCCTGGATGGCCTGGCGCCGCGCCGTTTCGAAATCGTGCCGCGCCTTCTGTTCGAGCTGCACCTGTTCGGTGACCTGCGACGACACGCCGCCGCCCGAGTACAGGGGAATGGACAGCACCACGCCGATGGAGTTGTTGATGGGCTTGCCCGGCGCCGTGGCCGAGCTGTCCATGACCGCGTCGCTGGACGTGCCGCTGGCCGCCCGCAGCGCCAGCGTGGGGTAGTGCCCGCTGCGCGCGATTTCGATGCCGCGCGCGGCGATGCGGGTTTGCAGCTGGGCGCGCAGCACGTCCAGGTTGGAGGATTCGGCCTGCACGCTCCAGTCGTTCAGGCGGGCCGGCGTGGGCGCGGGCAGTTGCACGGCGGGCGGCAGCTCGGCCAGCGCGCCCGGCGCGGCGCCGATGATGCGGGCCAGTTCGTCGCGCCGCACCTCCACCTGGTTCTGCAGGCGCAGCTCCTCGGCCTCGACCAGCTCGTAGCGGGCCTGCGCTTCGTAGGTGTCGGTGACGGTGGCGTTGCCCAGCTCGAAATTGCGCTTGGCCGCCTCGAGCTGGCCGGCCACGGCGGCCTTCTCGGCCTCGGTGGCCGCCAGCGCGTCCTGGGCGGAAAGCACGTTGAAGTAGGCTTCGGCCACGCGCAGCAGCAGCGACTGGTAGGCTTGCTGCAACTGTACTTCGGTGTCGGCCGTGACGAGCCTGGACTGTTCGTAGTTCTGCCAGCGCGCCCAGTCGAACAGGGGCTGGGTGAGAACCAGGTCCCAGGTGCCGCGGCCGCGGTCGTAGGCCACGCCGAAGCCGCGCGAGCTGCGCGTTTCGTTGTAGCCGCCGGTGATCTCGGCGCCCACGGCGGGCAGCAGGCCGGCGCGGGCCTGGGGCTCTTTTTCGAGCCCGGCCCGGTAGCTGGCGCGGGCTGCCGCATAGATCGGGTCGCGGCTCAGGGCCGCCTGCCAGACCTGCATGAGGTCTTGCGCGGCGGATGCGGGCGCGACGGCGCCGGCGGCGATGGCAAAACCCAGTAAAGCCGCTAGCTGCCGGACGCGCATGAGATCAGAATTTGAACTGGGATACCGTGACGCCGCGCAGCGGCTTGATGACGGTTTCGAAGAGATTGACGGTTTCGAAACTGGCCGCCGTGGTGCGGGTGATGCGACAGGCGGTCATGATGGGAGTCTGGCCCACCACCACGACGAGGCGGCCGCCCACGCGTAGCTGGTACTTGAGCGCATCGGGCACCGTCGGCACCGAGCCCGTGACCAGGATGGCGTCGTATTCGGTGGAGCCCCAGCCGTTGCGGCCGTCGCCCGTCTCGACCTTGACGTTGGCGACGTTGTTCATCTGCAGGTTCTGCTGCGCGAAGGTCACCAGGCGGCTGTCGATCTCGACCGAGGTGACCTGCTGGGCCAGGTAGCCGAGCAGGGCGGCCTGGTAGCCCGAGCCGGTGCCGATTTCGAGCACGCAGTCGGATTTGGTCAGCTGCAGGTCTTGCGCCAGGCGGGCTTCCAGCTTGGGCGCGAGCATGTTCTGGCGCGTGTTGACGCCGTTGATTTCCAGCGGGATTTCCAGGTCGGAAAACGCCAGCGCGCGCAGCGCGGGGGGCACGAACTGCTCGCGGCGCACGTCGAACAGCGCTTGCAGCACGTTGGGGTCCAGAACATCCCACGGGCGGATCTGTTGTTCCACCATGTTGAAGCGGGCTTGTTCTACGTCGGGCAGGGTCGAAGCGTTCATGACGGTCTGGAAAAAACAGGGGGAGAATCAGCCGCCCATTGTACCGATTCGTAGCGCGGTGTGACGGGGGGCGGCGCGAGGCCGCCCGGGGCCCGGTATTTGTAACCGGGAACGATTCACCACCAGGCGTGGAAATGGTGCACGGGGCCGTGGCCGGAGCCCACCGACAGGCGGTCGGCCTGGCGGATGGCTTCGGTCAGGTAAGCCTTGGCGCGGCGCGCCGCCTCGGGCACGTCGTTCAGCTGCGGCAGCAGGGCCGCCAGCGCGGCCGACAGGGTGCAGCCGGTGCCGTGCGTGTTGGCCGTGTCGATGCGGTGGCCGGGCAACTCGATCATGCGGTCGCCGTCGTGCAGCAGGTCTACCGTGTCGCTGCCGGGCAGGTGGCCGCCCTTGACCATGACCCAGCGCTGGCCGTCGTAGGCCATGCGGTTGCGCAGCCGCTCGGCCACGCGGCGCATTTCCTTGAGCGTTTCCACGGGCCGCTCGTCGAGCAGCACGCCGGCCTCGGGCAGGTTGGGCGTGAGCAGCGTGGCCAGCGGCAGCAGCGCGTCGCGCAGCGCGCCCACGGCGTCGCGTTCGAGCAGCAGGTCGCCGCTCTTGGCCACCATGACGGGGTCCAGCACCACGTGGGCGGGCTTCCAGTGGGCGAGCCGGTCGGCCACCACTTCGATCACCGGCCGCTGGCCCAGCATGCCGATCTTGGCGGCGTCGATGCGCACGTCGGCGAACAGCGTGTCGATCTGCTGGCCGACGAAGGCCGGCGGCACGGGCGAGATGCCCGTGACGCCCTGCGTGTTCTGCGCGGTGAGCGCGGCGATGACCGCGCAGCCGTAGGCGCCCAGCGCGCTCATGGCCTTGACGTCGGCCTGGATGCCCGCGCCGCCGGAGGGGTCCACCCCGGCGATGGTCAGCGCGTTCGGAACGGGGCGCGCGCCCGTCTTGCCGGCGCTCATTTGGCGTGGGCCGGCGCGGCGGTGATCAGCCCTTCGGTGGGCGAGCTGGGCGAGCCGCTGTAGAGCTTGCGCGGCATGCGGCCGGCCAGGTAGGCCTCGCGGCCGGACTCCACGCCTTTCTTCATGGCGCTGGCCATCAGGATGGGATCGCGGGCGGCGGCGATGGCGGTGTTCATCAGCACGGCGTCGCAGCCCAGCTCCATGGCGATGGCGGCGTCGGAGGCCGTGCCCACGCCGGCGTCCACCACTACCGGCACCTTGGACTGCTCGATGATGAGCTTGAGGTTCCAGGGGTTGAGAATGCCCATGCCGGAGCCGATCAGCGAGGCCAGCGGCATCACCGCCACCACGCCCAGGTCTTCGAGCATGCGGCACTGGATGGGGTCGTCGGTGCAGTACACCATGACCTTGAAGCCCTCGTCGACGAGCGTTTTGGCCGCCTTCAGCGTTTCCGGCATGTTGGGAAACAGGGTGTGCGGATCGCCCAGCACTTCCAGCTTGACGAGGTCGTGCCCGTCGAGCAGCTCGCGGGCCAGGCGCAGCGTGCGCACCGCGTCGTCGGCCGTGTAGCAGCCGGCGGTGTTGGGCAGCAGCGTGAAGCGCGAGGGCGGCACGTGGTCCAGCAGGTTGGGCTCGCCGGCGTTCTGGCCGATGTTGGTGCGGCGGATGGCCACGGTGACGATTTCGGCGCCGCTGGCGTCCAGGGCGGCGCGGGTCTGTTCGAAGTCCTTGTATTTGCCGGTGCCGACGAGCAGGCGCGAACGGTAGGCGCGGCCGGCGATGATGAGCGTGTCTTGAGTGGTCATGGCGGTGTCTGCAGGGCGGGGCGCGCGGCGCGGCCCGCGGAAAGAAGGCTTTGTCTGCGTGAATGATATAGCACCGGGCCGCCGACACGCGCCGCCGCGGCAGGGCAGCGTTCCACTATTCGGCTTTCGCGTCGCCGGCGCGCACCCGGTCCAGCGCCGCGCAGATGGTTTCGGCGGCGTCCACCAGCCGGGGGCCGGGCCGGTAGAGCGCGTCGGCGTCCACGCCATACACATGGCCGGCGCGGGCGGCGGGCAGGCCGCGCGCCTGCCACACGCGCAGGTCGCGCGCCGCGTCCGACGGCGACATCACGCCCGCGATCACCGCCTCGGGCCGGGCGGCCAGCACGCTTTCCAGCCCGACCCGCGGCGCCAGCGCGGGCATCCGGGCGAACACGTTCACCCCGCCGCACAGCCGCAGCGCGTCGCCCACGATGCTGGCGTCGCTGAGGGTGAAAACAGGTTCGAGCCCCGCCTGCAGGAACACCCGCACGGGCCGCCTGCCGGCGTAGCGCGCCGACAGCGCGGCCAGGCGCCCGCGCAGCGCCCGGGCGGCTTCCCGCGCCTGCGGCTCGGTGCCGAACAGCACGCCCAGGCGCTCCACGGCGTCGGGAATCGCGGCCAGGGTGCGCGGGTCGCTGTAGTACACCGGCACGCCCAGGCGTTCCATGAAGCGCAGCGCCGCATCCGACGCGCCTGAGCCGGCCGCGCCTGAGCCGGCCACGCCTGAGCCGGCCGCGCCTGAGCCGGCCGCAGCCGGTTGCCAGGCGATCAGCAGGTCGGGGCGCGCCGCCGCGAGGCGTTCCGGGTCGGGCCGCGTGCCGTCGCCCACCACGGGCAGGGCGCGCGCGGCGGGCGGGTAGTCGCTGCCCAGCACCGTGGCCGCGATGTACCGGCCCGCGCCCGCGGCATACGCCAGTTCGGTGGCGTGCGGCGTCAGCGTCACGGCGCGCCGGGCTGGCGCGGCCAGCGTTACCACGCGGCCCAGGTCGTCGCGCGCCTGGATGGGCGCGGCGGCGGTCGCGGCCGAGGCCGTCAGCGTGAGCGCGGCGGCGAAGCGGGCGGGGGAAAGGAACATGGGCATGGCGGTGCGGCGGGCGGAGCGCCGACTATATCGGATGGCCGGAAGAACGCCGCCGCACGTCGCCTCCTCAGTACCGCACCGTGAGCGCGGCGTAGAAGTTGCGGCCCGGCGCCGGGTACAGGTTGTAGCGCGCCGTGGAGCCCAGGTACTCGAAGGCCGCGTTCGCGCCGCGCACGCCGTAGCTCGCATAACGGCGGTCGAAGATGTTGTTCACGCCCAGCGCGCCTTCGATGTTGCGGGTGAACGTGTACGCCACCTTCGTATTGAAGAGCACGTAGGCGTCGAGCTGCTTGCCGAACTGGTTGGCCTGGTCGTTGTCCATGCGCGACTTGCCCACGTACTGCGCGCTTACGTTCCACAGCAGCGCATCGGTGGGCCGCCACGTCACGCCGGCGTTGGCCAGCCACTTGGGCACCAGCGGCACGGTCTTGCCCGCCAGGTCCACGCCGTGGTAGGCGCCGGAACGGAACTCGGCCTGCATCCAGGTGAGGTTGCCATCCAGCGTCAGGCCGGGCGCGATGGCATGGCGGGCTTCCAGTTCCACGCCCTGGCGGCGGGTCGGATCCAGGTTGACGTTGGCGCCCGTGCCCGGGCCCCACATGCCGTCGGCCAGCGGGTTGTACTGGATCTCGTTGGTCAGGTCGTAGCGGAACCACGACAGGCGCACGCTGGTGCCGGGCGAGCGCCAGGTCACGCCCAGCTCCTTGTCGGTGGAGGTCTGCGGCGCCAGCGGCTGTTGCACCGAGAGCATTTCGTCGGCGTTGGGCAGGCGGAAGCTGCGGCCGATCTTGCCGTACAGGCCGAAGCCGCCGGCCAGGTCCTGGCGCACGCCCAACTGCCAGGCGGTGAGATGGCGGCCCTTGTCGGACTCGGTGCCCGAGCCGGAGACGACGTCCAGGTCGTCGGAGGCGTATTGGCGGCGCACGCCCAGGGTCACGTAGGTGCTGTCGGTGGCGCGCGCCTGGCCTTCGGCGAACAGGCCGTGCTGCCGCTGGCGCGACCGCCATTGCGTGGGCTCGAAATCGTAATAGGCGTTTTGTGCGGCGGTGGTCTTGGCACGCTGGCCGTCCGCGCCCACCACCACGCTGTGGCCGCCCTGGATGGGCAGGCGGTAGCGCAGGCTGGCGACGGATTCTTCCAGCTTCTGGTCGCGCAGCGTGTCGCCGTAGCCGTCGTAGGACAGGCCGCTCAGCTTCTTGGTGCGGGTGGAGGCGTCGGCATACAGCGTGCCGGGGCCGATCTCCTGCTCCACCTGCAGGCCGAAGGCCGTGGTGGTGGTCTTGATGTAGTCGATGTCGTTCTTGGCGCCCCGCGGGTCGTCCTCGAACTCGTTCGCGCCCGTGTACGGATCGACCAGGCGCGGGCCGGGCAGCTCCAGCTTCTGCGTGGTGGTGCGGCCGTAGAGGCGGATGGAGCCGCCGTCGTGGCGCAGCGTGATGCCCCCGCCGCCGCCCTCGCGGCGCTCGCCGCTGTGGTCGCGGTAATTGTCGGTATGCAGCGATTGCATGTAGGCGTCCACGCCTACTTTCTCGTTGTTGAAAGCGGCCGCGGCATCGTACTGGCGCAGCCCGTAGCTGCCGAAGGTGGCGGTGGCGCGCGCGCGCGCCGGCTCCTTGGAGAAATCCTTGCGCGTGATGATGTTGATCACGCCGCCGGTGGCGCCGCCGCCGTACTGCACCGAGCCGCTGCCCCGCACGATCTCGATGCGGTCCACCTGGTCCAGCGGCACCACGCCCAGGCTGGGCGCGGACAGGTCGTTGGTGTTCTGCTTCACGCCGTCGACGAGGACGAGGGTGTTGCTCGCGCCCGTGATGCCAAAGCCGCGCAGGTCCACGATGGCGTTGTCGCTGGAGCTGCTCGTATTGATGAGGTGGATGCCGGCCTGGGTGGACAGCAGGTCCTGCATGGTGCGCGCGCTGCTGGCGGCGATGTCCCGGGCGGTGATGACCGAGATCGACACCGGCAAGGTGCGGCCGTCGGCGGGCACGCGCGCGGCGGTGACGGTGACGGGAGACAGCTCGGGGGGCTCGGGGGCGGACTGCTGGGCGGCGGAGAGCGCCGGAGCGGCGCAGGCGAGAGCGCCTGCAAGAGCGCCTGCGCGGCGCCGGAAGGTGCGGGTTTTCATCTACATGACCTCGAGGCGGCCCGCGACCCCGCAGGCCAGACACGATGGGAGGATGCGCGCGGGCGGGCCGCGACGGTCATCCTGGCGATCGAACGGGCCGGTATCGGGCTGCCATGGCGCCGGGCGGCGCGCATGGGGACCGTTGCGGGGGCAGCACAGGCTGGGCGGGCCGCGGCGCGGGCGTCGCGCCTCGTGGGCGGACGGCGCGGCCGGGGGCGGGCCTTCCTGTTTCCCGTTTACCTTTCGCGCGCGGCCATGCGGGTCTTGCCTGCATGGCGGGTTGCGCCGAAAGCACCTGTTCGGGGCGAGAACTGTAACACTGGCAGGCGGGGGGCGGCCCGTTTTGTTACGATCAGGGCTTGCTTTTTGAGGCGGAATTCCCTTTTTCGCCACAGACGGCCGCCGTCCGCCCCGCCGGCGCGCGGCGGCCCCGGCTTTTCCATCCATCCATTTCCTGTCCGCTCCGACCGTGTCCTATCCCCGCTTGCCCTATCCGCCCGAAGCCTATACCCGCGGCGGCGAATTCGCCCGCCTGCTGGGAGAGCGCATCCTCATCCTGGACGGCGCCATGGGCACCATGATCCAGCGCTACAAGCTGGGAGAGGCGGATTTCCGCGGCGAGCGCTTCGCCGGCCACGGCAAGGATCTCAAGGGCGACAACGAACTGCTTTCGCTGGTGCGGCCGGACGTCATCTCCGAGATCCACCGCCAGTACCTGGAGGCGGGCGCCGACGTTATCGAAACCAACACGTTCGGCGCGACCTTCATCGCGCAGGGCGACTACGACCTGCCGGAGCTGGCCTACGAAATGAACCTGGAGTCGGCCAGGCTCGCCCGCGCCGCCTGTGACGCCTACAGCACGCCCGACAAGCCGCGCTTCGTGGCCGGCGCGCTCGGGCCCCAGCCCAAGACCGCCTCCATCTCGCCGGACGTGAACGATCCTGGCGCGCGCAACGTCACCTTCGACGAGCTGCGCGACGCCTACGTCGAGCAGCTCAACGGCCTGCTCGATGGCGGCATCGACATCGTCCTCATCGAAACCATCTTCGACACCCTCAACGCCAAGGCGGCCATCTTCGCCACCGAGCTGGTGTTCGAGGAACGCGGCATCCGGCTGCCGGTGATGATCTCCGGCACCGTCACCGACGCTTCCGGCCGCATCCTGTCGGGCCAGACGGTCGAGGCGTTCTGGAATTCGGTGCGTCACGCGCGGCCCGTCACCATCGGCCTGAACTGCGCGCTGGGCGCGGCGCTCATGCGCCCCTACATCGCCGAGCTGGCCAAGATCTGCGACACCTACGTCTGCGTCTATCCCAACGCCGGCCTGCCCAACCCCATGGCCGAAACCGGCTTCGACGAAACCCCGGCCGACACCTCGGCGCTGCTGGAGGAGTTCGCCCGCGCGGGGCTGGTCAACATGTCGGGCGGCTGTTGCGGCACCACGCCGGACCACATCCGCGCCATCGCCGAAAAAGTGCGCGAGCTGCCGCCGCGCGCCGTGCCCGAGATTCCGGTGAAGACCCGGCTGTCGGGCCTGGAGCCGCTCAACATCGACGAGGAAACGCTCTTCGTGAACGTGGGCGAGCGCACCAACGTCACCGGCAGCAAGATGTTCGCCCGCCTGATCCGCGAGGAGAAGTACGACGAGGCGCTGGCCGTGGCGCGCCAGCAGGTGGAGAACGGCGCGCAGATCATCGACATCAACATGGACGAGGCCATGCTGGATTCGGTGGCCTGCATGCACCGCTTCCTCAACCTGATCGCCTCCGAGCCCGACATCGCCCGGGTGCCGATCATGATCGACAGCTCCAAGTGGGAAGTCATCGAAACCGGCCTGAAATGCGTGCAGGGCAAGGCCGTGGTGAACTCCATCTCCATGAAGGAGGGCGAGGAGCCGTTCCGCCGCCATGCCCGCCTGTGCCGCCGCTACGGCGCCGCCGTGGTGGTCATGGCCTTCGACGAGGAAGGGCAGGCCGACACGCTGGAGCGCCGCAAGCAGATCTGCGGCCGGGCTTACCGCATCCTGGTCGAAGAAGAGGGCTTCCCGCCCGAAGACATCATCTTCGACCCCAACGTGTTCGCCGTGGCCACCGGCATCGACGAGCACAACCACTACGCGATGGACTTCATCGAGGGCACGCGCTGGATCCGCGAGAACCTGCCCCACGCCCGCATCTCGGGCGGCGTGTCCAACGTGAGCTTCTCGTTCCGCGGCAACGAGCCCATGCGCGAGGCCATCCACACGGTCTTCCTGTACTACGCCATCAAGGAAGGCATGACGATGGGCATCGTCAATGCCGGCCAGCTCGGCGTCTACGCCGACCTGGACCCGCATCTGCGCGACCTGGTCGAGGACGTCATCCTCGACCGCCCCGAGCCCGTGGGCAAGACCGACCCCGCCGACGAGCGCACGCCCACCGAGCGCCTGGTGCAGTTCGCCGAAACCATCAAGGGCTCGGGCGCCAAGAAGGAAGAAGACCTGTCCTGGCGCGCGGCCTGTGTCGAAGAGCGGCTCTCGCACGCGCTGGTGCACGGCATCACCGCGTATATCGTCGAAGATACCGAGGAAGTGCGCCAGAAGATCGCCGCGCGCGGCGGACGCCCCATCGAAGTGATCGAGGGCCCGCTGATGGACGGCATGAACGTGGTGGGCGACCTGTTCGGCGCGGGCAAGATGTTCCTGCCGCAGGTGGTGAAGTCGGCGCGCGTCATGAAGCAGGCCGTGGCCCACCTCATTCCCTTCATCGAGGAAGAAAAGCGCCAGATCGCGGCCGCGGGCGGCGACGTGCGCGCCAAGGGCAAGATCGTCATCGCCACCGTCAAGGGCGACGTGCACGACATCGGCAAGAACATCGTGTCGGTGGTCCTGCAATGCAACAACTTCGAGGTGGTGAACATGGGCGTCATGGTGCCCTGCGCGCAGATCCTCGAAAAGGCCAAGGAAGAGAACGCCGACATCGTCGGTCTGTCCGGCCTCATCACGCCCAGCCTCGAGGAGATGGCGTACGTGGCCTCGGAAATGCAGCGCGACGAGTACTTCCGCAGCCGCCGGATTCCGCTCATGATCGGCGGCGCCACCACCAGCCGCGTGCACACCGCCGTGAAGATCGCGCCCAACTACGAAGGGCCGGTCATTTACGTGCCGGACGCCAGCCGCTCGGTGGGCGTGGCCACCAGCCTCATGTCCGACCAGAGCGAAGCCTATCTCAAGGAACTGGCCGAGGAATACGAAGACGTGCGCCGCCGCCACGCCAACCGCAAGGCCGCGCCCATCCTGCCGCTGGCCGAGGCGCGCGCCTCGCGCCCCGTCATCGACTGGGACGCCTACACGCCGCCGCGCCCCAAATTCATCGGCCGCCGCACCTTCAAGAGCTACGACCTGGCCGAAATCGCGCGCTACGTGGACTGGGGCCCGTTCTTCCAGACCTGGAGCCTGTTCGGGCCGTTCCCCGCGATTCTCGACGACAAGGTCGTCGGCGAGCAGGCGCGCAAGGTCTACGCCGACGGCCAGGCCATGATGAAGCGCATCATCGAGGGCCGCTGGCTCACCGCCAGCGGCGTGATCGGCTTCTATCCCGCCAATGCCGTCAACGACGAGGATATCGAGGTCTACAAGGACGAAACCCGCAGCGAGGTGCTCTTCACCTACCGCAACCTGCGCCAGCAGGGCGCCAAGCGCGAGGGCGTGAGCAACAAATGCCTGGCCGACTACATCGCGCCGAAATCCAGCGGCAAGCTGGACTACATCGGCATGTTCGCCGTCACGGCCGGCCTGGGCATCGAAAAGAAAGAGGCCGAATTCGAAGCGGCGCTGGACGACTACTCCAGCATCATGCTCAAGTCGCTCGCCGACCGGCTGGCCGAAGGCTTCGCGGAATGCCTGCACGCCCGCGTGCGCCAGGATCTCTGGGGCTACGCGCCCGACGAGCGCCTGTCCAACGAGGAGATGATCGCCGAGAAATACGCGGGCATCCGGCCCGCGCCCGGCTACCCCGCCTGCCCGGAACACGTGGTCAAGACCGATATGTTCCGCGTGCTGGACGCCGGCGAGATCGGCATGATGCTCACCGACAGCTACGCCATGTACCCCGCTTCCAGCGTGTCGGGCTTCTACTTCAGCCACCCGCAGTCGCAGTACTTCAATGTGGGCATCATCGGCGAAGACCAGCTCGCCGACTACGCGGCGCGCAGCGGCCGCAGCATCGAGGATCTGCGCCGCACGCTGGCGCCCAACCTGGGATGATCGGGGCCCCCCCCCCGCGCAAAGCCGGCCTGCGGGCCGGCTTTGCATTTGCGGGCGCGCCGGGGTGCGCCGGCCCTGGCGCGCGGGGCCGCGGCCTGGACAAGCGCGCCGTCCCGGTCGACGGTGATGAAGGCGTTGAGCTCCCCGCGGGCGGCGATGCGGTCCAGGCATGCCTGCGTCAGCGCGACGCTGCTGAGGCCGCCCTGGCGGACCAGGGCGGCGGCCTGCGTGGCGGTCAGGTCCGCCGGCGATACGCGAGGCGGCTGTCGGGATGGATCAGCCCGGCTTCTTCGCCACGATGACCGCGTTGTCGCTGGTGAAGGAGCCGTCGCCCTGCACGTCGAAATGCGCGCGCACCACGTCGGGCGCGATGCCGAACATGTGCCGCAGCGCCGCCACCAGCGCGTCCGGCGTGCGCATGCGTTGCACCCACGCGCCGAATTCCAGCGGCAGGCGGCGCGCCGTCACGCCCTGAACCACGAAGCCCGCCTCGGCCAGCATGCGGGTCCATTCCGACACCGAATAGTCGCGCACATGCGAGGGGTCGCGCAGCACTTCGATGGTCTGCAGCCAGGTGTCCAGCAGCGCCTCGCCCGGCGACACCACGTCGGCGAACACTGCCGTGCCGCCCGGCTTGAGCACGCGCCGGGCCTCGCGCAGCGCGCGGCCGGGGTCTTCCCAGTGGTGGGTGGAGTAGCGCGACATCACCAGGTCGAATTCGCCGTCGGCGAACGGCAGCGTCTCGGCCTTGCCGCGACAGGTGGCAAGATTGGACAGGCCGCGCCGGGCCGCCTCGGCCGCCACCACGTCCAGCATCTGCTGCGACAGATCGTAGGCCACGACCTGGCCCGCGTGCGGCGCCACGTGGAAGCTGACGTGGCCGCCGCCGCAGCCCAGGTCCAGCACCCGCGCCCCGGGATGCGCGCGGGCGATGTCCGCTATCTGGCGCAGGTCTTCGCCTTGCGCATGCACCGCGCTGGCCAGGTAGGCCCGCGCCTGCGGACTGAACTGGCGTTGCACGGCGTCGTCATGGGTGTGGTTCAGCATGATGGGGGAGTCCTCGAAGGCAGGTGCGCATGGGAAACCGCGCCTGCTCGCAGGCGCATGGCGCTAAGATAGGCGGCCTCCCATACACGTACAAGACCATTGTTCATCCTGGTATGAATACTTCCCCTCAAGCGGCCGCGGGCCAGGAAGGATCGCGCCTGCGCCGCCAGGCGCTCGGCGAATTCGTGCGCAGTGCGCGCGCGCGCATTACGCCGCAGATGGCCGGCCTGCCCGAGGGCCTGCGGCGGCGCACGCCCGGCCTGCGCCGCGAAGAAGTCGCCCAGCTTTGCGGCATCAGCGTCACTTGGTACACCTGGATCGAGCAGGGCCGGGAAGTGTCCGTCTCGCCTTCGGTATGGTCGCGCATCGCGGGCGTGCTGCAGCTCGCCCGCGCCGAACGCGCCTATCTCTTCGATCTGGCCGACTGCGCCGACCCCCAGCACGACCGCGGCGACGCGAACGGCGTGCCCGGGACGCTGCAGGCCTGTGTGGACGCCATCCAGGCGCCCGCCTACGTGCTCGACCGCGCCTGGAACGTGCTGGCCTATAACGAGCCGCTGCGCGAGCTGTTCGACGACTGGCCGCGCCGCGACCCCGAGCCCAACCTGCTGCGTTACATCTTCCTGGACCCCGCCGCCCGCGACCTGGTGGTGGACTGGGACCAGCGCGCCCGCCGCGTGGTGGCCGAGTTCCGCGCCGACGCCGGCGCCCACCTCGACGAACCCGCCGTGCTTGCCCTCATCGACGGCCTCAACCGCCAAAGCCCTGTCTTCGCGCACTGGTGGACGCGCCATGCCGTGGTCGAACGCGAAGGCGGCGTGCGCGAATTCCAGCATCCCGCCAAGGGCCGCCTGGCCTACCAGCAGATCACCTTCCGCCTCGCCACGCATCCGGATCTGAAGCTGGTGATGTTGCTGAGCGGCGCGGCTCAGGGCGGGCAGGGCGGCTAACCGATTCCGGGCGGGCCTTCCAGCAGGCTGCCTTGCGCGGCGGCTTCCATCAGGCCCAGCAACAGCTTCTTCACCGGCGCCGGCAGCGCCACCCGCGGCAGTTCGGCGGCAGGCACCCAGCGCTGCGGCGGGCCGGCGTCGCGCAGGCCGGCGGCGCGCACGGGCACGTACCAGGGCCGCACGTGCAGGCGGTAGTGGGTGAAGGTATGGGCGAAGGCGGCCAGTTCGTGGCGGCCTTCGGGCTCCAGTCCGAGCGCGCGGGAGGCGTCGCCGGGGTCTTGCCCGGGATCGAACTCCGGCAGGCTCCACAGCCCGCCCCAGATGCCGGGCGACGGGCGCTGCTGGAGCAGCACGGCGCCGCCGTGCTGCAGCACCAGCATGGCGGTCTGGCGTTCGGGAATGGCCTTGCGCGCCTTGGGCGCAGGCAGTTCGGCCTGGCGGCCATCGCGGCGCGCCACGCAGGTGGCCGCCACCGGACAGGCCCCGCAGGCGGGCTTGCCGCGGGTGCAGACGGTGGCGCCCAGGTCCATCAGCCCTTGCGTGTAGGCGGCCATGTCCAGGCCGGGCGCGGCCTCGACCTGGGCCTCGGCCAGCGCCCAGAGCCGCTGTTCCACCTCGCGCCGCGAGGGATCGCCCTCGATGCCGAAATGGCGGGTGAAGACGCGCTTGACGTTGCCGTCCATGATGGGCGAGCGCTCGCCGTAGCTGAAGGCGGCGATGGCGGCGGCGGTGGAGCGGCCGATGCCGGGCAGGGTGGCGATCTGTTCGGCGCTGGGCGGAAACCGGCCGTTCCAGTCGCGCGCGACTTCCTGGGCGCAGCGGTGCAGGTTGCGCGCCCGGGCGTAGTAGCCCAGGCCCGCCCAGTAGGGCATGACGTCTTCCTGGGCGGCGGCGGCCAGCGCCTGCACGTCGGGAAAGCGCTCGAGGAATCGCTCGTAATAGGGAATGACGGTGGCCACCTGCGTCTGCTGGAGCATGATTTCCGAGAGCCAGACCCGGTAGGGGTCGCGGCTGCGCTGCCAGGGCAGGCCATGGCGGCCATGCCGGCGCTGCCAGGCGGCGATGCGAGAGGCGAAGTCCATGGCCGGCATTATCGCACCGCACTATTGCCGGGCGGCGGGGTAGCGGTTACAACGGACGGACCACAAGCGCATCCGCGCCTGGACTGCACGGCCCCGTCACATCGTCAGCTTGCATCGTCCGGCCTGGCGCCTGTCTGCGCGACGCGCGGCTCACGCGCCGCCGCGGGCTGACAGCCGCCGCCGGGCCGCTCCAAGGGCTCATACCGGCGTGCGCGGCACGAAGGGAGTCCGGCGGGCATGCAGGGCGGCGGCGGCGGGGATAGACGATCCTCGGAGGCGACATGAATGCTCCCCTCTCGCCCGCGGTGCGGGCGGCGCTCGAATCCGTCCAGCTCGATGACAAATACACCCTGGAATCCGGCCGCGCCTGGATGAGCGGCATCCATGCGCTGGTGCGCCTGCCCATGATGCAGCGCATGCGCGACCGGCGCGCGGGCTTGAACACCGCCGGCTTCGTGTCGGGCTACCGGGGGTCGCCGCTGGGCGGGCTGGACCAGAACATGTGGAAGGCGTCCGCCCATCTCAAGGCGCACCACGTCGAGTTCCGGCCGGGCGTCAACGAAGACCTGGCGGCCACGGCGGTGTGGGGCTCGCAGCAGGTCAATCTGTTTCCGGGCGCGAAATACGACGGCGTGTTCGGCATGTGGTACGGCAAGGGGCCGGGCGTGGACCGCTGCGGCGACGTCTTCAAGCATGCCAACGCGGCGGGCACTTCGCGCCATGGCGGCGTGCTGGCGGTGGCCGGCGACGACCACCCGGCCAAGTCTTCCACGCTGCCTCACCAGAGCGACCACATACTCAAGGCCTGCATGATTCCGGTGCTGTTTCCGGCCAGCGTGCAGGAGGTGCTGGACTACGGCATCCACGGCTGGGCGATGAGCCGCTACGCGGGGGTGTGGGTCGGCCTGAAGTGCATTACCGACATCGTGGAGGCTTCGGCGCCGGTGGAGGTCGACCCCGAGCGCGTGCGGATCGCGCTGCCGGAGGATTTCGACATGCCGCCCGGCGGCCTCAACATCCGCGTGCCGGACACGCCCCTGCAGCAGGAGGCGCGGCTGCTGGACCACAAGCTATACGCAGCCCTGGCCTATGCGCGCGCCAACGGCCTGAACCGGGAACTGTGGACGGTGCCGGCCGGCACGGCCCGTTACGGCATCATGACCTCGGGCAAGGCGCACCTGGACACCATGCAGGCGCTGGCCGACCTGGGCCTGACCGAAGACGTGTGCCGGCGCATCGGCCTGCGGGTTTTCAAGGTGGGCATGGTCTGGCCGCTGGAGGCCACGGGCGTGCAGCGTTTCGCCGAGGGCCTGGACGAGATCCTGGTGGTGGAGGAAAAGCGGCAGATCCTGGAGTACCAGCTCAAGGAGGAGCTGTTCGGCTGGATCGGCAGCGGGCGCAAGATTCCGCGCGTGGTGGGCAAGTTCGACGACAAGGACGGCGGCGAGTGGTCGGTGCCCCAGGGCAACTGGCTGCTGCCGGCGCACTACGAGTTCTCGCCGGCCATGGTGGCCAAGGCCGTGGGGGCCCGGCTGCTGCGCATGGCGCTGCCGCAGGACGTGCGCGCGGGCATCGAGGCGCGGCTGGCGGAGATCGCCGGGCGCGAGGCGGCGCTGGCGCGGCCGAGGGTGACGGCCGAGCGCAAGCCGTGGTTCTGTTCGGGCTGTCCGCACAATACCTCGACCCGGGTGCCGGATGGCTCGCGCGGCATGGCGGGCATCGGCTGCCACTACATGGTCACGTGGATGGGCCGCAACACCCAGGTCTGCACCCAGATGGGCGGCGAGGGCGTGCCCTGGATCGGCCAGGCGCCGTTTACCGAGGAAAAGCACGTATTCGCCAACCTGGGCGACGGCACGTATTTCCACTCGGGCCTGCTCGCCATCCGCGCGGCGGTGGCGGCGCGCGTGCCCATCACCTACAAGATCCTGTTCAACGACGCCGTGGCCATGACCGGCGGGCAGCCGGTGGACGGGCCGCTGTCGGTGCCCATGATCAGCCGCCAGATGGCGGCCGAGGGCATAGAGAAAATCGTGGTGGCGACGGACGATCCCGGCAAGTACCGCGGCATGGCGGGCATGGCGCCGGGTGTGCCCGTGAGGCACCGCGACGAGCTGGACGCCGTGATGCGCGAGCTGCGCGAATACCCGGGCGTGTCGGTGCTGATCTACGACCAGACCTGCGCCACCGAGAAGCGGCGCCGCCGCAAGCGCAACGCCTATCCCGACCCGGCGCGCCGGGTGCTTATCAACGAGCGGGTCTGCGAGGGCTGCGGCGATTGTTCGGAGCAGTCGAACTGTCTCTCGGTGGAGCCGCTGGAGACGGAATTCGGCCGCAAGCGCCGCATCAATCAGTCGAGCTGCAACAAGGACTTTTCCTGTCTGAAGGGCTTCTGCCCCAGTTTCGTGACGGTGGAAGGCGGGCGGCTGAAGCCGCCCCGGGCCATGCGCGGCGGCGAGACGGCGCCCGACGAGGGTCTGCCCGGGCCGGCGTCGCGGCCGGGCCTGGACCGCCCGTACGGCGTGTTCGTGGCGGGCGTGGGCGGCACGGGCGTGGTCACCATCGGCCAGCTCGTCGGAATGGCGGCCCACCTGGAGGGCAAGGGCGCGTCGGTGCTGGACATGGCGGGCCTGGCGCAGAAGGGCGGCGCGGTCTACTCGCACGTGCTGCTGGCGGCGGATCCGGGCGCCCTGCTCAATACGCGCGTGGCCATGGGCGAGGCCGACCTGCTGCTGGCGGGCGATCTCGTCGTGGCGGCGGGGCCGGATGCGATCGCGCGCCTGGCGCCGGGCCGCACGCACGGTCTGCTCAACAGCGAAACCCTGCCCACGGCGGCCTTCGTGCACGACCCGGACTGGGCGCTGCCCGGCTCGGACCTGTTGGCCGACCTGCGGGCGGCCTGCGGCCCGGACCGCCTGGCGCTGGTGGACGCCTCGGGCCTGGCGCTGCGTCTGCTGGGAGACGCCATTTACGCCAATCCGCTGATGCTGGGCTATGCCTGGCAGAAGGGCTGGCTGCCGCTGTCCGCGCAGGCGCTGCGCCGCGCCATCGAGCTCAACGGCCAGCAGGTCGAGCGCAACCTCGCGGCATTCGGCTGGGGCCGCCGCGCGGCGCACGACCTGGCCGGCCTGCTGCGCGAGCTGGACCGCGACGAGCCGGCTTCCGGGCTGCCCGACGGGGTCGTCGAGATCAGCCGTCCGCGCGCGCACAAGCCGGTGCTGGAACTGAAGAAGCCGCCCGCCGAGCTGGAGCGGCTGGTCGCCGTGCGCAAGGCGTACCTGACCCAATACCAGAACGCGGCCTATGCCGCGAAGTACGAGGCCCTGGTGCGCAAGGTGGCCGCCGCCGAGCGGGAGGCCACCGGCACCGACCGGCTGGCGATCGCGGTGGCGCGTAATTACTTCAAGCTCATGGCCTACAAGGACGAATACGAGGTGGCCAGGCTCTACAGCGACGGCGAATTCCTTGCCCGCGTCAACGAACAGTTCGAGGGGGACTGGAAGCTGCGCTTCTACCTGGCGCCGCCGCTGCTGGCGCGGCCGGGGCCCGACGGCCGGCCCCGGAAGCATGCCTACGGGCACGGGATGCTGCGCGTGTTCCGCATGCTGGCGCGCCTGCGCTTTCTGCGCGGCACGCGATTCGACCCCTTCGGCTACGCCGCCGAGCGCAAGGCCGAGCGCGCGCTCATGCGGGAGTACGGCGAAACCATGGCGGCGATCCTGGGCAAGCTCAACCGCGGCAACCTGGACCGCGCCGTCGAGCTGGCCAGCCTGCCCGAGGAAATCCGCGGCTACGGTCCCGTGAAGGAAGCCGCCATGGCGCGCGCGGCCCGGCGCCGCGAAAAGCTGCTGGAAGGCTTCAGCGCCACGGTGGTGAAGCTGGGCGGCATCCGCGCGGCATAAATGGATAAGGTAGATAAGGAGGCGCGGCCCTAGCTGCTGGCGGCCTCGGTCTTGCGGCGGGTGAGGCCGGTGTCGAAACGCTCGACGCCGGGGCGCGGCGCCGGCTGCCGCCCCGGGGCAAGGCGTTCCACGCCCGGGCGGTCGAAGCGCTCCACGCCCGGACGCGTGAAGCGCTCCACGCGGGGCGGGCTCTGGGTCTTGGCCTGCACGCTCTGCGCCGCGGCCACTTCGCGCTTGGCGATGATTTCTTCGGCGCGCTGGTGGTGCGGCGCCATCTTGCGCACCATGACGCGGCCGGTGCGCGGGAAATAATTGATGCGGCGCGCATGCACGTCGCCGAGATCCTGCGCGCGCACCGGGATGCCTTCCGTCTTGAGGTAGCTCAGCACGAACTGGGCATTGCGCTCGCCGATGTTCATCTGTTGCATGGCGCTGAGCACCGCGCCGCCGCCGAACACCTTGGCTTCGAGGCGGTCGCGCACGGCGCCGGCCTTGAGCAGCTCGTTGATGAGCACTTCCATGGCGAAAGCCCCGTAGCGCATGGTGGCCGACGCCGGCGATTGCATGTCGCCTTCCGGCAACATGAAGTGATTCATGCCGCCCACGCCGTTGACCGGGTCATGGACACAGGCGGCCACGCAAGAGCCCAGCACCGTCGAGATCATGATGTCTTCGTCGGTGACGTAGAACTCGTTGGGCAGCACTTTCACCGCCTGGCACTGGAACGCGCTGTCGAAGTAATGGCGCGTTGCGCGGGCATCAAGACGGGAAACCATGGCTCGGGAGGAAGGATGAGAACAGCGGTTTGGACACGAAAAGGCACGGCCTGCAAGAAGAAAAGTTTCAAAATATGTAGAAAATTATCGCTTTATTCTTACATATCCTGGGCCAGACACAAGAACGGCTATGTAACGGCGATGTGTGTCCCTGATTTCCCTCATCTCCGGAGCGGAAACGGGCGCGGCCGGGGGCCGCGCATGGCCTGGTCATCCTAGCCGCACCTGCGCGGTTTCTTTTTCCCGATCACGGGGAGGAAGCGGGGCCAGTCAGGCGGTTTGGCCGACGCGCCCCTGCGGGCAAGGGGCGGCGCCGGCGGGCGGTTTCCTAGAACCGCGTGTTGCGCGTGACCGACCAGCGCGCGGACAGCGCGCCGAGCGCCGCCGAGGCGAGCACGGCCAGCGCCAGGATTGCGGGCGAGGGCAGGTGCAGGGCGAACTCGGCGCCGTAGCTGCGGGCCAGGCCGAGCAGGGCGTCGTTCAGGGGCGCGAGGCAGATCGCCGCCAGGCCGATGCCCAGCAGCGAGGCCAGGGCGCCGGACAGGCCGCCCAGGTAGAGAAAGGGCCGGCGCACGAAGGACTCGGTGGCGCCCACCAGCCGCGCCACCGCGATTTCCTCGCGCTGGAGCATGGCCTGCATGCGCACCGTGTTGAACACCGTGGCCAGCACCACCACCGCCACCGCCGCCGCCAGGAAGGCCAGGCCGATGCGGGCGAAGCGCAAGATGGCTTCCAGGCGCTGCACCCAGGCGCTGTCGAGTTGCACCAGGTCGACCTGGTCCCATTGTTTCCAGGCGCGGGCGAGCTTGTCGGCCCGGCCGGACAGGTCGTCGCCGTCGGCCAGGGTGACCACGACCGCGTCGGGCAGGGGGTTGCCCGGCAGCACGGCCAGCGCCTGCTGCCAGGCGGGATTGGCGCGCAGGTCGGCCAGGGCGTCGTCGCGGCCCACCACGCGCACCGCCTTGATGTCGCCGGCGTAGTCGCTCTGGATGCGCCGGGCCACTTCGGCGGTGGCGCTGGCGGGGGCATCCACCCGCATGAAAACCGTGAGTTCGGGGGTGACTGACACCTGGCGGGCCACCGGCTGCACCGACACCAGGATGGCGGTGCCCAGCAGCGGCAGGGCCAGCGCCAGGGCCATGACGAGCAGGTTGGCCAGCGACGAGAAGGGCTGCTTGAGCAGCCGGCGTATCGTCACCATGAGCGCATAGCGGTGTTGGCGCAGCCAGGCGTTCATGCGGCGTCTCCGGCGTGGGGCGCGCGCGGGGCGGCGCGTCCGGCGGGGACGCCGGCGGCGTCGGCCGGGGCCGCGCCGGGGTGGGAGTCGGAGAACTTGCCCGGTTCGATGCGCAGGGTGCGCGTGGCGTAGTTCGCCATGAGCTCCTGGTCGTGCGAGGCGATGAGCGTGGTGACGCCCACGCGGTTGAAGTCGCGGAACACGTTCATGATGCGCTGCGCGTTGTCGTGGTCGAGATTGGCGGTGGGCTCGTCGGCGATGAGGATGGCGGGCCGGTTCACGATGGCCCGCGCGATCGCCAGGCGCTGCTGTTCGCCGCCCGACAGTTCGATGGGGTTGAGGTCTTCCTTGCCCGACAGGCCCACCTTGTCCAGCGCCGCCCGGGCGCGCGCGGCCGCCGCGTCGCGGGCCTGGCCGACCACCGCCAGCGGCAGCATGACGTTCTCGAAGGCGCTGCGGTCGAAGAGCAGGTGGGTGTCCTGGAGGATGACGCCCACGGCGCGCCGCAGGTAGGGGCGGGCGCGGGCCGGCAGCTTGTCCAGCCGCTGGCCGTTGACCTGTATGGAGCCGCGGCTGGCGGGTTCCAGCCCGCCGATCAGCTTGAGCAGGGTGGATTTGCCGGCGCCCGAGGGCCCCGATACGAAAACGAATTCTCCCGCGCTCACGCGGAAATTGATGTCGGCCAGGATGTTCCGGCCGCGGCCATACGATTTGAATACGTGCTGGAATTCGATCATGGCGGCTGTCAGATGAAGCCGCAATAGTAACTCGCCGCGGCCGTGGCGGGCCCCCTGACGCGTCCCTTTTTGCGGGGCGGCACGGGGCAGCGTTTCCACCAGTGTCCCTATATTTCGAGGGAATTCCCGGATGCGCCGTCTGCGGCGTGGACGCTACCATCCGCCCCATGCGTGCAGCCTACCCGGCCCGCGTACTGATTGCTTCATCCTATACGGAGATCACAATGAAAGTACTGAAACTCGCCGCGATCGGCGCCGCTCTGTTCGCTGTTTCCGCGGCCGCCAATGCGGGTGCCACCTTCGACAGCGTCAAGAAGAAAGGGTTTGTCCAGTGCGGCGTGTCGACGGGCATCCCGGGTTTCTCCATTGCTGACAGCAAGGGCCAATGGAAGGGCCTGGACGTGGACCTGTGCCGCGCCATCGCCACCACCATGTTCGGCGACGCTTCCAAGTTCAAGGTCACGCCGCTGAACACGCAGCAGCGGTTCACCGCGCTGCAGTCCGGCGAAGTGGACGTGCTTACCCGCAACACCACCGTCACGCTCACCCGCGACACCACGCTGGGCCTGATCGGCGTGGGCGTCAACTACTACGACAGCCAGGGCGTCATGGTGTCCAAGGACCTGGGCGTCAAGAGCGCCAAGGAACTGAACGGCGCCACCATCTGCGTGCAGCCCGGCACCACCACCGAGCTCAACCTCGCCGACTGGTTCCGCGGCCAGAAGATCGAATTCAAGCCCGTCGTGATCGACAAATACGACGAAATCGTGCGCGCCTTCTCGGCCGGCCGCTGCGACGCCTTCACCACCGACAAGTCGCAGCTTGCGTCCACCCGCACGACGCTCGAAAATCCGGACAAGTACGTCATTCTGCCGGAAGACTTCTCCAAGGAGCCGCTGGGCCCCATGGTGCGCCAGGGCGACGAGCAGTGGTTCAACGTGGTGCGCTGGTCGCTCAACGCCATGCTCGAGGCCGAGGAATACGGCATTACGTCCAAGAACGTGGACGAAATGACCAAGAGCACCAATCCCAACATCCAGCGCATCCTGGGCGTGACGCCCGGCATGGGCAAGAACCTGGGCGTGGACGACAAGTGGGCCTACAACATCATCAAGCAGGTGGGCAACTATGGCGAAAGCTTTGAAGCCACGCTGGGCAAGAGCAGCGCCATGAAGCTGGATCGGGGCCTGAACGCCTCGTACAAGCAAGGTGGCCTGATGTACGGCTGGCCGGTGCGCTGATCCCGGTCCCGCCATGCAGAACGGACCCCCGCGGTCCGTTTTGCATGGAGCCCCCAACGCGGCCCTGGGTCGCGCCGGGGGCTCTGTCCGACCCGCCGTGCGCGGGCGGCAGGAGCGGGCGGGATGGCTCTTTCCGGTTTTGCCGCCCGGTGTCCGACTTCTGTAGATGCATCCGATGACGACTTCCAACAAAAACGCCCCTATCCCGGCTCCCCCGCGGCGTCTGAACTGGAACGATCCCGGCGTGCGCGCCGTGGTCTACCAGGTGGTGGCCCTGGCGCTGGTCGCGCTGGCCGTCTGGTTCCTGGTTTCCAACACGCTGCACAACCTGGCGGTGCGCAACATCGCCACGGGCTTCGGTTTCCTGGGGCGCGAGGCGGGCTTCGCGATCGGCGAAACCCCGATTTCATACACCCCCGCAGACACCTACGGCCGAGCCATCGTGGTGGGCCTGCTCAACACGCTGCGCGTCGCGGTGCTGGGTATCGTGCTGGCCACGCTGCTGGGCACGCTGATCGGCATCGCCCGGCTGTCGAAGAACTGGCTGGTGGCCAAGATGGCCTCGATCTATGTCGAGGTCATGCGCAACATTCCGCTGCTGCTGCAGCTCTTCTTCTGGTATGCCCTCATCACCGAGAACATGCCGGGCCCGCGCCAGGCGCGCAATCCGCTGCCGGGCGTGTTCATTTCCAACCGCGGCCTCAAGGTGCCCGGGCTGGAAGGCCATTCGCTGGACTGGATCCTGGGCGGACTGGGGCTGGCGATCGTGGCCATCCTGGTCCTGGGCCATTGGGGCAGGAAGCGGCAGGAAGCCACCGGCCAGGTGTTTCCGCTGGGGCGCGTGGCCATCGGCCTGCTGATTGCACTGCCCGTGATCGGCTGGCTCGTGAGCGGCGCCTCGCTCACGCTCAACATGCCGGAGCTCAAGGGCTTCAATTTCGTGGGCGGCCTGACGCTGTCGCCGGAGTTCGCGGCGCTGCTGGCGGGCCTGGTGATCTACACCTCGGCCTTCATCGCCGAAGTCGTGCGTTCCGGCATCCAGGCCGTGAACATGGGCCAATGGGAGGCCGCCGGCTCGCTGGGGCTGCGCCGCAAGCAGGTGCTGCGCCTGGTGGTGCTGCCGCAGGCGCTGCGCGTCATCATCCCGCCCATGACGAGCCAGTACCTCAACCTGACCAAGAACAGCTCGCTGGCCGTGGCCATCGGTTACCCGGACATCGTGTCCGTGGTGAACACCACCCTGAACCAGACCGGCCAGGCCATCGAGGGCATTCTCATCATCATGGCGGCCTACCTGACGGTCAGCCTGTCGATCTCGATCTTCATGAACTGGTACAACAAGCGCATCGCGCTGGTGGAGCGTTGACATGAGCAGTACTACGCGTATCCCCAGCGAGGGTCTGCCGCCGCCCAGCTCGCACACCGGCCTGTGGGCCTGGCTGAAGTCGCGCCTGTTTTCCTCGCCGCTGAACATCATCATCACGGTGCTGGTTGCCTGGTTCCTGCTCATGGCGGTTCCGGCGCTGGTGGAATGGGCCTTCATCCAGGCCAATTTCACCGCCACCAATGCGCAGGAATGCCGCCAGTCGGCGGGCGCGTGCTGGGCCTTCATCGCCGAGAAACACCGGCTGATCCTCTTCGGCACCTATCCGTACGACGAGCAGTGGCGGCCGTTGCTGGCCACCATCATCCTGGTGGCCGTCATCGTCTGCAGCGGCGTCCGGCGGTTCTGGAACTGGGGCCTGGCCATCATCTGGACGGTGGGGCTCATTGCCGTGGCCGTGCTGATGTGGGGCGGCGTCCTGGGCCTGGACTACGTGGAGAACGCGCGCTGGGGCGGCCTGCCGCTCACGCTCATTCTCTCCACGTTCGGCATCGCCTTCGCCTTTCCGTTCGGCGTGCTGCTGGCGCTGGGCCGGCGCTCGAAGATGCCGGCGATCAAGGCGCTGTGCGTGGTGTACATCGAGCTGATCCGCGGCGTGCCGCTCATCAGCCTGCTGTTCATGTCGTCGGTGATGCTGCCGCTTTTCCTGCCGGAAGGCTTCTCGATCGACAAGCTGCTGCGCGCGCAGATCGCCATCATCATGTTCGCCGCGGCCTACATCGCGGAAACCGTGCGCGGCGGCCTGCAGGCCATTCCGAAGGGGCAGTACGAAGGCGCGGATTCGCTGGGCCTGACCTACTGGCAGCAGATGCGCAAGATCATCCTGCCGCAGGCGCTGAAGATCGTGATTCCGCCGCTGGTCAGCATTTTCATTTCCCTGTTCAAGGACACCTCGCTGGTGGTGATCATCGGCATCTTCGATCTCACCCTGGCGGCCAAGGCAGCCTTGTCGGACGCGGCGTGGCGCGGATTCGGCGTGGAAGCGTACATATTCATTTCGCTTATCTACTTCGTGTTCTGCTTCTCGATGTCCAAATACAGCCAGGCGCTCGAACGGCGCCTCCAAACCGGCCACTCGCGCTAGAAACCCGCGCGCCCGCCGTTTGCGGCGGGCGCGCCCAGCGATACTAATGGGAGTACAGGCATGTCCGATGCCATCATTCGCATGCAGAACGTGAACAAGTGGTACGGCCAGTTCCACGTGTTGCGCAACATCAACCTGGACGTGGCGCCGGGCGAGCGGATCGTGATCTGCGGCCCGTCGGGTTCCGGCAAGTCCACCATGATCCGCTGCATCAACCGGCTCGAAGAGCACCAGCAGGGCCACATCATCGTCGACGGCACCGAGCTCACCAACGACCTCAAGCACATCGAAACCATCCGCAAGGACGTGGGCATGGTGTTCCAGCACTTCAACCTGTTCCCGCACCTCACGGTGCTGGAGAACCTGACGCTGGGACCCATGTGGGTCTTGAAGAAGCCGCGCGCCGAGGCCGAGGCCACGGCCATGAAATACCTGGAGCGCGTGCGCATTCCGGACCAGGCCCAGAAATACCCCGGACAGCTTTCCGGCGGCCAGCAGCAGCGCGTGGCGATCGCCCGCTCGCTGTGCATGAGCCCCAAGATCATGCTGTTCGACGAGCCCACCAGCGCGCTCGACCCGGAAATGGTGAAGGAAGTGCTGGACGTGATGGTGAACCTGGCCCAGGAGAGCGGCATGACCATGCTGTGCGTGACCCACGAAATGGGCTTTGCGCGCAAGGTGGCCAACCGCGTCATCTTCATGGATCGCGGCGAGATCATCGAACAGAACACGCCGGACGCGTTCTTCGACAATCCGCAGAACGACCGCACCAAGCTGTTCCTGAGCCAGATCCTGCACTGAGGGATAAGCCCCCCCGGAAGCGCCTGCGGCGCCTCTGCCGGGGGGCTTTTGCTGGATCGCACGATCAGGGCGGTCCGGCGGGCGTTTCTCTTTGTTACTACGGTTGCCTCGCTGCGGTATGCTACGTGCCGACCATCCACATCGAAGCGAGGAGAAGACCATGATGCAATCCCGCCGCGGCGCCGCGCGCCGCGCCCTGCTTGCCGGCGCGGTGGCGCTGGCCGCCACCACCCTGTCCGCCGGCGCGCCCGCGCTGGCCCAGGGCGCCGATTTTCCGACCAAGCCGCTGCGCTTCGTCGTGCCTTATCCGCCCGGCGGCCCGCTGGATACGATGGCCCGCATGCTGGCCGAGAAGGTGCGGGGCTCGCTGGGCCAGCCGGTCATCGTGGAGAACCGGGCCGGCGCGGGCGGCAACATCGGCGCCGACCTGGTGGCCAAGGCCCCGGCCGACGGCTACACCCTGGTGATGGGCGCGGTGGCCACGCACGCCATCAACCCCTGGCTGTTCGCCAACCTGCCCTATGACCCGGTCAAGGATTTCGCGCCGGTCACCATCGTGGCGTCGGTGCCCAACGTGCTGGTGGTGAACAAGGAATTCGCTGAGAAGAACAACATCGCCAAGCTGGCCGATCTCATCGCCTACGCGAAGAAGAACCCGGGCAAGCTGAACTACGGCTCGGGCGGCAACGGCAGCGCCGGCCACCTGTCGGGCGAGCTGCTCAAGGCGCGCGCCGGCATCAAGGTCGAGCACATTCCCTACCAGGGCGCCGCGCCCGCGCAACTGGCCCTGCTGGCCGGCCAGTCCGATTTCATGTTCGACAACCTGGCCGCCTCGGCGCCCCTGATCAAGGACGGCAAGGTCAAGGCGCTGGCCGTCACCACGGCCGGGCGGTCTTCGCTGCTGCCCGAGGTGCCCACCGTCGAAGAGTCGGGCGTGAAGGGCTTCGATCTGGGCACCTGGTTCGGCGTGTTCACCACCGGCGGCACGCCCGCGCCGGTGGTGGCCAAGCTCAACAAAGCCTACGCCGACGCCATGCGCCAGCCCGACGTGAAGCAGCGCCTGCTCACCATGGGCTCCGAAGCGGCGCCAATGACGCCCGAAGCCTTCGCCGCCTTCGTCAAGAACGAAATGACCAAGTACCAGGAGATCGTCAAGATCTCCGGCGCCAGCCTGAACTGAGACGCGCCGGCGGGGCGGCGCGCCGCCCCGGCTGGCAGGCTCCGGCGCGAGCGCGACGCCGCCGCGCCCGGAGCGGTCCCGCGCGGCTAGGCGTGCAGCGCGCGGCCGAAGGCCGCCAGCACCGATTCGTGCAGCGTTTCCGACAGCGTCGGGTGCGCGAATACGGTGTGCATCAGGTCTTCTTCGGTGGCTTCCAGCGCGGACGCCACGCCGTAACCCGTGATGAGTTCGGACGCCTCGGGGTGCACGATGTGCGCGCCCAGCAGCTCGCCCGAGTTCGCATCGAATACGGTCTTGACCAGGCCCTGGTCTTCGCCCATGGCGATGGCCTTGCCGTTGCCCGCGAAACCGAATCTCCCCACCCGGATTTCCGCGCCCGTGCGGGCGGCGTGCTCGCGCGCGCGCGCCTCGGTCATGCCGATGCTGGCCACCTGCGGATGCGAGTATGTGCAGGCGGGAATGCGCAGCGGGTCCAGCGGATGCGCCGGCATGCCCGCGATGGCCTCCACGCACAGCACGCCCTCATGGCTGGCTTTGTGCGCCAGCCAGGGGGCGCCCGCCACGTCGCCGATGGCATAGACGCCCGGCTCGTCCGTGCGGCACAGGCCGTCGGTCATGATGTGCGTTTGCCCGACCCTGACCCGCGTGGTTTCCAGCCCCAGGTTCTCCACATTGCCCACGATGCCGGCGGCCACGATAACGCGGTGCGTTTCCAGCTCGCGCTGCCGGCCCTGTTGCCGCAGCACGACCCGCACGCCGTCGTGCGAGGGCGAGGACGAGGCCACCGCGCATCCTGTCAGGACGCGGATGCCCTGTTTCTCGAAAGACTTGCGCGCCAGCGCGGCGATTTCCGCGTCTTCCTGGGGCAGGATCTCCGGCGTCATGTCGATGAGCGTGACGTCGACGCCCAGCGCGCGGTAGAAGCTGGCGAACTCCACGCCGATGGCGCCCGCGCCCACCACCAGCAGCGAGCGCGGCTGGATGTCGGGCGCGAGCGCCTGGCGGTAGTACCAGATGCGCTCGCCCGCCGGCAGCGCGGGCAGTTCGCGCGCACGGGCGCCCGTGGCCAGCACGATGTGCGAGGCGGACAGCGCGGGGCCGGCATCCAGCGCCAGCCGGCCGGCGCCGTCCAGGCGCGCGCTGGCCCGGAACACGGCGATTCCGTTCTTTTTCATGAGGTGGGCCACACCCTGGCCCAGCCGGCCCGCCACCGCGCGCGAGCGCGCCACCATGGCCGCCAGGTCGGGCCGGGCCGCGTCCGCGCCCGTCACGCCGTAGCCCGAGGCTTCGCGGCAGGCGCGCAGCACGGCGGCGCTATGCAGCAGGGCCTTGGTGGGAATGCAGCCCCAGTTCAGGCAGATGCCGCCCAGCTCGGCGCGTTCCACCAGCGCCACGGACATGCCGAGCTGCGCGGCGCGGAGGGCGGCCACGTAACCGCCGGGGCCGCCGCCCACGACGGCCAGATCGAATTCGGTCTTGGACATGGGGCGGCTCACACCAGGATGCGCACGGGGTTTTCGATCAGCGCGCGGAAGGCTGCCAGCCAGCGCGCACCGACCGCGCCGTCCACCACGCGGTGATCCGCCGAGAGGGTGGCCGTCATCACCGAGGCCGCCACGATGCCGCCGTCCTCGTCCACCACGGCGCGCCGCTCGGCCGCGCCCACCGCCAGGATGGCGGCCTGCGGCGGATTGACGATGGCGGCGAACTGCCGGATGCCGTACATGCCCAGGTTGCTCACCGTGAGCGAACCGCCGCTGAACTCCTCGGGCCTGAGGCGGTTGATTCTGGCGCGCGCGGCCAGTTCGGCGATCTCGTCCGCGATGGCCGAGAGCGGCTTGCGGTCCGCGTCGCGCACGATGGGCGTGACCAGGCCGCCCTCGGTGGCCACGGCCACCGAGATGTCGGCGGCCTCGTGGAACGCGATGGCGTCTTCCTGCCAGCAGGCGTTGACTTCCGGGACCGCGCGCAGCGCCAGGGCGGCGGCGCGCACGATGAAGTCGTTGACCGAAATTTTCACGGCGACGCCCTGGTTCGCCTGTGCGCGCAGGGCCAGCAGCGCATCCATGCGGCAGTCCACCGTGAGGTAGAAGTGCGGCACCTGCTGCTTGCTTTCGCTGAGGCGGCGGGCGATGGCGCGGCGCATGCCGGTGTGCGGCACGCGCCGGCCCGCGCGCGGGGATGCGGCCGTGGCGGCAGGCGCGGCCGGGGAGGCAGGCGCCGCGCTGCCGCGCGCGGCTTGCACGTCGCGGCGCAGGATGCGCCCGCGCGGGCCCGAGCCTTTCACGCCGGCGAGATCCACCTGCCACTGCGCCGCCAGCCGCCGCGCCAGCGGACTGGCGAAGCGGCGGCCGGCCGGCGCGCCGGAGGCCGCCTGCGGGCTGGCCGGGGGCGCTGGCGGCTCGCCGTCTTGCGCACGGGCGGCTTGCGCGGGGGCTGCCGCCGCGCCCGCGCCGGCCTGGGCCAGCGCGCGGTCGATGGCCCCGGCATCTTCGCCTTCGGCCAGCAGCACGCCCAGCACGGTGTTCACCGCGACCGAGGCCGTGCCGGCGGGCACCACGATGCGGCCCAGCACGCCGGCCTGCTCGGCGTTGATCTCCACGATGGCTTTTTCGGTTTCGACTTCGGCAATGGCCTCGCCCGCGGCGACCGCGTCGCCTTCCTGCTTGAGCCATTGGTGCAGCGTGCCGCCGGTCGCGTCGGCGGCCACGGCGGGGAGTTTGATCAGGGATGCCACGATGTTCTTTCCTATTCAGCCTGGCTCGCCAGGTCGGGTCGGTAGCCGGCGGGGTCGTCGTACTCCACGAGCTCCAGGACATTGCCCTCGGGGTCGCGGAAGAAGGCCAGCCAGGTGCCGGGCCGCACTTCCATCGGGGCGGGCTGGCTGTCGAAGCGCACGCCGCGCGCCCGCAGCGCGCGCACCACGCCGGGCAGGCCGCGCACGATGAAGGTAAGGTACGCCGAGCCCTGGCGGTCGAGGATGGCGCCGCCGCGCTCGCGCGCCTGCGGCGCGGCGTGCGGCTGCAGCAGCTTGATGCGCTCGCCGTAGGAAGTCTGCAGGCGCGCCACGTCGTAGCCGTGCGGGCTCAGGCCGGTGGCGGCCGCCTTGGCCGGCGGCACCGTCACGCGGTTGACCAGCGCCAGGCCCAGTACGCCGGTGTAGAAGGCTAGTTGCGCGTCCAGGTCGGCGCAGCAGATGCCCACTTCCATGGGTACGGCCATGGACAGCAGCGGTTCGCTCATGTCCGTTCTCCCAGGTCGGCCAGCACGTCTTGCAGGCCGGCGACGATTTCCCCGGTGTCGGCGAAGGCCGCGCGCTCCAGCACCTTGGAGATGCTGGGCGAGGCTTCGCCGCCGGTGACGCGCTTGACGGGCTGGTCCAGCCAGTCGAAGTAGCGGCGCTGGATCTCGTCGGCCAGCATGGCGCCGTAAGAGGTGCCGCGCGCGCCCTGCTCCACGATGAGGACGTTGTTGGTCTTGCGGATGCTGGCGCCTATGGTGTCCCAGTCCAGGCTGGCGCGGTCCAGCGTGCGCAGGTCGATCACCTCGGCGTCCACGCCGGCCTGCTCGGCCGCCTGGAGCGCGCGGCTCACCATCGAGAGATAGGTCAGCACCGTGACCTTGCCGCCCGCGCGGCGCACGCGCGCCTTGCCGAAGGGGATGCAGTAGTCGAGGTCGGCCTCGGGCACTTCGCCGGAAGACGCATACAGGTCCACGTGCTCGATGACCAGCACCGGATCCTTGGACGCCAGCGCCGTGTTCATGAGGCCGACGTAGTCGTAGGGCGTGGACGGCGCCACGATGCGCCAGCCGGGCGCGGTGGCGAAAATGCCGGCCGGGTCCATGGAGTGCTGCGAGCCGTAGCCGGTGCCCATGGCGACCTTGGTGCGCAGCACGAAGGGCACGTCTATGTCGCCGCCGAACATGTGGCGGGCCTTGCCGATCTGATTGAAAACCTGGTCGGCCGCCACCCACATGAAGTCGGGGTACATGAACTCCACCACCGGCCGGTAGCGGCCGTCCATGGCCAGCCCGCCGCCCAGGCCGGCGAAGGCGTTCTCGGAAATGGGCGTGCCCAGCACGCGGTCGGGGTACTTGTCCTTCAGGCCGCGCGTGGCGCCGTTGGTGCCGCCCTTGAGGCGGTGCACGTCCTCGCCCAGCACCACCACGCCCGGATCGGTTTCCATGCGGCGGTCCAGCACGTCGGCCACGGCGTCGACGAACTTGCGCTCGACGCGCGGACCGCCGTAGTCGTCCGTTTCCTGGTAGCGCAGGCCCTGCAGTTCCGAGCCGTCGCTGCGCAGGCCCACGTCGCGGAAGTCCGGGCGCGGCCAGAGGTCGGCGCGCACGCGGCGCTTGCCGCCGTCGCCGGCCTCGGTCAGGCGGCCGGCGATGTCTTTCATCGCCTCCTTGCAGCGCTGGCGCAGCGCGTCCACGCCGGCCTGCGCGATCAGGCCGCGCGCGGTCATTTCGGCCGCCAGGCGGTCCAGCGGATCGCGGCGGCGCCACTGCGCCTCCTCTTCCTTGCTGCGGTAGCCGAAGGCGCTGCCGGGGAAGGGGCCGTTCTGGTGGAAATAGCGGTACACGTCGGCTTCCACGATGACGGGGCCGTTGCCGGCGCGCATGTGCGCCACCGCTTCCGACATGGCCAGGTGCACGGCCAGCGGATCCATGCCGTCCACCTGCCAGGACGGGATGCCGAAACCCAGGCCGCGGGCCGACAGGCGCGGCTCGGCGGTGGATTCCTCCACGGTGGTCGAGACCGCGTAGCGGTTGTTCTCGATGAAGAAGCACAGCGGAAGTTTCCAGGCCGCGGCCAGGTTCATGGTTTCGAGCACGGAGCCGATGTTCACCGCGCCGTCGCCGAAGTAGGTGACGGCCACGCGGTCGGTGCCGGCGTGCCGGTGCGCCCAGGCCGCGCCGGCCGCCAGCGGCACGCCGCCGCCCACGATGGCGTTGGTGCCCAGCGCGCCGGCCTCCAGCCAGCGCAGGTGCATGGAGCCGCCGCGGCCCCGGCAGTAGCCCTGCGCCAGTCCCATGATCTCGGCCAGCGTGCGCTGCAGCACCTCGTCGATGGCGGGCGTGAGCGGGTCGGCGGGGTCCAGGCCGCCGGGCGCCGCGTGCTGCAGGGCCTTGGCCAGGAACTGGTGGTGGCCGCGGTGCGAGCCGTTGACCTGGTCGCCCGGGCCCAGGGCCAGCACCGAGCCCACGGCGCCGCCTTCCTGGCCGATGGAAGAATGCGCAGGGCCGTGCACCAGCCCTTCGGCGGCCAGTTCGAGCACGGTTTCCTCGAATGCGCGGATCCAGTGCAGTTGGGTCAGCATGGTGGCCAGCAGCGCCGGGTCGGCCTGCTGCCAGTCCTGCGCGTCTGCCGTCAGTTGCCGCCAGGGCGCCTGCGGCGCAAGCGGGTGGTGGGTGGCCATGAGTCGGTCTCCAGAATGTGTCGCGGGTGGGTTCAGAGGTAGCAGTAGCGGCTCCAGCCGCCGTCGGCCACCAGGGTGTGTCCGTTGATGTAGGCGGCCTGGCGCGAACCCAGGAAAACGGCCAGTTCGGCCATCTCGCCGGGCTGGGCCAGGCGGCGCAGCGGCGTGCGCTGCCGCAGGCGTTCGGGGTCGAGCCGGCCGCGCGCGGCCAAGTCGCGCACCAGGTCGGTTTCCACATAGCCGGGCGCGAGCGCATTGACGCGCACGCCCGCCGGCCCCCATTCGACCGCCAGGGTTTCGGTCAGCAGCACCACCGCGCCCTTGGTGGCGCAGTAGGCGGCGCGGTCGGGCGCGGCCACCACGCCGTACATGGAAGCCAGGTTGATGATGCAGCCCGCGCCGCGCGGCACCATGCGCCGCCCGGCCGCCTGCGCGCACAGGAACACGCCGGTGAGATTGATGTCCACGGCGCGCCGCCATTCGTCCACCGTCACCTCCAGCGTGGGCTTGTTGGCGGAGACGCCGGCATTGTTGACCAGCACGTCGAGGCCGCCGAACGCGGCCTCGGCCTGGGCAAAGGCCCGCTCCACCGCATCGGCGTCGGTGACGGACGCCGGGCAGGCCAGGGCCTGTCCGCCCTGCGCGGCGATGCCGGCGACAGCGCTGCGCAGGGCGTCCTCGTCCAGGTCCAGCAGGGCCACGCGCGCTCCCTGGCGCGCATAGGCCCGGGCGGTGGCCAGGCCTATGCCCCGGGCGCCGCCCGTCACCATCACCGATTTGCCGACCAGGTCGGTATGCCTGACTCCGGAATCCGCCGGGGCGGCGTCGATCTTGTGCACGTTGATAGCCTCTTGTTGAGATGCGGTCGGCGCTCAGACCGCCAGCCATTCCTGGACCACGTCCTGGCGCTCCTGCAGCGCCGGCGGCGGGCCCTCGAAAACGATGCGGCCGTGCCCCATCACGCTTACGCGCGTGGACACCTTGAGGGCGATGGTCAGCTTCTGCTCCACCAGCACCACCGACACGCCGCGACGGTGGATGTCGCGGATCACGTCGGCGATCACTTCGACGATCTTGGGCGCCAGCCCCTCGGTGGGCTCGTCGATCAGCATGACCTTGGGATTGCCCAGCAGCGAGCGGCACATAGTGAGCATCTGCTGCTCGCCGCCGGACAGATTGCCCGCGCGCGTGGCGCGGCGCTCTTTCAGGCGCGGGAAATAATCGAACATCTGATCCACCGTCCAGGCCGGCGCGTCGGAGCGCGCGGGCTGCATGCCCATGCGCAGGTTTTCGTCCACCGTCAGGTTGGCGAACACCTCGCGCTCCTCGGGCACGAAGCCCAGGCCGGCCCGGGCGATCTCGAAGGGACGTCTGTTGGTGATGTCGCGCCCTTGCATGGCGATGCGCCCGGCGGTGACGTCCACCAGCCCCATGATGCTTTTCATGGTGGTGGAGCGGCCCGCGCCGTTGCGGCCCAGCAGGCTGACCACCTCGCCGCGGCCCACCGACAGGTCGATGCCGTGCAGGATGTGGCTTTTGCCATAGTGGGCGTGGACGCCTTGCAGCGTGAGCAGGGGCGTGCTGTCTTGCGCGCTCATATTGTTTCCTCTCCCAGGTAGGCCTCGCGCACCCGCGCGTCGGCGCGGATCTCGGCGGGCGTGCCGGTGGCGAGGATTTCGCCGTAGACCAGCACGCTGATGCGGTCGGCCAGCGAAAACACCACTTGCATGTCGTGCTCCACGATGAGCAGGGTGCAGTCGCGCGTCACTTCCTTGATGAGCGCCACGGTGTAGTCCACTTCGTGCTGGGACATGCCGGCCATGGGTTCGTCCAGCAGGATCACCTTGGGGCGCGAGGCCAGCGTCATGCCGATTTCCAGCGAGCGCTGCTCGGAGTAGTTGAGATCGCCGGCGGCGGTGTCGCGCCTGGCGGCCAGGCGCACTTTCTCCAGCAGGCGGTCCACGTCCTCGTTCACGGCCCGGTTGCGCGCCACCGGACGCCAGAAGTCATAGACCCGTCCGTGCATGCGCAGCACGGCCAGGCGCAGGTTCTCATGCACCGACAGGCGCGGGAAGACGTTGGTGATCTGGAACGAGCGCGCCAGGCCCTGGCGGTTGATGCGCTCGGGCGGCAGGCCGCCGATGGCGCGGCCGCGCAGTTCGATGCGGCCCGAGGTGGGCGCGAACGAGCCCGACATCAGGTGGAACAGCGTGGACTTGCCCGCGCCGTTGGGGCCGATGACGGCGTGGCGCTCGCCGGCATGCACGCTCAGGTTCACGCCGCGGATGATCTGCGCGTCGCCGAAGGACTTGCGCACGTCGGTCAGGGTGAGAATGTCGTGAGTCATTGCGCCGTCTCCAGCTTGCGGGCGGGGCCGGGCTCGGCGCGCCAGAGCGCGGACGCCCAGCGGCAGGCAGCCAGCCCCAGGAGGAAGAGCGCCAGCGGCCACAGCCAGGTCGAGACGGCTCGCGGCGCCCATTCGCTGCCGAAAAGCGGAATGGCCGGCCAGGCGGCGTCGGGGTTCATGGCGAGCAGCGAGCGGTAGTCGCGCGCGAAAATGCGCTGCAGCATTTCCACCGTGAACACCGTGGCCGCCGCCAGCAGCAGGCCCGCCGCCGCCGAGACAGCCGCGCGCGGCAGCCAGTCGGCCAGGCCGCGCTCGCGCAGCGAGCGGGCGGCGCGCTGCACCAGCCCCACCAGGCCGTCGGGCACGAAGAGCATCACCAGCACGAACAGGATGCCCTGGTACAGCAGCCACGAGCGTGTGATGTCGGCCAGCGTCTGCGACAGGAAAGTCAGCACCGACGCGCCCAGCACCGGCCCCAGGAAGGCATTGACCCCGCCGATGTAGGCGAACAGCACGGCGTCGGTGGACAGCTTGACGTCGAACAGCACGTAGTTGCCGGCCTCGATGTTCAGCGCCTGCAGCCCGCCCGCGATGCCGGCGAACATGGCCGACAGCGCGAACACCAGCGTCTTGAGGGTATGGGGGCGGTAGCCCAGGTAACGCAGGCGGTGGGCGTTTTCGCGCAGCCCGAGCGTGAGCCGCCCCAGCGGCGTGCGCGTCAGGCCGTACAGCGCGGCCAGCGAGGCCAGCACCCAGGCCAGCACCAGGAAATACACTTCCGTGTCCGAGCCGAAGCCGAAGCCCCAGGCCGGCATGCGCATGGCGGACAGTCCCGCCTCGCCGCCGAACACGCTCTTCAGGTGAGGCGCCAGGGCATGCAGCAGCTCGGCCAGCGCCAGCGTGATCATCGAGAAGTACACCCCGGAGCGCATGGTGGCGAACCAACCCGCCAGCAGGCCGAACACCAGGCCGGCCGCGCCGCCGGCCAGCGGCATCAGGGGCGTGGGCAGCAGGCCCGCGCCGCCCAGCGCGTTCATGGCGTGGATGGTGGCGAAGGTGCCCACGCCGAAATAGGCGGCGTGGCCGAAGGACAGCATGCCGCCCTGGCCCGCGAGCAGATTGAAGGCGCAGGCAAAGAGCGCGGCGATCAGCATCTGCACCGCCGCCACGATCTGGCCCGCCGGCAGCAGCCAGGGCAGGGCGCACAGCAGCGCCACGCACAGCGCCAGCAGGACGATTCCGGTTGCGTGTCGGGCCCGGCTCATGCCTGTTCTCCCTTCAGGCCCGAAGGCTTGACCATCAGCACCACCAGCATGAGCAGAAAGGGCAGCGTGGCCGCCAGGCTGGAAGTCTTCACGGTCATCAGGCCGCCCACGCTTTCGGCCCATTCGCCCGCGCCGAAGAGGCCGAAGAGCGTGGCCAGGCTGGCGTCGATGCCCACCGAAAAGGAACTGAGCAGGCCGATGAGCAGCGAGGCGATCATGGCGCCTTCCAGCGAGCCCAGCCCGCCCACCACCACGACCACGAACACCAGCACGCCCAGCTCCAGCGCCATGTTGGGGTTGGTGGTGTAGAACGCCCCGGCCACCGCGCCGGCCAGGCCGGCCAGCGCCGCGCCCACGCCGAACACGCTCATGAACACCAGCGGCACGTTGTGGCCCAGCGCCTCGGCCATGCGCGGGCGGTAGATGGCCGAGCGCACCACGATGCCCACGCGGGTGCGCGACAGCAGCAGGTAGATGACGCCGAACATGGCCAGCGACACGCCGCCCATGAGCAGGCGGTAAAAAGGATAGTCCGCGTTGAAGACGCGGAAGGCCGCGAAATTGAGGAACTGCGGCACGCGGTAGTCCACCGGGAAATCGCCGTAGAAGAGCTTGACGAGCTCGGCCACGATGAAGGCCAGCCCGAACGTGACCAGCAGCTCCTGCGCGTGGCCGAACTTGTGCACGCGGCGCAGGAAAAAGCGTTCCACGCCCATGCCCAGCACGCCGGCGATGAGCGTGGCCAGCGCCAGCGCGGCCCAGAAGCCCGTGACGGGCGCGAGGGTGTAGGCCGCGTAAGCGCCTATCATGTAGAACGAGGCATGGGCGAAGTTCAGCACGCCCATCATCCCGAAGATCAGTGTCAGGCCCGCCGACACCATGAACAGCAGCAGGCCGTAGATCACGCCGTTCAACAGCGAGACGGTAAAGTATTCCATGTCCGCTCCATAACTCCTTCATGCCCCTGTTGCGGCCCCGCGCCGGTCAGGGGTCGGTCGCCCCGGCCGCCGGGCGCGCCCGGCGGCCATGCCGTCATTGCGGCCGCTGCATCTTGCAGGTCGCTTGCACGGGCGCGGCCACGTCCGCGGCGGCCAGCACCTTCACGGGCTCGAACCCCATGTCCGTGCCGTCGGCCTTGTACTCGGCGTTCTTGCTTACCTTGGAAACCACCATGGGCAGCAGCACCTGGTGGTCTTCGGCGCGCATGGAGTAGGTGCCCAGCGCGTTGGTGTAGCGGACCTTCTCCAGCGCCCTGGCCAGCGCCGGCACCGGCAGCCTGCCGTCTTGCGCCGGCACCTGCTTGAGCGCCTCGCCCAGAAAGCGCATGCCGATCACGGTCTGCGGCTCGGTGTAGCTGGGGTAATGGCCGGTCTTGGCCTTGTAGTCTTCGGCGAACTTCGCGCCTTCTTCGCCGGCGGCCTGGATGTTGTACGGATGCGCGATGTAGTGCCCCAGCGCCACGCTGCCGGCGTTGGCGAGGTTGCCCACCTGGTCCAGGAACACGGTGGCAAAGCGCACCTTCAGGCCGGCCGACTGCGTGGCTTTCATCAGGAGCAGCAGATCGTTGGACCAGTTGCCCGTGACCACGGTGTCGGGACTGGCCGCGCGGATGCGGGCCACGTAGGGCGCGAAGTCCTGGATCTTGTTGACCTCGTGCAGGGTCTTGCCCACCACCTCGTAGCCGTACTGCTTGGCGAAGCGCTCGGTGGCGCCTTCCATGTCCTGGCCCCAGGAATAGTTCTGGTTGATGGCGTAGACGCGCTTGCCCAGCGTGCCGTCGGCCGACATGACGGCGGTCAGCGCCTTGACGCGCAGGTCGGCGTTGGTGGTGAAGCGGAAGTGGTAGAAGTGGCACTTCTGGCCGGTGAGTTCCAGCGCCTCGCCGCCCACGTTCAGGAACAGCACTTCCTTGCCCGGGTTGCGCAGATTGTGCTTGCGCACGTCTTCGGTGAGCTGGCCCGAGATCGCCGAGGAGGCGCCCTGCACGATCACCTGCACGCCTTCGGCCACGGCGGCGCGGAAGCGATCGGACGCGCCCACCGGCCCGCCCTGGTTGTCGAATTCCACCAGTTCTACCGGCTGGCCGTTCCAGCCGCCGGCGGCATTGATGCGGTCCAGCTCGTACTTCACGGCGGCCCGGAAAATCAGGCCGGTGGAGGCCTGCGGGCCCGAAAGCGTTTCGATCAGGCCGACCTTGACGGGCGCGGCCTGGGCCGTGGCGGCCAGGCCCGCCAGGCAGAGCAGGCCGGTGGTGAGTCCCAGTTTCATGCGTGTCTCCTCCGTGGGGCGGAAGTGTTGATTGGCGGATAGGGACAGGCACGCCCGATGCGGCGCGCATGCGCGCGGCGCGGGTCTTGCGGTCTGTCTCCTGCCTTGGTGGCGCGTTGCGCTTACGGGCCTGGGGCCCTGTTTTTTTCCGACGGCCTTGCCTGCGCGCTCCGGGTGAATTACGCTAGCCGGCAAGTTGTCAGTCAACTTTAAAAAGTTGTCCGATAAATCATAGGGCATGCATTTTTGGCGTGTCAAGCAAGGCCGGCAGCGTTCCAATAAGGCATCGGCGGTCCGCCCGCGGGCCACGCAGACACAAGGAGACATTCGTGATTTCGTTCGAAGGAAAAGTGGCCGCCATCACCGGCGCGGGCAATGGAATCGGGCTGGCCGCCGCCAGACTGATGGCCGCGCATGGCGCGCGGCTGGCGCTGGCCGACCTCGACGGCGCGCGCCTGCAGGAAGTGGCGGCGGAGCTGGACCCGGGCGGCCAGCGCGTACTCGCCCGCGCGCTGGACGTGGCCGATCCGGCCGCGTGCGACCGCCTCATGGCCGAGGCGGCGGCGCACTTCGGCGGGCTGGACCACCTGGTGCATTGCGCCGGCATCTACCCCGAAAAACTGGTCAAGGACACCAGCGACGAAGCCTGGCGCAAGCTGATGGCGGTCAATCTGGACGGCACCTTCTACGTGTGCCGCGCCGCGCAGCCCCATTTGCGCGACGGCGGCTCGGTGGTGCTGATGACTTCGCTTGCCGCGCAGCGCGGCAGCTACGCCCACGCGGCGTATGCGGCGTCCAAGGGCGCGGTGCAGAGCTTTACGCGCAGCCTGGCGCTGGAGCTGGCGCCCGCCATCCGCGTGAACGCGGTGGCGCCCGGCATCATCGCCACGTCCATGACCAGCGACCTCATCGGCCAGAAAGGCGCCCAGCTTCTGGAAAGCACCCCTTTGCGCCGGTTCGGCACGGCCGGGGAGATCGCCGGCGCCATCGCGTTCCTGTGCTCGCCGCTGGCCGGATTCGTCACCGGCGAGGTCATGCAGGTCAACGGCGGCATCTATATCGCGTAAAGTTGCATCATGCAGCCCAGCCAAGACCAGGAACCGACCCGACCCGCGCCCCGGAGCTCGCTCTCCGCCGGGCTGGCCGAGACGCTGGCGGACCAGATCCGCCAGGGCGTGCTCGCCCCGGGCGACCGCCTGCCCACCGAGAAGCAGCTCACCGAGGCGCACAACGTCAGCCGCGCCGTGGTGCGCGAGGCCCTCGCGCGCCTGAAGTCGGAGGGGCTGGTCACTTCCCAGCAGGGCAGCGGCGTATTCGTGGACCCCAACTTCCAGAAAAACGCCTTCCGCATCGCCGCGCCCGCGCCCGGCGACACCCAGGAGCTGGAGCACATCCTGGAGCTGATGCTGTCCATCGAGGTGACCGCCGCGCGCTACGCGGCGCAGCGCCGCACCGAGGCCGACCTGAAGAAGATCCGCCAGGCCCTGGTGGGCATGGAATACGCGCTGCTCCACGACCGGCTGGGCGACGAGGAAGACTACCAATTCCACCAGGCCATCGTGCAGGCCACCCACAACCCCCACCTGGTGGCGCTGAACGACTATCTGGAAGCCAACGTGCGGCGGGTCATCCGCAGCGCGCGCCACAACACGGCGCGCATGTTCGCCGAGCGCATGGCGGCCGTGCAGAACGAGCACCAGGCCATTTTCTCGGCCATCGAGAGCGGCGACCCCGACGCCGCGGGCCGCGCGGCCGAGACGCATCTGCGCAACGCGGCCGACCGCCTGCGGCTGTTCCAGGCCGAGCGGCCCCCGCCGGTGTAGGACTCAGCCGAAAGCCTGCCCGCTCACCCGAAGGTTTGCTCCATTTCGCGGCGGAACTGCACGGCGTCGCTGTTCTCGTCGTATTCCACGTCGCTCCAGCGTATGGGCTGCGACTGGCGCACCGCCTGCTTGAGCCGCACGCCGTGCGCCAGGCCGATCGGCAGGTAGCCGTCGCGCACCGAGTCGCGCGCCGGCATCAGGCGGCCGTACACCGTATAGCCGCCTTAGCCGTCCAGCATGTGGCCGGCCTCCAGGTCGCGCTTGGCCGTGGCCACCACGTCGCCGTGCCAGCCCGCGGCGGCGCCCGTGGGCTCGCGGCGGATGCCCACGCTGGCCACGCTTACGCCCAGTTCCAGGCCCAGCAGGTGGTAGGGCCTGTACATGGCGGTGTAGTTGCCGCTGGGGTCGGTGGCCACGCCGTATTCGCGGAAACAGCGCCGCACGTAGTCGCTATCGGCCGCCAGCGTCACGTACACGCCCCAGCGCAGGTCGCGGAACACCGGCCGGCCGTCGCGCTCCAGCGAGGAAATCACCTCCACCTGCCCGCGATGGTGCAGGATGCCGCCGTCTTCGCGGGGGCGCAGCACGCGCGCCAGGTCGTCCACGCCGCAGGGCGGAAAGCGCAAGCCCGAGGGGGAGGGCAGCAGTCCGGTGGCGTTGGACACCGAGGCCATCTCGATGGCGCTCTTGGTGCCGTCCAGGAAGCTGTTGAACACTTGCGCATTGAAGTCGCCCGCCGCCACCATCTCGGGGGTGAAGCCGTAATAGGGCCAGACCGTGTCGGGGGTGGAGGTGTGGAATTCGGGCAGGTACTTGGTGCCCTTGCCGGCCGCCATCACCTCGAAACCGCTGGCCCGGGCCCAGTCCACCATTTCGCAGATGAGGGCGGGCTGGTCGCCGTAGGCCAGGGAATACACGATGCCGGCCTCGCGCGCCCGGCGCGCCAGCAGCGGGCCGGCCAGGGCGTCGGCCTCGACGTTGACCATGACGATGTGCTTGCCGTGCTCGCAGCAGGCCAGCGCGTGGCCGATGCCGGCGGCCGCCTGCCCCGTGGCGTCGATCACGATATCCACTTCCGGGCTGGCGATGAGCGCCTCGGCGTCGTCCGTGAAGAACACCTTGCCCGCCTTGAGCGCCTCGCCGGTGCTGGCGGCGTTGAGCGCCGAAGCCGGCCAGCCCACCCGGGTCAGCGCCGCGCGCGCCCGGTCCGGCGCCAGGTCCGCCACCCCCACCAGCCGGATGCCGGGGGTGCGGGGCACCTGGCTCATGAACATGGACCCGATGCGTCCGGCGCCCAGCAGGGCGACGCGCAGGGGTTTGTTGTCGGATTCACGCTGCTTGAGCAGGCGGTACAGATTCATGGCGCGGACTCCTCCAGGGGAACGCCGGGGCGGCGTACCCGCCGCCCGCCGTCAGCAAAGAATAGTCCCAAATCGTGACGCCGGGATGGGCGTCACTCGTCCGCCGTATACAGTTCGCCCGCCAGCACGTTGCGCCAGTTGGCCCAGGTGAGGCGGGGCGCGTCCGTCACGTGCCGGTTGTAGGGGGCGTCGTAGAGAATGTGCTTCCACCGCGGCGCCACCGCGCCCTCGATGCGCGGCTTGTCGTCGATGAGCAGGTCGCCGCGCACCAGGGTCTTGTCCTTGGTGAGGATGAGGCGGCTGGTGGCCTCGCGTCCCAGGTGCTTTTCCACCCAGAGATACTTCTCCGCCACGCAGTTCTCGAACTGGGACAGCGGCGAGGAACAAATGCGCACGTCCAGGCCCAGCGCCAGCAGCTCCCGCACCGCCTCCAGCGCGCCCGGCACCGGCGGCAGGTCGCGGATGAAGCCCGGGGCCGTGTAAATGGCCTCGGCCATGCCGCGCAGTTCGGGGCCGTAGTCTTCGCGGATGTAGAACGACTTGCGGTCTTCGTAGGCGATGGGCGCGATGTGGGGGTAGCGCGCCTTCCAGGCGTCGATGAAAGCGTGTTCGAAATCGGCGAGCACGCCGTCTTGGTCGAGCAGGATGATCATGGAGATCCGGGGAGTGGCGACCTGGGGATTTTGCCAGAGCGGCGCGTCAGGCGCGCGGCGCGGTCTGCGCCACAACGCGGTAGCGGCTGCCGCCGGTGAGCGATTCGGAGGCCGCCAGCACCAGGCGGTCATAGCGCCACGTCAGCGGTTCGGGCACGGCTTCGGGCGGGGTCTTGGTCTCGATGTGGCGCGCCAGCGTGACGTGGGGGCGGAAGGGCTGGGTGGGCGGCTGCAGGCCATAGCCCGACAGCCACAGCCACAGGCCGTCGTAGAGCGCCTGCAGGGCTTCGGGCGTCTGCGCGGGCCCGGCCCAGAGGATGCGCTGGCGCGCGAAAACGCCGTAGCGGTCCAGCGTGAGCGCGCCGGGCTGCACCCGCAGGGCGGGCGTGGCGTCGATCAGTTCCTCCGCCGTGGCGGCGTCGATATCGCCCAGGAACGCCAGGGTCAGGTGCAGGGTTTCGGTGCGCATGACCCGCCCGCCCATGGCGGGAGCGGCCTGCCTGGCCCACTCGGCCAGTTTCCCGGCGAGCGGGGCCGCGGGCCAGAGGGCGTAGAAAAGGCGCATGGTGGACATGGAGCAGGATTGTATTGCGGGATTTCCGCAAGCGCGCAGCGGCCGGGCGGCGCATTGCGCCAGTGCGCATGCCGGTCGAAGCCGCCCGCGCGGCCTGCGAGCGCCTTGGCCGGCGAGCGCAGAACCAGCCTGCTCCGCCTATCTTGCCGCCACCTGTTCCGCCGGCACCGGGTTTTCCCAGCCGCCGCCCAGCGCGCGGACCAGGTCCACGGTGGAGCGGGCGCGTTCGCCGGAGAGCTGCACCGCCACGCGCTGCTGCAGCAGCACGCTGCGGTCGGCCTCGATCACGTCGAGGTAGCTGATCGAACCCTCGCGGTACTGCGTGTGCGACAGCCGCGCCGCGCGCGCCGCCGCCTGCACCGCGTCGTCCTGGGCGCGCGTCTGGTCGGCCAGGATGCGCAGGTTGGCCAGATTGTCTTCCACCTCGCGGAAGGCGTTGAGCACGGTCTGGCGGTAGCGCGCCACGTCTTCCTCGTACACCGCGCGGGCGCGGTCCAGGCCGGCCTGGCGGCGGCCGCCGTCGAACAGGGGCAGCGAGAGCGCCGTGCCCACCAGCGGCCCGAGCAGGAAACTGCGGCTGGACCATTCGAACAGATTGCCCAGCTCGGACGACTCGAAGCCGAACGCGCCGGTAATGTCCAGGCGGGGGAAGAACGCCGACTTCGCCACGCCCACGCGCGCATTGGCCGCGGCCATGGCGCGTTCGGCGGCGGCAATGTCGGGCCGGCGCTCCAGCAGGGCCGAGGGCAGGCCGGCGGGCACGCTCACGGCCACGGTTTCCAGCGGCTGCGGCGGCAGGCTGAAATCCGATGGCGCGCGTCCCAGCAGCACCGCCAGCGCATGCTCCGAGGCGGCGCGGCGGCGTTCGATGCCCAGCGCCTCGGATTGCGCCGAGGCCAGCTCGGCGCGCGCGCGGGCCAGGTCCAGTTCGCTGATGTCGCCCGCGTCGTAGCGGCGCTGGATGAGCTGCAGCGTCTCCGTGCGCAGCTGCACCGTCTGCCGGTAAAGGCGCGACTCGGCGTCCTGCTCGCGCGCCAGGAAATACATGGTGGCCACGTCGGCCTGCAGCGCGAGCAGCACCGACCGGTACAGCGCCTCGCTCTGCTGGGCGTCGGCCGTCGCCGCCTCGGCGGTGGAGGCCACGCGGCCGAACAGGTCCGCCTCGTACGACACCGTGCCCTGGGCGCGCCAGGTGGTCACCGGCTGCGTCGGCGTGCCGTCGGGCAGCCCCTGCGACACGGCCGAAGGCCGCTGGCGCGTGGGGCCGAAGCCCGCGTCCACGCTGGGGAAGAAGCCCGAACGCGCTTCACGCTGCAGGGCGCGGGCCTGGGCCAGGCGGGCGGCCGCGGCCTTCAGGTCCTGGTTGGCTTGCTGCGCTTCGTCTTCGAGGCGGTTCAGCGTCTCGTCGTTGAAGATCTTCCACCAGGCGCCGCGCAGCGCCGCTTCCGAAGGCTGCGCGGTTTTCCAGGAGCCCGCCTCGGCGGGCGGCAGGGCGGCTTCCTTGTAGGCGGCCGGCGTGGCGCTGGCGGGGCGTTCGTACTCCGGGCCCACGGCGCAGGCGGCCAGCGCCAGCACCAGAGGCAGCAGGGCCAGCCTGCGTATCAGTTGCGTTTTCTTCATGGCATTCTCGTATTCGGTTTGCGGCGGCTTATCCGCGGTGCGCGGCCGGGGGCGCGCCGGCGTCGAGGTGGGGCACGCATACCGGGGCTTCGTGGGGCGCGGCCGAGTGCAGCCGGCGGGCGCCCATCGAGCGCAGCAGCACGTAGAACACCGGCGTCAGGAACAGCCCGAACAGCGTCACCCCCAGCATGCCGAAGAACACAGCCACCCCCATGGCATGGCGCATTTCCGAGCCCGCGCCCGAGGACAGCACCAGCGGCACCACGCCCATGATGAAGGCGATGGAGGTCATCAGGATGGGGCGCAGCCGCAGGCGGCTGGCCTCGATGGCGGCCTCCAGCGGGCCGCGGCCGTTCATTTCGAGCTCGCGCGCGAATTCCACGATGAGAATCGCGTTCTTCGCCGACAGCCCCACCAGCACCATCAGGCCGATCTGCGTGAAGATGTTGTTGTCGTTGCCGGTGAGGTAGACGCCCGTCAGCGCCGCCAGGATGCTCATGGGCACGATCAGGATGACCGCCAGCGGCAGCGTCAGGCTTTCATACAGCGCGGCCAGCACCAGGAACACCAGCAGCACGCTGATGGGAAACACCCACAGCCCGGCATTGCCCGCCAGGATCTGCTGGTAGGTCAGGTCGGTCCATTCGAGCTTCATGCCGCGCGGCAGCGTTTCGGCCGCCACGCGTTCGGCCGCGGCCTGGGCCTGGTTCGACGAATAGCCCGGCGCGGGGCCGCCGTTGATGTCCGCGGCGGTGTAGCCGTTGTAGCGCACCACCATTTCGGGGCCGAAGGTCTGCTTCACGGTCACGAGCGACGACAGCGGCACCATCTCGCCGTCGGCGTTGCGCGTCTTGAGCTGCAGGATGTCGTCGGCATGCGCCCGGAATGGCGCGTCGGCCTGGGCCCGCACCTGGAACACGCGGCCGAAGCGGTTGAAGTCGTTCACGTACATGGACCCGAGGTAGATCTGCATGGTGTCGAACACTTCGGTCACGGGCACGCCCAGTTGCTTGGCCTTCACGCGGTCGAGGTCCACGTCCAGTTGCGGCACGTTGATCTCGTAGCTGGAGAAGGCAGGCCCCAGTTCGGGCGTTTCGCGCGCCTTGGCCAGGAAGGCGGCCTTGGCCTGGTCCAGCGCGGCGTAGCCGGCCGCGCTGCGGTCCTCGATCTGGAACTTGAAGCCGCCCAGCGTGCCCAGGCCCATGACGGGCGGGGGCGGGAAGACCGCGATGAACGAATCCTGGATGGCGGCGAACTTGCGGTTCAGCGAGGCCGCGATGGCGTCGCCCGACAGCTCGGCGCTCTTGCGCTCGCCGAAGGGCTTGAGCATCACGAACACGATGCCGGCGCTGGAGCTGTTGGTGAAACCGTTGATGGACAGGCCCGGGAAGGCGATGGCGCTCTGCACGCCGGGTTCCTGGAGGGCGATGTCGCTCATGCGCCGGATGACGGCGTCGGTGCGGTCCAGCGAGGCGCCGTTGGGCAGCTGCGTGAAGCCGATCAGGTACTGCTTGTCCTGCGCGGGCACGAAACCGCCGGGCACCAGGTACGACACGCCGATGGTGGCCGCCACCAGCACGGCGTAAACCGCCATGGCGCCGGCCTTGCGGCGGATCACCCCGGACACGCCCACGCCATACGATTCCGAGGCGCGGCCGAACGAACGGTTGAACCAGCCGAAAAAGCGGCCGAACACCCGGTTCATGGCGCGGGTCAGCCAGTCGGGCTCGTCATGGTGGCCCTTGAGCAGCAGGGCCGACAGCGCGGGCGAAAGCGTGAGCGAGTTGAAGGCGGAGATCACCGTGGAGATGGCGATGGTCATGGCGAACTGCTTGTAGAACTGGCCGGTCAGGCCCGTCATGAACGCCAGCGGCACGAACACCGCGCACAGCGTGAGCGCGATCGCGATGATGGGGCCGCTCACTTCCCGCATGGCGCGGTAGGTGGCCTCGCGCGGCGTCAGCCCGGCCGCGATGTTGCGCTCCACGTTTTCCACCACCACGATGGCGTCGTCCACCACGATGCCGATGGCCAGCACCATGCCGAACAGCGACAGCGCGTTGATGGAGTAGCCGAACACCAGCAGCAGGGCGAACGTGCCCACGATGGACACCGGCACCGCCAGCAGCGGAATGATGGACGCGCGCCAGGTCTGCAGGAAGAGGATCACCACCAGCACCACCAGCGCAATCGCTTCGAGCAGCGTGTGCACCACGGCCTCGATGCTGGCGCTCACGAACTGGGTGGGGTCGTACTCGATGCGGTATTCCACGCCCGGCGGGAAATCCTGGGCCAGTTCCGCCATCGCGGCGCGCACCTTGGTGGACACGTCCAGCGCATTGGCGCCCGGCGACTGCATGATGCCCATGCCCACCGCCTGCTTGTTGTCCAGCAGCGAACGCAGGCCGTACTCCTGGGCGTCCAGCTCCACGCGCGCCACGTCGGACAGCCGAGTCACGGCGCCGTCGGGCGAGGTCTTGAGGATGATGTCGCGGAACTCGTCCTCGGTCTGCAGGCGGCCGCGCGTGTTCACGTTGAGCTGCAGCGGCACGTCGCCCGCGGTGGGCGAGGCGCCGATCACGCCGGCGGCGACCTGCACGTTCTGCTCGCGGATGGCGTTGACCACTTCGCTGGCCGTCATGCCGCGCTGGGCCACTTTCTGCGGATCCAGCCAGATGCGCATGGAGTAGTTGCCCGAGCCCCACACCGTGACTTCGCCCACGCCGCTGATGCGGGCCAGGCGGTCTTTCACGTTGAGAATGGCGTAGTTGCGCAGATAGGTGATGTCGTAGCGGTCGTTGGGCGAGATCAGGTGCACCACCAGCGTCAGGGTGGGCGAGCTCTTGGCGGTGGTCACGCCCAGGCGCTGCACGTCGGGCGGCAGGCGCGGCAGCGCCTGCGACACGCGGTTCTGCACCAGTTGCTGGGCCTTGTCCGGATCCACGCCGAGCTTGAAGTTGATCGTCAGCGTGAGATTGCCGTCGCTATTGGCCTGCGACTGCATGTACAGCATGTCTTCCACGCCGTTGATGGACTCTTCCAGCGGCGAGGCCACGGTTTCGGCGATGACCTTGGGATTGGCGCCCGGGTACTGCGCGCGCACCACCACCGAGGGCGGCACCACTTCCGGGTATTCGGAGATGGGTAGCTGGAACATGGCCAGCAGGCCCGCCAGCAGCACCAGCACCGACAGCACGCCCGCGAAGATGGGCCGGTCGATAAAGAATTTCGAGATGTTCATGGGAATCCTCGGACGGCGGCGCTCAGTTCAGCGACGCCTGCGCGGTCTTCACGGACTGGCGTTCGGAGGCCAGCATGGGCACGAGCTTGGGCGTGACGGCGTCGCCGGGGCGGATGCGCTGCAGGCCGTTGACGACGATGCGCTCGCCCGGCTGCAGGCCGCTGTCCACCACGCGCAGGCCGTCCTGGTTGGCGCCCAGCTTCACCTGGCGGTAGACGGCGCGGTTCTCCGCGTCCAGCACCAGCACGTAGCGCTTGTCCTGGTCGGTGCCGATGGCGCGTTCGTCCACCAGCAGCGCCGGACGCGGCTCGCTGCCGCCCAGGCGGATGCGCGCGTACAGGCCGGGCACGAGCCGTCCGTCGGCGTTGTCGAACACGGCGCGCACGCGGATGGTGCCGGAAGACGTGTCGAGACGGTTGTCCACCGACTGTACGTAGCCCGTGCGGGAATAGCCGTCCTCATCGGCCAGGCCCAGCTCCACCGGCACTTCGGCGCCGCGGGCGCGGGCCGCGTTCACATACCTGAGGAAGCTCTGCTCGTCCACGTCGAAGGAGGCGTACATGCGCGACACCGACACCAGCGTGGTGAGCGGCACCGAACTGGCGCCGGCGGCCACCACGTTGCCCACCGTGACTTCGGCGCGCGAGACGCGGCCGTCGACCGGCGCTTCGATGCGGGTATAGCCCAGGTTCAGGCGCGCGTAGTCCAGCGCGGCCCGGGCGCCCTGCAGGTTGGCTTCCGCTTCGCGGGCGGCGTTCTGCTTTTCCTCGAAATCGCGCCGGGCGATGGCGTTGTCGGTCAGCAGCCGCTTGCCGCGCGCCAGTTCCGAGCGCGTGTAGGTGACCCGGGCCTGGGCGGCGGCCAGGGCCGCGGCGGCGCGGTCCACTTCGGCGGCGTAGGGGCGCGGGTCGATGGTGAAGAGCAGGTCGCCCTTCTTGACGATGCTGCCGTCCTTGAAGTGCACCTGGGTCAGCGTGCCGGAAACCAGGGGGCGGATTTCCACCCGGTCTATGGCTTCGAGCCGGCCGGAATAACGCTGCCAGTCCACGATGGTCTTGTTGACGACTTCGGCCACTTCCACCTGGGGGGCGGCGGGCGCCTGCGCGGCCGCGGCGGCGCTGGCCCCGGCGGGCGCGCGCAGCAGCGTATAGCCTCCGCCCGCGGCGACCAGGAGCGCGAGGGCGGCGATGACAGCAATGCGATGACGCGTAACCATGATGTTTTCCTTCCAACAAGAGGACGAAGCGCCGGGCGGCGGGGGCATGCCGGGACATTCCGCGCCAGGCCGGCGGTCCGGAGAATGTTGCATTGCAGCAATATCCGGAGTCGAGGGAGCGATGCAACGCTGGCCGGGAACGGGACGCAGCGCGCGGGGACGGATGTCGTGGAAAAGGCATGCCCTCCGACGCGGCCGGGAGGCGAGGGCACTTCAAGATGGAACGAATTTTGAGTGTTTTGGCCGGGCGGATAAACCTGTGCTGCTCGGCAACACTATTCGTCGCAGTCGACTAATAAACGGAGAATTCGCGGTATGCTGCGTCAACCGTCTCAACCCCGACACTCCCCAAGGACGCCGACATGGACCGTTTCCAGGCTATGCAGGTGTTTGTGCGCGTCGTGGACTGCAACAGCTTCACGCGAGCGGCCGACAGCCTCTCCCTGCCGCGCACCACCGTCACCACCATCATCCAGAACCTCGAACGCCTGCTGGGCGTGCGCCTGCTCAACCGCACCACCCGCCGCATCGGCCTCACGCCCGACGGCGCCGGCTACTACCAGCACTGCGTGCGCATCCTCGCCGACGTCGAGGAAACCGAAGCCTGCTTCCAGGAGGCCGCGCTGCGCCTGAAAGGCCGGCTGCGCATCGACGTGCCCACCTGTATCGGCCGGCTCATCCTCATTCCGTCTTTGTGCGATTTCCACGACAAATACCCCGACGTGGAGCTGGTGCTGGGCATGGGCGACCGTCCGGTGGACATGGTGCAGGAAGCCGTGGACTGCGTGATCCGCGCGGGCGAGCTCGAAGACTCCAGCCTGGTGGCGCGCCGCATCGGCACCTTGCAGACCGTCACCTGCGCCGCGCCCTCGTACCTGGCGCGCCACGGCATGCCCAAGACCATCGAAGACCTGCGCAACCACCATGCGGTGCACTATTTCTCCAGCCGCACCGGCCGCAACTGCGCCTGGGACTTCAGGGTGGACGGCAAGCACCAGGAAGTCGAAATGAAGGGTGCGGTGGCGGTGAACGAGGCCGGCGCCTACCTGGACTGCGGGCTCAAGGGATTCGGGTTGATCCAGACGCCGCGCTACATGGCGCTGCCGCATCTGCAATCGGGCGAGCTCATCGAGGTGCTGCCCCAGTGGAAGCCCAGTTCCGTGCCCATTTCCCTGCTCTACCCCCAGAGCCGCCAACTGTCGCCCAAGGTGCGCGCGTTCGCCGACTGGGTGGCGGAGCTGTTCGCGGGCTGCCCGCTTTTGAGCGGCCGCGACGAGAACGACCCCGCGGCGGCCGCCTGCGTCGTGCGCGAGCGCGCCCAGGGCAGGCCCGCCGCCCTCGCCGCCTGGCAGGCGCCCGCCGAGGCGCCGGCCGCGCGGCGGCGCAGCGCACGCGAAGAAGCCGCCGAATACGCGCTTTGATCCACCTTCGTTCAGCAACGTTTAAGGGTCGCTAGTGCGGCCCTTATTGTTTTTTGTTGCGCCAAAATCGGCTATCTTCTGGAAAATCCGGGTTAATTGACGATTTCGCCGCAAATGCCGGCGCCCCTGCCCGCGCCGCGACCCTATAGCGGCGCCAGGGTGTCCGCCGCTACGCCCGCCGCAAACGTCTGTATAGTCCGACAGTCAAGCTCAAAGCTTCCATCGCCCGCTTCCCATATGCAGCCTGTACTACCCGCCTACCTGATCGCCCGCTGGCTATTGCTGCTCGTGCTGCTGGCGGGGGTGTATTTCCTGAGCGGGTTCCTGGTGCCGGCGCTGGCCGCGCTCATCATCGGGCTGGCGAGCTGGCCTCTTTACCAGCGGCTGGTGGCGCGCTGCGGAGGCCGCACGGCCCTGGCGGCCAGCCTGGCCCTGGTGGTGGTGATCGGCGTGCTCATCGTGCCGCTGTCGCTGGCGCTTTCCTATGCCATCAAGGAAGCCAGCTCGTTCGTGGCCTGGGCGCTGGCCGCCAACCGTCACGGAGTGGAGGTGCCGGCCTGGATCACCTCCATGCCCGTGGCGGGCGAGAAGCTGGCCGAATACTGGCGCGCCTACATCGGCGAGCCCCATGCGCTGGGCGCGCTGGTGGAGGCCGTGAGCGGCGAGCACCTGGGCAATATCTATCGCATGGTCCTGGCGGCCACGGGCAACGTATTCCAGCTGCTGCTGACCGTGCTCTTCATGCTGATCACGCTGTTCTTCGTCTACAAAGACGGCGACCGCATGGTCGCGCAGCTCGACGTGCTGGGCGAGCGCATCCTGCCGCAGCGCTGGATGCGCTTTTCGCGCGTGGTGCCGGCCACCATCAACTCCACCGTCACCGGCATGGGCCTGATCGCGCTGGGCGAGGGTGTGGTGCTGGGCACGGCCTACTGGATCGCCGGCGTGCCTTCGCCCGTGCTGCTGGGCGTCGTCACCGGCATCATGGCGCTGGTGCCCGGCGGTGCGCCGCTCTCGTTCACCCTGGTTTCCCTGTATCTGGTGGGCTCGGGCCACGTGGCCGCGGGCATCGCGCTCATGGTCTGGGGCAGCGTGGAGCTCTTCATCGTGGACAAGACCCTGCGCCCGCGGCTGGTGGGCGGCCCGGTCAAGCTGCCGTTCCTGCCCACCTTCTTCGGCCTGGTCGGCGGCGTGAAGACCATGGGCCTGGTGGGACTTTTCGTGGGGCCGGTGCTCATGGCCCTGCTGGTGGCCGTGTGGCGCGAATGGGTGCGCTACGAAGTGCAGGAGCGCGACGCTGTCCGGCTGGCTGCGGCCTCCGATCCGCCGCCCGCGCCGTAGCGGTCCGGGGCCGGCCGGCCTGGCCGGTCGCCCTGGCCGGTTGCACGATTTGCTAACCTAGGCATCCCCGCGTAGGCCGGCGTCCGCCCGGCGCGCGCCTGCCCCGCCCGCAGACGCTTGCAGCTTGATGCCGCGGGTTGCGAGGTAGTCATGATGTCCCCGTCCAGGCAAGAAGAAGCAATCGCCACCCTGCGCGAGCAGGGTTTCGTGGTGATGCGCGGTTTCGCGCGTCCCCACGAAGTGCAGGCCCTGCGCGCGCAGGCCGAGCGCCATCTGCGCGAGCGGATCGAACCCATCGAATACGAAGCCGACGTGCGCTATCCCGGCGCGCCGGCCTCGCGCCGGGCCGAAGGCGGCCACACCGCGCGCCGCCTGCTCGACGCCTACGGCCGGGGGCCGCTGTTCGCGCGCTGGGCCACCGATGCGCGCGTCGGGGCGTGGCTGGCGGCCTGTTTCGGCGAAGCGCCGGTGCTCTCCACGGTGCACCACAACTGTGTCATGACCAAGCACCCGGCCTACGGCAGCCTCACCGGCTGGCACCAGGACGTGCGCTACTGGTCGTTCACCGAACCTTCCCTGGTGTCCTGCTGGCTGGCCCTGGGGTCGGAGCGGCGCGAGAACGGCGGGCTGTCGTTCATTCCCGGCTCGCACGCCGCCGCTTTCGAGGCGCGGCAATTCGACGAGCAGAAGTTTTTTCTGGACGACCTGCCTGAGAACGCGCCCTGGATCGCGCGCGCGGTCTGTCCCGAGCTGGAGGCGGGCGACGTGGTGTTCTTCCATTGCCGCACGCTGCATGCCGCGCAGGGCAACGCCAGCGGCCAGGTGAAGCTGTCGCTGGTGCACACCTACCATCCGCAGTCGTGCCGGCCGGTGCCGGGCACGCGCTCGGCCTCGCGTCCGGGGGTGCCGCTGGAGCCGGCGCCATAGCGCTCATGCCGATTGGAATCTGCTATTAATAATTGAACTACAATTAAAGTCAGCGCACTGCGCATGGTTGAGCCGGTCCTGGCATCGGCCCTGCGCGGTTTTCCGCGCCGCTGCCAGAACTCGAATAGGCTCTTCCCTGTGCGCAACCCACTCCCAGACGACACGGAAAAATCGCAGGCAACGGCCGAGTCCCGGTCTTCGCTTTTCGTGGGCTCGACCGAAAAAGCCTTCCAGGTGCTGCATGCGTTCGACGGGCCGAAGCGCCACATGACGCTGGCCGATATCGCCCGGGCCTCGGGCCTGGACCGCAGCGCCACACAGCGCCTGGTCTATACGCTGGAAACGCTGGGCTATCTGCGCCGCATCCCCGATACCCGCAATTACGGGCTGACGCCGAAGGTGCTGCAGTTTTCGTACAACTACGTGCGCGCCAACGAACTGATCGACAAGGCTTCGCCGTATCTGCTGGACATCAGCCGCACGTTGGGCGAGACGACCAACCTGCAGGAGCTCGATGGCCACGAGATCGTGTTCGTGGCGCGGTTTCCCGGCCATCACCTGGTCAATGTGGATATCGCGGTGGGCAGCAGGCTGCCCGCCTACTTCACGGCCTCGGGCACCGCGATTCTGTCGCGCTTGTCGGACGAACAGCGGCGCGAAATCCTGGCGCGGACGCGGCTGAAGCCCATTACGCCCCATACCGAAACCGATCCGGAGAAGCTGCTGGCGCGCGTGCGGCGCGTGGCGGAGAAAGGCTACGCGATCATCGCGAACGAGACGGTGCTGGGAGACATCTCGGTGGCGGCGCCGGTCATCGATCATCGCGGGCTGGCGGCGGCCGCGATCAATATCTCCGTGCCCACGACGCGCTGGACGGTGGCGCGGGTCGAGGCGGAACTGGCGCCGCATGTGCAGGTGGCGGCCACCTCGATTTCCAAGTCCAAGTTTTCAGGGTATTCGAGATAGGAGGCCGCCGGGCCCCGCGCCGGCGCCGCGCTCAGGCAATCCCTTCGAACTCCTTGAGCAAGGGGATCAATTCCGCCCGCAGCGCCGCCCGCAGTCCATCCGCCGGCGCCACGAGGGGATCGAGCACTTCCGGCGCATCCACCCCGATCAAGTCCATCACCGATTTCATCGGCCCCGGGTTCGTCTCGGCGAAAGCCAGATTCATCAACGGGATCAGCCGGCGGTGCAGCGCCATGGACTCGCGCGTGCGTTCCTGGGCCCCCAGCTCGTAGACCTTGCGCCAGGCCGTGGGCAGCAGGCTGGCGGTGACCACGACGCCGCCTCGCGCGCCGGCGGCGAGATGGACGGGCAACAGCGTGTCTTCGCCGCTGAGCACCGCGAAGGACTCGTCCACGCCGGCCACGGTGCGCAGGAAATGGTACATGTCCGTGTTGCAGGCCTTCATGCCGATGATGTTCTCATGGCGCGAGAGTTCGTGCAGGACCTCCGGCGCGATGGCGATGCGGGTGCGGTAGGGGATCTCATAGATCATCACGGGCAGCGGCGAGGCGTCCGCGTAGCGCAGGAAGTAATCGCGGATGCCGGCCTGCGTGGGCGTGGTGTAGTAGGGCGTCAGCACCATCAAGGCGTCGGCGCCGGCGTCGGCGAATGCCTGGCCGGCCTGCAGGGCATCGTGGAAGCCGGGGTCCAGCACGCCGGGGACGACCGGCACGCGGCCTTGCACGGCGTCGACCGTGAGCTTGCACATGCGCACGCGTTCGTCGCGCGCCAGGGCCCCGTATTCGCCGGTGCCGCCCAGCGGGACGATGCCGTCGATGCCTTGCTTGAGCAGGTAGGCGACCAGGGCCCGGGCGGCCGGGACGTTGATCGTGTCGTCGGCGTTGACGGGAGTGGGGATGGCGGGGAAGATTCCGCGCAGTCGGGTTGCGTTCAGCATGAATCGTGTCCTGAGAGATGAGACGGGCGCGGATCAGCCGGCCAGGCTGCGGCGCCGCAGCCGGTCGGCCAGCCAGATCAGCGTGGCGATAAAGAGGAAAAGGCAAGTGGAGACGGCCGCGATCACCGGGGAAATCTGCAAGGTCACCTCGTCCCAGAACTGCTTGGGCAGGGTGGCGTTCAGGCCGCCGGTTGCGAACAGCGCGATGGTCAGCTCGTCGAACGAGGTGGCGAATGCGAAGAGGAACGACGACATCAGCCCCGCTGCCAGGATGGGAAACGTGACGAACCGCAGCGTGGCCCACGGGCCCGCGCCCAGGCTCTGCGCCGCGAGGTCCAGGCGCGTGTCGTAGTTGCGCAGCACCGCCATCATGGTGATCACCACATAGGGCACGGCCACTACCGTATGCGCCAGGATCAGGCCGATGCTCGAACCCACCAGGCCGACCCGCGCAAAGAAATAGAACATGCCCACGGCGATGATCATGCGCGGCACCACGATGGGCGAGAGCACGAAGGCCAGCATGGCCGACTTGCCGCGCAGGTCGGCGCGCACCAGCAGGAAGGCGGCGGGCGTGCCGATCAGCATGGCCAGCAGGCCCGTGCCCACGCCGACGATAAGCGAACGGGTAATCGCCTGCATCCACACGGCGGAGGTGAACATCTGCTCATACCATTGCAGCGAGAAGCCCTTGGGCGGCCAGGTCAGGCCCGATCCGGAATCGAACGACAGCGGGATCATCAGGAAGGCGGGGGCGGCCAGGAAGGCCAGCACCAGCAGCACGATCCACCACAGCGTGCGTGACTGCCCCGTGCCCGACACCGAGCGCCGCAGCCGCCGGGGCAGCAGGTCGAACAGGCGGTCCGAGACGCCGGCCAGCAGCGTCAGCACGGCATCGCCGGCCCGGCGGCTCAGGCTGGCCCCGCCCGATGCGCGGACCCGGGCCGAGGCGGCGCCGGTCATCGTGGAGAGCCCCAGCACTTTGTCGTAGATGGCGAACACCGCCAGCACCACCACCAGCAGCAGGACGGACACCGTGCCGGCGAACTCCCAGTTCATGGTCTGCTGGACCTGGTCGATGATGATTTGCGTGATCATCGTCTCCTTGCGCCCGCCCAGCAGCGCGGGCGTGATGAAAAAGCCGATGGCGGTCACGAACACCATGATGGCGGCCGCGGCCACGCCGGGCATCGACAGGGGGAAATAGATCTTCCAGAACGCCGTGCCGGGGCGCGCGCCGAGGGTGGCGGCGGCGCGCGGCAGGTTGCGGTCGATGTTTTCCATGACCGACAGCATGGTCAGCACGGCCAGCGGCATCAGCGCATGCACCATGCCCACCAGCACGCTGCCGAAGTTGTAGAGCAGGTTGGCCGGCGCATCCAGGATGCCCAGCGCCTGCAGCAGTTGGTTCACCACGCCGTTGCGGCCCAGCAGCACCACCCAGGCGAAGGTGCGCACCAGGAAGCTGGTCCAGAACGACAGCAGCACCCAGAACAGCAGCGAGGTCTTGCGCCGGGCCGACAGGCCGGAGATCAGGTAGGCCACCGGATAGCCGGCGACTACGGAAAAGAACGTCGTCCACAGCGAGATCTTCAGCGTGATGAGCAGCACGTTCACGTAGACCGTCGACTGGAACAGCCGGTGGTATTGCGCCAGCGAGAAACCCTGGTCGCCGTGGAAACTCAGGAGCAGCAGTTGTCCCACCGGATAGATGAGCAGCGCCAGCAGCAGCGCCGCCAGGGGAGCGGCCATCAGGAAATGGCGGCGCCCCTGGCCGGCGCGCTTGCGGGAAGAGGCGGAGGAGGTCATGGCTTACTCCGGGATGGCGACGGCATCGGCGGCCTGCCAGCCGACCGACAGGGACTGGCCGATGGCGTAGTGATCGGCATGGCGCCGGGTGGGGTAGGCCACCACGATGGGGGCGGCATCCGCCGCGCCCGTGTCCAGATAGAGCTTGGTCAGGCTGCCGGTGACCATGACGTCCAGCAGCTTGCCTGTCAGCAGCGGGCCGCCGTCGCCGGCCTCGCGCACGCGCAGGTTCTGCGGACGCAGCATCAGGGTGACTTTCTGCCCCGCCTTGATGGGCGCGCCGTTGGACAGCGCCGGTCCGGTTATGCCGTGGCGTTCCAGCCTGACCGACAGCATGTCGCCGTCCACCGAGGCGACTTCGCCCCGCAGCAGATTCGATTCGCCGAGGAAGTCGGCCACGAACAGGGTGCGCGGACGGAAATACAGGTCGGCCGGAGTGCCCAGCTGCTCGATCGCGCCGCCGTTCATGAGGCAGATGCGGTCGGACATGGTCATGGCCTCTTCCTGGTCGTGCGTCACGTAGACGATGGTCGTGCCGAGCTCGCGGTGGATGCGCTTGATTTCCAGCTGCATCTGGTCGCGCAGTTTCTTGTCCAGCGCGCCCAGCGGTTCGTCCATGAGGATGATGGCGGGGCGGTAGACCATGCAGCGGGCCAGCGCGATGCGCTGCTGCTGGCCGCCGGAAAGCTCGCGCGGCAGGCGCGCCGCCACGTGCGGCAGGCGCACCATCTCCAGCGCGTCCATCGCGCGGCGCCGCGCCTCGGCCGCCGGCACTTTGCGCATCTTCAGCGGAAACGCGATGTTTTCCTCGATGGTCATGTGCGGGAACAATGCGTAGTTCTGGAACACCATGCCGATGTCGCGCTCGTACGGCGCGCCGTAGGTCACGTCGGCGCCGTCGATCAGCACGCGGCCCTCGTCGGGCCGGGCCAGGCCGGCGATCAGGCTGAGCAGGGTGGTCTTGCCAGAGCCGGAAGGGCCCAGCAGGGTCAGGAATTCGCCGCGAGCGACGTCCAGGTGCGTGGGCGCCAGGGCGACGAAGTCTCCATAGCGTTTGCCCAGGCCCGAGATTTGCAGATTGGAGGAAGACATGGCGTTCAGTCGGAAAGGAATTACTTCAGGACCCAGCTGTTGAAGCGCTCAAGCACGTCGCGCTGTTTTTCCAGCCAATAGGCGGCGTTAATGTGCAGGCCGGTCTTGATGTTGTCGGGGTGCGTAGGGCAATCGCGGGCCACGTCGGGCTTGATGTAGTCGAAGGCGGCCGGCTGCGTGACGCCGGCGGCGAAGTATTCGACCAGCGAGGCCTGGCGCTTGGGGTCGGAGGCGAACTTGATGAACTCGCGGCAGGCGTCGGCGTTCGGCGTGCCCTTGAGAATGGACCAGTTGTCGCAGCCCCAGATGTTCTGGTCCCACACGATCTGCACGGGCGCGCCATTGGCGATCGCGGACTGCGCGCGCGATACCCAGGTGGCGATCATGTCCACCTCGCCGGACCCCAGCATTTGCTCGACTTGCGCGCCGGTGTTCCACCACACTTCGACGGCGGGCTTGATCTTGTCCAGGCTGGCCAGCGCGCGGTCGATGTCGCAGGGGTAGACCTTGCCGGTGGGCACGCCGTCGGCCATCAGCGCTTCCTCGATGGTGTCGAACGGATGCTTGCGCAGGCCGCGCCGGCCGGGGATGTTCTTCACGTCCCAGAAATCCGCCCACGAGGCGGGCGCGCGCCGGCCCTTGAAGGCGTCGGCGCGATAGGCCAGCACCGTGGCATACACGTTGTTGCCCACGCCGTATGGCGACATGTACTGCCCGGGAATGGCGGCCACGACCGGATCGGATTCCAGGCCATGCTTTTCCAGGTACACCTTGCCGCCTTCGGTCAGCATCAGGATGGCGGGCTGGCTGATCTTGGCCATGTCCCAGGTGTAGTTGCCAGTCTCCACCATGCTGCGGATCTGCGCAGTGGGTTCGGCATTGGCCTGCACGCCCACCACCTGGATGCCGGTGGCTTCGGTAAAGGGCCGGTAGAACACGGCCCCGTAGGCCTTGCTGTAGATGCCGCCGTCGTCGCGCACGACGATGCGCTTGGAAGCCGCGCGCGAGGGCGTCCAGATCATGGGCAGGGCCAGGGCGGCCGCGCCGGCGGCCACCGTCTTGAGCGCATTGCGGCGCGAGGCGTTAAGGGAGGTCGGTTTCATGGAGGGCTCCTACGGGTCGAGAACGACGGCTCAGGGCAGCAAGCGGCCGGGGTTGAAAAGACGGTCGGGGTCGAAAGCCTGTTTCACAGCGCGCATCATTGCCAGTTCGACCGGCGACTTGTAGTGCGCCATTTCGGCCAGCGAGCTGCGGCCCACGCCGTGTTCCGCGCTGAACGTGCCGCCCAGCGCGTGGGCCGCGTCGTTGACGGCGCGCCGGATGGCGGCGGCCATGGCGTCGCGGTCGGGCAGGGCGTTCCAGGCATCGAAGCTGAAGAACGGAATGAAATGCACGTTGCCGTCGCCCAGGTGCGCCACAATCAGCACGGGCAGGCCCGGCACCAGCCGGTGCACCGCTTGCGTGGCTTCGTCGATGAAGCGCGGCACGGTGGACACGGGCACGGCGGTGTCGGTGGTGAGGCCCACGCCGGCCTTCTTATTGCCTTCGGACACGCTGTGGCGCACTTCCCAGAACGCGGCGCGCTGGGCGCCGTTGCTGGCGACGACCGCGTCCTGGAGCAGACCGAGCCCGGCGGCCTGCTCCAGGATCCGCAGCAGCAGGGCCTGGAGTCCGGCGTCGCCGCCCGTGTCGGACAGTTCCACCAGCACATGCCAGGGATGGACGCCGGCCAGCGGGTTCTTGCGGCCCGGCACGTGCGCCATCACCACGTCAAGCTGGTTGCGGTCGATCATCTCGAAGGCTGACAGGCGCGACCCGCAGGCGCGCTGGAACAGGTCCAGGATGCGCAGCGCGTCTTGCGGGCTGCCCGGCGCCAGCCAGGCCACGGCGTGGGCGGTGGGCAGGGGATGGAGCTTCAGCACGGCGGCCGTGACGATGCCCATCGTGCCTTCGGCCCCGATGAACAGGTGCTTGAGGTCGTAGCCCGTGTTGTTCTTGCGCAGCGCGGTCAGGCCGTTCCAGACGGCGCCGTCGGGCAGCACCACTTCCAGACCGAGGATGTTGTCGCGCGTGTTGCCGTAGCGCAGCACGCCGGTGCCGCCGGCATTGGTGGCGATGGTGCCGCCGATCTGGCATGAGCCTTCCGCGCCCAGGCTGATCGGGTACAGCCGGCCCGCGGCCTCGGCCGCCTCCTGCACCATGGCCAATATGCAGCCGGCCTCGACCTCCATCGTGTTGTTGGCGGCATCCAGGTTCCGGATGCGGCGCATGCGGGAGAGGTTGACGATGACGGGCGTCGGACCCTCGGCCGCCGGCACGGCGCCGCCGCACAGGCTGGTGTTGCCGCCCTGGGGCAATACGGGCACGCCGTGCGCGCGGCACAGGCGCACGACTTCCGACACTTGTCCCGTATCGCCGGGCAGCGCCACGCACAGCGCCGGGCCCTTGTACCGGCCCCGCCAGTCTTCGGTATAGCCAGCCAGGTCTGCCTCGGAATGAAGCAGGGCGTTTTCGCCCAGGGTCTGGGCCAGCGCGTTTCGCAGAGTCATGCCGTCGGTCATATCTGTGGTTCCGGAGGGGGCCCGGGCCATCGACTTCGCCCGAGCGCGTTCAGGCACAGCATACGATCGCTTGAATCGCTCTTCGATTTAAATAATCTTATTGCGATTAAATTTAGGGTATGTCCTAGCACATTGGCCGGGAGATTGCCGCCGGGCCGGCCGCGCGGGAAAGAAAAGCAGTGCGCCCGGTTGTTGTGATAAAAACAATCGAAATACAATTGAATCGCTCGTTATACGATTCAAAAACCCAACGCACGGGGAAAGGGAAGGAACATGCTGCCCAATGTGATGGATTACCGGCGGCGCGCGCGGAAACGCCTGCCCCGGCTGGCGTTCGACTACCTGGAGGGCGGCGCAGAGGACGGCATCGCGATGGCGCGCAATGCCTCGGCGTATGCGGAACTCGAGTTCCGCCCCGATGTGCTGGTGGACGTGTCGGAATGCCGGCTGGAGACGCAGGTGCTTGGCGCCGCGTCGGCCATGCCTGCCATAGTCGGGCCGACCGGGTTGAACGGCCTGTTCTGGCCCGAGGCGGACATCCATCTGGCGCGCGCGGCGCACGAAGCCGGCCTGCCGTTTGTGCTGTCGACCGCTTCCACCTCCCTGCTCGAAGCGGTGCGCGCGGCCACGAGCGGCGAACTCTGGCTGCAGCTCTATGTGCAGCGCGACCGCCGCATCGCGGAGCATCTGATGGACCGCGCCTGGCGGAATGGCTACACCGTGCTCTTTCTTACCGTGGACGTGCCGGTGCACGGCAACCGCGATCACGACAAGCGCAATGGTTTCAAGCTGCCCTTGCGGCCGTCGCGCCGCCTGTTGCTGGACCTGGCCTCGCATCCGGGCTGGTGCTGGCGCATGCTGCGCCATGGCGGGCCGCAGTTGAAGAACCTGGCGGTCAGCGCCAACGCGCGCGAAAACATCACCGAACAGGCCGCGGTCCTCAGCCGCCAGATGGACTTGGCACTGACGTGGGAAGACCTCGCATGGCTGCGCCGCGCATGGCGCGGACGCATTGTCGTCAAGGGCATTCAGGGGCTGGCCGACGCGCGCCGCGCGCAGGCTTGCGGCATGGACGGCATCGTCCTGTCCAACCATGGCGGCCGGCAGCTGGAAAGCGCGCCCTGTCCGCTGGAAATCCTGCCGGAAGTCGCGGCGAGCCTGGGCAGGTCGCTCGAAATACTGGTGGACGGCGGCGTGCGCCGCGGCAGCGACATCGCCAAGGCTGCGGCGCTGGGCGCGCGCGCCGTGCTGCTGGGGCGCGCGCCCCTCTACGGGCTCGCGGCGCGCGGGCCGGTTGGCGTGCGCGAAGTGCTGTCGATCCTGCGCGCCGAACTTGAAACCACCCTCAGGCTGCTGGGCCGTTGCCGCGTCGAGGCGCTGGATGCGGGCGCGGTGCGCTGGAGGCGCACGCCGCCCTGAGCGCCTCGCACGCCGGGGTTGACGGCCGGTCAGGCGCGGGTATATCTTACGATATATATTTTAAGATATATATCGAGGCTTCCCATGCGCCACTCTCCCCATTTTCCGGCCGGCTTCCCCCACGGCGGCTCCCATTTCCGCGGCGGCCGCCAGGGCCGCCATCCGCTGCACGCCAGCGCGGCAGGCGGAAGATCCTCCGGCTTTGCCGGCCACCGCGGCGGCCCCGATGGCTTCGGCGACGGGCGGGGCTGGACGCGCGGCCGCAAGGTCAGCGCCGACGATCTCCAGCTCATGCTGCTGGGGCTGCTGGAGCAGAACCCCAGCCACGGCTACGAGCTCATCAAGGCGCTGGGTACGCTGAGCAACGGCTACTACTCGCCCAGCCCCGGCATGGTCTACCCCGCGCTGACCTATCTCGAAGAATTGGGCTACGCCACGGTCGAGCAGGCCGGCGCGAAGAAACGCTATCACCTGGCGGAGCCGGGCCGCGCCCATCTGGACGCGAATCGCGAACGCCTGTCGCTGATGTTCGACAAGCTCAGGCACATCGCCCGCAAAATGGAATGGATGCGCCAGGCCTGGAGCGGCGAGCCGCGCGAAACCGGCCCCGAAGGCGAGGACCTGGCCACGGGCTGGGTGGAGGAATACGTGCAGGCGCATTCGGCGCTGCGGCACGCGCTGCTGAAGACCAGCGGCGCCGCGCCCGCCGAGCAGCGCCGCGTCGCCGCCATCCTGCGCCGCGCGGTGCGGGAGATCAACGAGCCCGCCTGTTCCTGATTTCAACTGGAGAATCCATGAGCCAAACCGACCTGCGCGTCGAGCGCGTGCGTCATCCGCTGAAAATGCGCGAACTCACCGTCGCTCGCGTGGAGACGCTCGCCGGCGGCCTGCTGGCGCGCATTACTTTCACCGGCGACGGCCTGCGCGACTTCGTCTCCGCTTCCTTCGACGACCACGTCAAGGTGTTCTTTCCCGCCGATCCGTCCCAGCCGCCGGCGCTGCCCGAAATCGGGCCGGACGGCCTGCGCTTTCCCGAAGGCGCGCCGCGGCCGGCCGCGCGCGACTACACCCCGCGCCGCTACGACGCCGCCGCGCGCGAGCTCGTGCTCGACTTCGTGCTGCACGGCGACGGTCCCGCCGGCGCCTGGGCCGCGCAGGCGCGCCCCGGCCAGAAGCTGGGCATCGGCGGGCCGCGCGGCTCCTTCGTGGTGCCTCTCGCGTTCGACTGGCATGTGCTCATCGGCGACGAAACCGCCTTGCCGGCCATTTCGCGGCGTCTGGAAGAATTGCCCGGGCAGGCCCAGGCCATCGTGCTGATCGAAGTGCCCTCGGTCCGCAACCAGATGCCGCTGGCGTGTCGGGCCCGGGCGCAGGTCCGCTGGCTGCCGCGCGACGAGGGCGGCCCCGGCCTGGCGCAGGCGGCCGCCGAGCTGCGGCTGCCCGCCGGCGAGGGCTATGTGTGGGTCGCCGCCGAGTCCGCCGTCGCCAGGGAAGTGCGCGCCGTCATGGTGGAGCGCCACGGCATCGACAAGTCCCGCATCCGGGCCGCCAGCTACTGGAAACGCGGCGCCGCGGCCGTTCACGAATCGCACGACGACTGATCCGGCCCGCCGGGGCGCGGCGCGTCCAGGTGGCCGAAGCGGGGGCCGGAAATCCGACCCTGCGCGTCCACGGCGCGGTAGCGCTGCGCGGCGACGGTTACGCCGTGGCTGCCCGCGCAGGCGCGGCCTTCGCTTTTACGCTGCGCAGCCGCCTGCCCTGCGCGTCGTAGTGTTCGGCGTGCGGTCCTTCGCCGTCCTGGGCCGGGTGGATCAGCTCGGGCGGTCCGGTCCCAGCGAGGCGGCGGCCCGCTCCCCACGATACGAGCCTATGCTCGTATATTGCGGCGCGGCCGCCTCGCGGTCCTCGATGAAACCGTACAGGCCCCAGGGCGCGTCTTCGGCGGCGCTTGCCGCGAAGCGCACGAGGCCGGCCGCCGCCACTTCGGTGTCGAACGCGTCCGGCAGGGCATAGGTCTTGCCGGCGCGGTCCGCCATGCGCGCCGCGCCCCGCGAGTAGACCAGCGCATAGCCCTGGTGGAAGCGGCCGATGTGCTGCTGCGGCGGCAGGGGCAGGGGCAGGGGCCGGCCGCGCGCATCCAGCAGCTGCATGCCGTCGTCATCGGATTCGGCGCCCAGTTCGACGAGGCCGCTCCAGGACGGGTCCGTGACGATGGAGCCGTCGGCCGGCACGGCGGCTTGCGCGAGCCCGGGACGCGGCGGCGCGGAGAGGGAAGCGGACGCGGGTCGGACGGGAAAGCGCGGAATCGGAAGGCGCGGCATGGCCGGACAGGGCAGCGGGCGAAGCCGGCGCTGCAACCACGGATGGCCGCTATGCGCCCTGAGAATGTAACTAAAGCCATCCACGTATCAACGGCCGCTGGCGATATAGTGACGTTCCCGGGAAATGAGGAACCGCACCATGCATTCCGGATTCGAGGGCGTGCGTCCCGCGTCCGAATCGTCCATCGAGATCGGCTTCACCTATCAGGGCCGCCATTGCGTGGAACGCATCCGCGCCAAGCCCACGGCCGCCAACCTGAAGCGCGCGGCCGAACGCCGCGCGGCGATCCTGCGCGCCATCGAGCGGGGCGAGTTCGACTACGCCCGGGAATTCCCCCGGCGCTCCGGCGCCCGTCCGCCTGCCCAGGAACCATGATGACGAGCGACACCGATCTGCTGCAACCCGACGATCTCGTTCCCGAAGCCTTTGCGCCCTATGGCTGGATGCTGGGCAAGCCCCGGCCGGCCGGCAACGGCGTGCCCAGCTATGCCTGCGAAACCACCGATTTCTGGCGCGAGCACCTGTTCAATACGGGCGCCGGCGGCGACGCCGAAGTGCTCTGGGTGAACTACCGCGATGCCTCGCCCGAGATCGCCAGCCTCGAAAAGCACCTGCTGACGCAGCAGGCCGTGGTGCCGCTCACCGGCGAAATCATCCACGTGGTGGCCCGCAGCGACGCCGACGGCGGCCCCGACCTTTCCACGCTGGCGGCATTCCGCGTGAGGCAGGGGCAGGGCGTGTGCATGCGGCCCGGGTGCTGGCACGCCACCCGCGTGGCGAACGGCGAAGTCGCCTGCCTGATGCTGACGCGCCGGTCGACCACGCTGGACCTGATCCAGCACCTGTCCACCGGGGCCACCGCCTTCGAAAGCGCCATCGCGGCCATCGAGCCGCGCCGCGTGGCGCTCGACGGCGCGCAGGCGGGCGCCACGGCGGTTTGACGCCGCGCAGAAGCCGGTGTTGCGTTCGCGCCCGCGCGCTTCTCGGTGAAATCGAAATGTGCCAGAATCCCCGCGGGCTTCGTTGAAACAGAAGCCCGGCGCGCGCTTGCTGGCGCGCGTCATGCCGCAAAGCCGGAGTCATCCATGCACGTTCATCGCCGCTGCGGACAGCCGCCGCGGGCGGGCCGCCTGCTGGCAGCCAGCGTTTTTTTCTGCCTGGGCCTGTCCGCATGCTCGTTCACCTCGCCCGATGCGGCGAGCGGTTCGCAGTTCGCCGGCATTATCGGCGTCACGGCCCAGGAAGCGCGTTCCATCGCCAGGGAAGCCTACCTCTACGGCACGCCTCTCATCGCCAGCTACCGCGTCATGTACGAGCGCGCCATCGACCGCGCCGGCCCGGCCTATCTGGGGCCGTTCAATACGCTGCATGGGCTGGACGGCACGAAAACCCGCGGCGATGTCGCCGCCTACGCGGCGCTCGACCTGCGGGCCGAGCCCGTGGTCGTCGCCGTGCCCGCGCCCGCCGGCGCCGCGCCGGCGGTGCACGTGGACGACCTCTACACCTTCCGCCTCGCCACGCTCGGCCGGACCGGGGGGCGCTATCTCGTCGCCGGTCCCGGCTGGAGCGGACACGCGCCGGCGGGCATCGCCGCCGTCATCCGTTCCGAGACGCAGCTCGCCAGCCTGGGCGTCCAGCGGGCGCCGGGCGCCGCGGGCGCGGCGCCCGCGGGGCTTTCCGTCCAGCCGCTTTCCGCCTATCTCGGGCGGCCCGCGCCGGCGCCCGCGTCGGACGTTTCCTGGCCCAGGCCGCTCGACGAAACCGAGGCGCGCACCTCGCTGCGCTTCTACGACCAGTTGGCCTTCCTGCTGCAATTCGCGCCAGAGATCCATACCGAGGCGTGGGCGCGCGAGCGTTTCGCCAGCATCGGCATCCGGCCGGGAGAACCCATCGACCCGCAGCGGCTGCATCCCGGCCTGCGGCGCGCCATGACCCAGGGCATGCAGCAGGGCCAGGCAGCCATCGACGCCCGCCGCCAGGCCCTGGCCGGCGACGCCCGCCCGCTGCGCGGCAATCGCGCCACCCTGGGCAACGACTATCTCTCGCGCGCGGTGGGCGCGCAGAGCGACGCGGCGCTGCGTCTTTGACGGGGCGCCGGCACGTGGCAGGCGTCGAGGCCGTATGAAGCGGAACTTCAATATCCACGATCTGCGCATCTTCTCCGCCGTGGTGTCCACGGGTTCCGCGCGGCAGGCGGCGCAGGTCCTGCACCTGACCCAGCCGGCCGTGAGCCACGCGATCTCGCGGCTGGAGAGCGCCACGGGCGTGCAGCTCTTCGACCGTTCCAACAAGACCCTGCGTCCCACCGAGGCCGGCCTCTACCTGCACGGCGAGGCCAGGGCCGTGCTGGACGAGCTGGTGCGCATCGACGAGGCGCTGCACAGCATCCAGCAGTTCGGCGGCCAGAACCTGCGCGTGTCGGTGTCGCCCGCGCTGGCCATGAAGTATGCGCCCGACGCCATGCGGCGCTATGTGCGCGAGCATGGCGCGCGCCCGTTCTCGCTCGACACCGAGTCGTCGGTGCAGCTGGTCAGCGCCGTGGAAACGATGCGCGCCGATTTCGGGGTGGGCGCGGTCGGCAGCGACAGCGCGCGCCTGAGCGTGCGGCCCTACGCCCGCGCCTACATCGTGGCGCTGGCGCATCGCGAGCACCCGCTGGCGCGGCGCGAGTACGTGGCCGTAGGCGACATCCCGGCCGATACCTTCGTCCGGCCGTTGTGGTCCGACTATGTGGTGGCCCAGGGCGACACGGGCGAGTCCGCGCGCCTGCGCTCGGCCATGCAGGGCCACATGCTGCTGCTGCCGGGCATGGTGCACGCCTTTCGCGGCGTCACGCTGGTCAACGCCGTATCGGCCTGCGACATCGTCGCGCTGTACCCGGACCTGGTGGCCGTGCCGCTGGCGGAGCGGCAGTGGTTCGACTTCCTGCTCATCTCGCGCAAGGAGTCCGCCAATCCGCAGTTGCAGGCCCGCATGCTGGAGGTGTTGCGCGCCGAGGCGCAGGCCCGCCGAGCGGGCCCGTTCCGCGACGCCATCGAACTGCTGGACTGACCCGCGCGGCTCAGCCGGCGGGCGGCTGCCAGGGCAGCGATTGCAGGTCGCCGTCGATGCTGATGGCCTGGCCGCTTACCATGGCGCCGAACGGGCTGGCGAGAAACAGCGCCATGTTGGCGATGTCGGCCGGCTGCACGAAGCGGCCCAGGCTCACGCCCGCCAGCTCCAGCCGCGTTTCCTCTTCCACGCTGATGCCCATGTTGCGCGCGCGCGCCGCGATCACGCGCTCGATGCGAGGCCCCGCCACCAGGCCCGGCAGCAGCGCGTTGACGCGGATGCCGTAGCCGCCCAGTTCGATGGACAGCGAGCGGGTCAGGCCCACCACGCCCCATTTGGTGGCGGCATACGGCGTGCGCATGGGAATGCCCATGCGCCCGGCCACCGAGCTGATGTTGATGATGCTGCCGCCTCCGGCCGTGCGCAGCGCGGGCACGGCGTGCCGCAGCGTGTGGAACTGCGCGGCCAGGTTGATGTCCAGCGTGTCGGCCAGCTCGTCCGGATCGAGTTCGGCGATGCCCGCGGTGGGGCCGGCGATGCCGGCGTTGTTCACCAGCACGTCCAGCCCGCCGAGGTGGTCCAGCGCGGCGCGCATGTAGGCGTCTATCTGTGCGTGGCTGCGCACGTCGGCCCGCATCCAGGGATGCGGGCAGGCCGCCAGCGCGGCCTCGTCCACGTCGCAGATGTGCACGCGCGCGCCGCGCGCGGCGAAGGCGCCGGCCAGTGCCGCGCCGATCCCGGCCGCGCCGGCGGTCACGATGACCCGCTTGCCCTGGAAATCCACCGGCAGGGCATCCGGCTGAGGGTTCGTATTCATCGCGTCAGGGCTTCATCAGGGGGCAGGCGGACTCGGAAGGCGAGGTGTAGATCTGGTCGCCCGGCACGCGGGAAACCAGCTTGTAGTAGTCCCACGGGCCCTTGGATTCGGACGGCTTCTTGACCTGCATGAGGTACATGTCGTGCACCAGCAGGCCGTCGGCGCGCAGCTTGCCGCCCTGCACGAAAAAGTCGTTGACGGGATTGGCGCGCAGCCATTTCATGATGGCGTCGCCATCGGTGCCGCCGGTGGCCGCCACCGCTTTCAGATAGGTGGAAGCGGCGGAATAGTCGGCCGCCTGCAGCATGGTGGGCTTTTTCTTCATGACCTGTTCGAAGCGGGCCGCCCATTGCCGCGAGGCGTCGTCCTGGTCCCAATACCAGGCCGTGGTGAGATACATGCCTTGCGCGGCCGGCAGGCCCAGCGCGTGTATGTCGGTCAGCAGCACCAGCAGGCCGGCCAGCTTCATCTGCGGGGTGAGCCCGAACTCGCCGGCCGCCTTCACGGCGTTGCTGGTGTCGCTGGCCGAGTTCGCCAGCCCGAGCACCGTGGCGCCGGAGGCCTGCGCCTGCAGGATGAAGGACGAGAAATCCGAGGCGTTGAGCGGATGGCGCACCCGGCCTTTCACCGTGCCGCCATTGGCCGTCACCACTTTGGCGGCGTCGCGCTCGAGCGCGTGCCCGAAGGCGTGGTCCACGGTCAGGAAGAACCAGTCTTTGTGGCCTTCCTTCACCATGGCCGTGGCCGTGCCGCGCGACAGCGACACCGTGTCGTAGGCGTAGTGCACCGTGTAGGGGGTGCACTGGGCGTTGGTGAGTTCGGAGGCCCCGGCGCTCACCACGAAGAACGGGGTCTTCTTCTCGTGGGCCACCTTGGCCATGGCCAGCGCGGCCGCCGAATTGGCGCCCGCGATCAGCATGTTCACGCCTTTCTGGTCCAGCCATTCGCGGGCGCGCGACGAGGCGATGTCGGCGCGGTTCTGGTGGTCGGCCACCAGCACTTCCACGCGCTTGCCGGCCGCCAGGCCGCCCGCGTCCGCCACCGCCATCTTGATGGCCTCGGCGCCTCCCGGGCCGTCGGCGTCGGCCGACAGGCCCGACATGTCGGTAATGAAGCCGATGCGGATCACGCCGTCGTCGGCCCGGGCCGTCGTGGCGGTTCCCAGCAGCATGGCGAGCGCGGCGGCGGTCAGTGTGTTTTTCATTTGTCTGTCTCCCTGGTTTTATTGTGAATGCGCGTGGCGGCGCCGACCGGGACGCGTCAACGCGCCCTAGAAGGCGACGTTGTCGCGTCCCTTGAGCGAGAGAATCTGCCGGGCCTCGTCCGGCGTGGCGGGCTGCAGCGAGAGGCCGTCGAGAATGCCGCGGATGCGGCGCACCTGGTCGGCATTGGAGCGGGCCAGCTCGCCCGGGCCGTCCCACAGCGAGTCCTCCAGCCCCACGCGCACGTTGCCGCCCATGGTGGCGGCCATGGTGGCCAGCGGCGTCTGCTTGCGTCCGGCCGCCAGCACCGACCAGACATAGGCGTCGCCGAACAGGCGGTCGGCCGTGCGCTTCATTGCCATCACGTCTTCCGGGTGCGTGCCGATGCCGCCCCGGATGCCGAACACCGACTGGATCAGGAACGGCGGCTCGAGCAGGCCGCGGTCCACGAAATGCGCGGCCGTGTAGAGATGGCCGATGTCGTAGCACTCGATCTCGAAGCGGGTGCCGTTGTCGGCGCAGGCGGCCAGGATGTGCGCGATGTCCTTGAACGTATTGCGGAAGATGAGGTCGGCGCTGCCTTCCAGGTATGGGCGTTCCCAGTCGTGCCGGAACTCCTTGAAGCGTTCCAGCAGCTCGTACATGCCGAAATTCATGGAGCCCATGTTCAGCGAGGCCACTTCCGGCTGGAAGCGTGCGGCGGGCTGCAGCCGTTCGCTCACCGGCAGCACGGGAGATCCGCCCGTGGTGATGTTGACCACCACGTCCGAGGCATCCTTGATGCGCGGCAGGAAGCGTTCGTAGATCGCCGGGTCCTGGGTGGGCCGGCCGTTCCCGGGCTGGCGCGCATGCAGATGCACGATGGCCGCGCCGGCCTCGGCGGCATCCAGCGCGGACTGCGCGATCTCTTCCGGCGTGACGGGCAGATAGGGCGACATCGACGGGGTATGCACCGAACCCGTGATGGCGCAGGTGATGATGACCTTGTTGCGGGGTGTCTTCATGGGCCTGGGGCGCGCGGCGCGCCTGTGTGGTTGTAGATATCGCGGTCTGGGCCCAGGTCGTCTCCTCCGGGCGTGGCTCATTCTGTCGCAGCCCGCCGGCCCTGTCAGCTGAAGAGAAATTATCAATTGATAGGGATTCCGGTGTTGCGGCGCAGCGAAGGGCGGCGGGCCCCGGGGCCGATCCCGCGGGCCTCCCCTGCAATCGGCGCATCTTCCCCATCGCCAGGAATGCCGTGGCCCTTTCCGCTTCGCGCCGCCGCGACAGCCCCGCGCTTGCCGCTTTCTCCGAGTGCCTGCGCGAGGCCGCCCAGGCGCGCGCCTGGCGCACAAAAAAACCCCGCCGCGCGCGGTATGCGCATGGCGGGGCTTTTCCGTGCCGCCCGGCGCAGGCCGGGCGCACGCGATGCCGGATCAGTCCTTGCGGCTGGTCACTTCGACCAGGTGGTAGCCGAACTGGGTCTTCACCGGGCCCTGGACTTTGCCGACCGGGGCGGTGAACACGACTTCGTCGAATTCCCTGACCATCTGGCCACGGCCGAACGAGCCCAGGTTGCCGCCGTCGCGGCTGGACGGGCAGCTCGAATTTTCCTTCGCCAGTTGGGCGAAATCCGCGCCGTTCTCGATGGCGGTTTTCAGTTCGTTGGCCTTTTCCTCGGTGGACACGAGGATGTGGCGGGCAGTGGCTTGTGCCATGAGAGGCTCCTTCTTGGGGCTAAACGGAAAGAGTAACGTATTTGCAATGGGGACGCATAAGGCCCTCCCGTCCCGCGCCGGCAGGCGGCCATGGGCAAACCCTATCCGGGTATTTGCGGGCACAGCGCAGCTTGTCCTGGACCCCGCAATTTCTTGTTTGTCATCGTTCTTGTGCTCAGCCCATGATGGCGCGGCATACGGCGGCGCGTCCGGTTCTTCCGGGTCCGCCGCCGGTCCGAATCATCGTCACACGGCAGACCATGAAAGATACGCAAACCGCATGCAGGGCAGGGGTGGACATCGGCGGCACGTTCACCGACGTCGCCCTGGAACATGAAGGGCGGCTGTACACCGCCAAGGTGCTCACCGATTACGGGAAACCCGAGAGGGCCATCGTGCAGGGCCTGAAGCTGGCCGCGCGCGAGGCCGGCATCGCGCCTTCGGCGATCCGTTCCATCGTGCACGGCACCACCCTGGCCACCAACGCGCTCATCGAACGGCGCGGCGCCCGCACCGCGTTCATCACCAGCGAAGGGTTTCGCGACGTGATCGAGATGCGCAACGAGGGCCGCTTCGAGCAATACGATCTTTCCATCCAGCTGCCCGCTCCGCTCATTCCGCGCTGCGACCGCTATGCGCTTGCGGGCCGGCTCGATGCGGGCGGGCGGGAGCTGGTGCCGCTGGACCTGGCCGGACTGGACCGCATCATCGCGTCGATCCGCGCCGGCGGCTTCGAAAGCGTGGCGGTGGGCCTGATGCACAGCTATCGCAACGGGGCGCACGAACGGCTGGTGCGCGAGCGCCTGCTCCAGGCGCTGCCCGACGTGTCGGTTTCCCTGTCGTGCGAGGTTTCGCCGCAGATCCGCGAGTTCGAGCGCTTCAATACCGTCTGCGCCAACGCCTACGTGAAGCCGCTGATGTCCTCCTACCTCGGGCGGCTGGCCAACGCGCTGGAAGCCGAAGGCATGTGCTGCCCGCTGTACATGATCCATTCCGGCGGCGGCCTGATGTCGCTGGCCAGCGCGGCGGAGTTCCCCGTGCGCCTGCTGGAGTCCGGGCCCGCGGGCGGCGCCATCTACGCCAGCCACGTGGCGGCGCGCTACGGGCTGGACCGCGTGCTTTCTTTCGACATGGGCGGCACGACGGCCAAGATCTGCCTCATCGAAGACCTGCATCCCAAGACGGCGCGCACGTTCGAGGTGGCGCGCACCTACCGGTTCAAGAAGGGCAGCGGCATGCCCATCTCGATCCCCGTGATCGAAATGGTGGAGATTGGCGCGGGCGGCGGTTCCATCGCGCACGTGGACGATCTCAGGCAAGTGCGCGTGGGCCCGGAAAGCGCCGGTTCGGAGCCGGGCCCGGCCTGCTACGGGCGCGGCGGCGACCGCCCCACGGTCACCGATGCGGACCTGGTGCTGGCCAAGCTGGACGCCCGGCGTTTCGCGGGCGGTTCCATCACGCTGGACGCCGAAGCCGCGCAGGCCGCGCTGCGCCGGCATGTGGCCGGGCCGCTGGACGGCGACGCCGTGCAGGCCGCGTACGTATGCCGTGGCCGAGATGGTGGACGAGAATATGTCCAACGCCGCGCGCATGCATGCCGTGGAGAGCGGCCGCGACCTGAGCGAATTCACCATGATCGCCTACGGCGGCGCGGCGCCGCTGCATGCCGCCCGGCTATGCGAAAAGCTCGGCATGGACCGGCTGCTGGTGCCGCCGGGCGCGGGCGTGGGCTCGGCCATCGGCTTTCTGCGCGCGCCCTTCGGCTATGAATCGCTGCGCAGCGCGGTCATGCGCCTGAGCCGTTTCGATGCGGAAGTCGTGAACCGGATGATTGCCGACATGAACGACGAAGTCTCGGGCTTCCTGCGGGAGACGGGACACCGGGGCCAGACGCTGCGCGAGCTGCGCGCCTACATGCGCTATGCGGGACAGGGCTGGGAAATACCCGTGGACGCGCCCGCCGGCCTCATGGACGACGCGGCGCTGGAAGCCCTGCGCCGGAATTTCGTGCAGGCCTACACCCAGCTTTTCGGGCACGAGGTCGAGGGTCTGGACGTGGAGGTGGTGAGCTGGGCGCTGTCGCTGCGCAGCGAGGTCGCTGCGCCCGAGCGCATGCGCGCCGACCCGGGCACGGCGGACGCCGGGCAGAGCCGCCCGCCCATCGACCGGCGACGGGTATTCGACGCGCGCGCCGGGAAGTTCCTGGACTGCGCCATCCACGACCGCGCCAGCCTGCCGGTGGGCGTGCGGCTGGAGGGGCCGCTGATCGTGACCGAGAAAGAAACCTCCACCTATGTCAGCCCGGCCTATGGGCTGGTCCTGCAGCAGGACGGCTGCCTGCTGGTCCAACGCAACGAAAACGAAGGGGCGTGAGATGAGCGCAAGCATACGTGTCCGCGAACAAATCATGTGGAACCGGCTGATCGCCGTGGTCGAGGAGCAGGCCGTCACGCTGGTGCGCACCGCCTTCTGCACCAGTGTGCGCGAGGCGGGCGATCTGTCGGCCGGCGTGTTCGACGCGCAGGGCCGCATGATCGCCCAGGCCGTGACCGGCACGCCCGGCCACGTGAACTCCATGGCCGAGTCCGTGGGGCATTTCGTGCGCCGGTTCGGCAATGCGCTGTCGCCCGGCGACGTGCTGGTCACCAACGATCCCTGGATGGGCACCGGTCACCTGCACGACATCACCATGGTGACGCCGGTTTTCCGCCCGGGCGGGCAGGGCGCGGCGGCGCGCCTGATCGGCTTCTTCGCGTCCACCGCGCACGTGGTGGACATCGGCGGACGCGGCTTCGGCCCGGACGCGGGCGAAGTCTACGAAGAGGGCCTGTGCATTCCGCCGATGAAGTTCTACAAGGCGGGCGCGCTCAATGAAGACCTGATCGGGATCCTGCGCAGCAATGTGCGCGAACGCGACCAGGTGATAGGCGACTTCCATTCGCTGGTGGCCTGCAACGAAACCGGCCGCCGCCGCCTGGAAGCCATGATGGATGAGTTCGGCCTGACCGATCTGCAGGAGCTGGCGGAGTTCATCTTCAGCCACAGCGAGCGCGCGACGCGCGAGCGCATCGCGGCCCTGCCGGGCGGCCTGCACGGGTACGAGATGCGGGTCGACGGCTACGAGCGGCCCATCGACCTGCGCGTGCGGGTGCAGGCGCGCGACGGCACGATGTATGCCGATTTCGCCGGAACCTCGGGCCCCAGCCGCTTCGGCATCAACGTGCCGCTGACCTACACCAAGGCCTATGCCTGCTACGCGCTCAAGTGCGCCATCGCGCCCGACATCCCGAACAACTGGGCGTCGCTGCGGCCGTTCGAGATCACCGCGCCCGAAGGCTGCATCCTCAACGCGCCCAGGCCATACCCGGTGGCCGTGCGCCACGTGCTCGGCCACCTGATCCCGGACGTGGTGCTGGGGGCACTGCAGGCCTGCCGCCCGGAGCTGATCCCGGCCGAAGGCGCCAGCGCGCTGTGGAACCTGCAGATGCGTTTCCAGGGCACGCGCGCGGAGAACCGCCGGTCGCGCCATGAAATGCTCATATTCAATACCGGCGGCACCGGCGCGCGGCCATCCAGCGACGGCCTCAGCGCCACCGCCTTTCCGAGCGGCGTGCATTCCATGTCGTCCGAGGTGACCGAGAGCATCGGTCCCATCGTGATCTGGCGCAAGGAGCTGCGGCCAGACTCCGGCGGGGCGGGCGCGTGGCGCGGCGGGCTGGGCCAGCGCATCGAGATCGGCGCCCACGACGGCTACCAGTTCACGCTGAATGCCATGTTCGACCGGGTCGACCATCCGGCCCGCGGCCACCGGGGCGGCGGCAGCGGCGCGGCCGGCCGGGTGGGCATGGACGATGGCGTGGCCATGAAGGCCAAGGGCTCGCAGCTCGTTCCGGAGGGCCGGCGGCTGGTGCTGGAACTGCCGGGCGGCGGCGGATACGGCGATCCCTCGGCGCGGCCGGTGGAACTCGTGCGGCGCGATGTGGCCTACGGGTACATCAGCGAAGCGCAGGCGCGGCGGGATTATCCGCATGCCTTCGAGTAGCGGGGCGGGGCGGCATGCGGGCCGGCGCGCCCGCCTGCCCGGCCCGGCGGACGCAACATCAATCACAAGGGGAAATCCATGAATACCAATGCAGTGCGGGCAGCGGCCCCGCGGGCGGCCGCCGTCGCCCGCGGCAATCCGGAGCGCGGCGCGGGCGCCGTGCGGCAGGTCGGCAAGAAGGAGCTCAACCGCGTCGTCCTGGCGTCGGTGGTGGGCAGTTTCGTGGAGTGGTTCGAGTTCTCGGTCTACGGCTATCTGGCCGGCGTGCTGGGCAAGGTGTTCTTTCCGGCCAGCGCGCCCGGCACCCAGCTCATCGCCTCGCTGGCCGCGTTCGCCATCGCCTTCTTCGCGCGGCCCTTCGGCGGCTTCATCTTCGGGCCGATCGGCGACCGCTACGGGCGCAAGCAGGTGCTCACCGTGACCATCCTGATGATGGCGATCGCGACCTTCGCCATCGGTCTCATTCCCAGCCACGACAGCATCGGCATCGCGGCGCCCGTGCTGCTCGTGCTGCTGCGCCTGCTGCAAGGCATCTCGGCGGGCGGCGAGGGCAGCGGCGCGGCCATCTTCGTGGCCGAATACTGCGCCGACAAGCGCCGCACCGCGATCACGAGCTGGATCGAAGTCGGCTGCATCAGCGGCTTTGCGTTCGGCGCCACCATCACCACGGTGCTGACGGCGTTCTTCACCGCCGAGCAGATCGGCCAATGGGCCTGGCGCGTGCCGTTCCTGCTGGCGCTGCCGCTGGGCGCCATCGGGCTCTACATCCGCAACCGCCTGGAAGAAACCCCGGCCTTCGAGGCCGTGCGCGCCAGCCGCGACTCCCACCCGCGCTCGGGCTGGGCGCACCTGTTCTCCACGCACCGGGCCGAGCTGCTGCAATCCTGCGGCTTCATCATCGTGACCAACATCACGCTCTATACCGTCACGACCTACGTCCCCACCTACCTGATCAGCACGCTGTCCATGAAGGCGTCCGACGGGTTCCTGCTGTCTCTGGGGCCGCAGCTGTTTCTCATTGCCATGATTCCGGTCATGGGCGCGCTGGCGGACCGCATTTCGCGCAAGGCCACCATGCTGCTGGGCAGCATCGGCGTGCTGGTCCTGGCGCTGCCGTGCTTTCACCTGCTGGCCGAAGGCGGCTACGGGGCCAAGGTCGCGGCGCTGCTGGTGCTCAACCTGTGCCTGGCCGCGCTGCTGGGCTGCATTTTCGCCGCCGTGCCGGCGCTGTTCGACACCCGCGTGCGCTTTACCGGCATGGCGGTCAGCTACAACGTGTCGGTGGCGCTGTTTGCCGGCACCGCGCCCATGCTCAATGCCTGGCTCATCCAACGCACCGGCAATGCCATGATGCCGGCCTACTACCTGATGCTGGGCGCGGCGATGGGCATCGTGGCCCTGCTCCACAGCCGCGACCGCACCGGCCAGCCCATGCCGGGCGACGAGGCACGGCCCTGAAGCGGCGCGGCCGCCGCGCCTTCAGGCGCGCCGCGCCGCCGCCCCGCCGGGCTCCGGCATGGGGGCCTGGCGGCACTTCGAGGCGAAGCCGGCCACCGCTTCGGTGCACACGTCGTCCAGCAGCCACTGGCGGAAGCGTTCCAGCACCGGCGAGTAAGGATGGTCCGGCTTGACCAGCAGGCTGAAGCGCGGAATGTGCCCCAGCGGCAACTGCTTGAGCAGGTCCATGCCGAAGGGCGCCGCCAGCCGGCCGGCCTTCACGTTGCGCACGGCGTCGGCATACGAGATGAAGCCCACGCCCAGCCCCGCGAGCACCGCCTCCATCATGGCGGCGTGCGTGTGCAGCCGCATGATGGGCTGCGCGGTCCGCTCGTGCACGCCCAGCAGGTCGAGCGTGTCTTCCCAGAGCGTATTGGCCACCAGCGAGGAAATCACGCTGTGCTTCAGCAGATCGCGCGGCTCATCCACGGGCAGGCGTTCCAGCAGGGCCGGCGTGGCCACCAGCACTTTCAGGTCGTCCAGCAGCGGCGTTTCCACATAGCCGGGGGGCGCGCTGTAGGCCCAGTGGATGGCGGCGTCCATGCCCTTGGCGTCGAGCTCCACCAGATCCACGCCCACCGCCATGCGGAAATCCAGCTCGGGCATGGAGGCAGTGAACTGCCCCAGCCGCGGCACCAGGAATTCCGTCGCGAAGTACGGGCTGACATAGAGATAGAGCTGCTGGCCGCGCGCGGCCTGCAGGGCCTGCACGCCTTCGGCGAAACGGTCCAGCCCGTCGCGCACGTGCGGGTAGAGCGCCTGCGCCGCCGCCGTGGGCTTCAGGCTGCGCACGTCACGGTGAAAAAGCTGCCGCGCCAGGTGCGATTCCAGGTGCTTGAGCTGCTGGCTTACCGCCTGCGGCGTCAGGCAGAGCTCGCCCGCGGCCTGGCGGATGGAGCCCTGCCGCATCACGGCTTCGAAGATGCGCAGGGTATTCAGGGGAGGAAGTCTATAACGCATGGCCCAGCTTCGGCGTGGCCGCGCGGCGCAAGGCGCGCGGAGTCGGGATAGGTGGAAGATGATAGTCCGCTTCGCGCGCGCCGGGGCGCGATCGGGCCCTCTTTCCGGCGGCGCGCGCCTGTCTCTCGCGGGGAAGCCGCGGCGCAATCCGCCGCGCGCCCGGCGCGAGCCCCCGCGTCGCACCCATATGGTGCGCTTTCACCCGAAACGCGCTGAAATTTTTACGCCGCGCGCGTAACCATTGCGACAAGGTTGCGGCGGCAAACTGGTTTCACCGCGCCAGAAGCAGGGCGCTTACCGCAGAGGTTCCAACATGAACAGACTCGCCAGAATCGCCATGGCCGGCGGCATCGCGGCTCTCCTGTCGCTGGGCGCCGCGGCCATGCCCGCCGCCGCGCACACCTCCGTGTCGATCAGCATCGGCGCGGCGCCGCCGCCTCCCCGCGTCGAGGTCGTGCCTCCGCCCCGCGCCGGCTATGTCTGGGCGCCGGGCCACTGGGAATGGCGCGGCAACCATCATGTGTGGATAGGCGGCAACTGGCTCAGGGCGCGTCCGGGCTATGTGTACCACGCGCCCGAATGGCGCCGCGCCCAGGGGCGCTGGGTGTATGCCGCCGGCTGCTGGGACCGCGACCGCGACGGCATCCCCAACCGCTACGACCGGCACCCGGACAACCGTCGCCGCGGATAGCCCCGGCCCGCCGGCGAGCGGCAGCGGCCGCCCCGGCCGGCGGGCCGGGGCGCCTCGTCGGCGCTGGCTTCAGCGCAGGAACCCCGTCGAGATCCAGGGTATGGCCGCCACGATGACGGTGCCCGCGGCGATCGAGCACATATAGCCGATGATGGGCCGGATGCCGGCGTCGGGCGAAACCTTGCCGATGGCGCAGGCCGCGTAGTAGCCCACGCCGAACGGCGGCGCGAACAGGCCGATGCCCATGGCCAGGATGACCACCATGGCGTAGTGCACCTCGTGTATGCCCATCTGGTGCGCGATCGGAAAGAGCAGCGGGCCGAACAGCACGATGGCCGGAATGCCCTCGAGCACGCTGCCCAGCACGATGAAGGCCACGATGGAAACCGCCATGAAGGTATAGGCGCCGCCCGGCAGCCCGCCCATGAACTGGGCGAGCTGGCTGGAAAAGCCCGACTGCGTCAGCGCCCAGGCCATCGCGGTGGCCGTGCCGATGATGAGCAGAATGGCGCCGGACAGGCAGGCGGTATCGACCAGCATGGGCATGAGGCGCCTGGCGTCGAAGCAGCGGTACACCAGCAGGCCCACCAGCGCCGCGTACACAATGCCGATGGTGGACACCTCCGTGGCGGTGGCCACGCCCTCGACCACGGCGGCGCGGATCACGAAGGGCAACGCCAGCGCCGGCAGCGCGACGACGAAACTGCGGCCGATCTCGCGGCCCGTGGCCTTGCGGACCCGGCCCGGGTCGTGGCGGCGGTGCCGCCACCACACCACCATGCACAGCATGGCGCCCAGCACCACGGCGGGCAGCAGACCGCCGGTGAAGAGCGCCGTGATCGACACCCCGGTCACCGAGCCGATGGTGATGAGCACCAGGCTGGGCGGCACGGTTTCGGTCTGCGCGCCCGTGGCCGAGAGCAGGGCCACCAGTTCGCCGTCCCGGGCGCCGCGCTTGCGCATCTCGGGAAACAGCACCGGCGCCACCGCCGCCATGTCGGCCGCCTTGGCGCCCGATATGCCCGACACCACGTACATCGCGCCGATGAGCACATACGACAGCCCGCCGCGCACATGGCCCAGCAGGCTGGCCAGGAACGCCACCATGCGGGTGGCCATGCCCGTCATCTCGATGAGCAGCCCCAGGAAGACGAAGAGCGGCACCGCCAGCAGGATGAGGTGCGACATGCCCTCGTCCATGCGGCCCACCACCACCATGAGCGGCACGTCGGTGGTCAGCGCCAGGTAGCCGAACGTGGCCAGGCCGAAGGCGAAGGCGATGGGCACGCCCGCGAACACCGAGGCGGCGACGATGCCCACGAAGAAGACCAGCAGGTTGGCGTTGCCCAGCGGCGCGAACGCCGGCTGCAGCAGCGCCATGACGCCGACCACGGCCGCCACCAGCAGCAGCGCCGCGCCGGTGACGCGCCATTGCGCCTGGGCCAGCAAGCGCAGCAGCGCCACCGCCATCATCAGCGCCGTGCCCACCGGCAGCGCGGCGGCGCGCCAGATGTTGGGAATCTCCAGCGCCGCGGTGGTGACGTACTGTTCTTCGAGGGCATAGTCGTAGCCTGGAGCCAGCACCATGAGCAGGAAAGCCAGCGCCGCGGCGATGGCCACCATTTCCAGCACGGCCCGCGCGGCCGGACCGGCGCGGTTGACGAGGGCCGCCATGCGCATGTGTTCGCCGCGCCGCAGGGCCACGACCGCACCCAGCATGGCCAGCCAGAGAAACAGCAGCGAGGCCAGTTCGTCGGACCACACCAGCGGCGTGTGCAGCGCATAGCGCGCCACCACGCCCGCGAACAGGATGACGATCTCGGCCACCACCAGAATGGCGGCCGGGACTTCCACCAGCCAGCCCAGGGCCTGGTCCAGCGCGGCGATCACGCCCTGGCCCTGGGCCGACGCGCGCGCCGGCGCGGCGATGCCGGCGGCCCTCATGACAGGCTCCCCGCGGACTGCTCCAGCAGCGCCCAGGCCCGGTCGCCGTACTTCTCTTTCCAGCCGGCATAGAACCCGGTCTTGGCCAGCGCGGCGCGGATGGGCGCAGGGTCGGGCTGGTTGAACGCCAGCCCTTCCTCGGCGAGCTTGGTCTGGAGCTGGTTGTTCAGGGCCAGCACGTCGGCGCGCTCGGCCATGCCGGCGGCGTCGATGTGGCGGGCGACCACCTCGCGGATGTCCCGCGGCAGCTTCTCCCAGGCGCGCCGGTTGGCCAGGAACCAGAAGCCGTCCCACATGTGGTTGGTAAGCGAGCAGTACTTCTGCACTTCGTAGATCTTGGCGGTCTGGATGATGGCCAGCGGGTTTTCCTGGGCATCGACCACCTTGGTCTGCAGCGCCGAATAGGTTTCGTTGAAATTGATGCTGGCCGGCGACGAGCCCAGCGCCTTGAACATGGAGGTCCACAGCGGGCTGACCGGCACGCGGATCTTCAGGTCCTGGAAGTCGGCCGGGCCGTTGATGGGGCGCGAACTGGTCGTGACCTGCCGGAAGCCGTTATCCCAGATGCGGTCCATGACGTGCAGGCCCTTGGCGCGGATCTCGCTGCGGATGTGGGCGCCGAGCGCGCCGTCCATGGCTTTCCAGACGGCGTCGTAGTCGGGGAAGGCGAAGCCCACCCCGCTGATCGAGGCCGAGGGCACCAGGGTGGACAGGATCAGGCCCGACAGCGTGAAGAACTCCACCGCGCCGGAACGCAGTTGGCTCAGGGTGTCGGTGTCGGAGCCGAGCTGGCTGCTGGGAAAGATGGCCAGCTCGAAGCGGCCGTCCGTATCGCGGGCGATGTTCTGCGCCGCTTCGCGGGCCCGCACGTTCATGGGGTGCGTGGGGGGCAGGTTGTTGGCGTACTTGTACCGGTACTGCGGCGCGGCCAGGGCGCGGTGAAAGGGCGCAACGGCCAATAGCGCCGCGCCGCCCGTGGCGCGCATGAGATTGCGTCGGGTCTTGTCCATGCTGTCTCCTTTGTGTGGAAGGGCGGTCGCCCTGGGGTGTGCCGTGTGCGGCATCTTTGCAATTCTGAATTGCTGGGTCCAATATATGGACCATATAATTCTGTCTGGATTTATTTAAGCATATTGAATATCAAGCGTAAATGCGTAAAATCGGAGGCCAAGTGATCAAGCGTCTTAAAAAGGCTGGTCCACAAAATGGACCTTATAAAAGCGATTCTGGAGACAAGGTGCAGGAGATCCCCGCCCAGGTGGAAGGCGCGCAGACCCTGGCGCGCGCCATGCAGGTGCTGCGCGCGGTGTCGCGCGGCGACGGCGCGGGCCTGCTCGCGCTCACGCGCGACACCGGCATGAGCAAGCCCACCGTGCACCGCCTGCTGGCCGCGCTGGCCGCCGAGGGCATGGTCGAGCAAGACCCCGTCTCGCGCCGCTATTACCTGGGCCCCGAGTGCCACGTGCTGGGCAGCATCGCCAGCGCCCGCTTCGGCATCAACCGGCTGGCCGCGCCCATCGTGGCGCGCCTGGCCCACGAATGCGGCGACTCGGCGTTCTTCTCCATCCGGCGCGACGTGTTCGCCGTGTGCGCCATGCGCGAAGACGGCGACTACCCGCTCAAGACCCACGTGCTCATGCCGGGCGACCGACACCCGCTGGGCGTGGGCGCGGGCAGCCTGTCCATTCTGGCTGCGCTGGACGACGACGACGCCGAGGCTTGCCTGCAGGCCAACGCCGCGCTCATCGAGGCGCGCTATCCGCGCTACTCCCTGCCCCTGCTGCGCAGCCTGGTCCGGGAGGCGCGCGAGCAGGGCTACGCCGTGAACCGCGGCCTGGTGATCCCGGGATCGTGGGGCATCGGCATGCCCGTGCGCGACGCCGCGGGGCACGTGCTGGGCGCGCTCAGCATTGCCGCCGTGGAGTCGCGCATGGACGAAGACAGGCTGTTCCAGTTGGCCAAGCTGCTGGCGCGCGAGGTCAGGCGCCTGCAGGCCCAGCTGCATCCGGCGGACCCGCCGAACCGACCCAAGTCCTGAGTCCGCCAGACGGGGCGGGCCTCGGGCACAACCTGAGGAGACAGCAATGAGCAAGCGCGCCGTAATCGTGGGGTGGCAACACATCCCCTTCGGCAAACTGGATGACCCCGACACCGAGAGCCTGATGGCGCGGGTGGCCGGCCCCGCCCTGGAACACGCCGGCCTGGACGCCTCGGCCGTGGACGGCGTCTACGTGGGCGTGATGAACAGCGGCTTTCAGAAGCAGGACTTCCAGGGCGCGCTGGTGGCCACTTCGCTGCCCGCGCTCGCGCACGTGCCGGCCAACCGCCTGGAGAACGCCTGCGCCACCGGATCGGCCGCGCTGTATGCCGCCATGGACTTCATCGAATCCGGGCGGGGCCGGGTGGCCCTGGTGGTGGGGGCCGAGAAAATGACGGCCCGCCCCACGGCCGAGGTGGGCGACATCCTGCTCAACGCCAGCTACCGCAAGGAAGAAGCCGGCGTGGACGGCGGCTTTGCCGGCCTGTTCGCGCAGATCGCGCAAGCCTATTTCGCCCGCCACGGCGACCAGGGCGACGCGCTGGCGCGCATCGCGGCCAAGAACCACCGCAACGGCGTGGACAATCCTTATGCGCAGCTGCGCAAGGACCTGGGCTTCGATTTCTGCCGCACGGTCTCCGACAAGAACCCCTACGTCGCGCCGCCTTTGCGCCGCACCGACTGCTCCCTGATCTCCGACGGCGCGGCCGCGCTGGTGCTGGCCGACGAAGACACGGCAGCCGGCCTGCCGCGCGCCATCGCGTTCCGCGCGCGGGCGCAGGTCAACGACATCCTGCCGCTCAGCCGCCGCGATCCCACGGCCTTCGAAGGCGCGGCGCGCGCCTGGCGCCAGGCGCTGTCGGCCGCCGGGCTGACGCTCGACGACCTCAGCCTGGTCGAAACGCACGACTGCTTCACCATCGCCGAACTGCTGGAGTACGAAGCCATGGGGCTGGCCCCGCGCGGACAGGGGTACAAAGTGCTGCGCGAGGGCTGGACCGAAAAAGACGGGCGCCTGCCCGTCAATCCTTCGGGCGGCCTCAAGGCCAAGGGCCATCCGGTGGGCGCCACCGGCGTGTCCATGCACGTCATGGCCTGCATGCAGCTCATGGGCGAGGCGGGCGGCATGCAGATCCCCGGCGCTGCGCTGGCCGGCGTGTTCAACATGGGCGGCGCGGCCGTCGCCAACTACGTCAGCCTGCTGGAGCGCCGCAAATGAGCCAGCCGCACACCGCACCCGACGGCGGCGTGGCGCCCGTGTCGCGCCGCGTCATGAACCTCGCCGAATTTCTGGCCCAGGCCGCGCGCCGCCACCCCGCGCGCATCGCCGTCTCCGAAGGCGAGCGCGACATCACCTGGGCCGAGCTGCACGCGCGCTGCGGCGCGCTGGCCGCCGCCCTGGCCGCGCGCGGCATCGCCAAGGGCGACCGCGTGCTGGTGCACGGCCGCAACAGCATCGCCTACATCGAAACCCTGTTCGCCGTGCTGCGCCTGGGCGCGGTATGGGTGCCCACCAATTTCCGCATTTCGCCGGACGAGGCCGCCTATCTGGCCACGGCGTCGGGCGCCAAGGCTTTTCTGTGCGACGGCCTGTTCGAGGCGCACGCGCGCGCGGTGGCCCAAGCCGTGCCGGACCTGCGCCTGCTGGCGCGCCTGGGCGACGGCGAGCTCGGCGAAACCGACACCGCCACGCTGATCGCCGCGCATGCGGCCGAGGCCCGCCCCGCGGCCGGCGTCGAGCGCGACGACCCGTGCTGGTTCTTCTTCACGTCCGGCACCACGGGCCGTCCCAAGGCGGCCGTGCTCACCCACGGCCAGATGGCGTTCGTCATCACCAATCACCTGTGCGACCTCATGCCCGGCACCACGGAGCGAGACGTCAGCCTCGTGGTGGCGCCGCTTTCGCATGGCGCGGGCATCCATTTCCTGACCCAGGTGGCGCGCGCCGCGCGCAGCGTCCTGCCGGGCCAGGACAAATTCGATGCCGAAACGATCTGGTCGCTGGTGGAGCGCCACCGCGTGAGCAACATGTTCACCGTGCCCACCATCGTCAAGATGCTGGTCGAGCACCCGTCCGTGGACCGCTACGACCACCGCAGCCTGCGCTACGTGATCTATGCCGGCGCGCCCATGTACCGCGAAGACCAGAAGCGCGCCCTGGCCAAGCTGGGGCCGGTGCTGGCGCAGTATTTCGGCCTGGGCGAAGTCACCGGCAACATCACCGTGCTGCCGCCTGCGCTGCACCGCGCCGAAGACGGCCCCGAGGCGCGCGTGGGCAGCTGCGGCTACGCCCGCACCGGCATGCAGATCAGCATCCAGGACGACAGCGGCCGCGAACTGCCCGCCGGAGAAAGCGGCGAGATCTGCGTCTGCGGGCCGGCGGTCTTCGCGGGCTATTACGCCAATCCCGACGCCAATGCCAAGTCTTTCCGCAACGGCTGGTTCCGCACGGGCGACCTGGGCTATCTCGACGCCGAGGGCTTTCTCTACATCACGGGCCGCCAGTCCGACATGTACATATCGGGCGGCTCCAACATCTATCCGCGCGAAATCGAAGAAAAAGTGCTCGCCCATCCGGCCGTCGCGGAAGCCGCGGTGCTGGGCGTGCCCGATCCGGTCTGGGGCGAGGTCGGCGTCATGGTGTGCGTGCTGCGCGCCGGCCACGCCCTGGACGAAGCGGCCCTGCTGGAATGGCTCGCGCCCCGATTGGCGCGCTACAAGCTGCCGCGGCGCATCTTCTTCTGGGAAGCGCTGCCCCGGTCGGGCTACGGCAAGATCACAAAAAAGCTGGTGCGGGATGCCTTGTACGAACGCGGCCACCTATCCCAGGCCGCCTGACCCCAAAAGGAGAGCAGACATGCAAGCAACGCAGGAAGCGGTACTCGTGACGGGAGGCGCCTCGGGCATCGGCCTGGCCGTGGCGCAGGGTTTGCTGGAGGCCGGACGCCGCGTGCTGGTGGCCGACGTCGCCCAGGAGCGGCTGGACGCCATCGCCAGTCTCGCGCCGCCCGCGCGGCTCGGGCGCATTCTCATGGACGTGGCCGACGAAGACAGCGTGTTGCAGGCGCTGGACCGCATGGAGCAGGATTTCGGCCCGATCTCCGGCCTCGTCAACTCAGCCGGCATCGGCCGCGACGTGCCGTTTCTCGACACCGACACGGCCCTGCTCAGGCGCATTCTGGAGGTGAACCTGGTGGGCTCCTTCGTCGTGGCCCGCGAAGCCGCGCGCCGCATGCGCGAGCGGCGCCGAGGCGCCATCGTCAACATCGCCTCGGTGTCCGGCCTGCGCGGCAATGCCGGCCGCGCCGCCTACGGCGCGTCCAAGGGAGGCGTGGTCACGCTTACCCGCGTCATGGCCGTGGAACTGGCCGCCTACGGCATCCGCGTCAACGCCGTCGCGCCCGGCCCCGTCGAAACCCCGCTGGTGTCGCAGATGCACACCAGCAAGGCGCGCGAAGCCTGGGAAAGTGTCGTGCCCCAGCACCGCTACGCCGCGCCCGAGGAACTCAACGGCGCCGTGTCCTGGCTGCTCGACGACAGCCGTTCCAGCTACGTGACCGGGCAGATCATCTGCGTGGACGGCGGCTTCACCGCCGCCGGCATGCTCGCCCACTGAAGCCAGCGACCACCCCTCGTTCCACGAACTGCGCCACAAGCGCGGGGAGCCCTGCAATGCGATACACCACCGTGCATCGTTCCGGAGGCGGCGTCCTGCCGCGTCCCCGGACCCTCATCCACCCGGGCGCCTACAACCCGGTGCGCATCCACAGCTGCACCGCCCCGCGGGGGCGTCACATCCGCCTGGCGCTGCGGCCGGGCGCCACCCTCTACGACGCCCTGGTCGGCCCCCTGGCCGGCGCCGGCGTCGCCTGCGCATCCATGACCCTGCTGGGCGGCGCCTTCGCGCGGCTCGACTATTGCACCGCGCCGCCCGATCCCTCCCGCCAGGCCGTGGTCGCCTACACCGCGCCCATCGAGGCCGGCGCGGCCGACCTCGTCTTCGGCAACGCCACCCTGGGCGCATCCGACAGCGGCGCGCCCCTGGTGCATTGCCACGCCGTCTTCCGCGACCGGGCCGGCCGCCTCGCCGGCGGCCACATCGTGCCGCAGACCAGCATCATCGGTCCCCGCGCCATCGCCGTACTCGCCACCTCGCTGGACGGCTTCGAGCTGCGGGCCCGCTACGACGAAGAAACCCACATCCGGCTGCTGCAACCCTTCAGGGGAAACCTCCATGGACGACGCTGAAATCGAGCGCGGCAGCATGGGCCGCGTCGCCTACGCCCGCATCGGCCCCAACGAAGACCTGGTGCGGGGCGTGGAGAAATTCTGCCTCTCGCTCGGCTTTCGCCACGCCTTCGTGCGCGGCGCCCTGGGCAGCCTGGTCGACGCCTGCCTCTACACCGCCCAAGGCGACTACCGCTGCATCGCCGGCCCCGCCGTGGAAATCGTCAGTCTCGCCGGCGAAGTCCGGGCCCAGCCGGATGGCTCCCTGCGCGCCAGCCTGTCGGGCGTGGTCGCCGACCCGCGGGGCGAGGTGCATGGCGGGCCTTTCGTGCCGGGCGCCAACCCCATCTGCATGACCTTCGAGGTCACGCTGGAGGAATGGCTGCCGGCGGGGTAGAGGGCAAGACGCGCGGCGCGGCGGCCGGAAACGGCGGCGGCGCCGGGCGGCCGCCGTTTTCCCCGGGCGCGGCAGCGTAGGGCCGGATTCCCCGCCACGACTGCTTCGGCGAAACCGCCCGTGGTTTGTAGGGGCGTGCGCCAGGTTGCTATAAAGAGGTCTACGGTATCTCTCCAGGGTCAGCACATGTCCATGCAAACACTGAGCCGGTGCGGCGTCGCGCTGTTTCTCGCCGCGCTGGTATCCGGCTGTTCTTTCTTCGGCTCCGGCGATTCGGACCGCGAGCGAACCGCCGCCCGTGTCAGCGACGAATGCAGAGGGAATCGCAGCCGCTGCCTCTACGAGGGCTCATACGAACCGGGAGAGCGCGACTACGCCGAAGAAGAAGCCAAGCGGCTCAACCGCGCGGAATCCGCGCGGCTGCGGCGGGTATTCGGCAACTGAGCGCGCGGGGCTTGCGCGCAGGCGTCCCGTCCGCCTTTCGCATGACGCCGGCTTTTCCGGCGTTATCGCATTTCGAACGCTTCCTGATGAAAGCCCTCGCCGGCCCCTCCGGCCCGCCGCCACGCGCGGCGCAGCGTCCTGGCCAGCCCCGGCGGGCCGCAGAACCAGATGTCCTGCGCGTGCCCGGCGGCGTCCGACGCCAGTCGGGAGGCGTCCAGGCGCTGGCCCGCATGGCTGTCGTGCACCGTCAGCGCGACGGACGGCAGGGCATTGCACAGCGCGCGCAGGCGCGGGACGAACGGATCGGCGCCCGCGTCGCGCACGCAATAGTGCAGATGCGCCCGGGGCGCGCCGGCCGGATCGGCCTGCATCGATTCCAGCCAGGACAGAAAAGGCGTGACGCCGATGCCGCCCGCGATCCAGACCTGGGTCGTGCCGGACTCCGGGGGCGCCGGCCGGAAGCAGCCGTAGGGGCCTTCGACCGTGATCCGTTGTCCCTCCTGCACGCGGGCGGCCAGGCCGCGCGTATAGTCGCCCAGCGCCTTGATCTGGAAAGCGATCCGGCGGTCCGGTCCGGGCGCGCTGGCAATGGTGTAGGGATGGGCGCCTTCGCGCTCGTCCAGCGTCAGGAACGCGAACTGGCCCGGCTTATGCCCCGGCCAGCCGGCATCGAGTTCGCACACGACTTCCAGCACGCCGGGATCCTGGCGCCGCACGGCGGCCACCGTGCCCGCGTGGCGGCGTCGCCGCCCGATGCGGCCGGCCAGCGCGGACACGGCGCCCCAGGTGCCGCCGGCCATCAGCAGCCCCAGCAGCGCGCCGGTGACGCCCTGCCAGTGCATGCGCGGCAAGAGCGCCGCGGCATGCGACACCAGCGCCAGGTAGAGCAGCGGCATGGCGCGATGGACCCAGCGCCATGCGTGATACGGAAAGCGCCGCCACAGCGTGATGACCAGCATGGCCAGCAACAGATACAGCCCCCATTCGCCCAAGTCCTTGGCGTAGCCGCGGACGCTGTCGAACAGCGTGACGGACGCCGGATGCGGCGGTCGGCCGGCAATGCCGGCCAGCGCGTTCAACGGGCCTTTGGAAAGCTCGATCAGCCAGTGCGCCAGGCCCGTGGCCACGGCCAGGATGCCTGCCCATTTGTGCAGGCGGTAGACCTTGTCCATGCCCCCGAGCGGACGCTCGAGCGGGCGCGGGCGCAGCGCCAGGATCATCGCGAGCGACATCAGGCCGATGGACCAGATGCCGGTAAGGTACAGGCCCTGCTGGCGCAGCAGCCACGGCCAGCCGCCTTGCAGCGGCGCCTGCCAGGCGAGATCCCATCCCCAGGCCAGCGTGAGGGCGCCCAGGAACAGGCCGATAGCGGTACGGGTATGCATGATGAAACGTGTCCGGTGCAACGGCGGCCCCGCGCGGGCGCGCGGGCCGCAAGAAAGGGGGGGGCGGACGGCGGGGCGCGCGGCCGCCGTAGGCGTCAGTCGTCGAACTTGGTGCGTTCGATGGCGCCGGTATGCGCGTTGACGTAGAGCTTCACCCGCTGGGCCTGCGCGTCGCGCGCCTTGGCCTCGTAGCGGCCGTGTTCCAGCTCGATCTCGGTGACGTCGCGGTAGCCGGCCGCCGTGATGGCGTCATGGATCTGGCTGATCGACAGTATCGAGGCCGGCGCCGTGCGCGCGGCCGGCGCGGGAGCGGGGGCGGGAGCCTGCGTCTGGGCGTGGGCGGCCAGGGCGGCGGCGCCGAGGACGGCGCCGGAGACGAGGGTGCGGATGAGCTTCATGTGGGACTCCTTGGTCTTGCGGATTGAGATCGAATCGATCGGGACAGGTCTTGCAGACCCTGGACGACATTATGGAAACCTCCTCATGAACCCGGTCTGAAGCCCCCGTTCACCCGCCGTTCATGTTGGCCGCGGTATAACGTGCGGCACATCCGCCGCATTGCCGGCATGCCTTCCCGATGAGCCGATCTCCCGTCCGATTCCCCATGCCGCTGCGTTCCTGTCTTGCGATTCTCCTGTCGTGCGCGACGCTGGTCGGGCCGTCTCCCGCAAGGGCCGACGACGATCACGATCGCGCGCGCGAGGCCCTGCAGGAAGGAAAGATCCTGCCGCTGCGCACGGTGCTCGACATCGTCGAGCGCAGTTATCCCGGGCAGGTCGTCAAGGTAGAATTCGAGGAAGACGACGGCGAATATCTCTATGAGATCCGGCTGCTGCAAGCGAGCGGCAATCTGCTCAAGCTGAAGATCGACGCCCGCGACGGCCGGGTGCTGGGCGTCAAGGGCAAGCATATGCAATTCCGGGACGACGACTGATGCGCATCCTGCTGATCGAGGACGAACCGACACTGGCCGCGCAGCTCGAGCGCGCCCTGGACGACGCCGGCTACACCGTGGACCGCGCCGCCGACGGCAAGACCGCCCACTACATGGGCGAAGTGGAAACCTACGATGCCGTGGTGCTGGACCTGGGCCTGCCCGTGCTGGACGGTCTCACGGTGCTCAAGCGCTGGCGCGCCGCCGCGCGCAACATGCCGGTGCTGATCCTCACCGCGCGCGACAGTTGGCACGAGAAGGTCGCCGGCATCGACGCCGGCGCCGACGACTACCTCGCCAAGCCGTTCCACATGGAAGAGCTGCTGGCGCGCGTGCGCGCCCTGATCCGGCGCGACAGCATGCACGCCAGCGCGCAATGGCGTTGCGGTCCGCTCATGCTGGACACGCGGCAGGCCAGGGTGACGCTGGACGGCGTCGCGGTTTCGCTCACCAGCCACGAATTCAAGGTGCTGGCCATGCTGATGCAGCATGCCGGCGAGGTCGTGTCGCGCCAGCAGCTGGTCGAGCATCTCTATGCGCAGGACTTCGACCGCGACTCCAACACCATCGACGTATTCATCGGCCGGCTGCGCAAGAAACTTCCGCCCGACACCATCGAGACCGTGCGCGGGCTGGGCTACCGGCTGGCGGGCGGATCATGAGCGCCGCCGCGCCGCGGCGCCCGCGGGCCGGGCTGGACGGCGCCGGGTCGCTGCGCTGGCGCCTGCTGATCGGCACGCTGGCCTGGATCTCCCTCTCCGTCATCGTGGCGGGCTGGGGCCTGGCCAACCTGTTCCGCCAGCACATCACCGAACAACTGCGTTCGGAGCTGATGCTGCACCTGAACCAGCTCACGGCCGCCGTCAACCTCGGGCCCGCCGCGCAGGTGCGGGTGTCCCCGCCGCTCAGCGACCCGAGATTCGACCAGCCGCTGTCCGGCCTCTACTGGCAGATCGACCGCCTCGGCCCCGGCCCCCGCGCCGGCGTCGCGCGGTCCCGCTCATTGTGGGACCAGACCCTGCCCGCTGCGCCGCCCGGCGCCGAAAACGGATACGAGCTGACGGGCCCCGAAGGGCGCGACCTCTACGCCGTGGCGCGCCTGCTCACGCCCGCCGAAACCGACGCGCCCCGGCTGCGGCTGGTCGTGGCCGCCGACCGCACCGTGCTGGCCGAACCCATGGAGCGCTTCACCCACATACTCGTTATTTCGCTCGGCGGCCTGGCCGGAGGGCTGGTGCTGGCCGCCATCATGCAAGTGGTCATCGGACTGCGCCCGCTCGCGCGCCTGCGCCGCCAGCTCGCGCAGCAGCCGCCCGGCAGCAGCATGCGCATCGAAGGCCGCTACCCCGACGAAGTGCAGCCCCTGGTGGACGACTTCAACCGCGTACTCGCCGTCAACGACGAGATCATCCAGCGCGCCCGCACCCAGGCCGGCAACCTCGCCCACGCGGTCAAGACCCCGCTGGCCATTCTCGCCAACGCCGCGGCCGCCGAACGCGGGCCGCTGGCGGACCTGGTGCGCGAACAGGTTGGCGTGGCGCGCCGGCAGATCGACCATCACCTGGCCCGCGCCCGCGCCGCGGCCTCCTCGGGCGCGACGGACCTGCGCACCCCCGTGCGCGAGCCCCTGGAAGGGCTGCTGCGCGCCATGCGGCGCCTGCACGCCGACCGCCAGCTCGACATCGCGCTTGCCGTGAAGCCGGCCGACCTGTGCTTTCGCGGCGAACTGCACGACTTCCAGGAGATGCTGGGCAACCTGCTCGACAACGCCTGCAAATGGGCCAGGCGGCAGGTGCGCGTCACCGCCCGGCGCGATGCCCGGGGCCGTCTCTCCATCCACGTCGACGACGACGGCCCCGGCATTGCCGACACCGAACGCGAGCGCATCTTCAAGCGCGGCGTGCGCGTGGACGAACAACAGCCCGGCTCCGGCCTGGGCCTGGACATCGTGCGCGACCTGGCCTGCACCTATGGCGGCGACGTCCAGGCGCTCAGGTCGCCGGATCTGGGCGGGTTGAGGGTGATGTTGATATTGCCGGCGGCTTGAGGGCTGGCAGGCCATGACAACGGCGCGCTCCCCCCGGCGTGTCGGCATGTGTGCACCCATGCTTTCGGAACCTCTGCTGTTCAAGAAGATTAAAACGGGCAGGGCCGCCATTGGAATTTTGGGCAAGCGACGATGCGCTTGCCTTCAAGCCAGATAATCTGCATTCATTTTCCGTTTTTACAGGCGCCGGGCACGGAACGCCTGTGCGCCGTTTGTATTTCATATGGTGCGGATCATTGGTTTTTTCTTCCTTTATAAATTTTCTTTTTTAAATCACCTCGATCAACTTGTTGGTATTCGGAGATTTTCATGTCTGCGTGGACGCGCTGGCGATTATTCTGAATGCCGCCAGGTAGGGCTGTCGCATTATTCTTGCGGTGCCACGGAATCGTCTTATGGGTTTCGTCGCCTTCTGCACGTTCGTCTCGGGGCTGGTGAGACACAGTTCTGTATTACAGAAAAATTATTCGTGGGATTGGTCTTATATCTTGCGAATTTACGCGCTGATCGTACTTGTACTAGGTTTTCTTCGCTGGGTAGATCATCCGCGCTGACTATCATGGCCACCAGCGCACTCCACAGTAATTTTCCGGTAGTCGTTAACGATATTCACGGAGAATCCGCACGTTTTGGAGGCGAAAATTGGAAGGTGTTCATGATCTCGTCGAAACGGAATTCACTTTTAACCCAGTCATATGCCGTGGCGCTATTCGCTCAAGCAGTCTCGGTTTGCAGCGCTTCTGCGCAGAGCTACGACCAGACCATCAACGCCAATCAGTCGAGTATGGTCCTTCTCGCCAAGCCCGGGACGACCGTACTCGTGGCGCCGGGCGCCGAGATTTCCGTGGCCTCCTCCTTGGGATTTGGCGGTGCTAATGGGATACAAGGGGCACCGGGCGATACCTGGATCCTCACGAACCAAGGCTCCGTCGAGGCGCACTCGGACGGGATTAGCCTGGACGGTCCCGGCAGCGGCGTCATCAACCATGGACAGATCTCCGGCGGGGTGGGGATTTGGAGCAGATCGGACCTGTTCGTGCGAAATGAAGCCGGAGGCAGGATCTCCGGCAAAGATGCCGGCGTGCAAACCTACGGACCGCTTACGCTCGACAATGCGGGATCCATAATATCGGAATTCACCGCGGTTGAAGGCCGCCAGCGGTCAGGCAGGTTCGGCGCCGACGTCCGGAACACCGGCACCCTTCAGGGCCGCCAGGTGGGCATTCGCCTCTTAGGCAACTCCGATCCCGGGTCCACCAACACGATCCGGAACTTCGACGGCGGCCAGATCCTGGCGACTGATGCCATAAGCGTGGGGCTGTATGTGGCGCTCGGATCGAGCACCGTCACCAATGGAAGCGGCAGTATCATCAAGGCAGGGTTGCATGGGATTCATGGCGGGGACCTGTCGACCGAGATTCTGCTCAACAATTGGGGCGCCATCGAGGGCACGAACGGCCTCGGCGTCTGGACCTACGGCGGGGGCATGATCACCAATTTCGAAGACGGCGTGATCTCGGGCCTCGGGGGCGTCTCCTATACGCGCAGCCGGTATGGCGATGTCGACCTCACCAATGACGGAACCATCACCGCAACCGGGACGACTTTCATCGGAGGCGACGGCCTCGAGGCGGGAGTGGGCGCAGGCGTCTACGTTGGCGCGGCCGCCGCGGGCGGTTCGATCCGCAACCTCGCCGGTGGCATTATCCAGGGCGGCGCATATGGCATCTATAGCGGCAGCGCGCTCGAGCCCGATGATGCGCCGGCGATGTCGATCGTCAATGCCGGCACCATCCAGGGCGACACTGGTATTTCGGTCAATGATGCGCCCGCATTCATCACCAATTCCGGAACGATTGCCGGGTCCGGCGGCGTCGCCATCCGCTTTGATCAGACGCGCGCGAGTTCCAACTCGCTGACGCTGGACACCGGCTCCGTTCTGCATGGCAAGGTACTGGGTGGCGCAGGCAGCGACAGCCTCCTCCTTCTCGGAAGCGGCATCGAGGACGGCGGCAAGTTCCAGAATTTCGAAACCTTGAGCATCAACGGCGCGGCCTGGAGGCTCACAGGCGATTCCTCATTCTCGCAATCCTCCAACGTGACGGCAGGCCGCCTTACCGTCAACGGCACGCTCAGCTCGCCCTCGGTGTCCGTGAAGGCCGGGACGATCCTCGGCGGCGGCGGAACCATAAACGGCAATGTCTCTAACCTTGGCACCATCGCTCCCGGAGCCGAGGGAGAGGTCGGCACATTGACCGTCAATGGCGACCTCGTCCTGGCGTCAAGCTCCGCCCTCAATTTCCAGCTTGGGCGGCCAAGGCTGGTCGGGCAGCCGCCAGACGAGGAAGGCAGCAGCGCGCTGAATGACCTGGTCAACGTCAGCGGCGATCTGACGCTGGACGGCGTCCTGAATGTCAGCTCGACCACCGGCAGCGCTTTCGGCGCCGGAATATACAGGTTGATCAACTATGGCGGCACGCTGACGGATAACGGCCTGGCCTTGGGGGCCATGCCGGCGGGGAGTTCCAATTCCATTCAGACATCGGTGGCTGGCCAGGTCAACCTCATCAACGCCTCGGGGCCGGCCCTGCGGTTCTGGGATGGAGACGCGGGCTCCAAATTCAATAGCGTCATCGACGGCGGCAACGGCATCTGGCACGCGTCCGGTGGCAACGACAACTGGACAGAGAAGACCGGAGCCCTCAACGGCGCCTTGAGCGATGGCGCCTATGCCGTATTCAGCGGCGCGGCCGGCACCGTGACGGTCGATAACACGCACGGCCCCGTCATGGTGGGGGGCATGCAGTTCGCGACGAGCGGCTATCGCATCCAGGGCGGCGCCGTTACCTTGCTGAGCGGCGAAACGCCCATACGAGTGGGCGATGGCAGCGCGTCCGGCGCGAACTTCGCGGCGAAAATCGCCTCCCCGCTCGTCGGCGACGGCATGTTGGTGAAAGCGGACGGCGGCACGCTGGTCCTCAGCGGCGCCAACAACCATACCGGAGGTACATCGATCGAAGGCGGCACCTTGCAGATCAGCGCCGACGCCAATCTTGGCGCGGCTGGCGGCAAACTCGCCTTCGACTTCGATGGCGGGGTGCTGCACACCACATCCAGCTTCGGCATGTCGCGCCCGGTCGCCCTCAATACCACCGGCTTTTTTGACGTGGACGGCGGAACCACGCTGGACCTTGCCGGACCCGTGTCGGGCGCCAGCGATCTGATGAAACTCGGCGGCGGCGCCCTTGCCTTGACGGGGGCCAATGCCTACCGGAACACGGGCGTGCTCGCGGGCACGCTGATCGGCGACTCGAACTCGATTTCCGAAAGCATTGGCAACGCGGGGATCGCCATCTTCGACCAGTCCACCAGCGGAACCTTTGCGGGAAACATCGCCGGCCTCTCGCAAACACAAGGGGTGATGGTGAAGAGGGGAGGGGGAACGCTGAGGCTTTCGGGCAATTCGGCCCTCGACTGGACGGTCGACGACGGAAAACTGATCTCCTCGGCCGAGCGCTTCGACGGTAACGTGCACCTCCGTGGCGGTACGATGACGTTCGACCAGGACGTGAATGCGAGCTATGCCGGCCTTATCTCCGGCAGCGGCACCCTGGAAAAGGCAGGCAGGGCTGCGTTGCTTCTGCTGGAAGACAATGTGGCCTTTTCGGGCCTGACTGCCGTCAATGCGGGAACCCTCTACGTGAACGGCACGCTGGGAGGATCGGTCGCTGTCGCCAGCGGGGGCACGCTCGGCGGAGCCGGGACGGCAGGCTCCACGACGATCGAAGCAGGCGGCGTTCTGTCGCCGGGGCAGCCCTTGCTGAGCAAGGACTCGATCGGCGGCGAAACACTCGGCACTTTGGCCGTAAGTGGCGACTTGACGTTCAAGTCCGGATCGACGTTCTCGGTCGATATTTCGCCTTCGGCGTCAGACCGTGTCAACGTTTCCGGCTCGGCCACGATCGAGGGAGGCAATGTCGCGGTCGAGAAGATCGGCGGGGTCTATGTGCCGGGAAGCCGTTGGACGATACTCAATGCGAGCGGCGCCGTTTCGGGAGCTTTCGGTTCGATTTCCGAAAACCTGCCCTACGTCGGGCTGATGCTCGAATATGATCCCAACAACGTCTATCTGCATATTCAGCGAAACGACATCGCATTCTGCCTGCCCGGCTTCAACCACAATCAATGTGCGATAGCCAATGGGGTGGAGAGCCTCGGCCAGGGCGATGCCCTCTACGACAACGTGGCTTCCCAAACCGACGGGAAGGCGGCGGCTTATGCCTTCGACCAGCTTTCCGGGGAAATCCACGCATCGGCAAAGGCCGCCATTTTCGATGACAGCGGCTTTATACGCGGCGCGATGAACGAACGCCTGCGCTATGCCTTTGGCGCAGTGGGCACGGCCGGCACACCGGCTGCGGGTGGCGCGGGTACGGCCGGCTCAGCGGCGCATGGCGAGCGGGCGGCGGTCTGGGCGCAGGGTTTCGGGGCGTGGGGACATGTCGATGGCGACGGAAACGCCGCCCGCATGTCCCGGTCTATCGGAGGCATTTTCATCGGCGCGGATGGTGCAGTGAGCGATCATTGGCGCGTGGGCGCTTTGGGCGGTTACTCCGAGACCGATCTCCGGGTCGGTGGCCGTTCCTCGTCGGCCGACAGCGACAACTATCATCTCGGCGCATATGCTGGCGCGCAACGGAACAATCTCTCCTTCAGGAGCGGCGTTGCCCTGACCTGGCATCGGCTGTCGACGAAACGGTCGGCGGTCTTCCCAGGTTTCCAGGATCATCTGTCGGCCGATTATTCTGCCCGGACCACGCAGGTCTTCGGAGAATTCGGATACCGCTTCGATCTCGGCCGCACAGCGCTTGGCGCGGCGGCACTCGAACCATTCGTCAATCTCTCCTATGTCAATCTCGACACCGACGGCTTCACCGAGCGGGGAGGCATTGCGCGGCTCTCATCGCGCAGCGCCAATGACAGCGTTACCTACACCACGCTGGGTCTGCGTGGGCAGACGACCCACACCTTCGATAATGGCGTTTCCGTCCTTGCTCGCGGCGCCCTCGGCTGGCGCCATGCGTTCGGCGATGTCCGCCCGGACTCGAACTTTGCATTTGCGGGCGGTTCCGCATTCGATATTCTCGGGACCCCCATTGCGAAGAACGCCTTGCAGCTTGAGGCGGGCTTCGACGCCAAGGTCTCCAAAACCATGATCCTCGGGCTCTCATACATGGGGCAGATCGCAAACTTGCAACAGGAGCATGGATTAAAGGCGAATATGAGCTGGCGCTTCTGAATCCCTGGCGCCAGCTCGTCAAAGAAGATGCCGCCCGCCGTGACGCCGCTCCTGAATCCCGGCAGGCGGCCGGCATGAGCTTCGGCTTGCGCATAAAACTATTGCGCAGCTCTTTGGTATTGGCCCGCAGTGACGTGCCTTCGGGAAATCCGTACAGGTCAGAACCGGAGGTAAGGCTGCTTCTCAGCGAGTGGCAGGCGGGGGGCGACATATATCTCGCCAGCCTGACGTGTCGGAGGCGACCTTTTACACGTGGAAGAAGACGTACGCTGATTTCGGCGTGAGCGGGCTGCCTGCCGGGCCAGGGTTGTTCAGAGCCTGCGTCGCCAGGGCTGCTTTTTTTAATAAGAGGGGCGGCCCGGCTGCTGCAGATCCGTGCCGGAACAAGCGTTCGTACATCCATCCATCATTGGTCAGCACGAGCGCGGCCTTGCCTTGAATGCTGCCTTGCGTCTGGCCGGCGCCGTCCTGTTGCCGAGCATCGCCTTGGTTTCGGTATCCTGCTTGTTCAGCAGCCCGGCATCGACCAGCGCATCCGCACGCGCCTTGCTTTCGTTCCCCCAGGGATTCTGAATTGCCCCGGGTTTTGCGGAGGCTCCAACCTTTGAGAGAATGGAGCCCTTATGAGCAAGCAGAACAAGTTTTCCCCGGAAGTCCGTGACCGCGCCGTGCGTCTGGTACAAGAGCATCGTGGCGAGTATCCATCGCTGTGGGCGGCCGTCGAGTCCATAGCGCCGAAGATCGGCTGCGTGCCGGCCACGCTGTTGGAATGGGTCAAGCGCAGCGAGATCGACAGCGACATGCGTGATGGCATGAGCACCAGTGAACGAGAGCGCATGAAGGCTCTGGAACGCGAGGTCAAAGAACTGCGCCGGGCCAACGAGATCCTGAAGTCGGCCAGTGCTTTTTTCGCCCAGGCGGCGCTCGACCGCGAACTGAAGAAGTAAACGCCTATATCGACCGGCACCGGGACGTCTACGGGGTCGAGCCGATCTGCAAGGTGTTGCAGGTTGCCCCATCGGCGTATCGGCGTCATGCCGCCCGCCAACGATGCCCGGAGCTGCGCAGTGCGCGCAGCCAGCGCGACGAGGGTTTGATGGCTGAGATTCGGCGTGTCTGGCAAGCCAACATGCAAGTCTACGGCGTACGCAAGGTATGGCACCAGTTGCAGCGCGAAGGCATTGCCGTGGCCCGCTGCACGGTTGAGCGCCTGATGCGTCACCTGGGTCTGCAGGGCGTGCGCCGAGGCAAGCGGGTGCGCACCACCATTGCCGACGGTTCGCAGGCATGCCCACTGGATCGCGTCAATCGCCACTTCCATGCCGACAGGCCCAATCAGTTATGGGTCTCGGACTTCACCTACGTGTC